>CAWDAJ010000005.1:0-480946 GCA_963800295.1 uncultured Acidimicrobiaceae bacterium
GTATCCGTCCCGACCCCGCCGCCGGCGGAGGCGACGTCGAACCTACTACCAACTCGCTCAATCGAGGAGGTCGTGTTCGATGGCGAACAGCGTGACGGCGGCCCGGGTGGAGACGCCGGCCTTCGCATAGATGTGTTCGACGTGCGTGCCGACCGTTCTCGGCGAGATCCCGAGGTCGGTCGCCGTCTGCCGGTTGGTGCGACCTCGGGCGATGAGCCGGAGCACGTCGACCTCGCGCTCGGTCAGATCGGCCGGGCGACCGGTCTCCAGCGACGGAGTCGGGCCGCCGCCGGCAGCGGCGACGACCGCATCGACGTCTCGACGGTTGAGACGGCCGACGTCGACCTCACTGCGGAGTTCGTCCACGATCGCGTCCGACGACATGGCGCCCCGGTGGCGGCGCGGCTGGGTCATGGCCTGGTAGGCGTCGGCGGTCGCGAGGATCGCTGCCGCTGCATCTGCGTCGTCCGTGCTGCCCCGGTGGTAGCCGGACCCATCGGCGCGTTCGTGGTCGCAAGCGGCAAGCCGTGCGATGCCCCGAAGCCCGGTGGTGCGAGCGAGGATCCGCTCGCCGTAGTACGGGTGCAACCGCACCTTCTCCCACTGGCCGGCGGTGAGCGGCCCGGGGTGTGACCAGATCCCATTCGGGACGCCTACCCGGCCCAAGTCGTGCAGCAGGGCTGCCCGTTGGACCTTCACCACGTCGGCTTCTTCGAGGCCGCAGAGCCGCGCGGCATCTGTCGCGAGGTCAGCCACGCCTCGTGAGTGGCTTGCGGTCTCGGGGATCTTCAGGTCGGCGAAGTCGGCGAGGGCACAGAGAGCCTCGTCGAGTGCACCACCGACCAAGGTGCGTCGAGGTGATGGTTCGGCACCGAGCGTCTCGTCCCAGAGGTCACCGTCGGCAGGAACGACGAGGGACGCGAGATCGGCCACGGCGGCGTCGACGAGTGCGGGGTCGTGCGCTCTTCCCCTGCGCTGCGCGAGGACATCGGAGACATCGGCATCGTTGCGGTCGGACCACAGGACGATGTCACGTGCGATCGTCGCGATCCGCAGAGGGAGCGGTATGTCGTCCCCGGCGATACCGGTCGGAACGCCGTTGCCGTCCCAGCGTGCGTAGGCGACGCGGAGCGCATCCGCGACTCCTTCGGGCAGGTCGATGCGGCTGGCCAACCGCGCACCGACCTCGCAGTGGGGCAACAACGTCCGCTCGGCACCTGCCGGATCGACGACCATCGCGAGCAACCTGCGAGCACGCCCGGTGCGGGAGGCGTCGGGCGCCACCACCTTCACCATGGTGCGAAGCTGCTCGCGGTTCGAGCCCATGGACACCGGCGCCATGGCGCCGTAGAACCCGGCCTCGTCACCACCCACGCCAGCTGCCGTCGTTGCCGCATCGGCAGTGCACCCGAAGAACCGCAGGAGGCTCGTGTAGTAGCAGACGGAACGGGCGTCGTCGTCGAGTCCGACCAGGTCCGCGAGGCGCATCGCAGTGAGCGCCGTCCGCATCCCGTGCTCCGCAGGCTGACCGGTCCCGAGATCGGTGAACAACGAGATCGCCGAACACAGCTCGGCCAGGCTGACCCGCTCCATCGAAGCAAGTCTTCCCCATGCAGCGGCCCCTACGCGGCCGATCGCCGGCCATGCTTCTCGTGGAAGTCGACGAGGCGAGCGACCCAACTCTTGGTGTGCGTGACGTGTGGGATGTGACCGGCGCCCTCGAGAACCTCGACCTGCGCATCCTGCAGCAGTCCGGCCAGCTGGGCGATCACCGCCGGAAACAGCTCCGGGCTGTCCGTGCCGTTCGTGAGCAGCACCGGCACCTCTGTCCGGGCCAGTGCAGCAGCATCGATCGACAAGCCGGTCTCGTCCCCGAGCTCGTCGAGGAACGTGGGGGCGTTGGCCTCCATGACCGAGCGCGAGGCGTCCGGGAGCTGGCCCCACATGCCCGGTCCGAGCGCGACGTGCTCGACGAAGTGCTCGGCGGCGCGGCGATGGTCCCCCGAGCTGATCAACTTCCGCACGACGTCGAGCTCGACGTCTGCACCGGCAAGTTGCTCGAGCAGTGTCGGGTCGTGCGTGCCCTCCAGAAGTCCGAAGAGAGGCGGTTCGTGGACGGCGACGGTTGCCACCAGATCGGGCCGAGTCGCCAGCAGCGTGAGGGTCACGTTCGCTCCGTACGAGTTCCCGACGGCATGCACGGGACCCGCAGACACCTGCTCGATCAACGCCGCGAGATCGGCAGCGTCCTCAGCGCGGCTCCCGGATGCCATGCCATCTCCGCTCCGGGAGTGACCACGCCGGTCCCACACCACGACCCGGTACCGCTCAGCCAACAGCGCTGCGGCGTGCTCCCATCCCGTTGCGTCCGTCCACGAACCATGGGTCAGCACGAGGCAGTCACCTTCGCCAGTGCTCTCGTAGTACAGCTCCACGCCGTTCGCCACGGTGGTTGCCATCTACCCCGTCTCCTTCGGTCGATCGTCCAGCGGTCACACCATGCGCCATGACCGGCGAGTGCACATCGGGCGTTCACCCGACCATCCACTGAACGTGCTCATGGACGAGCCAACGACAGGCGAGGAGAGAGAAGAAGGTTGATGAGGATGTGGGGGTGAGCTTGTGAGCGCTATCCGCAAACCGGTTCGCGGGAGCGGCGCGTGCTCCACCAATTGGTTAAGATGGGTAGTTAGTGAATAAGATTGAAGAGGTAAGATGTAAGAGAGATATGAAGTGGAGAGGATAGGGATGAAGTAAGAGAGGGGAAGTGTGAAACAGGGTCGCGCAGCTGACGGACGCGCGTGATGGCTTGCCCGCGCACGGACGGCTCCAGCGCCAGGTCCGCTCCCTCCCAGGGCTCCTCGCCGAAGAGCATCAGCCCCGCCTCCCAGCGCCGGCATAACCGGAGTGCGCCGGCGGTCAGGTCGGGGTCGTGATGAGCACACCGTTGGCGGTTGCGGCCTCAGCGAGTCGGTCGTCGTAGGTGACGATGCTCTCCAGGTCGTCGCCGAGGTCGAGGGCGACTGCGAGGTGCAAAGAGTCGAGGGTATGGAGCGCTTGCGGATCGATGCGGGCGGCTTCTTCGTAGGTCTGGGTGGTGACGTCGAGGAGCGTGATGGAGTCGAGAACCTCGCGGGCGCGCACGACGCGATCGGGCGTCGTTCGTCGGACGGCTCGCAGCAACTCGGTTCGGGTGAGGTCGCTCGACACCCAGTCGCCGTTTGTCTCGTCGAGCCATGCGATCAGTGCGTCGGTCTCGTCCTCGGCAACGACGAGCTTCACGAGGGCCGACGTGTCGAGGTAGTGAGCCACGTCAGTAGCGCTCGTCGTCGCGCATGGACTGGAGCCCCCTCGACAGGCTCGGTCCAACGGTGGGCGGGGTCAACTCAGTGATCCGACGGCGCGCCGCTCGGGCGTGGCCGGCGTCGATCAGTGCTTGGAGGCGAGACTTCGGGATCGAGGTCATCTGAGCAACTGGGCGACCGCGATCGGTGATGGTCACGGTCTCGCCGGCGGCGGCTTCGGCGACGACGGCCGAGGCGTTCTGCTTCAGGGCGCGGATCCCAACTTCAGACATGTGCTTCATTGCAGCACATGCGATGGCACCGGTCTCTCCAACCCGCATCGATCAGCCGCCCCGAAACCCGGACCGCTTCGACCACACAACGCAGCCGATCGGCGCGTCGCGAGGCGACCGGTAACGCCGTCTGGATCGTTCAGGCCAAGGCGACGAGGAGGAGCACGAACCACAGGACTGTCGCGTATCCGCTCGAACCGGCCGCCCATCCTCCAGCGTTCCATCCTTGGCGGGAACCAAGTCCGATCACTTCGAGGACGGCCATTGCGAATTTCAATGTCGCTGCAGCGACAACGAGCGGGCCGACGAGGTCGTTCTGCAGCCCGACGACCGTGGTCGCACAGACCATGACTGCTGCCAGCGGCGCAGAGATTGACCAGACCGCAAGATGCAAGCCGTCGAGTAGGAGCCCCGTCGTCGATGATTGCAGCGCCGTCGGGTCTCGCCAGACCAGTGCGCCACTCAGGACGGCAACCACGACCATGAACGACGTGGCCAAGACAGCAACGGCGACGCTGAACACGGCGAGGGAGGTCCAGGCCTCGCCCGTGCCGCCGCTGGCGACAGCCGCCACTGGCCACAGGAGGAGTCCGGCACCCGTTGCGGAGGAGTACGTCTACCTCGGCCCAGGCCCGACACAGCCCGGGCAACCGGGCTGATCAGCTGCTCTACAGCCCGACCGACCACGCCGAGAGCGCTCGACCGAACGGCGCGTCGCTCTCGCTCGATCACCGACATCACGCAGCTGGCGGCATCGAGTACGACCCTCGCCGTATTGTCCGCACGATGAGTGGGGCCAAGGATGCATACGAGGCGCTGGACGAGCCGTGGCGGATCGCCTTGGACGAGGCGTGGCGGTCCTGGCGTTCGGGTTGTGCCGGGGTCGGAGCCGTAATCAGTGATTCGACCGGACGGATCGTCTCCGTGGGCCGCAACCGGATGATCGAGGAGCGGACCGAACCGGGTGTCCTGGCCTCGACGACGCTCGCTCACGGGGAGATGAACGCGCTGGCGCTGCTTCCCCTGGGGCCGACCGAGGATCTGGTGCTGTCGACGACGTTCGAGCCGTGTCTGATGTGCGCTAGCGCGATCGTGCAGGCTCGGATTCCAGACGTTCGGTATGCCGCCGCTGACCCCGTCTTCGACGGCATGCACGACTGGTTCGCGGCGTTTCCCTTCGCTCAGGAGCGGCTACCGACTCGTTCCGAGCTCGGAGGACCTGTCGGAGCGTTCTGCCACGTGTTGCACGTGTCGTGGATGGCCTTCTGGGTCTCCGATGGAGCCACGATGGACGCGCACCGCAATCTGCGGCCACGGCACCTGCAGATCGCCCAGCAGGTCGCTCACGACAACGCTCTGTCGAACGTCGCCGCAGAGGACGGTCATGTGGTCGACGCGCTCGAAGCGCTCTGGTCCTCGCTGGTCGAGCTCTCAAGTCCCGAGTAGCCCCGATCAGCAGCTGCGAACTCCGGCCAACCGACTGGCGCAGGCGAAGAAGATCGGCGCGTATCGACTACCAGACGCCGGGAGCGAGTCGTGCTCGACTGTCGGCGAAGTCTTCGTAGCGGTATCCGAGGGCGGAACGCAGGAGCCGTTCTTCCACTCGCACTCGGTGGACAAGGCCGGCGGCGGGGAGCGCCCACGCAAGCGACGCTGGCCACGCGTCGACGGCGAGCGCGCAACCCAGGCAGATGAGCGTGGCGCCGGTGTACATGGGGTGGCGGACGAGGCGATAGGGACCCGAAGCGATGACCTCGTGGTCGTGGACGATCGTGAGCTGTGACCGGTAGTTGATGCCCAGCTCCGCCCGGGCCCAGCGGTTCAAGGCCGCACCGGCCCAGACGAACCCGAGTCCAGTCCACCACCGTCTGGGCCGCCGTGGCACCGGCCCCAGCCGATCACGAAACAGCGAGATCACCGATGCGGTGATGGCTACGCCCATGGCCGCCCCGAACCAGCCCGCCGTCCCCTGGTCATCGGCTGCATCGTTCGGCCCGCTTCCACGGCGGATGTCGGAGACCTCCATTCCGGTGAGCAACACGACGGTCAAGACCGCGCTCATCGCCGTGGAACCGTCGCGAAAGCGCGCATGCCGAAAGCTCATGAGTCGTCGCCTGAGCGCAGGGCCTCGCGCAGCCTGGAGACGAGCTCGCGCATCTCCGCTTCGACATGAACCCGAGGCGCTTCGGGCCAACGCGTCAGCCGGTGCCCCCAGAACTCCTGTGGTGTGCCGGGGTATCGCGGGGCGAGGTGGACGTGGAGATGCTCGACCGCGTCGCCGTAGAGGAAGGAGTACACGTGCTCGGCGCCGAGCACGTCCCGCAGTAGACGAGCCATCCGGTTGGTGACCCGACCGATGGCCGCCGCTTCCTCGTCGCTGAGATCACCGAGCCGGTGTACATGGCGCTTCGGCTCGACCATCAGGGTATCCGCGGTGCCAGCTTCAGGTCCGAACCGGGGCCTGGCTTCGGTGATTTGGTCCGTCAGTGGACACGCGTTCTGCTGCGTTCGACCTTCCCGAGGAAGGTCAGGTCCGGCCAGCCGAGCGTGAGTCCTTCCCCGTCCTCGAGGGCCTCCCACCTCTCGGCGTACGCGTCGAGAACCGCGGCACACGGTGTCGGCTTCCCTTGCCCCCAGCGGCGCAGATGGTGGCCGACGACATGTTCCGCCCGGTCGATACCGTCCCGGTTCCGAGCGATCACCGCACGGCCGGGCCTGGTCCGCTTGCGCCCAGTGCTCTTGAACGTCGCTCCAGCGGCGACGCTGCCCCAGAAGCCATCGTCGACGCCGACGCTGCCTTCGACGAGCAGCTGGAGAAGGTCATGCGGCATGCCTCCACGGCCAAGGGCCATGGGCGTGCCCGGAACCCGAGTCCGCTTCCCCCGCACCGCCTCCCAGTACGAGCGCCGGTCCTCCACCAGCTTGAAGAAGGTGACACGCATCAGACGGACACCGTAGAAGCGAGCACCTATCGCCGGGACCGAATATCACTCGTGGCGACCGCTCGAGGCCGTCCTATCGGTGCGTATCCGTGGAGGCAGGACGCTGAGATTCGGGGACACTGCCCCGCTGACGTGGCCGCCCTCGAGCCGGCGGTCGAAGACAGGTGGGACTGCTCCCCGTCAACGGAGCAAGGCGGCGCGGGTCCCATCGTCGGCAGGGAAGAAGGTCTCGATGGCGAGCTCCTCGACCGTCGGTCACGGCGGCGGCGTACCCTCCGTGCGTGACCGACCCGACCATCGATCGTCCGCTGATGCCCAAGGGCTACGGGGTGCCCGACACCGTCGAGGGCACGCTGACGTGGGCCGAAGTCACCGACCGGCTCGTCGCCTCGCTGCAGTACTGGATGGCCACGACCCGGCCCGACCATCGACCCCACGTGGTGCCTCGTTGGGGTGTGTGGATCGACGACGGCCTCTACTACGACGGTGCGCCGACGACCCGCCACGTGCAGAACCTGCGCACCAACCCGGCGTGTGTACTGCATCTCGAGGATGGGTGGCAGGCGGTCATCGTCGAGGGCACGGCTGCGCCGGCCGAACCGCCCGGTCTCGACCTGGGTACCCGCATCGCCCAGGCCATCGGCGCCAAATACGGCGAGCGGGGCTACACGCCCGAACCCGACGCCTGGGAGGGCGAGGCTGCCGGGGGGTTGGTCCGCTTCACGCCGACCAAGGCCATGGCGTGGTTCGACTTCCCGAACGACGTCACGCGCTTTCGCTGGTAACTCCGCCCGCGATGCCTCCTTGCTCGCACAGCGGGACGGACGAGCGGGACCTGTTCGGTCGAGCGGTACGCCGCTTTCGCGGGCTCGAGAGCAGCGGGAGGTTTCTCGATGCCACTGGGACTGTCTCGTTCCTCGCGATTGACGAAGGTGAGGTCGTTGGTTGGTGTTGGGGCCAACACATCGAACGCCCGGACGACACCTCGATGCTCTACCTCCATGAGCTCGATGTCGCCGAGGCGCACCGGAACAAGGGTTCGGCACGGCGCTGGTCGAGGCGTTCCTGAACGAAGGACGGAAGCTGGGAGCGGTCAAGGCCTTCCTTACCACCGGAACTCAGAATGCTCCCGCCAGAGCCCTGTACGAACGGCTCGGCTTCGGGCTCGCCGACCAGGGGCCGACGGAGAACTACTGGATCCAGCTGCGACCTCTCGACCGCTCTGGTTGACGAAGCTGCGTCGACCGCGACACGCAGCGATCGGCGCTTCGCGAAGCGTTTCAAGCCAGCGTCAAGGGGACACGGAGGTTCGGAGCGGTCAGCCCTGCGTGGCGTGATGCGAGCCAGAATCGACACCATGAGGATCAACCGCATCAGCGACATCACCCTCGGCTGGGGCGAGAGCGTCGTGTGGGACGATCGCACCGACCGCCTCTACTTCGTCGACTGCGCCAAGAGCGCGCTGCACTGGCTGGAGGGTGGCGTGGGCGAGCTGCACACGATGGCGATGCCGACGATGCCGACCGGCATCGTGCCCACCGAGGACCGGCGGCTCGTCGCCGTGCTCGACGACGGCCTCCACGTTGTCGATGTCGACGGCGGCACGACCGCGCTCCTCGCAAGCTTTCCCGCTGAGCTCGGGGGGCGATGCAATGACGCCTGTGCCGACCTCGACGGCAACGTGATCACGGGCAAGCTCAACCTCGGTCCGGCGGAAGGTTCGGCGTGGTGGTGGTCTTCGTCCATGGGATGGCGACTGCTCGACTCCGACATCGCCAACACCAACGGCCCCGCCGTCGCCGCTGTTGATGGTGCCATGACGCTGATCATCGGCGACACGTCGGCCGAGTACTTCGCGTACGACTACGAACCCGACACCGGCAGCGTCGGCCCCCGACGCGTGTTCGGAGACACGAGCGAGCTCGACGGCCTTCCCGATGGCGCCACCTTCGATGTCGACGGCGGGCTGTGGTGCGCGCTCGTCGGGGGCGGCCAGCTGGCCCGGTTCACCTCCGCGGGCCTCGATCGCACCGTCCCGCTCCCGGTGGAGAACCCCACCGACGTCACGTTCGGCGGTCCCGAGCTCGACCGCCTCTACGTTGTGTCGATCGACGGTCCCGGTGAGCTCGACGGCACTCTCTTGGCGATCGACGGTCTCGGTTTCCACGGCCGCCCCGAGCCCCGCGCTCGGATCGAGGGCTACGAGCCGCGGCCCTGAAGTGGTGGTCGACGACACGAAGTATCGGCCGATCCGAACACCGGAGAAGCCGCCCGCCTCGAGCGTCCCGAACGGGGCGTACTTGTGGACGCTCGAACTCGTTCTTCGGGGACACCGCTGCTACGAGATCGCCATCGCGTAGCCGGCGTTGGGCGATGGCCTTGGGACCAAACGAGAGGATCCTCGCCGACGGTGCACCGGGAGTACCGAACGAGAGGGTCCTCGCCGACGGCGCGACGGAGCAGGGTCTACCGAACGAGAGGATCCTCGCCGATGGGGTACCAGCGATACGCAACGAGAGGATCCTCGCCGACGATTCGGCGCCGGTGCACCGCCCCCGAAGTGCGTCCCGGACTGCGCCGCTCGGATCACCCGCGTAACCGGTCGTTGTCCACGCGGGATCAGCCAGACTCCGGAGGGTCATAGGTCGACATCTCTTCTGCGTCGGGCACCTCGTAGGCCTCCGTCCACGCATCGAGCTCGTCTCTCCGGATCGAACGTGAGCCCCATCGTCCCTCGAGGTCACGCTCGACGATCCGCCGCCAGAGTTCGTCGGTGTCGGCAGTGACGCAGCGCAGCTCGACCGGGGCGCCGACAGCGCGTGCGGCATCGCGCAGCTCGTCCCGTTCCCTTCGCGTCCAGACGCCCCACTCGATGACGACGTTCTGACCTTCCGAGAGCAGTCCGAGCGACAACGCCATCTGGAACTGCTCGATCCGACTACGGGCGGCGGAGTCCCACAGGTCGATACCCGAGGACATCATCCAATCGTCCGGACACATCCGCACGGCAGGCATCACCGAGGCCAGTTCCGTCGCCACGGTCGTCTTTCCGCTGCCGGGCAGTCCCGTGATGATGACCAGGCGACCCACTTCGTCCCGTTCGCGTTCGTCGGTCACGCCTGTCACTCTCGCACCCCGACAACTTCATCGTTGCCGGCCATCCCGGATATGCCGTCGATTTCAACCCATCTGGGCGTCCCCGTACATCGCTTCTTGCTGGGTGTAGCCGGTCATCTCCAGCGGGCCGAGGATCCTGATGCGGTCGAGCGCTACCGCATCGCCGCACTGAAGGAGGCGCGAGCCGTCGCCCACCAACGGCGTCGGCGATCGAACCGTTCCATCCCACCCATGTCTTCCCACATCTGCACGAATCCGGGCTCTCCCGCCTCAACTCTGCGCCGGACGAACTCGCCGCCCCTTGCGATCGACACGTCGAGCGAACCAAGCACTTCCGATCGGTCCGCGGCGGCAAGGCCGTAGGCATCGCACACCAGACGCAAGCGGGTCGGCCGGTCCGAGGGGTGCCAGCCCAGCTTGGCCGAGTTGACGTCGTCGTCGACCGGAACACACATACGGGCGAACGCGGCCAGGTCGAACGTGCGACGGCCCGGAGCGGCGAAGTCGAAGTCGAGGAGCGCAATGGCACGACCATCGCGGAAGACGACGTTCTCCAGACATACGTCGTTGTGGCAGATGACCGGTCCACCGTTGGGATCGGCCATCTCCGAGCTCCAGGTCATCCCGTCCGTATCGACGACGGTCGACGCGTCGTGCAGACCGCGGATGAGCTCGGCGATCGAGGTCAGAGCGTCGTCGGTCTGAACCCAGTCGGGGAACGGAGGGATCGCGACATCTCCGGGGATGAAGCGAAGCCGTTCACGTCCATCGACCTCCAACCGCACCGGTACCGGCGCGCCCTCGAACCCCTTCGCTTCCAGCGCAGACAACAGATGGAAGATGGAGGCTGAGTGAGGATTCGACGGTCGGAGCACGTCCGACCCGGTGCGGATGACGGCGCCTGCGTTCGCGACGCCGCCCTGGAGTACCTCTTCGTCCGGTCCCACCAGGAGAGCCTCTCATCCGCGCCGGACCTCTGCGCTGAGAGCGGCCTCGTTGCGCAGCCACCATCACGGAGCCGTTCTTCGAAGTCCACGCTGGTGTGGACAGAGCCACATACGAAAGCGCTTGGCGACCCCCGTTCGACTCGCCCGAACAACATTGACATCGAATCCTTAGATATCTGAGCTTGCGGCATGAGAGAAGACGAGCCGATCGGCTTGTTCGTGAGCCGGAGAGCTCGGCAGGTGAGCCGGGCCTTCGACGCTGCCCTCGCTGATGCTGGCAGGACGTTGGCCGACTGGTTGGTTCTCGCGTCGTTGAAGGGTGGATTGCACCAGTCGCAGCGTGAGATCGCCGACGAACTCGGCATCGAGGGGGCGACGCTGACCCACCACCTCAACCGGATGGAGTCGGCGGGGCTGGTCGTGCGGACCCGCAATCCGCAGAACCGTCGCGTCCACGACGTGACGATGACCCCCGCGGGCGAAATCGCGTTCGGATCGCTGCTCGGCGTCGTGCACGACTTCGATGCCCGGCTGCGGGCCGGGTTCAGCGACCGAGACCTGGCGACGCTTCGGGACCTTCTGCAGCGCCTCGCCGACAACGCCACGACGACACCCGACGATCCCGAGGAGGGAACATGACCACCACCGATGTCCACGACCTGTTGACTCGCTGGACCGACGCCGAGCGCGCCGGCGACCGCGACGCCCTCGACGTCCTCTTGGCCGAGGACTTCGTCGGCATCGGACCCGTCGGGTTCGCGCTGCCCAAGCCGGCCTGGCTCGACCGGTTCGGACCCGACCTGCGCTACGACCAGCTCGAACTCGACGAGATCAGCAGCCGCGACTACGGCGACGCCGCCGTCGTGGTCGCCCGACAGCACGCCGACGGCGAGGCACGTGGGAACCCGGTTCCTGCTGACACCCGAGTTTCGTTCGTGCTCGTGCCGGCCGCGGACGACGAGACACGGATCGCGGGCATCCAGTACAGCTTCATGGCCGGCCCCGGCGGAGCGGGCACATGACGACCGCGACCCGAACCCGCCGGCCGCCCCGGATCCTGACGTGGGCCAACCGGATCCTCGACTGGGTACTCAGCCGGGGCAAGGGGCCGCCGTTCCTCCGACTCTTGACCGTACCCGGTCGCCGAACCGGCCAGGCCCGCACCACACCCATCGCACCTGTCTTCGGCGACGCCGGTGCGGTCTGGCTCGTCGCCGCCTACAGCGACAGTGCATGGGCCCGCAACGTGCGCGCCGCCGGCGAGGTCGAGCTCCACCGAGGCGACGACCGCATCCACTACCTCGTCCGCGAACTCGACGCCGCCGAGTCGGTCCCCGTGCTGCGCGCCTATCTGGCCAAGCCCACCTCACTGTTCGTCCGCCGCCACTTCGGTGTCACCGCCCGATCCACCGACGACGCCATCGCCACCGAAACACCACGCCACCCGACCTTCGCCCTCACCCCACCGAGGCGCCATGAAGCTCAGCATCGCCGTCACCAACGACTCCTGGCCCGACGGCCCAGCCTGCCTCGCAACTGATGGAGCTCATCACCGCCCCCTACAGCGACTCACCTGCCGCCTGACCGCAGGCTGCCCGCGACCGATGAAATATCGACGCCGATCACGTCGGAGGTGACATGACCAGAGTTCTCACCCACATGTGCATGTCCCTGGACGGCTTCGTCGCCCAGACCGACGACAACTTGGCGGAGCTGTTCGACTGGTACTGGACGGGCGACGTCACGGTGCCGAGCGCGCAAGACACGATGACCTTCTCGGTCGATGCGGCCAGCGCCCCGATGCTCCAGGAGCTCACCTCGGGCTGCGAGGCCCTGATCGCGGGCCGCCGACTCGTCGACCAGACCGACGGTTGGGGCGGCAAGTGGGGCATCCGCTACTTCGGCGACCTCGTCGGCGGCCACGTGATGCTCGAGGACCCCGTCGTGGTCCAGGGGACCAGAGCGCTGCACCTCCGCTACCCCGTACGCGGCCGAGCGGCCGGCAACTGAATCCGCGCTCTCCGCAATGGCAAGCCCCCTATCCGCTCACCAGGCAGCGCGCGAAGGAGTCAACTCATGCGCAAGATCATCAACTCCACCTACATCACCCTCGACGGCGTGGTCGAAGCGCCGCATCGCTGGCCCGCCCTGCCCGGCGGCGGAGCCACCGAGGCCGACGACATCCAGGCCGAGCTGCTGCGCCGCTGCGACACCGTGCTGTTGGGCAGACGCACCTACGAGGTGTTCGCTCCGGTGTGGCCGACCTACGAGGGCGAGGTCGCCGACCGGATGAACGCCGCCACCAAGGTGATCGTCTCTTCGACGCTCACCGACCCGACCTGGGGACCAGCCGAACTGATCAGCGACGACGTCCCGTCCCGGATCAGCGCCCTGAAGGAAGCGCCCGGGCTCGACATCGTCCAGTACGGCTTCGGCGCAGTGACCAGACGACTCCTCGAAAACGACCTGCTGGACGAGCTCCACCTCTGGATCTACCCGCTCACCCTCGGCGCCCCATCCGCTGCCGACCTCATCGGGCTCCACACGCTGCCCGCGTTCTTCTCGCCCCAGCGCACCCAGATCCTCAGCAACGGCATCGTGCTCATCCAATACGCCGTGCAGCGAACCTGACCCGGGCGGTGCGTCGCTGCGTTCCGGCCACGTGTGCTGATGAGCTGAGACGGCACTGGAGAGGCATCATGGCTCCGTGAGCTACCCGAACCGCGAGCGAGGAGATGCGCTCGATCGAGCCTCGCTGATCGACGCGATCCTCGGGGGGCCGTTCGGCGGCTGCGTCCTTCACGCGCTCGACCGTGGTACCGAGGTCTCGCGAGGTGATGCGGTTGCTCCGACCCGACGCTCCGTCCATGAGGCGTCTGAACGTGTGGCCGAGATGAGGTGGGGGCGTCTCCACGAGATCTTGTTGGCGACGGCGTGGGATGTGAATCCGTGGTGCGGGACTCCTGACGTCATCACCACCCGGATCCGCTGGGCCGAGGATCGGCGCCCCCTTGCCGAGGCGCTGGTCGATGCCCACGGCGATCGTCTCACCGCTCCGGTCGAACGCGACAGCCAGGAATGCTGGCTCGGTCACACTCCCCTCTTCCGTGACCTCGACCACGTGTACGAGTGCGGCGAGCTCCCGTGGCAAGCCCTCCGAACCTGGGACATGATCCCGGATAACCTCCACGAGTTGCACAGTGCGGCCCAGGACGGAGTGGGCTTCGATCGGTCACGGTGGCGCCTGATCATCGATCCTGACGCGCCGGTGTTCGAGGTCAATCTGCCTCGCGATTGGGCAGCGCTCGTGCGGAGCCACGAGCACCGCGCAGAGCTCTTCAACTGGCACGGTGATGGGCAGACGAACGACTCCCGCGGGCGTTGGAGCTGTCGGCACAACGCATGGGACATCCGGCTGCCGGCCGACCAGCCGGGGCCGGATCCCGACGCCGGCGCGAGCGGGTTGACCATCGAGCTGGTCGACGGATCTCGCGTGCCAGCCCGTGGGGTGTTGATGCCCGACTGGTCATCGGTCTCCCGCGAGTGGGCCGGCGTCCACGTCACCTGGGCCGGCATCCTGAGCGCCGAGGGCAACGTCCAGGACCTCGGTGAGGGCTGGCTCACAATGCTCCGCTACTGGTCCACGGAGCAGACCTGTTGGCTCCGCGACGTGTTCATCGACGCCGAGCCGCTCGCTGGGCCCTACGTCTCGGACCACGATCGGCATTCAGACTCGGTGAGCTCCGAGGAGCGATGCACGGCCGATTGGTTGCACTTCGTTCAGGAGCTGGGCCCTGATTCGGCCCTCGTGAGACGCCTCGAGCGCAGGTGACCGACGCGCCCGGCTGCGCCGGCTTCGGTTCCCCGAACCGGTTGTGCGGTCGAGCAGCTCACTCATGGTCAAACGAAGTGTCGTCGTCCCGGAGTTGGTCCCGGACTTGCCTCCCGATCGCGCCCTCCCGGTGCTGGCGGCGACCGAGAGCGGAGCCAGGCAAGTACCTGCTCGCCGGGATGCAGCGCTGCTCGTCGTGCGGGCGGTCGATGCACGGCGCCACGCTCAAGGGCAAGCCCTACTACCGGTGCAACGCCCAGCGGCCCGACTACGCCGACACCGGCAACCACCCGAAGACCACGGCCGTCCGGGAAGAGCGCATCCTCGCTGCGCTCCACCCTTGGCTCGGCCGCATCACCGACGCCGACCACCGTGACAGCACCACTTGAACCTCCGACCTTCGGGTTATGAGTTCGACGTACCGCGTCCCGGCCTGTGTCGTCTGGTACCGCGTCGTGCCGCCGAGTTGGGGTTTCGCGGATCCGACGTGCCGTCCTGTACCTCGGCTTCACGCTCGGTCTCGTTCGGTCCGTTAGAAGTTCCGTCAGAAGTCTCGGCCACCACACCGAACCCGTGGCGCTCGAGGTACCGGTCGATGGAGGCCTCGTCGAAGTAGACCATTCCATCCCGACCGGGACCGCCGTCGAGCTCGCCGTCGAACAGCATGCGGTAAGCGTCAGCGCCGTCGATCCCGAGTCGCTTCGCAGCCATGAGTGATCGGACTCCGCTGTCCATGAGCCTCGTGGTCATCGCTCCCAGCCTACGTCTCGTCATCGTCGAGTAGGCCGCCGAGATCAGGCCACAACTTCGCCGTCAGGAGGTGAACGGCCCGGGTCACCTCGGCGGCCTCATCTGCGCTCACGTCAGCGTGGTCGACGACATCGAGGCCGAACAGGACGATCGCAGCCTCGTCACGGGTGAGAACGATGTCGTCTGGTAGCCGTGCAAGAGGTTCCCCGGGCACGGCGAGGACGGTACGGCCGCCCTACGACAGCGAACTCGAGCGACCGGACTTGTCACAGCGACGTTTCGTCTCGCCGGGTTCGGTAGGCGACGAATCCGGTGAGTGCGGAGGCGACGGCGGGCGACGGTCGTGGCCACGCCGGCGAGGATGGCGGCTGCGCCGACCGAGGCGATCCGCATGCGGGTGGGTAGGACACGCGGCTGGCTTCCGCCCCACACGTGCTCGCCGAGCGGTGCGCCGGCGGCCAGCGCCACCTGCATCCCGGCGAAGGCCAGGCAGATGCCTGCAGCGCCCGCCGCCGCCGTGCGCACCGCGATGGACTCGTGCGACCGGATGGTGGTCGGGCGGTCATGACGCCACCTGGGAGTTGCGGCGCAGCGCGATGCCGACGCCGACGAACCAGACGATGGAGCCGAGACCGAAGACCATCTCGACGGCCTCGAAGTCGGGGACGACGGTGATCAGTCCGGCGACTGCCGTGACGATGCCGACCCAGTTGAGCCAGCGGGGCAGGCGGGCGGTGATGATCCCGGCGATCGAGACGAGGGCGATCCAGATGCCGCCGACGAGCTCGTTGCCGCCGCCGAGGCCGTTGGTGACGGTGTCGATCGTGGACCAGACGGTGACGGCTCGGTCGGGGTCCGTCTCGGCGAGGTCGGCGACCGCTTCGATCCCGATGTTCGAGATCATGCCGGTGGCGAACATCAGCGCGGCCCAGATGCCGGCGAACACCATTCCGGCATTGGCAAGTGTCGGCGTGCGGTCGGCGAAGCGCTGACGCAGTGCGAGGCCGAGGGGAACGAGGGCGGCGCCGAAGACGATGAAGATGCCGATGTACCAGGCGAGCAGTGCGCCCTGGTGGCCGACGAGGAAGTCGACCGACTCGGCCGGCGTGGCGTCGGGGTCGGTGTAGTCGGCGAAGGTGGTGGCGAACATGACGATGCCGTAGCCGAATGTGCCGGCGGCGAGCAGGGCGGCGGCGCCGCCGATGCGCTGCAGGCGTCCGGGTCGGCGACCGATCGGTCGAGTGACGGCGCCGTGGGTGTGGTGGTGGTCATGACGTGGTGCCTTTCGTTGGTGTGTTGGATTGGTGCGGAGAGCTCGGATGGAGAGGGGTCAGGGCCGTCGATGCGTCGGAGTCCGACGACGTCGACGTTCATCGAGGTGAAGTGGGCGAGAAGTCCGTTCAGGTGTGATGCGTCGCGGACGTCGCCGACGAGGCGGGTGGTGCCGCCGTCGGTGGCTTCGATCTGGAAGTCGTCGACGGCGGGGCGCAGGATCCGCTCGGTGGCTCGGCCACGGATCTCGATCTCGTAGCGGGAGGGTCGGGGCATGGCTCGATGGTCGCCGGACCGGGGTGAGACCGACATCACCCCGCCGGGTGATCTCACCCGGGTGAGTCGCCGTCTCGGGGCCGGGTCGTTGTCGGGCTGTCCTACGCTGGGCTGATGGCCGGTCCGGATGCGGCCGTCACCGCCACCAAGGTCAGCTCCGCCGCGGCCACCCGGCCGGTATCTTCGGCGCGGCCGCCTGCTCGACTTCCTCGACGGGTCCGTCGACGCCGGTCGCGGCGTCGTGCTCGTCAGCGCGCCAGCAGGGTCAGGGAAGTCGACCTTGATCAACGGGTGGCTCGACGCACGTGACACCCAGTCCGGCTGGTTGCAGGTCGACGAGGGCGACAACGACCCGTCGAGCTTCTGGACCTACGTCGCCGCTGCGCTGGAGGAGTCGGTGCCGAACCTGGGCGAATCGGTGCGTTCTGCTCAGGGCGACGGACTCGACGCCGTGGTGCGCGCGGTCGTGAACGAGCTCGTCGCCGTCGACGGTGAGGTCGTCCTCGTGGTCGACGACTACCACCTCGATCACCAACCCCGACGTCCATCGCAGCGTCGAACGCCTCATCTCGCTCCGACCCCCGAACCTCGTCCTCGTGCTGTCGACCCGGGTGGATCCGCCGTTCCGTCTCGGCCGACTCCGCGTCCGCGACCAGCTCACCGAGATCCGCGCCGACGACCTCCGATTCGACACCGACGAAGCGAGGTGGCTGCTCGACGCCGAGGCCACCGGGTTGCGACCAGAAGCCGTCGATCGCCTCCAGCGACCGGACCGAGGGCTGGGCGGCCGGGCTCGTGCTCGCCGGCCTGTCCCTGCGCGACGAGGACGACATCGACGACTTCGTCGACTCCTTCCACGGCGACGACCAACTCGTCGCCGACTACCTCACCGACGAGCTCCTCGACTCGGTCGACCCGGACGAACGCCGCCGGCTCCTCGAGGTCTCGATCCTCGACCGGCTCTCGGGACCGCTGATCGACGAGGTCTGCGGCGTCGACGACGGCGCCGAGTGGCTCGCCGACCTGGCCTCGTCCAACCAGCTGGTGATCGCCCTCGACCGAACCGGGACGTGGTATCCGCTTCCACCACCTCCTCCAGGATCTGTTGCGCGCCGAGCTCGAACGGTCGTCGCCGGAGCGCTGCGCCGAGCTCCACGCCGCCGGCCGGCCGATGGCACGCCGAAGCAGGGGAGCTGATGACGGCCATCGAGCACTACCTGCAAGCGGGCCGCCGCGTCGAGGCCGCCGACCTCGTCGCCGCCAACGCCACCAAGCTCCTCAACATCGGCCGCACCTACACCGTCACCCGCTACATCGAACGGCTCGGCGACCTCGTCGACCACCACGAAGGGCTGGCGATCGTCCACGGCTGGGTCTCGTTCGTGACCGGCCGCTTCGCCGAAGCCGAACGAGCACTCGAGACCGCGAGCCGGCTCGACATCGAAGGGGTCGACGCCGGACTGATCCTGTCGCTGACCGCGATGATCCACCTCGCCCGAGGCGACGTCGCATCCGGCACTCGCGACCGTCGAGGCGCAGGCGCCGATCACCGAGCCCACCCATCCGATGGTGCTCGGCGGCGTCCGGGTCATGGGCGGCACGGTTCGACGATGCCCGCCCGTTCCTCGCCCAGGCGAACGAGATGGCCGCGAGCCGACCCGACTACTTCGTCGCCGCGGTCACAGCCGATCTTCGAAGCGATCGCCGAGCTCGAGAGCGGACGACCGGACACCGCCCGTGCGCTCGCCACGGCATCGATCGCCTTCGCCGACGAGCACCGCATCGGCGAAGCCGCCCAGATGGCGCTCGCCCACAGCGTCGTCGCCCGAACGACCGACGAACCCGACCAGGCGATGCCGTCGGCGCTGCGGGGCGTGCAGCTCGCCCGTCGCTCACCCGAGAACGTCATGCTCGCCTACGCACTGGCCAGCGCCGCCGACGTGGCGTTCGAACACGACCACGACGACGCCGACTCGCTCCTCGCCGAGGCTCGGTCGATCGTCGACCGATGCGTCGACCCCGGGATCGCCGGCCGCTACCTCGCCAGGGTCGAGGCCCGCCACGGACGCGCCGACCGGCCACCGAACAGACGGCCTCGTCGACGAGCTCACCGACCGCGAGCTGTCGGTGTTGCGCTACCTCCCGTCGAAGCTCTCGCAACGAGAGATCGCAGGCGAGCTGTACGTGTCGCTGAACACCGTCAAGACCCACTGCCGGGCCATCTACCGCAAGCTCGGCGTCGACGGCCGCAAGCCAGCCGTGCAAGCCGCACGGGAACACGACCTCCTCTGACTCGCGGGTCGCCGCCGCACCCCGGCTCGGATCGACAGACGACGACGGAAGCTCTTCTGCGAGCTCGTCGCGGATCTCATGCACCGGGTGGGTTGGTCTCGATGACGACCTTGCCTCGTGCAGCGCCGCTCTGGACATGGCGGGTGGCCTCCGCCTCGGCGACCCAAGAGTGTCACCCAGCTACCGGAGCCACACGCCAAGCATCTACCGGGACCGCACACCGGAAAGCCGGTTGAACACCCGGGAGAACACCTCTGGAACCCGGTAGAACGCTCCGCCAACGACGAAGGCCCAGGTCGCTGACCTGGGCCTTCACTCCCAAGTTGGTGGCGGGGGCAGGATTTGAACCTGCGACCTTCGGGTTATGAGCCCGACGAGCTACCAGACTGCTCCACCCCGCGGCGGATGACCGAATGTAGTGGCGAAGCCCGGGACACACAACTTCGCGGCGCCTCTCGTTCGCTAGAACGGCCACCGTGGATCGCACCCTCGTCGACGACCTCCTGGGTCTCCGTCGCACCGATGGAGCGCTCTTGCTGGTGACCTACCGCGGCGACTGGTGACCGTTCTGCTGCGCCCAGCTCGTGCAGCTGGCCAACGAGTACGACCGGATCCACGGCGCCGGTGCCGAGGTCGTCGCCATGAGCGTCGATGACGACGGCAAGAACGCCGGCATGGTCCAGCGCTGGGGGTTCACGCACACGGAGTTCGTGGGCGATCCGGGCGGTGCGCGGTACCTCCGACGCATGGATCTCTACGACCCGAAGGAGCGCGACGGCCTGGCGATCTCGTCGGTGCTGCTCCTGCGCCCCGACGGCACCGAGGCCTACCGGTACGTCGCGCGCGACTTCGCCGACCACACCGACCTCGACGAGTTGTGGGAGGCGGTCGACGGGCTGCAGCTGCCGGCGGTAGAGCCCCCGGCGTGGACACCGCCGGTGGAGCCACCCGACGACCTGCACGGCTTCTTCCCGCCGTCAGCATTCGCCGCCTACTTCGACGGCAACTTCTTCGGCGCCGTCGCCATCGGGATGCGGCTCGAGGACCGGGCCGCCCGGGCCGTGGCCCGTCAGCATCGCGAGATGGCCCGCTCCATGCGAAGGGCATGGGACGAGTGGCGCGTGAAGGCGGGCATCAGCTGACTCGCCGTCGGGCCGTGGTACGCAGCGACTGCCAGAACTACTCGTCGAGGTACTGGTCGAGGAAGGCATCGAGGGCCTCCTCGTCGTCGAGGTCGACGCCGGCGGCGATCGCCTGCTCGAGGATCTCGACCCGGCCGCCCGGAGGAGCGCCGTCGCCCGGTAGCCGAGCCACCGCATCGTCGAGCGCGGACAGCGCCTCGTCGAGGTAGCGGTCGACCCAGCCCTTCTGGTGGTGCGCCCACGGCACGAAGGCCCGCAGGAGCGCCGGAAACCGCTCGACCACGTCGTCCTCGAAGCCGGACAGCGGCAACCAGCCGGCGACCACGACCTGCGTCACCGGTGCGGTCCAGCGGAGCGGGTCACCGCCGAGCTCGTCGCTGACGAACTCGAGCGCGGCGAGCAGCGGCTCGCGATCACGCCGATGGGCCATGCCGGTGAGGCCGTCGAGGAACCGGTCGGCCACCTCGGCGCACTCCTCGGAGGAGGCGACCGGCGGGTCGGGCAGCGGGGCGCCCCCGGCGGGGAGCTTGGCCAGGTAGTGCTCGGTGATTGCCCACAGCGGGCCGAACTCCTCGGCCACCGCCGGCGGCACGCCGGCGGAGAACGTGGCGTCGATCGCCTCGTCGATGGTCGCTGCTGCGACGGCCGGGTCGATGTCGTCGCGCTCCATCCCGGCGTTCTCGTCGACCAACCGGAGGTAGTCCTCGGCATCGTCGTGCACCAACAGGTCGGTGGCCAGACCGCCGACGGTGCGGTCGACGTACACGGCCACCACGTGGTCGCGCGGCGCCGAACGGTGCCGCGCCACGATGGCCACGTCGAAGCCGTCGCCGGTCTCGTGCGCGATCCGCAGCGTGGACCGAACCTCGGCCTGGCCGATGTCCATCGCCCACGCCGGCCGGTTGGGGTAGCGGCTGCTGGCCAGCCGCCGGCGGAGCGGCCAGTGCACCCAACCCAGGTCCATGGCGTCGAGCACCCACAGGAAGTCGAGGACCACGCGGGGCGGATCTTGGTCGAGGTGGTGCAGGCACACCTCGACGATGCCGTTGAGCAGCTCCTCGTGGTCGGGCTCGTCGGGGTCGTCGTCGGGCGGCTCGCCGGCGCCGAGCATGTTGAGGAACGTCGAGAGCCGCAGCTCGGCCTCGAGCGGTGCCACGTCGGCGACGCCCGCGAACATCTGCAACGCGGCGACGATGCCCTCGAGCGGCGGCGGACCCGCCTCGGCCTCCGGCCACACCCGCGCCGACGGCGTGACCCGACCGTTGCTGCTGCCCCGCCGGTGGTGCTGGTGTCGCTTGCGCTTGGCCATCGCGAACGACGGTAGGCCGCTCGCCCCACTTTCCCTCGCTGCGGTATGCAGCGGCTGCCAGAACCGAGGGGGTTGACGTCCAGCGGCATGACGTGGGAACGTCGGAGCCTCGCGGATCACCCCGCCTCCGGCGCCTGCGGCGCCGCTCGCCGAGAACCGCCCGCTGCGCGGTCCGGCCAGCTCCCGCTCCGGAGGACCACCGATGACCGCGACCGCACCGGGCCCGCTGCCCGCTGACGCATCCCTGCACCTGCTCGCCACCCACCTCGCCGACGCCCTGGCCGACGAGCAGCTCGAACCGTGTCTGCTCCACGTCGGCGGCGTCAACGGCGAAGGCTTCGACCTGGGCGTGCTCCCCCTCGACGGCCGGCACCCCACCGGCGACCTGCTCGGGTTCACCGCACCCGACGACTGGCACGCGCTCGGGCTGGCGTGCCACGGCTGGGCCTACCACGTCTCCGAACGCGCCCACGCCGGCCGCAGACGCACCCGTGTCCACACCGTCACGCTGGTGTCGCGCACCGGCGAGCTCGCCCACCGCACGCGCGTCGATGGCTGTTCGTCGATGGCTGAGCAGCTCGAAGGCCAGCCACCGGCCGGCGAGCAGGTCGACCTCCTTCGCCGCTGCCTGGGCCTCGACACCGACCCCGCCCCCTGCGACGCATCCGTCTACTGGTCGATCGCCTGGCTGGCGGCGCTGCTCGACGACGAGCCGACGCCGTCCGACTGGGCCGACGCCGTCGAGCGCCACCCCGCCATGGCGCTCCTGCGCCGGGCCGAGTGGCCGTCGGAGTCCGACACCGCCGAGATCCTGCGCAGCTTCCACCGCGTGTGCGACTGGGATCGCATGCGATCCCTCGCTGCATCCGGTCGCTACCCGGTCGCCGAGCTGCTGCCGGAGGAGGCGGCGTGGCTGGACGACGGGGCGTTCGCCCGGTTCGTCCTCAGCCGCTGCCCACCACTGCGCCACCTGCTCGACCGCGTCCACGACCAGCTGCCGGGCGAGCTCGTCGAACGGATCATCGACCTGCTCGACGAGCTCGATGTGCCCGCCGCCGCCTGGCCGGACACCTTCGACGCGCCTCCGGCGGCCTGATCCCGGCATCCACCACCGCACCCGCCGATCCGTCGTACCGTCCGCACATGGGCTTGTTCCGCCGTCGTTCCCGCTCGACCTCGCGCGCCGATGCCGGTCCCGAGTGCGTGACCGAGCCGCGTACCGACATCGAGGTCGTGCCCGTGGCGTCGGCCACCGCGCTCGCCCGCACCGAGCGGGCGCTGACGATGTTGGCCGAGCAGTACCACCAGCTCACCGACACCGTGGCCGACCTCGACCACCGGGTCGACGCGCTGGCCGCGTCCCTCGGCGAGCACGTCGAATCACAGGCAGCTGACGACGTCGGCGGCGTGCGCCGTCACAGCGAGAAGGTGGCCGCCGAGCTCCGGCGTCTCGAGATCAACCTCACCGCCCGGCTCGAAGCCGTGCGAGCTGAGCTCCACGCCGCCGTCGACGCTCCCGCCGACGAGATCGACCTGCGGCTGCTCACGCCGAACGACACCGGGTGGCGCCCGGCGCGCTCGGCCTGACCCGACCGATCCCCCGAAGCCTCAGCCCCGGGGGGCCATGGCCTCCTGGGTGTCGCCGGCCGTGGTGGTGGTGGTCGACTCGGGCGTCGTCGTGCTGGTGGTGGTCACCGACGCCAGCAGCTTCAGCGCCTCGCTGACCTTCTCGTTGGCGGCATCGGTCTTGGCCTGGTACTCGCCCAGGTCGCCCTGCTCGAGCGCGGCGCGGGCGTCGAGGAACAGCTGCTCGGCGTCCTCCAGGAGCTGCGCCGCCTTCTCGTCGACGGTGCGGTTGTCGGGAGCGCTGGGCTCGCCGCCCGGCACGGTGGTGGTCGGCGACTCACCCGGGCCGCTGACCACCTCGCCGGTGTCGGGCACCTCGCCCACCAGGTCGATCAACGCCTGACGCAGAGTGTCGGCGATGGTCACCTTGCCCTCGAAGAAGGCGATCACCTTCTTCAGCTCGGGGATCTGGACCTGCTCGGACTCGACGTAGAACGGGCGGACGTAGATCAAGGAGTTGTCCACCGGCACCAGGATCAGGTTGCCGAACTTGATCTGTGAGCCGCTGCTGCCCAGCAGGGTCTGCTCACGAGAGACGATCGGGTCGGACTGCATGGCGTCGGCCACGATGGCCGGCCCGTCGGGCCGGTTCTGGCGCGGCATCACGTAGGTGACCAGCTCGCCGTAGTGCTCGGGGTCGGAGCGGGCGACCATGAACGCGGTGAGCTGCTGGTTGGCGTCGTTGCCGAACGGCACGAAGCTGCGCAGCATCACGAACTCGGCCTGGTCCTCGCCGGGCAACTGGGTGAGCAGGTAGTACGGGTCGATGCGGGCACCCACCACCGGGCCGACCGGCTGACCGGCGGCGTTGGTGGTCTGGGTGGCCGGCCCGGCGCCCGAGGTACCGGGGTCGAGGGCGACGTTCCAGGCGTCGTTGTTGTTGTAGAAGGTCTGGGCGTTGGACACGTGGTAGCGGGCCCACATGTTGGTCTGCACCCGGAAGAGGTCCTCGGGGTAGCGGATGTGGTCGCGCAGCTCCTGGGGCATGTCGGCGTAGTCGTCGAACAGCTCGGGGAAGGCCTTGCGCCAGGCGTTGACGATGGGGTCCTTCGGATCGACGACGTAGAAGTCGACGGTGCCGTCGTAGGCGTCGACCACGGCCTTGACCGAGTTGCGCACGTAGTTGAAGTTGCCCCGCAGGCCGCTGTTGGCGGGCAGGCTGCGATTGTCGCCGCGCTGGGCGTACGGGTACCGGTTGCTGGTGGTGTAGGCGTCGATCATCCACTTGACGCCGTCGGAGGTCACCACCGGATAGGGATCGGCGTCGAACTCGAGGAAGGGCGCCAGCATCCCGACCCGATCGCGGATGTCGCGCACGTAGTGGATGCGCGAGCCGTCCTTGATCAAGCTGGTGATGAGCGGGTCGTACTCGCCGAAGCGCAGCGAGAAGGCGATGCGGCGGAACAGCGACCCCACGCCGACGCCGTCGGCACCGTCGTACGAGGTCTGCTCGGTGGTGTCGCCCACCTGGAAGTCGAGCTCGTCGCGGGTGGCGTTGGTGATGGTGTACCCGCTGAGGTTCTCGCCGAAGTAGATCTGGGGCACCGGCAGCTTCAGGTCGGTGTTCTCCTTGAGCGGCACCTGCTGGAGGAAGAAGTCGGGCCGACCCTGCTCGGTCTTGGAGGTGCCCGACGCCATCACCACGCCGTAGCCGTGGGTGTAGATGACGTGCTCGGCCTCCCACGACTTGTTGGGGATGCCCGACGTGTCGAGATCACGAGCGGAGAGCACCACCTGGGTGACCTCCCCGTTGATGTCGTAGCGGTCGACGTCGACGTCGTTGAGGCGGTAGTACGGCAGCAGCTGCTCGAGGCGGGGGAACGTCTGGCCCAGGACCGTGGGCGACGGGTCCCAGAGCCGGATGTTGCGCACGATCTGGCCGTTGTCGGTGAGGTCGACGTTGGCGCCGCTGCGGTTGAGGTCGTAGTTCGTGGTCGACACCGATTGCAGGTTCACCGCCTCGCGGGTGGCGGCGATGTTGCGTTCGATGTAAGCCGCCTCCTTCGACGACTCGTTGGGAGCGACCTGGAAGCGTTGGATCACCTGCGGGTAGATGCCGCCGGCCACGACGGCGACCAGACCCCACAGACCCACGCCGAGGATGGGCAGCACCCAACCCCGCCGCCAGATGTTGACGATGAACAGCACGAACGACGCCACCGAGATCAGCACCAGCAGGTTCAGGACCGGCAGCTGGGCGTTGACGTCGGTGTAGCTGGCGCCGTCGACCACACCCCGGGTGGAGGTCGTGAGCTCGAAGCGTTGGAGGTAGTAGCCGCCGGCGCGGATCAGCGCCAGCAGACCGAGCAGGACGGAGATGTGGGCCTTCACCTGCGAGGTGACGCGGGGGCCGACCGCTCCGGGGCCGACGGGCTGGACGCGGATGCCACCGTTGGCGAAGTGGGCGGCGATGGTCACCACCAGCACGATGAGGATCGACGCGAACGCCCAATCGGCCACCGACGACAGGAACGGCAGCTTGAACATGTAGAAGCCGAGGTCGGTGTTGAACTGGGCGTCGGTGCTCCCCCACGTGCCGCCGTTGACGAACAGCAACCACGACCGCCACTCCTGGCTCATGCCCACGCCGGCGATGAGGGCGAGCACGAAGGCGATGGCGGCACGGAACAGACCGGTGCGATGTCCGATGGCATCGCGGAAGCGGTCGAAGACCTCTTGTTCGGGCCCGGGAGGCGGGAAGCGGGGCGCCAGACGGTCGGCGATGTAGAGGTTCACCCAGCACAGGATGAAGAAGGCGGCGACGAAGATGGCGGCCAGCGACACCTTGGCGCCCAGCACCCCCGACCAGACGTCGGAGTAGCCGAGCGAGTCGAACCACAGGTAGTCGGTGTAGAAGCCGGCGATGCCGCGCAGCGACGTGATGAGGATGAACAGGGCGATGACGGCGACGATGAGGATCGTCCGGCCGCGGTTGGAGATCCGTCGGCCGCCGCCCTCGGGCTCGGAACGACGCCGGGGACCTGGCATGTCAGAGGGAGGGCGCATGTGTTCGGGAGCCTACCCAGACGGGGTCGCCCGGCCTTCGCGAGCCGGACCGCGACGGCTTACGCCGGTTCCACCGTCAGCAGGCACCGGCACCCGGGGTGGGCCTGGGGGCACTCGTCGCCCGTGGGGAAGGCCTCGCCCACGCGGACGGCGCCGGCCAGGGCGTTGTCCTCGGCGTCGGGACAAGGACCCTGTGCGGGGTCGATGGTCCAGCGCAGCATGGCGTCGGCCGGAGCGGCGGCCAGGCTGCCCCGGGCGTAGGCGGACAGGAGCGCATCGTGGACCGCAGGAGCGATGTGCTGCACCTTCCACTCTCGGTAGAGCGACCGCAGGCGTTCGTCGAGCTCGTCGGCGTCGCCGGCGACCTCGGCGGTGGCGCGGTCGAGGCGGCGGCGGAACGGCTCGATGATGGTCGTGCCGAGCGCATCGGCCAAGGCCTGCACGTCGGGTGGCGCGGCGGCCGGATCGACGGCGGCGGCGCCGGCGGTGGCGGCACCGCTCAGGTCGCCAACGGCGAGCTCGGCGTAGCCGGCGACGTGGACGTCGGCATCGGGAAGCAGGTCGTCGACCGTGGTGGCGCCGGTGCGGCGGAGCAGGTCGAGCACCTCGTTCTGCTCGTCGGCGAGGTGCCGCTTGAGCCGGCGGGACAGCGAGGTCTCGAGGGCATCGATCACATCGGCACGGGCCTCGAGCGCCTCGGCCGGGGCCAGCAGCTCGGCCGGGACGTGCTCGCCCTCGGCTGCCGTGTCGTCGGCTTCGCCCTCGACCACGGCGTCGACGACCGGCTCTTCGGACTGGGCCGGGGACTCGGACTCGACTCGGACTCGGGTTCGAGCGGGGGCTCGGTGGCGTCGAGCACCTCGTGGGCCTTGGCGACCGACTCCTCGCGCTCGGCACGCAAGCGGGCGAACAGGGCGTCGACGTCGGCGCTGTCTGCCGCTTCCTCCGCCTCCGCTTCGGCTTCGGCCTCGACCTCGTCGTCGGCCTCCGCGTCGGCTTCGGCCTCGACCTCGAGCTCGGCCTCGGGTTCCGCGTCGTCCTCGGCCTCGGGTTCGACAGCGGCGTCGCCGTCGTCCTCGTCGTCGGTGGAGGCGATCGTGTCGTCGACGTAGGTGTCGTCGCCGTACGAGGGCTCGGCACCGTCGACCTCACCGGCACCGTCGACCTCACCGGCGGTGCCGTCGTCGGCCTCGTCGTCGGGTGCCTCGCCACCGGTGGCGCGTGCACCCACGACGCCCACGAAGCCGTCGGGCAGCTCGGGGAGGTCGACGTGCAGGCCCTCGTCGCTGCTGCGGGCCGAGGTGAGGTCGTCGTCGCGGAGGTGTCCGGTGATCTCCTCGACCTGCTTGCGCACGAGCGCGTAGGTGTCGAGCAGCTTCTCGCGCCCGGCGTGCAGTCGTTCGAGCTGGTCGCGCGCCGTGTCGCGGCGCCGCTGCAGGTCGTCGAGCATGCGGGCGCGGACGTCCTTGGCCTCGGCCACCATGGCCCGGCCCTCCTCGCGGGCCTCGACCAGGATCTGGGCGGCCTCGTCGCGCGCCTCGTCGCGGGTCGCCTGGGCCGACTCGATGATGGTGCGGACCTCCTCACGGGCTTCGGCGAGCATCCGGTGCGCATCGCGCTCGGCGTCCTGGCGGATCCGCTCGGCCGCTGCTTCGGCCTCGGTGACGGCGCGCTCGTGGGCCGCCTCGGCGTCGGCGGTGAGCTCGACCACCCGGTCCTTGGCCTCGTCGACCGTGCGCTTGGCCTCGTCGGTGGCCTCGCGGATGACGCGCGCCGCCGACTCCTCGGCCTTGGTCCGGATGTCTTCTGCCGCGTGGCGGGCCGTGGCCAGCACCGACGCCGTCTCGTCACCGACCAGGTGGACCAGCTCGTCGTCGCTGAGCGTCGACAGCTCGCGCCGTTCGGGCGCAGGTGCGAGCGCCGCCGACTTGGCCTCTCGGACCTGCCGGTCGAGGTCGTCGACCAGGGAGTTGGTGGCCACGATCCGATCGGCCACCGAGCGCAGGAACTGGTCGACGGCCTTGGCGTCGTACCGGCGGGAGCTGCCGGGGAATCGGGCGTTGCGCAGTTCGGTGGGGTCGATGCGCGGATCGTCCATCTGCTCCAACCTACGACGGGCGACCGGCCCGTCGGTGGACGGCCCGGCGCCGTCTACCCGAGACCGAGCGACTCGAGCAGGTCCCGCACGGCGTTGGTCGACGGATCGAGCAGGGGGTCGAGGATCCCACCCCCGCCGGGCACGGTGGTGGTGGTCGTCGACGTGGTGGTGGTCGTGGTCGGCGACGTGGTGGAGCTGCTCGGCCCGGACGTCGAGGTGGTGGACGACGTGGAGGTCGAGGTGGTCGTGGTCGACAGGTCGGGTTCGTCGGAGCGGGCGATGGCCAGCTCGATGGTCTGGAGCACCGGTGCCGAGCTGACGCCCTGCTCGAGGGCGACCAGGCCCCACGCGGCACCGGCGTCACGGAAGCGGAAGATCTCGCGCCAACGTTCGCGAAAGTTGCCCTGCCGGCCTTCCACGGCGATGGCCGCGCCGATGAGCGTCTCGCCCGCCGGACGATCGAGCAGGAGGTCGGCGGTGAACTCGCGCTCGTCGCGCAGCGAGGGCAGCACCGACTCGAAGAACCCCACCGAGCCGGTGGCGCCTGGCCCCAGGCGGCTGGTGTAGCCGCGGGCGAGCGCTTCGAGGCGCCGCCCGAAGGCGATGGCCTCGCCCAGGTACCGCCGGTCCCAGGGATCGTCGCCGTGGTAGGTCAGCGGCTCGGGCACGGCGGCCGGGGAGAGCAGGACGCTCCGCAGCCCGGGCAGGTCGTGCAGGTCACCCACACCCGCCAGGCTGGTCCGTCCGGTGAAGGCGGTGGCCCGTCGTTCGTCGGCGTCCACCTCGAGCACCCCGGACGCCGACAGGGTCGTCGTGTCGACCGACACCGACGCCGGGAACCCGTCGGAGACCAGCACGTCGCCGGCGAGCAGCTCGGGCGGCGCACCGACCCGGACGGTGCTGTCGGCGCCCTCGGTGCCGCCGGCGCCGCCGACGCCGGCCCGCAGCTCGTACCGCGAACCGTCGGCGAACTCGAGGGAGCCGGTCCCCTCGTCGAGCACCACCGTGTCGCCGAAGGACAGCGTGGTGTCGTCGGTGACCACCTGGTCGCTGCCGTCGGCGCCGCTGACGGTGGCCGAACCGTCGACGCGCAACCGGGCCTGGTCACCCGCCGGGCCGTCGTCGCTGCACGACGCCGCGACCACCGCGGCCAGGACCAGCGCGGCGACGAGACGCCTCATGTGGGGCGCGTCCCCTCGTCGGAGGGCGCACCCGCGTTCGGGGTGCCGGCGGTCGGCACGCCCGCCGCCTCGGAGGTGCCCGCAGAGGCGGTGCGGGCGCCGTTGGCCGACGGCGGCGCGTTGTGCCCGTCGGCGTCGATCGGCAGGTGCATCGCCACCGTGGTGCCGCGGCCGAGCTGCGACGTGCACGCCAGCTCGCCGCCATGGGCCCGCACGATGCGGCTGACCAGCGCCAGCCCGATGCCCAGGCCCCCGAAGCGACGCGTGGCCGAGCCGTCGCCCTGGGAGAAGTCGTCGAAGATGGCATCGCGCCGTTCGGGGTCGATGCCCACGCCCTGGTCCTCGACCGTGAGCACCAGCCGCCGGCCGCTCCCGTCGTCCTCCACCGACGCGCTCACCCGGATGCGTCCGCCCTCGGGCGAGTACTTCACGGCATTGTCCACCAGCTCGTCGAGTGCGAGGTCGATGTAGCGGCGGTCCATGATCACCGGCGGCGCGCTGCGGGCGACGCGGCGGGTGAGCGTGTGCGAGTCGGGCAGCTTGTCGCGCCAGCGGTCGGCCAGCCCGTCGAGGAGGTCCTTGGCCCGCGCCGACTGCAGCTGCAGTTGGAGCCGACCGGCCGCCACGGTGGCGAAGTTGACCAGCTGATCGGTGACTCGTCCCAGCTGCCGGGCGGCGCTGTTGATCTCGGTGGCGAAGAGCTTGGTGCGGTCCGGGTCGAGGTCGCGCGTGGCCAGCAGATCGGAGTACCCCAGCACCGGGGTGAGCGGCGTGCGCAGCTCGTGGCTCACGTTGGCGATGAACTCGGTCTTCATCTGGTCGATCTCTCGCTCGCGGCGCATGTCGCGCAGCACGAAGACGGCACCCGTGAGCACGCCGCCGGCGTTGCGCAGCGGACCGGCCGAGACGGCCACCGGAACGACGTTGCGCTCGCCCCGCAGATCGGCGGCCAGGCCCCAGTTGTCCACCACCGGACGCACGAAGCGCTGCGTGAGGTCGATGTCGTCCTCGCCCCGGACCGAGCAGATCTTGTCCATCTTCTTGCCCAACGCATCGCGGGCCGGGATGCCGACGAGCTCCTCGGCGGCGGCGTTGAAGTCGGTGATGCGCCCCCGGTCGTCGACGGCGATGAGGGCCTCGCCCATGCCGGCGACCACACCCTCGAGCCGGGCGCGCAGCGCCGCCTCCTGCTCGGCCGAGCGGCGCAGGTCGTTGGTGAGGCCCTCGAGCGAGCCGGCCATCTGGTTGAACGCACCGGCGAGCACGCCGAGCTCGTCGTCGGTGTCGAGCCGGGCGCGGGCCGACAGGCGGCCTTCCTGCAGTTCGGTGGTGACGGCGGTGAGCTCGGCCAGGCCGGCGCCGATGCGGTTGCCGGCGTAGCCGGCGAGGATCATGGCCACCAGGGCGCCGCCGAGGGCGACGACGAACAGCAGCCGGAACAGGTCCTCTCGGGTGGCGTCGATGCGCTCCTGGGGCACGGTGACGATGACGGCCAGCGCCGGGTTCTCGTCGCCGAGGGGTACGGCGACCACGAAGCGGTCACCGTCGACGGCCGTCTGGCGGTCGCCCTGGCGCAGGGCGCGGCCGGCGAGGGTGAGCGTGGTGGCCAGTCCGGGTTGACGCCCCGACTGCGAGTACAGGTGCGTGCGGTCGGCCAACGCCAGGGCCACGCCCTGTTCGGCCGAGGCCGGGTCGCCGATGCGCCGGTCGAGGAACAGATCGCCGAGGCGGGCCGTGGCCACGCCCACGCCGAGGAACTCCGAGCCGCTCGTGATGGGCGAGGCACCGATGGCCAGCGTCTGACCCCCGACGACGGCGATGTCCTGGGTGGGGCGACGGGTGCGCAGCACCCGGTCGACCGCCTCGGAGCCGAAGAGCTCGACCTCGACGATGGGGGCGGCGTCGACGGACGCGATGCCGGTGCCGTCGGCGCCGATGGCCGCCAGGGGCCCGGGGGTCGGCAAGCTCAGCAGGCCCGAGCGCAGGAAGTTGTCGAGCCGGTCGGCCACCGCCCGGTGGGCGGCGTCGCGCTGTTCGGGTGTCGCCTCCTCGCTGCCGGCGGTGCGCAGGGCGTCGGCGAGGTCGGGCGAGGTCAGGCTGGTGGCGATGATGCCGGACTGGGTGCGCGCCGTGCCGGCGGTCTCCTCGAAGACCTGCGATTCGGTCTCGGCGCGGGCCTCGTAGCGGCGGGCGACCTCGTTCTCGACGTTGTCCGAGATGACCACCGACAAGACGATGGACAGTGCGGTGATGACCAGCAGCACCACCGCGGCCGCAGCGGTGGCCACCCGAGCGGCGATGGCCCGGCGTGACGCCACCAGCAGCGCGATGGCCAGGAACAGCGCCCCCATGCCGCGAGTGGCGTCGGCGATGCGTTCGTGCTCGGTCGCCACCGCCACCTCGGCGCCGGCGAGCACGAGCAGACCGACGATCGCCGTCACCCGAGCCGACGGCACCCCCTCCCAGGCGACCACCCCCACGGCCACGGCCAGCAGGCCGATGGCGCGCAGCGACAGGAGACCAGGGTCGGCGGCATCGTCGACCAGCAGCGACCCGTGCAGGAAGGCGGCGATGGCCAGCGCGCCGGCGCCCACCAGGAAGACGGCGCGGGGCGTCACCCGCTGCACCAGCAGCCGGGGACGCAGCGCGGTGACGGCGATGGCGGCGACCGCGACGAGGAACAGCGTGAACTCCGCTGCGAACTGCAGCTGCGCTGCTTCGGTCGTCATTGGCGGTCTACCGAGTGGTCGAGTGTGTCAGCCGGCCCCGGACGGCGTCCCCAGCCCACTCCCGCCCAGGGACGAGAGCGCGTCAAGAGCATCACTCAGCGTATCGACTGGGACGACCCGGAGGGCGTCCCCGGCCCGGGCGCGGGCCTGGTCGGCCTCGTCGGCAGGAACGAGGAACACGTCGTAGCCGGCGTCGATGACGGCGGCGGTCTTCTGCCGCACGCCACCCACCGGGCCCACGTCGCCCTGGGCGTCGATCGTTCCGGTGACGGCGACCTTCAGGCCACCGGTGAGCTCGCCCGGCGACATCACGTCGAGCACGGCGAGGGTGAACGCCAGCCCCGCCGAGGGCCCGCCCACGTTCCCCGAGTCGATGCTGATGTCGAAGGGGAACTGGTACTGCGGGTTGCGGGGTTGGAGGTTGACGCCGATGAGCCCCCGGTCGGGCTCGTCGGGAGAGGCGCCGAGCTCGACGTCGACGCTCTGGACCTGCTTCCGGCTGGCGGGCTCGACGCCGAGGCGCACGGTGGTGCCCGGCAACTTGCCGTCCATCAGCCTGGTGACGTCGTTGATGTCGTCGATGGGCTGACCGTCGATGGACACGATGGTCTGCCCGGCCTCCAGCACCCCGTCGGCGGCGGAGCCGTCCTGGACGGCCACGATGACCACGCCGTCGATGGTGACGGGGACGTCGTAGCCCAGGCGCTCGAGTGCCAGGCGCATGGCCTCCTGCTTGGAGGTGTCCATGAGCTGGAGGTTGAACTGGCGGTTCTCCTGGGGCGAGCGGTTGCCGAGGATGAGGTCCTGATCGACGACCTCGATGTCGTCGTCGAACCAGGCGAGCACGTAGCTGGCCAGCGTGCTGCGGCGCAGCGAGACGGTGGTGAACGCGATCTGCCCGGCGGGCGGGTACGTCTGCACGTCGGACGCCACGTGGACCAGCGGCGCGGTGGGCCGCGCCGAACCGGGCCGGAACTCGTAGTAGCCGATGTCGACGGTGAAGGCGGCGAACAGGCCCGCCGAGAGGACCAGCATGGCCGTGAAGGCGACCCACCACGGCCAGACACGGCGGCGCCGATGAACCGGTGTCGACGGCGGCGGCGGTGTCTGTTCGGGCGGGACCGCCCCCGGTAGGCTCTGATCCTCGGTGGTCACTCTCATCCTGCTCGTCTTGCTCGGGGGCGGCGCCGGCCTCTTGGCCGTGTCGCTGAGCGATCACCGTGCGCCGTGGGCGCTCGTCGGGCGCCGACGATCTGCGAGCCTACGGCGCGCTCGGACCGAAGGCACCTCACCATCGACCGTCGTCAACCCGGTGCCTTCGGTCGAACCGGACCCGGTCGTGATCGCCGCGCCACCGATGGCCACCACGACCGCCGGACGCGACCACCGGCGGGTTGCGGCCTCGCCTCGCACCACCGCCGTCGAGGGCCCGTGGATCGACGTCGCCCGGCCGCCGTGGTGGCGGCGGCTGGTGAGCCTGGGCCTGATCGTGGTCATCGTCGGCCTGGTCGGCGCCGGACTCGCCCTGGCCGCCGGATTCGGGATCGCCACGGTCGCCGAGCTCCTCAACGGCGCCATCGGATGACCCGCGGCCGGCCATGACCCGAGGTGCCACGGCCCGGCGCCGCGCCGTGGCGCTGGCCGGCCACCTGGGCGACGTCGACACCGCCCGAGCCGCGCTCGACGACCCCGACGCCCGGGTGCGCGCCACGGCGCTCGGCGCCCTCGAGCGCTGCAGCGAGCTGACCGCCGCCGAGCTGCAGGCGGCCCTGGTCGACCCGGCCAGCGAGGTCCGGCGGCGGGCCGTGGCCCTCGCCGCGGCCCGGCCGGGGAACCGAGCCGCCGTCGATCGTCGCCCTGCTCGACGACCCCGATCCGGTGGTCGCCGAGACCGCGGCCTGGGCGTGCGGCGAGCGCCAGCCCAGCGAGGCCGACGCCGCCGCTGCCCTGGCCCACGTCGCCGGCAACCACCCCGAGCACCTCGTGCGCGAAGCGGCCGTGGCCGCACTCGGCGCCATCGGCGACCCCGTCGGCCTGCCGGCGGTGCTGGCGGCGCTCGGCGAGCGGGCGACCATCCGCCGGCGGGCGGTGCTCGCCCTCGCCGCCTTCGAAGGCCCCGAGGTCGACGCCGCCCTCCACCGGGCGCTCGACGACCGCGACCGCCAGGTCCGCCAGGCCGCCGAGGACCTGCTGGAGTGATTCCGGACGCGTCGGTGGCCGGCCCCGGAGGGCCGGCCACCGTCGTCAGGACCGTGGATTCAGTCCGTGAGGCTCACTCAGCCCTCGACCGAACCGGTCTCGCCCTCGAGGTTGACGAGGTCACCGAGCGGCTCGTAGCGACCCAGTTCCTCGCCCTCCGCCGGTGGGACGTACTTGGCGAACTGCGCCGCCTCGACGAGGTAGGCGTCGTCGGTGCCGCTGGTCTTGCCCGTCGAACCGTCGAGGCCGAGCGGGACGCTGTAGTCGGCGTTCCACACTGCCTTCATCAGGTTCACCCGGGTGAAGCCGCCGTCGTACTCGGCTGCCTGGCGGAACAGCTTCTCGACCGTCTGACCGAAGATGACGCCCGTGTAGTACGAGCCCTCGTCCGGGTTGATGCCGGCGTCCTGGAGGACCTGGCGGGCGTTGGCCACGGCCTCGTCCTCGAGCTCGCCGGCTTCCTTGGCCGACGTCGCCACGATCACGCCCTCACCGGCCGGATCGACCGGCTTGAAGTAGGTCGGGATGCCCTGGCACGTGTAGGACAGGAACGTCGTCGGCTTCCAGTTGGAGCTGGCGATGGCGGCCATCGACTGCGAGCAGGCCGCGCCGGTCGTACCGAGCAGCACGACGTCGGCGTTGGAGTCGGCGAGCGTGGTGATCTCGTCGGTCACGTCGGGTGCCGCCGGGTCGTGGCGCACGGTCTTCACCAGGTTGATCTGGCCGTCGTCGGCGCACTGCTGCACCGTCTCCTCGTAGGACAGACCGAAGTCGTTGTCCATGTAGAGGGCGGCGACGCTGGCGTCGGAGCCGATGTTGTCGGCGATGTAGCCGCACCACAGCTTGGCCTCGGTGTTGTAGGCCAGCAGACCACCGATGGTCCACGGGTAGTTCGCCGGAGCGCCCCAGCCCGGGTAACCGGTGGAGTTCAGCAGCTGCGGCATGCACTCTTCCTGGGTGAGGTCCCGGATGGCCAGGTTGCTGGGCGTGCCGACCACGTAGGTCAGCGCGGCAGGCTTCTCCGTGTCGATGAAGTTCTGCGTGTTGCTCAGCGTGCGGGCCGGGTCATAGGCGTCGTCGGCGGAGACCAGGTCGATCTTCTTGCCGTCGATGGGTTCCATCTGGTCGAACCAGGCACGCATGCCGTCGTCCAGGTTGCCCAGTGCGGCGACCGGACCGGACTCGGGGAGGCTCATGGCGATCTTGATCGTGTCGTCGGTGATCCCCTGCATGTTGTCCCAGTCGCTGGGGCAGTTCGGGAAGTCGAGGGTGGTGCCGGTGGCGACCTCGAGCGGTTCGTCGAGGTTGACCTCGGCGCCGCTCTGACCACCGTTGTCGGTGCCGCCGTTGTCGGCGGTCGTCGTGGTGGTGTCGCCGTTGGCACTGGTGTCGTCGTCGTCACCGCATGCTGCGGCGACGAGCGTCAACGCCAACAGGACGGCGAAGATCCGCCACAGTCGGGGTGCTCTCACGATGATTCTCCTTGGTTGGTGGTTTGTGCAGGGGTGGACACGGGCGCCGCGTGGGTGCCGTCGTCCGGATCGAGGATGCGCTCGGCGTGGTCCTCGGTCGGATCGACCCCACCGCCGGCCGGCGGGGCGCTGGCGCCCGCCGGGACGATGGTGACGAACCGTGCCCGGAGCTTCCTGATGCCGTAGACGATCCCCCCGGGCAGGAAGAACGTCAGGATGATGAGCAGCGTCCCCAGGAAGAAGACGCCGGTGGGGCCTTGCAGGAACCGTTCGGGCACGAGCGGCACCGACTTGATCTGCGAGGCCCAGATGGGGACGAAGATGATGATGAGGCCGCCGATGACCGCGCCGCTGAGCGTGCCGACGCCGCCCACGACCAGGCCCACGATGAGGAAGATGGCCAGGTTGATGCCGAAGACGTCGGGGGCGACGAACTGGATGGCCAGCGCGTACATGGTGCCGGCGAGACCGCCCAGGGCGGCGCTGACACCGAAGGTGAGGGTCTTGGTCATGGCGACGTTGACCCCACTGATGGCGGCACCGGTCTCGTTGTCGCGGATGGCGATGATCGACCGCCCCGGCCGGCTGTACACCAGGTTGCGGGCGACCCAGAACGCCACCGCGGCGAGGACCACCAGCAGCACGTAGACCCAGATGGCGCTGGCGTCACGGTTGCCGACGCGCCCGTCGCCGAACGCCCAGTCGCCGACGATCGGGATGCCCGACAGGAACTTGGCGATGCCGTCGAGCGGCAGCCACGACGGTGCGTTGATGTCGGTGGAGATGCGCTTGCCGTTGGCGCCGCCGGTGCGCTCGCGGAACTGGTCGAGCCGGACGATGGCCGGGAACACCGCAGCCAGACCGAGCGTGGTCAGGGCCAGGTACAGGCCCTTGATGCGCAGGGCGGGCAGGCCGACCAGCATGCCGATGACGAAGGTCACCGGCAGCACCACGATGAGCGTGGTGACGTAGGACCAGTGGTTGTCGACGACGAGGGTGGCGGTGAGGTAGCCGCCGAGGCCCATGAAGAAGCTGTTGCCCAGCGAGATCTGGCCGTTGTAGCCGACCAGCAGACCCAGGCCGAGCACGCCGACCATGTAGGAGATGGCGTGGTTGAGGTTGCTCAGGCTGGCGGTGAACGTGCTGGAGCCGAGGCTGAACGACGGGGTCAGGATGAGCGCGAACGGCGCCAGGAAGATGGTGAGCACGAACAGCGCCCACGGGATGTAGCGATAGGCCTTGTGGGCGTTCGAGCCCTCGACGATGGTGATGCTCGGCACGGTCAGACTCGCTCCACCTGTTTGGAACCGAAGAGTCCGTTGGGCCGCACCACGAGCACGGCCAGGATCACCACCACGGCGGTGGCCAGACCCATCTGAGAGGGGATCCAGTCGATGTAGCCCACCACCAGGCTCTCGGTGAGGCCCAGGGTGATGCCACCGATCAAGGCGCCCCACAGGCTGTCGAGCCCACCGAGCACGGCCGAGGCGGCGGCGAAGATCAGGACCCGCTGGGCCCAGAGCGGATCGAGTTGGCGGAACGGGTCGGCCACGAACAACACACCGGCGAGGGTGCCGACCGCGGTGGCCAGCATCCACCCGAACTGCAGGGTGGGTCCGGCTCGCACGCCGACCAGGCCGGCGGACTCGAGGTTGGACGACACCGCCCGGAAGGCGAGGCCGATCTTGGTGTACTTGAGCAGCAGCGTGAGCAGGATCAACAGGATGATGACCGTGGCCAGCGTTCCCACCGTGTACCACCGCAGCCGAGCGATGCCGCTGGACCACAGATCGCCGTCGGGGAAGACCTCGGGGAACTTGCGGGGGTCGAAGCCCCAGATCATGCCGGCGATCGAGTTGATGGCCAGGAACAGGCCCAGCGTGATGATCACCAGCGGCAGGTGGTCGGCCGGATCGAACGGTCGGATCAGCACCCGTTCGATGCCGGCGGCGAGCACCGCCGACACGACCATGGCGAGGAAGATCGCCAGGTAGATGGGCAGGTCCTGCTCGATGATGAACACATAGGCGAAGAACGAGCCGAGCATGGCGAGCTCGCCCTGGGCGAAGTTGATGAGCGTGGTCGCCTTGTAGATGAGCACGAGGGCCACCGCGATGACGGCGTAGGTGCCGCCGGCGGACAGGCCATCGAACAGCCTGGCGAGGAAGAGCTCCACGAGGTCAGCGCTCCTGTGGGGTGGGTGCGGTCGGAAGGGACATGCGCGGTCAGTACCCGAGGTAGGCCTGGCGGACGGCGTCGTTCTGCCGGAGCTCGTCGGCGCCGCCGCTGAGGACGATCTCGCCGGCCTCGATCACGTACGCGCGATCGGCGATGCCGAGTGCGAGGTTGGCGTTCTGCTCGACCACGAGCATGGTCGTGCTCAGGTCTGAGCTGATGTCGTCGAGACGTCGGAAGAGGTCCTGCACGATGATGGGCGCGAGCCCGAGGGAGGGCTCGTCGAGCAGCAGCAGCCGCGGCCGGCCCATCAGTGCACGGGCCACCGCCAGCATCTGCTGTTCGCCGCCCGAGAGCGTTCCGGCCGACTGCTGACGACGCTCGCCGAGGACCGGGAAGACCTCGTACCAGCGGTCGATGTCGGCGCGTACGTCCTTGTCCTTGCGGACGAAGGCGCCGAGCTGGAGGTTGTCGTCGACGCTGAGGTCGGCGAAGGTCCCCCGCCCCTGCGGGACGTGGGCCACCCCGAGCCGGGCGATGTCGGCAGTGGTCTTGCCGACCAGCTCGGTGCCGTCGAGCTGGATCGAGCCGGTGGTGCTGACCATGCCGCAGATCGCCCGCATGGTGGTGGTCTTGCCGGCACCGTTGGCGCCGAGCACCACCACGACCTCGCCCTCGTTCACCTCGAGATCGATGCCGTGCAGCACCCGCACCTGCCCGTAGGCGGCCGACACGTCGGCGACCTTGAGCAACGAGCGGCCGGTGGCGTGGTGGTGCGGTCCGCTGGGTGCCTGCGTCGTGTCGCTCATGCCGTGCCTCCTCGGGGGCTCCGCCCCCGGACCCCAATGCGTCCGGCTCGCTGGCGCTCGCTCGGCCGCCGGCCTTCGCTGACGCTCATGCCGGTGTCCCCAGGTAGGCCTCGATGACCCGCTCGTCGCGCTGGACCTCGGACGGGAGGCCCTCGGCGATCTTCGAGCCGAAGTCGAGCACCACGACCTTGTCGGAGATGCCCATGACCATCTGCATGTGGTGCTCGACCAGCAGCACGGTGAGGTTCCGGCTGTCGCGCACGTGCTTGATCACCGCGGCCAGCTCGTCGACCTCGCTGTGGGTGAGCCCGCTGGCCGGCTCGTCGAGCAGCAGCAACCGTGGATCGGACACGACGGCCCGGGCCAGCTCGACCCGCTTGAGGGTGCCGAACGGGAGGCCGGCGGCCGGGTGGCGGGCGACATCGGCCAGGTCGAGCTCCTCCAGCGCGGCGTGGGCCTTGTCGCGCAGCTGACGCTCCTCCTTGCCGAGACCGAGGCGCAGCGCGGCGGTGACGAAGTTCTGCTTCGACACCGTGTGCATGCCGACCATCACGTTCTCGAGCACGCTGAGGCCGGGCCACAGCGCCAGGTTCTGGAAGGTCCGGGCGACGCCGACCCGGGCGATCTGATGGGGTGCGTAGGAGAGCAGGTCCTTGCCGTCGTAGTGCACGGCACCGGAGGTGGGGTCGTAGACGCGGCTGACGACGTTGAAGAAGGTCGTCTTGCCGGCGCCGTTGGGGCCGATCAGCGCACAGATCTGGCCTTCGTCGATCTGGAAGGACAACTCATCCAGCGCGACCACGCCGCCGAAGCGGACGGTCACCTCGTGGACGTCGAGTAGAGCGGCGATCGTCGGTTTCCCCCTGGTATGGCCCGATGCTCGGACGGTCGTTGCCCTGCGGTGACACCCCTGGCGCCGCGCAGCGCTACTGACGCTTCGTCACTAGCCGGGCGCAACCTACACCGATGTGCGGGTCGAGTCGACACATGTCACAGAGGATTTCGGTGCGTTGGTGCCGAATCAAGCCTGGTTGTCGCGAATGTCCGGCCGCAGAAGCGACGCTGGTCGCCGACCCACCGGCGAGTTGGGTGCCCCAACCGCCACGGAGCGTGGTGACCTGAGCGCCAGCGGCGCTCGCCCTCGCTCACACCGAGCTGTTGCGGTCGCCTCGCACGCTCAGGCGGAGGACCGGCCGCCCATGAACATGACCTTCAGGTCGTCGTAGGCCTCGACGCAGCGGCCGGCGCCGAGCACGACCGACTCGAGCGGCTGCTGCACCAGGGTCACGGGGATGTCGGTCTCCACCGAGATGCGCTGGTCGAGGCCCTGGAGCATGCCGCCGCCGCCCACGAGCTGCATGCCCGTGCTGATGAGGTCGTCGGCCAGCTCGGGCGGGGCGTGACCCAGGCAGGCGATCACCGAGTCGACGATGGCCGCGACCGGCTCGGCGATGGCCTCGCGCACCTCGGGCTTGGACAGGATCACCGTCTTGGGCAGACCGGACATGAGGTCGCGACCTCGCACCTCGGCCCGCACCTCGTCGTCGACCGGCCACGCCGAGCCGATGGCGATCTTGATCTCCTCCGCCGTCCGCTCGCCGATGGCGATGCCGTACTCGCGCCGCACGTAGGACTGGATGGAGGCGTCGATGTCGAAGGAGCCGACCCGCACGGCCTGCAGGGCCACGATGCCGCCGAGGCTGATGAGCGCGGTCTCGGTGGTGCCGCCGCCGACGTCGATGACCATGTTGGCCACCGGTTCGTGGATGGGCAGCTCGGCGCCGATGGCCGCGGCCATCGGCTGTTCGAGCAGCTGCGCATCGGCTGCGCCGGCACGGCGGGCCGCCTCGGTGACCGCCCGGCGCTCGACCTCGGTGATGGCCGACGGCACGCAGATCACGACACGGGGCCGGTTGAACCGGTTGACGCCCGCCCGCTGCAGGATCAGGCGGATCATGCGCTGGGTGATGTCGAAGTCGGTGATGGCGCCCTGGCGCAGGGGGCGGACGGCGATGATGTAGCTCGGCGTGCGGCCGATCATCTGCCAGGCCTCTCGGCCCATGGCCAGCACGTCGCCGTTGCGCTTGTTGAGCGCGATGACGGTGGGCTCGTTCATCACGATGCCCTGACCCTTGGCGTACACGAGGGTGTTGGCGGTGCCGAGATCGATGGCGAGGTCGCGTGCCATGGGTGCTCAGCCCGCTCCGGGCACGGGTCCGTCGCCGTGCGAACCGGGACCGGTCTGGTCGTCGGGTGTCGCACCCGGGCCGCGACCGGTGCCGCGTCGGGGCTGGCCGGGCGGGGCGAGGGCGCGCATCTCGCGGCGGAACGACGAGATGCCCGACTCGATCGAGCCCTGGGGCCGGACGCGGAGGGCGACGACGGTCACGCCGACCACGACCGCCACCACGAGGAAGATCACGAATGCGGTCAACGCGCCCGCTCCCGCGCCGGAGACCCGGCCTGTTCGGGCTCGACCAGGTGCTGGGACTCGAGCCCCCAGCTCTCGCCGGTGGCCCAGGCCTCCTTCTTCCAGATGGGCACCGTGGCCTTCAGCGTGTCGATGCAGAACCGGGCCGCCTGGAACGCCTCGTCGCGGTGCGGGGCCGACACGACCACCACGACGGCGACGTCGCCGACATCGAGGGGCCCCGTGCGATGCAGCAGGGCGATGCGACCGACGGTGGTCCAGCGGGCCCGGGCCTCGGCCGCGACCCGCTCCAGACGGGGCACGACCTGCTCGTCGTAGGCCTCGTACTCCAGCCGGTGGACGTCGGGGCGGCCCTCGCTGTGGTCGCGGGCGGCGCCCACGAAGCTCACGATGCCCCCGCAGTCAGGGCGGATCGCCCACTCGGTGGCCGCGCCGACCGGCAGCGGTGCCGACGAGAGCGCGAACCAGTCGTCGCCACCGTCGGGTGGGTGGAGCACGTCGGGGATGGCCATGACACCACAAGACTACGATCCCCGTGCCGGCCGCGTTGAACGGCCATCATCGATCCGGGCGTGCCGTGCCCCGTCCGGCGCGCCGCGCGACGTCCGCTCGCCCGGAGGGCTGGCTAGGGTCTCGCCCGTGCCGCCGCTGCATTCGGGCGATACCGGCGACGGGCACGGTGAGGACGACGACGGCCTCGATGGCCTCGACGACGTCGGATTCCGTCCACCCCTGCCCCCTGACGACCGGCTCTGGCGCCACCCCAGCGAGGTGGCGGTCCAGCGCGCACCGGGCGCAGGCGACGAGCCGGCGCAGCGTCGCCGTCCGCTGTGGGCGTCACGGACGGCCGCTCTGGTGGTGCTCGCCGGGGTCACCGGCGCCACGCTCGCCGTGGGTGCGGTCGCTGCCCTGGGCGTGTTCGAGCCCGACGAGCGGGTGGTCGAGCAGCGCGTCGCCGTGGCGCCGGCCTCGTCCGCGGCGCTCGAGACCGACTCCGTCGCTGCCGTCGCCGCCCGCACCGCCCCCGCGGTCGCTGCCCTCTCCGTGCTCGGCAGCGACGGGACCAGCGCCGGCAGCGCCGTGGTGTTCCGCAGCGACGGGTACCTGCTGACCAACGCCCACCTGGTCGAGGGCGCCACCCGCATCGACGTGATGTTCCACGACGGGCCGGCCGAACGTGCCGACGTGGTCGGCGACGACCCGCTGACCGGCATCGCCGTGTTGCACGTCGACCGCAACGACCTGCAGAGTGCCGCCTTCGGCTCGGCCGACGGCCTGGTGGTGGGCGCCCGGGCGATCGCCATCGGCGCCATCGCCGACAACGGCTGGGACACCGCGGTGTCCACGGGCGTCATCTCGGCGACAGGGCGCCGGCTCCAGGCCGCCGACGGCACCGTCCTGCACGACATGATCCTGATCGACGCCCCGTTGGCCGCCGGCGGCGCCGGCGGCGCGCTCGTCGACGGACGCGGTGCGGTCGTGGGCATCACCAGCGCGGTGGCCGCCGGCTCCGACGGGCGGTTCGGCGTGGCCACCCCCGTCGACGTGGCCGAGCTCGTCGCCACGCAGATCATCCAGTCGGGCCACGCCACGCACGTGTGGCTCGGCATCCAGGGCAGCGACCTCGGCGCTGCCGGGGCCACCGAACACGGACTGGCCGGCGCCGCCGAGGTCGATCAGGTCGTCGCCGGCGGCCCGGCCGAAGCAGCGGGTGTCCTCGCCGGCGATCTCGTCGTCGGCGTCGACGACCGCAGCGTCTCCTCCATGTCCGACCTCATCGCCGCGCTGCGCCGCCACCTCCCCGGCGACGAGATCGTCCTGCACGTGTGGCGCGACGGCCAGACGCTGCCGCTCACCGTCGTCCTCGCCCCCCGCACCGACGGTCGCTGAGCGACGGTTCCCCGCTGGTTCAACGGCGGCGCCGGAGGCGCCGGCGCAGCAGCAGGCCGCCCGCCACGGCGCCGCCCGCGAGGACCACACCTGCCGCGGCCAGCGCCAGCTCCTGCCGGCGCTGCGGACTGATCTGGGCCCAGGGCGCAGCGTCGTGGCCGGCGACGAAGGCTTCCTCGTTGCTGTGCTCGGGTTGCCACCCCAGCGATCGGAGCCGGTCGTTGGCCACCACCCACGGGTGGGTCACGAACGGCACGAAGCCCGGCGGCGTCGGCGCCAGCTGGTAGCGCCAGCCGAACGCGGTGAGCCGGCGGGCGAGCCACTCGGGCGCAGGCAGCCGTGGCGACCCGCCCACCAGGGCCCGGGCGAAGTCGGTCTCCATCGAACCGTCGGGCGCCACGTTGAAGACGCCCTCGGCCCGTTGGCGCCGGACGGCGTCGACGGCGGACACCAGGTCGTCGACGTGCAGGTACTGCACGGGTGACCGGCCGTCGGTGGGCGACACCAGGCGGGCGGCGGCGAGCACGCGGCCGAGCTCGTCGGGGCCTTCGGGCGAGACGGTCACGCACGGCCGGAGGACGGCGACGGCGACGTCGGGATGCTGCGCCGCGAACTCGCGCACCCGGTCCTCGATGCGGGCGCGGACGCGCACCCACGACGTCTCGGGGTTGGGGCGGATGATCGCCGCCTCGGTGAGCGGAACGGGGTTGTCGGGCCAGGCGCCGTAGACGGTGGCCGAGGTGCGGACGATCACCTGGTCGACGCCGGCTCGTGCCGCGGCATCGAGGACGCGTCCCGTGGTGAGCAGGTCATGATCGATGGCGTTGCCCTCGAGCGGGTCGGAACCGGCCAGGTGGCACAGCACCTCGACGCCGTCGAGCGCCTCGTCGAGGTTGCCGTCGCGCAGGCGGAGGCGCCGCGGCTTCACCTTGGGACCGACGTGGCCGATGGGCAGCCGATCGATGGCCACCACCTCGTCGACCTCCGGATCGCCGTCGAGCACGGCACAGAGCCGACGCCCGGCGGGGCCTGCCGCTCCGGTGACCGCGATCCGTGACACGGCCCTACGATGCAACCGATGAGTGGCATCGGTCCAACCGGCGACGACGATCCCTTCGAGGGGCTGCCCTTCTTCGGGGACCTGAGCAAGATGCTGGGGGGTCTCGGGGGCCTCGGCGGTGGTGGCGCGCTGCAGTGGGACGCCGCCCGACAGATGGCCATGCAGATCGCCAGCGGGGGCGAGAGCGAGCCCAACGTCGACCCCGTCGACCGCATGGACATCGAGGAGCTGGCTCGGGTCGCCGACCTGCACGTCACCCAGAAGACCGGCCTCGACACCTCCATCACCGGTCGCGGCGTGTCGGTGGTGCCCGTCACCCGGCTGCAGTGGGTGCAACGCAGCCTCGACGCCTACCGGCCCCTGTTCGAGTCGCTGGCCGATTCACTCGCCGCGCCGGCGCCACCGCCCCAGGTCGAGGGCGGCGACCCGCTGTCGGCGATGCTCGGCCAGCTCATGGGCGCCATGGCGCCGATGATGCTGGGCGTCACCGCCGGAGGGATGATCGGCCACCTCGCCCAGCGCAGCTTCGGTCAGTACGACCTGCCCATCCCCCGCCAGCCATCCGACGAGCTCCTGCTGGTGCTGCCCAACGTGGTCGCCTTCGGCGACGACTGGTCCATCGAGCGGCGCGACCTGCTGCTCTGGCTGTGCCTGCACGAGATCTGCCACCACGCCGTGCTCGGCGTGCCCCACGTGCGATCCACGCTCGAGATGCTGCTGCGCGACTACGCCGCCGGCTTCCGCCCCGACGCCAACGCCATGGTCGACAAGCTCGGCGCGGTCGACATGACCGACCCGTCGGCCCTCGAGGGGCTCCAGGACGTGCTCGGCGACCCCGAGGTGGTCCTGGGCGCCATCCAGACCGATGCGCAGCGGGCCATGCTCCCCCGCCTCGAGGCGCTGGTCGCCACGATCGTCGGCTACGTCGACCACGTCATGGACGCCATCGGCGGCGGCCTCATCGGCAGCTACGGCATGATCACCGAGGCCGTCCGCCGGCGCCGGGTCGAGGCCGACGAGTCCGACCGCTTCGTGGCCCGCCTGTTCGGCCTGCAGCTCGAACAGCCGACCTACGACAAGGGCGCCGCATTCGTCGACGGCGTGGTCGAGCGGGCCGGCTTCGACGCCCTCGATGCCCTGTGGCGCGACGCCCGCTTCCTGCCGACGCCGGCCGAGATCGACGCCCCCGGCCTCTGGCTGGCCCGCATCGAGCTCCCCGACGACGACCCGACCCGAGCCGACGACGCCTGATCCCCCTCGATCCGTTCGCACGACCTGATGGCGGGATCTCGTCGAAATTGGTCGCACTCCAGAACCAGTACTCGATCGGTTCTAGATGCGGGGTCTGTACCGGATCGCGGCGAATCTGCACCGCGGAATCGGCTGGGCGGCGGTCAGGCGGGGTCGCTGACGTCGACGATGCGGGTACGGACTTGGCCGGCGTCGAGGTCGAGCACGGCCATGGTGTGGGTGGGCGCCCGCCGGCGCTCGGTGGGCGAGCCGGGGTTGAGCAGCCGCTGACGACGGCCGCCGGCGAGGGGCTCGCCCTCCTCGTCGACCGGTTGGTGGCTGTGGCCGAAGATGACCACGTCGGCGTCGGGGAACCACCGGTGGACCCGCCGGGCCCGACCCTTCGTGGCACCGGTCTCGTGCACCATGGCCAGCCGCACGCCGTCGACCTCCTCCTCGATCCGCTCGGGCAGGATGCCCAGCAGCTCGTGGTCGTTGTTGCCGAGCACAGCATCGACCGGGGCGAACCCGCGCAGCTCGTCGAGCAGCTCGGGGATGAGCACGTCGCCGGCGTGCCAGATGCGGTCGGCCTCGAGCAGCAGGTCGTAGGCGGCGTCGGGGAGGCGACGCGACGAGCCGCGGCGGATGTGGGTGTCGGCCAGGACGACGATGCGGGTGGCCATCAGTCGCGGTCGACGCGCGTCGGGTCGTCGCCGCCGGCGGGTTCGCGTCGCTCGCTCCGCCGACCGGGCGTGGCGATGCTGGGCGGGACGGAGGGTCCGTCGCCGGCCACGAGCGTCTCGTCGGCGATGCGCCGCGTGTGATCGGGACGTGGGCTGGGTGCGCCGCCGACGCGCTCGCCCCGCTTCTCGGCCCGGCGGAGCCGGCGTTCGGCCGCCTCGTGGGTGCTTCGGGAACCGACGATGTAGGACATGGCAGCGAAGATCGACACGCCGGCCACGCCGAGGAAGCCGAGCCACATGGGCATGGGGATGATGCCCAGCACGGCGCCGGCCACCCAGATCAGCTGGAAGCGGGTCTCGAACCGGGCGAAGGAGCGGCCTCGGTTGGCGTCGGGGGCGTCGCGCTGGACGATGGCGTCGAACGCCTGCTTGGCCGCCGCTGCTCCGACCCCGACGGTGGCCGCCACCAGAGCGGCACCGCCGAGGCCGCCGATCCACGCGCCGGCCACGCCGAGCACGCCCACGAACACCAGCAGCCCGGCGATGATCCGCTCCTCGGGTGCCTGGCGGCGCAGCCCGGGGGCCATGCCGGCGCCGGCCAGGGCCCCGACCGCCGACAAGGCCAGCACGACACCGAAGTGCCACGAGGGGGCACCGTCGGTACGGAGGGAGAAGGCGAGCAGGAAGGTCAGGAAGCCGACGATGCCCCGCAGCAGCCCCATGGCCGACGCCGCCAACAGCACACCCGCGCCCCGCAGCTCGGCCCGAGCTGCGTGCGTCTCGGGGGTTGGGGCCACAGCGATCCGGGGGATGCGCCACGACACCACGGCACCCAGGGCGAAGACGATGGTGGCCAGACCGAGCACCCACTCGCTGCCGCCGAAGTGGAGCAGCAGGGCACCCGGGGCGGCGGCGATGAACCCCATGACCCCCGAGATCAGCGACAGCTTGGAGTTGGCCTCGACCAGCTCCTCGTCGGAGTGGACCACGGCCGGCACCAGCGCCGAGCGGGCCACCTGGTACGACTTGGCCAGGACGAGGAGCACGAACGCCTCGGGGAACAGCAGGAACGAGTGCACGTCGTCGATCATCAGCAGGCAGATGCCCGAGCGCAGGGCCGCCGAGCCGATGACCATCCAGCGCCGGCCGCCGCTGGCCCGATCGAGGGCCGGTCCCACCAGCGGGGCCACCACGGCGAAGGGAGCCATGGTGAGCGCCAGGTACAGGAAGACCTCGCCGCGGGCCTCGCCGACGTCGATGGAGAAGAACAGCGTCCCGGCCAGGGCGATGGCCACCAGGGTGTCGCCGGCGACGGTGACCGCGTGCGCCCGGGCCAGGCGGGCGAAGGGCGAGGCGGTGAACGCCTCGGCACCGTCTCGTGGGCGCTGGAGGGGGCGCCACCCGTTGGTCGCCATCACCCGCATGGTACGGGCAGTCCCCGGGCACCCCGACGCGTCCGGTCGACCCGATCGGCCGGCACGCGATCAGCCGGCGGGCCGCTCGTACTTGTACCCCAACCCCCGGATGGTGACGATCCGTTCGGGGTTCGACGGGTCGGTCTCGACCTTGCCCCGCAAGCGCTTGACGTGCACGTCGAGGGTCTTGGTGTCGCCCACGTAGTCCGAGCCCCAGACCCGGTCGATGAGCTGCTCGCGGGTCATCACCCGGCCGGCGTTGGCCAGCAGCACGTGCAGCAGCTCGAACTCCTTCAGGGGCAGCGCCACGGCGTCGCCCCGGATGCGGACCTCGTGCTGATCGGGGTCGAGCGCGACGTCGCCGACCTGCACCGCCTCGGTGCTGAGGTCGTCCTCGCGCTCGGCCGACCGGCGCATCACCGCCCGCATGCGGGCGACCAGCTCGCGGATGCGGTACGGCTTGGTCACGTAGTCGTCGGCGCCGACCTCGAGCCCGACCACGGTGTCGATCTCGGAGCCCTTGGCGGTGACCATGATGATCGGGACCTTCGAGCGCTTGCGCAGCTCGCGGCACACGTCGATGCCGCTGATCCGCGGGCAGCATGACGTCGAGCAGCACGAGGTCGGGTTTGACCGCGTCGAAGAGCTCGAGGGCGGCGGCACCGTCGCGGGCCACCTGCACCCGGAAGCCCTCGCGCCCGAGGCCGACGGTGAGCGCCTCGACGAAGGACTCCTCGTCCTCCACCACCAACACGGTTCCCTCGGCCACGGCGCTGTCTCCTATCCGGCTTCCTGGGTGACCACGACCGGTCCGGGACCGGCGGGCATGACGAGCGTGAACGTCGAACCCTCACCCTCGCGGGAGTCGACCAGCACCTCGCCGCCGTGGTTCGAGGCCACGTGGCGGACGATGGCCAGGCCGAGCCCGGTGCCGCCGGTCTCGCGGCTGCGGGCGCGGTCGACGCGGTAGAAGCGCTCGAAGATCCGTTCGAGGTCGCGGCGCGGGATCCCGATGCCGCGGTCGGACACGAACAGCCGGACCTGAGCGCCGTCGGTGGACGCACCGACCCGCACCGTCGACCCGGGTTGGCTGTACTTGATGGCGTTGTCGAGCAGGTTGAACAGTGCCGACACCAGCTGCCGCCGGTCGCCCAGCACCTCGATGCGGTGCGAGGGCTCCTCGAGGTCGAGGGTGATGCCCCGGTGCTCGGCAACGGTGGCGGCCCGCTCGACGGCCTCGGCCAGCACGAGGTGCACGGGCACGGGGTCGCGCATGGTCGCCTCGCCGGCCTCGATGCGCGACAGGGCCAGCAGATCGTCGATGGTGCGGCTGGCCCGCATGGCCTCGTGGTGCATCCGCTGCGCCAGGCGCCGGACGATGGCCGGGTCGTCCTCGTCGACCATGGTCTCGGCCAGCACACCGAGCCCGCCGACCGGCGTCTTGAGCTCGTGGGAGATGTTGGCCACGAAGTCGCGGCGGACGGCGTCGACCCGCCGGCGCTCGGTGATGTCGTCGATCACGACCAGCGCACCGATGCTGCGGTGGCCGTCGTCGAGCGGCGCCGCGGTGAGCACCAGGGTGCGGCGGGGCGGGCCGAACAGCTCGAGCGTCTGGCTGGCCCGCTCGCCGGCCAGGGCCCGGCCGGCCAGCTCCTCGATGGCCGAGTCGACCAGGGCTTCGCCGTGGCGGGCACCGACGAACATCTCGGCGTGCGGGTTGCGGAACGTGATCTGGCCCTGCTCGTCGAGCAGCAGGATGCCGTCGTCGATGGCGGTCAGGGCGTGCGCCATGCGGGTCTCGGCCGCCGACGCGTTGCCGCTGCGGGTCACGGCCGAGTCGACGGTCCGTTCGAGCTGGCCGAGGGTGCCTTCGGTGCTGCGTGCCTCGAGCAGCGCGGTGGGCTCGAGGCGGGCGGTTGCCAGGTGGATCCGCTGGCGCGTCCGCCGACGGGACCGCCACCACCACAGCACGGTGATCACCCACACGGCTGTGGGGATCGCCGCGGCGAGGGTCACGGCGGCCTCACGACTCACGCAGGGTCCTCCCAGTCGTCGGCCGCACCTTCGTCGTCGTCGACCCAGTTCGGCTTCTCGGCGTGCAGCCGGGCGGCGCCGGTGTGCTCGGGGAGCCAACCGTCGACCATGTAGCGGACCCGTTCACCGATGTTGACGGCGTGGTCGCCGATCCGCTCGTAGTACCGGCCGACCAGGGCGAGCTGCACGGCGGTCTGGATGTCGCCGTCGCCGCCCCACTGCAGGACGGCCTGGATGTAGTCGGCGTGCAGGTCGTCGAGGCGGTCGTCCATGTCGTCGATGGCCGCGGCGAGGGCGGCGTCGCTCTCGGCGTAGGCGTCCATGCACATCCGGAACAGCTTCGTGGCCTGCTCGCTCATCTGCTGCAGGTAGCCGCGCACCTCGGGCGGGAGCTCGAGCGGGTAGATCCGGCGCAGCGCCTTGCACACGTTGACGACCAGGTCGCCGGAGCGTTCGATCTCGGCCACCAGGCGTATGGCGCAGATGACGGCCCGCAGATCGCTGGCCATCGGCTGCTGCAGGGCGAGGATGCTGTAGCAGCGCTCCTCGATCTCGATGGAGAGCTCGTCGAGCACGTCGTCGTGGTCGATGATCTCCTGGGCGGCCTGGAGGTCGCCGCTGAGCAGCGCCTCGGTGCCGCGGGGGATGCCCTCGGTGACGTGGCCGGCCAGGCGCACGGTCTCGCGCATGATGGCGTCGAGCTCGTGGTGGAAGGTCTTTCGGGTCTCCATCGGTCGAACCTCTGCAGTCAGGTGGTCGGGATCGGCGTGATCGGGTCGGGCACTCAGCCGAACCGGCCGGTGACGTAGTCGGCGGTGGCCTGTTCCTTGGGGTTGGAGAAGATCGTGGCCGTGTCGCCCATCTCCACCAACCGTCCGGGCTCGCCGGCGCCGGCGATGTTGAAGAAGCCGGTGCGCTCGCTGACGCGGGCGGCCTGCTGCATGTTGTGGGTGACGATCACGATGGTGAACCGCTGCTCGAGCTCGGTCATCAGGTCTTCGATGGCGAAGGTCGAGATCGGGTCGAGGGCCGAGCAGGGCTCGTCCATGAGCAACACGTCGGGTTCCACGGCGATGGCGCGGGCGATGCACAGGCGCTGCTGCTGGCCGCCGGACAGGCTCGACCCGGGGCGGTCGAGGCGGTCCTTCACCTCGCCCCAGAGGTTGGCGCCACGCAGCGAGCGCTCGACGATGTCGTCGGCGTCGGACTGCTTCATCTTCCGGGACCGCAACCGCAGGCCGGCCAGCACGTTCTCGGCGATCGACATCGTCGGGAACGGGTTGGGACGTTGGAACACCATCCCCACCTTGGCCCGCACCTCGACCGGGTCGGTGGTGGGGGCGTAGATGTCCTGGTCGTTCAGCAGCACCTGCCCCTGGACGGTCGCCCCGGGGATGACCTCGTGCATGCGGTTGAGCGAACGCAGGAACGTCGACTTGCCGCAGCCGGACGGGCCGATGAGGGCGGTGGTGGACCGGGGCTCGATGTCCATGCTCACGCCCTCGACCGCCTTGAACGAGCCGTAGAAGATGTTGAGGTCGCGCACGGTGATGCGGTGATCGACCACTCCTTCCGGCGGAGCGGTGGTCTCTCGGGGTGGACGCGCCTCGGTCTGGACGGCGGGAGCGGTGGTGGGTTCGGTGTCGGTGTTCAACGGAGTCCCTTCGGCTGGAGCGCCTTGGCGAGCAGTCGGGCGAGCAGGAAGAGGAGCGCCACGATCAGGACCAGCACCAGGGCCGCGGTCCACCCCCGGTCGTATCCGGCCTCGGGCGGGTACCCGGGCGTCTGGTAGCCGTAGTAGGCCATCACCGGCAGGGTGGTCATGCGGCCCTCGAGCGGGTTGGTGTTGAGATCCTGCGCGAGACCGGCCACCAGGAGCAGCGGCGCCGTCTCGCCGATGACACGCGCGATGGCGAGGGTGACGCCGGTGACGATGCCGGCGATGGCGGTCGGGATGACGATGCGGATGATCGTCTTCCACTTGGGCACGCCCAGTGCGAACGACGCCTCGCGCAGCTCGTTGGGCACCAGGCGGAGCATCTCCTCGGAGGTCCGGATCACCACGGGCACCATGAGCACGGCCAGCGCCACCCCGCCCGCCAGGCCGGATCGGGCGCCGGGCCCCTGGAAGACGACGAACAAGGCGTAGGCGAACAGACCGGCGACGATCGAGGGGATGCCGGTCATCACGTCGACCATCGTGGTGACGGCCTTGGCGAGCTTCCCGCGGCCGTACTCGACCAGGTAGACGGCCACCAGCAATCCGATGGGCACCGAGATGACGGTGGCGATGCCGGTGACGATGAGCGTGCCGACGATGGCGTGCTTGCCGCCGCCGCCCGACCCGACGACGCTGCGCATCGTCTCGCTGAAGAACTCCGAGTCGAAGCGCTCCCAGCCCCGGTCGACGACGGTCCAGGTGACCGAGACCAGCGGCACCACGATCATGGCGAACGTGCCGCACACGATGGCGGTCACCAGTCGATCGGTGGCCTTGCGGCGGTGCTCGACGACGGAGGCGACGGCGAAGACGGCGGTGCTGTAGACGAGGAAGGCACCGATGACGCCCAGGTACGGGTTGGGTCCGCCGACGCCGAAGGCGATGGCCACGCCCGCGCCGAGCGCGACCGCGGCGATGCCGGCGTGCAGCACCGGACCGAGCCGGCCCGCGGAGCCCGACGGGGTCTCGGGCGGCTGGTGCCGGGTGGGGGGATCGGTGACCGCGGTCATCAGTTGGCCCCCGAGAACTCGGCTCGCCGCTCGGTGATCCGGCGGGCGGCCACGTTGACCACCAGCGTGACGAGGAACAGCACCAGTCCGGTGGCGACCAGCCGGTTGACCTCCAGGCCCGACGACTCGGGGAACTGCAGGGCGATGTTGGCGGCGATGGTCTGGGAGTTCTGCGTCGAGATCGTGTTGAGCGACACCAGATCGGGCGTGGGGGACAGCACGAGCGCCACGGCCATGGTCTCGCCCAGTGCCCGACCCAGGCCGAGCATGGCGCCCGAGATGATGGCCGAGCGCGAGTACGGCAGGACGGCCATCTTGATGACCTCCCACCGGGTGGCGCCCAGCGCCAACGCCGCCTCCTCGTGCAGGCGGGGGGTCTGCAGGAAGACCTCGCGGCTCACGGCAGCGATGATCGGCAGGACCATGACGGCCAGCACGACGGCGACCGTGAGCATGGTGCGACCGGTGGTGGCGGTGGGGCCGGCGAAGAGCGGGATGAACCCGAGGTTGTCCTCCAGCCACGGGTAGGGCCCCCTGGCCAGCAGCGGCGCCAGGACGAAGATGCCCCACAGGCCGTAGACCACGCTCGGCACGGCGGCCAGCAGGTCGATGACCGCGCCGAAGGCACGGGCCAGGCGGGGCGGGGCGTAGTGGCTGATGAACAGCGCCACGGCGATGGCCGGGAACAAGGCGAACACCAGGGCGAGCGACGCGGCATACACCGTGCCGAACAGCAGGGGCAGGACGTAGGCACCGAAGCCGACGCTGCGCTCGAGGTCGCCCTGATCGCGCAGGTAGGGCAGCGACTCGAAGAAGAGGAACAGGGCGACGCCCGCCAGCACCACGAGGATGAGGATCCCCGAGCCGATCGTGAGCCGGGAGAAGATCTTGTCGCCGAGGCGCTGAGGCGCCTTCGGCGGCGTCCCGGGTGTGCTGCGCTCCGTGTCGTCGGTCGTGCTCGTCACCGGCGGGGCCTCGTCGAAGTGGGGGTCGTCGTCATGTTGTCACGGTTGGGTGGTGGCCGGGGAGGATCCGCAACCGGTGGCACGTCGACCTCCGGAAACGGGGGACGGGTGGGCCGCAGGCGCGGCCCACCCGTCAGGGGGAATCGTGGGAACGAGGTGGTCAGGCGGCCGAGATCTGGTCCACGGCTGCGTCGAGCTTCTGGCGGAGATCGTCGGAGATCGGCGCCGAGCCGGCGGCATCGGCGGCCGCCTGCTGGCCCTCGGCCGAGTTCACGTAGTGCATGAACGCCTTGACCAGGTCGGCGGTGGCCTGGTCGTCGTACTGCAGGCAGACGATGTGGTAGCTGACCAGGGCGAGCGGATAGGTGCCGGCCTCGGTGGTGTCGCGGGTCAGCGTGAACCCGTAGTCGTACTGGCCGTTCTCCTGGGTCTGCTCGGAGACGTCGACGATCTTGGCGGCCGCCTCGGGGGTGTAGGGAACGAAGCTGTCGCCCACACCCACGGCCACGGTGCCGAGATCGCCGATCTGGGAGGCATCGGCGTAGCCGATCGTGCCGGTGCCGGCCGTCACCGACTGCACCACGCCGGAGGTGCCCTGTGCTCCCTCGCCGCCGTACTCGCTCGGCCAGGTCTCGACCACGCCGGCGCTCCACACGTCGGGGGCCACGGCGCTGAGGTAGTCGGTGAAGTTGGCCGTGGTGCCCGACTCGTCCGAGCGGTGGACGGCCGCGATGGCCTGGTCGGGAAGGTCGGCGTCGGGGTTGTCGTCGGCGATGGCCGAGTCGTTCCACTTCGTGATCTCACCGGCGAAGATCCCGGCGATGGTCTCGGGCTTCATGTTCAGCGAGTCGATGCCGTCGAGGTTGAACGTCACCGCGATCGGCGAGATGTAGTGCGGGAGGTGGATGGCGCCCTGGTCGCCGGCGCAGCGGTCCTTGGACTGGGCGATCTCGTCCTCGCTCATGAGGGCGTCGGAGCCGGCGAAGTCGGAACCGCCCGAGAGGAACTGCTCGCGCCCGCCGCCGGAGCCGATGGGGTCGTACTCGACCGTGGCGTCCGAGTTGCTGTTCTGGAAGCCGGCGATCCAGCCCTGCATGGCTGCCGCCTGCGCGGACGAGCCCGCACCGATCAGCGTGCCGCTGGCGGAGCTCCCGCCGTTGCCGCCGTTCGTGCCGTTGCCGGCGTTGTCGGTGTCGTCGTCGCCACCGCACGCCGCAGCGACCAGGGCGAACGACAGGATCAGGGCGATCAGCGCTGCCCAACGTCGGTTTCGGAACAAGGGACTTCCTCCATGAAGGGGAACAGGACGGTGTCTCTGGGGGACGTCCCCAACGGTAAGCAGGCAAGGTTGACCGCCGACATGAACCGGGTGAACGGGGGGTGAACACACGGTCACCGACCGGCGAACATGGTGATGGCCGGCGATCGGCTCAGGCGTGGCGGGCGACGTCGAGCTCGGCGACGAGGGGCCGGTCGTGTGGGTACGTCAGCAGATCGACGGCGTCGGCGACCGGGATCCACCGAACGTCGGTGATCTCGGCGTTGGGTTCGAAGCCGACGTCGGCGGCCACGCGCATCGCCCAGTAGCGCACGACCTTGGTGCGACCGTTGCGGTCGCGGTACCGGGTGGCGGACAGCTCGGCGCCCAGCACCGGCACGATGCCCGTCTCCTCGAACACCTCGCGCACGGCAGCCTGCTCCCAGGTCTCGCCCGGATCGAGCTTGCCCTTGGGGAAGGTCCAGTCGCCGTAGCGGTCGCGGTGGATCACCACGACCTCGACATCGTCGCCGGCGGCCCGCCACACCAGTCCGCCGGCGGCGCGGACGACCTCGTCGTCGTCCACGTCAGTCCTCGTGACCGGCGCCTCGACGCGTGCGGCCCAGTGCCGCCTCCTGCAAGCGCAGGTGCGTGTCGACGCCGGCGCCGTCTTCGGCCTTGGTCCAGCGCCCGTCGCCGGCGAGGACCCACGCCAGGTGGTCGTCGGCCAGACAGATGTCGAGGATCTCCTGCAGGCGCGCCTGCAGCTCGGCGGTGTCGACCGGCACCAGCGCCTCGACGCGGCGGTTCAGGTTGCGGGTCATCAGATCGGCCGAGCCGACGAGGTAGGCGGGCACGCCCCGTTCGTGGCCGTTGGCGAAGCAGTAGATGCGGCTGTGCTCGAGGTAGCGGCCGACGATGGAGCGCACCCGGATGTTCTCCGACAGACCGGGGACGCCCGGGCGCAGGCAGCAGATCCCGCGGACGATCAGGTCGACCTGGACGCCGGCCTGTGAGGCTTCGTAGAGGCGGTCGATGATCCGTGCGTCGGAGATGGCGTTCATCTTGGCGACGATGCGTCCGTCGGCCCCGTGCTCGGCCTCGTTGGCGATGAGCTCGTCGAGCCGCTGGCGCATGTGGTCGGGTGCGACGATGAGCTTCTCGTAGTCGACCGCCCGACCGAACCCGGTGAGGTAGTTGAACAGCTGCGACAGATCGGTGCCGATGGCCGGATCGGTGGTGAACAGCCCCAGGTCCTCGTAGATCGTGGCCGTCTTGGGGTTGTAGTTGCCGCTGCCGATGTGGCAGTAGCGCCGCAGGCCGTCGCGCTCTTCGCGGACCACCAGCAGCGTCTTGGTGTGCGTCTTCAGCCCGACCAGGCCGTAGACCACGTGGACGCCGACCTCCTCGAGCGCCTTGGCCCACTCGATGTTGGCCGCCTCGTCGAAGCGGGCCTTGAGCTCGACCAGCACCGCGACCTGCTTGCCCGACTCGGCCGCCCGGATCAACGACCGCACGATCGGGCTGTCGCCCGAGGTCCGGTACAGCGTCATCTTGATGGCGACGACGTCGGGGTCGGTGCTGGCCTGGCGCAGGAAGGCCTCGACCGAGTTGCGGAAGCTGGCGTAGGGGTGGTGGACGAGGATGTCGCCGCGGCGCATCTCGGCGAAGAAGTCGGCCGGCGTGTCGTCCTCGTTCACCAAGCGGGCCTGGGTGATCCCCTGCCACGGCGGGTCCTTCAGGTCGGGACGGTCGATGCCGTGGATCGACCACAGCCCGCTGAGGTCGAGCGGCCCCACCACCTCGTACACGTCGTCGTCGCCCACGTCGAGCTCACGCACCAGCAGGTCGCGCAGCTCGGCGCTCATCGTGTGCTCGATCTCCAACCGGACGGCACGGCCGAAGCGTCGGCGACGCAGCTCGACCTCGACGGCCGCGAGGAGGTCGTCGGCCTCGTTCTCCTCGACGGTGAGGTCGGCGTTGCGCGTGACCCGGAACGCCGCCCACTCGTCGATGTCCATGCCGGGGAACAGCTCGTCGAGGTGCGCGGCGATGACCTCCTCGAGGGGCACGAACGTCTGCGAACCGGGGAGGCGCACGAACCGCTCGAGGTTCGACGGGACCTTGACGCGGGCGAAGCGCTGCTCGCCCGATGTCGGGTCGAGCACCCGGACGGCCAGGCTCAACGACAGGTTGGAGATGTACGGGAACGGGTGGCCGGGGTCGACGGCCAGCGGCGTGAGGACCGGGAAGATGTGCTCCTCGAACACCTCGTACAGCTGCTTCTGGTCGTCGGTGTCGAGCTGGTCCCAGCTGCGGAAGCCGATCCCCTGCTGCTCGAGGGCGGGGAGCAGGTCGGCGACGAAGATGCGCTCCTGCTCGCGCGTCAGGTCGACGACGTCGTCGCGGATCTCGATCAGCTGCTCGGCCGCCGTCCGGCCGTCGTGGGAGCTGGCGTCGACGCCGGCGAAGACCTGGTCCTTCAGACCGGCCACCCGGACCTGGAAGAACTCGTCGAGGTTCGAGGTGAAGATGGCGAGGAACTTGACCCGCTCGAGCAGCGGCACGTCGTGGTCGGCGGCCGGGGCCAGGACCCGGGCGTTGAAGTCGAGCCACGACAGCTCGCGGTTGAAGAACCGCTCGGGCCTGGTCCGCAGGTCGACGCCACCTTCCATGGACGCACGGTACCGGTGCGGCGGAATGGCATGGCGCCCCCGCACCGAGCGCTCTTCGCCCGTCGGCACCGTGCTCGCGGTGTCGCTCACGCGCCGGCCTCGACGGCGAGCCCCTCGGCCGCCAGCGCAGCAGCGCCCAGCGCGCCCGAGTAGTCGCCGAGCTCGGCCTCGACCACCAGTGGCCGGGGCCCGGCGAAGCGCAGCGCCGCCAGCGACTCGGTGAGCCGGCCGACGGTGAGCTCGCCGAAGCGCTCGCCCAGGCCCCCGCCGATCACCACGGCACGGATGTCGACGGTCACGGCGACGTTGGCCACCGCCACGCCCAGCAGCTCGAGCCCCTCGTCGAGCAGCTGCCGCGTGACCTCGTCGCCGGCGTCGTAGGCCTTGCGGAAGACCTTGGAGGTCATGCGCTTGTCACCGGCGAGGTCGACCAGCGCCGTCTTCTGCCCGTGGTCGTGGCGCGAGCGGGCTTCGTCCTCGAGCGCCCGCCGGCCGAGGTAGGCCTCGAGGTGGCCGCGTCCACCGCACGCGCACCGTCGACCCCCGGGGACGACCACGACGTGGCCGAGCTCGCCGGCCAGGCCCGACGGCCCCACCCGCAGCCGGCCGTCGAGCACCAGGCCGGCGCCAACACCCGTGCCCATCCACACGGCCAGCACGTCGTCGTGGCCGACCGCCGCACCCGAGCGGGCCTCGCCGAGGGCGGCGAGGTTCACGTCGTTGGCCACCGCCACGGGACACCCGAGCCGGGCGGCGAGCTGCTCGCCCAGAGGCACGGGCCGATCGAAGCCGGCCAGGTTCGGCGACACCAGCACTCGCCCGGTGCCGGGTTCGACCACCCCGGGCGTGCCGATGCCCACCGCCACCGGAGCGGCTTGCAGGTCGCGCACAACGTCGACCACCGCCGACACGATGTCGTCGACACCGGTGGTGGGCGTGGACACCTTGGCCTTGGCCTCGACCGCATCCAGCCCGCGCCGGGTGGGGTCCACGCGCGCGCCGAAGATCTTCGTGCCGCCCAGGTCGATGCCGACGACGGGCGCAGTCACGTCGGGATCAGTTGTCCTCGGGGTACCCGAGATCCCATTCGAGCAGGATGCGCTCGCGCTCGGCGTCGCGGTTCACCCGTTCGCGGTTGCGGCGGAACTGGGGATCGTGCGGCGGCAGCAGGACCAGCCGGGCCCGGACCCGGGCGCGGAACGCCTCGATCATGGCCTCGTCGCCCCAGTCGGACTGGATGTCCCAGTGGGGGGCGACCGGGCCGAGGTACACCATGCGGGCGTGGGCCAGCGGCTCGAGTTCTTCTTCGACTTCGACGTCGGACATCGGTGACTCCGGAGTGGGCGCCTGGCGGACCGACCAGCGTACCCGGGCTCAGCCGCGTTCGCCGAGGACGGCGGTGACCTGGAGCTGCTCGCCCATGCGCTGCAACGTGATGGTGACCTCGTCGCCGGGCTCCATGCCGCGGATGACGTCGCCGACCGACGCGGCGTCGGGGGTGGGCTGACCGTTGACCGAGACGATGACGTCGCCTTCCCCGATGCCGGCGTCGTCGGCGGCGCTGCCGGCGACCACGCTGTGCACGAACGCCCCTTGGTCGGTGTCGATCTGGAAGCGCTGACGGGTGGCCTCCGTCTCGTCGGCGAGGTTGGTGGTGTTGACGCCGAGGAACGCCTGATCGCCCCGCACCTCGCCACCGCCCGAGCGGATGTCCTCGATCAGGGGCTTGACGGTGTCGATCTCGATCGAGAAGCCGATGTTCTGGGCGTCGCCGATGATGGCGGTGTTGAGGCCCACGACCTGCCCGGCGGCGTTCACCAGCGGACCACCCGAGTTGCCCGGGTTGATGGCGGCGTCGGTCTGGATCAGGTGGTCCAGCGAGATGCCCTCGGCGGACAGGCTGCGGTCGAGGGCGGAGACGATGCCACGGGTGACCGTGGGGCGGGCGCCGAGGTTCAAGGCGTTGCCGATGGCGATGACCTCCTCGCCCACCTGCAGCGCCGCCGACGACCCGAGCTCGGCGGGCGTCAGGCCGGATTCGCCCTCGATCTGGATCAGGGCGATGTCGGAGTCGGGGTAGGAGCCGACGAGGTGGGCGGGCGCCCGCTGGCCACCGAACAGGCCCACCTGGATCTCGTTGAGCCCCCGGACCACGTGGGCGTTGGTGAGCACCAGCCCGTCGGAGGTCAAGATCACGCCCGAACCGGCGCCGGCCTGCCCGTCCACGATCTCGCTGCGGGTCTCGATCGACACCACGGACGGCTCGACCGCCGACAGCACGGCTTGGATGTCGATCCCGGCACCGGCCGCCACCACCGGGGTGTCGGCCCGCGGGGTGTCGCCGGCGCCGCCGCCGGGCCACAGGGCGACCACGCCCAGGATCAGGGCGGCGACCAGCGCGCCGACGAGGCCCCCGACGAGCGCCGAACGTCCCACGGCACGGTCGCGGTCGCCCGGATGCGACGGCGGGTCCAGCCGGGGCCAGGTGCGGGGTGCGTCCAGCCGTCGCTGCGCGTCGCGCGTCGGCGGCGACGTCGGCAGCGGCGGTGGCGTCTCGGTCATGGGAACAGTCTCGCCGCGCGGCGGCGATTCGCCACCCCACGCGCCGGATCTCGCCCGGCGGCACCGGCTATTTTGCACGAAATGGCCGCATGAAGTTCGCCCGGGTCGGGAACCAAACGGAGTACGGCTTCGTAGAAACAGGTGGAGGTCACCTGCATGGAATCCCCTTGGATGAACGACGGCAACTGCCGAAACCACCCGCCCGAGGTCTTCTTCCCGAGCGACGGTGTCGGCGTGACGATCGCGCAGAAGATCTGCTCGACGTGCCCCGTGAAGGAGCCGTGCCTGGAGTACGCGCTCGAGCATCGCATCGACCACGGGGTGTGGGGCGGCACCTCCGAGCGCCAGCGGCGACGCCTCCTGAAGGGGCGTCGCCACCTCGTCAACCTCGACGACGAGGTGTCGGCTCCCCAGTAGGACACTCGTCTGGGTTCCCGTTCCCAGGGTCGACGGGCGCGGTCAGCGGCCGAGCGTGAACACCTCGGTGAAGCGCTGGCACGCGTCGTGCAACCGGTCCCAGCGCGAGCTGCGGTGGCGTTCGGGCAGGCCGGCCAGCGCGGTGAGCACCGCGGACCGGTCCTCGGAGACCACGGTGACGACCAGGTCGCCCAGTTCGGTGACGGCGACCGGCGGCGCAGCGCGGCCCCACCACACCACGTGCCCGTTCAGCTGCTCACGACGGCCGGCGGGCAACCGGCCCCAATCGAGCGAACCGGGCTGTTCGAAGACCGAGACCGAAACACCCGCGTCCCGGTACAGCACAGCGGTGATGTCGGAGCCGTCGTAGATGGCGTGTCGGCTGAGCCGCACGCGGTTGCCGATCAGACCGGGCGGCGCGGCGTAGCCACCGCCGGCGTCGTCGACCGCGTGCATGCCGTCCATCTGGCCGTGCATGGCCCGCAGGTGGGCGGCGGTGAGGGCGTCGAGATCGGGGACCACCTCGGGTTGCTGCACCGCGGCGGTCAGTGCCAGGGCGCCGAGCATCACGGCGGCGACGCCGACGAACCCGGCACCGGTCCGGATCGCCCGCCGGTGCCGGGCCAGGAACCGCTCGACCACGCCCCGGGACTCGACGGGAGGCAGCGACCGCACCAGCGAACGCGCCTCGGCCAGCACCCCGGCGGCGTCCCGGCACGTCTCACACGTGGCCAGGTGCGACTCGACCCAGGCCTCGGTGGCCGGGTCGAGCTCTGCGTCGAGGTGGGCGGACAGCAGCTCGTCGGCATGCCGATCGCCGTACTGTTCGTCGGAGGGGGTCATGCCAGGGCCTCACGGAGCGCCAGCCGCCCCCGGTGGATGCGGCTGCGCACGGTGCCCACCGGCACGTCGAGCTGCTCGGCGATGTCGGCGTAGGGCAACCCGACCACGTCGGCGAGCACCACCGGGACCCGGAACTCCTCGGGCAGTGCACCCAGCGCCGCCTGCACGTCATCGGAGAGGCGCTCGGCCGCCGCGGCCTCGACGGCATCGGGACTGGCGGGCAGGACCAGGTCGGGATCGTCGGGCAGGGCGACGACGGGGCGCCGGGTGCGGCGGCGGGCGTCGTCGAGGAAGGCGTTGGTGGTGATGCGGCTCAGCCAGCCCCGGAGCGAGCCCGGCCGGTACGTCCGCAGCCCCCGTTGCACCCGCACCAACACCTCCTGGACCAGATCCTGCGCGTCCTCGTGGTTCCCGGTCAGCCGATAGGCGACCGTGTAGATGAAGTCACCCTCCTCCCGGGCGATCTCCTCCCACGTCGGGACGTGGTCGCGCTCGTCGCGGTCGTCGGGCGTGACCCGGGGGCGGCGGGAGGACCGACGGATCAAGGTCGGCTCACCGTGACCGCGAACCCGGTGGTCACACCAGTGCCAACGACCACCGAGGCTCCGCGGTTCCCGGGTGCGAGCGCGGCGGGCATCGCCGGGAGCGTATCGGTGACGCGCGGACCGGGCGCCTGGCCCGGAGGCGGTGCTACGCCGTTTCCAGGGCGGCGCGCCGGGCCATGGCCCGAGCCCGCCGGATGCGGCGCCGCTCGCGTTCGCTCATCCCACCCCAGATGCCGAACTTCTCACCGTTGGACAGCGCGTACTCGAGGCAATCCTCGCGGACCACGCACCCACGGCAGACCTCCTTGGCTTCGCGCGTGGAGGCCCCCCGCTCGGGGAAGAACAGGTCCGGGTCGACGCCCAGACAGTTCGCGTATTCCTGCCACGTACGGGGTTCGGACTGGCTGCCGATGTCCACCGGGACGCTCATGCCAGGCACCTTTCTGTTGCTTGTCTGTGGCTCGCGCACTGGCCGGGCTCCATGGAGACGTGCGGCCTGCTGGCCACCCCCCTGCCGACGCCCATTACCAGACGTGTAATTACAACAGTGTGATCATCGCCGAGATCGCGGCGAAACGCAAGGCGTGGCCCGGAATTCGTGGGGTTCACGACGGCGGCGACCGAGCTCCGATGCGCCGGAGCGCGCCTCGCGGCAACGAACCGGAAGGTCAAGCACCCTCGCCGAGCTGCTAGCCAGTGGCTCGTGATCCAGGACTGGGAGCACCACGAGCTCCGCCGCAGCCGCCGCGACCTCTACCACCTCAGCCACGAGGTCGTGCTCCGCGAGGCGCACGCCGCCCGCCGGGCTGCTCCGGGGGCCGGCCTGGCCGGACACGACTTCCGGGCCATCGCCCTGCTCTGCGACGCGGTCGAGGCCTACGCCGCCACCTCCCGCACCGGCTCCCGTCCGCCCGAGGAGGCCGCCGTCGCCGACGACGGCGTCAACGCCGTGGTGCTCGAGCTGGCACAGACCCTGTGCGCCGAGCTCGAGTCTCGTCGAGCAGAGGCCCAGGGCTCGGCGGTGGCCGCCCTGGCCAACCTGTGCGACAAGGCCGACTGGGCGGCCGACGTCCTCCGCCTGCGGTCCTGATCGGGGCTCCCTCGGGAATGACGCTGCGCCGTCAGCGGCGGGCGGCGCGCATGGCCCGCTTGTGCTCGACGAAGTCGACCAGCACGTAGTCGCCCAGCGTCTCGGGCGTCGTGAAGAAGGCCCGGCCGCCGTTGAGCTGGGTGATCTTCTCGATGAAGTTCTTCAGGTACGTGGTGGCGTCGAGCATGAAGGTGTTGATCCGGATGTCGTCCTTGGTGCACCGGATGACCTCCCGGACCGTGGCGTCGATGGTCTCCTGCACCGGCGGGTAGTTGAAGTACGGCTGGGCCATGCCCGGCTCGTAGTGGGCGGTGGGCTCGCCGTCGGTGATCATGATGATCTGCTTGGTGCCGGGCTGGCGGCTGAGCAGCTTGCGGGCCAGCTGGAACCCGTGCTGCATGTTGGTGCCGTAGTCGTAGTCCCACGACACCTCGGGCAGCTCCTGCGCGGTGAGCACGTGGGCGACCTTCGAGAACCCCACCAGGCCGAGGTAGTCCTGCGGATACTGCCGAGAGATCAGCGCGTGCAGGGCCATGGCCACCTTCTTGGCCGGCAGGAAGTTGTCGCGCATGGGCATCGACAGCGACAGGTCGAGCATCAACACGGTGGCCGACCGCACCAGCGTCTCGGTGCGCTCGATCTCGAAGTCGTCGGGCGTGAGGCGCACCGGCGTGCCCCCACCCGTGCGGCGGACGGCGTTGCGGACCGTCTTGCCGATGTGGAGGTTGAACGGGTCGCCCCACTCGTAGGGCTTGGTGTCGTAGGTGCGCTCGTGGCCCGTGCCGGTGGACGACATCTCGTGGCGGCCGAGCTTGTCCTTGGCCAGCTTGGAGAACAGGTCGTCGAGGGCGTTGTCGCCGATGCGGCGCAGACCCCGCGGCGTCAGCTCGAGGCGGCCCTCCTTGTTCTGGATGAGGCCGGCGTCCTCGAGCTGCTTGGCCAGCTTGGCCAGGTGCTCGAGCGACCGGGCAGCATCGTCGCCGAGCAGGTCGCGGGCCCGGTCGATGTCGGCCTCGGCCAGGGCCCCGGGCTGGGTCGCCGAGCGCATCAGGTTCTCGAGCTGGTCGAGGTCGCCCAGCTCGGACATCATCTGGGCCGCTTCGGCGAAGCCCATCGGGTTGTCGCCGGAGAAGTCGTAGGACTTGTTCCAGTCGAGCTGCGGGAACATCTGCTGGAGGTTCTGGCCCAGCTGACTGGCCAGGAAGTTCAGGTCCATGTCCTCGAGCAGCTGCTCGGCCAGCCCTTGCAGCTGCGCCCGCTGCTCGGGCGTCATCGAGTTGAGCATCGCCTGCATCTGCGCCATGCGCTCGGCCATGGCCCGCAGCAGCTCCTCGACGTTCTCGGGGTTCTCGGGGAAGAAGTCCCCGTACTCGTCCATGAACTCCTGGAAGTCCTCGGGCGTGTCCTCCCCCCGCTGGTGCTTCTCGAGCAGCTGGTTGAGCGCCGCCATCATGTCCTTGGTGCGCTGCATGGCCGCCGGGTCGGGGTTGGACATGGCCCCGGCCATCTGGTCGAAGTACTGCTGGGCCAGCTGCTGGCGCAGCTGGTCCATGAGCTCGTCGAAGCGCTGCTGGGCCTCGGCGGATTCGAAGTCGTAGTTCGACAGGCTCTGGACCTGCCCGGCCAGGTCGGGCGGGAGCATGTCGAGGTGCATGTGCTTCTCGGTGGTGGTGGCCTCGGCCAACTCCTGCTGGCGGGCGTCGCCCGACTGGCGAGCCTCGTCGAGGCGCTGGTCGAGCGCCCGGCGCTCCTGGTCGACGACGTCGCGCAGCGCGTCGGCGATCTCGTCGTACACGCCCCCCAGGTTCGTGTTCTCGAGGCGCTCCTGGCGGGCGTCGCGCAACCGCTGCATCAGGTCGCGCAAGCCCTCGACCCGATTGCCCTGGTCGTCCTCGAAGCCCTGCTGCATCAGGCGTCGCAGGGCGGCGTTCAGGTCACCGTGGTAGAGCAGATCGTCGGTGATCTCCTCGAAGATGGCGTCGGCGTCGAGGTCGAAACCGACCTGGGTGCCATCCCAGCGCGAGTACCGGAACTGCGGTCGTGCCATGGGTGCACGGTAGCGGCGCCCCGGTGGACCGCGTCCGGCGGCGTCAGCTCGTGCGTGGCCGCTTCACACGTGGCTCACGCGTGGCTGTGGTCGTGGCGCTCCTCGACGATGCGGCGGTCGGTGCGGGGCGCGGTCGCCCGGTCGATCCACAGCAGCGAGACGATGACACCGACGGCACCGGCGATCATGAGGATCACGCCGACCGCGTTGACATCGAGCCCCTCGACGGTGACATCCACCGCGAAGGTCAGGATCGCGCCGAGTGCGATCAGGAATATCGATGATCCGGTAGCCATGGTGGCTCCTCCTTCCGCAGCGCTGGTGCGCCTACGTGACGTGGCCGTTGCCATGCTCACTACCCGGCATCGACCGCGTCAGAACCGCCTGATGGCCGGCCACCGGCGGATGCCGGCTCCGGCCGACCCGTTCAGTCGCGACGGACGGCCAGGATGGCGGTGTCGTCCTCGGCCGCGGCCGCTTCGACGAGCACGCCGTAGATCTGGTCGCAGAGCGAGTCGAGGTCGTCGTCCTGGGTACCCAGCGCGACGCGGAGGCGCTGCATGCCGTCCTCGATCGTCTCGCCACGCCGTTCGATGAGGCCGTCGGTGTACAGCAGGAGCACGTCGCCCGGGGCGAGCACGTCGACCGACGGGGTCAGCCGGAGCTCCTCGACGAAGCCGAGCATCGGGCTGCGGTGCCCTGCGGTGCCGAGCCAGCGCACGGCCGACCCGTCGGCCGGCGCCACGGCGGGCGGCAGGTGCCCGCAGCGCCACACCCGGCAGCCGCCGGTCTCGATGTCGAGCTCGACGTAGACCACGGTGACGGTGGTCCGCAGCTCGTGGATGGCCATCCGGTTGATGGTGGCCAGGGCGGTGGCGGGGTCGATCGAGGCCTGCACCAGGGCCCGGAACGAGTAGCGGAACTGACCCATGTGGGCGGCCGCGGAGAGGCCGTGCCCGCAGACGTCGCCCACCGCCAGGCCGACCCGCCCGTTGTCGAGCGGGATCACGTCGTACCAGTCGCCGCCGACGTCGAGGCCGGCCCGGCCAGGGTGGTAGCGCACGCACACGTCGAGGCCGGCAACCCGGATGTCGCTGGGCGGGAGCTGCTCGCGCTGGAACGCCGCCGCCACCATGCGCTGCTGCTCGTGGCGTTGGGCGTTCTCCACCGCCACGCCGGTGCTGGTACCGATGGCGTGGGCCAGGCGGACGTCGTCGTCGGTGAAGTAACCGGCGTCGGGATGCAGGAACACCATGGTGCCGAGGCGCTTGTGCCCCTCGCCCCGCACCGGCACGACCAGCGCGGAGCGGACCTCGTCCAGATCGATGGGCAGACCGAGCGACTCGACGAAGGAGCGGACCTCGCGGTGCTGCCGAAGGTCGAGGGCGATCGACCGGGTGGCCTCCTCGAGGTCCTCGGGGAGGTCGACCGACGTGGGCGTGGCCGGGACGTGCACGTCGGCGGGGAGACCGCTGATGGCCCAGGCCATCTCCTCGCCGGCGTCGGAAGGCGCCAGGTAGAGCACCACGCCATGGGTGGCTCCGAGGACGCCGGTGGCGGCGTGGGTGACCGCCAGGGCCGTGTCGTGGAGCTCGCGCCCGGAGATCAGCGCCTGGGTGACCCACTGGAGGCCCTCGACGGCCATCGCCCGGCGCCGCACCCGCTGGGCGGACTGACGGTCCTCGGTGACGTCGGCGGAGATGGCGGCGACCAGCACCTGGTCGCCGGGCAGGCGGGTGGCGGTCACCCGGGTGGCCAACCAGCGCACCGAGCCGTCGTCGGCGACCACCCGGTAGTCGACGGCCTCGGGCTCGGTCATCTGCAGCTGCACGCGGGCGATGGTGTCGCGCACCTCGGCCACGTCGTCGGCGTGGACCGAGGCCAGCAGGTCGCCGATGGTGCCCTGGCCAACGGTGGCGGCCAGCCCGTGCAGCTCGCCCATGCGAGCCGACCACTCGGCCCAGTCGACACGGCGCTCGAACGTGGCGACGCCGAACTCGCCGGCGTCGAGGACCACCGCGAGACGGCCCTCGGCCTCGTCGACCGCCAGGCGGTCACGCAGCCGCTCGAGCAGGTGGCCGATGGCGGGCTCGACCGTCACCAGGGCGGTGTCGACCCACGCTCTGGCGTCGACCTGTCGATCGGCCAGAAGCTCGAGCACACCGACGACGCGCTGGCCGGCCCGGATCGGGTGGAAGACGCCGGCACTGGGCAGGAGGGCACCCTCGGAGAAGCGGGGGTCGACGTCGAAGCGGCGTGGTTGGAGGGTGGCGCCGAGGGACCACGCCTGCCCGGGGAGCCCTTCGTCGGGGGCGAAGCCCTGCAGCAGGGTGGAGGTGCGGTACTCGGACGACGCCGCGGGGTCGCGCTCCCAGGCGGTGACGGCGTGGAGCAGCCGGGTGCGGTCGTCGACGACCCACACCGCACCTCGGTCCCAGTCCAGCGACGTGGCGACCTCGCGCAGGGCGCCCTCGATGACCGCCGGGACGACCTCGGTGGCCGACACGGCCTCGAGCATGGCGGCCAGGAGCCGGTCGGCGTTGGCGTTGCGCCGGTGCAGCACGGCGACGAGGCCGGAGGGCCAACCGCTCAGCACGACCTCGACGGCGGCCTGTTCGCCTCCGTTCGCCTGGACCGAGGCTTCGAACTCGACCTCGCCGGTGCCGGCGACACCGGCTCCGGTGATGGCGGCCACCCGGCGCTCGACCTCGGGGCGGGCCTCGTCCGTGAAGCAGTCGAGGAACGTCGCGCCGATGAGCTCGGACGTGGACCGACCGAGGAGGCGCTCGGCCCGCACGGTGACGTCGACGATGCGGCCGTCCGCAGCGATCAGCAGGACGGCATCGGGAACGGAGCGGAACCACGGGGACGTCGCCTCGGCGTCCATCGCAGCCCGCAGGGTCGGCGCATCTTCCGCCATGGTCAGGAATGTTCGCACACACGGGCCGGGTGCGGGGAAGCGCGCGTGAGCGCGCGGTGCGTGGGCGGATCGGCGCTGGGTGGTTCTGAGCACGGCTCGGCGGGGGAATGGATGCGCCTGTCCGCGAGAGGGATGGTGTTCTGCCCTGCCTCTTCGGGCGCGAAAGGAGAAACGATGGCAGGCAACGAACCGCAGGACCGCACCGACGTCGACGACCTCAAGGGTCGGGCGAAGAAGGCCGCCGGTGCGCTGTCCGGCGACGAGGAGCTCGAGCGGGAGGGAACGGTCGATCGAGTGGTGAGCGACGTGAAGGAAGGCGTCGACCTCATCGCCGAGAAGGTCAAGGAGCTCCTGCGCTCCAACCGTTGAACGTCCGACGCTCCGACGGTGTTGAGTACCGTCGGAAACGGCGACCACGGGCACGCCGCCGAGCGATGTTCGTTGCACCGCCCGCCCGTCATCCTGCCCACAGATCGCATGGAGACCAGATGCCCGAACACAACCCCGCCCCTCAGGACCGCCTGCAGGTCGAACGCACCGACGACGATCCGGCGGTGTTCGTCCTGCGCGGCGACCTCGACCCGCACACGTCGCCGTACCTGCAGGGGCTCATCGACGAGCGCCTCGACGCCGACGTGTCGGCCGTGACGCTCGACATGGCCGGCGTCAGCTTCGTCGACTCGGCCGGACTGCGCGTCATCGCCGACACGCATCGACGCCTCACCGAGCGCAACGGCACCCTGGTCGTGCGTCAGCCCACCGTCGGTCTCGAGAAGCTGCTGGCGGTCACGGGTCTCTCCGATCACGTGACCGTCGAGCACTGATCGCGCTGGGAACCCTTCAGAGCGCCGCGGTGCAACGCACCAGGAGCAGGTCGTCCTCGACGTCGACGTCGACGTCGTCGACGAAGGCCGAGACCAGCAGCAGCCCCCGCCCGCCCGTCCGCAGCGGATCCTCGAGGTCCCAGTCGTCGACGTGCGCATCGGGTCCGCTGCCCACGTGGTTGGTCACCTCCAGGGTCAGCACGCTGTCGTCCAACCAGGCCGTGATGGTGGGCGGCGGAGAGCCGGCCGGCGTCCCGTGCACCGCGTTGGCGCCCAGCTCGCTGACCACGACCTCGAGCTCGCCGACCCGCTCCGACGGGGCCATCGACCCGAGCCACGACGCGAACTCCTCCCGAACCTGGCTCAGCGCACCCAGCGAGGGGACGGTCTGGAGCGGGAATCGGCGCGTGAAGGGGTGCACGGACATCTGGATCAGCGGGGGTCGTACCCGCACCGAAAACATCGTAGAAGAACGGAACCTGAGATGAACGAACCGGAGACGACACGATCTGACGTCACACTCCGCGTCCCGGCCACCACCGCGTTCCTGCGGCACGTGCGCGTGTTGACCGCCACGGTGGCCGACGACTGCGGCATGGACGTCGAGGCCATCGAGGCCCTGCGCATCGCGGTGGACGAGCTGTGCGCGCTGGCCGTGGGCGACGCCGCCGACGGCGCCCAGCTCGACATCACGCTGCGGGCCACGCCCAGTGCCGTCGAGCTCGAGGGCCGTTGCGGCCCGCTCGACGACGAGCCGGTGGTCGACCCGATCGCCGCCCAGCTGCTGCGCGCCGGCAGCGAGCACCACGAGCTGCGCATGGACGGCGACCACTGCGTCCTCCGACTGCGCGCCGCGCGCGCCGACCTCTCCAGCGCCAATGGCAGCTGACACCGCCGACCGCTTCGTCGAGTACCGCGCCAACCCGTCACGACGCCTGCGCAACCGCCTGGTCGAGGAGCACCTCGATCTGGTCGAGTACTACGTGTCGCGCTACGGCAAGGGGCACATGGAGGCCGACGACGTGCGCCAGCAGGCGCTGCTCGCCCTCATCAAGGCGGTCGAGCGGTTCGACCCCGAGGTCGGCGTCACCTTCAAGACCTTCGCCAACCGCACCATCGAGGGCGAGCTCAAGCGGCTGCTCCGCGACAAGGGCTGGTCGGTCAAGCCGCCGCGCAGCCTGCAGGAGCTGGCCGTCCAGGCCCGCCGCCTCGAACCCGAGCTCACCCAGGAGCTGGGCCGGGCACCCCGGGTCGAAGAGCTCGCCGACCGGCTCGACGAGTCCACCGACCGCGTCCTCGAGGCGCTGTCGGCCGGTGCGTCCTACCGCGCCGACTCCCTCGACGCTCCCATCGGCGACGGCTCGACCACCAAGGGCGCCATGATCGCCGGCAGCGACGGCGACATGAGCCAGGTCGAGACCGAGATCGACGTCAACGAGCTGTTGAGCGGCCTCGACGAGCGCGACCGGATGATCATCGAGCTGCGATTCGTCGAGCGGCGCAGCCAGCAGGAGATCGCCGATCAGCTCGGGGTGTCGCAGTCGTACCTGTCGCGGCTGCTGCGCAAGACGCTGGCCAAGCTCCGCGAGCAGGCCGAGAGCTGAGAACGGGCCGTCAGCCCCGGGCCCGGTACGAGGCCCGGGCGCCGACGTGCTCCTTGTTGAGCCGCTTGCCCAGGTGCAGGCCCTCGAGCAGGAACTCGACCGCGGCGGCCACCGACGCCGCCGACTCGTCGCCGCCGGTGAGCCCCAGCACCGGCCCCTTCAGGCCGGGCATCTCGTCGACCAGGGCGGCCAGGTCGGCCGAGGCGATGTCCTCGCCGGTGTCGACGACCCGACCCTCTTCGAAGGCGTCGAGCACGAAGCGCAGCGTGGCCGGGTCGGTCCGCTCGCGGAACACGGTGAGCACGGCCGCCTTGACCAGGTGCTCGGCGATGGCCTCGTCGCGTCCGTCGTCGAGGGACTCGATCTCGATCTTGCCCATGGTGGAGGCGGCCAGCGCGTCGAGGTCGGAGACGCGGGGCACCACGACCTCTTCGCCGTGGCGGAGCGCCCGGCGGGCGGCGTTGGCGACCAGCACCTCGTGGTTGGACACGGTGAGCCGCACCGACACGCCGGAGCGCTGGTTGACGTGCGGTGACTGGCGGGCCAGGTGCGACAGCGTGGCCACGATCTGGCTCATGTACTCGGGCATGACCGTGGTGACGCCCTCGGCCTGGAGGGGGCTGGCCTCCTGGGCGGCGATGACCATCTCGGTCTCGACCTCGAGGGGATAGTGGGTTCGGATCTGGCTGCCGAAGCGGTCCTTCAGCGGCGTGATGATCCGGCCGCGGTTGGTGTAGTCCTCGGGGTTGGCGGAGGCGAGCAGCATCACGTCGAGCGGGAGGCGGACCTTGTAGCCGCGGATCTGCACGTCGCGCTCCTCGAGCACGTTGAGCAGGCCGACCTGGATGCGTTCGGAGAGGTCGGGCAGCTCGTTGATGGCGAACAGCCCGCGGTTGGTGCGGGGCACCAGGCCGTAGTGGAGGGTGAGCTCGTCGGACAGGTAACGGCCCTCGGCCACCTTGATGGGGTCGACCTCGCCGACCAGGTCGGCGATGGAGGTGTCGGGAGTGGCCAGCTTCTCGCCGAAGCGCTCGTCGCGGTGGACCCAGTCGATCTCGGCGTCGTCGCCCATCTCGTCGACGAGATCCTTCGCGTAGCGCGACACCGGGTGGTAGGGGTCGTCGTTGATCTCGGAGCCCTTGATGATGGGCATCCACTCGTCGAGCAGGCCGGTGAGCGAGCGGATCATCCGGGTCTTGGCCTGGCCGCGCTCGCCGAGGAACACGATGTCGTGCCCGGCGAGGAGCGCGTTCTCGAGCTGGGGCATGACCGTCTGCTCGTAGCCGAGCACGCCGGCGAAGAGCGGCTCGCCCGCCTTGATCTTGGCGACGGCGTTGCGCCGCACCTCCTCCTTGACCGGCCGCGACCGCCAGCCGGACTCCTTGAGCGCTCCGATCGTGTGGATCTGGGGCTCGTCGTCGGCGGTTCGGGGCGTGTCGGGAGTCGTCGGGCCAGCCATGGGGCCAACCTATCGGCCGATCAGCAGGTCGTGTCCCGGGCATCCCGGCGGCTCCTGACGCGGTTGCGACCATCGGCGAAGAACATTTATTCTCCGCCGCTCGTGGGGGAAGCCGAGCCGACACCGGCGCCGGACGGGCGCGACGACCCGATCCGGGCGCGCCTGCTCGACGCGGCCGTCGCCGTGTTCGCGGCGCGGGGCTACGACGGCACGCGGGTGATGGACATCGTGAAGGCCGCCGGTCTGTCCACCGGCGCGCTGTACGGACGGTTCGCCTGCAAGGAGGACCTCCTGCGCGAGGCGGTGGTGCGCCGCGCCCGTGGCCAGGCCGCCACGGCCGAGCCGGCCGACCGGGTCGCCGACCTCATCGCCCGCCTGGCGTCGGTCACCGACGGCCCCCTCGCCGACGACGAGGCCGTCCGGCTCGAGGCCTACGTGGCCGCCCGGCGCGAGCCCGAGGTGGCGGCCGCCCTGGCCGACGCCGGCGCCACCTGGCGGCGGGCGGTCGAGCCGGTCCTGCAGGCCGCCGTGGCCGACGGCTCGGTGGCCGAGGGCATCGACCCCGACGCGGTGCTCTACCTGGTCAGCACGCTGCGCATGGGGCTGCTCGTGCAGCGGGCCGCCGGCTTCCCGCCCCCTGACGACGCCGCCTGGCGGCACCTGCTCGACACGATCATCACCAGCTTCGGCGCCGACCGCAGCCGGAACGGAGGACAACCATGACGACCAGCCCACCCACCCGCGTGACCACCAGCTCGCACGCCCCCGCACCGGCCGGTGCCGACGACGGAGGGCTCCCGTCCCGCGCCGTCGTCGACGAGGCGATCCGTCTGGTCGACGACCACGCCCAGCGCATCTTCTGCTGGAGCTACGAGCGCGACCGCGACCAGCTGGTGACCCTCTACAACAAGGCGATGGCCTCGCAGTGGAACTCGGTCACCGAGCTCGACTGGGCCACCGACGTCGACCCCGAGCGCCTGGTCGAGACCTCACCCCAGCAGAACGCCACCGTCGAGCTGGCCCGGGCGGCGGCCACCATCCCCGGCTCGCCCTTCGCCAGCTGGACCGAGAAGGAGTTCACCCAGCTCGGCGTCGAGTCGCTCAAGGCGCAGCTCTCGCAGTTCATGCACGGCGAGCAGGGGGCGATGATGGTGGCGGCCAAGATCGTCGAGACCGTGCCCTGGATCGACGCCAAGTACTACGCGGCCACCCAGACCATGGACGAGGCCCGCCACACCGAGGTCTTCGCCAAGTACCTCGACAGCAAGCTCGGCGAGCAGTACCCGATGAGCCCGTTCCTCGACGCCCAGATCATGGCGCTGATCGAGGATTCGCGGTGGGACATCGCCTACCTCGGCATGCAGATCGTCATCGAGAGCCTGGCGCTGGCCGCGTTCGGCTCCATGCTGCGCGCCACCGACGAGCCGCTGTTGAAGAAGCTGCTCCGCTACGTGCTGAGCGACGAGGCGCGCCATGTGGCGTTCGGGGTCCTGAGCCTGTCGGAGTTCTACGCCGAGCTGCCCGAAGCCGAGCTGAAGGAGCGCCAGGAGTTCCTGGCCGAGAACACCCTGCGCAACCGGGCCCGCTCGGCGACGCCGGAGATCTGGGAGCGCATGGGACTCGACTTCGACACGGCCATGCCCTTCCTGGCCGAGGCCACCGGCAAGGTCGACCGCAGCCTGTTCACCAGCTTCCAGAAGGGCTTCTTCGCCAAGTTGGTGCCCAACGTGCGCAAGCTCGGCCTGCTCGACGCCAACGACGGGTACCTGCGCCGCCTGTGGGGCGACGCCGGCCTGCTGCGGTACGAGTTCGCCGACGACACCGCGTCCGACTACGAGACCTACGACGCCGTCGCTGCCGACCGCGCCGCTGCGGACCGGGCCGCCGCCGCGTCATGAGCCGCACCGATCGCAGCCTGCGCGGCGCGGCCGCCGTGGTGGGCGTGGCCGATGCCGTCTCGCCCACCGGCCAGCTCGACCTGCGGGGGCGCGCCCTCGAGGCGCAGATGGCCAAGGAGGCGCTCGAGGACGCCGGGCTGACGCTCGCCGACGTCGACGGCGTCTGCCACCACAGCTCGTCCATGGCCTTCGCCGAGTACCTGGGCATCGACGCCCGGTTCACCGACTCGACCATGACCGGCGGCTCGGTGTTCGAGGTGTACCTGGAACACGCGGCGTCGGCCATCGCCGCCGGCGTCGCCGACTGCATCCTCGTGGTCTTCGCCCAGACGCCCCGCGCCGACCGCGCCGCCGCCGAGCGGTCCGGGAACGGCGGCGGCGGCCGGCCCGGAGGCTGGGGCGGACCCAACCCCATGCTCGAGTGGGAGATCCCCTACGGCATGCAGATGCCCAAGGGGGCCTACGCGCTGGCGGCCAGCCGCCACATGCACGAGTACGGCACCACACCCGAGCAGCTCGCCCAGATCGCCGTGAGCACGCGGCAGTGGGCCCAGAAGAACCCGCGGGCCAAGATGCAGGACCCGCTGACCATCGACGAGGTGCTGGCCTCGGAGATGACCGCCTCGCCGTTGCACAAGCTCGACTGCTGCCTGGTGACCGACGGCGGCGGGGCCTTCGTGGTGACGTCCGCCGAGCGGGCCCGCACCCTGCGCAAGCCGCCGGTGTACGTGCTGGGCGCGGCCACCGGCAACGGCCACATGATGATCTCGCAGATGCGCGACCTGACCACGACGCCGGGGGTGATCAGCGGCCGGCGGGCGTTCGACCTGGCCGGCATCACGCCCGACGACGTCGACGTCCTCATGGGCTACGACAGCTTCACCATCACGTTGCTGCTGCACCTGGAGGACCTCGGTTTCTGCGCCAAGGGCGAGGGCGGACCGTTCGTCGAGGACGGCAAGCTCGGCCCGGGCGGCTCGCTGCCCACCAACACCAACGGCGGCGGGCTCAGCTACACCCACCCCGGCATGTACGGCATGTTCCTGGTGGTCGAGGCCGTGCGCCAGCTGCGGGGCGAGTGCGAGTCGAGACAGGTCGACGGCGCCGAGATCGCCGTCGCCCACGGCTCGGGGATGGTGCTGTCGTGCATGGCCACCGCCGTGCTCGGAACCGAGGAGACCCTGTGAGCGACACCACCGAGAAGACGGGCACCGAGAAGACACGGCCCCGCCGGGTCGAGCCACCGGTCACCGACACGACCGAGCCGTTCTGGGACGCCACCCGCGACGAGCGGTTGCTGGTGCAGTGGTGCGACGACTGCGACGAGGCCATCTTCTACCCGCGCGAGGTCTGCCCCAGCTGCCTGGGCACCGAGCTGTCGTGGCGTGAGTCCGCCGGCGCCGCCACCGTCTACGCGGTGAGCGTCCAGCACCGGCCGGGCAACCCGTTCATGGCCGACCGGGTGCCCTACGCCGTGGCGCTGGTCGACCTCGACGACGGCATCCGCATGATGACCAACGTGGTCGACTGCGACCCCGACACGGTCACCATCGGCCAGCGGGTCGAGGTGTGCTGGGAACCGCTCTCCGACGGCCGCAACCTGCCGCTCTTCCGGCCCGGCAACTGACACGACACGACACGACACATCCGACCAGGGGGGACGATGACCACCACCGACGCATCACCGACCGACGCCGAGGACCGGCGCAAGGAGCTGGCCGCGCAGGGCCGGATCCTGAGCTGGTGGGCCGAGCAGATCCCCGACACGCCGGCGATCATCAGCCAGTACGGGACCCGGACCTTCGCCGAGCTCGACACCGAGGCCAACCGGTTGGTCCGGGCGCTGCGCGCCGCCGGCCTGCGCGACGGCGATCCGGTGGCGTTGCTGTGCCGCAACCGGCCCGAGTTCGCCGAGGTCGTGGCGGCGTGCGCCCGGGGCGGCTTCCGGCTCACGCCGGTGAACTGGCACCTCACGGGCGAGGAGGCGGGTTACATCGTCGGCGACTGCGAGGCCCGGGCCTTCATCGCCGACGCCTCCCTGCAGCAGGCCGCCGGCGAGGCGCTGGCGGCGGCACCCGACGTCGAGATCGGGCTGGCCATCGGGGGCGAGCTGCCCGGCTTCGCCGACTACGCCGACGCCGTGGCGGCGCAGTCCGGCGACGCGCTCGACGACCCCTCGCCGGGGGGAAGCATGCTCTACACGTCGGGCACCACGGGTCGCCCCAAGGGCGTCCACCGACCGCAGGGCCGGGCGGCCAGCCCGCTGGCGGTGAACATCTACGGCTACCGCGAGGGCGGCGACGACCGTCACCTCTGCACCGGGCCGCTGTACCACGCCGCTCCGCTGGCCTTCTCGCTGAACCTGCCGCTGGCATTCGGCGTCGGCGTCGTCCTCATGGACAAGTGGGACCCCGAGGAGACGCTGCGGCTCATCCAGCAGCACCGGATCACCCACACCCACATGGTCCCGACCATGTTCCACCGCCTGCTGTCCCTGCCCGACGAGGTGCGCCGGTCCTACGACGTCTCGTCGCTGCGCCACGTGCTCCACGGCGCGGCGCCGTGCCCGGTGCCCGTGAAGCAGCGGCTCATCGACTGGCTCGGGCCGATCGTCGTCGAGTACTACGCCGCCACCGAGGGCGTGGGCTCCTTCGTCGACTCGGCCACGTGGCTCGAACGGCCCGGCACGGTCGGCAAACCCGTCACCGACGACCAGGTGATCATCGGCGACGAAGAGGGCAACGAGCTGCCGCGCAACGAGATCGGCCTGGTGTACCTGAAGGCACCGGCCACCGGGCGCTTCGAGTACTTCAAGGCCCAGGAGAAGACGTCGTCGTCGTACCGCGGCGACTACTTCACCCTCGGCGACATCGGCTACCTGGACGACGACGGCTACCTGTTCCTGACCGACCGCAGCGCCAACCTGATCATCTCGGGTGGCGTGAACATCTACCCCGCCGAGATCGACAACGTCCTGCTGCTGCACCCGTCCGTGGGCGACGTGGCCACCATCGGTGTCGCCGACGAGGAGTGGGGCGAGCGGGTGCTGGCCGTCGTCGAGCCGAAGGCCGGCGTCGAGCCGTCGGACGACCTGGCCGACGAGCTCAAGACCTTCTGTCGCCAACGCCTGGCGTCGTACAAGTGCCCCCGGGCGGTGGCCTTCGTCGACCAGCTCCCCCGCCAGGACAACGGCAAGATCTACAAGCGCCGCCTGAAGGAGCTCTTCTCCTAGGAGATCTCGTCGATTCGTGCCGCCGGGGGTCACGAATCCACGACATTTTCGCCATTGAGTAGGTTTCCGCGGCCATGGAGCTGACGCGGGAGTGGCTGGCGACGCCGGCCGACGAGGTGCTGCGACGCAGCTTCGCCGAGCCCGATGTCGACGAGTCGGGCTGGGAGGCCATCGCCGTCCCCGGCCACTGGCGCTCGAACCCCACCTTCGCCGACCAGGACGACCCGCTCCTGTACCGCACCCGGTTCGAGCAGGCGCCGGGACCGGCCGACCGGCGCTGGTGGCTGCGCTTCGACGGGATCTTCTACCAGGGCGACGTGTGGCTCGACGGCGCCTACCTGGGCGACACCGAGGGCTACTTCTTCGCCCACGAGTTCGAGGTCACCGAACCCCTTCGCGAGCGGGCCGAGCACGTGCTGGCCGTCGAGGTGGCGTGCAGTCCCCAGACCGACCGCACCGCCAAGCGCAACATCACCGGCGTGTTCCAGCACTGGGACTGCCTCGACCCCGACTGGAACCCGGGTGGCATCTGGCGGCCGGTCCGGCTCGAGGAGTCCGGGCCGGTTCGCATCCGCCACCTGGTCACCCGCTGCCTCGAGGCCAACGCCGAGCGGGCCGTCCTGGCGTTCACCGCCGAGCTCGACGCCACCTCCATCGTCGACGCCCACGTGCGCACCACGGTCGGGACGGTCGACCACGGCACCGACCGCACGCTTGCCGCCGGCACCAACACCGTGGAGTGGACGGTCACCGTCGACCAGCCGCGCTTGTGGTGGCCCCACGCGCTCGGTGAGGCCCACCTCGAGGCGGTCACCATCGAGGTCCGCCTGCGCGACGCCGCCGGCAGCCGGGTCAGCGACCGCCGCCGCTTCCGCACCGGCCTGCGCCAGATCGAGCTGCGCAAGTGGACGATGCGGGTGAACGGCGAGCGACTGTTCTGCAAGGGCACCAACCTGGGGCCCACGCGGATGGCTCTGGGCGAGGCGACCCCCGACGAGCTGCGACGCGACGTCGACCTGGCTCGCGAGACCGGCCTCGATCTGGTCCGGGTCCACGCCCACGTGAGCCGTCCCGAGACCTACGAGGCCGCCGACGAGGCCGGCATGCTCGTGTGGCAGGACTTCCCGCTGCAGTGGGGCTACGCCCGGTCGATCCGCCGCCAGGCCGTGCGCCAAGCCCGTGAGATGGTGTCGGTGCTCGCCCACCACCCGTCGGTGGCGGTGTGGTGCGCCCACAACGAGCCCATGGGTCTCGACCTGGAGCCGGGCGCGTTCACCCACGAGCGTCCCGGGGCTCGGCTGGGGCTGCGGACGCTCGTCTCCCAGGAGCTGCCGACGTGGAACAAGACGGTGCTCGACCGGGCCGTGTCGCGGGCCATCGAGCGATCCGACGACACCCGCCCCGTCGTCCGCCACTCGGGGATCGTGCCCCGCCCGCCGCTGTTCGAGACCGGCGACAGCCACCTGTACTTCGGCTGGTACTGGGGCGACGAGCGCGACCTGGCTGGCTTCGCCCGGGCGCTGCCCGCCCAGGTCCGCTTCCCCACCGAGCTGGGCGCCCAGGCCGTGCCCGAGAGCGACGACTTCATGGGAGCCGAGGCGTGGCCCGACCTCGACTGGGACCGGCTCGCCCGCACGCACGCGCTGCAGCTCGCCCTCCTCGATGCGCACGTCGACCGCGACGGCCGGACCTACGAGGCGTGGAAGCAGGCGACGCAGGACTACCAGGCCACGGTGATCCGGCGACAGATCGAGACACTGCGCCGGCTCAAGTACCGCCCCACCGGCGGGTTCGCCCAGTTCTGCTTCGCCGACGGGCACCCGGGGGTCACGTGGTCGGTGCTCGACCACGAGCGGCGACCGAAAGCGGGCTACGAGGCCCTGGCGGCAGCGTGTGCGCCGGTGATCGTGGTGGCCGACCGGCTGCCCGCTGTGGTGCGTCCGGGTGATGCCCTGGCGCTCGACGTGCACGTCGTGTCCGATCGGCGGCTCGACCTGTCGGGCAGGATCGACGTCGAGCTGTGCTGGACGGCCGGCTCTCACCGCTGGGCGTTCGAGGGCGAGGTGCCGGCCGACGCCTGCGTCCGGGTCGGCACCGTCCAGTTCGAGGTGCCCGACACGCCCGGCGACCTCGTCCTGCGCCTGCACGGCTTGGTCGGCGACGACGAGCCGGCCAACGAGTACCGCTCGACGATCGAACGCTGAACGTCCCCGACGTTCCGGGTCAGGCCCGGTCGGGCTGGAACGACGCTGCGATGGCGAGCGCCTCTGCGCGCACGATCCGGCTGAGGTCGAACGCGGAGACCGGATCGACATCGCCGAGGAGCAGCTCGTCCTCCAAGCGCTCCAGGACGCGACCCGCTTCGTATCGCTCGAAGTCCTCGAACCGGGCCAGCTCGCCGAGGGCGTGACCGGCGCCGAGGCACCGCCGCAGCCTCGGCTCCTCGCCCGTCGGTCGGTCGTGATGGGTGGCGATCGCCTCCACGAGCTCCTCGGGGAAGCGCCACGCCCCCAGCGCCAGCGCGGCGACCGCGGGATGGCCGAGCCCGAAGCGCTTCTTCTCGAACAGCGTCGCCTGCCTGCTGTCGGGGCGCGCCGCCCGGGCTTCGGTCTCGGTCCATCCCTGCGGGTCGAGCCGACACAGCAGGGCAGCGCCGAGGTCGTGCAGGAGACCGAGGCTGAACGCCTCGGCGCGCGGCACCTGCAGCCGGGCCGCCACCTGTGCCGTGCCTGCGGCCGACGCCGCCGCGTGGGTCCAGAACCCCTCGGGCGTCACCGCGCCGTCGCCGATGGCACCCGCCGCGTGGGCGGCGGCCAGGGACCGGATGGTGGCGAAACCCACGACCGTGATGGCGAAGTCGGCCGACCGCACGCGACCCGACAGCCCGTAGTAGGCGGAGTTGGCCAGGCGCATCACCTGCGCGGTCAGCACCGGATCGGTGGTCACGGCCGCGGCCAGGTCCTTCGCTGACGAGGTCGGGTCGTCGGCGACGTAGAGGACACGCACCGCCGCCGCCTGTTGGGCGTGCATGCGTTCCAAGGCGTCGAGCAGCTCCTGCTCGCTCAGGTGAGCGTCGGGGTGCGTCCTGGTGTCGATCACGTGGTCTCCCCAGGTCGGTCGAGCGGTCCCTCGGGGACAGCAGCCAGGCGCGGAACGCGCGGCAGCGAGCGGGCATCGGCGGGGTGGGCGAGCAGGTAGCCCTGCACGAGCCCGATCCCGAACCCCGCCAGCGCGTCGAGCTGCTCCACGGTCTCGACGCCCTCGGCCACCACGCTCCCGCCGATGGCCCTGGTGACCGAGACGACCGCTTCGACGATGGCGGCCACGAAGGGGTCGTGCGGATCGGCGACGAAGCTCCGCTCGATCTTCACCAACGAGACGGGGAAGCGCCGCAGGTACGCCAGCGAGGAGTAGCCGGTACCGAAGTCGTCGATGGCCAGGCGCACGCCGAGCCCGGCGAGCGAACCCAGCACCTCCTCGGCCCGGTCCACGTCGGTCATCAGCTGGCTCTCGGTCAGCTCCAGGCACAGGTCAGCGGGCTCCAGCCCGTTCCCCTCGACGGCCCGGACCAACCGCCGCTCGAAGTCCGGATCGGCGAGCTGCGACGCGGCCAGGTTCACGCTGACGTAGTGGGGACGCCACCCGCTGGCCCGATCCCGCCACGCCGCGAGATCGGCGCACGCCCGATCGAGGACGTAGGCACCCAGCTCGTCGATGCAGCCGCTGGCCTCGGCGATCTCGATCACCTGGTTGGCCGGGAGTGGACCCAGGCCCGGATGGGAGTACCGCAGCAGTGCCTCGGCACCCACGATGTGCAGGTCGTCGGTCCGGGCGATCGGTTGGTACCAGACACCGACCTCGTCCTCGGCCATCGCCCGGCGCAGATCCGACACCACGTCGAGGCGGTGCTCGATCATGCGGCGGGCGGCGGTGTCGAAGATGGCGGCGCGCGCCTTGCCGGCCGACTTGGCCTGGTACATGGCCACGTCGGCGTCGCGGATCAGCGCTTCGGCGTCGTGGTCCCGGGGATCCGACACCAGGACGCCGACGCTGGCCGTGACCCGGATCTGGCGACCGAGCACCTCGATCGGGTCGCGTAGCTCGGCCAGCAGGCGATCGGCCACCGCCTTGGCCTCGGCCCGGCTGGAGACGTCGGGGCACAGCACGACGAACTCGTCGCCGCCGAAGCGAGCGACCACGTCGTCGCCCCGCACGGCGTCCGACAGCCGCGAGGCCACCACCCGGAGCAGCTGGTCCCCCGCCGCGTGGCCGAGCGAGTCGTTCACCAACTTGAAGTCGTCGAGGTCGAAGAACAGCAGCGAGACCGGTCGATCGGTCGAACCCACGTGGCGGTGGATGCGGTCCCACAGCTCGGCCCGGTTGGGAAGACCGGTCAGCGAATCGTGGCGGGCCTGCCACGCCAGCTCGGCCTCGCGAGCGCGGGCGTCGGTGACGTCCTCGACCGATCCGACGAACGACGACTGCCGGTCCTCTCCGGCGACCGGGACGAGCTGCACGTCCAGCGTGCGGACGTCGCCGTCAGGCCGCCGGACCCGGAAGACCGCCTCGGCGTCGTGGCCGGCGAGCACCTGGCTGAGGCACCTGAGGACCCGGTCGAGGTCTCCGTCGACGATGGGCTCCAGCCAACGGTCGCCCAGCAGCTCGGCGGGGGAACGGCCCCAGACCTGCGCGAACCGGGGGTTGGCGTAGGCGAGTCGGACACCGACATCGGAGAGGAACACGCCGATCGGTGCGTTGTCGGCCAGCGCCCGGAACCGGGCCTCGCTGGTGCGCAGCGCCTCGTCCACGCGGATGTGGGCGGCGATCTCGCGCATCCGCAGCACCCAGAAGCCGTCCGGCACCGCCTCGATGCGGTCCGTGCCGACCGCGACGGCGACGGTGGAGCCGTCCCGACGTCGCAACAGCAGTCGGCGGGGCCGGGTGCCGTCGACATCGGGGTCGACGCGCACCGGCACACCGGACGCGTCGCCATCTGCGAGCTCGCACAGCTCGATGCTGTGGACCGACCGGCCGACCAGGTCGTCGGGCGTGACCGCGCAGATGGCGTGCAGCGCCGGATTCGCCCAGTGGATGACGCCGGCGGACACCAGGGCGACACCGTCGGGCGTGACCCAGGCCGCCCGTTCGAGCAGCGGTCCGAGCTCGGGGACCGAGCGCAGCGCCGAACGCAGGACCGGGCGCGCCGAGGCCCGGGTGGTCCAGCCACCGGCGGTGTGCCCGTCCTGCGAGAGCTCTTCGCGCGCCTGCGCCACGTCCGTGTCCGTCCTCTCCCGGGGAGCCATCCGTGGCCCTCCGTCCGGTACCGATCGGTCACGACCGCGCCGAGTTGAGCGGCGGCGACGACGACACCCGCGGTGCGGAAGTTCCGCCTCGTTCTGGACGACGGGTACGGTGCAAGTCCATGCAGACCATGGACAAGTCAGCGTCCGGGGGTGCGGGTGACAGCGTCCGCCGCGTGAACCCCGCACGACGTCCGGCGCCGTGGCCGATCGCCTTCTACCGATCGGCCGTCGGCAAGAAGTGGGTCATGGCGATCACGGGCATCATCCTCATGGGGTTCGTGTTCTTCCACATGATCGGGAACCTCAAGATGTACTTGGGGCCCCACGCCTACAACGTCTACGGCGAGTTCCTGCGCGACGTGGCCTACCCGCTGCTCCCCCGCACCGTCCTGCTCTGGATCGTGCGGATCCTGCTGATCCTGGCCTTCGTCTTCCACATCCACTCGGCCGCCAGCCTCACGATGATGAACCGCCGGGCGAACGCCGGTGGCTACATCAGCCGCCGCGACTGGCAGGCGGCGAACGCCGCCAGCCGGTCGATGCGCATCACCGGCGTCGTCATCCTGCTCTTCCTGTTCTTCCACCTGGCCGACTTCACCTGGGGCTGGATCAACCCGGACTTCGTCCGCGGCGACGTGTACCGCAACGTCCAGAGCAGCCTCACCAACGTCGTCCCGGCGATCATCTACATCGTGGCCAACATCGCCCTGGGCATCCACCTGTTCCACGGATCGTGGAGCATGTTCCAGAGCCTGGGGCTGAACAACCCCCGGTACAACTCGTGGCGACGCAGCTTCGCCATCGGCTTCGCCGCCATCGTCACCCTCGGCAACCTGAGCTTCCCGCTCGCCGTGGTGACCGGGGCCGCCTCCGACAGCACCTGCTTCGAGAAGGGCGACCGCATCGTCACGTGCGAACAGGTCTTCGCCGACGCACTGCGCAACGGGGCGCTCACCGTCGACCAGTTCGACTCGTTGAGCGAAGGCCAGCGCAACAAGATCCTCGAGGCCTACGAGACCAACAACAAGCTTCGCATCGAGGAGGGAGCCGGATGATCGGCAACCTGGATTCCGCCGTCCCTGCAGGCGACATCGCCGACAAGTGGACGCAGCACAAGTTCGACATGAAGCTGGTGGCGCCGAACAACCGGCGCAAGTTCGACGTGATCATCGTGGGCTCGGGTCTGGCCGGCGCCTCGGCGGCCGCCACGCTGGGCGAGCAGGGCTACAACGTCAAGGTCATCACCCTGCACGACTCGCCCCGCCGGGCGCACTCGATCGCCGCCCAGGGCGGCATCAACGCCGCCAAGAACTACAAGAACGACGGCGACTCGGTGTACCGCCTCTTCTACGACACGGTGAAGGGCGGTGACTACCGCTCGCGCGAGGCCAACGTGTACCGACTGGCCGAGGTGTCGGTCGACATCATCGACCAGTGCGTGGCCCAGGGCGTCCCGTTCGCCCGCGAGTACGGCGGCCTCCTCGACAACCGCTCGTTCGGCGGTGCGCAGGTCTCCCGCACCTTCTACGCCCGGGGCCAGACCGGCCAGCAGCTGCTGCTCGGTGCCTACCAGGCGCTCATGAAGGAGGTGGCGGCCGGTTCCGTCGAGCTCATCACCAAGACCGAGGTCCTCGACCTGGTGGTCAAGGACGGCCGGGCGTGCGGTGTCGTCACCCGCAACCTCAAGACCGGCGACGTGCAGCGTCACTCGGGCCACGCCGTGCTGCTGGCCACCGGCGGCTACGGCAACGCCTTCTACCTGTCCACCAACGCCAAGCAGTCCAACGCCACCGCGTCGTGGCGGGCCCACCGGCGTGGCGCCATGTTCGCCAACCCGTGCTTCACCCAGATCCACCCCACGTGCATCCCGCCGTCGGAGGAGTACCAGTCGAAGCTGACGCTCATGTCCGAGTCGCTCCGCAACGACGGTCGGGTGTGGGTCCCCAAGGACGCGGACGAGACCCGTCCCGCCGGGCAGATCCCGCCCGAGGACCGCGACTACTACCTCGAGCGCAAGTACCCGAGCTTCGGCAACCTGGTGCCTCGCGACGTCGCGTCGCGCAACGCCAAGACCGTCGTCGACGAGGGCCGCGGCGTCGGTCCCCGCAAGAACGGCGTGTACCTCGACTTCGCCGACTCGATCAACCGCCTGGGCAAGCACGCCATCGAGGAGCGGTACGGGAACCTGTTCGAGATGTACGAGCGCATCACCGACGAGAACCCCTACGAGGTTCCGATGCGCATCTACCCCGCCGTGCACTACACGATGGGTGGCCTGTGGGTCGACTACCACCTCATGTCGAACGTGCCCGGTCTGTTCGTGCTCGGTGAGGCCAACTTCTCCGACCACGGCGCCAATCGCCTGGGTGCCTCGGCGCTGATGCAGGGCCTGGCCGACGGCTACTTCGTCATCTCCTACACGCTGGCCAACTACCTGTCCGGGTTGCTCGGCGACCCGGTGGTACCCACCGACGACCCCGCCTTCGCCGAGACCGAGGCCGACGTCACCGATCGCGTCAACCAGCTCCTGTCCATCGGCGGCACCCGCTCGCCCGACTGGTTCCACAAGGAGCTCGGCAAGATCATGTGGGACTACTGCGGCATGGCCCGCGACGAGGCCGGGCTGCAGAAGGCCCTGTCGGAGATCCCGGCGCTGCGCGACGAGTTCTACAAGGACGTGCGCGTGCTGGGCAGCGGCGAGAGCCTCAACCAGAGCCTCGAGAAGGCCGGTCGCATCGCCGACTTCCTCGAGTTGGGCGAGCTCATGTGCAAGGACGCGCTCGACCGGCGCGAGTCCTGCGGCGGCCACTTCCGCGAGGAGTCGCAGACCGAAGAGGGCGAGGCCCTCCGCGACGACGAGAACTTCTCGTTCGTGTCGGCGTGGGAGTGGTCCGGCAATCCGGCGACCTCCGTCCGTCACGAGGAGCCCCTCGAGTTCGAGAACGTGGCGCTGACGCAGCGCAGCTACAAATAGTCACACGGGGGGCTCCGCCCCCCGTGGACCCCCCAACAGGGAGAATCCGATTTCGTGAAACTGACACTGAAGATCTGGCGACAGCCCAGCTCGGCCGCCAAGGGCGAGATGAAGACCTACGCGCTCGACGGGGTGTCCGAGGACATCTCGTTCCTCGAGATGCTCGACATGCTCAACGAGCAGCTGATCGAGCAGGGCGAGGAGCCGGTGGAGTTCGAGCACGACTGCCGCGAGGGCATCTGCGGCTCGTGCGGGCTGATGATCAACGGTCAGGCCCACGGCCCGCAGAAGGGCACGGCCACCTGCCAGCTGCACATGCGCAAGTTCCGCGACGGCGAGACCATCGAGATCGAACCCTGGCGTGCCGCTGCGCTGCCCGTGGTCAAGGACCTGGTCGTCGATCGGGCGGCCTTCGATCGCATCATCGAGGCCGGCGGCTACATCACCGCACCCACCGGCGCCGGACCCGACGCCAACCTGATCCCGGTGCCGAAGGAGGCGGCCGACGCCGCGTTCGACGCCGCCGCCTGCATCGGCTGCGCCGCGTGCGTGGCCGCGTGCCCCAACTCGGCCGCTCAGCTGTTCACCGCCGCCAAGATCGAGCACCTCAACCTGCTGCCCCAGGGCCAGGCCGAGCGCGAGAGCCGCGTCGTCAACATGGTCGACACCATGGAGGCGTACTTCGGCTCGTGCACCAACCACGGCGAGTGCACCGAGGCCTGCCCCAAGTCGATCCCGCTCGACTACATCGCGTACATGAACCGCGACTACGTCCGGGCCCAGGTCCGCAACCGCAAGCTCTCCGGCCAGCGCTGAGCGAACCTTTCGATTCGGTTTCGTTCCGCTTCATCCCGGGCCACGTCCTGCCGATGGGGTAGGTAGCGAGACAGCCCCATGACACGCCCCTCACTCCCCCTCACCGTCCTACGGCGCATCGGCGCCGTCGCCGCCGCCGGCACCGGCGCGGCCAGCGGTCTCGGGCTGCTCGCCTTCCTCCAGGCCCGCCTCACCTCTGGCCCGGCGCGGAACGAGGTCGGCTACTGGGTCGACGGCGACGTCGGGCCCGCCGCGGCCGACGCCCACCGGGTGGTGTGGCTCGGCGACAGTCTGGCCGCCGGGCTGGGGGCCATCGCCCCCGACGTCACGCTGCCCCGTCTGGTCGCCAGCCACGGGAACCGGCGCACCCGGCTGCACGTGTTCGCCACGCCCGGGGCCACCAGCGCCGACGTGGTCCGCACGCAGCTGCCGGCGCTCGAGCAGCTCCGGTCCGGTCTGGCCGAGATCGGCCAGCGCATCGACGCCATCGGGGTCACGGTCGGGGCCAACGACATCGCCGCCTTCACCTCTCGACGGAAGTTCGCTCGAAACGTGGCCGCCATCCGGCACGCCGCGCACGGCCTGCCGGTGATCCTGGTCTCCATCCCCCAGCTCGCCGACGCCATCCGCCTGCCGCATCCGCTCCGGGGCTTCGCCTCCGCCCGGGCCAGCTGGCTCGACGTCGTGCTGCGGCGCGCCGCCCGGCGTGACCCCGACGTGCACTACGCCAGCGTGCGCCGGCGGCCGGCGTGGATCCGGCGGCGCGACCGGGCCAAGTTCCTCTCCCCCGACCGCTTCCACCCCTCGGGCGCGGGCTACGCCGTCTGGGCCGCTCGCGTGGCAACGGCGTTCGAGCTCGCCCTCACACCCGCAGCCGTCTGAGCGCCGGCGAACCGCAGAACCGTCAGGAGCTGCGGTGGTTCAGCAGCTCGCGCAGGCAGTCGGCGGTTTCGGGCTCGACGTCCTGCCCGTAGGCGGCCACGAGGACGCCACGCTGGTCGCTGTCACGGTCGTGGATGCCGAGCACGATCGTCTCGTCGCCGGGGTCGCTGGTGCCCTCGTAGCGGCGGATCTCCTCGACCTCGGCGGCGGCCACCGGCGTCCAGGTTCCGTCGACACGGAACTGGACCCCACCATCGCGGATGTCGGCGTCGAGGTCGAAGCCCCGGTCGCGGAGTTGCTGCATGTCCTGGGTGACGGTGTCCATGCGCGCGGGTTCCTGCATACCCCCTCCCTACCCCACCCGCTGGAGGCGCAGACGGTGCCGGCCGCCGGCCGTCGAGTCCTGTGTCGGGGCGTTCACTGCCGAGCGGCCGCTGTCAGTACCGTCTCGGTGTGCAACGATCTCATGCCCCGCTCCAGGTGGTCCGCGGCTTCTGCATGGGCGCCGCCGACGTCGTGCCCGGCGTGTCCGGGGGCACCGTGGCGCTCGTCTTCGGGATCTATCCCACGTTGGTCGCCCAGATCCGCCAAGGGGCACGCGCCCTCGGCCAGATCCCCCGGCTGCGGTTCGGGGCGTTCGTCGACGAGCTGCGTCGCATCGACTGGTGGTTCCTGCTGCCGCTGCTCACCGGCATCGGGCTGGCCCTGGTGTCGCTGGCCAGCGTCATCAGCCACTTCCTGCACGAGGAGCCGGTCCGCACGGCCGCCGTCTTCTTCGGGCTCGTCGTGGGTTCGCTGTACACGACCGTCCGCCTGGTCCACCACTGGCGGGGCACGAACCTCACCGTGGCGATCATGGTGGCGGTGCTGACCTTCGTGATGCTCGGCCTCGGGTCGGGCCAGGTCCAGGACCCGACGGCGGCGTTCGTCTTCATCGGCGGGGCCATCGCCATCTGCGCCATGATCCTCCCCGGTATCTCGGGCTCGTTCCTGCTGCTGATGCTCGGGCTGTACCAGTACGTCCTGGACGCGGTCGACACCCGAGACCTGGCCGTCCTGGCGGTGTTCGGCGTGGGTGCGGTGCTCGGTCTCGCCCTGTTCTCGTCGTTGCTCAGCTGGGCGCTCGAGTGGCACGAGCAGCGGGTGCTGGCCGGCCTCATCGGCCTGATGGTGGGTTCCCTGCGGGTCCTGTGGCCCTGGCCCAACGGCACCGGCAGCGCCGAGAGCACCAACGGCGCCGAGCTGGCGTGGCCGGCGGGCGACGTGGTCTGGCCGATCGCCCTGGCCGCCATCGCGGCGGTGGCGATCGTCGTCGTCGCCAAGCTCGCCCACGCACGGGAGGCCGTCGAACACGCCGAGGTGCCCGCCAGCTGAACGTCGCTCAGCCGCCGGCGGCGTTCAGCGCGCCGATCCGGTCGCTGCGCACCTCGATCCAGCCGATGCCGATGCGCCCGTCGGCGAGGCGGTGGCGACACAGGGCTCGCGGGCGGCGCGCCGAGCGGTCGCCGTCGACGATCGGCAACGGGGTGACGGCCAGGATCTCCGAGCGCATCGCCAGCACCGGATCGTCGACGCCGGCAGACACGGGCAACCCGTCGTCGTCGAGCTCGAGGTGGCCATCGACCGTGCGCCGCTCGACCCGCCCCTCGGTGTCCACCACCAGCGCGGTGGTGATGCCGCCGCGGTGGTCGACCGAGCATCGCAGGTGACCCTCGACCATCCCCGACAGGTGCCACCCATCGTCGGCCCACCAGTCGATGGACCCCCACTGGTGGTCGCGTGCGCCAACCCCCTCGAAGTCGATGACATCGGCGCCCACGAGCACCTCTCCGTGGACCCGGCAGGGCACCTCGTAGCGCTCGACGCCCGGCGCCCCCGGCGGCTCGAGCACCGGCCCGTCGGTCTCCCACTCGAGGTCGAGGCCCAGCGGCACCCGGTCGCCGAGCTGTCGCCCGTGGAGCTCGAGCGGGTCGTCGACGCCGAGCGCGAACGCCTCGAGGCCCAGCGTCCAGTGGTCGAAGGGCGTCTCGCACACGTGGTCGGCCCACAGGTCGGTGGTGCGCACCTCGAGCGGGCTCGACCGGTGGGGCACGTGGTGGTCGAGCACCGACAGGAGCTGACGGTGGGGGCCGGCGAGCATGGCCTGGTACCAGCTGTGGCCGGCGTGCCGGGTGACGCGCACCCATCCGCCCAGGCTGCCGTCGGCGGCCGCGAAGTCGAACGACCAGGTCTCGCTGCCCGCGGCCGCCGACCCGACCGCAGCAGCGCCGTCGGTGACGGCGTCGTGCGGGTACTCGTCGGCGGGGTCGCGAACCACCCCACGATGGTGGCAGCTGCGCGGCCACGGTCGTGGACCGGGCCGGCGCCGTGCCACCATGCAACCCGTGGAGTTCCTCTCCGACGAGTGGCTGCGGGCCCTCGACGCCGCAGCACGCGACCGGCAGACCAGCGGTGACGACCCGCTCGCCACGGTGTCGATCAGCATCGAACAGGCCATCACCGACGGCCCCCGCTGGCGGTTGGTCATCGACCACGGCACGTGTCGGGTCGAGACCGACACGGAGGGTGAGCCCGACGTGCGGCTGACCTGCGACCGGGGCACGGCTGCCGCGATCGCCAGCGGACAGCGGCCGGCGCTCGACGCCTTCACCGCCGGCGAGCTGCGCCTGGGCGGCGACGTGCAGGTCCTGCTCGAGCGGCGTGAGGCGCTGGAGGCACTCGGCGACCTCTTCGCCGCCGTCAAGGAGCAGACGACCTTCTGACCCCTTCCCCCCGTCCGTCCCGGGATACCGGGTTCGTCCGAGAGAACAGATCTCGTACCCCAGAACGGGTGGTGGTCAGCGGATGCGAGCGGCCACGTAGGCGCGAGCCTGGTCCTCGGTGAGGCCGTGGGTGTCGACCAGGCCGGCGACGATGGTGGCCACGTAGGCCTCGCCCGGTGGATTGCGCACCGGTAGCGGCGTGTCGGGTGTGGTGAACGTCAGCGCCGGCCGATGGTCGGGTGAGGGGCAGCCGAGCACGAGTCCGTACCAGCCGGGCCCGACGACCGCGCTCTCGCCGCTCCCCAGCCCCAGCACGGCGTCGTCGACCACCAGCTCGCGCCCGCCGTTCTCCTGCGTCAGCACGCCGACGAACTGGGCCCGCGTCATCCGCCACGCCCGCGCCAGCGTGACGGTGTCGGACGGTTCCGGGTCGACGAAGGCGCACCCGCCTCCACCCCAGACCTGGGTCTCGCGGGCGAAGAACAGTCGGTGTGGCAGCGTCGCCGGGCGGTCCTCGAGCGCTGGATGCTTGCCGGGCAGCGCATCCAGGTAGCGCTGGAGCCGAGCCATCGACAGGTTGGAGCCGTAGGCCACGTACCAGACGGTGTCGTCGCGCTCGGTCACCCCACCATGCTGCGCCGCACGCGCCGGTAGCGTCACGACGTGCCCGAGTTGCCCGAGGTCCAGGCCCACGCCGAGCGACTGACCGAGGCCTTCGCCGGCGCCACCCTGCGGCGGTTCACGCCGCTGGCCTTCACCGCGCTCAAGACCGTGTCGCCCGACCCCTCGGTCACCCACGGTGAGGCGCTCGAGGAGGTCGGCCGGCGCGGCAAGCTCCTGCTGCTCCGGTTCCCGTCCGCCACCCACGTCGTCCACCTCATGCAGGGCGGCCGCCTGCGGCCCGACGCCACGCAGGCCCGCAAGCCCCGGGGCGGCCAGGCCCGATGGACGTTCGACGATGATCGGGCGCTGCTGCTCACCGAGGCCGGCACCGAGCGGCGGGCCGGCGTGTGGGTGGTGCCGGGAGACCCCGACGACCACGAACCGCTCGACCACCTCGGACCCGACGCCACCGACGTGGATGCCGCCAGCCTGCTGGGGCTGCTCGGCGAGACGAACACCCGCGTCCACGGCTTCCTGCGCGACCAGCGTCGCATCGCCGGCCTCGGCCGGCGTCTGGCCAACGAGGTCTGCCACCGCGCCCGGATCTCACCGTTCGCCATGACCGCGAAGCTCGGTGCCGACGACGCCGAGGCACTGGTCACGGCGATCCGGGACGCGGTCGACGAGGGCCTGGCCTACGAGCGGACCCGCGACGACATGTCCTCGTCCAAGGACCGCCCCGGGGGCGTGCACCACCGCACCGGCGAGGTCTGTCCGGTCTGTGGTGGCACCGTCCGCGAGGTCGCCTACAACGCCTACACGGTCCACTACTGCCCGACGTGCCAGACCGGCGGCAAGGTGCTCGCCGACAACACGACGTCGAAGTTCTTGAAGTAGTTGCGGTTCAGATGAGACCGAGGTCGGCGACGGTGTTCTTCTCGTCGACCAGCTCCTGGGCCGAGGCGTCGATGCGCTGGCGGGAGAAGTCGTCGATGTCCAGACCCTGGACGATGGACCACTCGCCGTTCTCGGTGGTGCACGGGAAGCTGGAGATGATGTCCTCGGGGATCCCGTAGGAGCCGTCGGACGGGACGGCCATCGACACCCAGTCGTCGCCGGGCGTGCCGAGCATCCAGTCGTGGACGTGGTCGATGGCGGCGTTGGCAGCCGACGCCGCCGAGGACGCGCCCCGGGCCTCGATGACCGCGGCGCCGCGCTTCTGCACCGTGGGGATGAAGTCGTTCTCGAGCCAGTTCTGGTCGCGGCCGGCGGCGTCGAAGGCGACCTCGTTGCCCACCTTGGCGTGGAAGACGTCGGGGTACTGCGAGGCCGAGTGGTTGCCCCAGATCGTCATCTTGGAGATGTCATCGACGTGGGCCCCGGCCTTGGCGGCCAGCTGGGCCATCGCCCGGTTGTGGTCGAGGCGGGTCATGGCCGTGAACCGCTGACGGGGGATGTCGGGGGCCGAGTGCATGGCGATGAGGCAGTTGGTGTTGGCCGGGTTGCCCACCACCAGGACGCGGATGTCATCGGCGGCGTTGTCGTTGAGCGCCTTGCCCTGGACGGTGAAGATGCCGCCGTTGGCCTCGAGCAGGTCGGAGCGCTCCATGCCGGCCTTGCGGGGCATCGACCCGACCAGCAGGGCGATCTGGGCGCCGTCGAAGGCCTTGTTGGGGTCGTCGGAGGTGTCGTAACCGTGCAGCAGCGGGAACGCACAGTCGTCGAGCTCCATCGTGACGCCCTCGAGCGCCCCCATGGCCGGGGGGATCTCGAGGAGGCTGAGGTGGACCGGCTGGTCGGGGCCGAGGAGCGCTCCGCTGGCGATGCGGAACAGCAGCGAGTAACCGATCTGGCCGGCCGCGCCGGTCACGGCGACGCGCACGGGGGAAGGCACGGAAGCAGTCATGGAACGGACCCTATTCGGTGACGCGCATGACGCGACATCCCGCCGGCGGCCACCGGGCGGGGTTCTCGAAACCGGGGCCGAGGGGTACGTGATGTGCCACCAGGCCCCCCGCTATCCCAGACCCCCATCCAGGAGGAACGAAGTCGTGTACATCGGAATCGGAACGCTGATCCTGTTGATCCTGATCCTCATCCTGCTGTTCTGACCGCAGGAACGGCATCGATCGCCCCGGCCCCGGCCGGGGCGATCTGCGCGTCTGCTGCCAGGGCCCCTTCCAGGGCCGCGGCGGCCACCTCGACCTGGCTGCGGTCGGGACGCCGCGTGGTGAACCGCTGCGGCCCGAGCAGCAACGACTCGATGACGCCACCCGGCCGTGCGGCCGCCACTCGGCCGAGCACGCCGAGGATCTCGTAGGAGATCGCCGCCACCAGCGGGACGACCACGATGCGCACGCCGATGCGGCCGAGCAGGCCGGCTCCGGGCAGCAACGGGTGCACCAGCGCGGTCACCGCCGCCACCGCCACGAGGAAGCTGGTGCCACAGCGCGGATGATGGATGGGCAGCGACGCGATGGCGTCGTCGTCGAGCATGCGGCCCTCCTCGTGGGCCCGCACGACGAGGTGCTCGGCGCCGTGGTACTCGAACACCCGCCGCACCTCGGCGCGACGGCTGACCAGCCCCACGTATCCGAGCAGGGTGGCCACGCGCGCACCGGCCTCGACCACGCCGTGCCAGGCCGACGACCCGACGAGCTGAGCAACGACCGTCGGCACCACGACCATCAGCGTGAGCGCAGCGAGCAACGCCACCCCGAGCAGCACCGGTAGCGGCAGCGGCCGCTTGCCGGGCGGGCGCACGCCCGAGACGCCCTCGGACCACGTGAGCGCGGGGACGCCCACGGCGAGCGACTCGCCGAGCGCGGCCAGCCCGCGGATCAGCGGCACGTGCCGGTAGCGGTCGACCCAGCCGGGGACGGGCATCGTCGCGGTCTCGATGGCGCCGTCGGGACGGCGCACGGCGACGGCCGCTCCCCGGCCGGCGCGCATCAGCACGCCCTCGACCACGGCCTGTCCTCCGACCCGCACCGGAACGTGCGTCCCTGCCGCCACTGCCGATCCTCCCGTGCGGGTTCCGATCACCGACGAACTCGTCCACGACGCTAGCGAGACATCGTCGCCGGCGGACCGCGGCCCCGGCGCCGGTCTCTCCCACGACGACGATTTCTCCTAGGTTCCCGGTCGTGCAGGACGAACACGACGCCGACATCCAGGACACCACCGGCGACGCCCAGGACCCCACCGGCATCGACGTGGGGCCGGTCACCGACTGGCTGGCCGAACACGTGGGCACCACGGCACCGCTGCGGTTCCGGCGCCTCGCCGGCGGCCACTCCAACCTCACCTATCGCATCGACGACGACGCCGGAGGCACCGTCGTGCTGCGGCGTCCGCCGCTGGGCCCGCTGCTGCCCAGCGCCCACGACATGGGGCGCGAGTACGCGCTGATCTCGGCGCTCGGCCCCACCGACGTCCCGGTCCCCGAGGCGCTGGCCCACTGCACCGACGAGTCGGTCATCGGCGCTCCGTTCTACGTCATGGCCCACGTCGACGGCGTCGTGCTGCACACGGCCGACCAGGCCGAGGCCGCCTTCTCCGAGGACGACCGGGCCGAGATCGGCCGCAGCTTCGTCGACGTGCTCGCCCGCCTCCACGCCGTCGACCCCGACGAGGTCGGCCTCGGCGACCTGTCCCGCAAGGAGGCCTACATCGCCCGCCAGCTCAAGACCTGGTGGCGCCAGTACGAGGCCTCCAAGACCCACGACGACCCCCTGCTCGAGCGGGTGCACCAGTGGTTGCTCGACAACATCCCCGAGCAGGGACCGGCCCGCGTCGTGCACGGCGACTACCGCCTGGGCAACTGCATCACCGGCAGCGACCGCCAGATCGCCGCCGTGCTCGACTGGGAGATCGCCACGCTGGGCGACCCGCTGGCCGACCTGGGGTACGTGCTCGGTACGTGGCCCCGGCCGGGCGACGACATGGTCGCCACCACCTCGGCCACGTCCATGGCCGCCGGCTTCCCCGAGCGCGCCGAGCTCGTCGAGCGCTACGCGGCCGCCACCGGCGCCGACGTGTCGGGCATCGACTACTACGAGGCCTGGGCCGACTGGAAGACGGCGTGCATCGTGCAGGGCGTCTACAAGCGCTACTGCGACGGCCAGCTGTCCACCGAGGGCATCGACGTCGAGGCGTTCCGCCACACCGTCGTGGCCGCCTCCGAGCTGGCGGCCGCCGCCATCCGCCGCGTCGACCCGTCGTTCTGACGCGCCGGTGGCGGGCCCCGGAGGGCCCGCCACCGTTCGGTCGTCAGCCGGCGGGGGGAACTAGAGCTGCATCGCCTTGGTCTCGAGGAACTCCTCGAAGCCGTGCGTGCCGTACTCCCGGCCGTAGCCGGACATCTTGTAGCCACCGAAGGGGGCGTTCGGGTTGAACGCACCCTGGTTGACCTCGATCTGGCCCGTGCGGATCTGGCGGGCCACGGCCTGGGCGTGCTCCTTGTCGCCGCCCTGGACGCCACCGGACAGGCCGTACATCGAGTCGTTGGCGATGGCGACGGCCTCGTCCTCGGAGTCGTAGGGCAGGATCGACAGGACCGGCCCGAAGATCTCCTCCTGGGCGATGGTCATGTCGTTGCGGACCTCGGAGAACACCGTGGGCCGCACGAAGTAGCCGTCGGAGTTGACGCCCTCGGGCTTGTCGGGACCACCGGTGACCAGCTTGGCGCCCTCGTCGATGCCCTTGCGGATGTACTCGGTGACCCGCTCGACCTGGGCCCGGCTCGACAGCGGGCCGAGGCGGGCGCCCTCGGCGAAGGGATCGCTGGGCTGGTAGTTGGTCTCGACCTCGTCGGCGGCGATGCGCTCGGCGTCGGCGAGCCGGTCGCGGGGCACGAGCATCCGGGTGAGGGCGGTGCAGGTCTGGCCCGAGTTGATGTAGCACTTGCCCACGCCGTCGCGGACGGCGGCCTCGAACTGCTCGTCGTCGAGGTCGGGCAGCAGGATGTTGGCCGACTTGCCGCCCAGCTCGAGGGCGACGCGCTTGATGGTGGCGGCCGCGTTGGCGGCGACCTTCTTGCCGGCGTTGGTGGAGCCGGTGAAGGACACCATGTCGATGTCGGGGTGGCTGGACATGGCCTCGCCCACGATCTGGCCGACGCCGGGGACCAGGTTGAACACACCGGCGGGCACGCCGGCGTCGGCGATGACCTCGGTGAGGATGTAGGCGTCGATCGGGGCGACCTCGCTGGGCTTGAGCACCACGGTGCAGCCGGCGGCCATGGCGAAGGCCACCTTGGCGGCGATCTGGTGCAGCGGGTAGTTCCACGGCGTGATGCAGCCGACGACGCCGACGGGCTCCTTGACGACCAGGCTGTTGCCGACCGTCTGCTCGTACTCGTAGCTCTCGGCGATGGCGGCGGCCTGCGAGAAGGAGTTGATGGGCAGGCCGGCCTGGATGATCTGGCTCAGCCACTTGGGCATGCCGGCCTCGCGGCTGACCACGGTGGCGATCTCGTCCATGCGGGCACCCAGGCCCTCGGCGATGCGGGTGCAGAACTTGGCCCGCTCCTCGGCGGACTTGGCCGCCCAGGCCGGGAAGGCCGCCTTGGCCGCCTTGGCGGCCTTGTCGAGGTCCTCGGCGGTGCCGCTCGGGATGGTGGCCAGCACCGACGCCGTCGGTCGAGTCGAAGACCTCGAGCGTGTCGGTGCCGGTGGACGGCACCCAGGCGCCGTCGATGTAGATCTTGTCGTACGTCTGCACGATGGTCACTCCCCCTCTTGGGCTGAATTCGCGACTGGTAACGGACGTTATCTCCGTGCCTGTCCGCTCGCCACCCGACCGGGCCTTCGGCGGCCGGTGGGTTCCGTAGGCTGCGGCCGTGGCTCGGACGCTCCTCCGCCTGGTGGTGCCCTCGCCCGATGGACGCCGGGTGCTGGCCCGCCCCAACGGGCTGGCCGGCTGGACCCTGCCGGTGGTCGCCGCCCCCGACGACGACGGCACGAACCGGTGGACGGACAGCACGAGCGAGGCCGCCGCCCGCACGATCGGCGCCCCGGTGGCGCCGGTGCGGCGACTCGACGAGCGCACGTGGGAGGTGCGGGCCGAGGGGCGCATCTCGGCGGCGGGTGCCGAGTGGGTCGCGGCCGACGAGGCCGGTCGCCTCGGCGCCGACGCCGACGTGGTCCGCCGTTGGGCGACGCAGTCGGAGGACCCGCTCGGTTAGGTTCCGCCCGATGTCCGTCTCGCTCGCTCCCGTGGTCGACGGCCTGGCGTTCGCCGAGGGACCCCGGTGGCACGACGACCGGCTCTGGTTCTCCGACATGCACGACCACCGGGTGCTCACCCTCGACCCGACGACGGGCGAGACCGAGGTCGTCGTCGAGGTTCCGAACCGTCCCTCCGGGCTCGGGTGGCGTCCGGACGGGACGCTCCTGGTCGTCTCGATGACCGATCGGAAGCTGCTGGCGGTGCGCGACGGAGCGGTCAGCGAGGTCGCCGACCTCCACGACGTCACCGACCACGACTGCAACGACATGGTCGTCGACGGGCACGGCAACGCCTACGTGGGGAACTTCGGCTTCGACCTGCACGACCCCGACGCCGACCAGCGGACGACCACCTTGGCGCTGGTCACCGCTGACGGTGAGGTGCGCGTGGTGGCCGACGAGCTGTTCTTCCCCAACGGCTGTGTGATCACGCCGGCCGGCGACACGCTGGTGGTCGGCGAGTCGTTCGGTGCCTGCCTCACCGCCTTCGACATCACCGACGACGGATCGCTCGACAACCGACGCGAGTGGGCACGGGTGCGGGGGGCGGTGCCCGACGGCATCTGCCTCGACGCCGACGGCGCCATCTGGATGGCCTCACCCGTGAGCCACCAGGTGCTGCGCGTGGCCGAGGGCGGCGAGGTGCTCGACGAGATCCGGACGAACGACGAGCGCCAGCCCTTCGCCTGCATGCTCGGCGGTACCGACCGGCGCACGTTGTACGTGTGCACGGCCGTCGACAGCGAGCCCGAGTCCTGCCGGCGGCTGCGGGCCGGACGCATCGAGGCGATCGACGTCGACGTGCCCGGCGCCGGCTGGCCCTAGCGGGCACCTGGAGCCCGGCCGGCTACAGAACGGGCCGCGCCGGTCGATCAAGACGGTGTGGAGGCGAAGGATTCGCCACGCCACGGATCGGCACTCCGCAGGACGCGGACCAACCCAAGGAACGGTGGCCATGGACGGCAACCACGCCCGAGCCCTGCTCGGTGTCCCCCCGCACGCGACCCAGGACCAGATCCGCCGCGCCTTCCGGGCGGCGGCTCGCACCGTCCATCCTGATCGAGGCGGCGAGCCGGCGTCGTTCCGCCGACTGATCGAGGCCCGGACCCAGCTGCTGCGTACGGCGTCGGTCGGAGGACGCTCGACCGATCCGTTCGCCGAGGTCTGCGCCGTACAGAGGCCAGCCAGCTTCTCGGTGCTCGACGTCGGCCGGCGCACGCCCGTGGTCACCGGGGCGGCTTGCGCCCAGTCCTTCGAAGACATCCTGCAGCGCCTGCTCGCCGCCTGAGGTCGGGCTCCGTCGGCTGCTGACGGTCAATCGAGCGGGACGTACCCCGGTACCTCGTCGTGCGGTGTGTCGAGGTACACCTTGGCTTCGGGCGGGCCACCGAAGCGCCCGTGGCTCCAGCGCACCTCCACGTGGCCCTCGACCACCCGGTCGGCGCCCGTGGCGTGGTCATGCACGCCGGCCAGCCAGCGCACCTGGGGCTGACCGGCACCGGCGGGCTCGATCTGGAAGTCGAGCAGGTCGAACCGCTGCCGGAAGTCCCAGGGCGTGTCGATGCGCAGGCGGATGACGTCCCGGCCGATGCCCACGACGAAGTACGGCGCCGCAGCCAGGCGGAGCAGCCGCCAGAGCAGCTGCTCGTGCGCGCTCGGGTTGGACGCGGCGGCCTGCCATCGCGTGGCGCTGGCGACGCTCACCGCTCGGCACAGGTCGGCGTAGGCGTCGACGGCGGGTTCGGGCCACCGCCGGCCGGCGGCTCGCAGGGCGTCGCGCAGGCGCCGGCGCTGCTCGGGCGAGGCCGTGGTCGGATCGTCGGGATACGGGCACTGGACGGCGGCGGCCGCCACAGCGGCCAGCGCTCGGTGTTCGGTCGGCGCCACCTGCGCGTACCAGTCGCCCCGGTCGTGTCGGTCGGTGGCCTTGAGGAGGTGGTCGAACACCCGGGCCGGCGCCGCGTTGTGCAGCACCTTGGAGAAGTACTTGCACGAGACGAGGTACACCCGGTCGATGCGCAGGTCGGCCGGGATGACCTGATCGCCCGGTGGGCGGTGCCCGCCGGTCCACTCGATGCGGCTAGGGCGGCGGCCGCCGAGGCCCTCGGGGTGGGCGGCGAACGCCGCGCCGTTGGCGAAGGCCGCTTCGGCGAGCTGTAGCAGGGCGGGATCGTGCAGGCCTCGCTCGAGCTGCTGCCAGGCGGCGTCGTCGACCAGGACCTCGGCCGGTCGTTGCAGCACCGACCAGCTCACGGTGCCGTGGTCGAGGCAGCCGAGTGCGGTCGACAGCTCGGTGATGACGGTGCGGTCGTCGGCCACGACCGCGGTCAGCCGCCGTGGAGCGCTCGGAGCGAGGCGGGTGCGTCGGGGGCGGTGAGCTCGACCACGGCGTCGATGCACGACTTGGTCACGGCGGCCAGCGCCTTGGCCGCCGCCGAGTTGCGGGGCGGCAGCTCGGTGGTGAGCACCAGGACCCGTTCGGGCCGGCTCTCGACCGCGGCGGCGTGGCCGATGGTGCGCCAGAGAACGTCGGAGCGGCGCAGCCCGGACGGCGACGGCGTGAACGACCCCGCCACCAGCACCAGCCACGGTGTGCCGTCTGGCGCGGTGGCGCGCAGGTCGAAGTCGGCACCGACCTCGCGCACCGTCGCCTTCTCGCTGATGTCCGTGAAACCGGCGTCGGCGAGCAGACGGGTGGCCACGGTGGTGGCCTTCTTGCCGGCGTGGAGCAACTCGGGGACCGGAGCGTCGTCTGGGGTGCGGGCGGCGGGCGCCAGCTCGACCTCGGGCTCGCCCGGCGTGGTGGCCCGTTCGGACGCGACGCGCCCGAGGGCGCCGTCGACGTAGCCGGCATCGGTGTCGAACCCGACGAAGTGCCGGCCCGACCGCACCGCGGCGACCGCCGTGGACCCGGCGCCCATGAACGGATCGAGGACGAGATCGCCGGCGTAGGTGTACAGGTTGATGAGACGCAGCGGGAGCTCGACGGGGAACGGCGCCGGGTGGTTGACCCGCTTGGCGCTCTCGGGGGCGAACTCCCAGACGTCGAGGGTGGCCTCGAGGAAGTCGTCGACGGTGATGGTGGCGGTGCTCGGCAGGTCGGCCTTGGCGCGGTGGCGAGCGTCGACCGCCCGGTCGAAGCGACCCTTGGAGGCCACGATCACCCGCTCGGTGATGTCGCGCAACACGGGGTTGCCCGGCTTCTGGAAGCTGCCCCACGCACACGAGCCGCCGGCGCCCCGGCCCTTCTGCCAGATGATCTCGCCCCGCAGGAGCAGGCCGAGCTCTTCGAGGATGGTGATGACGTCGGACGACAGCGAGCGGTAGGGCTTGCGGCCCAGGTTGGCGACGTTGACGGCGATGCGCCCGCCCGGCTCGAGCTTGCGGACGCACTCGGCGAAGACGTCGCGCAGCATGCCCAGGTACTCGAGGTAGTCGGCCGGGATGTGGCCGTGACCCATGGCCTCCTCGTAGGCCTTGCCGGCGAAGTACGGCGGCGAGGTGACCACCAGCGCCACCGACCCGTCGGCGATGTCGCCGTGGGCGTCCATGTCACGTGCGTCGCCGACCCAGATCTCGTCGCGTGCCTTGTGGGGGGCGACGGTGTCGTCGTCGGAGATCGTCGGGGTGACGAAGCGCTCGTAGAACGCCGAAGCGTCGTGCCCCTCTCGCTTGCCGACCCCGAAGTTCGAGGTCGACGTCGACCGGCGGCGCGGCGCCGGATCGGTGCCGGGGGCCTGATCCATGCGTGCGATCCTACGGGTGCCCGCCGACAGGAACCCGGATCCGGTCCGTGGGGAACGATTCGTCGGCGATTCGTCAACTTGACAGAACTCGGCGTCGATTCGACGGCGAATCGACGCCGACGGTGCGCGCGGACGCTCGCGCGGCCGGCGCGCCTCAGCGCAGGCCGAGCCGGCGGACCAGGTCGATGGCCGCCACCGAGCGGTTCATCGTGTAGAGGTGCAGGCCGGGGGCGCCGGCGGCGAGCAGGTCGCGGCTGAGCTCCTCGCAGACGTCGGTGCCGAGGATCCGCACCGCCTTGGGGTCGCCGTCGGCCGCGAGGCACTGCTCCCACAGCTCGTCGGGAATGACGGTGTCGTTGAGCTCGGACATCCGCCGCATCGAGTGCACGTTGATGAACAGCATGACCCCGGGGACGACCGGCTTGTGGCAGCCGAGGTCGGCGAGCTCGTCGAGCAGCCGGCGGTAGGGCTCTGCGGTCCAGACGAACTGGGTGATGGCGAAGTCGGCCACCGCCAGCTTCTCGGCCAGGTGGAGGCGGTCGGTCGTCAGCGACGGTGAGCGCGGGTGCTTCTCGGGATGGGCGGCGACGCCCACCGAGAAGTCGTGGGGGTGCTCGCGGACCATGGCGACCAGCTCCATGGCGTGGACGAAGTCGCCGCCCGGGTCGGAGCCGTCGGCCGGCGGGTCGCCCCCCAGGGCCAGGATGTTGTCGACGCCGTTGGCGGCGTACGTGTCGAGCAGGTCGATGATGTCGTCCTTGGAGTGCCCGACGCAGGTGAGGTGGGCCATCGTCGGAAACGACCGTTCGCGGTTGCAGCGGATCACGAAGTCACGCGTGCGGTCGCGGGTGGAGCCCAGCGCGCCGTAGGTGACGCTGGCGAACGACGGTTCGATGACCTCGAGCTCGTCGAGGACCTCGACGAGCTGCTCCTCGGCCTCTTCGTCCTTCGGTGGCGAGAACTCCACCGAGACCGTCGGCCCCGCGCCCGCCTTGCCGTTCGGGTCACGGAGGCCAAGGAGGTCGACGATCTTCGTCACGACCCCGATCCTGCTCGGGCGTGGGCCGCCTCGGCGGCGGCGACGGTGTTGCGCAGGAGCATGGCGACGGTGGTGGGGCCCACGCCACCGAGACGGGGGGTGATCCACGAGGCGACCTCGGCGACGGATTCGTCGACGTCGGGGAGCAACTTGCGGCCCTCCCACGAGATGCCGCCGGACACGACCACGGCGCCCGGACGGACCATGTCGGGGGTGATGATCGAGGGGGATCCCACGGCGGCGATCACGACGTCGGCACGGCGGGTGAAGGCGGCGACGTCGGGCACGGCAGAGTGCACGACGGTGACGGCGGCGTTGGCACCCTCCTGCTTGAGGGTGAGCAGCAGCGACAGCGGCCGGCCGAGGGTGGGGCCACGCCCCACGATGACGACCTCCTTGCCCTTGAGGTCGATGCCGTAGTGCACGAACATCGCCCGGATGCCGGCCGGTGTGCAGGGCACCGGTCCGTCCTGCTGGAGCACCAGGCGGCCCAGGTTCTGGGGGTGGAGGCCGTCGGCGTCCTTGTCGGGGTCCATGCGGTTGACGGCGGCGTCGAAGTCGAAGCCGTCGGCCACCGGGTACTGGATCAGGTAGCCGTCGACCGAAGGATCGTCGTTGAGCTCGTCGACCGCGTCGAGGAGTGCCTGCGGGTCCTCGTCGGCACCGATCTCCACGTTGCGGCTCTGCACGCCCACCTGGGCGCAGGTCTCGTGCTTCTTGCGCACGTAGCCGGCCGAGGCCTCGTCGTCGCCGACGAGGATGGTGCCGAGTCCGACTGTCTTGCCCCGTTCGCGCAGGGCCTCGACCCTGGCGGCGACGTCGGCGAGCACGGCCTCCGCGACGGGGGCTCCGGCGAGCAGTTGCGCAGTCATCGACCAGCAGTCTCGCAGGTCGCCCCCGCACGCTCGAAGTGGTTCCGGCCGCGGCCGTCGGGGCGGATGCCTACGCCGAGTTGAGCATCGGATCGGTCAGGTCGATGAACTCGACGTTGGCCATGGCCTCGCCGAACTGCTCCATCGACTCGGCGAGCTCGGGCGGCGGCTCGGATTGCTCCCCCTCGCGCGCCTCGGCCTCGCTGGTGAAGTAGGCGAACTCGACGTAGGTGTCGGGCCCGGTCCACACGCGGATGCCTCCGAGCAGGTCGGGACGGAACCCGTCGCCCACTTGTTCGAGTTGGTCGTCGAGGCGGCGGAGGAGGTCGCGGTTGGCGCCGGAATCCTTCATCACCTGCACGAAGCCGGCGGCGTCGGAGCCACCGCCACGGAGCACCTCGACGTCGGTGGACTCGACGAAGTCGACCGACCCGTCGAAGCACTTCTCGGTCTCCGCCCACCACTCGCCCTGCTCCCTCCGCGAGCTGTTGGCCTCGGCCGCTTCCGGCGACTCGAACCGGGCCATCAGGATCGCCCGACCGTCAGCGGTCACGCCCCCGGTGCTGCCCAGGTACCCCGTGGCGCCGGGTTGCAGCTCGGCGATCCAGCGGTCCATCTGCCGGCGGATCCCCGCGGGATCCGATGCCCGGCCCTCCATGATCTGCGCGAACACGTGGTTCACCCCCTTCGGACCCGCTGCGGATCGCGGGTCCGTCCCCTCAGTGGTACACCCGGCGGGGGCTGGTGTGAACCCCGCCGGGCTCAGTGGGACTGCGGGAAGGTGGCCTCGACCCGGGGCTCGGGGAAGAACTTGTGGTGCGAGGCGCCGGTGACCTCGTAGATGGCGGTGCCCGACTGGCCGTCGGAGCTGGTCCACTCCATCTCGCTGAGACCGCCGCCGAGTCCACCGTACGGGAACGCCCATCGCCCCTCGGCGTCGAAGCTGACCGTCCGGCCACCTTCGAGCGTCAGCTCGCACCGGCCGGCGAGCCCGCGCACGTCGATGCCGTGCTGGCCGTAGGACACCTCGTTGCCGTCCTCACCCGTCCAGTGCAGGTCGTCGTGGCGGAAGTCGACCAACGGGATCGGATCGGAGCCGTCGGCCGGCGCGAAGCAGCCGTCGGTGTAGACGCGGGCGCCGTTGGGGTACTCCCAGTGCCAGACCCCGTACATGCCGTCCTCGGCCTGGATCCCGAACCACATCCACAGCGGGCAGCGGGCGTGGTCACGGATGCCCCACGAGTGGTCGCGCTGGCACCACCAGTCGCGCAGCTCGAGCGTGGTGTCGCCCCGGGTCACGGTGCCGTTGACGATGCCCGACTGGAACAGGTGCGACTGGTCCCACACCCGCTCGTGGCCGGCCTTCATGGTCCCTCGTCGCAACCCGTAGACCTGGCCCCGTCCACGGAAGCTCACGTCCATGGCGTAGGGCGCGTCGTCGTGCTGGTCGACGTGGAGCTCGATGCGCTCGAAGGGCTCGGCGATGTCGATGTGCACCGGGCCGACGGTCATCGAGTGGGGATCACCGTCGTAGGGCCGCTCGTGCCGGGCGTAGATCCAGTCGTCGCCGATGCGTCCGAGCTGCATGGCGTCGACGACCTCGCCCTTCGGGAAGTGGGCGAGCGTCAGGATCACGATGTCGTCGAGCTGCCGCGGGTTGTGGCAGATGAAGAACAAGCTCTCGCGCCAGTGGTCGTGGTGGGTCTCGACGTTGGGCAGCGGTTCCGGGATCTGGTGGACGAAGTACTCGTCCATGGCGGTGAGTCGTGGCACGGCCACAACCCAATCAGAACATCCAGCCCAGCACCGGTGACGGCGAGCAGAACACGTCGTCGAGCGCCTGCAGCAACTCGTGCGGGCCCGCCAGCTCGTCGGTCAGCATGAGGCTGCTGGCCGGCCGGACGCCGGCCCACAGCCTCGAGAACGCGTTGACCGACGACTCCAGGACCGGGCGGTCGCCGACCATCCCCGGCGACGCGGCGGACTCCTCGCCGAGGGAGACCGACCACTCCTCGCCCAGACCCGGCCACCGGCCACCCCGGTCGGCCATCGGGTCGCGGAGGCGCAGGTCGAACGACACGGGAGCACCCGACCAACGGACGGCGCCGATGCAGCGCGGCAGGTCCAGGATCCGCAGCTGCCACCACGCCGCGGCGGTGTGGGCCTGTACCCCGCCGCCGGCGAGTCGGCTGGCGGTGCGCTGGCGCATCGGGCTGCGGATGAGGTCCTGCACCTGGACCTCGGCGGGTTCGAACGACAGCTCGACCGCCGCGATCTGGTCGCCGAGCCCGCGCAGGACGCCGAGCAGCTCGAGCACCTGGCGCGGCTCCTCGTAGGCGAGCCAGTCGACCCGGTAGGGGCCGTCCTCGTTCTGCATCCTGCCCAGCAGGCAGTGCGTGAGGCATCCATCGGCGTCCCGGAAGCCGAGTCCGAACGGGTGCTCGAGCCAGCCGAGCTCGGCGTGGACGATCCCGGGCGGGTCGAGCACGATGCCGCCGTGGCTGCGGTGGCGGCGCAGCAGCAGGGCATGCACCTCGTCGGCGTCGGCGGCACCCACCCGCACGGGCGGACGCTCGGGCACCGGCACGGTGAGGGTGGCGGGATCGAAGGTCAACCGGTGGACGTAGGGACCGGTGCCGAAGCCGAAGCGGTCGTAGTACCCCTGCTCGAACGCCCCGAGCGCAGCGACCGCCGCGCCGTCCTCGGCGCCGGCGGCGAGTGTCTCGGCCACGAGCCCGGTGGCGAGCGACCGCTTGCGGGCCACGTGGCTCGTCGTCACCGCGGTGACGGCGCACAGCGGCACGTCGACCTCGTGGTACCGGAAGCTGCCCGGCGTGCGGTGCACGGCGCACTCGGCCTCGCCGCGGATGCTCGCCACCAGCGCGCGGCCGGCGCCGAAGAACGCCTGCAGCGCCTCTGCTTGCTGGTCGCTGTCGTCGATCCAACCGCACTCCCGCCAGATGCGGGTGACGGCGGCGAGATCCCGCTCCTCGTCGTAGGCGCGCCAGTCCATGTGGCGCAGTCTGGCCCGGGCGCTGTCCGGTCGCCCGCGGATTCAGTGGAGGAAGTGGCGCTCGCCGGTGAAGACCATGGCCACGCCGAGCTCGTCGGCGGTGGCGATGCACTGCTCGTCGCGGACCGAGCCGCCCGGCTGGATGATGACGGCGACGCCGGCCGCGGCCGCGGCCTCGATGCCGTCGGGGAACGGGTAGAACGCGTCCGACGCGCAGGCCCCGCCCTCGGCCCGACCGGCGGCCTTCTCGGCGGCGATCTGGCCGGCCTCGACGCGGTTCTGCTGCCCGGCACCGATGCCCCAGGCCGTACCGCCCTTGGCCAGCACGATCGAGTTGGACTTCACCCACCCGCAGACCCGCCAGGCGAACGCGGCGTCGTCGAGCTCGGCGTCGGTGGGCGTGCGCTTCGTGACCACGCGCCACTCGTCACGCCCGGCGTCGAAGTGGTGCGGCTCCTGCACCAGCCACGTGTCGTTCAGCTGGCGGATGACCCGGCCCGGCGGGTTCGGCGCCGGCAGCGTGAGCAGGCGGGTGTTCTTGCGCTTGTTCACCAGCGCGTCGATGACGCCGTCGTCGTAACCGGGCGCGATGACCACGTCGGCCTGAGCGGCGGCCACCATCTCCTCGACGGTGTCGGTGTCGATGGGCAGCGACGTGGCGACGATGCCGCCGAAAGCCGAGCGGGGGTCGCACTCGAAGGCCAGCTTGTAGGCCTCGGCCAGTGTGTCGGCGACCGCTGCGCCGCACGGGTTGGCGTGCTTGATGATGGCCACGGCCGGCTTGTCGAACTCGCCGGCCAGGTCGTGAGCCAGGTTCCAGGCGGCGTCGGCGTCGAACAGGTTGAGGTAGCTGAGGGCGACGCCGGCGTGCTGCTCGACGCGGTCCCACACGCTGGTGACACCGCGTTGGCGGTAGCGGGCGCCCTGCTGGTGCGGGTTCTCGCCGTAGCGCAGCTGCTGCTGGTCGCGCTCGAGCGCCAGGTGGATGGTGGGCGGCAGCGCGGCGGGCTCGGGATCGGTTTCGTCGAACCACCCGACGACGGCGGCGTCGTAGGCGGCGGTGTGGGCGAACGCCTTGCGGGCCAGGCGCCGGCGGGTGGCGTCGCCGAGGGCGCCATCGGACCGGATCTCGTCCAGCACCGGCTGGTAGTCGGCCGGGTCGACGACGATGCCGACGTGGGCGTGGTTCTTGGCGGCTGCTCGGACCATGGCCGGGCCACCGATGTCGATCAGGTCGACGCTGCGTCCGTCGTCGGAGGCTTCGAGCTTGCGACCGCCGGCGTCGCCGGCAGCATCGGGGTCGCCGAACGGGTACAGGTTGGACACGACGAGGGCGAACGGCTCGATGTCGTAGGTCTCGAGGTCGGCCTGGTGCTCGGGGTCGGTGGGGTCGGCGAGGATGGCGCCGTGGATCTTCGGGTGCAGCGTGGCGACCCGGTGGCCGAGGATGGCCGGGTAGCCGGTGACCTCCTCGGTGCTGACCACGTCGACGCCGGCGTCGCGGATGGCCGCCGCCGTGCCGCCGCTGGAGACCAGGTCCCAGCCCTGCTCGGCCAACCCGGCGGCCAGCTCGACCACGCCGGTCTTGTCGTAGACGGAGAGGAAGGCCCTCATGGTGTCTCCTTCTGCGGGGGGTTCCGATCGAGGATGCGGGGGTCGGCGAGCACGGCCCGGATGGTGGCCGGGTAGAGGCGGCGCTCGACCTCCTTGATGCGCTCGTGCAGCGACTCGACGGTGTCGTCGTCGAGGACCGGCACCGCCTCCTGGGCGAGGATCGGGCCGGCGTCGACGTCGAGCGTGGCCACGTGCACGGTGCAGCCGGTGACCTTCACGCCGTACTCGAGGGCGTCGCGCACCCCGTGCCAGCCCTTGAACGACGGCAGCAGCGCCGGGTGGGTGTTGAGGATGCGATGCGGGTAGGCGTCGTGGATGGCCTGTCCGAACACGGTGCCGTACCCGGCCATGACCACCAGCTCGATGCCGCGCTCGCGCAGCAGGTCGGCGACCTCGCGGGTGTAGGCGTCTCGGTCGAACGAAGCGCCGAAGGACGTCCGTTCGTGGCAGACGGCCTCGACCCCGTGGCGGGCGGCCACGTCGGTGGCCGCACAGGGCCGGTCGACGACGACGAGGTCGACGGGGATGCCGTCGGACAGGATGGCGTCGAGGAGGGTCCCGCTGCCGGAGGCGAGGACGGCGGTGCGCATGCGGTTCGGAAGCTAGCAGCCGCCTCCGGAACGGCCCCCGGGCCCGTCGTGGCGCGACCGGATGACGGACGGGCCGGCTCAGCGCCGGGTCCGCAGCCGCAGCAGGCCACCGGCGACGACCGCAACGACACCGCCACCCACCATCCAGTGCAGGGGCCGGTCGGCCGGCGAGGCGGTGGCCGCCGTCGTCGTGCCCTCCGCCGGGGCCGCGGCAGACGGCACACCGGCGGTGGTGGCGCTGGAGGTGGGGGGTGCGGTCGCCGGTGGCGCGCTGCTCGTGGTCGTCACCGAGCTGGAGGTCGTGGCCGGGGCTCGCCGCCGGGCGGTGACGGCGCCGGGCAACGGTCCGGTGACGATCGCCATCGCCGCGTCGCCGGGACAGGCGGTGAACGACATCGTGCGGTGCCCGGTGATCGTCGGCGTGACGACGGTCTCCCCTGACGGGTGGCGGTTGGAGCCGCGCGACACGAACGACGTGGTGGACCCGGGGGCGGTGGCGATGCCGTGCCGGTCGGCCAGGAACGCGAGCAACGAGGTCATGGCGTCGACGGCCTCGGCGGTGGGCGCCTCGGTCCGGTGGTCACCGAGGAACGCGCACTTCTGGTCGAAGCCCTGGCTGCCTCCGGTGGCGTCGCCGGCCACGGGACCGTCGGCGCTGCCGGCACGCGCCTCCCAGATGCGGCCGAACCGGTCGACCACGAAGTTGTAGGCGATGTCGGGCCACGCCTTCTCGGCTCCGGTGTGGAAGCGGTACATGGCCCGCAGCAGCCCGACGACGTCGTCGGGCGCGTAGTCGTTGGTGTTGACCGTGTGGTGCACGAGCAGGAACCGGACGTCGGGCTCGGGTGCGAGCGGCCCCGCGGGCGGCAGGTCAGCGCCCCAGGCCTGTCGGGGAACGATGGCCGGCGCGGCCGCCTGCGCGGTCGCGGAGCGGGGCACGGCCACCGCAGGCGCAAGGGCCAGCGCACCCGCCGCCGCCAGGAAGCGCCGACGGCCCCAGCCTCCGGCGGGCGCGCACTCGTCGCACATGCTCAGTCGGCGAGCTGCCGAGGGATGCACTCGTGGTCGACGCCATCGCAGAAGCTCTGCACCGCACCCGAGCCGTCGAACGGCCCGGGATGCACGAACACCCAGTAGCCGGGGCGCAGCGTCGACCAGCGGTCGGAGACGGCGACGACCGCGTCGGGCACCTGGTCGCGCAGGGTCTGCCACGCCGCTTCCAGCGAGTCGGTTCCCGACCCCTGGGGAACCGACGTGAGCTGGGCCACCCAGCCGCCGCCGAACGAGGACGACAGCCGCGGCACCGAACCGGTGTCGGTCGGATCGACGGCGGTGGTGGTCGTCGAGGAGCTGCTGGTGGACGACGACGTCGAGGTCGACGACTGGGCGCTCTGGTTGTCGCCGGCCGTGGACGCGACCGACGTGGACGACGTCGCCTCGGTGGCGACGGAGCGGGCGTCGACGTGGTCGCCCGCCACCTCCGTGGGCCGGGTGCCGGCGGCGACGTCAGGCGAGTCGTCGGCGTCCTTCACCAGCACGCCGGCGCCGAAGACCATGGCCAGCGTGAAGGCCACGACACCGAAGACCAGCACCGCCACCGCCTGGCCGAGCCCGGCCGTGGGCGGGGTGACCACCGAGGGGTCGGGGCCGCGCACGGGGATCACCCACGGTGGCGCCTGGTCATCGCCCGTCGGATGATCGAGCTGCTCGGACGGAGGAGCGAGCGTGCCGCACACCGCGCAGCGCTCGGTGCCGTCGATCGGCGTTCCGCAGTGCGCGCAGGGGGTGGTCATCGAAGCGGTCCTCCCTCCACCCGCACGTTCCATGATGCCACACCGCCCGGGGCGGTCCGGTCACCGCAGGGGCGGGTCGACGCACCCGTCCGCCCCACCACCACTGCCCGCAGGAGCGGCCGCCTCCTTGGTGGGCACGAAGCCCGACCCGGGGTCGTCGGTGGTGACCAGGCGGACGATGGCCGCGGCGATGCCGTCGGCTTCCGCGTCGCGGAAGGCGTCGGTGTTGAGGAGCGCGTCCTCGGTGGGGTTGCTGAGGTAGGCCGCCTCGGTGAGCACGGCCGGGACGCCATGGCTGTGACGCAGCACACCGTAGAAGTCGTCGCCCGTGGCCACAGATCGTCGGGCGCGGGCGCCGGGTTGGTCGCCGACGGCCCAGTCAGCGCCGAACGGCGCCAGCCTCGGCCAGAGCTCCTCCCACAGCAGCCCGGCCAACCGGCGCGACTGCGGATCGGTCAGCTGGTGGTACAGCTCGGGCGCAGGAGTTGCCGCCTTGCCCACCGACCCCGCGTTGTGGTGGATCGACACGAACACCAGCGGGTCCAGGCTGCGGGCGATCGCTCCGCGGGTCGCCAGCGTCATGCGCACGTCGGCATCACGGGTGAGGACGACGGTGGCGCCCCGGGCGACGAGGCGGTCGCGGACCCGTCGGGCGATGTCGAGGTTGAGGTCCTTCTCGCGCAGACCTGACGGACCGACCGCGCCCGGTTCGTTGCCGCCGTGACCCGGATCGAGCACCACGTGGGCGCCGGCCACTGGCGTGCCCGGGACCACGGCCGTGGCCGCGCACGGCGTCTCGACCTTCCAGGCCTGCGCATCGCCGCCGACGACGGGCAGCACGTAGCCAGCCGGCGTGCGCACGGCCCTGACGGCATCCGGTCGGGGCAGCGGGGCGAACGGACCCGGGGGTGTCGTCTCCGGCGTGGTCGACGACGGCGTGGTCGACGACGGCGTCGCCGGCCGCGCGGCAGCAACCGCCTCGCGGTCGGGCAGTCGCGCCAGCGCGCCGTCATCGGAGCCGAGCGCCACCGCCGATGCGATCCCAGCCGCGAGCAGCACCACGGCGGCCACCAGGACCACACCCACAGGTCGTTGCATCGCCCACCAGCTTGGATCGCCCGATAGGTGGTTTTGCAGTCACCCCGGGCGATTGGTCGTCAACCGGGTGCGGCGAGCACCTCGACCGTTCCGGTGGACCCGTCGACCCGCACGCGAGCGCCGTCGGGGATGCGGCGGGTGGCGTCGGTGGCCGACACCACGCACGGGATGCCCAGCTCGCGGCTGACGATGATGGCGTGGCTGAGCGCGGCGCCCACGTCGACCACGACCGCGGCGGCGGGGACGAACAGCGGTGTCCAGGACGGATCGGTCATGGGTGCGACCAGGACCTCGCCGGGGCCGAGGGCGCCGGGGTCGCCCGGGTCGAGCACCACCCGAGCGATGCCCTCTGCCGTTCCCGGGCACCCCGACATCCCCTGGATGGTGTCGCCCACGCCGACGACATCGACGGTCGTCTCGCCGCGGATCGGCCACGTACTGGGACCGGGATCGGAGCCGACGAAGACGAACGGCGGCTGCTTGGTCTCCAGCGCCTGGTACTCGGCGCGCCGTTCACGGACCTTGTCCAGCACGCCGGCGGTCGACCCGCCGTGGCACAGGTCGTCGTACTCGTCCTCGAGCAGGAAGCCGAAGTCCTCGATCTCGTCGAAGACGCCGCGCTCGACCATGCGCCGGCCGATCTCCCGGTTGGCGATCCGCATCTCGTTGATCACCCGGATGTTGTTGGTCTTGGTGCGCTCGCGGGCCGGCAACCACGCGGCGGAGCAGGCGATGGCGGCGGCCAGCTGACCGTGGGTCTCGGCATCCCCCTCGACCAGTGCGAGCAGCTCCTCGGACGCCGCCGCCCGCTGCTGCGCCCGCTGGGCCAGCTGCAGCTCGGGGTTGGCCGACTCCGGTGCCCGGCGCATCTGGTCGATCGCCGCCTCGGCGATCGCCGGACGGGTCTCCCAGGTGGCGGACCGGACCTCCCACTCGTTGGCGCCTCGACTGCCGAACTCGTGGACGAACTCCTCCAGGCGCTTGCGGTACTCGTCGCTGTCGCGATCCAGCCGCGACAACGCCCACATGGCGTAGCTCGGCGCCGCGGAGTCGACGTCGCCGATGCCCGAGATGATCGGCATCACCAGGTCGAGCCGACCGACCGCCTCGGCCACCTGCGTGATCGTGCCCATCGGGATGGAGGCCATGAACGAGGTGAAGAGGTGCTCGGAGAACATCCGCCGGTGGATGGGGATCATGGCGTCGCCCCGGGCCCAGACGTCGATGTCGCTCAGCGACGACAGCTCCGGCCGGTCGCGACGGAGCGCCTTCGTCAGCTCGCGGTGCTCGGTGAGATCGGTGAGGTCGGCGAGCGAGGTCTTGGTGAAGCCCCACTGGAGCGTCTCGCCAAGCTTCTCGGTGAGATCGGGGCGGACGTCGCCCGGTGACTCCTCGTAGTCGGGGATCCCCGGCTGGACGCCGAAGTACTCCCGGTCGATGTCGCGCCACGACATGCCCGGCGTCCGCTCGCCGACGAGCCGCATGACCGAGGCGTTCAGGTAGCAGTAGCCCCCGAGCACGCCGAGCACGCAGGCGTCGTCGTCCGGGAACTCGTCGGCGTCGTAGGCGCCCATGCGCACCATGGCGTCGCGCCAGCCGAGCTCGGACTGCCACATGCCGACGGTGCTCGTCAGCGGCGTGACCGGTGCCGGGAAGACCTCCCCCACGTTGGCGCGCGTGTAGATCGGGAACCGCGCCGAGATCGCGGTGTCCGAGACGTAGTACATGTCAGCCCCCCGACTGCCCCCGGCCTGGATGACCGGTGTGCCGACGAGCGTACGGGGCCGGTGTCAGCGGCGCATTCCGATGTTCAGCGCAGGGCGTTCACCACGTCGACCATGAGCTCGCCGGCCTCGGTGGGGTTGTCGCCGACCTTGACGCCGGCGGCCTCGAGGGCCTCGCGCTTGGCGGCTGCCGTGCCCTTGCCGCCGGAGACGATGGCACCGGCGTGGCCCATCTTCTTGCCGGGAGGGGCGGTGACGCCGGCCACGTAGGACACGACGGGCTTGGAGACGTTGGCCTTGATGTACTCGGCGGCCTCCTCCTCGGCCGAGCCGCCGATCTCGCCGATCATCATGATGGCGTGGGTCTCGGGGTCGGCCTCGAAGCGCTCGATGCAGTCGATGAACGTGGTGCCGGGCACGGGGTCGCCGCCGATGCCGACGCAGGTCGACACGCCGATGTCCTTGAGCTTGAGCTCGTACAGCGCCTGGTAGGTGAGCGTCCCCGAGCGGGAGACGATGCCCACGTTGGGGCCGTCGGCCGAGGGTTCCTTGGCGATCTCGCCGGCGGTGATACCGATGTTGCACTTGCCGGGACTGATGATGCCGGGGCAGTTCGGCCCCAGCAACTGCACGTCGGGGAAGTCGCGCTGCAGCTCGTTGTAGAACCAGGCCTCGTCGTGGGCGGGCACGCCCTCGGTGATGACGACGATGAACTCGACGCCGCCCTCGGCGGCTTCCATGACCGCACCCTTGACGCCCGGGGCGGGGATGAAGATGCAGCTGGCGGTGGCGCCGGTGGCCTCGACGGCCTCGGCGACGCTGGCATAGATCGGGATGCCGTCCACGTCGGTGCCGGCCTTCTTGGGGTGGGTGCCGGCGACCACGTTGGTGCCGTAGTCGCGGTTGCGCAGCCCGTAGAAGCTGCCCTGCGAGCCCGTGAGGCCCTGGTAGATGACCTTGGTGTCCTGGTCGACGAAGATGGCCATCAGGAGGCACCTCCTTCCTTGGCGAGGGCGACAACCGTCTCGGCGGCCTCCACCATCGTGGGCTTGCTCTGCAGCTTGTCGGACTCGTGCTCGGCGAGGATCGCCCGACCCTCGGCGGCGTTGGTGCCGTCGAGACGGATGACGATGGGCGCCTCGATGTCGACGCGCTGCAGCGCTTCGACGATGCCGTTGGCGACCTCGTCGCCCTTGGTGATGCCACCGAAGATGTTGATGAAGATGGCCTTCACCTTCGGATCGTTGTTGATGACCTCGAGGGCACCGGACATCACCTCGGCGTTGGCGCCGCCGCCGATGTCGAGGAAGTTGGCCGGCTTGCCACCGACCTGGGTGACGATGTCGACGGTCGACATGGCCAGGCCGGCCCCGTTGGCGATGACGCCCACGTAGCCGTCGAGGCCCACGTACTGGAGACCCTTGGAGTGGGCGTCCTGCTCGCGCTCGTCACGGACCTGCGTGGCGTCGTACTGCTCGTAGTCCTCGTGGCGGAAGGTGGCGTTGCCGTCGAGGGTGACCTTGGCGTCGAGGGCGTGGACCTCGCCCGTCGGCTTCAGGATCAGGGGGTTGATCTCGCAGAGGTCGGCGTCGCCCTCGGTGTAGGCGGTGTACAGCTTGCGGAGGATGTCGACGGCGCCGTCGTTGGCGTCGGGGTTCAGGTTCGCCCGCTGGACCCAGTCGCGGGCGGCGTCCTCGGTGAGCCCGTCGACGGGATCGATCCAGATCTTGGCGATGGCGTCGGGGTTCTCCTCGGCGACCGTCTCGATCTCGACACCGCCCTCGGCCGACAGCATCCCGAGGTGCTTCTTGGCCGAGCGGTCGAGCGTGAACGAGGCGTAGTACTCCTCGGCGATGTCGGACGCCACCTCGATCCAGAGCGTCTTCACGACATGACCCTTGATGTCGAGGCCGAGGATGTTGGTGGCGTGCTCGCGGGCCTCGTCGACGTTCGACGCCAGCTTGACGCCACCGGCCTTTCCGCGGCCGCCGGTGTGGACCTGGGCCTTCACCACCACCGGGTAGCCGAGCCGTTCGGCGGCGGCGACCGCGTCGTCCACGGTGGTGACGGCCTCGCCGTCGCTCACCGGGATGCCGTAGCGGGCGAAGAACTGCTTGCCCTGGTACTCGAGGAGGTCCATGGATACGTACCTTTGCCTTTTGGCCTTGTCTTTGGCCTTGTCTTGGGATCCGAGGGGTCGGAGCCGGATACTAGGAGGATGCGCACAGGTGCCCGCCAATCGCCGGTCCAGCCGCACGCGGCGCGACGATGAGCCCCGTCGCCAAGCGTCGCGGTGGCCACACGGGGCGCGCCGTTGCCGTGGCGGTGGTCGGGGTGCTGCTCGCGCTGGGCGTCGCCTACGTGGTGGCCACGCTGGCCAGCAACGGCGACGTACAGGTGCGCCTCGGCGACGACCGCTTCGACGCCGGCCGGGTCGAGAACCTGGCCCGCATCATCGACGAGGACGACCAACCGATCCTGTTCCCGGATCCGGCGACGTTCTCGCGGTCGATCTACGTCGACCACACCGGTGACGCCACCGACCAGGGCTGGCTGGCGATCACTGCGTTCATCCCCGAGCAGCCCGAGTGCACGCTCACCTTCGATCCCGACGCCGGTGCGTTCGTCATCACCGACCAGCAGCCCCCCGGCTGCGACCGGTCGGCCAGCTTCCCCCGCTCGGGTGCGGGGCTGCGCCTGTTCCCCACCGAAGTCGTCGACGGTCACCTGTACGTCGACCTGCAACCGGGCACCGAGTGAACGGCGCGCGGTTCAGGACGTGGCGGCGTCGTCGAAGTAGCTGACCAGCTCTCGCCGCTGGACCTTGCGGGTGCCGGTGCGCGGCAACGAGTCGACGGCGACATAGCGCGCCGGCACCTTGTAGTGGGCCAGGTGCTCGCGGGCGTGGGCGTCGAGATCGATGTCGTCGAGGCTGACGCCCTCGGCCAAGCGGACGGCGGCGCCGGGCACCTCGCCGAGGCGCTCGTCGGGGAGGGGCACCACGGCGGCCTCGAGCACGTCGGGGTGTGACTCGAGCACGGCCTCGACCTCGACGGCGTACACGGAGAACCCGCCGCGCATGACGACGTCCTTCTTGCGGCCGGCGAAGACGATGGTGCGCATGGGGCCCTTGCGCACCAGGTCGCCGGTGCGCAGCCATCCGTCGGCGTCGAGCACCTCGGCCGTGGCGTCGTCGTCCTGCCAGTAGCCGCGCAGCACGCCCGGCCCCCGCACCAGCAGTTCGCCGGTGTCGCCGAGCCCGACGTCGTTGCCCAGATCGTCGACCACGCGCAGCTGGTAGCCCGGGATCGGGAAGCCCATGGCGTCGCCGGTGCCGAGCGACAGGAACGGCGGGCTGATCTTGGCGGCGACCCCGCCGCCGGTCTCGACCAGGCCGTAGCCCTCGGCGAACGCCGCCTCACCCAGGTCGCCGATGCCGGGGAGGTGGACGGTGGCACCGAACGACTTGAACTGCCGGGCGAGGTCGGCGGGCATGACGTCGGCGCCAGAGCCCCACACCCGGATGCTGCCCAGATCCCGGTCGGCAGCACCGGCCTCGAGCAGCAGGCGGTACATCGCCGGGACTCCGATGAACACCGACGGGCGGCGCTCCTCGATGGCGTCGAGGATCTCGCCGGCCACGAAGCGGGCCGAGAACCAGGTGGCGACGCCGGCGCCAGCCAGACCGAGCAGGGTGACGAACCCCATGATGTGGGCGACCGGCAGGCTGACGACGGCCTCGTCGTGTCGCAGGTGGCTTGGGAAGAGCGGGCCACCCCGGACGGTGGCGAGCAGGGCGTCGTGGCTGAGGGCCGCGCCCTTGGGCTTGCCGGTGGTGCCTGAGGTGTAGAAGAGAGCGGCAACGTCGCTGGTGGCGGCGCCGACCGCGGTGTGGAGCGGTTCGTGGCCGTCGACCTCGTGAGCGGAGCGGATCACCAGTGTGGCGCCCGAGTCGTCGACGACGTGCTGGATCTCCTCGGCGCGCATGGCGTCGTTGACCGGTGCGGGGATGGCGCCGGCGCGGGCGGCGGCCAGGCTCAGCAGCAGCTGCTGGTACCCGTTGCGGGTGGCGATCACGACGACGTCGCCGGGCTCGGCCCGGGACGAGATGCCGCCGGCCCACCGGGCCACCCGCTTGGCGGCCTGCATGTAGCTGAGGTCGAGGCCACCGTGTGCCTCGGTGACCAGGTGCCGTTCGCCGTGCACGGAGGCCAGGCGCTCCATGATGTTGCCCAGGGTGTGATCCCGGCGGACGAGGAACGCCGCGCGCTCGACCATGCGTCGCATGGGCCACCGGTGTAGCGCTGCGCGCGGCCCGAGAGCCACTCAGCGCCCGGCTCTGCCCGTGACTAGCGCCACTGGACGGCGAGCAGGTGGCGCGGCCGGCCCACACCCTTGAGGGTGTGCAACCCGCGTCCGGACGTGGCGAACGCCGCGCCCAGGTGGTCGGCGACGTGCTCGGTGACCAGGATCTCGTCGACCTCGGCGGCGTCGGTGACCCGGGCGGCCAGGTTCACGACCGTGCCGATGATGTCGCCGTCCTCGTCCATGGCATCGCCGCTGTGGATCCCGATGCGCACCGACGGCGCGAACCCGCTCTCGGCTCGCCGGCGCTCGAGGCTGCGGAGGAGCTCGACGGCGGCACGAACGGCCGACTCGGGGTCGTCGAACCGGGCGAGCACCCCGTCGCCGGAGCAGTTGGCCTCCCAACCGCCGTGCCGGGTGACGCACTCCTCGACGAGCGACCGGTAGGCACGCCGGACGGCGACCCAGCGCTCGTCGCCGAGCGCCTCGTTGAGCTGCGTGGAGCCGACCACGTCGACGAACAGGGCGACGACGAACCGGCGGCTCGGCGCCGCGGGCTCCACAGACTGAGCGCCGCCGGTGGACAGCGCCGGGCGATCGACTGCGGGGTCGACCGGCGAGCGGTCGCGCGTACGGGCCTTCGCCCGCCGCCTGCGCTGCGCGGTGCGCACACGCTCCCGATGGAGACCGAGCCCGATGCCCCAGCCGGCTGCCGGGTAGAAGGGCCAGAAGTGGCCGCCACCACTGAGCAACCAGATGCCGACGAGCATGCCGATCACCAGCGCGTAGACCGTGAGGTGGTGGCGGAAGCCGTCGTCGTCGAGCACCGACGGCCGGGGGGAACGCGGCGCCCGGTCCGGCAGATCGGCCGTGAGCGGGGCCAGTTCTTCGACTGTGCGCGCCGCGTAGACGGCGGACAGGCGATCCTCCAGCTCCGTCAGATCGAGCAGCCCGTCGCCGGCGGCCAGCCGCAGCCGGGCCACCACCCGCTCACGATCACCGTCGGACGCTCGCACCCCGTCGGGGACCGCGGGCATCCCCTCGTCGTTCGGTCCCCCGTGCACCGTCCAAGTCTGACACCGAAACGGTCCCGTTGTCAGGGTGAGTTGTCCGGTATGACCGTTGTCACCGGGTTCGTGTCAGCGCTTCTCGAGCGGTGACCACGACAGCAGCAGCCGCTTCTCGCCCACGTCGGCGAAACGGATGGTGGCCTCGGCCTTGTCGCCCTCGCCGGCGATGTCGAGGATGACGCCGTCGCCGAACGTGGCGTGGTGGACGTCGTCGCCGACCTTCAGGCCCAACGACTCGGCACCGGTGGACGGCCCCGGCTGGTCGCGGGAGGCCAGGGCGTTGTCGACGATGCGATCGCGGCCGGCGTCCATGCGGGAACGTCGCTCGCTGGAGGCACCGGCGCCGTCGCCGCGCCCGAAGACCCTGCCCTCGGGAACATCGCCACCGCTCCGGTCGCGTCCGCTGCCCCGGCCGTAGACACCGCCCCGGCCGCCACCGGCGTAGGTGCGCCCACCCCGACTGGCCCGCTTGCGCCCGCTGATCTCCTCGACCAGCTCGTCGGGGATCTCGTCGAGGAACCGGCTGGGCGGGTTGTACTGCGTACCGCCGAACAGGGTGCGGCTCCAGGCGTGCGACAGGTGCAGCCGGTCCATGGCCCGGGTGATGCCGACGTAGGCCAGGCGACGCTCCTCTTCGAGCTCGTCGGGCTCGGTGAGCGTGCGCAGGTGGGGGAAGATGCCGTCCTCCATCCCCACCAGGAACACGACCGGGTACTCGAGGCCCTTCGCCGAGTGCAGCGTCATGAGCGTGACCTCGGACTGGTCCGGATCGAGCTCGTCGGTGTCGGCCACCAGGCTGACGTCCTCGAGGAACTGGGCCACGTCGTCGGCCTCGGCGGCGGTGCCCAACAGCTCGGCCAGGTTCTCGAGACGCCCCTCGGCCTCGATGGTGCGCTCGGCCCGCAGCTCGTCGAGGTAGCCGCTGGCCTCGAGCAGGTGCTCGAGCAGCGGTCCGGGCCCGTCGTCGACCTTGGCCGCCGACTCGTCGAGCAGCTCGAGGAACGACTGGATGCCCTTGCCGGCCCGACCGGACACGCCGGCGTCGTCGGCGTGGCGGAGCCCCTCGAGGAAGGACAGCCCCCGGCCCTGGATCCAGGCGTCGATGCGACCGACACTGGTGTCGCCGACACCCCGCTTGGGCGTGTTGAGCACCCGCTTGACGCAGACCTCGTCTGCCGGGTTGACGACCGCCTTCAGGTAGGCGAGGGCGTCCTTGATCTCGCGCCGGTCGTAGAAGCGTGTGCCGCCGATGACCCGGTAGGGGATGCCGCCCCGGGCCAGGTACTCCTCGAGGACCCGCGACTGGGCGTTGGTCCGGTAGAAGACGGCCATGTCGCCCCAGCGGAGATCGCCGGCGTCGTGGTAGCCGGCGATCTGGCGGGTGACCCACTGGGCCTCGTCGTGCTCGTCCTCGGCGTGGTAGCGCACGATCCGGTCGCCGTGGCCGGCCTCGGTCCACAGCTCCTTGGGCTTGCGCCCCAGGTTGTTGGCGATGACCGCGTTGGCGGCGTCGAGCACCGTCTGGGTGGACCGGTAGTTCTGGACCAGCGGGATGGTGGTGACGTCGGGGAAGGCGTCCTCGAAGTCGAGGATGTTGGAGATGTCGGCGCCCCGGAAGCGGTAGATCGACTGGTCGCCGTCACCCACCACGGTGACGTTGCGGTGCTCGCGACCGAGCTGGAGCACGAGCTCGTTCTGGACCTTGTTGGTGTCCTGGTACTCGTCGACCAGGACGTGCCGGAACCGCTGGCGGTAGTTGGCCAGCACGTCGGGGTGCGTGCGGAACAGCTCGGCGGTGTGCAGGAGGATGTCGTCGAAGTCCATCGCGCCGGCCCGCAGCAGGCGGGCCTGGTATTCGCGGTAGACGTCGGCGAGCTTGCGCTCGGTGAACGAACCGGCCCGGTCGGCGTACTCGTCGACCAGGACGTAGTCGTTCTTGGCCGCCGAGATCTGGGCGTGCACCGAGCGGGGCGGCAGCTTCTTGGTGTCGAGGCCGAGGTCGCGCAGGACGTAGCCGGTGAGGCGGACGGCGTCGGCCTGGTCGTAGATGGTGAAGTTGGACGGGAACCCGATGGCGCCGGCGTCGCGCCGCAGGATGCGGACGCACGCGGAGTGGAAGGTCGACACCCACATCTTGCGGGCGACCGGACCAACCAGGGTGCCGACCCGGGCCTTCATCTCGTCGGCCGCCTTGTTGGTGAAGGTGATGGCCAGGATCTCGAACGGGCTGACGCCCTGCTCCTGGATGAGCCAGGCGATGCGACGGGTGAGCACCCGGGTCTTGCCCGAACCGGCGCCGGCGAGCACCAGCAGGGGTCCACCGAGGTGGGTGACCGCCTTCTCCTGTGCCGGGTTCAGACCGTCGAGCAGCGACGCGCCGAAGGGACCCGAACCGGAACCGATGCGGTCGTCGGGTTCGCCGGCACGCCGGGGGAACAGCTCGTTCCCGGGCTCCGTCGGGAGCGGCTCGTTCGTCGACGCAGACACCGTCTCGACCCTATCGGCCACCCCCGACACCGCCGGACCAGCCGGTCGGTCGTGCCAGACTCGCCCCCGTGAAGATCCACAAGCTCTCGTCGACCGACGCCTTCATCGCCTTCGAGTTCGAAGACGTCCCGTCCGCCGGCGTCACACGGCTGGCCCGCAAGGTGCTCCAGGACGGGGCGCAGCTGCTGGCTCGCTCCACCACCTACTCCTTCGCCAGCTTCGGGTTGAAGATGGCCGGCGGCTCGGCCGGGATCAACGCCGAGGGCGACGGACGCGACGCCGCCGTCGCCGCGTTCGTGGACGAGGTCAAGGACCTGGTCGCCCAGGGCCGGTGGGTCACCGACCCGAACCTGGGGCTCACCGAAGCGGACCTCGCCCCGCTGCGCATCGAGGACAAGCGCCCTGCCGAGCTGTGGACCGACGGGTTGGCCGACACGCTGGCCGCCAAGGGCGCCGTCGCAGCCGCCGGCGCGGCACGCGACGGTGGCCTGTCGGGGGCCCGCTGCGCCGTCGTCGGCGGCGGCGCCGTAGTCGACGCGGCCCGCAGCGCCATCGAGGCCGGCGGCGGCGAGGTCGTCGACGGTGGCATCGACGCCGACGCCGACGTGCTGTTCGTCGCCGGCAAGGCCGGTGTGCTCGACCACGAGGACGCCGCCGGCGTGCAGGCGGCGGTGGTCGTGCCGCTCACACCCGTGCCGGTCACCGCTCGTGCCCACGCCGAGCTGACGAAGGCCGACCGCGTCCACGTCCCCGACTTCCTGTCGATCGCCGCTCCCCTCCTGCACGCCCACGCGCCGGACGTCGACGACCCGGTGCAGGCGGTGGCCGACAAGGTCGGCTCCTTCGCCGGCGAGGGTCCCGGGATGTGGATGGCCGCGGTCACCGCCGCCGAGGACTTCCTGCGCACCTGGCAGGACGAGCTCCCCTTCGGCCGCCCGCTGGCCTGACCGCCACCCCCCACCGGAGAATTTCGTTTCCTGGTCACACCTGTCGTGACCAGCTGACGCAATTCTCGGGCGGAGGCGCGCGCGGATCGTCGTCCGGGCGGCACGGGGCGTCGGATGGTGCGGCTGTGGCGGCGACGCAGAGACGCAGTGGCGGCAGATCCGGCGGGATCGGCGCTGATCCGTGGTCTCATGCCGGCTCCACGGGCGAAGGATCGGGGGTACGCACCTCGATCCCTGGAGCGACATGCTCGCCATCGCCGGTCCCCAGCTGTCACGCCGTGACGAGCTGCTCGCCCTGATCGTCACCGTGCTGGCGTCGGCCGCCATCGTGGTCGTCCCGGTCCTCTACGTCGTGCTGTTGCCGGCGGTGTGCGCGATCGCTGCGCTGACCGCGCCGATCGGCCGGCGTGTGCCGATGGCCATGGCCGTGTGGGTGCCGTTGTCGCTGGCGGTGCTCGTCGGCACGGCCTGAGCGGGTGTGCCGACGCGCCTGGCGTACCGGAGCGGTCAGCCGCGAGAGGCTTCGAGCCGGTCGATGGTGGGACGCAGGATCATCGTGTAGGTGTCGGCGATGGCCACCTCGCGGTGGTTGCGCTGCGCCTCGAGGCGGGCCGGGTCGAAGACCACCGCCAGGAAGGCGGCCTTGGAGGGGAACAGGTTGAAGCGGGCCTGGTCCCACTGGCGACCGTCGCCCACGATGGTGCCCTCCACGCCGAACCAGCCACCGACGCGGCCGCCGTGGGGAACGGCGACGTCCATGGCGTGGTCGGTGTAGGTGGCCATGTCGCGCTCGGCGCCGCCGGGGTGGAAGCGGATGAAGTGCAGGACCATGACCGGGCCGTCGTCGTCGGTGGGCGGGTGCGGCACGTCGGTCCAGTCGACGAGGGCGGGCGCGTCCGGTCGGTCCTGCGGCGACGGGATCGGCGTGCAGCCGGCGACGATCGTGGCCGCCATGCCCGCTTCCTTGTGCACGTGCTTGGCCCGGAAGTCGTCGCGGGACTGCATCTCGATGAACGACCGACGGGTCGGGTACTTGACGACGCCGATGCGGTCCCACCTCGGGGACTCGCCGAGGAGCTGGTCCTCGACATCGCCGACGAAGACGACCTCGGCGCCGATGTCGGCGAGCACGTCCACCGGCGCGTAGCGATCGTCGGCCTCGCGGCCGCTGACGTCGGACTCCTCGCCGTCGTACACCGCCCGGTCGCGGTACGACATGAGGTTGACCATCCAGATCGGGCCGTCGTCCTCCGGCGGCGTCGTGGCCAGCCGCATGGCGTAGTCGCGGTCGACCTGGCCGTAGGAGGGCGTGCGCGTGTCGGTCATGTGGATGCTCCTGGCTCGGGGCGGTGCTGGGCCACGAGCCGGAGGAGCTCGCGGGCCACCATCGGCGCGGCGTTCTGGTTCTGGCCGGTGACGAGGTTGCCGTCGACCACCCAGTGGTTGGCGAACGGATCACGGAAGCGGTGGGTGCACTCGAACAACGCGCCCTTGGCCCGCAGCTCGGTCTCGGGGTGCTGCGGCGTCGACGCGATGCCGAGCTCCCGCACCTGCTTGTCGGTCACCGCGCTGATGCGCCGGCCACGCACCAGCGGGGAGCCGTCGGCGGCGGTGGCGTTGCGCAGACCCAGCGGCCCGTGGCACACCCCGCCGATGGGCAGGCCGAGCTCGTTGGCGCGGGTGATCAGCTCGCCCAGCGGCTCGGAGGTGCCGAAGTCGAAGGCGGCACCCCAGCCGCCGGCCAGGTAGACGACGTCGTAGTCGGCGACGTCGACAGCACCGATGGCGAGCGAGTGGGTCACCTTCGCCCGCAGCTCGTCGTCGGCGAGGAACCGATCGTCGAACGCGCTGCGGAGCACCGGCTTCAGCGACATCGGGTCGACGGGGATCGTGCCACCGGCGGGACTGGCCAGGTCGACCTGCAGGCCGGCGTCGCGGAACACGTAGTAGGGCGCGGTCATCTCGCTGGCGAACACGCCTGTGGGCTTGCCGACGTCGAGGACGGCGTGGTTCGTGCAGACGATCAGTGCCCGGCGGCCGGGGAGCTCGGGCGCCGTGTCGGCGTGGTCGTCGTCGGGGTGCATGCCGAGGCGCTGCACGAGGCGTCGCAGCGCCAGCACCGGCGCCGGCGGTCGCTTCGCCGGATGCGACGGCGGCCGGCGGACGGCGTAGGGACGCGGGCGGTGCCGCTCGGGAACGCAGCGCGCCGCCTCCTCCTTGAGCAGCTCGACCATGCCGGCCTGCACGTCGGCGGCGACCGGGTCGCCCCAGCGGTTGGTCGCCTCGATCGGATCGGCCTCGAGGTCGTACAGCTCCCACTGGTCGTCGAGCGGCTCGGTCCGGTACTCGGGGCCGCCCGGACCGGTCGACGCCAGGTGCCGCACGCCGGGCTCGGTCCAGGTCGCCGGGTCGTCGAAGATCCGGACCAGCTTCCAGAGGTGGACGGTGCGCTGCGGCGATTCGTGGTACGCAGCGCCTGCCAGATTCGGGAGGGGGCGGGCGACGATGCCCTCGAAGTTGGCGGCCACGTGTGCCGGGACCTGGATGCGCAGCGGCGCCGGCGGGTCGGTGACCCGTCCGAGGCGCCGGGCGATCCCGGAGGCACCGCTGTCCCCCTCGAGCATGTTGTCGCGGGTCTGCAGGTAGACGGCGCGATCGACGTCGGCGGGAGCACCGTCGATCACCGGCAGGAGGTTCCGCCCGGGCAGCGGATGCACCTCGGAGAAGTCCTGCGCCAGCCTGTCGGCGGTGGCGTCGACGTCGATGCCGGCGGCAGCGAGCAACGTGGGCAGCAGGTCGACGTGCGAGGTCGGCGCGTCGTCGACGATGCGGGCCGGGGTGGCGGCGACGCCGGTGCGGGCGACGACGAAGGGCACGCGGGTGGCCTCGTCGTAGAGCGTGAACCACTTCTGGTGCAGGCCGCCGTGGGAACCGAGCAGCTCGCCGTGGTCGGAGGTCCGGACCAGGAGCGCTTGCCCGGAGCCGCCGTCGGTGACCGCCCGCCGGACCCGGTCGAGCGGCGCATCGACCTCGGCGTGGAGGCGGAAGTACAGGTCGCGGTAGCGCTGGCGGTTTCGGTCGTACAGGCGCTGGACCGCCGGCGCCGGCCCGTAGCCGGACGGGTACGCGGCCCGGTAGGCGACCTGGGCGGCCGGCTTGTCGGCGAGGTCCTCGTCGTCGGTGGGCGACGGCGGTGTCGCAGGCGGGTCGAGCGGCGACGCGTCCAGCGGCCACCGGCGCAGCCACGCCGGGAACAGCACGATGTCGTGCGGGTTGACGAAGCTGGCCACCAGGAGGAAGGGCCGCAGGGCGTCGGGGTCGTCCGCCCGCCGGCGGGCGTAGCGGTCCTCCAGCCAGGCCACGACCCGGTCGGCGATCAGCGGGTCGCGCACCAGCCCGCTGTCGGCGAGGTGCCCACCGTGCGGCTCGGGTCCCACCCAGCCGGAGAAGCCGTACGGGTCCAGCGGATCGGCGTCGAGGTAGGCCTGCACGGCGGCCTCGTCGACGTTGCCGTGCCCGTCGTTGGTGGCCAGGCGCTCACCGGTGGCCGGATCGGTGAGGTCGGCGTGCGAGACGTGCCACTTGCCGTCGTAGTGGGTGTCGTAGCCGGCGGCCCGGAACCAGTTGCCGATGGTCGGGACCTCGCCCGGCGGCAGCCACCGCATGCGCGAGTCGTCGGCCATCTTCCCGAGCCCGTCGGTCTGGGTGACGCCGTGCAGGTCGGGGTACTGCCCGGTGAGCAACGTGGGCCGGCTGGGCACGCACGCGAGCGAACCGGTGTAGTGCCGCTCGAACCGCACGCCGTGCTCGTCGAACCAGCGCCGGCCGGGCAGCGCTCGGTCGCGCCACGCCCGCAGTTCGTCGGTCTCGTACGGCGGCGCCGCCCGCTCCTCGTCGGTGAGCAGGATCACGATGTCCGGGAATTTCGTCACTTCGTCAGGACTGTTGTGACCAACTGACGAAATTCCCAGGTCGGGGGAGGGTTCAGGCACGACGGGCTCCTTCGAGGGTGCCGGCGAGGCCGGCGAGCATCGCCTCGGACTCCTTGGCCAGGCGGCGGGCGACGAGGCGTGCGATCAGCTGCTGGGGCGGCCGGGGGCCGGCGTCCACGGTGGTGGTCAGCGTGACCGACGTACCCACCGTGGCCGGCGCCAGCCGCCATTCGTTGCGAACGTGGCGGACCACCGGGGGCAGCCCCTCGATCCGGTAGGCCAGTCGCGTGCCGACGTCCCAGTCCTCGACCGTCTCCAGCAGCGTCGTGCGGCCGGTCTGGATTCGCCGCACCAGGCCCGGGCCGGGGTCGACGTCTCGCAGCAGGCAGGAGTGATCGACGTTGGCCGCCCAGTGGCTGATCGACCCGAAGTCGGCCAGTACGTCCCAGACCGCATCCACCTCCGCCGCGATCCGGCAGCTGCGTGCGGTCACGGTCATCGGCGTGCCGGGCGGGGGCGGGCCGCCGGCATCCAGCGGGGCCCGGCGGTCTGGTCGATGCGATCGAGGAGCACGTCGGCCACCGGGTTCACCAGCTCGATGAGCCGACGGGTCCGCTCCTCCCCCAGCACCTGCCAGCCGGGAGCGCACAGGTCGTCGAGCCGATCCTCCAGCGACTGCCGCAGGGCGACGCCGGCGTCGTTCACGCGACCGTCGGTGACCAGGCCGCGGGCCTCGAGCGCAGCCAAGGCCCGCTCGAGCGCGACGTCGTCGGCGCCGCGGGAGCGAGGCAGCCAGTCGTCGTCGTGGCCCCGCCAGGCGGCGTCGAGCAACCCGGCCATGGTGGCGTCGATGCCCTCGGCGGCGTGGATCGCCCAGTGGGTGTCACCCCGCCACTCGCGGATGCAGTTCACCGCCAGCCAGGCCGACAGCAGCGGCTGGTCCTCGGCCCGGTGGCGCAGATGGGCGGCGAAGAACGGCCGCGCCTCCAGCGGCAGCGTGTCGGCCGTCGCCCACAACGGCCCGGCGAGCTCGTCGAGGCGTCGACGAGGCTCGGCGCGTAGGCCTGCAAGCCTGCGACGACCGCCTCGTCCCGAGCCCGCGTCGCATCCGCGAACGTCGTGTGCTGGCGGCACAGGTCGAGGGACACCCGGATGAAGTCCGGGTGGATCGACCCGAACACGGCCGTCACCACGTCGTCGCCGGCGTCGGCGATGGGCGCCGCCCGCGTGGCGATGTAGTAGCCCAAGCCGTCGGGCACGCCGAGGGCGGCGTAGTTGGCGATCCCTGTGGGGTCCCAGAAGATCCAGCCGATCAGTCGGTGCGACGCCAGCGCAGCGTCGGCGGTGAGACCTCGCCAGTCGGTCATCGGCGGGGAGCCGCTGGTACGCAGCGACTGCCAGTTTTCATCAGGGGTGGTCCAGCAGCGGGTTGCATCAGGTGGTCCGGGCGATGAAGTCGTCGATGACCCGGGCGAGCTCGGGACCGCGGTCCTCCTGGAGGAAGTGTCCGCCGCCCTCGATGACCGTGTGGGGCTGGCCCTGCGCACCCGGCACCTTGGCCCGGAACGGGGCGTCGCCACCCTTGGTGACCGGGTCGGAGTCGCTGAAGGCGAGCAGGAACGGCTTGTCGAAGCGCTCGAGCACCTTCCAGGCCTCCTGGTTGTCGGCGGAGGCCGGATCGTCGGGTGAGGTGGGGACCAGCGCCGGCATGATCCGGGCGCCGGCCTTGTAGCTGTCGTCCGGGAACGGAGCGTCGTAGGCGGCGACGACCTCGGGCGACAGGTCGGTGGTGCAGCCACCGTTGATGATCCCGCCCACCGGGAACTCCTCGGCTTCCTGGGAGAACTTCTGCCAGGCCAGGAAGGCCTCGCTCGCCGGGCCGTGCCCCGTGGGCAACCCGGTGTTGCCGATGACGACCCTGGCGAACCGATCCGGGGCGGCCGCCACCAGGCGCAATCCGATGAGGCCGCCCCAGTCCTGGCCGAAGAACGTGATGTTGCGCAGGTCGAGCTGGTCGAACAGCGCACGCTGCATCCACTGCACGTGGCGGGCGTAGGTGTGGTCGGACTGCTGCGTCGGCTTGTCGCTGCGCCCGAAGCCGACCAGGTCCGGGGCGATCACCCGGTGGCCGGCCTCGACGAGCCCGGGGATCACGTGCCGGTACAGGAAGCACCAGGACGGCTCGCCGTGCATGAGCAGCACCGGGTCGGCGTCGGCCGGCCCCTCGTCGAGGTGGTGGATGCGCAGGGTGCCGGTGTCGCCGTCGTCGACCTCCACGTAGTGGGGGGCGAAGGCGAAGTCGGGCAGACCGTCGAAGCGGTCGTCGGGGGTGCGGACGGTGTCCATGTGCGGTTGCTCCTCAGCTCGTCATGCCGCCGAGGCCCACCAGGGCCCGGGCGTGTTCGATCTCACCCATGTGCCGCAGCCCGTGCTGGTACACCCAGCACTCGATGGCGTCGAGGCGGGTGATGCCCTCGTCGCCGGCCACTCGGGCGCTGTACGTGCTCGCCACCTGGGGTGGGAACGGGCGGGGAACGATGAGCTCGTCGAGCGACCCCGGGTCGAGCTCGTCGATGCCGCGCTCGGTGCGCTCGAAGACGGTGGTCATGTAGTCGCGGAACGCACCGAGATCGCCGATGCGCTGCTCCATCATCTCGTCGACGGTGCGCTCCTTGCCGTGGTCGCGGATGGCCGGGTCGACCTTGGCGGCCCAGGCATCGTCCCACACCACCGGCGCACCCGTGGCGACGGCGAAGGTGACGTCCTCCATGTTGATGAAGTGGAACAGCGAGAACGCGATGGGCAGCACGCCCTCGCGCTCGACGTGGTTCACCTGGTCGAGATCCATCGTGTCGACGGCCTCGACGTACAGCGAGTGCATCGCCCGCATGCGGCGGGCGAGGGAGTCGAGGATGAGCTCGGTCACGAAGCCTCCTGGGTCGATCGGACGGGAACGTCGACGCGGTGGAGGTCGTCGCCGACCTCGATCGTGCCGTCGAAGTGGGCCGCGGCCAGTTCGCGCCAGTCGTCGCCGCCGCCGGGCGGGAACGCCGGCACGTAGTGCGTGAGCACGAGCGTGCCGACACCGGCCCGCGCCGCCGTGACCGCGGCCTCCTCGGGCGACGAGTGGTAGTCGAGCGTGTCGACCAGGCGGGCCACCGGGATCTGCGAGATGAGGTCCTTGCGGATCACCGTGTGCACGAGGGCGTCGGCGCCGGCGGCGAGCCGGTCGAGTCCCGAGCAGGGCACCGTGTCGCCGGCGAGCACCACCGAGGCGCCGCCGTGCTCGACCCGGAAGCCGACCGTGGGATGCACGGGTCGGTGGTCGGTGGGAGCGCAGGCGATGGCTGCGGTGGTGCCGAGGTCGACCGGCCCGTCCTCGACCTCGACCACCTCGACGGGCGTGAACCCGTACGCCAGGTCGTCGTGGTGGTCCACCCGGTAGCCGATGTCGGGTTCGAGGGACGACACGATCCGGTCGACCACCAGCCGGGTGCCGACGGGTCCGACGACCGTGAGAGGCGTGGGGGCGAACGTGGTGACCCAACGGGTGGTGATCACGTCGTTGAGATCGGTGATGTGGTCGCTGTGCAGGTGGGTGAGCAGCACGGCGGTGAGCTGACCGGCGCCCACGCCGGCGGCGGCGAGCCGCATCAGGACACCCCGGCCGGCATCCACCAGGAAGTGCTCGTCGCCGGCGGAGACCAGCGTGGCCGGCCCGGCCCGGTTGGGGTCGGGCATGGGGCTGCCGGTGCCGAGGAGCGTGATCGCGATCGTCATTGGCGGCTCATCTCGGCTCGAGCCTCGGCTTCGAGACTGTCCTGGAACCGTTCGGGGCTGGCCTGGATGACCACCTCGTGCAACGTGCCGCTGAAGCGGTACGGAGCCTGGTAGCGGTCGGAGACGGCCGAGCCGTGGTCGCCCCCGATGCTCGGGCCGATGGACGACATCATCCGCATGAACAGAGCCAGGTCGGCGTGGCCGCAGTCGGCCCCGTCGATGGCGAGGTCTGCGGTGCCGGCGAACCCCTCGCCCCGGCGCAGGCGCACCGTCAGCTCGGCGTCACCCGCAGGCACGTCGACCTCGGACTCGACGATCGTGTGGTCGCCGAACGCGTTGTAGTCGAGGACGAGACGTCCCCCCTGCACGAAGACCGACAGCCCGGCGTTCTCCGTGCCCGTGGCGAACAGCACGCCCTCGTCTCCGGGCTCGGTGGTGACCCGAGCGGTGAGGTCGAAGCTCCGGCCGCCGATGGCGGCCCCCGCCTGTGCGGCGAGCGGCGACATCGGCGGGCGATAGACGTAGCGGCGATTCGCCGGGTGCGGCGACCGGTCACGGAACCGGGCGCCGAACAGCTCGATCGTCCGGTCGTCGAGGGGCAGGACACCGTGGCGCTCGGCCTCGTCCCACCATCGTCCGATCAGCGCCTGCAGTCGCTCCGGCTCGCGCTCGGCCAGGTCGACGCACTCGGAGCGGTCCTCGTCGAGGTGGTACAGCTCCCAGCGTTCGGTGTCGTAGTCGTCACCGGCCCGGTGCTTGCACACCGCCTTCCAGCCGTCGGCGATGAGGGCCCGGCTGCCGGCCTGCTCGAAGTACTGCACCGTGTTGGTCGCGGGTGCGGCGGGGTCGTGCAGCGTGGCGGCGAACGAGTGGCCGGTGACGGGGAGCTGGTCGAGCCCGTTGCGCACCGACGGCGGCTCGATGCCCAGCAGGTCGTACACCGTGGGAACGATGTCGGCCACGAACGTGAACTGGTCGCGCTTCGTGCCCGCCTGCCCGGCGTCGATGCCGTTCGGCCAGTGCACGACCATCGGTACGTGGACACCACCTTCGTGGGTGTTCTGCTTGTACCAGCGGTACGGGGCATTGCCGCACTGCGCCCAACCCCACGGGTAGTTGCTGTGGCTGCGGGGCCCGCCGATGTCGTCGATGCGCTGCACGGCCTCGTCGGGCGTCTCGAGGATGCCGTTGAAGAACTTCATCTCGTGCAGCACGCCGTACGGGCCACCTTCCTGGGAGGCACCGTTGTCGGCCAGCACGATCAGCAGCGTGTCGTCGAGCTGGCCGAGCCGGCGCAGCCCGTCGACGAAGCGACCGATCTGCACGTCGGTGTGGTCGAGGAACGCGGCGAAGGCCTCCTGCAACCGTGCCGCCAACCGCTGCTGGTTCTCGGGCAGCTCGTCCCACGGCTCGACGCCAGGGTTGTGCGGTGCCAGCTGCGTGCCTTCGGGGATCACGCCGAGCTCGAGCTGGCGGCGGAACCACCGTTCGCGCACCACGTCCCACCCCTCGTCGAAGCGACCCCGATACTTGGCCAGGTACTCCGGCGGCGCCTGGTGGGGCGCGTGGGTGGCACCGAACGCCAGGTAGGTGAAGAAGGGCCGGTCGGGCCGGACGCCCTTGCTGTCGGCGATCATGCGCAGCGCCTGGTCGACCAGGTCCTCGGACAGGTGGTAGCCGTCGTCGGGACCCTGACCCCTGGAGTGGCTCGGCGGATCGACCGGGTGGTTGTCGGCGACCAACTCGGGGTGGAACTGGTCGGTCTCGCCCTCGAGGAAGCCGTAGAAGCGGTCGAAGCCCCGGGCCAGCGGCCACTGGTCGTGCGGTCCAGCAGCCGAGCACTGCTCCATCGGCGCCAGGTGCCACTTGCCCACGCAGAAGGTGGCATAGCCGGCGTCGTGGAGGACCTCGGCCACGGTGGCGGCGTGGTTGGAGATGTGGCCGAGCTGGTTCGGGAAGCCGGTCCGGAAGTTCGACACCGCCCGCATGCCCACGGCGTGCGGAGCGCGCCCGGTGAGCAACGAGGCCCGGGTCGGCGAGCACAGCGGCGTGACGTGGAAGTTGGTGTACTGCAGTCCGGCGTCGGCGAGCGCATCGATGTTCGGGGTGTCGATGTCGGAGCCGTAGCAGCCGAACTGGGCGAACCCGGTGTCGTCGAGGAGCACGACCACCACGTTGGGGGCGTCCTCGCCAGGGTGGGGCGGCTCGTCGAACCACGGTTCCGAGTCGGCGATCGTGCGACCGATCCGCCCGTGGAACTGCCCTGCTCTCATCGCACGCCCCCGTTCATCGGCACCGACCCATCTGAACATCTGAGAGTCGAGGTGTCAATTAGTAATGCGAGTGTCACTCGCAATAGATGCGAGCCTGCCCTAGACTGACGTCGTGGCGATGCCGGCTGACCCTCCCCCTACCGACGGCCGCCAGGCGCGCCGGGTGCGCAACCGCAACGCGGTGATCGACGCCATGTTCGCACTGCTGGAGGATGGCCGCTTCCCCCCGTCGGTCGACGAGGTCGCCGAGCGGGCCGACGTGTCGGTGTCGTCGGTGTTCCGGTACTTCGACGGTCTGGACGACCTCCAGGAGCAGACCGTGCGCCGCTACTTCGAACGGTTCGCTCCCCTCTTCGAGGTCCCGCCGGCCTCGGACAACACCTCGGCCGGTCGCATCCGGACCTACGTCGTCGCCCGGCTCGACCTGTACGAGGCGATCGCGCCGATCGCCCGCATGGCACGCGTCCGTGCGATCGAGCAGCCCACCATCGCTCGGTCGTTGCAGGACACGCGCCAGACGTTCCTCGAGCAGGCCCGCGACCACTTCGCCGACGACCTCGACCGGTTCACGCGGGCAGACGCCGACGACCGCATCGCTCTCATCGATGCGTTGACGTCCTTCGAGTCGTGGGACCTGCTCCACACCGCGCATGGCCGTTCGCGTCGGCGCATCGAGCGGGCGTGGACCACCGGCATCGGCGCCGTTCTGGCCTGAGCGCAGCCGGTCGGTCAGCGATGGCGATCGAGCAGCTCGACGACCGAGGCGAATCCGGCCTCGTAGGCCGCGGGGTCCCACGCGTCGCCGTCGTGGCTGAAGCCGTGCGTGGCGCCCTCGTGGACCACGATCTCGACGTCGCGGTGCGCGGCCAGGGCATCGCGGACAGCGTCGATGACCTCGGGCGGCGAGACGGGGTCGGCGTCACCGAAGTGCAGGCGCAGCGGACAGGTGATGCGGTCGGCTCCGTCGAGGGCACCTTCCAGCCGTGAGCCGTGCCAGGTCACGACGCCGTCGACCAGCCCACGAGCGGCCATGCCGAGGACGTAGGGGCCGCCGAAGCAGATGCCGAGCGCGACCACCTGGCCGTTGCCCTCTCGCTTCGCCCACTCGACGGCGGCGGCCATCTCGCGGGCGCAGGCTCCGAAGTCGAACTCGGCAAGCCGGCCGATGGCGGCGTCGTGGTCGTCGTAGGGGACCACACCCTCGCCGGTGCGCCAGAACGGATCCGGCACCACCACCAGAGCGTCGTCGCCCAGCGCAGCCAGCCGCTCGAGCAGGTCGGGCGCCGGCCCGAAGATCGAGGGCACCACGACCAGTGCGGGCACGCCGCCGGCATCGTCGGGCCCCTCGACGAGCGCAGGGAGCGCGCCGGCGGGGACATCGATCGAGACGCTGCGGGTCATGGCAGCAGGCGTCCGGTGAAGTGGTCGAGCACCCGTTCGAGCGCATCGCGGGTGGGCTGGTCTGGTTCGTCGATGAGGTCCTCGGTGAGCACCGAGTGGGCCATCTTGCGATGCCCCCAGGGGTTGCCGGGCGACGAGTCGATGGTGACCCCGATGAAGTGGTCGCCGAGCTCGCCCTCGAGGCGGGCGAAGCGCTCCTCGGGCACCATCCGGTCGCCGGAGAAGCGCAGACCCAGCACACAGATGTCCTCGTCGACCGCCCGCTGCTTGGCGATGGCCAGGTCGGCGTCGGACACGCCGAGATCGCGTTTGTGGGCCTTGGTGACCCCGAACGGCAGCGACGGTTGCGACAGCGCCGGGGCCACCACCGACGGGTCGACCATCATCCCCAGGGCGAAGCCGCCGGTGAGGCACATGCCGACCACACCCACGCCCGGCCCGCCGCACCGTTCGTGCTCGGCGCGGGCGAGCGCCCGGCACCAGGAGATGGCCGGGGAGGTCTTCTTGGTTGCCCAGGTGGTGAACTCGCGACTGACGCACGCCCAGGCCAGCGTCTGCAGCGCGTAGCCGTTCGATGGCTCCTTGCCCGGCGTGCCGAACAGATGTGGCAGCACGGCCGTGAGGCCCCGGTCGGCCACGCGGCGAGCGAAGTCGGCGACCAGCGGCGTGATGCCCGGCACCTCGGAGATCACGATCACGGCCGGACCCTCGCCCTTGCGGAAGATCGTGCGCGTCTTGCCGTCGGCGGTGAACGGTTCGCTCGAGAAGTCGGAGAGGTCGTCCATGCCGGCGATTCTGCCCGAACCGGGCGAGCCGGCGCCCGAGCCGGCGACTCGGCTGGGCGCGAGGTCGTCCCTACACTGCCCGGCCATGTCCGAGCGAGCACTCACCCCCACGTCGTACGTCGTGCTCGGCCTGGTCCGCACGCTGCAGCCGTGCACCTCCTACGACATGAAGCAGCTGGTGAAGGTCTCCATCGGCATGTTCTGGTCGTTCCCGCACAGCCAGCTGTACGCCGAGCCGTCGCGCCTCGTCGACGACGGCCTCCTCGAGGAGGAGCAGGAGGAGTTCGGCCGCCGTCGGCGCCTGTTCCGGCTGACGCCGGCCGGCGAGGAGGCGCTCCACGACTGGCTCACCGACACCGGCGAGCCCGATCTGGGCGAGCTGCGCGACGACGGGCTGCTGCGGTTGTTCTTCAGCGGCGACGTGACCAGCGACGACGTCCGGGCGTTGGCCGATGCTCGCCGCCGTGTCCACGAGGACCGGATCGAGTTCCTCACCGACCTCCGGGACCAGGTCGGGTCGCGGGCGAACAGCGCGCAGCTGGCGACGCTCGAGCTCGGGCTGCGCTGGGACCGCACGGCGGCCGACTTCTGGTCGCAGATCGCCGAGGGATCTCCCGCCGGCGACGACCAGGACTGAACCCGCGCCGACCGCGAAGAAGGCCGTGAACCCGTGCCCGAGAGGCACGGATCCACGGCCGCTTCAACGATGGCTACGGATCAGCTGGCGAAGCGTCGACGCAGTGCCACGAGGGCCAGGGCGCCGAGCCCCATGGCCATGCCGCCACCGGCGAGAGCGCCGTCGTTGCTCCCGGTGCGAGGCAGCGCCGTCGTGGTGTTGACCGAGCTGTCGGACACCGCCTCGTCGGTCTCGTCGTTGTCGTTGGCATCGTAGGTATCCGGGTTGTCGGCGTTGCCGTCGGTGTGGCAGCCCGGGTCCGCGGCATCGGCGAGCGTGTCTTCGGGGTCGGCGTTGTCGACACCGTCGGAGCACTGCGGAGCCTCCTGCTCGCTGTCGTCCTGCGGGTCGTAGCTGTCCGGGTTCGTGGCGTCGCCGTCGGTGTGGCAGCCCGGGTCAGCGTCGTCGATGACGCCGTCGCCGTCGTTGTCGACGGTGTCGGAGCACTCGGGCAGCTGGAAGTTGCACGCCTCCTGGTCGACCGATGCCTGGGCGATCTTCACCTGGGCGACCGGATCATCACCGGCCGCCTGCAGCAGCGTCACCACGAGGGCGGTGACCGAGGCGCCGGTGTCGGTCTGCTCGACCACGTTGCGCTCGACGTTGACGACCTGGTTGAGGCCGGACTGCTCGAGCACGCCGTTGAGGGCGTCGACGATCTGCTCGACCGGCGCGTTGAGGGGCAGCTGCTGGTCGGCGATCTGCAGGTTCACGATCTCGGACGTGGCGCTGAACTGCGGGCCGCTCTGCGAGCACACGGCGACGGCCTCGGCCTGCACGACGTCGGCGGTGAGCAACGACACGTTCTCGCCCACCTGGTTGACCAGCACCTCGAGGTTCTCCACCGAACCGACGCCCGTGGCGTTGTACGGGCCGGCCAGGTCCTGCTCGACGACGGTGAGCTGCGACTCGACATCGGCCGTCTGGTGCGACGTGGCCGTGGCGGTCAGCGTGCCGGAGATGGCCAGCGGGTCGGCGGGGACGTCGACCAGGGTCTGGGAGTCCTCTTCGCCGACGGGAACCGCGACCTGCGGCGTCGGCGGGATGAGCTCTTGCCCGGCGAGGGTCGCCGTTGCCCCGTAGGCCGAAGCCGCCGTGGGTGAGGCGTCCTGGGCCTGGGCAGGCCCCGCCGCGGCGAACAGCGTCAGCGCGGCGAGCATCAGGACGAGCGAGGCACGTCGGAAGGGTGCAGGCATGGTGTGATCAGCTCCTGGTGTTGACATGGGTGCGCCGGCGACGACGGTGCTACGTACCCGACCCGACATCAATGAGACCAGATCCCGGACATTTCGTCAAAATCCCCCCAGAAGGGCCGCCGTCACTCCCACTCTATGGTGCCCGGGGGTTTCGACGTGATGTCGTAGGCCACCCGGTTGATGCCCGGCACCTCGTTGATGATCCGGCTCGACATCTTCTCGAGCAGGTCGTAGGGCAGCCGGGCCCAGTCGGCGGTCATGGCGTCGTCGGAGGTGACGGCCCGGATGATGCACGGGTAGCCGTACGTGCGCTCGTCGCCCATGACCCCGACGGCGCGGATGTCGGGCAGCACGGCGAACGCCTGCCAGATCTCGCGGTCGAGACCGGCCTTGTGCAGCTCGGCCCGAACGATGGCGTCGGCTTCCTGGAGCGTGGCGACCTTGTCCGGCGTGACCTCGCCGATGATGCGCACACCAAGGCCAGGCCCGGGGAAGGGCTGGCGCCAGACGATCTCCTCGGGCAGGCCGAGCTCTTCTCCCACACGGCGGACCTCGTCCTTGAACAGGTCTCGCAGGGGCTCGACCAGCTCGAAGTCCATGTCGTCGGGCAGGCCGCCCACGTTGTGGTGGCTCTTGATGGTGGCCGCCTTGGCGCCACCGCCCGACTCGATGACGTCGGGGTAGAGCGTGCCCTGCACCAGGTAGTCGGCGTCGGTGATGCCGCCCTTGGCGTCCTCGAACACGCGGATGAACAGCTCGCCGATGGCCTTGCGCTTGTCCTCGGGGTCGGTGACCCCGGCCAGGCGCTCGAAGAAGCGGTCGGCGGCCCGCACGTGGATCAGCTCGATGCCGAAGTTCCGCTTGAACGTCTCGACCACCTGGTCGCCCTCGTCCTTGCGCATGAGGCCGGTGTCGACGAACACGCAGGTGAGCTGGTGGCCGATGGCCTTGTGGACCAGGGCGGCGGCGACGGCGGAGTCGACGCCACCGGAGAGCCCGCAGATGGCCCGTCCGCTGCCGACCTGGGACCGGATCAGCTCGACCTGGGTCTCGATGACCGAGAGCATCGTCCACGTGGGGCGGGCACCGCACGCCTTGTACAGGAAGTGCTTGAGCAGGTCCTGTCCGTGCGGCGTGTGGACCACCTCGGGATGGAACTGCACCCCGTACAGCCCCCGCTCGGGTGCCTCGAAGGCGGCGGCTGGGGTGTCGGGCGTGGAGCCCACGACCTGGAAGCCGTCCGGCGCCCGGGTGATGGTGTCGAAGTGGCTCATCCAGACGACCTGCTCGTCGGGGAAGTCGTCGTCGAAGAGCAGCGATCGCGGCGTGGTGCGCCGCAGGTCGGCCCGGCCGTACTCGCCACGTCCGGTCTTGGCCACCTCGCCACCGAGGTCGCGGGCCAGCAGCTGTCCGCCGTAGCAGATGCCCAGGATCGGCACGCCGGTGTCGTAGATGGCGGGATCGATCGACGGCGCGCCCTCGGTGTGGACCGAGGCAGGACCACCCGAGAAGATGATGCCCTTGGGGTTCCGCTGGCGGATCTCGTCGGCGGTGATGTCGTGGGGGACGATCTCGGAGTGGACGTGGGCCTCGCGCACCCGGCGGGCGATGAGCTGGGCGTACTGGGCTCCGAAGTCGACGACCAGGACGGTGTCGAACTCGGCGGCGATCGGCTCGGAGGCGGTGAGGTGGGAGCCGCTCATGACCAGCCCCGGCCCTCGGGCGGCGACACGATCAGCTCGGCCTTCTGGAACTCCTTGAGGCTCTCGTACCCGGACAGCGCCATGGCCGCCCGCAGCGAGCCCATGAGATCGAGGCGACCGTCGGAGCTGTCGGAGGGACCGACGAGCACCTCGCGCTGGGTGCCGCGCTGGGGGATGCGCACGCAGGCCGAGTGGGGAACGTCGGCTCGGGCCGCGACCGGGGCCCAGTGGGCACCGTGGCCGGGTGCGTCGGTGGCGGCGGCGAGCGGCGCGCCGAGCATGACCGCGTCGGCACCACAGGCCAGGGCGCGGGCCACGTCGCCGCCGGTGTGCATGCCGCCGTCGGCGATGATGTGCACGTAGACACCGGTCTCGTCGAGGTGGCGCATGCGAGCGGCGCGGGCGTCGGCGATGGCGGTGGCCAGCGGCACGCCGACGCCGAAGGTGTCGGCGGTGGTGGCACCCACGGCGGTACCCACACCCACCAGCACACCGGCGGCGCCGGTGCGCATCAGGTGCAGCGCCGCCTGATAGCTGGTGCAGGAGCCGGCCAGTACGGGGATGTCGAGCTGGCGGATGAACGTCTTGAGGTTGAGCGGCTCGCTGCTGCGGGTGACGTGCTCGGCCGACAGCACCGTGGATCGCAGCACCAGCAGGTCGAGCTCGGCCTCGACCAGCCTGGGAAGCAGTTCCTCGATGCGGTGCGGTGTGACCGCGCCGGCGGCGACGGCCCCCGAGGTGCGGATCGACCGCACCCGCTGCACCACCAGGTCGGGGTCGACCGGCTGCTTGTACAGCTCTTGCAGGCGAGCGGCCGCGGTCTCGCTGGGCAGCTCGGCGATCTCGGTGAGCACCGGTTCGGGGTCGGCGTAGCGCGTCCACAGACCCTCGAGGTCGAGGACCGCGAGGCCACCCAGTTCGTCGATGGCCGATGCGCTGGCCGGGCTCACCACCGAGTCGCAGGGAGCGGCCAGCACCGGCAGGTCGAAGCGGAAGCCCTGCAGCTCCCACGACAGGTCCACCAGCTCGGCGTCGCGCGTGCGGCGGCTCGGAACGATGGTGAGCTCGTCGAGGCCGTAGCCACGCCGCCCGGTCTTGCCCAGTCCGATCTCGATCTCGGCCACAACCAGCCCTTCCTCGGCCCGTGCGGGAAAGAGGGAGAGTGTAGTGAGACACCACTCCCGAGGCGATCACCGGCCACGATTTGTAGTGAACTGCCTACGTTGCGGACAGAAACCACCCGATCGGGCTATCGACGTCGCTGCCTCCGTTGAACACTATATGTGTTCGAAGGGTTACGGAGAGGGGAAACCGCCATGGCGGCAGTCGCAACGGCACCTGGGTACGCGCCGATCAGCATCGGGCGGAGCCACGGTGACCGCATGAGGGGCGTCCGCATGGTGCTGGCGGCCGTGTTGGCACTGGTGGTCGGCGCCGGTGCGGCGGCGTTGCCGCCGGTCTCGGTTCCGCACCACACCAGCGCGGTGATGGCAACCGCCACGATCGATCCCGGCATCCCCACCGGTGCGCAGGCGGTCGACGTCGTCGTCCAGGCCCGGGCGGGAACGACGTGGGACGCCCTGTCCGCTGCGGTGACCGCCGCCGGCGGCCAGGTGATGGACCGACTCCCGATCATCGACGGCGCCGCGGTGCGGATCCCCGGCGATGCCGTGCAGGACCTGGCACGGGACAGCGGCATCCTCGCCGTCACGCTGGACCGCAGCGGCTCGGTCGACACGATCAGCTACGACGAGTCCGGGACGGCCTCGGCCTTCGTGGGCTCGACGGGAGCCCTGGCCGCCTGGAACACCGGGCACCTGGGCGAGGGTGTGGGCGTGGCCGTCATCGACACCGGCATCTCCGAGATGCCCGACCTGGCCGGGCGCATCGTCCACGGACCCGATCTCTCCGGTGAGGGCACCATCGTCGACACCTACGGACATGGCACGGTCATGGCCAGCATCGTCGGCGGTAGCGGGACCGACTCGGCCGACCGCCCGCAGGGCGCCTACACCGGTGTCGCACCGAAGGCGACGCTCGTGGCCGTCAAGGTGGCCGGTGCCAACGGCGCCGCGGACGTCAGCACCCTGCTCCAGGCCATGCACTGGGTGTCGGCGTACCAGCAGCAGTTCAACATCCGTGTGGTGAACCTGGCGTGGGGCACCACGTCGACGCAGGACCCGGCGGTGGATCCGCTCAACTACGCCGTCGAGCGTCTCTGGAACCAGGGCATCGTCGTCGTGGTGGCCGCCGGCAACGCCGGCCCATCCACCGGCACGATCACCAAGCCGGCCGACGATCCGCTCGTGATCACCGCCGGGGCCTACAACGACCAGGGCACCACCAACCCCAACGACGACGACACCGTGAGCTGGAGCTCGCGGGGCCCGACCGCCCAGGGCCTGGCCAAGCCGGACGTGGTCGCCCCGGGCCGTCGCCTCATCGCCCAGCGCTCCTACGGCTCCACCGTCGCCACGGACAATCCGAAGGCGCTGATCGACCCGAGCTACATCCGGGGCAGCGGTTCGTCGCAGGCGGCGGCCGTGACCTCTGGCGTCGCCGCCCTGCTAGTCGACGCCAACCCCGCGCTCACTCCGGACCAGGTCAAAGCGCTCCTCGTGAACACGGCGGACCCGATCCGCAAGAACGACTGGACCACGCAGGGAGCCGGCCGTGTCGACCTGGCGGAGGCCCTGGTGACCGACCCCGGACCGGCGCACTGGCAGCAGGCCGACGCGACCGGGCTCGGGTCGATCGAGGCCAGTCGCGGCGACCAGCACGTCCAGACCGACTGCGGGGAGGACGGCACCACCGAGGTCATCGAAGGGGAGATCGACGTGCGGTGCGAGGCCTGGGACGGGTCCGCCTGGACCGGCTCCGCCTGGACCGGGTCGGCCTGGACCGGCTCCGCCTGGACCGGATCGGCGTGGACCGGCTCCGCCTGGACCGGATCGGCCTGGACCGGCTCGGCCTGGACCGGTTCCGCGTGGACCGGTGGCACCTGGACCGGCTCCGCCTGGACCGGCTCCGCATGGACCGGCTCCGCCTGGACGGGCTCCGCATGGACCGGCTCCGCATGGACCGGCTCCGCCTGGACCGGATCGGCCTGGACCGGGTCGGCGTGGACCGGGTCGGCGTGGACGACGGGCGCCTACGAGTCCGACGACGACGACCAGTTCGCAACCGCCTGGTGGGGCATGTACCCGCCGGCCGGGGTGCACGTGGCCGGCGAGCACGCCCCGGTCCCCCTCCCCCTGGGCTCCGTCCCACGCTGAGCGAGTCCGGCGATGGGTGACGACCGAACCGGGCGGGCGGCAACCGCACCGGCGCCGCCGGCCACGCGCGGCACCACGGCCTTCGTCACGGCGGTGTCCGTGCTGGGCGCCCTGGCCGTCGCCGGTTCGGCCGTCCTGGCGAGGGCGTGGCCGTCGGCGATCGCCCTTGTCGCCTCCGTCGCCATGCTCGCCCTCGGCGATCTGCCCATCGTGCACGTCCGTCACGGCGAGCAGACGCACACGTTCAACTGGTCCGAAGCCTCCATCGTCGCCGGCCTGGTGATGTTGCCGACGTGGTGGCTACCGATGGTCGGCGTGGTCGTCGCCGCCACGCACTACGGCCTGGACCGTCGACCACCGCTGAAGGTGGCGTTCAACTCGCTGTCCTTCGGTGTCGCCAGCTTCCTCGCCACCGGGGTGCACCTGCTGGTGAGCACGCACCTGCCCACCTCCGCCGAGTGGGTGGCCCTGGCGCTGGCATGCGCCACCTACTTCGTGTGGAACACCACAGCCGTGGCTGTCGTGGTGGCGCTCTCGCGCGGCGTGCCGGTCGCGCAGGTCGCCGGGTCCGGCCTGCTCCTGGCTGCCCTGTTCGCGCTGGCGAACTCCTCGGTGGCCATCCTCATCGCCATCGCAGCGACGAGGGAGCCGCTCGTGCTGCTCGCCGTGCCGCCGGTGATCGTGCAGCTGCTGGTGGCGTACCGCAACACACGTGAGGTCATCGGCGAGCGCGACCTCTGGGTGTCCGTGCAGTCGATCTCCGAGGAACTGCAGCGGGCCGACGCCGACGAGCTCCCCCGGGTGGCGCTGCGCGCCGCCACCTCGCTGGTCGACACCGACACCGCCGAACTGCTCGCCGTCGACGGCGACCAGGCCACCAGCCACCGGTTGGTCGACGGGCGGGTGGTGTCCACCTCGGGGCCCGTGGAGCAGCTGGCCGGCGACATCTGGGGGCGGGTCGAGTGTGACCGGTCGCCGTTCTGGCTGCAGCGGGCTTCGGCCTCACCACGCCAGCGGATCTGGCTCACCTCCGAAGGTGCCGAGTCGGCGCTGGTGCTGCCCCTCGAGTGGTCGAACCAGGTCGTCGGCGTCCTGCGCGTGGCGTTCCGGAGCGGTTCGCGCCCGTCGCCGAGGACCGAGTCGGTTCTGTCCACGGTCGGCACCCAGGTGGCGTCGGCGCTCACGTCGTTGCACCAGACCGCCGTCCTGCGCCACCAGGCCGAGCACGATCAGCTGACGAACCTGCCCAACCGGACCCGGCTGGTGCAGCACCTGGCCGAGCGCCTGGCTGACGGACGGCCCGACGATGCCGGGCTCGCCGTGCTCTTCTTCGACCTGGACGGCTTCAAGGTGGTCAACGACTCGCTGGGCCACGAGGTCGGCGACGGTGTGCTCCTGGAAGCCGCCCGGCGCCTCCGCTCCCGGATGCGTCCCGGCGATGTGGTCGCCCGCTTCGGGGGCGACGAGTTCATCGTCGTCTGCGACCGGCTCGACCGCCCCGAGCACGCCGCCGAGATCGCCCGTCGGCTGCTCGACGCCCTCGCCGAGCCCGCCGCCACGGGCGCCCACCAGGTGCCGATCTCGGCTTCGGCCGGCATCGCCTGGTCGCAGGGACCGGGCACCGACCCCGAGTCGCTCCTCCGAGACGCCGACGCCGCCATGTACCAGGCGAAGCGGACCGGGCCGGGGTCGTACTGCGTGTTCAGCGCCGAGCTGCGCCGACAGGTGCTGGAGCGGCTCCACTTGGAGGCCGACCTGCGGGACGCGCTGCGCGACGGCCAGATCGAGGTCCACTACCAGCCGATCGTCTCGCTCGCCACGGGCGAACCGGTCGAGTTCGAGGCCCTCGCCCGCTGGCACCACGCCGAGCGCGGCCTGGTGCCGCCCGACGCGTTCATCGCCATCGCCGAGGAGTCCGGTCACATCCGCGCGCTGGGCGAACTGGTCCTGAACCGGGCCTGTGCCGACATGCGACGTTGGATCGACCTGGGCGTGGCCCGCCCCGGGCAGCGGGTGGCGGTGAACCTGTCGGCCCTGCAGCTCGACGACACGCTCCCGACCATGGTCGCCGAGGCCCTGGCCAACAACGGCCTGCCGCCGAGCGCACTGACGCTCGAGGTCACCGAGAGCGCGCTGGTCGACGACGACAACGCCGTCGCCGCCCTGGAACGTCTGCGCCACCTCGGGGTACAGGTCTCCCTCGACGACTTCGGGACCGGTTACTCGTCGCTCAGCGCCCTCCGGGACCTACCGGTCGACGTGGTGAAGATCGACCGGTCGTTCGTCGGTCGCATGGACGAGGACGAGCAGCTGTCGTCGCTGGTGCACGGCATCGTCGACCTGGCCCACGCGCTGGAGCTGGTGGTCATCGCCGAGGGCGTGGAGCACACGGGCCAGTCCGAGCTGCTCGCCGACTTCGGCTGCGACCTGGCGCAGGGCTGGCTCCACGGCCACCCGATGAGCGCCAGCCTCGTCGAGGCGTCGCTGGCCCCGGTGCGTCACCTCCGGCCGGTCGACACCGCTGTCACGGCCTGATCCCGCTCCTACAGCAGGTCGCGGCAGAAGGCGCGCACGCCCGACACCAGCTCGTCGGGTGCCTCCCAGGGCACGAAGTGGCCGCAGTCGCGCAGCAGGAACGGGCCGACGTGGTTCGGGAACACGACCGCGGCCATGCGATCGAACTCGGGGTAGAGCACGTGGTCGGACGGGCCGAACAGGATCAGCGTCTCGACGTCGTCGTTGCCGGCCAGCAGCGGCGGTTCGGAGCGGGCGTCCTCGGAGAAGGTCGATTCGTAGCCGCCGAACGAGGCACGCAGGTGATCGGCGTCGGCGAAGGGCTCGGTGTGGAAGTCGACCGCCGGACCGCCGGGAAGGTTGCCCTCGCAGAACGCGCCCGGGTGCGCCCAGAAGCGCGACGTGTAGAAGGTGGCGATGTAGGCCCGGCGCTGCTCGGGGGTGGCGAGCTCAGCGGCCAAGCCGTCGGGATCGGTGCCCTGACGCAGGAAGTAGTCGGCGGCGCCGGCGCGGGGGCGGCTGTCCATCCCCGCCATGCGCTCCCTGTCGTAGGGCAGCGGCGAGTTGAACAACACCATCCGCTCGACCACCTCGGGGAACCGCAGCGCCAGGTCCTGGATCACCGGGCCGCCGAGGTCGCCGGCGCAGAGCACGGCTCGCTCGTGCCCCAGATGGTCGAGCAGCGCATGCAGGTCGCGGCTGTGGCTGGGCACGTCGTGGAAGCCGTCGGGGCCCAGATCGGAGTCACCGAACCCACGCAGGTCGGGGACGATCACCTCGAACCCGGCCTCGGCGAGCGGCTCGATGACCCGCCACCAGATGCGCTTGGTCTCGGGCCAGCCGTGGACGCACAGCAGCGGCACGCCGCCCGGGTTCTCGCGTACGTACGCCTGGCGGAAGCCCCGGCCGTCGAAGGTGTGGACGGCGAACCGGTCGGGGTCGAGATCGACGGCGGTCATGCCACGGAGTGTGTCAGCGGTGGCGACCCGGCATCGAGCGATCGGTCACGCCATCCGGTCGATGAGGTCCCACAGCCGGTCCACGTGCTCCTCGGTGGTCCAGGTCTGGCCGACGCAGATGCGGATGGCGGGACGGCCGTGCAGCACCGTCGGGGTCAGCAGGGCCTCGCCCGAGGCGTTCACCGCCTCGAGCAGCGCGGTGGTGCGCGCGTCGGCCGTGGCCGGGTCGGCGTCGGAGACCCGGAGCACGACGAGGTTGAGCGCCGGCGGGGCGGCGAGCTCGAACCGCGGGTCGTCGAGCACCCGATCGGCCAGCAAGCGCCCGAGCCGGACGTGCTCCCGGAGGTGGCGAGCCAGGCCGTGGGCGCCGTAGTGGCGCATCACCAGCCACGGTTTGAGCGAACGGAAGCGCCGGCCGAGGGGAACCTGCCAGTCGCGGAAGTCGACGACCTCGCCGGCGTCGCTCGCCGCGTTGCGCAGGTACGCCGGCGTGATCGACAGCGCATCGACCACGGGGCGGGCGTCGGCGAACCACAGGCACGAGCAGTCGAAGGTGGTGAAGAGCCACTTGTGCGGGTTGAACGACCACGAATCGACCAGTCCGGCCCCGTCGTTCACCCAGCGGAGCTCGTCGCACACGGCCGCTGATCCGGCCATGGCGGCGTCGACGTGGCACCACACGCCGGCGGCTCGACAGATCGCCGCGACATCGGGCACGGGGTCGAACGCCATCGACGACGTGGTGCCGGCGGTCGCGCAGCAGAAGAAGGGCACCAGGCCGGCCCGCCGGTCGGCGTCGACGGCGGACGCCAGCGCCGTGGCGTCCATGGCGAAGGCTGCGTCGGTCGGCACGAGGCGGACCTGCTCGGGGGCGAGGCCGGCGACGCGGGCACCTTTGACCACCGACGAGTGGGCCTGCTCGGACGTGTAGACGCGCAGAGCCGACAGGTCACCGCCGGCGGAGACCCGGTGCCGGGCGGCGAGCATCGCCACGAGCGTCGACGACGACGCCGAGTCCTGCAGCACGCCGCCGCCAGGACCGGCGGCGCGGTGCCGGAAGTGATCGGGGAGGCCCAGCAGCCCGACGAACCAGTCGAGCATCGCCATCTCGACCTCGGTGCAGGCCGGGCTGGTCGCCCAGTTCATGCCGTTGACCCCGAGACCCGAGGAGACCAGGTCACCGAGCACCGCGGGTCCCGACGTGTTCGCCGGGAAGAAGGCGAAGAACGACGGGTGCTGCCAGTGGGTCAGCGCCGGCACCACGAGGTCGTCGAGATCGTCGAGGACGTCAGCGATGTCGCCGCCGGCGCTCGGTGGTCCTGCGGGCAGTGCGTCGAACACCGACCCGGGGACGACCGCCGGCTGGACCGGCAGCTCACCCACCCGCTCCCAGTAGCCCGCCACCCAGTCGACGTAGCGGTGGCCGAGCTCGCGGAACTCCTGCGGGGTCATGTGGTCGCCGGGCGCCATGGCCGCAACCTAGGTCCGGTGATGCCGGTCCGATGTGCCCACGGCCGGGCGCGACCCCCTACACTCCACACATGGAAGCGCGATTCGATCCGTCCGACGCCGTCCATCCCCGATTCGCCAAGCTCGGGCTGACCTTCGACGACGTCCTCCTCGTCCCCGGCGAGTCCGAGGTGCTCCCCCACGAGGTCGACACGCGGTCCCGGTTCACGCCCAACATCGAGCTGGCGCTGCCCATCGTGTCGGCCGCCATGGACACCGTGACCGAGGCCCGGTTGGCCATCGCGCTGGCCCGCGCCGGAGGCATGGGCATCATCCACCGCAACCTGTCGATCGCCGACCAGGCGGTCGAGGTCGACCGGGTGAAGCGCTCGCAGTCGGGCATGATCGAGGATCCGGTCACGCTCACCGCCGACGGCCACGTCCACGACGCCCTCGAGCTCATGGCCAAGTACAAGGTCTCGGGAGTGCCCATCGTCGACCACGAGGGTCGGCTCGTGGGCCTGCTCACCAACCGTGACCTGCGCTTCGTCGACGACCACGACCAGCCGATCAGCGCCGTGATGCGGCGCCCCCCGCTGGTCACCGCACCCGTGGGCACCACGCTCGAACGGGCACGCAAGATCCTGTGGGAGAACCGCATCGAGAAGCTGCCCATCGTCGACGACGACCAGGTGCTGCGTGGCCTGATCACGATCAAGGACATCACCAAGCGCGAGGACTTCCCCCACGCCACCCAGGACGAGCGCGGCCGGCTCCGGGTCGGTGCCGCCGTCGGTGTGGGCCCCGACGCCATGGACCGCTGCGAAGCGCTCGTCGCCGCCGGCGTCGACGCCCTCGTGGTCGACACCGCCCACGGCCACTCACGGGGCGTGCTCGACACGGTGAAGGAGGTCAAGTCCCGCTGGAACGTCGACGTGGTGGCGGGCAACATCGCCACCGCCGATGCGGTACGGGCACTGGTGGCCAACGGCGCCGATGCCGTGAAGGCGGGCGTGGGACCCGGGAGCATCTGCACCACACGCATCGTCGCGGGCGTCGGCGTGCCCCAGATCACCGCCATCGCCGACTGCGCCGACGCCGCCGACGAGCTCGGCATCCCGATCATCGCCGACGGCGGCGTCCAGCACACCGGCGACATCGCCAAGGCGCTGGCCGCCGGCGCCAGCACCGTGATGCTGGGCTCGATGTTCGCCGGCACCGACGAGGCGCCCGGCGAGGTCATCGTCCACCAGGGTGAGCGCTACAAGGAGTACCGCGGCATGGGCTCGATGGGCGCCATGGGCGACCGCTCCTCCGCGGGCGCCACCGAGCCCGTGGCCCGCAGCTTCTCCAAGGACCGGTACTTCCAGGGCCACGTCGACGAAGTGGCCAAGCTCGTCCCCGAGGGCATCGAGGGCCGGGTCGCCTACAAGGGCCCGGTGGGGCCGCTCCTGCACCAGTTCGCCGGCGGTCTGCGAGCGGCGATGGGCTACTGCGGCACCCCGACGGTCGACGACCTGCGGACCGGCGCCAAGTTCGTCCGCATCACCTCGGCGGCGTTGCGCGAGTCGCATCCCCACGACATCACCATCACCAAGGAAGCCCCCAACTACCGCACGACGTAGCCGCCCCTGGCCAACCTCGGCATCCGGGCGTACGGTCGACGGGAGGGACAGCGAAGGGGGTGCTGTGATGCGCCGTTACCTGGTGGTCGCCCACAAGACGTTGGGCGGACCGCACCTGATGGACCACCTGCACGAGCTGCGGGCCCAGGATCCGTACTGCCGCTTCCACCTGGTGGTGCCCGAGCACCATCCGTCGGGGCGCTGGAACGAGGGCGAGAGCCAAGCCCAGGCCCAGCGGAGCCTCGACGAGATGCTCGACCGCATGGCCTCGGTGGGCATCGGCGCCACCGGTGAGGTCGGCGACCCCAACCCGGTGTACGCCGTGAGCGTGGCCCTGCGCCGCGGGGACCGCTCGCACGTGGCGGGGATCATCCTGTCGACGCTGCCGCGTGGCATCTCCCGGTGGTGGCGCTTCGACGTCCCCCGCCGCATGGCCGAGGCGTACCCGTCGATCCCGGTGACCCACCTGGTCTCGGAGGAAGCGCTGGTCGCCGGCTGACGACGTCGGTCACGGGCGGTCTGCAACACTGCCGGCGTGGCCGATCGCCAGCACCTGATCGACCGTGCCGAGGCGGCGCTGTGCGACCCGGCGTGGTCGTCGATGGTCGATCTCGTCCTGCGCCGTGTCGACCAGTCGACCTACCGGGCAGCGAGCGCGAGAGGCGCCGTGACGTTCCGACACGACGCCGCCAGCACCGCGGTGCTCGAAACCTGGGGCGACGATCCGCTCGCCGACACCGACCCTGAGCGGTTCCTCGGGCCTGCCGCCGAGCTCGCCGGCGAGATCCCGGAGCCGGCCGACGAAGCCCGACCGCACGCCCACGACGAGATCGCCCAGTTCTTCGACAGCCCCCACGCACCCGACCTGGCCATCGTCCACACCGCCGCCCACCGCTACCACGGCAATGCCGGTGAGCACGGCTCCTTGGGGACGGTCCAGCGGCGGGCGCCGTTCGTCGCCGCCGGCGCCGGTGTGCCGTCCCGGGGCTGGATCGCCGGTCACGCCCGCACCGTCGACGTGGCGCCCACGGTCGCCGCCCTGGCCGGCGTGGCGCCACGTCGGGGCGTCGACCGCTGGGGCGAGCAGCGCGACGACCTGCTCCTCGCCCGCCAGGACGGGCATGTCATCGACGCCCTGGTGCGGGGCACGGCCCGCTCGGTGGTCGTCGTGCTGTGGGACGGCTGCAACGCCAACGAACTGCGTGCCGCGGTCGACGACGGCGATGCGCCCCACGTCGCCGGGTTGATCGACCGTGGCACGGCGCTCGATGGTGGTCTGCTGGCCTCGTTCCCCTCGGCGACGCTCGCCAACCACATGACCATCGGCACGGGCGCCTTCCCCGGGCACAGCGGCATCCAGCACAACGAGTGGCGTTGTGCCCAGACGGGCGACCATCGCAACCTCCTCGACCTCGGCCAGATGTTCCACGCCAGCACCCACCTGCGCGCCGACGTCGAAACGGTCCACGAGGCGATCCACCGCACGCGCCCGGGGGCGTGGACCGGCGCCACGTTCGAGTACAGCGACCGCGGCGCCGACGACGCGACGTTCCATGCGCTGGCCGCCGGGCGCTCGCTCCCCTACGCCCGACGCGACGACGACTTCCCGCGCGACGGTCGCTGGTGGGAGACCTCCGCGCAGTACCGGTTCATGTCGAGGATCGACGAGACATCGCTGCGGTGCGCCCTCGCCATGTGGGCCGACGACCATCCGGTCCCCGACCACGCGTTCTGCAACTTCTCGCTCACCGACGAGGCCGGCCACGAAGGCGGACCACACGCCGACATCGTCCGGGCCGCCATCCGCGACTCCGACGAACGACTCGGCCGCCTGCTCGACGCCATCGACCGGCGCGGCGTGCTCGACGACACCGCCGTGCTGCTCATCGCCGACCACGGCATGCAGCGCACGGACGACGAGCGCACCGACGACCTCACCGACGCGTTGGCGGGCATCGACCACCTGCTGGTCGACGGCTCCTTCGTCTACCTGGACGAGCCGCCCGGCAGCGGCTACTCGACGAAGCCCTCGTAGGCGGCGTCGAGCTCGGCGGTCGAGTACTGGCGGAAGGCGATCATGGTCGTCGTGTTCAGCACGCCGTCGAGCTTCGAGATGCGCTCGGTGACCGCGGTGGCCACGCCCTCGTGGTCGGGGACGGCGAGGATGGCGATGAGGTCGACGTCGGAGCCGGCCACCGAATGGGTCTCGCGCACGCCTGGCGTGTCGGCGAGGGCGTGGCCGAGCTCGGCGATGGCGTCGGGCCGGGCTTCGATCATCACGAAGGCGGTGATCACGGCGAACCTCCGGGGTCCTGGGAGCGGGTGATGCGGGTGAGCAGGTCGACGAGCATGGCGCCGGTGGCGCCCCAGATCGTGTCGCCGACGAGCTCGAAGAAGTGGATCGGCCGGTCGAGACCGGGCAGACCCCAGCGCTCCTGGCGGTAGACACCGGGCGCCAGCAGCTCGGACAGCGGCACGTGGAGGATGGCCTCGACCTCGTCGGGGTTCGGTTCGAGCTCGGGTGGCCCGGGCAGGACGCCGACGTAGGGGACGATGACGCTGCGGCTGGTGACCGTGGAGAGGTGGTTCAGCTCGCCGATGCGCTCGACGGCGCCGGTGTCGAGGGCGGTCTCCTCCCACGACTCGCGCAACGCCGTCTCCCACAGCGACTCGTCGCCGTCCTCGTGACGGCCACCGGGGAAGCTGATCTCGCCCTTGTGGGAGCGGAGATGCCACGAGCGGCGGGTGAGGACGACGTGGGTCTCGCCGTCGCGCTCGTAGAGCGGAGCGAGGACGGCCGAGGCGCGGGAGGTGACGCTCTCGATGGGCGACGACCGGGGCGGCGGTGACGCAGCGAGGGCGTCGCGGACCAGACCGATCGAGGGACGCCGGCGATCCGGCGAGAGCTCGGCCCAGGGGGGCGGCGGACCCGGACGCGTGCCGGGCGGCCGCGGGATCCGCTGGGGACCGCCGCGCACCGGCTCGTCGCTCACCCCCGGTACCGCCGGCGTCGCGTCCACCTCACGAGTCCAGGAGATCGCCCACGGTCTCGCCGGTGCCCGGATCGCCGCCTTCGACCAGCGTCTCGAGCAACTGACGCATCCCACCCATCTTGAACTGCTTCATGAGCTCGCCAGGAGGGATCTCGCCGCGCTCCCAGTCCATCCAGTGGTCGAGCAGCTTCTTGGGGTCGGGCGGGGGAATCTCCATACGTGCGCCAGGCTATCCCGGGCACCTGAAAACGCCCGATGCCGGGCCCGGGGCCCGGCATCGGTGCGAATCGGCTGGCGGTCAGGCCGGCGTCGGGGCGGGCACGCCCGGCGCCAGCGAGCAGCCGGCACGCGGCGCCGCGAAGCGGACCGCCATCAGCACGGCTTCTAGAAGCCCATGCCTCCCATACCGCCCATGCCGCCCATGTCGCCACCGCCGGGCATGGCCGGCTCGTCCTCGGGCTCGTCGGCCACGAGGCATTCGGTGGTGAGCACCATGGCGGCGATGGACGCCGCGTTCTGCAGTGCCGCACGGGTGACCTTGGCGGGATCGATGACGCCGGCCTTGACCAGGTCCTCGAACTCGCCGGTGGCGGCGTTGAAGCCGGTGCCACCGGTCTCGCGCTCGACGTGCTCGATCACCACGGCGCCTTCGAGACCGGCGTTGTGGGCGATCTGGCGGGCGGGGGCGGCCAGCGCGGTGTACACGGCGCGGGCGCCGGTCTGCTGGTCGTCCTCGAGTCCGTCGATGACCTTCTGCACAGCAGCGCGGGCCCGGAGCAGGGCGGTGCCGCCGCCGGCGACCACACCCTCCTCGATGGCCGCACGCGTGGCCGACAGGGCGTCCTCGATGCGGTGCTTCTTCTCCTTGAGCTCCACCTCGGTGGCGGCGCCCACGCGGACCACGGCGACACCGCCGCTGAGCTTGGCGAGGCGCTCCTGGAGCTTCTCGCGGTCCCAGTCGGAGTCGGTCTCGTCGATCTCGCGCTTGATCTGCTCGATGCGGCCCTTGACGTCGTCATCGGAGCCACCACCCTCGACGATGGTGGTGTCGTCCTTGGTGATGATCACCTTGCGGGCGGTACCGAGCAGGTCGAGCGTGGTGTTCTCGAGCTTGAGGCCGACCTCTTCGGAGATGACCTGACCACCGGTGAGGATGGCCATGTCCTGGAGCATCGCCTTGCGGCGCTCACCGAAGCCGGGGGCCTTCACCGCGGCGGCGTTGAAGGTGCCACGGATCTTGTTGACCACGAGCACGGCCAGAGCCTCGCCCTCGACGTCCTCGGACACGATGACCAGCGGCTTGCCCGACTGCATGACCTTCTCGAGCAACGGCAGCACGTCCTGCACCGAGGAGATCTTGGAGCCGAAGAAGAGGATGTAGGGATCCTCGAGCACGGCTTCCTGGCGCTCCGGGTCGGTGACGAAGTACGGCGACAGGTAGCCCTTGTCGAACTGCATGCCCTCGGTGAACTCGAGGTCCATGCCGAAGGTGTTGGACTCCTCGACGGTGACCACGCCGTCCTTGCCGACCTTGTCGATGGCGTCGGCGAGCACCTCGCCGATGGCCGTGTCGGCGGCCGAGATGGCGGCGACCTGGGCGATCTCGCTCTTGTCGTCGATCTCGTGCGACTGCTCGGCGATGGACTCGACCGCGGCGCGCACGGCGGCCTCGATGCCCTTCTTCAGACCCATCGGGGACGCACCAGCAGCCACGTTGCGCAGCCCCTCGTGCACGAGTGCCTGAGCGAGGACGGTGGCGGTGGTGGTGCCGTCGCCGGCGATGTCGTTGGTCTTGGTGGCGACTTCCTTGACCAGCTGGGCGCCCATGTTCTCGAACGGGTCCTCCAGCTCGACCTCGCGAGCGATGGAGACGCCGTCGTTGGTGATGGTCGGCGCGCCGAACTTCTTCTCGAGGACGACGTTGCGGCCCTTGGGTCCGATGGTGACCTTGACCGAGTCGGCGAGGTGGTTCACGCCCGCCTCGAGGGCCCGGCGAGCGTCGTCACCGAACTTCAGGATCTTTGGCATGAGTGTTCTGTTCCTTCCTGGGCGGGAGCCCGGCCCTGGATCTACTTGACGATGGCGAGCACGTCGCGGGCGTTGAGGATCAGCAGATCCTCACCGCCCGAGGTGATCTCGGTGCCGCCGTACTTGCTGTAGACGACGGTGTCGCCGACGTTGACATCCATCGGGATGATCTCGCCGGTCTGGTCGGAACGCTTGCCCGGGCCGACAGCCAGGACCTCGCCCTGCTGGGGCTTCTCCTTGGCCGTGTCGGGAATGACCAGGCCGCTGGCGGTGGTTTCCTCGGACTCGCTCGGTCGGACGACGATGCGGTCCTCGAGGGGCTGCAGGTTCATCGGTGGCGCCTCCATGGTGACGCGGTTAGCACTCGATTTGGACGAGTGCTAACGGTAATGGAGGCAGCCTGGCACTCGCAAGCGGAGACTGCTAACTCGATCGGCGTGTGCTCGCTCCTCCGTCGCTGTGCGCACGCCCACGTACACGGAGTTGTTGGTCACGGTTGCCCTCACCGGTCGCTGGCGCTCCCTCCGGACCACCTCACGCGATTCTTTTCACCAGGCAGACGGCGGAGCCGAAGCCGACGAGGTCGCCGTCGAGCAGGGCGAGGGATCCCACGATGGCGTTGCCCCGCAGGGTGGTGCCGTTGGACGAGCCGAGGTCCTCGACCTCGAGCGCGCTGCGGTCGCCACGCAGCTCGGCGTGTCGCCGCGACACCGTCTCGTCGGGGATGACCAGATCGGCCTCGTCGGAGCGGCCCACCACGAGCGGCAGCCGATCGACCACGAGCGTCGTCCCACGAGCCGGGCCCGTCACCACCAGCAGGTACGCCAACGGGAGCGTCGGTTCGCCGGCGATGAAGTCGTCGAGCCGCAGCAGGACCTGGGGCAGCACGCCGGTCACATCGTCGGGCGCCTGGTCGTCGGGTGGGTCGGAGATCATGTCGGCCTTCGTGGCTGGTGACGTGCGGTGTCCCTACCCCGCGCACAGAGAGTGATTCACGGGGAGAGCTCGGCTCGGTCCTCTTCGGAGAGCGACCACCGGGCGGCGGCGACGTTGGCGCGGATCTGCTCCGGCTTCGTCGCCCCGCAGATCACGCTGGCGACGGACGGGTTCGAGACGAGCCAGCCCATGGCCAGGTCGAGGATCGAGTGGTCGCGGGCCCGGGCCCACCCGGTGAGCTCGGCCACACGGGCCATGGTGTCGTCGTTCTTGAACCGCGACGCCCGTTCGCCCCAGGCGGCCAGCCGGGTCCCCTCCGGTGGCGGTTGGTCGACCCGGTACTTGCCGGTGAGGACGCCGGACTCGAGCGGGAAGTAGGGGACGAAGGCGATGCCGTGCCGGGCGCACGCCTCGAGCACCCCGTTCTCCTCGGGGTCGCGGGTGAGCAGGCTGTAGTGGTTCTGCACCGACGCGAACGGAGCCACACCCAGCTCGGTGGCGGCGTCCACCGCCTCGTCGAGCTGCGCGGCCGAGAAGTTCGAGCAGCCGATCTCGCGGATCTTGCCCTCGGCGCGGAGCTCGGCCAACACGCCCAGCGTGTCGGCGATTGGTGTCTCGGGGTCGGGTCGATGGAGCTGGTAGTGGTCGACGTGATCGGTGCCGAGGCGGCGCAGGCTGGCCTCGAGCGCGGCCCGCACCGCGCCGGGTGTGCCCGGACGCGCCCCGCCGTCGACCGGACGGGACCCCCACTTGGTGGCGATCACGACCTGATCACGCCGACCGCCCAGCGCGGCGCCGAGGTACTCCTCGGAGCGGCCCTCGCCGTAGGACTCGGCGGTGTCGAAGTAGTTGATGCCGGCGTCGATGGCGGCACCGACCACCGCTGCGGTCTCCTCGGCGGAGATCCGCATGCCGAAGTTGTTGCAGCCGAGTCCGACCACCGAGACCTCGAGCACGCCGATGCGTCGTCGCTCCACGACGGGCGACCCTACCGGCCGCCCGAGTCGCCCGGTCCGCGCCCGTCGCCGAGGGACCGAGGGTCGACCAGGCCACGGTCGAGCAACCAGTCGATGGCCCGATCGGCCTCGCGCTGGTACGTGAAGGCCGACCACGCCTCGGCGGCGCCGGTACGCGCGACGAGCTCGCGGAACCGGCGCAGACCACCTTTGCCGCGGAAGGCGTCCCAGAGCCGCACGACGTCCTCCTCGGGCGCACCCAGTTGATCGGCGACCTCGAAGAAGTCCTCCACGTCGGAGCGGGGCTGGGGTTCGCGGGGGACCAGCACGTGGACGCCCTCGATCAGCTCGGGGAGGTCGCGGTCGTCGTCCAGGCCGTAGTAGAGCGACCGTCCGGTGCGGGGGTCGTACCACCAGTCGCCGGCGGGGTGCGTGTCGTTCCGAGCCAGGATCAACGACGCGAGGTCGATCTCGTCGATGGGCAGCACTGCCCCGGCGCCCCGGTCCGTCAACGGGTGGGAAGGGCGAGGTTGGGGTCGGCCCCGGTGTCGAGCGGCGAGTCTCCGTCGCGCTGCAGGCTCCACCAGCCCGCCGCCGCCACCATGGCCGCGTTGTCGGTGCAGTTGGCGCGGTCGGGTACGTACGCGGCCAGGCCGTCGGAGGCGCACACGTCGAGGACGCGCTCGCGCAGGCGCGAGTTGGCGGCCACGCCGCCACCGATGCAGATGCCCTTGGCCCCGACGTCGGCCGCGGCCCGGCGGGTCTTGGTGACCAGCACGTCGACCACCGCCTCCTGGAACGAGGCGGCGACGTCCTCGGTGCTGGCGTCGGGGTGCTTGCGCACGTGGTTGACGACCGAGGTCTTGAGCCCCGAGAAGGAGAAGTCGTACGGGCGGTCGGGCAGGGCGCGCGGGAAGGCGATGGCCTCGGGGTCGCCGTCGATGCTGATCCGGTCGATGACCGGACCGCCGGGGTAGCCCAGGCCCAGGTAGCGAGCGACCTTGTCGTAGGCCTCGCCGGCGGCGTCGTCGATGGTGCCGCCGAGCACCGTGTACACGCCGTGGTCCTCCCAGTGCACGAGCATGGTGTGCCCGCCCGAGACCAGCAGCACGACCACCGGCAGCTCGAACGTGGGGTCCTCGAGCATGGCCGCGTACAGGTGGGCCTCGAGGTGGTTGACGGCGATGAACGGCACCCCCCACACCAGTGCCAGGGTCTTGGCCGCCGAGACCCCGACCAGCAGCGAACCGACGAGCCCGGGCCCGTACGTGGCGGCGACGGCGTCGATCTCGCCGTCGGCGATGCCGGCCTGGACGATGGCCTCGGCGATCACCGGGTTGAGCATCTCCACGTGCGCCCGCGACGCGATCTCGGGGACGACGCCGCCGTAGCGGGCGTGCTGGTCGATCTGGCTGGAGATGACCGACGACAGCTCGACCCGGCCGTCGCGGACGACCGCGGCCGCAGTCTCGTCGCACGAGCTCTCGATGCCGAGGACGGTGTGGACGTCGGGGAACCGCATCAGCTTCCCTCCAGGATCGTGGGGCTGGGGAGCGACCGCTCGATGTCGAGCAGGTGCGCCCGGAAGGTCGGCGTGTCGATGTCGGTGGCCCACATGATGAGCGCGTCCTCGTTGGCGTCGGAGTAGTAGTTCTTGCGCACACCGGCGGGCACGAAGCCGAACCGCCGGTACAGGCCCTGGGCGGCGGTGTTGGAGACCCGCACCTCGAGCGTGAGCGCCTCGGCACCTTCCTCGAGCGCCCGCCGGCACAGCTCGAGGAGCAGCCGGGTGGCGATGCCCTGGCGGCGGTGGCCGGGGTCGACACCGACGTTGGTGATGTGCCCGTCACCGGCCACCAGCATGAGGCCGGCGTACCCGACGATGGACGCGCCGACCCGCGCCACGAGGTAGGCCCGTGACTCGGTGTAGCGCAGCTCGGACAGGAACAGGTTGAGCGACCACGGCCGGGGGTTGACCGCCTGCTCGATGCGCACGACGCCGCGCAGGTGCCGGCGGCGCATGGGTGAGATGCGAACCGAGGGCACCGGGGCGGCCATCCGCTGGTCGTGCTCGGAGATGACCACGGTCACCTGGCCTCGCCGGGTGCGGCACCGTCGCGGGTCATCCAGTTGATCTCGGCGTCGGGCGGTCGCAGGTACAGCGGTTCGAGCTCCCAGGGCTGGACGAACTCCTCGCGGATGGCCCGGGCGTGGGCCAGCTGCACGAGCGACGCGGCGCTCGGATAGGCGAGGTACTGCTCGGCCGTCTCGGCGCCGATGAGGTCCTCGAAGTCCTCCGCGTAGCGGAGGGCACCGTCTCCGACCAGCAGGTAGTCGCCGTCGACCGCCTCGAGGTCGGCCCGCAGGTCGTCGGGTTCGGTGACCTCGGGCTCGGTCAGGCGCTGGAGGCCGCCCGGGGTGGGGCGGTAGCGGGCGTGGAAGACCTCGCCGCGCCGGGCGTCGATCACCGCGACGAGCTCACGGTCGGTGTGGCGCAGCGGCCAGGCGAGCAGGTCGAGGCTGGAGATGCCGATCATCGGCACCCGCAACGCGTGGGCGGCCGCCTTCGCCGCGGCGATGCCGACACGCAGCCCCGTGTAGAGGCCGGGGCCCAGGTCGACCGCCACCACCGAGATCTCGGACAGCTCGATGCGCGCCTGCCGGCGGGCGAAGTCGATGGCCGGCGCCAGGTTCTCGGCGTGGCGCTTGCCCCGTGCCGAGTGTGCCGACGCGAGGACACCCTCGTGGCCGCCGATGGCGCACCCGACCTGCTGGGTGGAGGTGGAGATCCCGAGGATGAGCATCTAGGTGGCCCTCCACTGGTGGAGCGCCTCGTCGAGGGCGCGGTGGCGTGCGGACCATCGACCGCCGACGCAGCGCAGCTCGAGCAGCCGGTCGTCGTCTTCGGTGCCGTAGGTGAACGTGATCTCGAGGTAGTCGTTGGGCAGCGCCGGCGCGACAGCATCTCCCCACTCGATGAGCACCACGGCGCCACCGTCGATGAGCTCGCTGAGACCCACGTCGAGCAGCTCGGAGTACCGCTCGAGGCGGTACACGTCGAGGTGGTGCAGGGTCAGGCTGCCTTCGTACTGCCGGGCCAGCGTGAACGTCGGGCTGGTGATGGGCTCGGTGATCCCCAGGCCGGCGCCGAAGCCCTGGGCGAAGGCGGTCTTGCCCGCACCGAGCTCGCCGGCCAGCAGGATCACGTCACCGGAGGTGGCCAGGCCGGCCACGGCACCGGCCAGTGCCCGGGTGGCGTCGACGTCGGAGGTCCGGGCGCGCAGGATCACCGCAACGACCCCGCGACGGTGCCCGTGTGCTCGGACTTCACGGGGGCCGACACTACCGCTGGGGCCGCTCGTTCCCCGCGGCCGGCTCCCGCAGCGACAGCACCGCCCGGCTGACCACGTCGACGCCCAGGTTCCGGACCACCGCCGCCTCGGCGTCGACCGTGCCCGTGGCTGCGGCGACGAAGGCGTCGCCGTCGACCGCGGTGTGGACGGGGGCCACGGCACGCGCCAGCCCGTCGTGGGCCGACTGGGCGAGCAGGTGGCAGGCGAGCTTGTCGAGGCGGGCGTTGGTGACGACGACGCCGATGGTGGTGTTGGACCACGCCTCGCCGGTGGTGCCACCGACCACGTCCGACGGTTCGGCACCGGGCTCGCCGAAGGCGTTGACCGCGACGAGCGCGGCGACCACGAGCCCGTCCGGGCCGGTGGCGGCGGCGGTCACCAGCCCACCGGGGCGGCGGTGGTCGGGACCGCGCCACTTGCCCACGGTGGCGCCCGTGCCGGCGCCGACCAGGCCGGTCTCCACCGGTCCAGGAGCAGCGACCTGTGCGGCTCGACGACCTTCGGTGGCGCCAGGACGCACGGTGCCGTCGCCGACCGTGAGGTCGTACAGGGCCATGGCCACCACGATGGGGACGACCCCACCGGCGGTCTCGAACCCGACGCCGGCCTCGGCGAGGTGCTCCATGACGCCGTGGGCGCTGGCCAGCCCGAACGCCGACCCGCCGGTGAGCACCACGGCGTCGAGTCGCTGGACCATGCGAGTGGGGTCGAGCAGGGCGAACTCGCGCGTGGCCGGGGCACCGCCGCGCACCTCGCCCGACGCCACCGTTCCCTCGGGGAGCAGCACGACGGTGCAGCCGGTGGCGGCGTCGACGTCGGTCCAGTGCCCGACGCGTACACCGTCGACGTCGGTGATCACGCCCACACCCGGGGCACGCGGGGACTGAGACCGCAGGTGATCTCGTAGCCGATGGTGTCGAGGAGCAGCGCCACCTCGGTGGCGGTGATCTCGTCGCCGCCCTGGCTTCCGACGAGCACGGCCTCGTCGCCGACCTGCACGTCGGTGTCGGGGCCGACGTCGACCATGAACTGGTCCATGGTGACCACGCCCACGATGGGCCGCCGACGCCCCCGGATGAGCACCTCGCCGCCCACCACGCCCAGCCGGCGGCGCACACCGTCGGCGTAGCCGGCGGGGATGGTGGCGACCATGGTGTCGGCCTCGAACACGTGGTGGTGGCCGTAGGAGATCCCCTCGCCCGCCGACACCGGTTTCACGAAGCGCACCTCAGCCGTCCAACGCAACGCCGGGCGGAGGTCGGTGAACGCGGCGAGGACGGGAGACGGCGGGATGCCGTACAGCGAGATCCCAGCCCGCACCAGGTCGAGGCGAGCCCGCGGGTGGATCATGGTGGCGGCCGAGTTGGCGGCGTGGCGCAGGCCGGGATCGATGCCGGCCTCCGCGAACTCGGCGAGCACCTTCTCGAACCGGCCGAGCTGGGCGTCGGTGCCCGGGTTGCCGGGCTCGTCGGCCACGGCCAGGTGCGTCATCGTGCCGGCGAGGTCGAGCACCGGGTCGTCGACGATGCGGCGGGCGAACTCGACGGCCTGGTGCGGCTCGACACCGACGCGGCGCATGCCGGTGTCGACGTCGAGGTGGATGGGCACAGGAGGCGCGCCCAGCCGCGTGGCGCGCGCCGCGATGGCGTCGAGGAACTCGGCCCGGTAGGCGATCAGGTGCAGGCGCATGGCCAGCGCGGCGTCGAGCGTGACGTCGTCGGTGGCCGGTTCGCTCAGCAGCAGGATCGGCGCGTCGACGCCGGCCGAGCGCAGCACCTGCGCCTCGGCGACGTGGGCAACGGCGAGCCAGGTGGCACCCGCCCCGAGGGCGGCCCGGGCCACCTCGACGGCGCCGTGGCCGTAGCCATCGGCCTTCACCACGGCGCACAGCTGCGCATCGCCCGCCAGGTCGGCGAGCAGGGCGGTGTTGTGGGCGATGGCGGCGCGCGAGACGGTCGCGACCGATCCGAACATCAGGCAGCCCCACCGAGCACCAGGCGCTCCATCACCTGGGGGATGCCGGCGATGACGTCGGAGGCGATGGCGCCGATGCGGGGGGCGGTGCGCGCAGCGAGCCCGTGCACGTGGGCACCCACGGCTGCGGCGTCGACGGCGTCGGCACCGCCGGCCAGCAGGGCGACGATGATGCCGGTGAGCACGTCGCCCGTGCCCGCCGTGGCCAGGCGCTCGTCGCCGGATGCGGCGAGGAGCACGCCGCCACCGGGCTCGGCGACCACGGTGGTCGGACCTTTGGCGAGCACCACCACGCCCAGCCGATCGGCCAGGTCGCGGACGGCGGCGATGCGGTCGCTTCCGGGCGGGACGCCCGCCAGGCGCTCGAACTCACCGTCGTGGGGGGTCAGGATGGTCGCAGCCGTCCGCGACGAGAGGACCTCGGCGGCGTCGTGGCCCAGGGCGGTCAGGCCGTCGCCGTCGATCACCATGGGCAGGTCGAGACCGCTGACCAACGTGCGGATCTGGTGGCGCACCGCCATCGACGTCCCCAGCCCGGGACCGATGGCGACGGCGTGCTCACGGCGCTTCGCGTCGAGCAGCTCGTCGGCCCAGCGAGTCTCGTCGACGTCGATGGTCACGACCTCGGTGGGAACGTCGGTGGCGTGTCCGGCGCCGGGCGAAGCGAGGCGGACCATGCCGGCACCTGCCCGCTGCGCGGCGGCCGCAGCCATGGCCGCAGCACCGGTCATGCCGGGGCTGCCGGCCACCACCAGCACCGCCTGCTTCCACTTGTGGGCGTCGGCGGCCCGGCGCGGGATGCGAACCGACGCGCCCGCGTCGTCGACCAGGTGCACCGTGGCGCGCGACACGTCGAGGCCGATGTCGACCAGGCGCACCACGCCGCAATGGGCCGGTCCGTCGCCGAGCAACAACCCCGGCTTCAGGGCGGCGAAGGTCACCGTGAGGTCGGCGGTCATCGGGGCACCCAGCACCTCGCCGGTGTCGCCCCGCACGCCGGAGGGGATGTCGACGGCGAGCACGAGCGCCCGTCCGGGATCGGGCGCGTCGTACGGCCGGGAGATGCCGGTACCGAGCGCGGCGTCGATCACCAGATCGGCGTCGGGCAGCCGCCGCGGGGCGTCGGCCAGGTCGATCACCGTGCACGTCGCTCCTCGTCGGCGCAGCTCAGCTGCAGCCGAACGGCCGTCGGCGCCGTTGTTCCCCGGCCCGGCGACCACGACGATCCGGCGACCGTACGCACCGCCCAACAGCCCGACCGCGGCACGGGCGACCGCACCACCTGCCCGGTCGATCAGCACCTGGGTGGGTTCGGGTGCATCGGCGTCGATGGCCTGCATCTGGTCGACGGTCACGACGGGGAGCACGAGGAGAATCCTGCCACTCGGTATGCCTCAGGACGGCGAGGTCCGGTCGGCATCGACCAGCTCGCCGCCGACGGCCGCTCCCCGAGCGTCGAGCTCGTCAGCGTCGTCGTGCCAGCCGAAGCGCTCGTGGAAGCGGGTGTAGAGCACCTCGACGGCGAGCAGGAACAGCGTCGCCCACAGCACCGAGGCGGTGACGTCGGTGGCCCAGTGCGCGCCGCGGTACACACGGGCCATCGCCACCAGCACGATGATGGCGCTCACCCCGCCGGTGACCGTCCACCACAGCTTCTTGCCGGCGCCGAAGAGCGCCACCACCGGGGGCAGCAGGCCCCAGAAGGCGGTGGCGGCCAACGGATGCCCGCTGGGGTGCGAGGGTCCGGCGAAGTGCGCCAGCGGGGCGATGTCCGGCCGGGCACGGTCGATCAGCGACTTGAGGACGAACTCGAGTCCGGGGCGGACGGCGAGCGCCAGCAGCACCGCGATCGCCAGGTAGCGGCAACGACGGAACGTCACCGCCGCGAGCAACACACCCAACGGCAGGACGATGCGGTTGTCGCCGAGGTGGCTGACCGCGTTGAAGAAGGCGGTCCAGTCGTCGCTGCGATGTTGGGCCACCCAGCGCTGGATGGGTTCGTCCACGGTGAGCAGCAGGCGCGATCCGTCGTACGCGGCCAACACCGCCAGCGTGACCACGGCCAGCAGCGTCAGTGCCAGGACGCCGGGTCGGGCGAACCAGCGACGCGGGGAGTACGGCGGCTCCCGATGGAACTGCGGGGCGGACCGGCGCGTCGGAGTCGGCATGATCACCGGGAACCTTCCCGGTCGGTGGCCGGCGGAGAACCGCATGGACGCGACCGTGGCGGGGCATGGACGCAGCGTGCACGCGCCGGCCCCAGCCACCTCGGAGGACCGCTCCACGAACGAGCGCCTGCGGACCCTCGACGACGAGAAGACGACACAGGTCGATCTGGCGGGAGGCAAGGCGGCGGCCCTGGCGACCCTGCGTGCTGCAGGCATCGACACGCTGCCCGGTGTCGTGCTCACCACCACCTTCTGCGACGACATCGACGGTGGCGACGAGGTGACCGGGCATCCGGCGGTCGACCAGGCATGGGGGCACTTCGCGTCCGAGGACGGTGCGGCGCGGCTCGTCGCCCGCTCCTCGTCGGTCGTCGAGGACGCCGACGAATCCTCACAGGCCGGGCAGTTCGAGTCGGTGATCGACATCACCGACCAGGACGCCCTGGTCTCGGCGGTGCAGACCGTGCTCGACTCACGCGAGCGGGCCGACGCCACCGACCATCCCATCGCCGTCCTGATCCAGCCCATGGTCGATCCCGACGTCGCCGGCGTGCTGTTCGGGGTCGACCCGGTCACGGGTCGATCCGACCGGCTGCTGGTCACCGCCGTGGAGGGACAACCCGATGCGCTGGTGAGCGGCGAGGTCGACGGTTCCCGGCACCTCATCGAGCCCGACGGCTCCGCCGTCGAGACCGACGAGCGCGACGGGCCGTCGCTCGGTGACGACCTGCTGTGCGAGCTCGCCGACATCGCCGGTCGTGTCGCCGACGTCTTCGGCGGTCCTCAGGACGTCGAGTGGGCGGTGGTCGACGATCAGCTGGTGGTCCTGCAGTCCCGACCGGTCACCACCGAGGTCCGCGGCGTGCCGCAGGGCTCGGTCTACGGGCCCGGCCCGGTCGCCGAGACGTTCCCCGACGCCCTCTCGCCCCTGGAGTCCGACCTCTGGGTCCCGCCGCTCGACGAGGCGGTCCGGCGCGCCCTCGAGCTCACCGCCGCCACGCGATCGTCGGCGTTGGAAGGATCCGATCTGGTCATCACCGTCGACGGGCGGGCCGCCATCGACCTCGAGCACACCGGAGAGATCGAGGAGCAGGACCGGCCACCGTGGCACGCCATCTCGGCCCGGATCCGGCGCCTGCGCTCGGCCTGGCGAGTGGGCCGGCTGCGCAGCGCGCTGCCGTCGCTCGCCGATCGCCTGCTCCGCCGCGTCGACGCCGACCTCGAGTCGTTGCCGCCGCTGTCCGGACTGTCCGAGCGACAGCTCGTCGCCCTCCTGGGGCGCGGCCGCATGGCGCTGCGCTCGCTGCACGCCCACGAGGTGCTCATGGGCCAGCTGGTCGAGACCTCGGGCGCCACGCTCACCGGCGCATCCGTCGCCATGCGCGTCCTCGCCGAAGCGCGCGCCGACGGGCGATCCGACGACGAGATCGTCGCCCGGAGCCCGGTCGTGCTGGCGCTCGTCCCACCCCATATCGGGCCGACGACCGAACTGCCCGGATCGTCGCAGACGCCCGACCTACCCGCCGGCCAGGGCGAGTCCCGACCCGACCGATCCGACGCCGACCACAACCGGGTGCTCCGGGAGGCACTGCGGTTGCGTGTCCGCTGGGTGCAGGAAGCGACCGGCCGAGCGGCCTGGCGCTTGGGCCAATTGCTGGAGCGCGACGGTCGCCTGCCCCGAGCAGACGACGTCCGACTGCTCACCTACGACGACCTGGCCGCCGTCGTGAACCATCGCGCCGACGTCGTCGACGACCTGCTCGAGTGGCGGCGTCAGCAACAGCCGAGCGGGCAACCCCTTCCCGCCCGGTTCCGGGTGTCCGACCAGGGTCGGCCCATCGCCGAGCGTGACCAGGGCGGTTCCGGCGGCGGCACCGGTGCCGGCGGTGGCACCGGCCGCGGCGTGGTCACCCACGACACCGACGATCCGCCCCGGGGGGCGGTCCTCGTGGTCGACGCGCTCCGACCCGGCCTCGGCCCGTTGCTCTCGCGCCTGGGCGGCGTCGTGTCCGAGACGGGCAGCGTGCTGGCCCACCTGGCCATCCTCGCCCGGGAGGCAAGCGTGCCGACCGTGGTGGGCCACGCCGGTGCGCTCGACGAACTGCCCGAAGGCACCGAGGTCGTCGTGCACGGCGACACCGGCGACATCGAAGTGGTCGACGAGGCAGCGACGGACGACCAGGAGGCCTCCAGCATGAAGAAGGTCGTCTGGCTCTTCGCGATCATCACCCTGGTCGCCGCCGCCGCGTACTCCGTGATGTCGCTGAACCGGTGGGAGTGGACCCGGGCGCTGTACTTCGGACTGGTCGCCCTGTTCGCCGAGGTGGGACTCGCCACCGCGGTCGTGGTCCGCAAGATCGACCACGGCGGTCCCGAACGCGGAGGCAGCACCACGAGCGAGCACGACGAGGTCCGTGAGGTCCTGCGTTCCACGCGCCCCCGGCGTCGCCGCTTCGCCTGGCTCGAGCCCGAAGAGGTCGTCTCCCGATCGAACGTCTTCATCACCATGCTGGTCGGCGGCGGCGTCCTGCTGTCGGGCCTGGCCTGGGTCCTCGACAAGGTGGCAGCACGCACCACCTCCAGCCTCGAGGAGGGGCGCCTGGCCGGCGACCTCACGAGCATCGCCTACCCCGAGGGTGGCCTCCACGTCGACGACGTCTCCGCCCTCGCCCAGTCCGTTCCCCACTTCGACGACCCTGGCTTGCGCATCCTGCTCGGGCGTCGTGAACCGTGAAGTACCGCCACGACCAAGGGCTCGGCCGGCTGACGGCAGTCATCGGTCTCCTGGTCATCGTCGCTGCCGTCGGCTTCGGTGTCGTGCAACTGCGCGAGGCCACGATGGCCACGCACCAGGACGTCGCGCCCGACTCCCGGGTCGAGGTCGTGATCGACGCACACGCCAACTCCGGCGAATCGGGGCAAGGGCTGACCGATCTCGCTCGGGCGAAGGTGGCCATGTGCACGCCCGAGACCCGCAGCTCCGACGTGGTCTCGGGCGTGGAGCCCGTCGGTCCCACGAACGATGGACAGGGCCGCTTCCGGTTCGTGCTGCAGCCGGCGCTCGATGACAGCGACCAGACGCAGTTCGGCGGCTGCCTCCGCGACTGGAACCTCGACCACGTCCGCGTCTACGTGCGGGCCTTCAACCAGCTCCCGCCGTCGGCCACCTGACGCGTGATGCGCATTCGGGACCTCGCCGGGGCCGCCGGTACCGTGCGCTGGCCATGACCGAGCTCATCGTCACCCACCGAAGCGTCGTCAGCGAGGACCAGATCGACCACCTCGGTCACATGAACGTCCGCTTCTACGGCGAGAACGCCCGTGCCGCCAGCGACGCCTTCGTCGAGTCCCTGGGCGGCGCCAACGACCTGTGGATCGAGCCCGTCGACCTCTACACCCGGCACCTGCACGAGCAGCTCCTGGACGCACCGCTGCTGGTGCGCACCGGCGTGCTCGGCGTCGGTGACGGCGAGCTGCGCCTGTACCACGAGCTGGTCAACGCCGACACCGACGACCTGGCCGCCAGCTTCGTGCAGCGGCTCGAGGCCCGGGCGGCCGACGGCCCGGCCAGCAACTGGCCGCCGGCGCGAGACCTCCCCACCATCGACATCCCGACCCGCGGGCAGCCACGGAGCATCCGCCTCGACACCGATCCGATCCGCTCGGCACCGACGCTCGACGAGGTGCGCGAGCGAGACCTGGCCATGCGCCACCCCCGCACGGTCGAGCCCGACGAGTGCGGCGCCGACGGCTGGCTGCGAGCCCACGACGCCCCGATGCTGCTGTGGGGTGGCGAACCCCTGGAGGGGGCGAGCGCACCGACCCTGCACGACGGTCCTGACGGAGCGCGCATCGGGTGGGCGTCGATGGAGACGCGGGTCGCCGTGCGACGACTCCCCCGCCAGGGCACCCGCATCCAGAGCTTCGCCGCCACGGTCTCCGTGGCCGACAAGGTCAACCAGCAGGTGCTGTGGGCCTTCGACCTCGACCGGCAGGACCTGCTGTGCACCTTCGAGGTGGTGAGCCTGGCCTTCGACACGGTCGGCCGCCGTGCCGTCTCGATCCCCGACGACCTGCGCCGGCACAACCTCCAGCGCCTGCACCCCGAGCTTCGTCCGACCTGAGCAGCGCGAACAGCTCAGCCAAGCGCGACGACCACGGCGCCGGCCGAGGCGTGCGTGTGCGTGAGGCTGAGCTGCCAGGCCACGACGCCGCGCTCGACGGCGAGGAGCTCGGCCGCACCGATGACGACCAGCGACGGCTGTCCACCATCGGCCCGCACGACCTCGACGTCGTGGAAGCCGAAGGCACCCAGCCCCACCCCCATGGCCTTCATCACCGCTTCCTTGGCGGCGAAGCGGGCGGCGAAGCGCTGAGTGGGGTCGTTGGCGGCGCGGGCGTACTCGCGCTCGCCCTCGGTGAACATGCGCTCGGCCATCGACGGCGTGCGCTCGAGCGAGCGGCGGAACCGGTCGATGTCGACCAGATCGATGCCGACGCCGATCACGCCGGCCACGACGACCGCCCCCTCCTCACCGCTCGCCTCACGACCGCCAGCGGTCGGCCAGCAGGCTGACCGGCGAGGTCAGGAGCTCGACCACGGGCACCTCGGCGAGCAGGTCGTCGCGGAAGGTGGGCTCGGTCTCGGTGACCGCGTCGCGCAGCGCCGCCAGTCGCCGCCGGTAGCCGGCGAGCACACCCCGTGCCGATGCCACCGACAGGTGCTCGACGAAGCGCACGTGCAGCAAGGTGATGCCGGTGGTGACGCCGTCCTTGATCTCGGGGACGATCACGATGGTGCGACCGTCGCTGCGTCCCCTGCCGACCAGCAGCTCCTGGTCGGAGGCCACCTGGTGCTTGGTGCCGCGCAGCACGGGGTTGGTCTCGGTGCGCAACGGCAGGTCGAGCGCGATGCCGCCCCGGTCGACCACGGTGATGGTGGCCTCGACGGTGGTCGAGTCGACCGGTCCCTCGATGCGGTACCGGGTGAACCCGACGACCTCTTCGATGGCCGGGGACACGTCGGCCAGGGTCCGCAGGTTCTTGTACGTGAGCTGGTCGCGCGGCGCACCGGCGGCGAGCACCTCGCGCACGAGCGGCACCTCGAGCAGCGATTCGTCGGTGCGGGAGATCCCCACGGTGACCGTCTTGGCCTGGTGCTTGATGGCGTCGATCGGGCGGGTCAGCTCGTCGATGGCCCGGGTGAGTCCGGCGGTGAGGTCGTCGACCAGGACGGCCGGCGTGCCCACCTTGCCGTGGTCGAGCTGGTAGCCGTCGAGCCCGATCACCCCGGTGGCGTACCGGAGCAGGTTGGCGACGCGGATGGCCGTGGAGGCCTCGAGGTGCCCGTCGTACTGACCGGCCCGGATGCCGTCGAAGAACCGCTGCACGGGGGCGGCGATCTGTTCCCGCAACCCGGACAGGATCTGCTCGCCGTCGGTGGCTCCCTGTGCCAGCGCGCCCTCGATGGCGGCACGGATCTCCTTGAGCGGCAGCGCTTGGGCGTCGATGGCCAGCGCCGCCTCGTAGCCGAACAGGTGCCCGACCATGGTGGCCAGCACGAACGCCAGCTGGGGATGGGTCTCGGGCACGGTGAGCACGGCGAGGGCGCTGGCGAAGCGGCCCTCGCCCTCGGTGGCGATGACGATCGGTGCCGCCTTGTGGGCCCGGTAGATCGCCACCTCCTTGGCCACGTCGTCGACGTTGGAGCCGTTGAGGCCGGCCGCACACACCAGGATCAGCGGTTCGGAGGACAGGTCGATGTGCTTCTTGTCCTCGGTGGCGTCGCAGGCGATCGCCTTGTAGCAGAGCTCGGACAGCTTGATGCGCAGCTCTTCGGCGGCGATGCGATTGGTGCCGTTGCCGACCAGGGCCCAGTACCGGCGGGACGGCGCCCACTGGCGGGCGGCGTCGGCCACGGCAGGTCGGCTCTCCAACGTGCGCCGCATGGCGTCGGGGAGGTCGCGCAGCGAGCGGAGCAGTTGCTGATCGGGTTCTTCGCCCCACTGCTCGGCGACCGCCACGGCGAGCAGCACACCGGCGGCGATCTGCGCGTAGAACGCCTTGGTGGACGGCACCGCCATCTCGACGTCGCGGCCGTCGGAGGTGTACAGGACACCGTCGGCACGGTCGGTGAGGTCGGAGTTGCGCCTGTTCACGATGGCGATGACCTGTGCACCGCGCCCGCGGACGAGGTCGACGGTGCGGTTCGTGTCGGTGGTGGTGCCCGACTGGCTGATGGCGACGACGAGCGTGTCGGACATGTCGGGCCGCAGCCGGAAGCCGGACAGCTCGGTGGCCGGGATGGCCTCGACGTGGACGCCGTGGCGGTCGCCGGTGTCGTCGAGCACGGCGACGAACCCGCGGGTCGCGATGGCCGCCGTTCCCTGACCGATGGCCAGGATGCGACGGATCGACCCGTCGGCCAGTCGGGAGCGCACGTCGGCGGGGAGCGAGTCGTCGGTCAACACGACCCGGAGGCGGTCGTCGTCCTCGACCAGTCGGCCCCGCATCGTCTTGTGGAAGCTCACCGGGGCCTCCGTGATCTCCTTGAGCAGGAAGTGCGGGAAGTCGCCACGGTCGATGTCGCGGGTGGTGATGGCCGCGGTGACGACGTCGTCCTCGCCGAGGGGGAGCTCGGTGCCGTCGTAGGCGATGCGCTCGATGCCCTCGAGCGTCCCCGCCCGGTCGCCGTCGAGCAGCAAGATCTGACCGCGGCTGGCGTTGGCGTTGTCGGCGTTGGCCGGCGTCTCGCCGTCCATCCGGACGTACCGGCTGGTCTCCTCGACCAGCCCGTAGGGCTCGGAGGCCACCACGTAGGCGTCGCCGGCCAGGCCGACGTAGAGCGCCTGACCCGACCCACGCAGGGCCAGTGCCAGGCTGTTCGGGCGGTCGGCGATGGTGGCGGCGATGGCCACCGACCCCTCGAACGACGCCACCGAGGCCCGGAACGCCTCGAGGTGGGAGTCGCCCGCGGCGATGCGCCGCGACACCAGCGTGGGGATCACCTTGGCGTCGGTCGTGACCTCGGGCGGGATCTCGAGCCCGTTGGCCGACTTCAGGTCGGCGAAGTTGTCGACGTCGCCGTTGAGGGCGGCGGCCACGAAGGGGCCGACCGAGCCCTGGACCTCGACCGAGTCCAGCGGGTGGGCGTTGGCCTCGGAGATGATGCCGACGCTGGCCCAGCGGGTGTGGCCGAGCACCACCGCAGAGGCCGTCTCGGGCGACACGGCCAGTCGGAGGAGACCGTCGCCCGCGATGGCCGATCGGAGCGCCGCGGTGTTGTCGCCCAGCTCGCCGATCTCGGCGGCGGCCTTGTAGGCGAACGCCAGCGCCTGCTCGCCATCAGCGGTCTCGACGATGCGGACGGCGCCGGAGCGCAGCAGCGGGTCGGCCGCCCGGCCTTCGAGCAGGCCGGCGACCGCCGGCTCGTCTGGGTCGAGGCCATGACCGCGGACCAGCACGAGCAGACCGGCCGAGTCGCGCCCGCGGACCTCGAGACGGTCGATGGCTGACAGCGCCTGCTGGATCTGCGTGTAGATCTCCACGGCCGACCAACCCGTGGCCCGGTCGATGAGGCCGGTGACACCGTCGGCAGTGCCCAACCGGTCGCTGCTGATGGCCCACGCCGCGTCCTTGACGCGGACCGAGGCCTCGTTGCGGGCCTCGGTGTCTTCGTCGACCACGAGCGCGTCGAGGGCGGCATCGAGCTCGGCGACGGCGGCGACGAGGCTCGAGGCCAGCCCCCGCACGCGCGATGCACCGGCGGCGTCGGTGAGCAGGAAGCGCACGCCGCGTGGACCGTGCAGGGCGGCGCCCACCTGCTCGAGGTCGCCGGCGGCCACCGCGATGGTGTCTGGTGCGGGCGCGCCCGCGGCGTCCTGCACGCGCCGAACGCCGCGCTCGAGGGTCGCCAGGATGGTGTCGACCTCGAGATCGACGCGCTCGGCCGGGCGTCGCAGGACGGCGATGATTCCGCACATAGGTGCACCAGTCTGCCCCGCTCCGGTCCAGGAGCCACGCCCGGCATACTCGTTGCCGTTCCCTCCGCGCCCGCTCTGAAAGGCACCCATGACCTTCCGCCTCGCCAACGTCGACGGCCGCGCCGCGCTGGTCCGCGACGAGCACTGGTTCGACCTCGAGACACTGAGCGACGGCACGCTCGGCTCCGACCCGATGGCCGCGCTGCGTGCCACCGCACGTCTGCACGAGTTGGACGCCGGCCTGGACGGCGTCGAGCCATCCGGCCGACTGGCCGACGCCGTGCTCGGCGCGCCCGCTCCTCGACCCGGGAACTGCTTCGGGATCGGCCTCAACTACCGCTCGCACGCCGCCGAATCGGGCGTCGCCGCACCCAAGGTGCCGGTGGTGTTCACGAAGTTCCCGTCGTGCATCTCGGCTCCGCTCGCCGACGTCGTCCTCGAGTCCGAGCACGTCGACTACGAGGTCGAGCTGGTCGTGGTCATCGGTGACGGCGGCAAGGACATCCCCGCCGATCGGGCCTGGCAGCACGTCGCCGGCGTCACCATCGGCCAGGACATCTCCGATCGTGCCCTGCAGTTCGCCGCCACACCCGCTCACTTCGACCTGGGCAAGTCGCGCGACACCTACGGACCGATGGGCCCGGTGCTGGTGTCGCCCGACTGCTTCGACGATCCCGATGACATCGCCCTCGCCTGCTCGGTGAACACCGAGCCCCGCCAGGCAGCGCGCACCTCGGAGCTGATCTTCCCGGTGCCGGCGTTGGTCGAGTACCTGTCGTCGATCCTCACGCTCCAACCGGGCGACGTCATCTTCACCGGCACGCCCGACGGCGTGGGCATGGCCACCGGCAACTACCTCCGACCCGGGGACGTCATCACCAGCACGGTCGAGGGCGTCGGCACCATGACCAACCGCTGCGTCTGACAGCTCACCGCCAACCGGCGGCCCGTCACGACCGGCGATCGGCTTCTCCGTAGTCTCCGAAGGGACGGTCGCGCTCGCGTACGGCCTCGCGGAAGCCGACGTCGGACGACCGGGCCACGAAGTCCATGCCCTCCTGGGTGTGCCGGGCGATGCCGTCGAACAGGGTGCCCAGGCGCCGTGAGCCGGCCGGGTCGTACATGGTCCGGGCCACGTCGTTGCACGCCCACTTCGTCATCTGCAGCTGGTTCAGCGGGACCATGGCCAGCCGGTCGGCCAGTGCCCTCGCCCGCTCGGCGAGCTCGGCGTCGGGGACGCATTCGAGCACCACGCCCCATGCCGCCGCCTCGGGTCCGGTGAACTCGTCGCCGGTCATCATGAATCGCTTGGCCCGCTCGAGGCCCATGCGGGCCACCCAGGTCCACGGGGCCTCGGGAACGCCCCAGACACGTGAGGGCGGGTAGCCGAATCGGGCCGATTCTCCGCAGACGATGAGATCGGCGTTGAGCACGATGTTCATGCCACCGGCGATGCACCACCCCTGCACGGCGGCGACCGTCGGCTTCGAGAGCTCGTGTAGACGAGCCCACACGCTCGTGAACCGGTTGATCATCTGGTGGTCGGCGGCCGAATCCCAGATGCGATCGTCGCGACCGGGGCCCTCAGCGGTGTGCTCGCTCGCCTGGGCCGCCGTCGACCAGTCGAGCCCGTAGCCGGCGCAGAACGCCGGGCCCTCGGCGTCGAGGAGCACGACGCGCACCTCGTCGTCCCGCTCGGCCGCGTCGAGGGCGGCGTCGAGCTCGTCCCGCAGCTCCGGGGTGATCGTGTTGTAGGCCTCCGGTCGGCAGAAGGTGACTCGGAACACGTGCCCGTCGGTCGTGGTGCGAACAGCTGTCATGGCGCCATCTTCGCGGCCCTGCGCTCCCCGTGGGTCAGATCATCCGGCCGCCCGGAAGGTCACCGCCCGCCCGTCGGGTGCGGTGAGCGTGAGCTGGTCGGCCGTGATGGCCCAGCGCACCGTGCCGTTGATCACCGCTCGGTAGCGCTGCTGGTACTCGGCGGTGTCCGGGCACGACTTCAGCGTCCAGACGGCGTCGCCGGAGAACGTGACGGTGTCGCCGTCGACCTCGTAGCGCAGGCCCGAGCCGTCGGACCCGTACCCGAAGCCGTTGCAGCCGTCGGATCCGGTGACCCACCCGTCCTCGGTGAGCTCGAGCGTTCCCGGCTCGTCCACGGCCATCGACATGGCCACGTCGCCGTCGACGAAGCCGGTGACCGTCCAGGTGGTTCCCACGAGCGGACGGTCGGGATCGACGACCGAGCGCTCCCGGAAGGTGATCGTCGTGGTGGCGCCGGCGAGCACCAGGGTGTCTCCGTCGCTGCGCAGGGTGGGCCGCGACTGCAGCAGCTCGGCGAACCATCGGTCCTGATCCATGCGCTCCGGCGGGCAACCCATCTCGGTCATGGCCAGCTGGCCCACCACGAGCACGTCGTCTTCCAGCTCGTAGTCACCGCTCATGTGGTTGCAGCCGAGCGACGCACCGATCTCGTTCGGACCGAGGGTCAGCGCGATGACGGTGTCGTCGACGAGCTCGCGAGGGGCAGCGTCCTCGGTCACCGCCACCGACCGGTACTCGGTGCCGTCGCCGCCGGCGCCTCCCTGCGTGGTGGTCGTGGGCTCACCGTCCGCCGACACGTCGGCGTCCTCACCGCAACCGGTGGCGGCGAGCAGCAGCGCGATGAGGCAGACGGCGGAGAGGAGGCGCACGGTGATGAGACGACCGTGCGCCACGGCTGGTTCCGCGGTCAGCGTCCGGCCAGGCGCCGGACCGCCTCGGCCAGCGTGTCGGCCTCGGTCTGGGCCCGCTCGTGGGTGGGGGCCTCGACCATCACCCGGATCAGCGGTTCGGTGCCCGACGGCCGCACGAGCACCCGGCCCTCGTCGCCGAGGCGCCGCTCGGCCTCGGCCACGTCGTCGGCGAGCCGGTCGACCAGCGCGGCGTCGCGGCGGTCGAGTCGGACGTTCACCAGCACCTGCGGCAGCGACCGCATGGCGGCGTCGGCGAGGTCGGCGAGGGGGCGTCCGGTGCGGGCGACCACGTCGAGCAGGCACAGCGCGGTGAGCGTGCCGTCGCCGGTGGTGGCGATGTCGGCCTGGATGACGTGGCCCGACTGCTCGCCGCCGAGCACGGCACCGGTCTCGGCCAGCTTCTCGAGCACGTAGCGGTCTCCGACCTTGGTGTCGACCACCTCGATGCCGTGGCGGGCCATGCCCTGACGGAAGCCGAGGTTGGACATGACCGTGACCACGACCAGGTCGCCCGGCAGGCGACCCCGCTCCTTGCGGTCGAGAGCGAGGATGGCGATCACGTGGTCACCGTCGATCACCCGCCCGTCGGCGTCGATGGCCAACAGCCGGTCGGCGTCGCCGTCGAGGGCGAGGCCGAGGTCGGCGCCGTGGGCCCGGACCGCCGCTTGGAGGGCGTCGGGTGACGTGGAGCCGGCGTCGTCGTTGATGTTGACCCCGTCGGGGTCGGCGTGGACGACGGTGACGGCGACGCCGGCCTCGGCGAGCACGTCGGGTGCCACGGCCGACGCAGCGCCGTGGGCGCAGTCGAGGACCACCGACAACCCGTCGAGGCGGCGGCCGCCGATGGCGGCGCGCAGGTGCTGGCGGTACTCCTCGAGCGCAGATCCGGGGTCGGTGCTGATGCGGCCGACGCCGGCACCGGTGGGGCGTCCGTCGGCGCCGGGATGGTCGACGAGGCGGGCGAGCTCGGCCTCGAGCTGCTCCTCGACGTCGTCGGCGAGCTTGCGGCCGCCGGCGGCGAACAGCTTGATGCCGTTGTCGGGGAACGGGTTGTGCGACGCCGAGATCATGGCGCCGGTCACGCCCAGGTGGGCCGACACGTGGGCCACCGCCGGCGTGGGCACCACGCCGAGCAGGCGCACGTCGATGCCCTCGGATGCGAACCCGGCGGCCAGCGCGGCTTCGAGCAACGGCCCCGAGCGTCGGGTGTCGCGACCGACGGCCACAGCGTCGCCGCCCATCACACGCGCCGAAGCTCGCCCCAGTGCGAGGGCGAGCTCCGGTGTCAGTTCGCTGTTGGCGACGCCGCGGACGCCGTCGGTGCCGAAGCTCAGCACGGGAGCGGTGCGGGTCGCCTGGCCGAGCGGGGGCTCAGCGCTTGGAGTACTGCGGCGCCTTGCGGGCCTTCTTGAGGCCGTACTTCTTGGACTCCTTCTTGCGCGGATCGCGGCGCAGGAGACCTTCGGTCTTGAGCTCGGTGCGGCGCTCGGGGTCGAGCTCGGCGATGGCCCGGGCGATGCCGAGGCTCATGGCGCCGGCCTGGCCGCTGGTGCCGCCGCCGATGAGGCTGACGTCGACGTCGTAGTGCTCTTCGGCCTCGGCGACCACGAGGGGGGCGGTGGCCAGGCTCTGGAGGGCGTCGGTCGGGAAGTAGACCTTCAGGTCCTTGCCGTTGATGGTGACCTGACCGGAACCGGCGCGCAGGCGGACACGGGCGACGGCCTGCTTGCGGCGGCCGGTGGCCTGGATGAGGGGCTTGGTGCTCACGGTGGGGTCCTTCAGCTCACACGGGCCCGGGCGCGGGCGTCGATCTGGAGTTCCTTGGGCTGCTGGGCAGCGTGGGGATGGGTGGGGCCGGCGTAGACCTTCAGCTTGGTCAGCATCTGGGCACCGAGCCGGTTCTTGGGGAGCATCCCCTTGATGGTGCGGCGCACGGCGTCGGCTGGCTTGCGGGCCAGGGCCTCGGCGTAGGTCTGGGACTTGATGCCGCCCGGGTAGCCGGAGTGGCGGTAGAGGACCTCGCGCTCGGCCTTGTTGGAGGTGAGCACGACCTTGTCGGCGTTGACGATGATCACGTGGTCGCCGCAGTCGAGGTTGGGGGCGAAGATCGCCTTGTGCTTGCCCCGGAGGACACGGGCGACCTCGGTGGCCAGACGACCGAGGACCATGCCCTCGGCGTCGATGACCCACCACTCGCGGGTGATCTCGCTGGCTTTGGGTGAATACGTGCGCACGGGTGCGACCTGACTTTGCTCGGTGATGTCGGCTCGCCGGGTGAGAGGAGCCGCCGGGGCGCGTTCCGCCCCAGGCACGATCGACAAATCTACGTGGGTCCGGGCCCCGAGAGCAACCTGGCCGGGCAACCCGATCGGGCAACCGGACCGGGCGCTCGGCGGGGGCGAGGGTAGCGTTCGGGCGATGACCGAACCGACCACCGGCGCCCGGGCCGAACGGCCCCGGCTGACGGCGTACTCCCACGGCGCCGGGTGAGCGTGCAAGCTCGCCCCCGGCGAGCTGGCGCACGTCGTGCGCCGCGTGACCCCACCTGACGCTCCAGACCTGCTGGTCGGGGCGCTCACCGGCGACGATGCCGCCGTGTGGCGCCTCTCGGACGAGCGCGCCCTGGTGGTCACCGCCGACTTCATCACCCCGGTGGTCGACGACGCCCGCACCTGGGGACGGGTCGCGGCGACCAACGCCGTCTCCGACGTCTACGCCATGGGGGGCACGCCGATGCTCGCCCTCAACCTGGTGGGCTGGAACGTCGACGAGCTGCCCACCGACCTGCTGGCCGAGGTGCTCGAGGGCGGAGCCGCCGTAGCCGCCGAGGCCGGCTTCGTCGTGGCCGGCGGCCACACCGTCGACGACCCCGAGCCCAAGTACGGCATGGCCGTGGTCGGCGAGGTCCACCCCGACCGGATCCTCACCAACGCCGGGCTCCGCCCTGGCGATGTCCTCGTGCTGACCAAGCCGCTCGGCATCGGCATCGCCACCACCGCCATCAAGGCAGACGTCGCCCCGGCATCGCTGGTCGAGGCGGCCGTGGCGTCGATGACCCGCCTCAACGACCGGGCCCGCGACGCGGCACTGGCCGCCGGCGCCACCGGCTGCACCGACGTCACCGGGTTCGGACTGCTCGGCCACCTGGGCCGCATGGCCGCCGAGTCGGGGGTCGACGTGTCGGTCGATGTCGACGCGGTGCCGGTGCTCGACGGCGTCCGCCAGCTGCTCGCCGACGGCGTCCTCCCCGGCGGGTCGCGCCGGAACCTCGATCACGTCCGCCCGTCGCTCGACCCGGGCCCACACGACGAGTCCACCCAGCTGCTGCTGGCCGACGCCCAGACCAGCGGTGGCCTGCTGTTCGGCGTCGCCGACGCCGGCGCCGCCGACGAGGCGGTGCGGGCACTCGGCCAGAGCGGCCACACGGCTGCCGTCATCGGGGTGGCCGAGTCCGGCGATGGCCGCATCCGGCTGCGCTGACCGGCCCCCCGAGCTACGTCGGCTCGGCGCCGCCCGCCGCGACGCCGAGCCAACGAAACCGTCAGGCGATGCGCCTGGCCAACGTGCGTTGGGCCGAGCCCTCGGCGAACAGGTCGCCGGCCTGGTCGAGCTTCTTGGTGTAGCTCTCGTCCTTGGCGATCGCCTCCGCGGCCCGGTCCACCGCAGCGGCGTCGGGATACAGACCCAGCCAGCGCATCTCGCCGAAGGCCCCGTACTCGGCGGTGCAGAACAGCACCGACGCATGGGTCAGCTTGGCGTGGGCGTCGGCGATCTCGACGCCCCACGCCCCAGCCTTGGCCAGCTTGCCCTCGGCCGGAACGGCACGGGTCCCCTCCGCGTAGGCGCCGACGCCGGGACGTTCGTACTCACCACCGGCCGAGTGCACCATGCGCAGGATGTGGTCCTCGCCCGGACCGGTGCTCCACTCCGCCGCCCGCGACAGCAGATCGGCATAGGCCTTGTCCCCGGCGAGCGAATCGGTTGCCGCCTCGAGCACCGTCAGGTTCTCGGCGAGGGCGCTCCACGCCAGCGTCCCGACAGGCCCCCCGGAGATCCCCTGCCACAGCGAGACGTCGAGCGATGTCCGGTCGTTCACGTGTGCGGTGATCTCCGCCGCCCATGTCGCGACATCTTGCGGCGGCCCCTGAAAGGTCACCACACGCTGGAAGATGATCATGACTACCCCCCTCTGCGGCCGGAGTCTCCCGCCGCCGAGTCACCATCGGCCATGCGCCGGGTCGTGTCACCGCCACACATGCGACAAGTGACATGGAAGTGGTCAGTACCTCGACCGAAACGGCGCGGCGACGGCCTGCGTTCCACGTTCGGCGGCGCCGGTGCCACCCCACGTGGCCGGCGCCGAACCCCACTTGACAGAACATCGGCGCCGATTCGACGGCGAATCGACGCCGAGCGCGTCAGCGGGGGTAGCCGACCTCCCACAACGTGAGGCCGTGCGGCGGCGCCACCGCACCCGCCGCCCCCCGGCGTCGGGCCTCGAGGATGCCGCGCACATCGCCGGCCCGCTTCTTGCCGGTGCCGACCTCGACCAGGGTCCCGACGATCGAACGCACCATCTGGTGGCAGAACGACGACGCCTGGATCCAGAAGCGCAGCGTCTGGTCGTCGACGACCTCCCACCGGGCGTGGTGCACGTCGCGCACCAGCGACACCTCCGGCTCCCCCGGGCTGGTCTTGGGACGCCGGCAGAACGACGAGAAGTCGTGGGTGCCGATGAGCGGGTCGCACGCCAGCTGCAGCACCGCCAGCTCGAGCCGCTCCTTCACGTGCCACGCCGTCCGAGCCGAGAAGGGGTCAGGCACCTCGCCGTGGTGGATGGTGTAGCGGTACCGGCGGTGGACGGCATCGAAGCGCGACGAGAACGCCAGGTCGACCAGCGCACCGTCGCGCACGGCGATCTCGGGGCCGCACAGCGAGTTGATCGCCTTGGTGAGGGCGCCGAGGTCGACGCCCTCGGTGGTGACGAAGTCGACGACCTGTCCGTGGGCGTGCACGCCCTTGTCGGTGCGGCCGGCGCAGGTCAGCTCGATCGGGTGGCGCAGGACGCGCTCGAGTGCCTCGGTGAGCACGCCGCCGACCGTGCGGACGCCGGGGTTCACGGCGAAGCCATGGAAGGCGGTGCCGTCGTAGGCGACGGTGAGACGGACGCGGACGTGGGGCTCGGCCGGGCCCTGCCCCATGTCGTCCGCGTCGAAGAGTGTCAGTGTCGGACGGTGGCGCTCAGACCAGCTCGATGCGCGCCATGGGGGCGTTGTCGCCCAGGCGCGGACCCAGCTTCAGGATGCGGGTGTAGCCACCGGGACGGTCTGCGTAGCGGGGGCCGACGTCGGTCATCAGCTTGTGGACCATCTCCTCGTCGCGCAGGTAGGCGACGAGCTGGCGGTGGTTGTGCAGACCGCCCTTCTTGGCCTTGGTGATCAGCTTCTCGGCCACCGGGCGGACGGCCTTGGCCTTGGCCTCGGTGGTCACGATGGACTCAGCCGCGATCAGGCTGGCGACCATGTTGCCGAACATGGCCTTCTGGTGGGCGGCCGAGCCGCCGAAGCGCTTGCCCTTGCGGGGACGTGCAGGCATTGCGGTGCTCCTAGCCTCGGATGCGCAGCGTCAGGCCGCGCTCATCCAGCTTCTCGACGACCTCGTCGAGGGACTTCTGGCCGAAGTTCGTGATGGCCAGCAGGTCGTCTTCGGTCTTGTTCACGAGCTCGCCGATGGTGTTGACCTGGGCGCGCTTCAGGCAGTTGCGGGGCCGCTCGGACAGCTCGAGGTCCTCGATGGGCAGGTCGAGGTCGGACGGGCCGGTGCCGGCCTGGGGCACCTCGCCCAGCTCGAGGCCCTGGGGCTCTTCGCTCATGTCGGCGATCAGGCCGACGAGGCTGCGAAGGGTGTCGCCGGCGGAGGCGAGCGCCTCGGCCGGGCTGATCGAGCCGTCGGTCTGGATGTCGATGACCAGCCGGTCGAAGTTGGTGTCCTGCTCGACGCGGGTGGGCTCCACCGAGAAGGTGGCCTTGCGCACCGGCGAGAAGATGGAGTCGACCGGGATCACGCCGATGGTGTCGGAGGTCTTGTTCCGGTCGGCCGAGACGTAGCCGCGGCCCTGGGCGATGGTGATGTCGATCGCCAGGCGGCCGTCACCGTTCATGGTGGCCAGCTGCAGGTCAGGGTTGAGGATCTCGATGTCGGCGTTGGGCTGGATGTCCTGGGCCCGGACCACGGCCGGGCCGCTGGCGTCGAGGCGCAGGGACACCGGCTCCTCGCTGTGGCAGATCACCACGAGGTCCTTGAGGTTGAGGATGATGTCGGTGACGTCCTCGACCACGCCGCCGATGGTGTCGAACTCGTGGAGTGCCTCGTCGAAGCGCACCTGGGTGACCGCGGCGCCGGGGATGGACGAGAGGAGGACGCGCCGCAGGGAGTTGCCGATGGTGTGGCCGAAACCGGGCTCGAGGGGGCTGATGACGAACCGCTGACGGTTGTCCTCCTCCTCCCCGAGGGGCTCGACGGTGGGGCGTTGGATGACCAGCATTTGGGCGTGATACCTCGTCAGGTCGGGGGCGGAAGCGGTGACGGAAGTCGTGAGGACTACTTCGAGTACAGCTCGACGATGAGCTGCTCTCGGACGGGAACGTCGATCTGCTCGCGCTCGGGGTAGGCCCGAACGGTCACGGCGAACCCGTCGTCGCCCGACTCGAGCCAGCCCGGGGCCTGGCGGTCGAGCACGTCCTTGTTCCACTGCACGGTGACCATGTCGCGGGACTTGCCCCGCAGGGTCACCTTGTCGCCGACGCGCACGCGGAAGCTGGGGATGGTGACCCGCTTGCCGTTCACCTCGACGTGGCCGTGGTTGACGAACTGCCGTGCCTGGGGCCGGGTGGCGGCCAGTCCGGCGCGGTAGACGACGTTGTCGAGCCGACGCTCGAGCATCTGGAGCATGAGCTCGCCGGTGACGCCCTTGCGACGGTTGGCCTCGTCGTAGAGGTTGCGGAACTGCTTCTCGGACAGGCCGTAGGTGAAGCGGGCCTTCTGCTTCTCCTGCAGCTGCATGAGGTACTCGGAGGGCTGACCCCGGCGACGGCCGCGGCCGTGCTCGCCGGGCGGGTAGGGGCGGCGCTCGAGGGCGCGGGCCTCACCCGAGGTTCCGAAGATGTTGACGCCGAGTCGACGGGAGACGCGGCTGCGGGGTCCGGTGTAACGAGCCATGGAGATCTACCTCAGGTCCGGCGCCGCTTGGGCGGGCGGCAGCCGTTGTGCGGCACGGGAGTGACATCTTTGATGCCCGACACCTCGATGCCGGCGTTCTGGATGGAGCGGATGGCGGTCTCGCGACCCGAGCCCGGGCCCTTGACCTGGACCTCGACCCGGCGGACGCCGTGCTCCATGGCGCCGCGGGCGGCCTTCTCGGCGGCCATCTGGGCGGCGAAGGGCGTGGACTTGCGGGAGCCCTTGAAGCCCACGTTGCCGGCCGAGGCCCACGACAGCACGTTGCCGGCCGGGTCGGTGATGGCGACGATCGTGTTGTTGAACGACGACTTGATGTGGGCGATGCCGTGCGAGATGTTCTTGCGCTCGCGCTTGCGGGGGCGTCGACCGCCCGAGGAGGGCTTGGCCACTACTTCTTCACCTTCTTCTTGCCGGCGACGGTCTTCTTGGGGCCCTTGCGGGTGCGGGCGTTGGTGTGGGTGCGCTGGCCGCGCACGGGGAGGCCCTTGCGGTGACGCACGCCCTGGTAGCAGCCGATCTCGATCTTGCGCTTGATGTTCTGCTGGACCTCGCGGCGCAGATCACCCTCGACCTCGATGTTGTTGTCGATCCACTCGCGGATGCGGTTGACCTCGGGGTCGGTGAGGTCGCGGACCCGGGTGTCGGGATCGATGTCGAGCTCGGCGCAGATGCGGGCAGCGGTGGTGTTGCCGATGCCGAACAGGTAGGTGAGCGAGATCACCAACCGCTTCTCGCGGGGGATGTCGACGCCTTGGATACGTGCCATTGGTAGGTGGTGCTCCTCAGCCCTGGCGCTGCTTGTGTCGGGGGTTGCTGCAGAGGACCATGACGCGGCCGTGCCGGCGGATCACCTGGCACTTCTCACACATGGGCTTGACGCTCGGTCGGACCTTCATCGTGCTTCTCTCGAGTCGGTTGTCACCGGACCCCCGCGGCGGTGGGGTACGATGTGCGGGACAGTCGGGACGGGCGCGCGCCGGTCCCAGAGCCGAAGGAACATCCTACGGCAGGGCGCGTGCGGCTGCCAACCCGGCAGGTCGCGGCCGACCACTCAGGGCATCGGGTCTCCAGCGGGAAGGACTCCGACGCGATCGGTCGAGCGCGACCGGGATCGCCCGTCCGCCAACCGGCCGGCAACAGAGTTCTCGACCCCTGACAGCACAACCGACACCATCCGGCTCCGGCAAAGCCTCCGGATGTCCCACGGGGAGGGGCGATGTCACATCGCACCAACGACGACGACGCTTCCGGCGGAGGTGCGGGATGGACGGGCCCGATGAGGGACGACGCCAGGTCATGGTGCTGGGACCAACGAGGCTCGATGGGCGCGCACCGTCGCCGCGGCAACGATCGCTGGTCGCGGCGCTGGCGTTCCACCGACACCGCGGGGTGGACCCGGACCGGCTGATCGACGCCGTCTGGGACGGCGATCCCCCGCGCTCGGCGCGCGCATCGATGCAGAACCAGGTGGCACGGCTGCGCCGCGACCACGGCGAGGACGTCGTCCGCACCGTCGGCGGCAGGTACCACCTCGACCGGCCCTGCGACGCCGACGAATGGGAAGGTTCGGTGACCCAGTGGCTCGAGCATCCCACGGAGCGGGCCGCCATCGCCCCGCTCCGGGTCGCTCGCGAATGGTGGCGGGGCGAGCCCTACGTCGAGCTCGACGACCTCCCCGACGTCGTCGCCGAACGCCGGCGACTGGGCGAGTTGCGCTCGCTCGCCGAGGAGCAGCTGGCCGCGTGCTCGCTCGCCGCCGGCGACGTTGCCCGGACCACGGCCGACCTCGTCGGCCTCACCGCGGCGGAGCCGTATCGCGAGCGACGTTGGGAGTTGCTGCTGGTGGCCCTTCACCTGGCTGGCCGTCGTGCCGACGCCCTCGCAGCGTTCCATCGCTGCGCCTACCTCCTCGAGCGCGACCTGGGCGTCCGACCATCAACATCGCTCCGGGCGTTGCGCGACCGCATCGAGGCGGAGGCGGACGTCGACGTCGGCGCTGCGCTCCAGAACAACGTGCGCGCTCGACATCGAACGCGTGGTGTCTTCGAACACTGCTCCTTCGAGCGTCACCGGCGATCGGGCTGAGGCCAGGTGGAGACGAGGCGCGCTCACTCGCCCAGGTTCCACGCCACGCCAGGCGGTGCGGTATACCGACAGGTCCGCCCGGTGGTCACCGCCGAGCGGAGGTGCCGGCCGAGGGTGGCGTGCTGGTCGGCCAGCCGGTCGACCGTGCGGCGCAACAGCTTCGAGATCCGTGACCGCGCCCGATCGTCGAGAAGCTCCGCACGCAAGGTGTCGAGATCGGCACCGAGGAGCAGGAGCCCGAACGTCGTCCTCGCCGAGGGCGAGTGGCGGCGCGCCGTCGGCGACGCGCTCGAGCTCCACCGCCAAGACCGGTCGACCGGCGGTGGCGATCAGGTGCCGGAGCACGCACAATCCCCGGCTCGCGGCCAGGCGGACCGGTGGTTCGACCCCGAATCCGACCTCCCACCCCGCCGAGGTCGGACGCAGGTGCCCCGACCGCCGGTTCCGCCGTCGGGGCGACCGACGCCGGCACAGCGACTGCATCGGCGACCGCAGCAAGGTGGCGGTACCCGGCGGCGTGGAAGAACGTCCGAGCACTGGCCAGACCGGGGCCATCAGGGTCGCCTGCGCCGAGCAGCGAGACGGTGCGTCGGAGGCCGGGACCGCTCGAGGCGCGCCAGAGCACCCCACACCGGAGCTCGACGGTCGCCGGTCTCGATGGCCTCGATCAAGTGGGCATCGGCCTGATCGAGCCGTCCCGTGGCGACGCTGACCAGGCCCCGCGCCAGTGCAACTGGCGCGACCGGAACATCGCCCTCGAACAGGAAGCCGTCGCCGATCAGTTGCGAGCCGAGGGCGGCGGCCACGCCTCGATGGCCGACCCGCGAGACGGCCCAGGCCGTCGCGGCCATCCCCTGGGCCGTCCAGTCGCTCTCCACGACCTCGTCGAGCGCGTTACGGGCGTCATCGACGCGTCCGAGCGCCGCCAGGGCGCGTGCCCGGACGCCGGGGTGGACATCGCCGCGATGGATTTGCCAGGGTTCGTGCCGGCCGGCGAGGTGGTCGATCTCGGCGGCGATCGATGGGGGGAGGTCGACGGTGCACAGCGCGTCCGGGATCGCACGATCCATCAGAGCCGCAGCCGCCACCACGACCGGCAGTGTAGGACCACCGCGACGGAGCGCCCGTGACTGAGCGCCTTCCCTGGGAGATCGTCGAGACCCTTCCGGGCACCGATGCCTCGCTGGTCGCCAGCTGGGACGACCGGCTCGACGCAGCCTCGACGCCCGCGCAGCGCGCCCGGGCGCTGGTGGGCTCGGCCCTGGCCCGGTACTGGTCGGTGTCAGCAGGGCTCGCCGACGACGCCGACACCGTCGCCGCCGACCTCACCCGGCGGATCGACGAGGCCGAGGCGCTGGCGCGGGAGTTGAACGAGCCCGAGCTGCTGGCAGAGGCACTGCTCGGTCGCCTGCACGCCTGCTGGCGACCGTCGACCCTCACGATGCGCCAGCTCGCCGTCGAGGAGTTGACGGCCCTGGCGCCGGCCATCGACGACGAAGAACTCGGCCTGCGGATCCACGAGTGGGTGGTGGTGTGCCACTTCGACCACGGCCGACTCGACGACGCCCGGCGAGAGGTCGAGTCGTTCGCCCGCCGAACCGCGGCGACCGGACTGGTCCTGTTCCGACGACGGGAGGAGCTGTGGCGCGGCAACCTGGCCATGCTCGAGGGACGTCTCGACGATGCCGTGCGAATCAACCAGGACGCCATCAGTGCGACCGCTGACGTCTCCGGGTCCCCGTTCTCCTTCCAGAACGTCGCCATCACCGTGGCCATCGAGCGCTACTTGCGCCGAGGCCTGGCCGACGTCGTCGATGCCGTCCGCTCGATCCGGGCCTCGTCTCCACGCGTCGCAGCGAACTGGGACGCCGGACTGGCCTTCACGCTCAGCGAGGTCGATGAGCTCGACGAGGCTCGCACGATCTTCGAACGGCTGGCCGCCGATCGCTTCGCCGCCGTCGAGCGCGACCTCAACTGGCTCGTCACCATGCAGCTGCTGGGTCTCGTCGCGCGGACGCTCGACGACAGAGCGCGCTGCGCAGTGGTCCTCGAGCTGCTCACGCCGTTCGCGCACCTCGACGGGACGCATGGTTCTGGCTACGCGTCGTACGGCCCCGTCGGCCGTATCACCGGGGCCCTCGCGGGCCACCTCGGTCAGACCGATCGAGCACGACGCGACCTCGACCGCGTGCTCGCCACCAGGGCGCCAGGACCCTGGACGGCGCTCACCCGACTGGAGCGAGCCCGGGTCACCGCTTCGGCGAGCCCATCGAGCGCCCTGGCCGACGCGATCGACGCTGCCCGTCAGCTCCGCGAGTACGACATGGAGCGGTGGGCGGTCGAATCCGACCGTGTCGCGCTCGACCTGCGCCTCGCCGGCCACGGCGCCCCGGTCGCGGTACGGGGCGACGGGCTCTGGATCCTCGCGCGCGCCGGGTCCCGGGTCGAGGTGCCCGACGGCGTCGGGGTCCGCCATCTGGTGGCACTCCTCCGCCAACCGGGCGCCAGCGTCCACGTCACCGAGCTCGAGCCGTCCCCGACCATCGGGCCGACGCGCACCGACAGCGACATCCGGACCCTCGACGACGACGCGCGTCGCGCCTACCGGCAACGGTTGGACGAGCTCGACGCGCGCCGCGACCCGACCAGAGCGGAGCGGGACGAGGCCGAGCTCTTGCGTCGTGAGCTGCGCGGCGGGGCTCACGTCCGGTCGTCGTCAGCGGAGATGGAGAAGTTGCGCGTGCGCATCACCAAGTCGCTGCGGCGAACGATCGACGTCGTCGGCACGGTCGATGCCGCACTGGGCGAGCACCTCGCCAGCGCCGTGTCGACCGGACGTCGGTGCATGTACGCCCCAACCGACGGCGTCGCCTGGACGGTGATCGACCGGCGACGTCTGCAGCCATGACGGGGCGGCTCGACACCCAACGACGAAGACAGGCGACGGCACAGGTTCCGGCGATCATCGTCGGAGTCACCCTCCTGATGGCCGTGCTCGTCGTGGATCCAGGCACGCTGCAGGTGTTCGGGGCGCCGAAGTGGCTGATCCTGTGCCTGGGCGTCCCGGTGGCGTTCGCCGCGACCGCAGCCACCGGGCCGGTGCGTGCCACTCCCATCGGTCGTCCGTTGCTCGCCATCGTGGCCGTGGTCGTTCTCGCCACGGTCTTCGGCATCGCACCAACCCTGTCGTTCTGGGGCGCGCCCTTCCGGTTCGCCGGTGCGGTCACCTGGCTGCTCTGGGCCGTCGTGGCCGTCGTCGGCGCCACACTGGCCGGGCGCGATCCCCGCCTCCGGTTGCGGTTCGCCGACATCCTGGCCGTCGCCATGGTCGTGCAGGCAGTGGTTGCCGTATTGCAGCGGGCCGGCATCGATCCGTTCGACATCGAGTCCGACCTCGACCGGTCCCGTGCCTGGGGGACCCTCGGCAACGCCTCGGTGCTGGGCGCCCTGTCGGCATTCGCGCTTCCCGTTCTCGTGGGGACGGCCGGGCCCGGGACCACCGGTCTGCGACGGGGCGGCGCCCTCGCGGCGATCATCACCCTCGCGCTCGCCGGATCGCGCGGCGCAGCGCTCGGCGGCCTCGTCGGTCTCGTCGTGCTCGCCGTCGCCCGGCGGGACCTGCGACGACCGGCGGCGGCAGCGGGCGTGGTGCTCGTGATCGGCGTCCTGGTGGTGCCGGGGACGAGCGAGCGGGTCGTCGGCGGGTCGGAACTGGCTTCCGCCACGGCCAGCGGCCGGCTCGAGCTGTGGGAACGCAGCCTCCCGCTCGTCGTCGACCGGCCGCTGCTGGGCTCCGGGCCGGAGACGTTCCGCATCCGGTTTCCGGCTGAGGCCGACGAGTCGTTCGTGCGGCAGGCCGGCGACGACCGGATCCGCGATCGCGCCCACAACCTGATCCTCGACACGCTCGTCACCTCCGGCATCGCGGGCCTCGCTGCGCTCGTCTGGCTCGGAGTCGTCGTCGTTCGGCGACGGGACCGAGACGACCCGGCAACGCTCGCCCTCGTTGCCGGCCTCGCCGCCTACTTGGTCGTCCTCCAGTTCCACTTCGCGGATCCGACCGTCGACGCGCTCGTGTGGCTCGCACTCGGGCTCACGACCGCGGCGCCGGCTCCCGATGGCACGCCGAGCGCGACCGAGGGCGGTCGCTCGCCATCGCGGGCGCCTCGATCGCCGGTGCCCTCGTCCTCGGTGGATTGGCGGCGCGCGACGCTGTGGCCGATCGGCGGCTCCACGATGGCCTCGGTGACGGCTCGGTCGCCGGTATCGCATCCGCGGCCGCGCTGGCACCCGACCGTCTCCTCTACGTGCAGTCAGCGAGTCGGGCCTCGCTGGCGGCCGGCGATCCGCAGGCCGCGCTGCGCTTCGCAGACGACGCCCTCGACCTCGCTCCCGGCGATCCCGAGCTCCTCGCCGATCGGGCTCGAGCGCTCACGGCGTCCGCGTTCGCTGCGGGCGAGCCGGCGGCGGCGCTCGACGCGTGGGAGGCCGTGCTGCAGGCCGCACCCGCTGCTGGTCGGGCGTGGTTGCAGTACGGCATCGTGCTCGCCGAGAGCAATCGCCTCGACGACGCCGGTGACGCGTGGGAGCACGCGGCGCGGCTCCGTCCGGAGGACCCGGATCCACGTCGCAACCTGGCCCGCCTCGCCGAGCTCGACGGACGGTCCGACGACGCCGTCCGGTGGTGGCGCGAGGTGCTGCGACTGCATCCGGGCGACGCTCGAGGCGCTCGATGCGATCGAGCGCCTCGACTAGAGCCAGCCGCCAGCCTACCGGTTCCCGCGGAGCAGGTGTGACGAGCTCGTCGCTCTCGGCGAAGGCGAGCACGACGTCGACCCACGGCATGCCGAGTGCGAGCATGGTCCGCCAGGCCATGACCTCCGCCGGTGACCCATCGCGGTGCAGCGCCGTCCGGTAGAGCAGCGACACGTCGTCCGCCGGGAACCCGTCGCCGTAGCGGCGCCGGAACTCCGCCGAGCCGGCCAGCGCTGCAGCGAGCGTCCGGATGTCGAGCCCGGTGGACAACCAGTACGCCGAGACCTGTCTCCTCCGGTTCACGTCCGAAGAGCACGAGGTAGAGGCGCCGCACGGCGTCGCGGTCGCTCGGCGTGATCGGTGCGGTCGGGGCGCCGATCCGGGAGATCATCTCCGCGCTGTCGGCGAAAGCGACGGCGGCGGCTGCTCGAGGGAGCCCGAGGGCGAGCGCGGTCCGCCACAGGAGCACCTCGGCGCCGGAGCCGGACTGCCCGCGCAGGTTGCGGTAGAGCGCCTGGACGAACGTCTGGTCGTCGCCGGCTCCGCCGAGCGCTCGGAACTCGGCGGAGTCGACGATGGCTCCGGCGATCTGCGCGATCGTGGCGTCGCTGGCCACCCATGCCTCGATCTCGCCGTGGGAAGCGCTCCGGCCGAGCACGGCGAGGTAGAGACGGGCGATCCGGTCGGCCCGAGTGATGGAGACCGGCAGCGTCGGGTCGTCGACCGGTGTCGGCGTGTCCGGGCCCCCGGGGACCGTGACCTCCGGCGGCGAGTGCGGTGTGGCGTGGTCGTCGGGGTGGTGGTCGGCGTGGACCCCCCACCGCCACCACCGGCCCTGGCCGGCCGCTCGAGGAGCACCACCATCGCGTTGCGATGGTGGTCGAAGGCCAGCGGGGCGTCGAGGACGAGGGGGTCCATGGACACGATGCTCCGGGTCTCCTCGTTGACGTCGCCCGGCGAGATGTAGATGACATCACCGGCCCGCAACCAGTCGCCGACGTAGTCGGCTGCCCTGGATGGCGGGGAGGTCGACGATGTCGAGCTGGGTGCTGCCGGCCATGCCGGGCTCCAGGAGCATCGTCTGCGGCGCGAAGCGCAGCGGGATGGTCCCGCCTTGGGCGGCGGCCGGGGGGCCGGCGCTCACGGTGCCCGGACGTCGTGCCGAGGGCTGCCGAGCGAGCGGCGGCCATGAGCGGTGACGGCGCCGGCGCCGAGACGCCCCCGGCCAGGCACTGCGACGTGTCGTAGCTCGTCCACGCGCCGTCCTGGTAGACGCGCAGCTCGGTCCCCTCCGGGTTCTGCATCAGGATGTGGCCCTCGCCGGCGTCGGCGATGGGCTGGCAGTCGCCGAGGGGGCGGTCCTCCGTGGCACCGCGTATCGCCCAGTCGGACGGTGCCCGCCAGAACAGCAACGGGTTGATCTGGTCGTCGACGACCTCGACCACGTACTTGCCGATGTTGACCTTCGACACCTTCTGCTTGAAGCCGCCCTCGAACGTGGCGTAGCTGGCCCGGTTGGCCACGGTGCTGTCGGCAACGAAGGTCTTGGCTGCGTCGAGCTGCGTGGCCCGGGCGCCCTCCGGTCCGAGCTGCAGGAGCTTGTCGGTGCCCCCCGTGAAGTAGTCGGCCAGCTGGCCGACCTTGACCTTGAACTGGGTCACGGCGTCCAGCCCGGGCGACAGGATCCACGACATCGTGTCGCCGTGGCGCAGGTTGATGCCGGGCATCTCCTTGAGCTGGTCGTAGACCCATCGGGCGTCATCGGGCAGCAGGCTGCGCCCGTTCGAGTGGCGGATGTCGACGATGTCGATGTCGCCGGTGAAGCCGCGCCACTTCCCGTCGACGAAGACCTCGGGGATGTGGTAATCGGGGATGACGTTCCCGGCGGCGTCCTTGACCTCTCGCAAGCGGAACGGAAGCCGCGACAGCTCCTTGTCGCCCGGTGGCGGCGTTGGGCCGGAACTCGAAGCCGCTCGGGAACCCGTTCTCCTCGAACGAGGCGTACAGGTCCTTGTACTTGTTCCACTCCTTGTTGCGGCTCTTCCAGCGGTTCAGCACCTCGTCTCGCAGGTCGGCGTCGCTGATGCCCGCGAGCACCTCGTCGAGCTCGGACTGCGAGATCGGCTTCTTGAACGTGACGATGTCGGCGTGCTCGTCGAGGTAGCCCAGCGGCCCGTCGATGTCGAGGTTCACGTTCTTGAGCTTCATATGCTCCATCTTCTCGATGAAGCCCTCCTGCAGGCGCTTGAGCGAGCCGGGCGAGCGGTCACGCAGGCTGATGAGCAGCTTGTTCTCGTCGGCGAACTTCAACAGCGAGCGGTAGGCATCGGACCCGAGGCCCCACAGCTTGGTGGCGCCCTGGGCGTCCACGAGCGAACCGTTCCGGAGCGTGGCCCGGGTGGCCTGGCGGGCGAAGGAGTCGGCGCCGCCCTCGGCGATGCGGGCGATGCGGGCAGCCTCCTCGGCCGCCTCGGCGCCGGCTGCGGTGGCCAGCGTCTTGAACTTGCCCTGCCACTTCGGGCTGGGCATGAGGCACGACGCCACCTCGAGTCCGGCATTGCCGGTCACCCGACCGAACGCCTCGCCGAGCGCCTGCGGATCGTTGGTGGCGTACGCCTTCTCGACCTGTTCGAACCAACCCGGCAGGACGCTCTCGGCGAGCTGGCGCTGGAAGTCGGGGTCGACCGCCTTCTTGCCGGCCTCGGCGACCATCTCAGCCGCCTGCTGGGCCGCCTCGGCGTAGAAGGCCAGCTTCTCCTCGGGCGTCATCACGAAGGTCCACTGCGCGTAGAACTCGGCCGACTTCAGCGAGTACTCGGCGAGGTAGCCCCCGGCCGTCTCGAGGTTCTCCCACGTGGTCACGGCCTTCAAGAGCGCAGCCGTCCCCTCCAGGCTCGAGATCGACCACTCCAGCGCGCCCTCGACGAACCCCGTCGCCAACCCGTTGCCGAACGTCGCGTAGTCGGCAAGGGTCCACGGGCCCCGGGTGTCGACGCTCACGTCGACCCGATACTCGTACCCGACGGGGTCGACCGGTTCGATGTCGTAGTCGTTGACAGGATCGAGCGGCGTCTCCACGTCGCCCTCGTCGATCCGCCAGGCGTCGGGCGGCGACAGCTCGAAACCGCCGCGCGTGCCGCCGTTGGCGTCCACCACCAGGAGAGCGTGGACGGGGACACGCTCTCCCGGCTCGATCTCGAGCGCCGGCGACCAATAGCACTGTCCCTGCTTCTCGACCCAGCCGGCATCGAGAGGCCGCACCGACCAGAGCACCCCGTTGCCCACATGCGTGAGCTCGATGCTCGCCAGGTCGACCTTGACGGTGTCGGTCGAGGAGAAATTGTAGAGATCGCCGATCAGCTCGTAGCTCTGCCCACCCGTGAGGAACTCGGGCCACTCCTCGATCGGCTCGAGGACGAACCCGAGGATGCGGTCACCGGTGGCCTTGAGGTCGGCGTTGCCGATGGCGAGGCGGTTCGCGCCCTGTGAGCTCACGTACGGGACGGCGCCGCGCACGGTGAACCGGCCGTCGTCGTAGACCTCGAGGCCGTAGGAGACGGTTCGGCTGGCGCCCGCCGCCAGGACGAAGGGATCGAGGTCCACCGGGCCGGACGCACCGTCGGGGAGCGAGGGACCGCTCACCTGCGCGACGCGGACCAGCTCGGTCTGCTTGTCGTCGGCAGCCACCAGATCGAGCGTCTCGGGCCAGGTGACATCGGTCAGCTGCCCCTCCTCGTCGGTGTTGGTGACGGTCAGCGTCGCCGTGACCGGAACCGGCTCGGCCTTGCCGTCGCCGCCGGCGGCAGGTTGGTCCTCGACCCGCTGCTGGACCTCGACCTTGTCGGGAGAGAGCGAGATGTCGACCTTCAGCGCGCTCGAGCGCACGGTCCACGGCTCGGAGACCTCGGCCGTGACGGTCTCGGCACCCTTGGTCGCCACCGCCGTGATGTCCACGGTGATCTCTCCCTCGTGGAGACCGGTCAGCTCGTAGTCGACGAAGCCCACGCTCTCGGTCCCGGTGCCGAGCGAGGTCGTCAGGGCCGGGTATTCCCCGGTCGGTCCGTCCAGGCGGGCCTTCTTGCCGGCGTCGGGATCCAGGGTGCAGTCGGGTTCCTCCTCCGGACACGGCTCGGGCTCGTAGTCCTCGACGTCGTTCCCACCGAGCTCGATGCGGTCGAGGCGGACACCGGTCACCGGCTGGCCCGACTGGTTGGTGACCCGGACCCGGATGGCCATGGTCTCGTCCTCGCGCACGTCCTTGCTACGTCCCTGGTCGACCGGGAAGACGTCGACGACGAGGTCGGGCTTGGGCTCGCAGTCGGGTTGTTGGTAGCGGAAGTACTCGTAGGTCGTGTCGGTGGCTTGGAAGTGGCGGACCTCGGCCTGCCCGAGGATCCAGCACGTGTCGCTGATGTCGTACACGGCGTGGACGCGCTCGATGGTGGTCAACGAGCCACCCACCGGCTTGCCGGCGAGGACGTCGGTGAGGTCGACGAGCTCGACCATCGTCGAGGCGCAGCATCCCGAACGGCAGCGAGCCGGCGTCGACTCGTGCGGTACTGCGTGCCCACGATCTGGTCGTTGCCGTTCAACGCCGCTGCGTAGAAGGGCAGCGAGGTGCTCGATCCCGGCCGCTCCAACGAGTTCGACAGGAGGACCGACCCGCCGGCGCCGACGTCCTTGACCTGGTAGATCGAGAACAGGTGGTCGTAGTTCCCGGACCGGGAGTTCGTCACCGCCGAATCCTCCTGGTGGACGATGCCGCCGTCGTCGTCGATGGCGATGATCGTGTCGTACCCCGATTGGACGATCGCCGGCTGAGCGAATCCGCTCCAGACGACGGGTCGCTGGTACTTCCCGCCGACCGCCTGGTTCTCCTTGTTCATCCAGAAGACGTTGCTCACACCATCCGCACCGGCGTCGACGTACGGGCCCGTCGTCCCCCCGGCACTGACGCCGTAGAAGTCCACGCCGTCCCGGTACAGGAACGAGCCGTCGCTGTGCACGTTCACCACCTGGCGGTAGCCGTTCGTGGGCAGCCCGGAGACCTGTTGCGCGGAGCCGTTCACCGCCATGCGCGCCGGCACAGTACCGACTCCCGAGACCACATCGATCCCGATGACGGTGCCGTCGTCGGTGATGCCCACCGGCGTCTGGAACTCCTGGTACGGGAAGATGTCGAGCTTCAGGTCGCTCGCGGTCGGACCCGCGGCCACGCTCGGCACGGCCGGGACGAGGACGAGCACGGATGCGACGAGTGCGCAGACGAGCGCTGCCGAGACGGAGCGACGGAACCCGGTGGTGGTGGACACGGACGGACCTCGTTGATGTGGTGAGCCGGAGCGCGTCGAGCGTCACCGACGGCACCAACGAGCGACCAACGGCCGAGCGGATGTGGCTGGGTCGTATGACCCAAACCGACGACCGTCGTTCGCGCGGCTGCGTGCGGAACCACCGTGAGGTCCACCTGAAGTGCACGATGAGTGAGGGCTTCGTACGGATCGTCGCGCTACAGGCGGGTCAGGACCTCTGAACCGTCGTCGGTGACCGCCACCGAGTGCTCCCAGTGGACGGCGTTGGAGCCGTCGCGGGTCACCACGGTCCAGCCATCGTCGAGCACGCGGTAGTCGGCGGCGCCGGCGCACACCATCGGCTCGATGGCCAGCACCATGCCTGGCTCCAGGCGCATGCCCGAACCAGGGCGCCCCGTGTTGAGGACGTCGGGCGCCTCGTGCATCGCCCGGCCGATGCCGTGACCGCAGTGGTCGCGCAGCACGGCGTAGCCGGCCCGGCCGACGGTGGTCTCGACCGCGTGGCCGATGTCGCCCAGCCGGGCGTCGGGACCGACCACGGCGATGGCCGCCTCCAACGCCCGGCGACCGACGTCGATGAGGTTGCGGTCGGCCGCGGACGGCTCGCCGACGGCCACGGTGAACGCGGCGTCGCCGTGCCAGCCGTCGACCACGGCGCCGCAGTCGACCGAGACGACATCACCTTCGTCGAGCACCCGCTCCCCCGGGATGCCGTGCACGACCTCGTCGTTGACGCTGACGCACAGCACCGCCGGGTAGCCGTGGTAGCCGAGGAAGTTGGAGCTGGCGCCCCGGCGCTCGAGGACCTGTCGTGCCAGGGCGTCGAGATGACCGGTGGTGACGCCGGGTTCGATCGCCGCCCGGCACACGTCGTGCATCTCGGCCACCACCTGGCCGGCACGGCGCATGACCGCCAGCTCGGAGGCGGTGCGGATCCCGACCTCGGCTCGACGGCGCACCGCCGCTACCGCCGGCTGGCGTCGATGGTCCGGATCAGCCGGGCGGTGACCTCGTCGGCGTCACCGTCGCCGTCGACCACGGCGAGCAGATCGCGGCCCTTGTACCAGTCGATCAGCGGTGCCGTCTCCTTCTCGTACAGAGCGAGACGGCGCTTGATGGCGTCCTCGGTGTCGTCCTCGCGCTGGATGACCTCGCCACCGCAATGGTCGCAGGTCCAGTTGTGCTTGGGCGGGCTCTCCGTGGAGTAGTTGGCGCCGCAGTCGGCGCAGACCCGGCGGCTGGCGAGCCGTTCGAGGACCACGTCGGTGGGCACGTCGAGATCGACGACCAGGTCGAGCGGCTGGTCGGCGGTGATGGCGGCCAGCGACTCGGCCTGGGACTCGGTGCGGGGGAACCCGTCGAGGATGTAGCCCCGGTTGCGGGTGTCGTCCTTGAGCAGGCGCTCTTCGACGATGCCGATGATGACGTCGTCGGGCAGCAGCTCGCCGGCCGACATGTACTCCTGGGCCTTGCGACCGAACTCGGTCCCCTCCTTCACCGCTGCCCGCAGCATGTCGCCGGTGGAGATGTGAGGCACGACGAAGTGCCGCGAAAGCCGCGTGCATTGCGTGCCCTTGCCCGCACCCTGCCGGCCGAGCATGACGAGACGTGCCCCGGGGATCATGAGACCCGGCACCCTACCGGCTTCACTTTCGCCCCGTCGAAAACCGCCCACCGCCACCCAAAATCTCGTTTGTCACTCACATCTGTGGTGACAGACAGACGACATCTTCGGATGCGTTCAGGTGAGGAAGCCCTCGTAGTTGCGCATCATCAGCTGGCTGTCGATCTGCTTCATCGTCTCGAGCATCACGCCCACGGCGATCAGCACCGAGATGCCGCCGAAGGGGAAGTTCGTGATGTTGGCGGTGGCCAGCAGGATCGAGGGCAGCAGGGCGATGGCGGCGACGAACAGCGACCCGGGCAGGGTGATGCGGTTGAGGATCTTGCCCAGGTAGCGCTCGGTCTGGGGGCCGGGACGGATGCCCGGGATGTAGCCGCCCTGCTTGCGGATGGTGTCGGCCTGCTGGGCGGGGTCGAACTGGATCGCCGTGTAGAAATAGGCGAAGCCGACGATGAGCAAGCCGTAGGTGAGGATGTAGAAGATCGAGTCGGGCTGGACCAGGTTGTTGTTCACCCAGTCCTGGATGCTGACCGCCCACGACTGGTCGGCGGGCAGCACCTGCGTGACCAGCAGCGGCAGGTACAGCACCGAGCTGGCGAAGATCACCGGGATCACGCCCGACTGGTTGACCTTGAGCGGGATGTAGGTGGACTGTCCGCCGGTCATCCGGTTGCCGACCACACGCTTGGAGAACTGGACCGGGATGCGGCGCTGGCCGAGCTCGACGAACACGATCGCCACCATGATGGCGATGGCCAGCAGCAGCAGCGGGATGAGCAGGCCCATGCCACGCTCGGCGTTGATCTGCACGCCGGCCACCGGGAACCGGGACACCACCGAGGCGAAGATCAGCAGCGACATGCCGTTGCCGATGCCCCGCTGGGTGATGAGCTCGCCCATCCACATCAGCAGCGCGGTGCCGGCCGTGAGGGTGAGCACGACGATGAGGATGCGGCCGGTGTTGAAGTTGGCGTCGCCGCCGAACAGGTCGATGCCCAGGTCGGGGCCTCGGCCGCCCAGCAGGCCGCCGCCCCCGTTGTGGAACAAGAACGCCAGGCCGGTGGACTGCAACAGGGCGATGGCCACCGTCAGGTAGCGGGTCCACTGCGTGATCTTGCGCTGGCCCACCGCACCCTGCTGCTGCCACTGCTCGAGGCGGGGGATCACCACCGTCAGGATCTGCATGATGATCGAGCTGGTGATGTAGGGCATGATCCCCAGCGCGAACAGGGCGAACTGGGTGAGCGCCCCGCCGGAGAACAGGGTGAGGAAGCCGAGCACGCCGGCGCCCTGTTCGGCCTGGTCCTTCAGGTTCTGCACCTGATCGAGGTCGATGCCCGGCGCGGGGATCGCCGAACCGGCCCGGTACAGGGCGAGCATGAGGATCACGAACAGGATCTTGTTGCGCAGGTCCTTGACCGACGCGACACGGGTCAAGCTCTTGAGGCTCTGGAACACGTGTTCCTCCTCGGTCCCGTCACCGCGGCGGCGACCGGACCGACTGGTTCGTCAGCGGTTGGTGAACTGGTTGCCCTTGGCCGGCGGGCGCCGGTCGCCCCAGGGCAGGGGCAGGGTCTCGACCGTACCGCCCGCGGCGGTGATGGCCTCGGCAGCCGACTTGGAGAACTTGTGCGCCTTCACGTTGAGCGCCGAGCCGACCTCGCCCCGACCGAGCACCTTCACCAGCGCGCCCTTGCGCACCAGGCCCTTGGCGTGCAGCGCCTCGGGGGTGATGTCGGTGAGCCCGGACTCGACGAGCGTGTCGAGGTTGATCGGCTGGTACTCGACCCGGAACGGGTTGTTGAAGCCGCGCCGCTTGGGCACGCGCATGTACAGCGGCATCTGGCCGCCCTCGAAACCGAGGGGGACCGTGTTGCGGGCCTTCTGGCCCTTGGTGCCGCGGCCGGCGGTCTTGCCGCCCTTGCCGCCGATGCCCCGGCCAACCCGCTTGCGCGGGCGGTTGGAGCCCTCGGGCGGCTGCAGGTCGTGGATCTTGTACATGGGGGACTAGACCTCTTCGACGGTGATGAGATGCGGGACCCGGGCGATCATGCCGCGGATCTCGGGACGGTCGGGGAGGGTGTTGGTCTTGCCGATGCGGCCGAGGCCGAGCGCCCGGAGGGTGCCCCGGTGCTTGGGCTTGGTGCCGATGGCGGAACGGACCTGGGTCACCTTCAGATCACTCACGACGTTGCTCCTGCACGACCGCGGAGCTTCTCGGACTCGTTGTACGCGTCGAGCAGCCCCTTGGGGACGAACGTGTCCGCGGGGATGCCACGGAGGCGGGCGATCTCGTCGGGCCGGCGCAGCGACTGGAGACCGGCGATGGTGGCCCGGGCCACGTTGATGTGGTTGGCCGAACCCAGCGACTTGCAGAGCACGTCGTGGATGCCGGCCTCTTCGAGGATGATGCGGGCGGCGCCACCGGCGATGACGCCGGTACCGGGAGCGGCCGGCTTGAGCATGACCCGGCCGGCGCCGAGCTCGCCCACCACGGGGTGGACGATGGTGTCGCCGGCGAGGGGGACCTCGAACAGGCTGCGGCGGGCCTCCTCGGTGCCCTTCTGGATGGCGAGGGGCACCTCCTTGGCCTTGCCGTAGCCGAGGCCGACACGGCCCTGGCCGTCGCCGATGACCACGAGGGCGGTGAAGCTGAAGCGACGACCGCCCTTCACGACCTTGGCGACGCGGTTGATGTTGATCACGCGCGACTCGCGCAGCGTGGCGTCACCGGAGTTGCGTGGATTGGTCGACGGATCGTTCTGCCGTCCGCGGGGGTTTCCGTTTGCCATGGTTGTCGTCCTTCTCCTGGCTCAGAACTCGAGCCCGGCGTCGCGTGCGGCGTCAGCGAGGGCCTTGACCCGGCCGTGGTAGCGGTTGCCACCGCGGTCGAACACGACCTGGGTGACGCCGGCGGCCTTGGCGCGCTCTGCGGCCAGGGCACCGATCTTGGTGGCGGCGTCGACGTTGCCGCCGTAGCCACCGAAGTCCTTCTCGTGGGTGGAGGCCGCGGCGACGGTGACGCCGTTGATGTCGTCGATCACCTGAGCCACGATGTGGCGCGCCGAGCGGAACACCGCGAGGCGCGGGCGCTGGGGCGTGCCCTGCACCTTCTTGCGGACCCGACGGTGACGGCGGTCGCGGGCGACCTGCTTCTTCTTGGCCATGCTGCTCATCGCGTTGCCCTACTCACTTGCCGGCCTTGCCGGCCTTGCGGATGACGTACTCGCCCTTGTACCGGACGCCCTTGCCCTTGTAGGGCTCGGGCTTGCGGAACTCGCGGATCTCGGCGGCCACCTGTCCGACGGCCTGCTTGTCGATGCCCCGCACGACGATCTGGGTGGGGGCCGGCACCTCGAAGGTGACACCTGCGGGCGCCGAGTAGTTGATGGGGTGGCTGTACCCCAGGGCCAACTCGAGGCCGTCGTTGCCCTTGGCCGTGGCCCGGTAGCCGACGCCGATGATCTCGAGCTCCTTGGTGAACTCGTTCGTGACGCCGTGGACCATGTTGGCCACCAGCGCCCGCACCAGGCCGTGCAGCGACCGGTTGTGACGGGCGTCGTCGGGGCGCGCCACGTTCACGACACCGTCGGAGACCGACACGGTGATGTCGCCGGGGATCTCCTGGGTCAGCTCACCCTTGGGGCCCTTCACGGTGACGGAACCGTCGGTGACGGTGACGTCGACCCCGGAGGGGATGGTGATCGGTGCCTTGCCGATGCGAGACATCGTTCGCTCCTACCAGACGTAGCAGAGGACCTCGCCGCCGATGCGACGGCGACGGGCCTCCCGGTCGGTCATGAGGCCCTGCGAGGTGGAGACCACGGCGACGCCGAGGCCACCGAGCACGCGGGGGATCTCGTTGGACTTCTTGTAGACGCGCAGACCCGGCTTGGACACCCGCTTGATGCCCGAGATGGTCCGCTCGCGCTCGGGCGAGTACTTCATGTCGATCGACAGGATCCGCCCCGGCTTGTCGGGCCGCTCGGCGGTCTTGTAGTCGGTGATGTAGCCCTCGTTGCGCAACAGCTCGGCGAGCGCCTCCTTGATCTTGGAGGACGGCATCGACACGTCGTCGTGCTTGGCGATGTTGGCGTTGCGGACGCGCGTGAGCATGTCGGCGATGGGATCGGTCATGGTCATCGTGTCGTCACCTCACCAGCTCGCCTTGGTCACGCCCGGGATCTCCCCGTTGTGTGCCATCTCCCGGAAGCAGATCCGGCACAGGCCGAACTTCCGGAACACGGCGCGCGGTCGCCCACAGCGCCGGCAGCGGGTGTAGGCCCGCACCTTGTACTTGGGCTTGGAGTTGGCCTTGTTGATCAGCGCTTTCTTGGCCACTGGCTCAACGATCCTTTCGGAAGGGGAAGCCGAGGGCATCGAGCAGAGCCTTGCCTTCGGCGTCGGTCCGGGCGGTGGTCACGATCGTGATGTCCATCCCGCGGATGGTGTCGACCGCGTCGTAGTCGATCTCGGGGAAGATGAGCTGCTCGGTCACGCCGAACGTGTAGTTGCCGTGACCGTCGAAGCTGCGGGGGTTGAGTCCGCGGAAGTCGCGGATGCGGGGGATGGCGACCGAGATGAGGCGGTCGAGGAACTCCCACTTGCGGGCACCCCGGAGGGTGACCTTGGCGCCGATGGCGTTGCCCTCACGCAGCTTGAAGCCGGCGATGGACTTCTTGGCCCGGGTCACGATCGGCTTCTGGCCGGTGATCTGGGCGAGGTCGCGCTGGGCGCCCTCGAGCAGCGAGGCCTGGTTGACGGCGTCGCCCACGCCCATGTTGACGACGATCTTGTCGACCGTCGGCACCATCATGACGTTGGGCAGGCCGAGGTCCTTCTGCAGCTTGGCCTTGACCGACTCGTCGTAACGGACCTTCAGCCGCGCCGGTGGGGCGGTGGTGGGTTCGGTGGCGGTCATCAGTCCAGATCACCTCCGCACTTCTTGCAGACGCGCACCTTGGTGCCGTCGTTGTCGAACCGGTAGCCGATGCGGGTGGGACCGCAGCTGCCGCACAGGATGGCGACGTTGGCGACCGGGATCGGCATGTCCTTGTCGATGATGCCGCCCTGCATGGTGGCGCTGGTCGGCTTCTGGTGCTTCTTGGCGATGTTGACGCCCTCGACGATCACCTTGTCGGACCCGGGCAGGGCGCGCATGACCTCGCCCTGCTTCCCGCGGTCCTTGCCGGTGAGCACCTGAACGGTGTCGCCCTTGCGGATCTTCATCACAGCACCTCCGGAGCCAGCGACACGATGCGCATGAACTTGGCGTCGCGCAGCTCGCGGCCCACCGGGCCGAAGATGCGCGTGCCCCGCGGCTGGCGCTGGTCGTTGATGAGCACGGCGGCGTTCTCGTCGAAGCGGATGTAGCTGCCGTCGGGACGGCGGCGTTCCTTCTTGGTGCGAACGACGACGCACTTCACGACGTCGCCCTTCTTGACCGCCGCGCCCGGGAGGGCGTCCTTGACGGTGGCCACGAAGACGTCGCCGATGCCGGCGTAGCGGCGCTTGGAGCCGCCGAGGACCTTGATGCACAGCACCTCTTTGGCGCCGCTGTTGTCGGCGACGCGCAGGCGCGATTCCTGCTGGATCATCTCTGCACCTCTACTTGGCCCGCTCGAGGACCTCGAGCAGCCGCCAACGCTTGGTCTTGGACAGCGGACGGGTCTCCATGATCCGGACGCGATCGCCCTCGCGGGCGTCGTTGGTCTCGTCATGGACCTTGTACCGCTTGGAGCTCGCCATGGTCTTGCCATAGCGGGGGTGGGGCTTGCGCGACTCGACGGCGACGATGACGGTCTTGTCCATCTTCGTGGAGGCCACGACGCCCTCGCGGACCTTGCGGCTGGCGCGCTCGGTGGGTTCGGTTGTGCTCATTGCTCACTCCCCTCGCTCGAGGCCAGGGCCTCGGCAGCGGCGATCTCTCGGGCCCGGGCCTCGGTGAGGCAGCGGGCGACCTCGCGCTTGACCTCGGCGAGGCGGGCGGTGTTGGTCAGCTGGCCGGTGGCCTTCTGGAACCGCAGGTTGAACAGCTCCTGGCGGGCTTCCACGAGGCGGTCGAGCAGACCCTGGTCATCGAGGTCGCGGACGACGTTGGTTGCCATGGCTACAGCGCCTCCTCACGGGTGACGAAGCGGGCACGGATCGGCAGCTTCTGGATGGCCCGGTCGATGGCCTCGCGGGCCACGGTCTCGTCGGGGTAGGACAGCTCGAACAGGATCCGGCCCGGGCGCACGACGGCGACCCAGTGCTCGGGGTTGCCCTTGCCCGAACCCATGCGGGTCTCGGCCGGCTTCTGGGTGACCGGCTTGTCCGGGAAGATGTTGATCCACACCTTGCCGCCACGGCGGGTGCGCCGGGTCATGGAGATACGGGCGGCCTCGATCTGGCGGGCGGTGATCCACCCGGGCTCGAGAGCCTGGATGCCGTACTCGCCATGGGAGACCTCGGTACCACCCTTGGCCTGGCCCTTGGTGCGGCCACGGTGCTGCTTGCGATGCTTGACCTTCTTGGGCATCAACATGGTTTCGTTCCTCAGTCCTGCCCGTCGCGGAAGTGCGGCGTCTCGTGCCGTTCCTTGGTCTGGCGCTCGATCTCCTCTTCCTCGGCGAGGAGGCGCTCGAGCTCGGGATCGGCTTCCTTGATGAGGGGCTCGGTCTCGCCCTTGGGCTCCTGCTCGGAGGCGGCCTCGGCCTCGTCGGCGCGCCGGCGGGCGGCGGACGACACGACGGGACGGGCGGGAGCACCGGACGTCTCGCCCACGGCCATGGCGGCCTCGCGGTCGATCTTGTCGGCCTCCTGGCTCTTGTAGGGCAGGATCTCGCCCTTGTAGATCCAGACCTTCACGCCGATGCGACCGGCGGTGGTGCGGGCCTCGCGGAAGCCGTAGTCGATGTCGGCGCGCAGGGTGTGCAGCGGCACGCGGCCCTCGCGGTACCACTCGGTGCGGGCCATCTCGGCGCCACCCAGGCGACCCGAGCACTGGACCCGGATGCCGAGGGCGCCGGCCTTCTGGGCCGACTGCACGGCACGCTTCATGGCCCGACGGAAGGCGACGCGACCAGCGAGCTGATCGGCGACGCCCTGAGCGATGAGGGCAGCGTCGATCTCGGGCTGCTTGATCTCGATGACGTTGAGCTGGACCTTGGCGTTGCCGGTGATCTTGGTGAGACCGGCGCGCAGGCGGTCGGCCTCGGAGCCCTTGCGTCCGATGACGATGCCCGGACGCGCCGTGTGCACGTCGACCCGCAGCTTGTCGCGGGTGCGCTCGATCTCGACGCGGCTGATGGCGGCGTGGGGCAGCTCGTTCATCAGGTAGTCGCGGATCTTCCAGTCCTCGATGACGAAGTCCTTGTACTCCTCACGGTCGGCGAACCACCGGCTCTTCCAGTCGGTGGTGACGCCCAGGCGGAAGCCGTAGGGGTGGATCTTCTGTCCCATTACTTGGACTCCTCGTCGGTGTCTTCGCCGGCGTCGGCTCGTCGACGTGCTCGGCAACCGCGGCCTTCGCTGCGTGACAGTTCCTGTCGGCGGCCTCGGGTCGGCGCCTTCCTCGGACGTGCGGCGGCGCTCGACGTCGGTGTCGACGATGCCCTCGTCCTCGACGGCCTCGGTGGTGGGCGTCTCGTCGACCTCGGGCACGGCGGCCTCGTCGCCGGCGGCGATGGCCTCGTCCGCGATGGCGGCCGCGGCGGCGTCGGTGTCGACGATGCCCTCTTCCTCGGCGGTCTCGCCGGCGTCGGCCTGCTGGGAGGCGGCCACGCGGTCGGAGCGACGGGCGGCCTCCTGGCCACGGCGGCGGGCGGCACGGCTGCCCGGGATGGCCTCACGCTTGGCCTGCTCGACGGCGAGCATGGCGGCGGGCATGGGGCTGACGATGACCGTGACGTGGCAGGTCCGCTTGCGGATGCGGGTGGCCCGGCCCCGGGCGCGGGGACGCCAGCGGTACATCGTGCGACCCTCGTCGGCGTAGCACGCCGAGACGTAGAGGGTGGCCGGGTCGATCTCGTCGTTGTGCTCGGCGTTGGCGACCGCCGACTCGAGGCACTTGCCGACGACCTCGGCCGCGGCACGCTCGGTGTAGGCGAGCACGGCGCGCGCCTCGTCGACGGACAGGCCGCGCACGAGGTCGAGCACGGCACGGGCCTTGGTGGCCGACATGCGGATGTTCTTGGCCTGGGCGCGGGTGCCCGGGCGCTCGTTCGTCTTCGGACCGGTCATCGGCGTCCCTTCGCGCTCTTCTCCATGCCGGCGTGGTACTTGAAGACCTTGGTCGGGGCGAACTCGCCGAGCTTGTGGCCGACCATGGCCTCGGTGACGTACACGGGCACGTGCTTGCGGCCGTCGTGGACGGCGATGGTGTGGCCGACCATGTCGGGGATGATCGTGGACCGGCGCGACCAGGACTTGATGACCTTCTTCTCGCCCTTGTCGTTGAGCTCGTCGACCTTCTTCAGCAGGTGGTCGTCGACGAACGGGCCCTTCTTGAGTGAACGAGGCATGCTCGGCTCCTAACGCCGCGAGCCGCGGGTACGGCGGCGGCGCACGATCATGTCGGTGGACTTCTTCTTCTTGTCGCGGGTGCGGCCCTCGGGCTTGCCCCACGGGGAGACCGGGTGACGGCCACCGGAGGTCTTGCCCTCGCCACCACCGTGGGGGTGGTCGACGGGGTTCATGACGACGCCGCGGGACTGGGGGCGCACACCCTTCCAGCGGTTGCGGCCGGCCTTGCCGACCTTGATCAGGTCGGCCTCGGCGAAGCCGACCTCGCCGACGGTGGCGCGGCAGTCGATCGGCACCCGGCGCATCTCGGTGGAGGGCAGGCGCAGGGTGGCGAAGTTGCCCTCCTTGGCGACCAGCTGGATGGACGTGCCGGCGGACCGGCCCATCTTCCCGCCGCCGCCGGGCTGCATCTCGACGTTGTGGACGACGGTACCGACCGGGATGTAGCGCAGCTCCATGGCGTTGCCGGCGGTGATGTCGGCGCCGTGGCCGCTCATGATGCGGTCGCCGACCTGCACGCCGCGGGGCGCCAGGATGTAGCTCTTGGTGCCGTCCACGTAGTGGAGCAGCAGGATGCGGCAGTTGCGGTTGGGGTCGTACTCGACCGCCACGACCTTGGCCTCGACGCCGTCCTTGTTGCGACGGAAGTCGACCTGGCGGTACCGCTGCTTGTGGCCGCCACCGCGATGGCGCGACGTCATGCGGCCGTGGTTGTTGCGACCACCCGTGCTGGACTTCTTGGCCAGCAGGCTCTTCTCCGGGGTTTCCTTGGTGATCTCGGAGAAGTCGGACACCGTCTGGAAGCGACGGGCCGGGCTGGACGGCTTGCGCTTGCGTACCGGCATGATCAGACCCCCTCGAACAGGTCGATGGAGTCATCGCCGTGAACGGTGACGATGGCTCGCTTGATGGTGGGACGCTGGGAGAACGCACCGGTGCGGCGGCTCCGCATGCGCTTGCCCTTGCGGTTGAGGGTGTTGACCTTCAGCACCCGGACGTTGAAGACCTCTTCGACCGCCTGGCGGATCTGGGTCTTGTTGGCGTCGGGGTGGACGACGAACGTGTAGACGTTCTCCTCGATGAGGTCGTAGCTCTTCTCGGAGACGACCGGCCGGATGAGAACGGATCGAGCATCCATCAGGCGGCGCTCCCTTCAGTGGCCGTGCCGGCCGCTGCGGCGGGCGCCGCCGTGGGCACGGTGTCCTGGGTGAAGACGAGCCAGTCGCTGACCAGCACGTCGTAGGTGTTGAGCTCGGCCGGCTCGCACACGTGGACGCGGGGCAGGTTGGCGAGGCTCTTGGCGGCGTTGACGTCGTCGCGGGCCACGACGACCAGCACCCGGCCGTCGACGCCGAGCGCCTCGAGCGCGGTGCGGGCGGTCTTGGTCTTGGGGGCGTCGAGGCCCCACGAGTCCAGGACGATGATGCGATCGGAGGCGAAGCGGTCGGACAGCGCCGAGCGCAGGGCCAGCTTGACCATCTTCTTGGGCGTCCGCTGCTCGTAGGAGCGGGGCTTGGGGCCGAGGGCGATGCCACCGCCGCGCCACTGCGGCGAGCGGATGGAGCCCTGGCGGGCCCGGCCGGTGCCCTTCTGCTTCCACGGCTTGGCACCACCGCCGCGCACCTCGGCGCGGGTCTTGGTGGACTGCGTGCCGGCGCGCCGGGCGGCGAGCTGGGCGGTGACGACCTGGTGCATCACGGCCACGTTGGGCTCGATGCCGAAGATCTCGTCGGCCAGGTCGAGGGAACCGACCTTGGTGCCGGTGGTGTTCGTGACGTCGATCGACGGCATCAGCTGGTCACCGCCTTCTTGGTGGCGTTCTTGATGAGCACCGTGGACTGCTTGGGGCCGGGGACCGAGCCACGGATCAGCACGATCTCGCGCTCGGGATCGGCTTCGACCACCGTGAGGTTCTGCGTGGTCACCCGCTCGGCGCCCATGCGGCCGGCCATGCGCTGGCCCTTGAACACGCGAGCCGGCGTGGCGCAGGCGCCGATGGCGCCGGGCTTGCGGTGCACCCGGTGGGCGCCGTGGCTGGCGGGCAGACCGCCGAAGCCGTGGCGCTTCATGGTGCCGGCGAAGCCCTTGCCCTTGGAGACGCCGGTGACGTCGACGAGATCGCCGGCGGCGAAGACGTCGGCGCCGATCTCCTGGCCGACCTCGTAGCCGCTGACGTCGTCGAGGCGCAGCTCGACGAGCTTCTCCCCGGGGTCGACGCCGGCGGCGGCGAAGTGACCGGCCTTGGGCATGGAGAGCTTGCGGGCATCACGCTGGCCATAGGTGACCTGGAGTGCGCTGTAACCGTCTCGCTCGGGGGTCTTGATCTGGACGACACGGCAAGGCTGGACGCGCAGCACGGTGACGGGGACGATGCGGTTGTCCTCGTCCCAGATCTGCGTCATGCCGACCTTGGTGGCGACGATCGATTTGGTGGCCATGAGCGGCTCTTTCTTGGTCCTGCTTCACGCGAACGCTCCGCAGGGCACGAAGGCCCAGCGGAGCGCTGGTTCGGTTGTGCCGCACGGTTCCCGATCTGGTGGCGATCTGGGCCTGCGCGGGCCTCGATTGCGGAAATCACAGCCTCCGGGCGCGAGGCCTGGGGGCACGAAGAAGCAACGATAGCGGGGTACCGGTCGGCGGTCCAATGCGGCAGGCCGCGTTTTTCGCGACTTCGGCACGAACCGGCAACGAAACGTCATCTGGGTGACATCGGACATCCACATCCATGCGGTGTGATCCAGGCATGGATCTGCACCTGCACCTGGAGGGAACACCGGCCGACCACGCCGAGTGGACGGCGGTCGACGACGACGACTTCGACGCCGCCGCCCTCGAGCAGGCGATCACCGAATCGCGACGCCGCGCCTACGACCAGCTGCGCGACCTCGACGCGGCGTAGCCCACCACGGAACCGAGGCCGGCCGATGCGCCGGCCTCGGGCGCGTTCGGCGAGGCTCGTGGCCATGCGCCTGTTCTCGATCCGCACCGACGCCGAGGCCGCCGAGCTCGTGGCCGACCGAGCCTGGCAGGCCGGTGCCGCCGGCGTGTGGGAGTCCGACGACGCCGAAGGGCAGGTCGTGCTGCGCATCGGCGTGGACGACGCCGACGCCGGCGGGTTCGAGGCGGCGCTCGCCGACCTGGCACCCGTGGACGTCACCGACATCGACGGCGTGGAGCTGGCCGCCCGGACGGTGACCGTCGGTCCCCCGGGCGCGACGGTGACGCTGGTGGTGCCGCCCACCGTGTTCGGCGACGGGCACCACCCGACGACCGCCGCGTGCCTGGCCCAGGTCGCCCGCCTGGTGGACGCCGGCACCCGTGTGCTCGACGTCGGCTGCGGGTCGGGCGCGCTGTCGCTGGTCGCCGCACGGCTGGGTGCCGACGTCACGGCCATCGACATCGACCCGGTCGCGGTGGCGGCGACGTCCGCCAACGCGGCGGCCAGCGACCTCGCCGTGCAGGTCTCGAACACTCCGCTCGGCGACGTCGGTGGGACCTATGAGGTGGTGGCCGCCAACATCTCGGCGCAGGCGGTCATCGAGCTGGCCGAGCTCCTGTGGGCCCGCACCGGCGAGGGTGGGGCACTCATCGTGTCGGGCATCCTCGAGTCGCGCTGGGACGAGGTGCGCCACGCCCTGGGTGGTGAGGTCGAGGCCGTCGAGACGATCGACGGCTGGACCACCGCGGTGCTTACGCCTGTTGGATCTTGATCTCGATGTCGACGCCGGCGGGCAGCTCGATGCGCTGCAGGGAGTTGATGGTGCTGGGCGTGGGCTCGAGGATGTCGATGAGCCGCTTGTGGATCCGCATCTCGAAGTGCTCGCGGCTGTCCTTGTCCTTGAACGGGCCCCGGACGACGGTGAAGCGATGCTTCTCGGTGGGGAGCGGGATCGGGCCCCGGACGACGGCCTGCGTGCGCAGGACGGTCTCGACGATCTTCTTCGTCGAGGTGTCGATGACCTCGTGGTCGTACGCCTTCAGGCGGATGCGGATCTTCTGGGAATCAGCCATGGGGGTCTACCAGGGGCCTTCTCGTTCGGGACTCGATTGTCAAAGGAGCGGGACAGTGCGTGGCGCGGACGAGCGCCGGCGCCGAATAGGAAACCCTAGTCGCCACCGGCGCTCGACCGGCAAAATCCTGGAGGTGGTTGCTACTTGATGACCTTGGTGACCCGGCCGGCACCCACCGTCCGACCACCCTCACGAATCGCGAACCGCAACCCCTCATCCATCGCGATCGGATTGATCAACGACACCGTCATCTCCGTGTTGTCACCCGGCATGCACATCTCCGTGCCCTCCGGCAACTCGATCGTGCCCGTGATGTCCGTCGTCCGGAAATAGAACTGCGGCCGATAGTTCGCGAAGAACGGCTTGTGACGACCACCCTCCTCCTTGGTCAACACATACACCTGCGCCTCGAAATCGGTGTGCGGCGTGATCGAACCCGGCGCCGCCAACACCTGACCACGCTCCACACCATCACGCTCGATCCCACGCAACAAGGCACCGATGTTGTCCCCCGCCTGCCCCTGATCAAGAAGCTTGCGGAACATCTCCACACCCGTACACGTCGTCTTCACCGTCGGACGGATCCCCACGATCTCCAGATCATCACCGACATGCACCACACCCTGCTCGACCTTGCCGGTCACCACCGTCCCCCGACCCGTGATCGAGAACACATCCTCGATCGGCATCAAGAACGGCTTGTCCAAATCACGCTCCGGCTCCGGAATGAACTCATCCACCGCCTCCATCAACGCCATCACCTGATCACCAGCCGCCGAATCCCCCTCCAGACGCCTTCAACGCCGACACCGCCACCACCGGCGTCTCATCCCCATCGAAGTCATACTCCGACAGCAGCTCGCGGACCTCCATCTCCACCAGCTCCAACAACTCCTCATCATCAACCATGTCCACCTTGTTCAAGGCAACCACGATCGCCGGCACCCCCACCTGCCGAGCCAACAACACATGCTCACGCGTCTGCGGCATCGGACCATCCGTGGCCGCAACCACCAAGATCGCCCCATCCACCTGCGCCGCACCCGTGATCATGTTCTTGATGTAATCCGCATGCCCCGGCATATCCACATGCGCGTAATGACGATTCGCCGTCTCATACTCCACATGCGACACATTGATCGTGATCCCCCGCTCACGCTCCTCCGGCGCCTTGTCGATGTTCTCGAACTCCGTGAAGTTGTTCCCCTCCACCCGATCCGACAACACCTTCGTGATCGCCGCCGTCAACGTCGTCTTCCCATGATCGATATGACCCATCGTCCCCACATTCACATGGGTCTTCGACCGCTCGAACTTCTCCTTGGCCATGGTGGCTCTCTCTCCTGTGTTTCTTCAGACGGGTTGACTTGAGGTTCTTCGGACTCGGACGAATGCGAAGCATTCGTCAGGAAACCGCCGCTCCCGCAAGGGAGCGCCGGTTTCATTCGCCTCGGATGCGCTTGATGATCTCTTCCTGCACGCTGGCAGGACACTCCTGGTAGGAGTCGAACTGCATGGTGTACTGGGCGCGGCCCTGGGTCTTGGACCGCAGATCGCCGACGTAGCCGAACATCTCCGACAGCGGGACCTGGGCGGAGATGACCTGGGCGCTGCCGCGCTGGCTCATGCCGCCGACCTGGCCACGCCGGGAGTTGAGGTCGCCGATGACGTCGCCCATGTAGTCCTCGGGCGTGACGACCTCGACCTTCATGACCGGCTCGAGGATGACGGGCTTGGCCTTGCGGGCCGCCTCCTTGAACGCCATGGTGCCGGCGATCTTGAACGCCATCTCCGAGGAGTCGACGTCGTGGTACTTGCCGTCGGTGAGGATGGCCCGCACGTCGACGGTGGGGTACCCCGCCAGCACACCGGACTCGAGGCTGGCCTGGATGCCGGCGTCGACCGAGGGGATGTACTCGCGCGGGATGCGACCACCGGTGATCTGGTCGACGAACTCGTAACCGCCGCCCGGGCCGGTGGGCTCGAGGGTGATCTGCACCTCGGCGTACTGGCCGGAACCGCCGGTCTGCTTCTTGTGCGTGTAGGTGACCTTCTCGACCTTGTTGGTGATGGTCTCGCGGTAGGCGACCTGGGGCTTGCCCACGCCGGCGTCGACCTTGAACTCGCGCAGCATGCGGTCGACCAGCACCTCGAGGTGCAGCTCGCCCATGCCGGCGATGATGGTCTGGCCGGTCTCCTCGTCGGTGCGCACCGTGAACGTCGGGTCCTCCTCGGCCAGCGCCTGGAGGGCCTTGGACATCTTCTCCTGGTCGGCCTTGGTCTTGGGCTCGACCGCGACGTGGATCACCGGCTCGGGGAACTCGAGGGACTCGAGCACGATGGGGTGATCGGGGTCGCAGAGCGTGTCGCCGGTCTTGGTGTTCTTCATGCCGATGCCGGCCACGATCTCGCCGGAGAAGATCCGCTCGCGGTCTTCGCGGGTGTTGGCGTGCATCTGCAGGAGGCGACCGAGCCGTTCCTTGTTGCCGGTGCGGACGTTGAGGACCTGGTCGCCCTTCTCGAGCGTGCCCGAGTACACCCGCAGGAACGTGAGCTTGCCCACGTGGGGGTCGGTCATGATCTTGAAGGCGAGGGCGGAGAACGGCTCTTCGTCGGTGAGATCCCGCGTGAGCTTCTCGTCCTCCTTGACGGTCATGCCGTTGACCGGAGGGAGGTCGGCCGGGCTGGGCAGGTACTTGACGATGGCGTCGAGCAGGGGCTGCACGCCCTTGTTCTTGAACGCCGTGCCGAGCAGCACCGGGACGATCTCGTTGGCGATGGTGGCCTTGCGGATGCCCTCTTCGAGCTCCTCGACCGAGATCTCCTCGTCCTCGAGGAACTTGAGCATGAGGTCCTCGTCGGCGGAGGCGACGGTCTCGACCAGGTCGGCGCGCCACTCGGCGGCCTTGTCCTTGAGGTCGTCGGGGATCTCGACCTCGTCCCACGTGGCGCCGAGGTCCTCGCTGTGCCAGATCAGCGCAACCATGTTGATGAGGTCGACCACGCCGGCGAAGTCGCCCTCGTAGCCGATGGGCAGCTGCAGGACGGCGGTGTTCGCGCCGAGGCGCTCCTTGATGGAGTCGAGGGCGTCGTAGAAGTTGGCGCCCATGCGGTCCATCTTGTTGACGAAGCACATGCGGGGAACGCCGTACTTGTTGGCCTGGCCCCACACCGTCTCGGTCTGGGGCTCGACGCCGGCGACGCCGTCGAACACGGCCACGGCGCCGTCGAGGACGCGCAGCGAGCGCTCGACCTCGACGGTGAAGTCGACGTGGCCGGGCGTGTCGATGATGTTGATGGTGTGGCCCTTCCACATGCAGGTGGTGGCCGCGGAGGTGATGGTGATCCCCCGCTCCTGCTCCTGCTCCATCCAGTCCATCGTGGCGCCGCCCTCGTGGACCTCGCCGATCTTGTAGTTGCGGCCGGTGTAGTAGAGGATCCGCTCGGTGGTCGTGGTCTTGCCGGCGTCGATGTGCGCCATGATCCCGATGTTGCGGAACTTGTCGATGGGGTTGCTGCGCTTGTCAGACATGGGGAACTCTCACAGAAGAACGACCGGGCCGTGTCCTCGGGTGGAGGAGGCGAGGCCCGGTCGTGGGGCCAGTGGCCCGCGTGTTGGACGGTTCAGAGGTGCGGGCGGTCACCAGCGGTAGTGGGCGAAGGCCTTGTTGGACTCGGCCATCTTGTGCATGTCCTCGCGGCGCTTCACGGAAGCACCGAGGCCGTTGCTGGCGTCGAGGATCTCGTTGGCCAGACGATCGGCCATGCTGCGCTCGCGGCGGGCCCGGGCGAAGGTGACGATCCAGCGGATCGCCAGCGTGTTGGCGCGGCGGGGCCGGACCTCGATGGGCACCTGGTAGGTGGCACCACCGACACGGCGGCTCTTGACCTCGAGCTGGGGCTTGACGTTGTCGATGGCGCGCTTGAGCGTGGACAGCGGCTCGGAGCCGGTCTTGGACTCGACGATCGACATGGCGTCGTACATGATCCGCTCGGCGGTCGAGCGCTTGCCCGACTGCAGGATCTTGTTGGTGAGCTGGGTGACCAGCGTCGAGTCGTAGATGGGATCCGGCTTGATCTCACGCCGGGGTGCAGGGCCCTTGCGAGGCATGCTCAGCCTTCCTTCTTGGCGCCGTAACGGCTACGGGCCTGCTTGCGGTCGCGCACGCCGGAGGTGTCGAGCGTGCCGCGGATGATCTTGTAACGGACACCGGGGACGTCCTTCACACGCCCACCGCGCACGAGCACGATGGAGTGCTCCTGCAGGTTGTGGCCCTCGCCGGGGATGTAGGCGGTGACCTCGATCCCCGAGGTCAGACGGACACGGGCGACCTTGCGCAGCGCCGAGTTCGGCTTCTTGGGCGTGACCGTGAAGACCCGGGTGCAGACGCCGCGTCGCTGCGGAGCGCCCTTGAGGGCCGGCGTCTTCGCCTTGGTCATCTTGGACTGCCGGCCCTTGCGGACCAGCTGCTGAATCGTGGGCACGGGTGTCCTCTGAGCAGAAATCGAATGCGATCGGTCGGTCTCCGCGGTGCCCCGTGGTGCTGACCAGGGGCGCGCCGGACCGACGGACCATGCTATGGGTGCGGGCGCGCGCCGCACAACCCGGCCAGCTCCAGCATGGCGCAGCCGCCGACCGTGTGCACGGATCCCCGCTCCCTAGGATCGGTCGCCATGGACGAGCCGGTCGGCCAGGGGAAGCACGCATGACCGCCGGCACCGAGCGCGAGCGCAGGTGGTTGGTCCGCGAACTGCCCGATCTGCCCCGGGCACGTCGATCATCCAGGGGTACCTGGTCGTCGGAACCGCGACGTCGGTCCGGGCGCGCCGCAAGGGCGAACGGCACGTCGTGACCGTCAAGGGCGGTGCCGGCGGCTCGCGCACCGAGATCGAGTGGCCGATCACCCCCGAGGACTTCGAGGGCCTGTGGCCGCTCACCGAGGGCCGCCGGGTGACCAAGGTCCGCCACGAGATACCCGTCGAGGGCGGCACCGCCGAGGTCGACGTGTTCGAAGGTGCGCTCGAGGGTCTGGTGATGGTCGAGGTCGAGTTCGATGCCGACGACGCCATGGCCGCCTTCGAGCCACCCGACTGGTTCGGCGCAGAGGTCACCGACCACGGCGGCTACACGAACGCATCCCTCGCCTGCGCCGGCCTGCCCGACGACCATCCGCATGCACCGGCCAGGAGGAACGAGCCATGAGCGACACCGCGAAGCAGTCAGGCGCCACCACGCTCACCGTCGAGCACGGCGTCGCCACGATCACGCTCAACCGCCCCGACAACCGCAACGCCCTGTCGGTCGAGCTGGTCGACAGCCTGGGCGACCACATGGACACGGCCATGAGCGACGACGCCGTCCGGGCCGTGGTGCTCACCAACGAGGGCCCGGCGTTCTGCGCCGGCGCCGACCTGCGCTCGAAGTCGGCCGGCTCCCCCCGCTGGTCGCTGGTCCAGATCCTCGAGCGGATGCTCGACGGCCCCAAGCCGGTGATCGGCCGCATCGCCGGGCACTGCATGGGCGGAGGCGTGGGCCTTGCCGCGGCGTGCGACATCTCGGTCGTCGCCGACGACGCCAAGATCGGCTTCACCGAGGTGCGCATCGGCGTGGCGCCGGCGATGATCTCGGTGGTCTGCCTGCCCAAGATGCGCCGGGCCGACGCCAGCGAGCTGTTCCTGTCCGGCGAGCGCATCACGGCTGCCCGGGCGGTCGAGGTCGGACTGCTCAACCGCGTCGTTTCCCGCGATCGGCTCGACGACGCGGTGGCCGACGTGGTCGGCAAGGTCGTCGCCGGCGGACCGCTGGCCCTGGCGGCCAGCAAGCGATTGGTCAGCGAGGTGCCCGACCTCGGCCGAACGGCCGCGTTCGCCATGACCGAGACGCTGTCGGCCGAGCTCTTCGCCGGCGACGAGGCCGCCGAGGGCATCGCCGCCTTCCGCGAGAAGCGCCCGGCACGCTGGAACAGAAAATTCCCGTGAGTTGCCTCCGGTAACCGGAGTCAACCCACGGGAATTTCTCAGCGGTGGGGAGCTCGGCTAGGCGTCGCCGCCGGCGGTGGGGAGGGTGACCACCTCGCCGCCGGTCTGCTCCTCGAAGCCGGCGGCCAGCGAGGCGGCGATGTCGCCGTCCTCGTCGCCGTCGGTCGACCACCCGTCCATCTGCTTGTACTCGGGGGCGATCGTGTCGACGTCGCGGTAGTCGCCGTGACCGGTACCGGCCGGGATGAGCTTGCCGATGATGATGTTCTCCTTGAGGCCCACGAGCCCGTCGGACTTGGACTCGATGGCGGCCTCGGTGAGCACCCGGGTCGTCTCCTGGAAGGAGGCGGCCGACAGCCACGAGTCGGTCGACAGCGAGGCCTTGGTGATGCCCATGATCTCGTCACGGGCCTCGGCCGGCTGCTTGCCCTCGAGCAGCAGCTGCTTGTTGACCTCGGTGTAGCGCCGGCGGTCGATGCGCTCGCCGGGCAGGAACTCGGAGTCGCCGGATTCGTTGATGTGCACCCGGCGGGTCATCTGCCGGACGATCAGCTCGATGTGCTTGTCGTGGATCGACACGCCCTGGTCGCGGTACACCTTCTGGATCTCGTCGACCAGGTACTGCTGGGTGAACCGCAGCCCCTTGATCTCGAGCAGCTCGCGAGGATCGCGGGGACCCTCGACGATGGCGTCGCCGGCCCGGATCTCCTGACCCTCCTGGACCTCGATGCGAGCGCCGACGGGGATGGCGAAGGTGACCTCCTCGCCGTCGTCGGTGACGACCAGCACGGTCTTGCCGCGGCCCTCGTCCTCGAGGATGCGGACCACGCCCGACACGGTGGACAGGGTGGCCTTGCCCTTCGGGGACCGGGCCTCGAACAGCTCGACCACGCGAGGCAGACCGCCGGCGATGTCGCCACCGCTGCCGGCCACACCACCGGTGTGGAAGGTCCGCATCGTGAGCTGCGTGCCCGGCTCGCCGATGGACTGGGCGGCGATCACGCCCACGGCCTCGCCGGCCTCGATGAGGCCGCCGGTGGCCAGGGACATGCCGTAGCCGAGCTTGGAGATGCCCTGCTCGGAGTCGTCGGTCAACGGCGACAGCACCCGGACCCGGGTGACGTCGTCGTCGGCGATCATGGCCTCCATCATCACGTCGGTGACCATGGTGCCGCGCTCGTAGGTGGTGACCCCGTTCTCGTCGGGGGCCGAGAGCGTGACGTCTTCGGCCAGGACCCGGCCGAGGAGCTTGGTCTCCATGTAGAAGCGCCGGTTGGGCAGGTCGGGGCGGACGTTCTCGATCCAGATGCCGCGGATCGGTGAACCCGTACGCTCGGCCCGCTCGAAGGGGTCTTCCTCGTTGACGATGAGCTCCTGGGCGACGTCGACGAGACGACGCGTCAGGTAGCCCGAGTCGGCCGTGCGCAGGGCGGTGTCGACCAGGCCCTTCCGGGCGCCCGGCGTGGCGATGTAGTACTCGAGCATGTCGAGCCCCTCGCGGAAGTTCGACTTGATCGGGCGGGGGATCATGTCGCCACGGGGGTTGGCCACCAGGCCGCGCATGCCGGCGATCTGGCGGACCTGCATCATGTTCCCTCGAGCGCCCGAGCCGACCATCATGTCGATCGGGTTGAAGCGCTCGGCCTTGAGGCCGACCTCCATCTGCTCGCGGATCTCCTCGGTGGCCGTCGTCCAGATCTCGACCTCCTTCTGGCGGCGCTCACCGTCGGTGATGATGCCCCGCCGGAACTGGGTCTCGACCTTGTCGGCCTCGGCCTCGTGACGATCGAGGATGTCGCGCTTGGACTCGGGGGTCTTGACGTCGTCGATGGAGATCGTCAGGCCCGAGCGTGCCGCGAACGAGAAGCACAGGTCCTTGATGGCGTCGAGCGACTGGGCGACCTCGGCCTTGGTGTACTCGGCGGCCAGCTTGTCGACGATGGCGCCGAGCATGCGCTTGTCGACCGCCTTGTACTCCTTGTCCTGGGTGAGGAACCCGAAGTCGGCGGGCAGGCACTCGTTGAAGATGACCCGGCCCGGCGTGGTGGTGATCCACTGCGCCTTGCCGTCGTCGCCGCGGCCGACCCGGTACTGGATCTTGGCGTGCAGGGCCAGGTCGCCGTTCTCGTAGGCGCGGGTGACCGTGTCGACGTCGCCGTAGGCACGGCCCTCGCCCTTCTCGCCGTCCATCAGCGAGGTCAGGTAGAAGGCGCCGATCACCATGTCCTGGGTGGGCGTGACCAACGGGCGGCCGTGCGCCGGCGACAGGATGTTGTTCGCCGACAGCATCAGCACCCGGGCCTCGGCCTGGGCCTCGGACGACAGGGGCAGGTGCACGGCCATCTGGTCGCCGTCGAAGTCGGCGTTGAACGCGGTGCACACCAGCGGGTGGATCTGGATGGCCTTGCCCTCGACCAGCACCGGCTCGAAGGCCTGGATGCCCAGACGGTGCAGGGTGGGGGCACGGTTGAGCAGGACCGGGTGCTCCTTGATGACGTCCTCGAGGACGTCCCACACCTGGTTGCGGCGCCGCTCGACCATGCGCTTGGCCGACTTGATGTTCTGGGCCAGCTCGCGGTCGACCAGCTCCTTCATCACGAAGGGCTTGAACAGCTCGAGCGCCATGAGCTTGGGCAGGCCGCACTGGTGCAGGCGCAGGGTCGGGCCGACCACGATGACCGAGCGGCCCGAGTAGTCGACGCGCTTGCCGAGCAGGTTCTGGCGGAACCGGCCCTGCTTGCCCTTGAGCATGTCGGACAGCGACTTGAGGGCGCGGTTGCCCGGTCCGGTGACCGGACGGCCACGACGGCCGTTGTCGAACAGGGCGTCGACGGCCTCCTGGAGCATGCGCTTTTCGTTGTTCACGATGATCTCGGGCGCACCGAGATCGAGCAGGCGCTTCAGGCGGTTGTTGCGGTTGATGACCCGGCGGTACAGGTCGTTGAGGTCGGAGGTGGCGAAGCGGCCACCGTCGAGCTGGACCATGGGACGCAGCTCGGGCGGGATCACCGGCACGACCTCGAGGATCATGGCCTTGGGATCGTTGACCCGGCGGCCGTGCTCGTCGCGGCGGTTGAAGGCGGCGACGATCTTGAGCCGCTTGATGGCCTTCTGCTTGCGCTGCTGGGACAGCGGCTTCTGGCCTTCCTCCGGGTTGATGTTGGCCTGGAGCTGGGTCTCTTCTTCGTCGAAGTCGATGCGGTCGATGAGCCGGGCCAGGGCGTCGGCACCCATGCCGCCCTCGAAGTAGTCGCCGTAGCGGTCGGTGAGCTCCCGCCACAGCATCTCGTCCTCGAGGATCTTGCGGGTGTGCAGCTCCTTGAGCTCGTCGAAGGAGCGCTGGAGCAGGTCCAGCTCGCCCTCGTACTGCTCGCGGATGATGGCGACGTCCTTCTCGGCCTGCTTCTGGCGGGCCTTCAGCTCGGACTCCTTGGCGCCCTCGTCCTCGAGCGCGGCGATCTCGGACTCGAGCTCTTCGTAGCGCTCGGCGATCTCGAGCTCGCGCTCCTTCTCGATGGCCTCGCGCTCGGCGAGCATCTCGGCCTCGATGTTGGGCAGGTCCTCGTGGAGCTTGTCGTGGTCGACCCAGGTGACCAGGTTGGCCGCGAAGTAGATGACCTTCTCGAGCTGCTTGGCCTTCAGCTCCTCGCGGGCCTCGGTGCCCGACAGCAGGTAGGCCAGCCACGAACGGGTGCCGCGCAGGTACCAGATGTGCACCACGGGGGCGGCCAGCTCGATGTGGCCCATGCGCTCGCGCCGGACCTTGGAGCGGGTGACCTCCACACCGCAGCGCTCGCAGATGATGCCCTTGAACCGGACGCGCTTGTACTTGCCGCACGCGCACTCGAAGTCCTTGGTGGGCCCGAAGATCTTCTCGCAGAACAGGCCGTCCTTCTCGGGCTTGAGCGTGCGGTAGTTGATCGTCTCGGGCTTCTTGACCTCGCCGTTGGACCACATGCGGATGGACTCCGCGGTGGCCAGACCGATCCGGAGCTGGTCGAAGTTGTTCACGTCGAGCACTTGATGTCCTCAGTTCTGTAGCAGGCGTTCGTTCTCTTCAGGTCCGGGTAGCGCCTTACAGGCGCTGCCGCCTGCGCTCGTCTTCTTCGTCGGTGCCCTTCTCGGGCCGGCTCAGGTCGATGCCGAGCTCCTCGGTGGTGCGGTACAGGTCCTCGTCGAGCTCGCGCATCTCGATCTCGGCGCCGTCCTTGGCCAGCACCTCGACGTTGAGGCACAGGGCCTGCATCTCCTTGATGAGCACCTTGAAGGACTCGGGGATGCCGGGCTCGGGGATGTTCTCGCCCTTGACGATGGCCTCGTAGACCTTGACCCGTCCGAGCACGTCGTCGGACTTGATGGTGAGCAGCTCCTGCAGGCAGTAGGCGGAGCCGTAGGCCTCGAGGGCCCACACCTCCATCTCGCCGAAGCGCTGGCCACCGAACTGGGCCTTCCCGCCCAGCGGCTGCTGGGTGATCATCGAGTACGGGCCGGTGGACCGGGCGTGGATCTTGTCGTCCACCAGGTGGTGGAGCTTCAGGATGTACACGTAGCCGGTGGTGATCGGGTTGTCGTAGGCCTCGCCGGTGCGCCCGTTGTAGAGCACCTGCTTGCCGTCGCGCCCGATGAGGCGGACGCCGTCGGGGGTCTCGGGATGCAGGTTCTCGAGGATCTTCTGGATCGTCGGGTGCTTGCCCGCGTCTTCGACCTCGTCCCACTTGGCGCCGTCGAACACCGGCGTGGCCACACGCACCGACGGGGGCGTGTTGGTCCGGGTGGTGGACTCGACGTTGTAGGTGGGGACCTCGCCGACGTCGTTGCCGTCGACGCTCCAGCCCCAACGGGCGGCGTAGCCGAGGTGGGCCTCGAGGACCTGGCCCACGTTCATGCGGGACGGGACGCCGAGGGGGTTGAGGATGATGTCGACGGGGGTGCCGTCGGCCATGAAGGGCATGTCCTCGACCGGCAGGATCCGCGAGATCACGCCCTTGTTGCCGTGACGGCCGGCCAGCTTGTCGCCGACGCTGATCTTGCGCTTCTGGCCGACGTAGACCCGGACGATCTGGTTGACCCCGGGCGGCAGCTCGTGGCCGTCGTCGCGGGACACGACCTTGACGTCGATGACCTTGCCGTTCTCGCCGTGGGGCACCTTGAGGCTGGTGTCGCGCACCTCGCGGGCCTTCTCGCCGAAGATGGCCCGCAGGAGGCGCTCTTCGGGGGTGAGCTCGGTCTCGCCCTTGGGCGTGACCTTGCCGACCAGGACGTCGCCGGGGCCGACCTCGGCGCCGATGCGGATGATGCCCCGCTCGTCGAGGTCACGGAGGATGTCCTCGGACAGGTTGGGGATGTCTCGGGTGATCTCCTCGGGCCCGAGCTTGGTGTCGCGGGCGTCGATCTCGTGCTCGTGGATGTGGATCGAGGTGAGCACGTCGTCGCGCACGAGGCGCTCGGACAGGATGATGGCGTCCTCGAAGTTGTAGCCCTCCCACGGCATGAAGGCGACGAGCAGGTTCTTGCCCAGCGCCAGCTCGCCCATGTCGGTGGACGGGCCATCCGCGATGAGGTCGCCCTTCTTGAACGTGTCGCCGGGGAACACCCGGGGCTGCTGGTTGATGCAGGTGTCCTGGTTGGACCGCTCGAACTTGAGCAGGTTGAAGACCTTGCGGCCCTCGTTCTTGTACTGCACCACGATGTGGTCGCCGTCGGCCTCGAGGCACTCGCCGTCGTCGGTGGCGATGATGGTGTCGGCGGCGTCGACGGCGCAGCGCTGCTCGATGCCCGTGCCGATGTAGGGCGACTCGGCCCGGATCAGCGGCACCGCCTGGCGCTGCATGTTGGCGCCCATCAGGGCGCGGTTGGCGTCGTCGTGCTCGAGGAACGGGATGAGCGCCGTGGCCACCGAGATGATCTGCTTGGGCGAGACGTCCATCATCTGGACCTCGTCGCCGGGCACGGTGGCGATCTCGGTGGTGGCACCGAAGAACACGTCGCGCTCGAGCATGAGCTTGAGCTCGCCGAGCGTGGCGGCCTGGGGCGACTTGCGCACCAGGACGCGGTCGTTGGTGAAGGAGCCGTCGGGGTTGACCAGGGCGTTGGCCTGGGCGACGACGTAGTCCTCCTCCTCGTCGGCGGTGAGGTAGACGATCTCGTCGGTGACCTTGCCGTCGACCACCCGGCGGTAGGGGCTCTGGATGAAGCCGAACTCGTTCACCTTGGCGAACGTGGCCAGACCACCGATGAGGCCGATGTTGGGACCCTCGGGCGTCTCGATGGGGCACATGCGGCCGTAGTGGGAGAAGTGCACGTCGCGCACCTCGAACCCGGCCCGCTCGCGGGACAGACCACCGGGGCCCAGCGCCGAGAGGCGCCGGCGGTGGGTCAGGCCCGACAGCGGGTTGACCTGGTCCATGAACTGCGACAGCTGGGAGGTTCCGAAGAACTCCTTGATGGCCGCGACCACGGGCCGGATGTTGATGAGCGTCTGCGGCGTGATGGCCTCGACGTCCTGGGTGGTCATGCGCTCGCGCACGACCCGCTCCATGCGGGACAGGCCGATGCGCACCTGGTTCTGGATCAGCTCGCCCACCGAACGGATGCGCCGGTTGGCGAAGTGGTCCTGGTCGTCCAGGCGGTAGCCCGGCTCGGCCCGCACCAGGTTGAGCAGGTACGTCATCGACGCCAGGACCTCGCAGCGCGACAGGACCGGCTGGTCCTCCTCGGGCAGGTCGAGGTCGAGCATCGGGAACTTCTCGGCCAGGCGGCCCAGCTCGGGGCCCAGCTTCTTGTTGAGCTTGTAGCGCCCGACCCGGGACAGGTCGTAGCGACGGTTCTCGAAGAACGCCGAGCGGAAGTAGTTGCGCGCCGAGTCGACCGACGGCGGCTCGCCCGGACGGGCCCGCTTGTAGATCTCCACCAGGGCGTCGTCCTGGGTGGGGGCGATGTCGCGGTCCTTCTCCCACTGGTCCTCGAGGAAGTCGAACTCGCGCACGAAGGCCTCGAGGAAGCCGGGCGCGTTCTCCTCGTCGTAGCCCAACGCCCGCAGCAGCACGAACATCGACAGGCGCCGCTTGCGGGCCACGCGGGTGCCCGCGGTGACCGGCTTGCCCGGCTTCTGCTCGACGTCGAACTCGATCCACTCACCCCGGTACGGGTGGATGGTGCCCGTGACCAGCTGGTGCTTGGAGAGGTTGCGCAGCCGGAACCGCTCCCCCGGCTGGAAGATCACGCCCGGCGACCGCACGAGCTGGCTCACGACGATGCGCTCGGTGCCGTTGATGATGAAGGTGCCCCGGTCGGTCATCATCGGGAAGTCCCCCATGAAGACCGTCTGCTCCTTGATCTCCCCGGTGCCGGCGTTCATGAACCTGGCGCGCACGAAGATCGGCGCCGCGTAGGTCATGTCCTTCTCTTTGCACTCCTCGACGGAGAACTTGGGGTAGGGCTTGAGATCCTCGTCGAAGGGATCGAACTCGAGCTCGAGCTGGAGCTGCTCGCTGTAGTCCTTGATCGGCGACATGTCCTGGAAGGTGGACGCGAGGCCCTCCTCCAGGAACCAGCGGAACGACTCCGTCTGGATCGCGATCAGGTCCGGGATGGGAAGGATTTCTTCGAGGTTCGCGAACGAGTAACGCTCGCGGGAGCCGGCGGAGCTCAAGGTGTTCTCCTCTACAGGGCTGCGGGGGCGGCCGGTGTGTGGACGCGCGCGTCCGACGGGGAGGGAGAGGCCAGGTTGTACGACCACCGCGGACCCGAAACACGCACGACCAGACCACGATAGAGGGGTCGCGCAAGCGAGGGCAACCCGCAGCAGCCGAAAACCCATCGGGTCCCGGCCGGCAGTGCCCTCGATTTCCCCTCCCACGCTTCACCATCCGGGGACCGGACGGCCGTGAGAGATCGGTGAGAGGGTAAGAGCAACCGCCGGATCCGTCAAGGATCCGGACGGCCCGAAACCGGATCGTCAGCGGCGGCGGGCGACCTGCTGGAGCTGGCGAGCGTCGAACGCGGTGGGGATGGTCCGGCCCGTGACCTGGCGGTACAGGGCGGTCTGGAAGACGGCCTCGAGGGCGGCGACGGTGGCGGCCACGCCGACCACCCACACGGCCGCGGCCACGACGACCACGATGGTGAGGGGCAGCACGCCGATCGAGGCGATGGCCACGGCGACGGCGATGACCGGCGCCATCAGCACGAGGTTGAGCAGACCGAAGCCGACGTTGCCGGTGACCTGTTCGCCCCACGTGCGCTTCACGAGGGCGGAGGACTCCTTGATCCCGTCGACGGCACCCGACCCCTCGATGATCACCACGGGCAGGACGAGGTAGGTGAGCAGCCGCCAGGCGGCCCCACCGATGAAGGAGGCGATCTGGCCGAGCAGACCGCCACGCTCCTCGAGTTGGTCGAGGATGAGCCCCACGGTGACGGCGATGGCGGCGAAGCCGCAGACCGCGGGCCAGTGGGCGAGGGCACCGCGCAACGACGACGGCACGTCGGGATCGCCGCCCTCCATGCGGGTGTTGGCGCCGTGGATCACGGCCGCCCGGGCCAGGTAGACGACCGACGACACGGCGACGTAGCCGAGGAAGGCCACCAGCCACCCGGCCAGCGGGATGGAGTCGTTCTGGGTGCCGCCGAGGATGGCGGCGAGCGGGCCGAAGAACGCGGCGCCGACGACGAGGGCGCCGATGCCGCCGATGACCGGCAACCAGGCCAGCTCACGGTCCTGCTGGAGGACCTGCCACGAGGACTTGGCCAGGGACCAAGCGTTCTTGATGCGTGCGAACATGCACCGAAGGGTACGACAACGCGACGAAGGCGCCGCACTCGCGGCGCCCTCGTCATCGGTTGTCGCTGCGACTCGACGGCGAGGGTGACGAGCAGCGGTGCTACTTGAGCTCGACGGTGGCGCCGGCGCCCTCGAGGGCCTCCTTGGCCTTCTGGGCGTCTTCCTTGGACGCCTTCTCGAGCACCGTGTTGGGGGCGCCGTCGACGAGCTCCTTGGCCTCCTTGAGACCCAGGTTCGTGAGGGCGCGCACCTCCTTGATGACGCCGATCTTCTTGTCGCCGGCGGCGGTGAGCACGACGTCGAACTCGTCCTGCTCCTCCTCGGCCTCGGCGCCGCCACCGGCGGCGGGGGCGGCGGCAGCGACGGCCATGGGGGCCGCGGCCTCCACACCGAACTTCTCCTCGAAGTCCTTGAGGAGCTCGCTGAGCTCCAGCACCGTCATGTTGGCGATGGCGTCGAGAATCTCTTCCTTGGTGGCCATGATTCAGCTCTCCGTGTTGTCTGCGGAGGCGGCAGGGGTCTCCGCAGCCTCGGGGGTGTCGTTGGTCTCGGCGGCGTCGGCCGCCTCGGTGGTCTCGGTGTCGGTGGACTCGGTGTCCGCGGACTCGGTCTCGGTGGACTCGGCCGTGTCGGCCGACTCCTGGGGTGCCTCGGCGGTCGCCTCGTCGGCGGTCTCGGCCGTGGCCTCTTCCGCAGGGGTCTCCTGGACAGGGGCCTCGGGGGCGCCGTCGGCGCCGCCCTGGTCGATGAGCGCCTTGAGCCCGTAGGCGAAGTTGCGGGGCAGTGCCTGGAGCAGCCCGGCGAACTTCTGCATGGGGGCGGCGATGCCGCCGGCCAGCTTGGCCAACAGCACCTCTCGCGGCTCCACGTCGGCCAGTGCCTTGGTGTCATCCGCGGAGAGCAGGTTGGCGCCGAGCATGCCGCCCTTGACGACCAGCGCCGGGTGGTCCCGGCCGTAGTCGCGGATGGCCTTGGCCACCTCGACGGCGTCGCCGGGCTCGCCCGAGGGCTTCTCGGTGACGAACGCGATGGCGGTCGGGCCGGTGAGCAGCTCCTCGATCTCGAGGCCGAGATCACGGGCGGCGAAGCGGACCAGGGTGTTCTTGTACACCTTGAACTCGCCGCCGGCGTCGCGCAGCTTGGTGCGCAACTCGGCGAGCTGGCCCACGTTCAGCCCGCGGTACTCGGTGAGGATCGCTGCGCTCGTGGCGTCGAACTTCTCGCGCACCTCGTCGACCACCGCGACCTTTGCGGGTCTGGGGTTCTCCATTGGACACCTCCTTCGTCGGTTCTCTGGCTCGCACGCATGCAGAGCCGGCTCGAGAGCCGGACAAGGAAGGTGTCGCCTCGTCGGGCGGACCCTGCGGGGGCCCTTTCAGCGATCGGTGGGATCGCACCGGATGTCTGCGGCGAGCAAGTTCGGTTGTGAGCGGACCACGCTACCGCCGGGCAGCGCGGCCGGGGAAATCCTGTGGCCGGGAGAGGGGCCTACTCCTCCTTGCGGAGGCGGGCCGGGTCGATGCGGACGCTGGGCCCCATGGTGGAGCTGACGGCGACCTTGCGGAAGTAGCGACCCTTGGCCGAGGCGGGACGCACCCGCTGCAGCTCGTCGACGACGGCCCAGAAGTTCTGGGAGAGCGCCTCGGGATCGAAGGAGGCCTTTCCGATGGGCACGTGGATGTTGCCGTAGCGGTCGGTGCGGTACTCGACCTTGCCGCCCTTGAACTCCTCGACCGCCTTGGCCACGTCGGGCGTGACCGTGCCGGTCTTGGGGTTGGGCATCAGGCCACGGGGGCCGAGCACCCGGCCGAGCTTGCCGACGGTGGGCATCATGTCGGGCGTGGCGATGGCCACGTCGAAGTCGAGCATGCCGCCCTCGACCTGCTCGGCGAGGTCGTCGGCGCCCACGTGGTCGGCGCCGGCGTCACGTGCCTGCTGGGCGGCCTCGCCCTGGGCGAACACGGCGACGCGCACGTCCTTGCCGGTGCCGGCGGGCAGGCCGACGGTGCCGCGCACGATCTGGTCGGCCTTGCGGGGGTCGACGCCGAGGCGGGCCACCAGGTCGATGGTCTCGTCGAACTTGGCCCCGGCGAGCGACTTGCTCAGCTCGAGGGCCTCGGCCGGGGTGTGGACGGCCTCGCGGTCGTACCGCTTCAGGGCGTCGGCGTAGCGCTTTCCTGCTGCCATGGCAGTGGTCCTTTCAGACTCCCTCGGTGAATGGAGACGTCATCCCGGGCGAGGTCCTCCCGGGCGAGTGGTACGCAGCGGCTGCCAGAACCGGTACGGAACGGCTGCCAGAACGGTTGGGGGTGGTTCAGACCACCTCGATGCCCATGGAGCGGGCGGTGCCCTTGACCTGCAGCTTGGCCGCCTCGATGTCGTAGGCGTTGAGGTCGGGCATCTTGGTCTGGGCGATCTCGGTGAGCTGGGCGTCGGTGATGCTGCCCACCTTCTGGGTGCCGGTGGTCTGGGCGCCCTTCTCGAGCCCGGCGGCCTGGCGCAACAGCACGGGCGTCGGCGGGGTCTTGGTGATGAACGAGAACGTGCGGTCCTCGAAGATCGTGATCTCGACCGGGATGATCGTGCCCCGCTGGCTCTCGGTCTGGGCGTTGTAGGCCTTGCAGAAATCCATGATCGCCACGCCGTGCGGGCCGAGCGCGGTGCCGACCGGCGGGGCAGGCGTGGCCTGACCGGCGGGGATCTGGATCTTGACGACAGCCGCGACCTTCTTCTTGGCCATGGGACTTCTCTCCTCGGTGTATTCGGATTGGAGTTGCGAGGCACAGCCGAGCAACTCCGACGAGCCCGCAGGGCTCGCGGCGACCGACCAGTGTGGCCGCGCGACGGGAGCGCCGGCCAATCGGGCCGGCGCCGGTTACATCTTGGCGACCTGGCTGAACTCCAGCTCGACCGGGGTCTCGCGGCCGAAGATGTTGACGAGCACCTTGACCTTGAGCTGCTCGGCGTTGAGCTCGATGACCTCGCCGGAGAAGTCGGCGAAGGGGCCGTCCTTGACGCGGACGGTCTCGCCGAGCTCGTACTGCATGCGGGGCTTGATCTTGGCCGTGGCCGCCTCGGTGCCCTCTTCCTTGGCGCCGAGGAAGTTCTCGACGTCCTTGCGGCGCAGCGGCGACGGCTTGGCGCCGGCACCCACGAACCCGGTGACGCCGGGGGTGTTGCGGATCACGTACCAGGAGTCGTCGTCGAGGCGGCACCGGACCAGCAGGTAACCGGGGAACATCTTCTTCTGGACCACGACCCGCTTGCCGTTCTTGAACTCGACGACGTCCTCGAGCGGGATGGCGACCTCGTAGATGTTGTCCTCCATGTTCATGGAGGCGATGCGGGCTTCGAGGTTGGACTTGACCTTCTTCTCGTAGCCCGACTGGGTGTGGACCACGTACCACTTGCCGGGACGGTCGTAGGGGCTGACGACCTCCTCGACCTCGTCGCCCTCGGGCTCGACGAGGTCCTCGGCGTCGACGACGTTCACGTCGGGCGCGTCGGCGGCCTCGGCAGTGCCGGTGGCGTAGTCGCCGGAGTCGTCGCTGGGCACGGCGTTGGCCACGCCCGGGTCGACCGCTTCGTGGTCGGTGGCGCCGGGGACGGTGCCGTCGGGCTGGTCGACCACGGGGCTGGTGGGGTCGGCCTGCTCGGTGGCGGGCGCCTCGGTGGCTTGGGTGTCGACGTCGGACACGGTGGACTCCTCCTGCGGATCGGCGTCGAGGGCCTCCGCCTGTTGGTCGTCGGCTCCGGGTGCGGTGTCGCTCATCGCTCGAACAACTTGAGCACGGCGTCGCCGAGCACGTAGTCGAGGCCGGCGATCATGGCCGTGAGCACGACCACGGCGAGGAGCACGACCACGGAGTAGTTCGCGACCTCGGTGCGGGACGGCCACGCCACCTTGCGCAGCTCGCCGCGGACCTCGCGCACGAACTGGACGGGACCGACGCGGTCGGACCGGGGGCCGGGGCTCTGCTGGCGCGGCGCGCGGACCGGTTCGCCGGCCTCGTTCAGTTGCCCCTGCTTCTTCAGCAAGCGCCGCTGTTCTCGGTTCATGGCCATGACGGAGGTGACCTCAGCACCGTCGTGTGGGTGTGCACGGAATGAGCAGGGCAGGAGGGAATCGAACCCCCAACCGCCGGTTTTGGAGACCGGTGCTCTGCCTAATTGAGCTACTGCCCTCGGCGGTCGTGAAGCGACAACGGTAGCACCGTGCCTGGTCAGCACCCCATTGCGGGGTGGTGCGGCCCGGGTCGGCGACGACCGGGACGCGTCGGCTCAGCTGGCGATGCCGTCGCGGCGGCTGCGGGCCGCGTAGACGATGGCGCCGGCGCCGGCCGCCGTGGCGGCGGCGATGCCGCCGAGGTACGCGGCACGGCGGCCGTGCAGCGCGGCACGGATGCTGTGCCGTTCGCCGGCCTCCTCGAGCGAGGCGAGGATCTCCAGCAGCAGCCCCGGTGACGGGTCGAGCATCTCGGTGCGCAGGTGCCGCAGGTTGCGCAGCAGCTTGCGGTACTGCACGAGGTCGGCCTGGCAGCGCAGGCAGGTCTCGGCGTGTCGGCGGGCGGCACGGCTGAGCTGCGCCGAGCCGTCGGCCACGCCGGGGAGCTGCTGGCCGACGTCGTCGCAGGTGATCGAGCTCACGATGCGGTCACCTCCACACGGCGGTCGGCCGACTGCGTGGACGGGTCAACTGGCACGTTCGACCCCCTCGTCGATCCGGCCATCGCTGCCGGGGAACAGCCGCTCCTTCAGCTGCCGCCGGGCCCGGTGCAGGCGCACCTTGGCCGCCGTCTCGCTGATGCCGAGCTCGGCGGCGATGTCCTCGTGGGGAAGTTCATAGACGTCGCGCAGCACCACCACGGCGCGCAGCTTCGGTGACAGCTCGCCCAGTGCGTCCTGGAGCTCGGCGCGGAAGGCCTCGGCATCGGCCCGGGCAACAGGGTCGCGCTCGTGGTCGGTGTCGGCGACGGTCTCGGGGAGCTCGTCGTGGCGGTGCTTCTGTCGCTTGCTCATCAGCGTGTTCGCGCAGTTGGCGGTGATGCGGTACATCCAGGTGCTGAACTGGGCGTCGCCCCGGAACCGCTTGAGGCCCTTGTAGGCCCGCAGGTAGGCGTCCTGCACCACGTCGCGCGCGTCCTCCTCGTTTCCGCAGAGGCGATACGCCAAGGTGTACGTGTCGGTGTGTGTCCGCCGGACGAGCTCGTCGAACGCGCCGCGCTCGCCGTCCTTCGCCCGAGCGACCAGTTCGTCCATCTCGGTCGTCATCGCGGCCATTCCGACCCCCCTGGGCACCTGCGCGTTACACCCAGCGTACGCGCACGGGCCGCCTCCGAAGAGGCGGCCCGTTCTCCGATCGACGAATGCGGAGCATTCGTCAACCAACCCGAAGGGTTGGCTTCTACTTGATGACCTTGGTGACCCGGCCGGCACCCACCGTCCGACCACCCTCACGAATCGCGAACCGCAACCCCTCATCCATCGCGATCGGATTGATCAACGACACCGTCATCTCCGTGTTGTCACCCGGCATGCACATCTCCGTGCCCTCCGGCAACTCGATCGTGCCCGTGATGTCCGTCGTCCGGAAATAGAACTGCGGCCGATAGTTCGCGAAGAACGGCTTGTGACGACCACCCTCCTCCTTGGTCAACACATACACCTGCGCCTCGAAATCGGTGTGCGGCGTGATCGAACCCGGCGCCGCCAACACCTGACCACGCTCCACACCATCACGCTCGATCCCACGCAACAAGGCACCGATGTTGTCCCCCGCCTGCCCCTGATCAAGAAGCTTGCGGAACATCTCCACACCCGTACACGTCGTCTTCACCGTCGGACGGATCCCCACGATCTCCAGATCATCACCGACATGCACCACACCCTGCTCGACCTTGCCGGTCACCACCGTCCCCCGACCCGTGATCGAGAACACATCCTCGATCGGCATCAAGAACGGCTTGTCCAAATCACGCTCCGGCTCCGGAATGAACTCATCCACCGCCTCCATCAACGCCATCACCTGATCACCAGCCGCCGAATCCCCCTCCAACGCCTTCAACGCCGACACCGCCACCACCGGCGTCTCATCCCCATCGAAGTCATACTCACTGACAGCAGCTCGCGGACCTCCATCTCCACCAGCTCCAACAACTCCTCATCATCAACCATGTCCACCTTGTTCAAGGCAACCACGATCGCCGGCACCCCCACCTGCCGAGCCAACAACACATGCTCACGCGTCTGCGGCATCGGACCATCCGTGGCCGCAACCACCAAAATCGCCCCATCCACCTGCGCCGCACCCGTGATCATGTTCTTGATGTAATCCGCATGCCCCGGCATATCCACATGCGCGTAATGACGATTCGCCGTCTCATACTCCACATGCGACACATTGATCGTGATCCCCCGCTCACGCTCCTCCGGCGCCTTGTCGATGTTCTCGAACTCCGTGAAGTTGTTCCCCTCCACCCGATCCGACAACACCTTCGTGATCGCCGCCGTCAACGTCGTCTTCCCATGATCGATATGACCCATCGTCCCCACATTCACATGGGTCTTCGACCGCTCGAACTTCTCCTTGGCCATGGCTCCGGTGCCTTTCGGGTCTGACTTGCTTGGAAGTGCCGAGGAACGTGCCGCGCACGCGCTCCCGGGGGTCCACGGGGGCGGAGCCCCCGTGTGTGTGGCGACGGTCGGAATCGAACCGACGACAACTCGATTATGAGCCGAGTGCTCTAACCAACTGAGCTACGTCGCCCTTCGGCGCCACCACTCGCGGGAGAGGTGGTGTCGAGCCCCGTGTCGGAATCGAACCGACGACACCAGCCTTACCATGGCTGTGCTCTGCCGACTGAGCTAACGGGGCGATCCACGCCAGGCCGGCCGGAGCCGGCGGTGGTGCGGCGGCAGAGTCTACGCACGGGCCGGCGGCACGCAAAGAGAGCAGACGCGAACCGCTCAAGCGGCACCGGGCCGGTGCCGATAGCACGATCGTGCGACTCGAACGACTGGTCATCGACGCCGGCGAGCGCTCGCTCGCCACGGAGTTCCACCCGCGGCTCACGGTGATCGGCGGGTTGTCCGAGAGCGGGCGCACCGCCCTGGTCGGTGAGGTCCTCGACTCGTTGGCCGGCGCCCGTCCCGGCGTGCACCTGGAGCTTGTCGAGCGGGGCCACAGCATCACGGTGTTCCGCCCGGCCAAGGGACGGCATCGCGTGGTCGACACCGATTCGGTCGCCGACGTGACCGACCAGCACCTCGGCCCGGACGGCGACATCGACCTGTTCGCCGCCGCCGGCGTCGATCGGGCCCTGGCCCGACGCACCATCCGCTTCTCCCGCGACGATCTGGTCCTCCGGGGCGAGTCCGACGCCTGGATCGCCCGGCTCGCCGGCGTGGATCAGAACGACCTGTGGGAGACGGCCATGCGCTGCCGGGCCGCCGAGCAGCTGCTCGAGCGGGTCTCGGAGTCGGCCGGCACCTCCTCGAGCGATGCCGCCATCGTCGAGCGGGTCGAGGAGAAGCACGCGGAGCTGGTCGAGGCGACCGAGACCTACGATCGCACCCGCTTGATCGCGCTGACGCTGGGGACGATCGGCGCCATCGGGGCCGTCGCCGGCTCGCAGCTGGACGGCACCCTGCCGACGTTGCCGTTCCTGGCCCTGGCCGTGGTCGGCGTGGTGCTGGCCACCTACTTCCGCCTCGGGGTCAACCGGGCCGCCCGGGCCGAGCGCTCGATCCTGGCCGAGGCCGGCGCCGACGACTACTCGTCGTTCCACTTCGAGCGGGTGAGCGCGCTGCTCGACAGCGACAACGAACGCCGGCGCTTCATGCTGGCCGTCAGCGACCATCGCAAGGCCGCCGAGGCGTGGGCGGACATCGCCGGTCCGGTGCCGCTCACCTTCGCCATGGAGCACGAGCGCCAGATCCGGGCCACGGCCGAGCTGCACACCGGTGTGGGGTCGTTGCGGGCCTTGTCCCAAGAGGGCCCCGAGATCGGCGACGACCTGACCGCCGAGCTCGCCCAGTGCGTGCTGGCCCGCCTGGAGGCGGTGCGGGCGCTGACCGGCGGGGACGACAGCCTGCCGATGATCGTGGACGACCCCTTCGACGGCCTGGAGCCGTCGTTGAAGCCGATGCTGCTGGAGATGCTGGCCGCCCAGGCCGGCAACCCACAGCTGATCGTGCTGACGTCGGACGCCGACGTGCTGTCGTGGGCCGAGGTCGAGCAGATGACCGGCGACGTCGCCGTCGTCGAGCCGACGATCCGACGGGTGACCACCGCCGCTGCCGCCTGATCGCGCGTCGCCACACGTGCGACGCAGGTCATCATGAGGGGGTGCGCCTTCGCCCTGCCACGCCCGCCGACGCCGCCGCGACCGCGGACATCTACAACCACTGGGTGACCACCACGACGGTCACGTTCGACCTGGTGGCCCGCACGGTGGAACAGCAGGCGGCGTGGCTGGGAGCCCGGTCAGGAGCGCTCGAGGTGGTGGTGGCCGAGCACGACGACGGGACGATCGCCGGGTTCGCCTCGCTCTCGCCCTACCGCGACCGGCCGGCGTACCGCACCACCGTCGAGGACTCGATCTACGTCCACCCCGACCATCGGGGCTCGGGCGTGGGGCGGGCACTGCTCGGCGAGATCGTGTCCGTGGCCAGGGCGCGTGGCTTCCACTCGGTGATCGGGCGCATCGTCGGTGGCCACGAGGCCTCGATCGGCCTGCACGCCTCGCTCGGCTTCGAGCAGGTGGGCATCGAGCGCGAGGTCGGCCGCAAGTTCGGCAAGTGGCTCGACGTCGTCGTCATGCAACTGTTGTTGTAGGAGAGCAGGCGTCGCCGACGCGACAACGCCTCGCGAGAGGGCGAGGCGCTGGTGCGCACGGACCGATGCGAAGCATCGGTCAATTTCTCGCCCGCAAGGGCGAGAAAACGCGGGCGCGTCGCCGATGCGAAGCATCGGCGGGTTTCTCGGCCGCAGGCCGAGAAAACGTGGGCCGGGTTGGATTTGAACCAACGAAGGCGTACGCCGACGGGTTTACAGCCCGTTCCCTTTGGCCACTCGGGCACCGACCCAGGAGCGACACAACGTAGCAGCGGACCGCGGCACCTCCCAGCCGGAGCCGGCGACCGGGACCGTGGCTAGGGTGACGCGACATGCCCAGCTTCGACGTGGTCTCCGAGTTCGATCTGCAAGAGGTCCGCAACGCCGTCGATCAGGCCGCCCGCGAGGCGTCGACCCGCTTCGACTTCAAGGGCACCGACAGCAGCGTCGAGCTGAACGGCTCCGAGTCGATCACGTTGCGCTCGGCGAGCGAGGACCGACTCAAGGCGCTGCGCGTCGTGCTCGAGGAGAAGCTGGTGAAGCGCAAGGTGAGCCTGAAGATCCTCGACGCCGGCCCCATCGAGGAGGCGTCGGGCGGGTCCGCCCGCCAGACCATCGCGCTGCGGGCCGGCATCTCGTCGGACAAGGCCAAAGAGCTCAACAAGTTCATCAAGGCTCTGGGCGTGAAGGGCATCCAGTCCCAGACCCAGGGCGAGCAGCTTCGGGTCACGGGCAAGAAGCGCGACGCCCTCCAGGAGGTCATCGGCGCGCTGCGCGAGGAGGACTTCGGGATTCCCCTGCAGTTCGAGAACTTCCGCGATTGAGGCGAAGCCTTCCGCAACGACGAGGGAAATGCCGCGAATCGGTTGTATCGAACATCAGTTCGAGCTATCGTGGAACGTATGGGGAGGCCGGCCACTGCCGAGGAGGTGCTGGGGACGCTCACGCAGGTGCGTGAGGTGTGTGGTCGGTTGGATCCGTCGGTGTTGGGTGACCATGAGGTACCCGGCGTGTTCGACGCTGTGGTGGCGATGCAGCGCCTGGTGTCGGGTGCGGTCACCCGGTTGACGGCGCGCTATGAGGAATCCGGTGCGTGGAAGCGCAACGGTGCCAAGTCTCCCGAGGACGAGGTGGCCCGCAAGACCGGCACCAGCAACCGTTCGGCGCGGCGGAAGTTGGCCACCAGCAAGCGGTTGGCCAAGCATCCCAAGACCGACGACGCCGTCCGTCGGGGAGAGTTGTCCGACGAGCAGGCCGATGAGGTGTCCTCGGGTGCGGATGCCTCCCCCGAGGACGAGGACCGTTGTTGGCCTCGGCGGGTACCGATCGGTTGCACGAGCTGCGCCGCAAGGCGGACGAGGCCCGGGCCAAGGCCGACAAGGACCGGGAGGAGCGGCGTCGCCGGCAGCGCAAGGCGCGGTGCGTGCGGCGTTGGAAGGACCGGGACGGGTTGCAGAACCTGCTGCTCAAGCTGCCCGACGAGGACATGGCCGAGGTCGACGCGGTCCTGCAACGCAAGGTCGACCAGGCCTACGCCGATGCCCGCGATGCCGGGAAGTTCGAGACGTGGGAGCAGTACGCGGCCGACGTGGTCCGCGATCTGCTCACCGGCCGCACCGCCGACACCAGCAGTGGTGGTCGGCGGACGGGGCAGGCGGTGCGACCGGACAAGAAGGTCATCGCCTTGATCGAGCTGGCGGCGCTGAACCGTGGTCGCGTCGCGCCCGGCGAGACGTGTGAGATCGCCGGCGTCGGCCCGGTCAGCGTGTCGGCGGTGCGGGCGTTGTTGGGTGATGCGATGTTGGCGGTGGTGATCAAGGACGGGGTCGACGTGTTGCACGTCACCCACTTCGGCCGCCAGGCCACCGCGCATCAGCGCACCGCGTTGGAGGCTCGGGGGCCGCGGTGTGAGCGGTGCGGGAGCCTGCACCGGCTCGACATCGAACACCACGACGACTGGGCCGACACCTACGTCACCCAGCTCGAAGAGCTCGGTTGGGCCTGCGGGCACTGCCACACGCTCAAGACCCGCCACGACCTGCGCTTCGTCGGCCCACCCGGCAACAAACGGTTGGTCACCAAAGACGGTGAACCCTTCGACCCGGTCATCGACGACCCGGTCGCCCGGCAGGCGGCCGGTCCACCTGGTGGTCCACCTGGTTCGGCCGACCCGCCCGGCCAGCCCGACGCGCGCGACTGGTCCGGTTCGACCGGGCAGGACCCGCCGGCGCACGAGCCGCCGCCGGGACAGGGCGACCTGTTCACCCTCGCCGACTGAACAGCAGCGACGATCACGCCGAAACCGGAGGGAGCACCCGGAGACGCCGCGTCTCCGGGGCGTTCCCGCGCCGGCGGATCGGCCGTGCGTCGAGTGTGCTGGCGGTGGTCGGTCACCACCCCGGCGGCTACGTCTGGGGCGCAGCGGCCAGGGGGCCGAGGGCGATGCGCAGGAGCGCTTCGGTCTTGTGCACGGCGTCCTCGACGATGCGGCGCCGGGCCCGCTGAGTGGTCGCGATCTCGTTCCAGTCGATGCCCGACGCCATGGCCTGGGCCTCGGTGGCAGCCATGGCGAGCCCACCCGAGGACGGGTTGCCGACCGTCTCGAGCAGCACCGCGGTGGAGACACCGCCGTCGGCGCGTTCGTCGAACAGCGGTCGGAGCAGCGACGTGGCCAGCAGCGAACCGGGCTTGCGTGGGGCGGCCGGTGCGCTCGCGGTGGCGGTGGGCCGGCTGGCCCGGACCTGCTCGACCACACCGGGCAGCGCATCCATGGCCTCGGACAGCCATCGGTCGAGGATGGGCTTGGGATCGACGGGATCGCCGCCCTGGGGGTAGACGCTGAAGTGCACGTGCGGGGCGCCGCCCTTGGCGTTGCCCGAATCGCCGATGTAGCCGACGATGTCGCCGGTCTTGACCGCCATGCCGTTGGTGAACCCGTCGACGAGACCGGACATGTGGGCCATGTAGAAGTAGGTGCCGTCGTCCATGTGCACCTTCACGTACAGCCCGCCGAGTGAGCCGTTGCCCGAGGTGACGGTGCCGTCGACCGGGGCCCGCAGGGGCGTGCCGTAGGGAGCGAACACGTCGGTGCCCAGGTGGAACCGGAAGCCGGGGCCCCAGCGGGGGTAGAGCCAGTCGTGCACGTAGTTGGCGACACCGGCGACCGGGAAGCGACCGAACCCGATGCGGATGGCCTCGTCGCGGGACAGACCCAGGTCGACCAGCTGTTGCACGGCCTCGTACAGCGCCCGCGAGTTGCTGGGCGGCGTGCGGTGGACCCCGTTGATGATGGCCTGGGCCTCGGGCGGCACGGCGTGGCCGGCGTAGGTCATGCCGCTGTCGGCCTCTTCGCCCGTGCCGGACCCTTCGGGGGCGGGGGTGGAGCCGTCCTCGGGCGCCACGGCCGGCTGCTCGGTCCCGCCGTCGGCCGGCGGGGCGGTGGTGCTGGTCGTGCTGGTCGTGGTGGTGGTCCCGCCGTCGAGCAGACCCGGCTCGGTGGGCGTGGGCCCGTCGTCCGGCGCCGTGGTCGAGGTGGTGGTCGACGTGGTCGTCGTCTGCGGGGCCGCGGTGGTCGTGGTGCTGGAGCCGGGTACGGGCAGGATCTGGGCCGACGACGGCGCAGCGAGGCCGAGGAGCAGCAGGGTGACTGCGGTGGCCAGGACCAGCAGGGCTCGTCGACGTTCATCCATCTGTCATCGCTTCGCCACACAGGACCGCTTTCCCTGCCCTGATCGGCGCGCGATTCGTGAGGATTCCCGCGCCATCCGTCACAAAGCGTGACGAACGGCGCGAAACCAGAAGCTCAGAGCGCCTGGATGCTCACTGCCAGTCGCCCGAGCGCAGCCGCGTGATCCGCTCGGCGGTGAGCGGGTGCGTGCGGAACAGCTTGGCGAACTGCGCCTGGCCGCCTCGGCGGTCGCCCCGCAGCGGGTTCACGATGTAGGCCGTGGCCTGAGCGGGGTCGATGTTCACGGGGATGCGCTCGGCACCGAGCTCGAGCTTCTCGAGCGCCCGGGCGAGGGGCTCGCCGGTGCCGAGCATGCGGGCACCGCTGGCGTCGGCCTCGAACTCGCGGCTGCGGCTGATGGCCATCTGCAGGAGCATGGCGGCGATCGGCGCCAGCAGCGCAGTGGCCAGCATGCCGATGGGGTTGTTGTCGTTGTCGCGGCTGCCGCCGCCGAACATGGCGCCCCACATCGCCATGCGGGCGATGAAGGTGATGCCCATGGCGATGGCCGCGGCGACCGAGCTGATGAGGATGTCGCGGTTGCGCACGTGGGACAGCTCGTGGGCGAGCACGCCGCGGATCTCGTCCCAGGTGAGGTACTGCGTGAGCCCCTCGGTGATGGCCACGGCGGCGTGGTCGGGGCTGCGGCCGGTGGCGAACGCGTTGGGCTGCGGGTTGGGGCTGACGTACAGCGCAGGCATGGGCATGCCGGCCAGCTGGGTGAGCTCTCGCATCAGGGCGTGGTACTGCGGGTACTCGGCTTCGCTGGCGGGCACGGCCCGGGCCGACTTGATGGCGAGCTTGTCCGAGAACCAGTACGAGCCGCCGACGAAGACCAACCCGATCAGCAGCCCGATGATGGCGCCGTTGCCGCCACCGATGCCTCCGCCGATGACGACGAGCAGGCCGCCGAGCCCGGCGAGCAGGATGGCGGTCTTGGCTGTGTTTCGCATGATCCTCCGTGGAGGGGAACCGGTGCCCCCGGTGGGCACCTTTCACCTCTACGAACGTATCCGTCGGTGGGCCGGTTCCCGCCGTTCCGGCATGCTGGTGGCCTGGTGAGCACGCCCCCCACCGTCCTCTACGTGGAGGACGAGGCCCCCCTGCGTGGCCTCGTCGAGTTCTGGTTGGCCGACGCGGGCTACCGGGTCCTGCTGGCGGCCGACGGCCAGGATGCCATCGAGCTCGTCCGCAGCGAGCGTCCCGATCTGGTCATCACCGACGCCATGATGCCGAGGATGTCGGGCGACGAGCTCGTGGAGGTCATGAAGGCCGATCGCGACCTGGCGGGCATCCCGATCGTGATGGCCACGGCCGCCGCCAGCCCGCTGCGGGTGTCTCGGATGCTGGAGCGGGGGTGTCACGCCGTGTTGGGCAAGCCGCTGGAGGAAGCCTCGTTCCTGCAGGCCGCTGCCGACGCCCTGGCCGGGGCGGCACCGTCCTCAGACGGGCGGTAGCCCGGCGGGCAATGGTCGGGAGTGGACCACGACCAAGTGACGCGTGGGGCGGGTGAGCGCCACGTACAGCGGTGCGGGTCCCGACCACGGGGTCGACGAGGTCGGCCGGCTCGACCACGACGACGCCGTCGAACTCGAGCCCCTTCACCGATTCGGGTGTGTGCACGTCGATCCGGTCGGTGGACAGTCCGCTCAGCTCCTCGGCCAGAGGCGGTGCGGCGATGACGGCGATCGTCCCCTCGGCGTTCGCGTCGACGCAGCCTGCGGGCGCGCTCCTCGACCGTGGGCACCAGCGCGTCGGCGTCGACCGGGACGGCTTCGGGCGTCACCCCGGTCGAGCGCACGGCAACCGCCCGTCCGGGCGCAGCCGAGAAGGGCGACGCCCACGCCATGATCTCGGTCGGTGTGCGGTAGTTGATGTGCAGCTCGTGGCGGCGGGCCGGCCGTCGGGCGCCGATCCAGGAGACCACCTCGTCCCACGACGACGGGGACCACGACCGGGTGCCCTGGGCGAGGTCGCCGACGATGGTCATGGCCTGGTTGGGGCACGCTCGGCCGATCATCCGCCACGCCATCGGTGACAGATCCTGGGCCTCGTCGATCAGCACCGACCCCCAGACCTCGGGTACGCCAGGCGGCAGGTCGGAACCGGCCCGCGGGTCCGGCGGCGCCGTGCCGGTGTTGATGCGGACCTCCTCGAGGACGCTCCGGCGGAGGTCGGCTTCCATCACCGCGTCCATGCCCAGCTCCATCGACGCGGCGACGCCGTCGATGACCCGGTCGACGAACGCCTGCTCCTCCTCGGTGGGATCGGTCGACGGGGGCGGCCGTCGGGGCAGCGGCCCCAGCAGCTCGGACGCCTCGTGCAGCAGCGGCACGTCGGCGTGGGTCCAACACACCTCGTCGTCGGAACGCGGCGCGGGCTCGGTGCAGGAGCGCCTGTTCGTGCTCGGACAGCAGACCGTCGCGCCCGGCGTGTCGCAGCAGCGCCGGCGAGCCGAACAGGTCGTGGAGCAGCGCCTGCGGGCTGAGCGCGGGCCAGATCCGGTCGAGCAGGATGCGGAACTCGGGTGTCCGTCGCAGCAGGTGGCGGATGCCGTCCGGTCCGGGATCGCGCATGCGGTCCTGTCGAGCGGTGTTGCGGCGGCGCAGCTCGTCGTGCAGCGCCGCGACCAGCCGATCCTCGACCAGCCGGCGGCGGGCGTTGTGCGTGCCGTCGATGCCGCGGACCTCGTCGACGATGGCGCCGACGAGGGCGGGCTCGAGCTTCAGCAGGAACCGGCCGACGGGGACCCCGGCGACGTCACGCGGCCGGCGCTGGCGCATGCGGACCGCCCGCCGCACCAGCCTCGCCATGCGCAGGTCGGCCTTGATCGCGGCCACCTCGGGTTCGGGGTCGGGCACGGCGACCACGCCGGGGAACAGCTGCTCGGGGGTGGCCAGACGGGCTTCGTGCTCGCCGAGGGCGGGCAGCACGTCGCGGACGTAGTCGAGGAAGCGGGGGTTGGGGCCGAGCAGGAGCACGCCCTGGCGCTCGAGCACGTCGCGGAACGTGTACAGCAGGTAGGCGGCGCGGTGCAGGGCCACGACGGTCTTGCCCGTGCCCGCCGCCCCCTGGACGATCGTGATCCCGGCCATGGGGGCACGGATGACCTCGTCCTGCTCGGCTTGGACGGTGGCGACCGCATCCGACATGCGACCCGAGCGCGGAGCCTCGAGCGACGCCAGCAGCGCCGCCTCACCGACGACGGGATCGTCGCCGGGGGCGTCGGCGTCGAACACCACGTCGTCGATCCCGAGGAGGCGCCGGCCACGGCAGTGGAACGACCGGCGGCGGCGCAGATCCATCGGATCGGCGTGGGTGGCCCGGTAGAAGCCCTCGGCGACGGGGGCCCGCCAGTCGACCACCAGCTGTTCCTGGTCCTCGTCGAACACCCCGATGCGGCCGATGTGGAACCGCTCACCTTCGGGCCGGCTGCTGCTGGGATGATCAGGTTCGAGGTCGATGCGGCCGAAGACCAGCGGTGGGTCGCCCCAGCGCAGCTCGCCGAGCCGGCGGCGGGCGTCGGCGGTGGCCCGCTCACGCTCGAAGCGCTCCTGGAAGGTGCCGCCCGCGCCTTCGTCGTCGGCGAGCGGCTCGGGTCCGGTCTGGCGCGCCGACTCCCGCAGCCGGTCGAGGGCCTCGTAGGCCCGGTCGATGTGCGCCTGCTCCCGCTCCAGCTCCGAGGCGCTCATGGAGCGGGCAACCGCGATCGGCCAGGCCGCCGTCGGGAGCGCCAGCGAGCAGGCGGCAGCGAGACGAGGAACGAAGGGCCCCCTCGGGCCCGAGGCCGGGCGAGCATGTTACGTGTGGTAGCCGGAGTGGATGTAGACGCAGGGGACCCCCTCGCTGTGGAACATGTCGACGTTGCGCTGGTCGTCCTCGAAGGCGAGACGGAGGTCGAAGCCGTAGGACCGCAGCTCGCGCACGGTGAGCCGCTTGAAGTTCGGGGCGGCCATGTAGTCGCCCCAGTCGCGCATGACGAGCAGGTCCCAGCGCAGCCGGTAGTGATCGAGCCAGCGCAGGGTCTGCGGTTGGACACGTATGGGGCGCGCCGTGAGCAGGACGACGTTGAGGTCTTCGTCGAGGCACTCGAGGACGCGCGCCACCTCGGCGATCAGCTCGTCCTCGCCGCACTCGTCGAAGAAGGTCTCCCAGTCGCGTCGGGGCCACTCGAGGTAGTGCTGGCGCTTCGTGGCGTCCGAGAGGACGCCGTCCATGTCGAACACCACGGTCTGGCCGGGCTCGATGCGGCCGTTTCGCCAGTGCCAGTTGTCGGGATCGATCCAGCCCACGGTTCGCTCCTCTACGACAGGGTCAGGTCGAAGATCGACGACGACTGCAGCTGCCCGCGCACGGCGCTGTCGGGGTGGCGCTCGGTGTGCACGTTGACGTAGTAGCTGCTGGGGTCCTCGTCGATCCCGTCGAGCAGGGCGGGCTCGACCTCGACGCAGACGTCGCGCCACAGGTCGGTGTCGCCATCGGTGCGGGTGGGCGGGCCGATGGGGATCACGACCTCGCCGGCGACCCCGGCCTCGCCGCGGTGGACGTGCGCGGCGGTGACGGCGCTGCCCAACCCGGAGGTGACCATGTCGACGCAGATCTGGGCGTCGGATTCGGACCGCAGCTCGGCCCGCCCGGATGCGCCCGGTTCGCCGGGCGGCGGGACGGCGGCGTCGGCGGTGAGATCGGCGGCGAACACCAACGGCTCGCCGCGGCCTTCGTCCTTCGGGGCATCGTCGGGAGGCTGCGCCGCCGGATCGTCGGTGGGCACGGAATCGGCGGGTTCCGACGGCGCGTCGGGTGCGACCACCTGACCGCCGGCGTCGGCGTCGCCGGCATCGGCGCCCGCGGTGGTGGACGACGTCGAGGCGTCGGTGCGCTCGTCGTCGTCACCACAGGCCGCGACCGTGACGGCCAGCAGCAGTAGGACGAGGAGCAGTCGGCGCATCTGGCGGAGGGTATCGGAGCATCCGGCAGCGCCCGCCCGACCGCGGAAGCGGGCTGGTGCGCCGGGGACCGCGCTACTCGCCGCTGGTGCTGGCCCGCTGCTTGATCTCGTCGACGACGCCGGCGTCGGCGAGGGTGGTGGTGTCGCCCAGGTCGCGGCCTTCGGCCACGTCGCGCAACAGGCGCCGCATGATCTTGCCCGAGCGGGTCTTGGGGAGCTCGGGGACGATCACGACGGTCTTCGGCTTGGCGATGGGGCCGATCTCCTTGGCGACGTGTTGGCGCAGCGTCTCGCCCAGGTCGGTCTGGTCGACGTCGCCGCGCAGGATCACGTACGCGATGGGGATCTGGCCCGTGGTGGGGTCACTGGCACCGACGACGGCGGCCTCGGCCACCGAGGGGTGGGACACGAGCGCGGACTCGATCTCGGTGGTGGACAGCCGGTGGCCGGACACGTTCATGACGTCGTCGACGCGCCCGAGCACCCAGAGGTAGCCGTCGGGGTCGATCTTGGCGCCGTCGCCGGCGAAGTACCGGTCGTCGAAGCGCGACCAGTAGGTGTCCTCGTAGCGCTCGGGATCGCCCCAGATGCCGCGCAGCATCGACGGCCAGGGCTCGGTGATGGTGAGGTAGCCGCCGCCCTCGGACACCGGATTGCCCTCGTCGTCGACGAGCTCGGCGGAGATGCCGGGGAGCGGGTGGGTCGCGGAACCGGGGCGGGTGGTGGTGACACCGGGCAGGGGGCTGATCATGATGCCGCCGGTCTCGGTCTGCCACCAGGTGTCGACGATGGGGCAGCGCTCGTGGCCGATGACCTCGTGGTACCAGATCCAGGCCTCGGGGTTGATGGGTTCGCCGACGGTGCCGATGACCTTCAAGGTCGACAGGTCGTGGCCGTCGGGCTCCTGGCGGCCCCACTTCATGAACGTCCGGATGGCGGTGGGGGCGGTGTAGAACTTCGTGACCCCATAGCGCTCGATCATGTCCCAGAGTCGGTCGTTGTTCGGGTGGTTGGGCACGCCCTCGTACATGACGCTGGTGACGCCGTTGGTGAGCGGTCCGTAGACGATGTAGCTGTGGCCGGTGACCCAGCCGATGTCGGCGGCGCACCAGAACACGTCGGTGTCGGGGTGGATGTCGAAGACGTACTTGTGGGTGAACGCCACCTGGGTGAGGTAGCCGCCGGTGGTGTGCATGATGCCCTTGGGCTTGCCCGTGGTGCCCGAGGTGTAGAGCAGGTAGAGCAGATCCTCGGAGTCCATCTCCTCGGCCTCGCAGTCGGCGCTGGCGCCGGCCATGAGGTCGTGCCACCACAGGTCACGGCCCTCGACCATCTCGGGGGCGGTGTCACAGCGGTTCACCACGACGACGTGCTCGATGGTCGAGGTGTCGGCCAGGGCCACGTCGGCGGCCGGCTTCAGGGTGGAGGGCTCGCCCCGGCGGTAGCCGGCGTCGGCGGTGATCAGGATCTTGGCCTCGGCGTCGTTGATGCGATCGGCCAGGGCGTTGGACGAGAACCCGCCGAAGACCACCGAGTGCGGCGCACCGATGCGGGCGCAGGCCAGCATGGCGATGGGCAGCTCGGGGATCATCGGCATGTACAGGCACACGCGATCGCCCTTGGCCACACCGAGGTCCTTCAGCACGTTGGCGAACCGGCACACCTCGTCGAGCAGCTGGGCGTAGGTGAAGGTGCGGACGTCGCCCGGCTCACCCTCCCAGTGGTAGGCGACCTTGTCGCCGCGGCCGGCCTGCACGTGGCGGTCGAGGCAGTTCTCGGCGATGTTGAGCGTTCCGCCGACGAACCACTTGGCGTACGGCTGGTTCCACTCGAGGACCGTGTCCCACTCGTTGCGCCAGGTGATCAGCTCACGCGCCTGCCGCTCCCAGAAGCCGAGTCGGTCCCGCTCGGCCTCCTCGTACAGGGAGCGATCGCTGACCAGGGCCTGCGACTGGAAGTCGCTGGGCGGCGGGAAGGTGCGGGTCTCGGTGCCGATGGCCTCGATCGCGGCCCCGGACTGACCATCTGCTGCAGGCGTCATCTGTCGGTCCCCTTCGACTCGTGGACGAACTGTGGCGGACCATAGTGCGCCCGAGCAGCGACGCAACCGGGCAGCTCGTCGCGGTCAGGGCTCGGGGTGCTTGTCGAACAGGTCCTGCAACGCCTCGCGCAGCAGGCTGGCCTCGGTCCGGCCGGTGGCGCCGGCCAGCCGGGACAGACGGTCGAGATCGGCGCGGGGGTAGTAGTTGGACTTGAGCACCATCTTCTCCTCGACGTAGATCGCGACGCGATCGCCGCCGTCGCGCTTGCCTCGCATCAGCGCAGCGTCGGCACACGCCAGCAGGTCAGAGGTCTCGGTGGCGTGCGGCGGCCGGGAGGCGACGCCGAAGGTGGCGCGGATCGGCTCGCCCAGCTCCTCGATGGGATGGGCGGCGAGGTGGGTGCGGATCTCCTCGAGGAGGATCAGCGCGTTCTCGGTGGTCGACCCCGGCAGCGCCACGCCGTACTCGTCGCCACCGAGCCGGCGCACGAGCGCCGAGGCGGGCAACGACCCCAGCAGCGTCCGCTCCCACGAGGCGAGCACGGCGTCGCCGACGTCGCGCCCCCGCTCGGTGTTGATCTCGGCGAAGCGGTCGAGGTCGGTCAGCGCCACCGCGAGCGCATCACCACCCACGGCCCCGTCGACGGCGGCGAGGAACTCCTCGCGTCCGGTCACGTCCAACATATGTGTACTCATGGCATATATATGTCGCGCCTCATACGTTCGGATGTCAAGCCCTCATGGTGGATCCGACGCGGCGGTAGCGGCCGGCAGGTAAGACTCCCCGACATGACCGACTTCGACCTGCCCGAGATCGACCGACTCCTGACCACCACCAAGCAGGTGCGCAAGCGGCTCGACCTCAGCCGCCCGGTGCCCCGCGAGCTGATCCTCGAGTGCATCGACATCGCCCAGCACGCGCCGATGGGCGGCAATCTCGAGCGGAACCGATGGCTCGTGGTCGACGACCGGTCGCTGATCGAGGACATCGCGCCCTACTACCAGGAGATCGGACGCCCGTACCTCGAGGCCAACGCCGCCGCCCAGAACGACGAGGGCCAGCAGCGGGTCATCGACTCGGCCCACTACCTGGTGGAGCACATCGCCGAGGTGCCGGCGATGGTCATCGCCATGCGCCTGGACCGGCTCCCCAAGGACGCCTCCAACGCCGAGATCGCCGGCTACCACGGATCGGTCGCGCCCGGCGTGTGGAGCTTCCAGCTCGCCGCCCGTGCACGTGGGCTCGGTTCGGCCTGGACCACCTTCCACCTGGCCCACGAGCGGGCGGTGGCCGCCCTGCTCGACATCCCCGAGACGGTCACCCAGGTGGCGATGCTGCCCGTCGGCTACTACACGGGCTCGTCGTTCCGGCCGGCGGCGCGACGGCCGGCCCGCGAGATCACCTACTTCAACCGGTGGAAGCACACGATCTGAGCCCCGCCGCCGGCGCGCTGAGCCAGCCCGCGGCTTGACAGCTTCCTGAACGTCGTTCAAACTTTGAACGTGGTTCAGGAACTCTCCGCCCGCGAGCGCAACCGGTTGGCCCGGCACCGGGGCTACCTCGACGCCGCGCTCCACCTGGTGTTCGCCGAGGGTCTCGATGCGCTGACCATGCAGCGCCTGGCCGACGAGGTCGGCGCGTCGGTCGGCAGCGTCTACACCTACTTCCCCTCCAAGGGCGCGCTGGTCGCCGAGGTCCAGCGCGAGGCCATCGAACGGTTGGCCGCCTCCGCGCTGGTGCTGGGGGCGGACGTCGACCGTGCCGTCCACGACCTGGCCGCCGACGTCGCCGCCCTGACCGCGGTGGCGGCCTTCGGGCGGTTCTGGCTCACCGCGTCGGCCACGTACCCGGAAGAGATGCAGCTGCTGTTGCTGCTGCTCTCCGACGTGACCCAGTCGGTCCCCGACGACGAGGCCGGCCGGGTGATCCCGGCGGCGATGCGCCTGTTGGGCCTGGCCGAGGACCGGTTGCGCGCCGCCGCCGACGTCGCTGCGCTCGACGCCGGCGACAGCGGCCGGCGCACCATCGCCCTGGCCGCGTCGCTCACCGGCTGCGTGCAGCTGGCCTGCGTGCAGCAGTGGGATGAGGACCTGCTCGATCCCGTCGCCACCGGACGCACGGTGCTCGACAGCCTGCTGGCCGGCTGGGGCGCCGACGAGGATGCCCTCGCCGACGCCCACCGCGTGCTCGACGCCCTCGAACGCAGCGCCCCGCTCGCCCGCCCCATCGCCCCCGACCCAGGAGCAGACCGCTGATGCCCTCCCCCCAGCATCCCGCCCTGTTCGCCGCCGGCCTCGTCGCCGGCCCGCTGCTGTGGACGTTCATGGAGTACGTCCTGCACCGGTTCGCCTTCCACGAGGCGCGCGGCAACAACTACGGCTCACGAGAGCACCTCCGCCACCACGGCAGCGAGGACACCGTCCTCGAGAGCTGGTACCTGTCGTGGGCCGGCGTGCTGCTGCTCGGCCTCGGGCTCTTCCCGTTCGTGGCGAGACTGGCCGGCTCGCACGACGCCGGTTGGGGTCTGGGCATCGGCTACGTCCTGGGCTACGGCTTCTACGACTGGATCCACTGGCGAGCCCACCGCCGACCGATCGCCAACGCCTACGAGGCTCGGGTGCGCAAGCACCACTTCATCCACCACTTCCACACCCCGATGCAGAACCACGGCGTGACCTCGGCCTTCTGGGACAAGGTCTTCGGCACCCACGTCGAGCTCGATCAGGTGATGGTTCCCCGGCGGCTGGCCATGCGGTGGTTGGTCGACGACGACGGCGAGGTGCTCCCGGAGTACCGCGACACCTACGCCCTCCGTGGCACCACCGTCCTCGACGACACGCAGAAGCGGGTGGACGAGGAGCGGGCGTTCGCCAACCAGGCGCCGGCGCTGTGACCCCCTGAGCGTTCTGGCAGCCGCTGCGTACCAGCCGACCGGGCGGACCGGCGGCGCCGGTACGCAGGGCCTGCCAGAATCCGGGAATGGCACTGCAGGTCGTCGGGAGTGGGCTCGGGCGTACGGGCACGAAGTCACTGAAGGACGCGCTCGAGCTGCTGCTCGGCGCGCCCTGCTACCACATGATGGAGTGCTTCCAGCACCCTGACCACCCGGCCACGTGGCACGCGGCCATGCGCGGTGAACCGGTCGACTGGGACCAGCTGCTCGACGGCTACGTGGCCAGCGTCGACTGGCCCGCCGCTGCGTGCTGGAAGGAGCTGGCCGAGGCCAACCCCGATGCGCTGGTCCTGCACTCGGAGCGTCCGGCCGACCAGTGGTTCGCCTCGGCCGACGCCACCATCTTCGAGACGTTCAAGCACGGGCCGCCGGACGACCGGCCGAACGAGTGGTTCGACATGGCCACGGCCATGCTGCGCGACCGGTTCACGCCCGACTTCCTCGACCGCGACGCGGCGATGGCTGCGGTCGACGCGTGGAACGCCGACGTGCGGGCCAGCGCACCCGCCGATCGCCTGCTCATCTGGAACACCGGCGACGGCTGGGATCCCATCTGCGAAGCGCTGGGGCTCCCGGTCCCCGACGAGCCGTTCCCGCACACCAACACCACCGCCGAGTTCCGCGACCGCGCCGGCCTCGACGGCGGCTGACGGTACGCAGCGGCTGCCAGTTCCCGGTGGGGGCGGTCAGTCGGAGCGCTGGGTGCCGACCTTGAGGTCCTTGAACGGGACGTTCTTGTCGACGCTGATGTCGCGGGGCAGACCCAGGACACGGTCGCCGATGATGTTCTTCTGGATCTCGTTGGTGCCGCCGGCGATGCCGCTGCCCATGACCCGGATGGCCTGCTGGGCCCACTTGTGGCCGCTCCCATCGCCGGGACCGCCGTCCGCCCACGAAATGGCGTCGGCGCCGACGATGCGCATGGACAGGTCGCGGGCCAGGTAGCCCACCAACGTGCCCTGGAGCTTGCCCAGCGAACCGGCCGGCCCCGGCGTCTTGCCCGCCTTGAGCTCGGCCCGGCTGCGCAGGCTGTTCATCGACTTCACCGACTCCTGCACGTAGAGGTTCATCAGGTCGTCGCGCAGCACCTCGTCGTCGAGCAGGCCCCGCCCGCGTGCCTCGGCGATGAGCGCGTCGGCCTGGGCGTGGGTGACGCCGTCGGTGCCGCCGCCGCCGATGGCGACCCGCTCGTACATCAGCATCGCCGTGGCCAGGCGCCAGCCGTTGTTGAGGTCGCCGACCAGGTTCTCGGCCGGGATGCGGACATCGGTGAAGAAGATCTCGTTGAAGTGGAGGCCGCCGTCGACCTGGTGGATGGGCCGGATCTCGATGCCGGGGCTGTGCATGTCGACGATGAACATCGAGATGCCGGCGTGCTTGGGCTGCTCGGGATCGGTGCGGGCGATGATGATCCCGTAGTCGCAGAGGTGGGCGAGCGTGGTCCACACCTTCTGCCCGTTGAGGATCCACTCGTCGCCGTCGCGCACGGCACGTGACTGCAGGCTGGCCACATCGGAGCCGGCGCCCGGCTCGGAGAACATCTGGCACCACACCGTGCGAGCCGCGATGTTGTCGGCCAGGTACTTCTGACGCTGCTCGTCGGTGCCGTACTCGTAGAGCATCGGCAGGCACATGCCGTGGCTGATGGTGAGCTCCGACGTCATGAACGGGTACTGGGCGTAGCACTCGCGCCAGATCCTGTCGTGGGCCTTGGTCAGCCCGGCGCCGCCGTACTCCTTCGGGTAGGTGATGCCGGCCAGGCCGGCGTCGGCCAGCTTCTGCTGGAACTCCTTGGCTGCCCGGAGGCGCTTCTCGGCGCGGGGGTCGGGGTCACCGCCGAGGTGGATGCCGGTGGCGTGCGCCTCGAGGAAGTCGATGCAGCGCTGACGGAACTCCTGCGCCTCGTCGTCGGAGAGCGCGCCCTCGGTGCGGTCGTCGGTTGCGGTGGCCATCGGTGTCCCCCTGGCGGCTGGTGTTCTGGCAACGAGCGTTGTCAGTTCAGCAGACGGGCGGGTGCGGGAGCCAGACGGCGCTCGATGCTGCGGGCTCCGCCGATTGATCACAATGGGCTGCCAGTTTCGGTACGGGGCGCCAGCCGGTCCAGGTACGGGGCGTCGGCCAGTTTCGGTACGGGGGCTGGCCGCCAGAACGGAGGGGGCAGGGTCAGCGGCGGCGGCCGCGGACGATGATCCAGGCCACTGCGGCCGGGAGGGCGACGGCGATCAGGCCGAAGCGCACGGCCAGACCGAGGCTGACGAACACGGCCTGCACGGCGATGGGGATGACCACGGCGACCACCATCACGCGCGCCGCAGTGGCCCGCCGGCGGCGACTGGCGGCGAGCTGACGCTCGAGGGCTCGGTCGTCGTCGAACACCGATGCGTCGATCGTCAGTCGTCGGGGGGCGGGTCAGAGGCGGCGGCCAGCCGCTCGGCGAACGCCACCACGTGCTTCGTGGTGCGACCGGGGGTCTCGAGCTGCGGCATGTGGCCCACGCCGGGGAGCGGCACGAACTCGAGGTCGGCCAGGCCGCGCTCCAGACGCCGCCGGCTGCTGATGCGCACCAGTCGGTCGTTGGTGCCCCACAGCGCCAGAACGGGACGGCGGATGGCGTCGAGGTCGATGGGGTCGACCTTGATGTACTCCTCGTTGACGCGGGGCACGAGCTCGATGAGGGCGGAGCGACGCTCGGGGTCGCGCCAGTGGCGTCGCCACTGGTCGAGGAACCCCGACGGCGCCCGCCACGGACGCCCGAAGGCCACCGCTCGCATGGCCGGGCCAGCCATGAGGCGTCGCAGCGCCGGCGGCGGCACGAACCGGGGACGATCGGCACCGGCGCGGGCGAACCGGCCACCGTCGAGCCGGTCGAGGACGCCGAACCAGTCGGGGTGGTCGAACGACGCGGGCGAGATGGCGACGACCCCCAGGACCAGCTCGGGGTGGTGCTGGGCCAGCAGCAGCGCGTGCGCGCCGCCGAGCGAGTTCCCCACGACGATGACCGGTCGCCCGCCGTCGACGTGTCGGGCGGCTGCGGCGGCGAACTCGACGAACTGCTCGGCGGCGGGGCGGTCGGGGTCGATCGCTCCGGCCACGCCGTGGGCCGGCTGGTCGACCGCCACCGTGCGGTAGCCGGCGGCGCCGAGGCGGCGCTGCAACCGGCGCCAGCCGTCGGCGCTGTCGGAGAACCCGTGCAGCAGCAGGAAGGCGGGCCGGTCAGCGCTGCCGTCGGTGCGGATGGTGCGGGAGTCGACGCCGGCCAGGGTCACGTGCTCGGCGACGAGCTCGACCGTGGTGTGGGCGGCAGCCACGGGCATGCCCCTCAATCCGCCATCAGGGTGTCGAGGCGCTCGACCGCGTCGATGAACTCGTCGACCATGTCGAGCACCACGCGGGCGGCGGGCTGCACCTTGTTCATCGACCCGACGATCTGGCCGACGAAGTAGGTGGAGAGCCGGCGGGCGCCCTCGTCGCGGGCGGCGACGCGTGCGATGCGCCGCTGGGCCTCGGACACCAGGAACGACTGCAGCGGCATGCCGAGCGTGCCGGGCGACTCGGCGGACTCCCAGGCGTCGGTCCAGTCGGTGCGGATCATGCGGGCGGGCTTTCCGGTGAGCGAGCGCGACCGGACGGTGCCCGACGACGGCGCCGCCAGGAACTTGTCCTTGATGACGTCGGACGTCTCGGCCTCTTGTGTGGTGAGCCACACCGACCCGCACCAGACGCCCTCGGCGCCCAGCGCGAGGCTGGCGGCGATCTGGCGTCCCCGGCCGATACCGCCGGCGGCGAGCACCGGCGCCGAGACGGCGTCGACCACCTCGGGCACCAGGACCATGGTGGCGACCTCGCCGGTGTGGCCGCCGGCCTCGGTGCCCTGGGCGATGATCAGGTCGGCACCGGCCTGGTCGTGGCGGATGGCGTGCTCGAGCGAACCAGCCAGCGCGGCCACGGCGACGTCCTCGGCCTTGGCCCGCTCGATGAGCCACGGCGGCGGCGGACCGAGGGCCGACGCGATCAGGGCGATGTCGCGGGAGAAGGCCACGTCGACCAGCGGCGCCATCGACTTGGGGTCGACGCGCATGCCGCCGAACATGGCCGAGTCGCGCTGCTCGCCCTCGGGCAGCGGCGGCACGCCGTTCTGGTCGAGCAGCCGATCGAGCCACTCGCGGTGCTCGGGCGGGATCAGCTCGTCGACGTGTGCTCGGTCGAGGCCACCCTCCTCGGCGCCCACGTACTTCTGGGGGATCAGCAGGTCGACGCCGTAGGGCTTGCCGCTGGTCTCCTCGGCGATCCAGTCGAGGTCGATCTCGAGCTGCTCGGGGCTGTGGGCCACGGCGCCGAGCACACCGAAGCCGCCGGCGTTGGACACGGCGGCGACGACGTCGCGACAGTGACTGAAGGCGAGGATGGGGAACTCGATCCCCAGGCGTTCGGTGACGGCGGTGCGCATGGTGGGTGAGCGTAGGCGGTGCCCCGTTCGGCCGTCCCCCGGTGCGAGGGGTTGGATAGCGTCTGGCCGTGGCTCAGGAGGTGATCCCGATCATCCGTGTCGCCGACGCTGAGCGTTCCGTCCAGTGGTATGCCCAGCTCGGCTTCGTCAAGGACTGGGAGCACCGCTTCGCACCGGATCTCCCCGCCTTCGTCTCGATCTCGCGCGGCCACGGCCGGATCTACCTCTCCGAGCACGACGACGACGCCAGCCCGTGCACGCTGCTGTACCTGCGGCACAGCCAGCTCGACGCCGTCGCCGCCATGCTCGGCGTGGAGATCACGCCGGTGGACTGGGGACGCGAGCTCCACGTGGACGACCCCGACGGCAACCACCTGCGCATCTCCGACCCGATCGAGGATTGAGCCCGGCACGAACGTCGCCGGCGCCCGCCCGCCCCCATCACCGGCACCTCGGCGAGGACCCTCTCGTTCGGTGTCACCAGTGCATCGTCGGCGAGGACCCTCTCGTTGTCACCGGTGCATCGTCGGCGAGGATCCTCTCGTTCGGTGTCACCAGTGCATCGTCGGCGAGGACCCTCGGGTTGCGTGCAGGCCGGCGGCCCGCCACTCCCCCACCCAGAAGCCACCCAGGCCGCCGGGTTCGAGCAGGGCCTCGGCTTCGACGATGCGGCTGCGCATCCGCATGGCCGCCAGATCGGGGCGGGCGGCGTGGGCCTGCCAGTGGGCCCGGCCCTCGTCGACGAGCTCGTCGATGCCGTGGCGGCGCAGCCACGACGCCTGGTCGGTGGTGTGGTCCGGCGGCGGCAGCTGGTCCCAGGGCACGACCACGGTGATGTCGCGCGACCCGGGGTCGGCGAACGGGGCGTCGGCGCGCTGCTGGTCGACGAACGCCCGGACCCAGTCGGTCCACGGGCGGGCGGCCAGCGCTGCGGTGGTGTCGGCGTAGTCGAAGCACACCAGACGGCCACCGGCACGTAGGCGGCGACGAGCCCGCTGCACCCAGGCGGCGGCGTCGGCGGCCAACGGGATGCGCGGACCACCGGTGTCGGGTGAGGTGGCGCCGGCCTCGTCGACCAGGACCGGCATCCAGCCGTCGGGGGTGCGCTCGAACAGGTCGAAGGCTAGGTTGTCGAGCAGCTCGTTGGCCACGATGACGTCGGCGAGGTCGGGCAGGTCGGCGATGGACGTGACACCGGCGAGGTCGGTGGGGTGCAGGGCGCGCTGGGCCTCGGTCCGCTCGACGCAGACGATCCGCAGCGCGCCGGCACAGGCCGGCTGGGCGGCCACGATCGAGCGGGTGAGCGTGCCCGGGCCGGCACCGGCATCGACCACGACCCATTCGTCTGGTTCGCCGGCGGCGCGCCACCACTCGTCGAGCGCGCTGGCGACGACGGCACCGAACAGCGGGCCCACCTCGGGGCTGGTCACGAACGAACCACCCCGCCGTCCGGCGCGGCCGCCGGTCTCGTAGAAGCCGTCGGGGCCGTACAGCGCCCGGGCGACGAGGTCGCGGACCGGGATCACCGGTGGGTCACGGCCGTGACCGGCCGGTCAGAACGAGGCGAGCAGGAACGTGGCCTGGTCGCCGAGGCGGGTGGCCAGGTCGGACACGCCGAAGGCGAAGGTGGCCACGATGGTGAGGCAGATGGCGGCGCCGATGGAGAACGGAACCACCACCGGCGTGCGGTCCTCGTCGGGCACCGGCTTCATCCACATCTCGCGGGCGATGTTGGCGTAGTAGTAGAGCGCGATCACCGAGTTGATGGCGACGATGACGCCCAGCACGTAGCCCGAGGCGCTGTTGGCGTCGGCCAGGGTGCGGAACACCACGAACTTGGCCAGCCAGCCGCCCAGCGGCGGGATGCCGGCGAGGCTGAACAGGAACATCGACAGCACCACGGTGAGTCCGGGCGCGTACTCGAAGAGGCCACCGAAGCTGGAGATCTCGGCCGAGCGGGTCTTGCGGGCGATGCCGATGACGGTGGCGAAGGCCCCGAGGTTCATCGCCGCGTAGATGACCAGGTAGGTGATGACCGCGCGTGCCGACAGGTCGGAGTCGACGGCCAACGGCGCCAGCATGAACCCGGCCTGGGCGACGCCCGAGTAGGCGAGCAGCCGGATGACGTTGGTCTGGCGCAGGGCGATCATGTTGCCCACCGTCATGGTGGCGGCGGCCAGCACCCACATCAGCGGCCGGATCACGTCGCCGCGCGCCGCGAAGGCGACGAAGACCACCTGGAGCATGGCGACGAAGCCGGCGGCCTTGGACGACACGGCCAGGAAGGCCGTGATGGGCGTGGGCGCGCCCTCGTAGGTGTCGGGTGCCCACGTGTGGAACGGGACGGCGGACACCTTGAAGGCGAACCCGACGATCACGAAGACGATGGCCAGGGTGATCATCGGCGCCTCGCCGGCACCGCCGGCGATGGCCTTGGCGATCTCGGACAGGCGGGTGTCGCCGGCCACGCCGAAGAGCAGCGACATGCCGTACAGCAGGATGGCCGAGGCGAACACGCCCATCAGGTAGTACTTCACGCCGGCCTCGTTGCCGATGAGGTCGCGCTTGCGCCACCCCGAGAGCATGTACGTGGGGATGGACAGCAGCTCGAAGGCCACGAAGATGGTGACCAGGTCGCGGGCGCTGGCCATCAGCAGCATGCCGAGCACCGAGCAGAGCACCAGGAAGTAGTACTCGCCCTCGGCGTAGTCGCCCTCGGCGATGTAGTTGGTGGACATCAGGACCACGATGTACGCCGACACCAGGAACAGCGCCTTGAGCGCCAGGGCGAAGTTGTCGACCACGTAGGCACCGTCGAACAGGAACCGGTCGGCGCCGTCGGTGGCCAGGGTGACCACGGGGACGAGCGCGCCGAGCAGGCCCAGGCCGGCGATCGAGGACAGGAACGGGTTGTTGCCCTCGGGCTTGAGCAGGTCGACCAGCAGCACCAGCACGAGCGTGCCGGTGAGCACGAGCTCGGGCGCGAACGCGTGGTAGTCGATGTGGGGCTGGACGAACTGACTGAGCTGCGCGAGGAGCACCGATCAGCCTCCGATGGCGGCCGCGATGGACGAGGCCACGTTGGTGACCGTGCCGTCGGTGACGCGGAAGATGAGGTTCGGGTAGACGCCGAGGACGACGATGAGCGCCAGCAGCGGCGCCCAGGCCAGCCACTCGGTGGGCACCACGTCGTGGATGTGGGGGTCGTCGGCGAACTCTTCGCTGGGCACGCCGAACGCGGTGCGCTGGTAGAGCCAGAGCAGGTAGCCGGCGGCGAGCACGGTGCCGATGGCGGCGATCACCATGAAGGTGCGGAACGTCTCGACCGGCAGGCCGTCGGCGGGCTGGTAGGCGGACAGGATCGCCGGGAACTCACCCCAGAACCCGGCGAGGCCGGGCAGGCCGAGCGAGGCCATCGAGCAGAAGCCGAGGATCCAGCCCAGGCGCGGCGCCTGGATGAGCAGACCGCCGAGGCGACGGATCTCGAGGGTGTGGAACCGCTCCTTCACCGAGCCGGCGATGAAGAAGAGCATGCCGGTGATGAGGCCGTGGGCGACCATGCCGAACACGGCGGCGTTGAGCCCGAAGTCGGTGAGCGTCGAGATGCCCAGCATCACGAAGCCCATGTGGGCCACCGACGAGAAGGCGATGAGGCGCTTCATGTCGGTCTGGGCGAGGCAGCCCAGGGCGCCGTAGATGATGCCGATGACGGCGAGCAGGCCGATCCACGGCGCCCACGCCTCGGCGCCCTGGGGCAGGATCGGCAGGGCGACGCGGATGAAGCCGTAGGTACCCAGCTTCAGGAGCACCGCAGCCAGGATCACCGAGCCCTGGGTGGGGGCCTCGGTGTGGGCGTCGGGCAGCCAGGTGTGGAACGGGAACATGGGCACCTTGATGCCGAAGCCCATGAACATGCCGCCGAACACGAGGATCTGGGTGGTCCGGGCGATGTCGAGGCCCTGGACCTTCTGCGCCAGCTCGACCATCGAGAAGGTCTCGCCGCCGGTCAGGAAGAACAGCGCCAGGAAGCTCAGGATCATCAACGCCGAGCCGAACAGCGTGTACAGGAAGAACTTGATCGCTGCGTACTGCCGGTTGGGGCCACCCCACACGCCGATCATGAAGTACATCGGCAGCAGCACGACCTCGAAGAACACGAAGAACAGGATGAGGTCCTGGGCGACGAAGGTGCCCAGCATGCCGGTGTGCAGCACCAGGATCAGGGCGAGGAAGGCCTTGGGGTTGTGCGGTTCGGGGAAGTGGTTCCACGAGTAGATGATCACCAGCGGCGTGATCAGCAGCGTCAGGGCGATGAGCGGTACGGACAGGCCGTCGATGCCGATCAGGTACCGGGCGTGGATCACGTCGATCCAGGCGTTGTCGCGCACGAACTGCAGCGCCCCGGTCTGGTCGAAGTCGAAGTCGGCGAAGATCGCGATGCCGAACCCGGCCGTGACCAGGGAGGCCAACAGCGCGATGAGCTTGTGGCTCTCTTCGGCGTCCTTGGGGAACAACATCATGAGGGCCACGCCGACGAGCGGCGTGAACACCATGGCCGTGAGACCCCAGTCGTGGATGAAATCCATGTCGAAAAGCTCTCTTGTTCTGCTGGCGGAGTTGCTAGATGACGACGATGAAGACGCCGGCGAGGACCACGGAGGCAGCGAAGAGGATCGCCGCGTACTGCTGGACCTTGCCGGTCTGCATCTGCCGGAAGACCTGACCGCCGCCCTCGGCGGCGAACCCGGAACCGTTCACGACGCCGTCGACCAGCTTCTGGTCGATCTGGTCGTAGACGAAGCGGCCGGAGCGCACGGCGCCGAGACCGACGCCGTTGACCACCCCGTCGAGGCCCTTCTGGTTGAACCAGTTGGCCGCCCGGGCGACGGGGCCCTTGACCCCGCCGGCGATGATCCCGGTGTAGAGGTGGTCGAAGTAGTACTTGTTGACGAGCAGCGTGTGGCCGGCGCGGGCCAGACGGTTGCGCTCGGTGATGCCGTGCGGACCGATGCCCTTGAAGTACCAGGCGTAGGCCAGGCCGAAGCCGACGACGACCACGGCGGTGGAGATCAGGGCCGTCGACAGCGCGAACTCGGGGTGCACCAGCGCCCCCTCGATGGCACCGAACGACGGGAAGTAGGCGGCCTTCGGTTCGAAGAAGTGCTCGAAGCGCAGGGCGATGCCGTCGGGCACCCACGAGAAGATGCCGTTGCTCGGCAGGTTGGCCAGGCCACCGACGACGGCCAGCGTCGACAGGACGTAGAGCGGCACGAGGATGCGCGGGCCGGACTCGTGGGGCTCGCCGTGGTGGGCCTCCTCCTCGACGAGCGTGTCGGCGTGGCCGGAGTCGTCGGCGAGGTGGTCCTCGACGGCGGGATGGTCCTCGGCGCCGTGGCTGACGGCCTCGTGCGGCGCGTGGTGGCCGCCCCGGAACTCGCCGAAGAAGGTGAGGTAGACGCAGCGCGTCATGTACGCCGCGGTCATGGCGGCGCCGATGGAACCGACGATGGCGAACCAGGTGTAGGCGCCGGCGCCGCCGAGCTGGTTGGCGCCGGCGAGGATCTCGTCCTTGGACCAGAAGCCGGCGAAGGGGAACAGGCCGGCCAGGGCCAGCGAGCAGATCACGAAGGTGACGTAGGTCTTGGGCATGAAGCGCTTCATGCCGCCCATGTCCTTCTTCATGTCGAAGCTGTGCACGGCGTGGGAGACCGAGCCGGCGCCGAGGAACAGGCCGGCCTTGAAGAAGGCGTGGGCGAAGAGGTGGAACAGGCCGGCGGTCCAGGCGCCGACGCCCAGGGCCATGACCATGTAGCCGAGCTGGGACACCGTGGAGTAGGCGAGGACCTTCTTGATGTCGTCCTGGACGAAGGCCAGGGCGGCGCCGCCGACGACGGTGATGCCACCGACCACGGCCAGGGCGTTGATGCTGGAGCCACCGATGACCAGGCCGTTCCAGAAGACGCCGTACATGCGGGCGACCATGAAGATGCCGGCGCACACCATGGTGGCGGCGTGGATGAGCGCCGAGACCGGCGTGGGGCCGGCCATGGCGTCGGGCAGCCAGGTGTGGAGGATGAACTGGCCCGACTTGGACATGACCGCGGCGATGAGGCAGAGGCTGGCGACGAGCAGGGCGGTGTGGGTGATCTCGCCGGCGTTGGCCATCGTGTTGATCTTCACGATGTCGAAGGTCTGGTTGGCGGCGAAGAAGAGGGTGATCATGCCCACCAGCAGGCCGACGTCGCCGACGCGGTTGGTCAGGAAGGCCTTGAGGGCGGCGTCGGAGTTGGGTTTCTCCTCCCACCAGTGCCCGATGAGCACGAAGGAGCACACGCCCACCAGCTCCCACATGGTGATGAGCTGCACCGTGTTCTGGGCCATGACGAAGCCGAGCATGGCCGCCGAGAAGAGGGACAGGAAGGCGAAGAAGTGCACGTAGCGGCGGTCGCCGGCCACGTAGTCGGTGGAGTACACGTGCACCAGCAGCGACACCAGGGTGACGACGAACAGCATCATCACGCTCATGCCGTCGAGGAGCATGCCGGCCTCGAACTTCACGTTGCCGTTCTGCCACCAGGTGACCGACGTGGTGACGGGCTGGACCTCGAACTCGTGACCGCCGGCCTCGCCCTCGCCTTCGGTGGCGGTGCCACTGTCTCCGGAGTGGTCGCCCTCTTCCTGGAGGGGTGCGGCGGCGGTCTCGCCGGCGGCGATGCCGGCGGGCGCGAGCGAATGCTCGGCGTCGGCTGGCACCTCGCCCTCGACCTGGTGCTGCCCCTCGGCCGCATGCTCGGAGTCGTTGACGTAGGAGAACCACTGCACGTTGGTGGCGATGGCGAACAGGAAGCACAGGCCGATGGAGACGATGCCGATCCACGAGGCGTGCTTGCCCAGCCGCTTGCCGATGGCCAGGGTCGCCACGAACGACGCTGCCATCAGCAACGGGATCACGTAGGCGTACTGGAGGAAGAAACCGGCCTCGACGCCGGTTGCGGCTTCAGCTGCGAACACGGGTCAGCCCTTCATCTGCGCGACCTCGTCGAGGTCCACGCTCTTTCGGTTGCGGTAGATGAGCAGCACGATGGCCAACCCGACGCCGACCTCGGCGGCGGCGATGGCGATGACGAACAGGGCGAACACCGACCCGGCGATGGTGCCGTTGTGGGCGCCGAAGGCCACCAGGTTGATGTTGACCGCGTTCAGGATCAGCTCGATCGACATCAGCACGATGACGGCGTTGCGCTTGGCCAGCACGCCGTACACACCGGCCGAGAACAGGATGGCCCCGAGCAGGAGGAACTGGTTGAGCATGAGATCGTCCACGGGTCCTCCTCAGTCCTTGCGGGCCAGCACGATCGCGCCGACGAGTGCGCCGAGCAGCAGCACCGAGACCGCCTCGAACGGCACCAGGTAGGTGCGGAAGATGGCGTCGGAGACCTGCTCGGTGTTGCTGATCAGCTGGGTCTCGGCCTTGGCCTGGTCGAGGGCGTCGCCGCCGTAGTAGTCGAGCAGCGAGTACGCCATGACCGCGAACAGGATGATCGAGGTGAACGCGCCGACGTACCAGTAGTCGTTGGTGAGGTTCACCTGCTGGCCGAGCTTGGCGCGGGTGAGCATGACACCGAACAGCACCAGCACCACGACCGCCCCGACGTAGATCAGGATCTGGGTGGCGGCGACGAACTCGGAGGCCAGCATCACGTACTGCGCCCCGACGCCGGCCAGCACCACCACGAGGTACATGGCGGCGTGCACCACGTTGCGCACCGTGACCACCCGGATGGCGGCGAAGGCCATCGTGGCCGCGATGACGTAGAAGAAGATGTTCTGCGCAACCATTACTCGGCTACCTCGCCCCTCATCGCGGGACCTTCTTCTGCTTCTGCTCGGAGCCGGCCTCGTAGGGCTCGAAGTCGGGCACGGTCTCCATCCACTCGCCGAGGCGCTCCTTGTCGTGGAGCAGGTCGGCGATGCGGGGCTCGGAGTACTCGAACTCGGGGCTCCAGAACAGGGCGTCGAACGGGCAGACCTCGACGCAGATGCCGCAGTACATGCACAGCGCGTAGTCGATGTCGAAGCGGTCGAGCGCGGAGACGGTGCGGGGCTTGCCGCCGGGACGGCGGGGCGGCGCCTTTTCCTTGTGACCCTCGATGTAGATGCACCAGTCGGGGCAGCTACGGGCGCACAGCATGCAGACGGTGCAGTTCTCCTCCTTGAGCGCGATGACGCCGCGGGCGCGCGTGGGCGGCGGCTCCTTCTCGCGCGGGTACTGCACCGTCACGTTCGGCGACAGCATCTCCTTGAAGGTGACCTTCAGACCGGAGACGACGCCGGGGAGCTTGGGGCGAGGCATCAGAACACCACCTTCAAGATGCCGGTGGCCAGGATGTTGAGCAGCGCGATGGGGATCAGCACCTTCCAGGCGAAGCGCTGGAGCTGATCCTCGCGGAAGCGGGGGTAGGTGAAGCGGATGAAGAAGATGATCCCGCCGAAGATCATCATCTTGGCCAGCAGCACGATGGGTCCGACCACGTTCATGTAGTTGGCGGTGAGGTCGAGGCCGGGGAGCCACCACCCGCCGAGGAACAGCGTGGCGGCGATGGCGGAGAAGGCGCCGGCGGTGGCGAACTCGCCGATGAAGAACAGCAGGAACCGCAGGCCGGTGTACTCGGTCATGTAGCCGGTGACGAGCTCGGACTCGGCGACGGGCATGTCGAAGGGTGTCTGAGCGAGCTCGGCCTGCATGGCGATCATGAACAGGCCGAGGCCGATGAACTGGGTGAGGAAGTAGGGGTTGCCCAGCGCTCCCCACCCGAAGATCTCGCCATTGGCCTGCTGGGCGACGATGCGCTGCAGGTCGAGGGTGCCGGCCTGGATGACCACGCCGATGACCGACAGCACCAGCGGCAGCTCGTAGGCGATGAGCTGGCCGGCGGCGCGCAGGGCACCGAGCAGGGAGTACTTCGAGGCCGAGGCCCAGCCGGCGACGATGATGCCGATGACCGAGATCGAGGACACGGCCATCACGTAGAAGATGCCGGTGCCGAAGACCGAGTTGTCGATGAACACCATGTCGGGGCCGAAGGGCACCACGACGTAGACGAGGAGCACCGACAGCACCACCAGGTACGGCGCCATCTTGAACAGCGTGCGATCGGCCCGGTCGGGGACGACGTCTTCCTTCTGCAGGAACTTGCCGACCTCGGCGAGCAGCTGCATCGAGCCGTAGGGGCCGGCCTCCATGGGGCCGAGCCGGCTCTGCATGAAGCTGACCATCTTGAACAGGAACACGTAGACGAACGTGCCGGCGGGCAGCAGCACGGCCGCCAACACGCCCAGCGCACGCAGGATCGACTGCTGCCAGTAGGCCAGCTCCACGCCCATCGTCGGAAGCACATGCATCATCGGCCGGCACCTCGAGTTGTGAGGCCCAGCCGAACAACTCGGTTAGCGAGCGGAGCGAGCGACCTCATCTGTCGATGTCCCCCAGGATGAAGTAGAGCGAGCCGAGGATGGTGATGATGTCGGGCACGTAGACGCCCCGCAGCAGCCACGGCGTGATCGACACGTTGGAGAAGCTGGCGGTGCGGATCTTCACCCGGAACGGGCCGAGGTCGCCCTTGGAGACGACGTAGTAGCCCATCTCGCCGAGCGGGTTCTCGGTGGCGACGTAGGCCTCGCCCTCGGGCACCTTGATGATGCGGGGGACCTTGGCCATGATCGGACCCGACGGGATGCTCTCGCAGAGCTGCCGGACGATCTTGGTGCTCTCGCGGACCTCTTGGAGGCGGCACCAGGTGCGGGCGTAGGCGTCGCCGTCGGTGTGGGTGATGACCTTGAAATCGGCGTGCTTCCACGCCATGGGCACGTCGACGTCGCGGCGCAGGTCCCAGTCGATGCCCGATGCCCGCAGGTTGGCGCCGGACAGGCCGTAGAGCTGGGCGAGCTCGGCGGGGATGACGCCCACGCCGCGGGTGCGCTCCTCGAAGATCTCGTTGCCCATGAGCAGGTCGTCGATCTCGTCGCAGACGCGCTCGATGGTGCCCATGATGCGGATGGTCTCGTCGAGCCAGCCCTTGGGCAGGTCGTCCTTGAGACCGCCGATGCGATCGAAGTTGGGGTGGAAGCGACCGCCGGTGACGGCCTCGATCTGGTTGAGCACGAACTCGCGATCGCGCATGGCGTAGAACATCGGGGTCAGGGCCCCGATCTGGACGCCCATGTCGCCGAGGAACATCACCAGGTGGGAGATGCGCCCCATCTCGTGGAGGATCGTGCGGATGTACTGGGCGCGAGGCGGCGCCTCGACCTCCATCAGCTGCTCGGCAGCCAGGATGAAGGGGACCTCGTTGCAGAAGCTGCCCAGCCAGTCGATGCGGTTCACCAGCGTGGTGACCTGCGGGTAGGTCCGCACCTCGACGAGCTTCTCGTAGCCCCGGTGCATGTAGCCCATGATCGGCTCGGCCCACAGGACCTGCTCGCCGTCGAGGCGGGCGACGATGCGCAGCGTGCCGTGCGTGGCCGGGTGCTGGGGACCGATGTTGAGGGTCATGCCCTCGTCGGTCTCGAGCTCCACGTTGACGCGGGCGTCGGCCGCCTTGGCGGCGATGTAGGAGAGCTGCTCCTGCTCGGTGACCGCGGTCATGCGTCGTCTCCCTCCTCGGCCGAGTCGTCGTCCTCGGATGCGTCCTCGGGCATGGGCTCGACGTCGACGATGCCCGGCCAGGGCTTCACCAGGCGGGCCAGCAGCGGGAAGTCCTTGCGCAGCGGATGCCCTTCGAAGCCGGTGGGAAGGTAGAGCTTCTCGAGGTGCGGGTGGCCCTCGAAGCCGATGCCGAACATCTCGTGGGTCTCGCGCTCGTGCCAGTTGGCACCGGGGTACACGCCCACGATCGACTCGACCGAGCCCGGGTCGCCGTCGGGGTCGGAGTCGACCGCCGGGGGCACGTCGGCCTTGACGATGACGGCGAGGTCGCCCTCGGTGAGGTCGATGAGGCGGCTGAACACCTGGAAGCGCGTGTCGCCACCGGCTACGCCGGTCTCGATGGCGCCCGGCTCGTGGTTCACCGGGTCCTCGTCGACCTCGGCGGACTCGGACTTGCCGTAGGGAGAGGGAAGCCAGTCGAGGCCGGCGAGGAACTCGAAGTACTTGAAGTCGAGCTCGTGGCGCAGGATCTGGTGCGTGCGCTTCCAGGCCGTGGCCGGCACGCGGATCCACAGGTCGTGGCCGACCGAGATGGCCGAGTCGACGACGTCGTCGCCGAGGTGGTGGACGATGCGTTCGAGCAGCGCCTGGCGGCGCTCGTCGGTCTCGGTGACCTCTTCGTTCTCGGTGGTGTCGTCGGTCGTGGTGTCAGCTGACGACAATCGGATCACCTCGCCACTTGTCGGCGATGTCTTCGTTGGCGATGCGCTCCTGGAGCAGGACCACGCCCTCGAGCAGCGCCTCGGGCCGGGGCGGGCAGCCGGGGACGTACACGTCGACCGGGATCACCTGGTCGACGCCCTTGGTCACCGAGTAGCTGTCCCAGTACGGGCCGCCGCAGTTGGCGCAGCTGCCCATGGAGATCACGTACTTGGGGTCGGGCATCTGCTCCCACAGGCGCCGGACGGCAGGGACCATCTTGTCGGTGACGGTGCCCGACACGCAGAGGAGGTCGGCCTGGCGGGGCGAGGCCGGCAGGGGGATGACGCCGAGGCGCATGATGTCGAAGCGCGGACCGGCCATGGCGGCGGCCATCTCGATGGCGCAGCACGCGAGACCCCACTGGTACATCCAGAGGGAGTACTTCCGGGAGATGTTGAGCAGCTTCGTGAGCGGCTTCGGGAGCTTGCCGCTCTCGACGAGACCCATGGGGTCCTCCTAGATCCAGCGCAGCACGCCCTTGCGCCACGCGTACACGAGGCCCAGGGCGAGAATGACGATGAAGATGATCATCTCGACGAGTCCGAAGGCCCCGTAGGTCTCGAGCCGGGTGGCCCAGGGGAAGATGAACACCGCCTCGACGTCGAACATGACGAACATCAGAGCGAAGATGTAGTAGCGGATCTGGCTCTGCGACCAGCTCTCGCCCACCGGGTCGACGCCCGATTCGTAGTTGAGGTACTTGCCCGGCTGACGACGGACAGGACGGATCAGCGAACCGAGGCCGAGGACGCCGGCGAGCAGCGCGACCGAGACACCGCCGAAGATGGCGACTGTGAGGTAATTGCGGAGGAACTCCGACACGGGGTCGAACCCTACTGATCACCGCAGATGGCGGCCAAGATCGCGGAAACACGGCCGACTCGCCGTCTCCGGGCGCCCGCAGTGGCCGAATCAGTACACGATGACGGGGGTGCCGATGGGCGCCAGATCCTGCTCCCAGATGGCGTCGATGGCCTGGTTGTGCAGGCGGGCGCAGCCGTGGGAGGCGGGGTAGCCGGGGATGCTCGGCGAGCCGTGCAGGGCGATGCCACCGTTGAAGTACCGGGGACGCCACAGGTCTCCCAGTTCGGCGTGCCGCATGCCGTCGACCGCACGGGTGATGGTGAACCGGCCGGCCGGCGTCGACCACCCGGTGCGACCGGTGGAGGTGTTGAACGCCAGCGTCCGGTCGCCGCGCACGATGATCGCGATCTGTCGGGCGAGGTCGATCTCGACGTGGTCGCCGGGCTCGGTGGCCTGCACCGGGTCGGCACCGTCGAGCGCGGCCAGGGTTTGCGGGCCGGCGACGCCGTCGCGCGACAGGCCGTTGGCCTTCTGGAACGCCATGACCGCCTGCGCGGTGGTGGCGCCGTAGATGCCATCGGGCTCGGGCAGCCAGAAGCCGAGCTCGGCGAGGTGCTGCTGGAGGGCGAGCACCTCGGCACCTTCGGAACCCCGTTGGTAGGTGGGAGCCGCCGGCGGGGGCGGCGTGGACGGGAGCGTGGCCGGCGGGGCCGTCGTGGAGGGCACGGTGGTCGACGTCGTCGTGGAGGTCGTCGGCGGCGCCGTGGTGGGCGGGACGGTCGTCGGCGGCACGGTCGTGGTCGTGGCGGGGAGGCCACCGCCGCTGCCACCGCCGGTGGGCACGCGGGACGCATCGAGGGTCTGCCACGCCAGCGCCCCCGTCGCGGCGAGCGTGATCACGAGGACCGTGGCGAACACGTACGACAGGCGGCGGGACACGGGCGGCACGAGCTCCGAAGCGAACGAGTGGGGCGATGTCACACCGGTAGGACGTTCACGGCGCCCGATGCCGTCGCGACGAGCGGAGTGAAATCTGTCACATCGACCGCGGCGGCGGGGACCATGGGCGGGCTCCGGTCGTGCGGCACCCGGTGGGTACGGTGCGCCCGGTGTCCGCCCCCCGTGACCAGCACGAGCACCGCCGGTGAGCCTCGCCGACGCCGCCCTCATCGCCGTGGCGGGGTTCCTCGCCGGCGGGGTGAACGCCGTCGCCGGCGGCGGGTCGCTGATCTCGTTCCCGGCCCTCGTGGCGGCCGGCCTGCCGACGCTGTCGGCCAACGTCACGAACACCACGGCCGTGTGGCCCGGGTACCTGGGCAGCGCCGCCGCCTACCGCGAGGAGCTGTCCGACCAGGGTGATCGGCTCCGGCGGCTGGCGCTGACCGCGTCGCTGGGTGGTGCCGCCGGGTCGGCGATCCTGCTCGGCGCCCCCGACGCCGTGTTCGACGCCGTGGTGCCGTTCCTCGTGCTGCTCGGGTCGGTGCTGCTGCTGGTCCAGAAGCGGATCGCCGCCTTCGTGCAGACCCGACGCGACGCCCGGGGCAACGACCACTCGGTGCAGCTGCACGTGTCGGTGTTCCTGGCCGCGGTCTACGGCGCCTACTTCGGTGGCGGGCTGGGCGTGATCCTGCTGGCCGTGCTCGGCATCTTCATCGCCGATCACCTGCAGCGGCTGAACGGCCTGAAGTCGGCACTGTCGCTGTTGATCAACACCATCGCCCTCGTCGCCTTCGCCCTGTTCGGGCCGGTCGACTGGCTGTCGGTGGTCATCGTGGCGCCGGCCAGCCTCGTCGGCGGCTACGCCGGCGCCCGCCTGGCCCGGCGCCTCTCCCCCGACGCCCTGCGACTGACCGTCGCCGTCTTCGGCGCCGTTGTCGCCGTGTGGCTGGCCCTCCGCTGACCGCGACCACGCGAAATTTCGTCAGCTGGTCACGGGGGGTCTGACCAGCTGACGAAATTCTCGGTTGGGGGACGGGTCAGGAGCCGGACGTGTCGTCGTCGAAGCCGGGACCGAAGGGGCCGCCGGGGCCGCCGTGGGGGCCGGGGCCGAAGCGACCGTGGTGGCCGTCACCGAAGGGGGCGGTGCCGTTGAGGATGTCCTGGGCCCGCTCGGCGGCGTTGGCCTTCATCTCGTCGGCCTGCTCCTGGGTGAGCCGACCGTTCTCGACCGCCTGGTCGAGGTGGTCGCTGATGGTCGCGACGATGGCGTCGACGACGGTCTGCTGATCGACGCCCTGGGCGTCGGCGATCTCGGCCAGCGTCTGGCCGTCCTGGTGGGCCTGGCGCAGCTCGTCGGTGGTCATGCCGAGGGCCTCGGCGACGGCGTCGGCCATGTCACCGCGCAGCCCGAACCCGGGCCGGGGCGGACGCTCGGGAGCGGCGGCCTCGATGGCGCTGATCACCGCACCCTTCTGCGTCTCGTTGATCGTGCCCGGAACCAGCGGCGTCAGCGCGTCGTCGAGCCAGTTCTCGAGGCGGGGCCGCTCGGTGTCGGTGGTTTGGCCGGTGTCCGTCTGGGTGGTGTCGGCGGTCTGGGTCGCGCCGGACAGCGTCGGCGTGAAGATGGCGACGCCGGCGGCGCCACCGACCGTGAGGGAAGCAGCCATGGCGGCTGCGGCGATGGACTTGCGCATCTCGATGCTCCTCGTTGCGGGTGGATGGGGGCTACGAGGGTCATGGTGCGACGCGGGCATGGGAGCACCATCGAAGGAACCTGGGAGTTCCCTCACAGTTCTGCGCAGATGTTCGACGGCGCCGACGAAGGTCCGGCGCTTCGTGGCACGACGCCATCGGAACGGACGGGGTGTCGCGTCGCCGAGGATCCTCTCGTTCGGCCATTCAGACGCGCCGTCTGCGAGGATCCTCGGGTTGCGACCACGCAGCAGCGGCGCCGCTTGGGCGAGGACCCGCTCATTGCGTGCACCAGGAGCATCTTCGCCGAGGATCCTCTCGTTCGTGCCGCCTGGCGTCACCCCGAGGTGAGCGGACCGGGCGGTTCAGCCGCCGGCGGGGAACTGCACCAGCACGGCGGTGGCGTCGCCGGCCGGGCCGGTGAGCACGTGCGGGAACAGCCCGACGCCGATGGTCACCGCGATGCACAGGACCAGGGCGATGCCCACGCCGACGGGCACGGGCAGGCTGGCGCGGGTGGGGAGGTCGGCGTCGTCGATGTCGGACATCCACATCGACACCGTGATGCGCAGGTAGAGGAAGGCGGCGACCACGGCCGAGAGCATGGCCACGATGGCCAGGCCGTAGGAGTGGGCGTCGACCGCGGCGGACACCGCGTAGAACTTGGCGAAGAAGCCGCTGGTGAAGGGCACGCCGGCCTGGCTGAAGAGCAGCACGGAGAAGACCAGCGCCAGCACCGGCCGGGACCGGGCCAGGCCGCGGTAGTCGTCGAGCGAGTGGCGGCTGTCGCCCCGGCGACCCACGACGGTGACGACGGCGAAGCTGCCGCCCACCAGGAACGTGTAGCTGGCCAGGTAGAACATCGACGCCTGCACGCCACGGTCGCTGGCCGCCTGCACCGCCATCAGCACGAAACCGGCGTGGTTGATCGACGAGTACGCCAGCATGCGCTTCACGTCGGTCTGGACCACGGCCATGATCGAGCCGACCAGGAGCGTGAGCACCGCCAGCGCGTAGAGCACGGGCTGCCAGTCGAAGCGGTAGAGGTCGAAGCCGAGGTAGAAGACGCGGATGAGGCCGGCGAACCCCGCGGCCTTCACCCCGGAGGCCATGTAGGCCACGACCGGCGTCGGCGAGCCCTGGTAGACGTCGGGCGTCCAGGCGTGGAAGGGGGCGGCGGCCACCTTGAAGGCGAGGCCGACCAGCAGCATGGCCATGCCGGCCATGAGCAGGCCGTTGTCGAACAGCACGGTGTCGGACAGGTACGACAGGATCTCGACCAGGTTGGTGGTGCCGGTGGCGCCGTAGGTGAGGGCGATGCCGTAGAGCAGGAACGCCGAGGCGAAGGAGCCGAGCACGAAGTACTTGATGCCGGCCTCCTGGGAGGTGATCCGGCGCAGGTGCATGGCGGCCAGCGTGTAGACGGACAGCGACAGGATCTCGAGGCCCAGGAACAACACGATGAGGTCGTTGGCCGAGGCCATGATGACGCCGCCCGATGCCGAGAACAGCATGAGGACGTAGAGCTCGGGTCCGTCGAGACCCTCGCGACGCAGGTAGCCGTCGGCGAGCAGCGCGGCCACCACCACCGAGGCGCAGATCACCACGGTCATGAAGACGGAGAAGCCGTCGACGCCGATGGCGCCGGCGATGGCGGTGAACGGTCCCCGATCGGGGTCCTGGACACGGTCCCACAGCGGCCACGCGGTGACGGCGGCGGCGACGGCGGCCAGTGACGTGACGCCGGCGTAGAAGCCGGGGAAGGGCTTGCGCCGAAGGACGGCGGTGACGGTCATGAGCCCGAGCGCCGCACCCACCAGCACGAGGAAGGGCACGATCGTGGACCACTGGATGTCGGGCGTGGCGATGGGGTCGAAGACCTCGTCGGCGCTCTGGAGCGGGGCGGCCAGCCCGGCGAGGACGGTGGCGGCGGCAGGCAACATGGTCACTCACCCTCCCCGGCGTGATCGGCGTTCTGGTCGGCGAGCACGCCCGAGAACCCCGACGTGGCGGCGTCGGGCTGGTGGTAGTCGGTGGTCTGCTCGATGTGGCTGATGAGGGCGTCGACCGACGGCTCGATCCGCTCGAGGACCGGCTTGGGGTAGACGCCGAGGAACACGATGAGGGCGAGCAGCGGCGCCATGACGGCGAGCTCTCCCCAGCGCATGTCGGGCGTCTCGAGGTCTTCCTCGGTGGGTTCGCCGTGGAAGACGCGCTGGTAGGCCCACAGCAGGTAGAGGGCGGCCAGGACGACGCCGCCGGCGGCGACGACGGTGAACCACTTGCGGGTGAGGTACGAGCCCGACAGCACGAGGAACTCGCCGACGAAGCCGTTGAGACCGGGCAAGCCGATGGACGACAGCATCACCAGGGTGAACACGCCGGCCAGCACCGGCGCAGCCTTCTGCAGACCGGACAGGGCGGCGATCTCGCGGGTGTGACGGCGATCGGAGATCATCCCGACGAGCAGGAACAGGGCGCCGGTGGACAGGCCGTGGTTGACCATCTGCAGCACGCCACCCTGGATGCCCTGGGTGGTGAGGGCGAAGGTGCCCAGGATGATGAAGCCGAGGTGGGCCACGGACGAGTAGGCGACCAGGCGCTTGAGGTCCTTCTGCATGGTGGCCACCACGGCGCCGTAGATGATGCCGATGACCCCGAGCGTCACGAAGGCGGGCGCGAAGAACACGGTGGCGTCGGGGAACAGGTAGAGCCCGAAGCGGATGAAGCCGTAGGTGCCCAGCTTCAGCATCACGCCGGCGAGAATCACCGACCCGGCCGTGGGCGCCTGGGTGTGGGCATCGGGGAGCCACGTGTGCAGCGGGAACAGCGGGACCTTCACCGCGAAGGCCAGTGCCAGGGCGAGGAAGATCCACTTGGCCGCGTCCCAGTCGAACGGGTTCCAGGAGTTGGACTCCTGGGCCTGGCCGGCCTCGATGGCGGTCTTGCGGGCCTCGAGCTGGTCGCCGCGGTTCTGGGCGATCTCGACCAGATCGAAGCTGAGCTGGTCGGCCTCGTCGACCTGGGCCTGCAGCTCGGAGATCCGGTCGAGCTGGTCCTGGGAGACCTGGGCGCCGGCGCCACTGGCGGCGTCGACGGACTGCTGCAGACCGGCCAGCTCCTGGCGGGCACCGGCCACCTGGTCCATGGCCGTGTCACGGTTGATGAAGGCCAGGGACACGATGCCCACCAGCATCAGCGCCGAGCCGAACATGGTGAACAGGAAGAACTTGAGGGCGGCGTAGACCCGCCGGTTGTAGCCCCACCCACCGATGAGGAAGTACATCGGTACGAGGACGATCTCGAAGAAGATGAAGAACAGGAACAGGTCGAGGGCGGAGAACGCGCCGATGCAGCCGGCCTGCAGCAGCAGCATCCAGCCGTAGTACGCCTTGTCGTCGTGCTTGGGCACCACGGCGATGAGCGCCAGCGGGAACAGCACGCCGGTGAGCACGAGCAGGAACAGCGAGATGCCGTCGACGCCCAGGTGCCACTGGATGCCGAACTCGCGGATCCACTCGTGGTGGGTCTCGAACTGGAAGCCCGACACCGAGCGGTCGAACGCGGTGAGCATCCACACCGTGAACGCGCCGGTGGTGGCCGAGAACAGCAGGGCGAGTGGGCGCAGCACCTCGGGGCGGCGGGACGGCCCGACGGCCACGACCAGCGCGCCCACGAGGGGCACGAGGATCGACGCCGTGAGGAGCGGGAACGAGAGCTCGGCAGCGAGAACCATCAGAACGTGACCTGTGCCAGGAAGTAGGCGAGGAGCAGGACGGCACCGCCGGCCATGCCCAGGGCGTAGTTGCGGACGTAGCCCGACTGGGTGCCGCGCAGGATCTCACCGCTGCGACGGAACAGGGACCCGACGCCGTTGACCGCACCGTCGACGACCTGGGAGTCGAAGGCGGCCACGCCCTCGAAGCCGGCGCGTCCGGGGCCGCCCATGAACGCCGAGACGGTCTGGTCGTAGCGCCAGCCTTCGGCGAGGAACTCGGGTTCGACGGGTTCGCGGTCGTGGCGCAGGTAGATCGACCACGCCACGGCGATGCCGACGACCGCCGAGGTGATGGCGATGGCGACGAGCACCCACTTGGTGCCGGTCGACACCGCGATCTCGGCCTCGTTGGCGCCGAGCATCGGGTGGAGCCACTTCTCGAGGAACTTGAGGTCGGTGGTGAACGGCAGCTGCAGCCCACCGCCGACGAAGGCCAGGCCGGCCAGCGCCACCAGCGGCAGGGTCATGGTCCAGGGAGACTCGTGCGGGGCCTCGTGCATGACGTGCAGCTGCGGAGCCTCCGCCGTCTCCGGACGCGACAGCGCTTCGGCCTCGGCCTCGGCGGTGGGCAGCTCGGTGTCGGCACCTTCGTGGTCGGCCGCCTCGGCGGTGTCCGTGGGGCCGGCCTCCACCGTGAAGCGCTCTTCGCCGAAGAAGACCATGAAGACCTGGCGGCTCATGTAGAAGGCGGTGAGCAGTGCGGTGACGAGGCCGACCGCCCAGAGGGCCGGGTTCTCGGCCCAGGCGAACAGCAGGATCTCGTCCTTGGAGAAGAAGCCCGAGAACGGCGGCACGCCGGCGATGGCCAGCCAACCGACGATGAAGGTGGCGGCGGTGATGGGCATGTACTTGCGCAGGTTGCCCATGCGGGTCATGTCCTGCTCCTCGTGCATGCCGTGGATGACCGAGCCCGAACCGAGGAACAGCAGCGCCTTGAAGAACGCGTGGGTGATCATGTGGAAGACGGCGGCGACGTAGGCGCCGGTGCCCACGGCGAGGAACATGTACCCCAGCTGCGACACCGTCGAGTAGGCCAGGACCTTCTTGATGTCCTTCTGGGCCAGGGCGATGGTGGCGGCGAAGAAGGCGGTGCCGACGCCGACCCAGGCGATGGTGGTGGGCAGCCACGAGTCGGCCACCGCCAGGATCGGGTTCACCCGGGTCAGCAGGTAGACGCCCGAGGTCACCATGGTGGCGGCGTGGATCAGGGCGGACACGGGCGTGGGGCCGGCCATGGCGTCGGGCAGCCAGAGGTAGAGCGGGAACTGGGCCGACTTGCCGACGGCGCCGATGAACAGGCAGCCGGCCACCAGCGTGGCGGTGGTCTGCGAGAAGCTGCCGGCGCCGGGAAGGATCTCGGCGTAGTTGATGGAGCCGAGGGCGGCGAAGCAGGCGAAGATCGCCACCATGAAGCCCCAGTCACCGATGCGGTTGGTGACGAAGGCCTTCTTGCCGGCCGATGCCTTCTCGGGGTCGGTGAACCAGAAGCTGATGAGGAAGTACGAGCACAGGCCCACGCCTTCCCAGCCGAGGAAGGTGAGCAGCAGGTTGTCGCCCAGCACCAGCATGAGCATCGAGAAGGCGAACAGGTTGAGGTACAGGAAGAACTTCGAGAAGTTCTCGTCGCCGTGCATGTAGCCGATCGAGTACAGGTGGATCAGGGCGCCGACGCCGGTGACGAACAGGCACATGGCCACCGACAACGGGTCGACGTAGAAGCCGACCGCGACGTGCAGGCCACCCACCGGCAGCCACTCGAACAGGGTCTGGCCGAACACCCGCGCCTCTTCGGGGCGGTCGAGGAGACCGAGGAAGACGAGCACGCTGACGACGAACGAGCCGCCGATCATCGAGGTGGCCAACCACCCGGCGAGCGGTTCGCCCAGGATGCGGCCACCCAGAACCAGCAGCAGGAAGCCGGCCAGCGGCAGGGCAGGGATCAACCAGACAAGATCCAGCAGGTGTTCCATCGGTCGTCGCTATCCCTTGAGCAGGGCCAGGTCGTCGGCGGTGGTGTCGGGTCGCTTGCGCAGGATGGCCACGATGATGCCGAGGCCGACCACGACCTCGGCGGCGGCCACGACCAGGACGAAGACGACCACGGCCTGACCGCCGATGTCGTCGAGCATCCGGGAGAAGGTCACGAAGGTGAGCGTGACGGCGTTGAGCATGAGCTCGACGCACATGAACATCACGAGGGGGTTGCGGCGGATGAGCAGGCCAACGGCGCCGATGGCGAACAGGGCGGCGGCCAGCACCAGGTACCAGGACGGCTGGACACCGGCAGCGGCGAGGATGGCGACCATCAGGAGCTGACCTCCTCGTCGTCGGCGACGGCCTGGGCATCGGTGCCGTCGTCGGTCAGGTCGACGGGCTCGGCCTTCGGCGGCAGGTCGACCAGCATCTCTTGTCCCCGACGCGGTCGCTTGGCCAGCATCACCGCACCGACCACGGCCACGGCCACCAGCACCGAGGTGATCTCCAGGGCGAAGATGTAGCGGGTGAAGATCACCCGGCCGATGCCCTGGATGTCGGGCACGTCGGCATTGGCCACGCTGCCCAGGTTGGCGATGGCGCCGGTGGCGTCCCAGCCGGTGCTGGCCAGGGCGGCGACGGGGAGGGCGAAGATGGCCAGGCCGACCACGACGGCCGCGGACCGCTGGCCGACGAGGGGTTCGACACGCAGGTCCTCGGCCCGGTCGACGCCGAGCAGCATGATCACGAACAGGAACAGCACGACGATGGCACCGGCGTAGACGATGACCTGGACGGCGGCCAGGAAGTTGGCCTCCTGGGCCACGAACAGGACGGCGACGCCGAACAGCGTGGCCACCAGCGACAGCGCCGAGTGCACCGTGTTGTTGGACAGCACCACGCCGAGGGCACCGATGAGGCAGATGGCGCCGGCGACGAGGAAGACGAAGGTCTCCATCAGTGACCGCCTTCCCCGTGCGGATGGCCCTCGTGGTCGTCGCCGGCGTCGGACCCGGCGTCGGACTCGCGGTCGGCGGCCGGGATCCCGCCGGTGGCGGTGTCGGGGACGAAGGTCATGTGGTCGGCGAAGTCGCCGTGGTCGTCGTTGCGTTGGCCACGCTCGGCGGGCCGTTCGCCGTAGCCGAGCTCGGCCGCCCAGGCGACGATGCCCTCGAAGTCGGAGTCACCGGCTGGCGCGGTGGCGCGCATCCAGGCCGAGGTGTGGGGTTCGATGAGATCGGCGTCGGACCAGTCCTCCCACGGGAGGTGCTGAGCCCGACCGTCGTCGCCGACCACGAGCTCGGCCTTCGTGTAGATGGCGTCCTGGCGGTTGGTGAAGGAGAACTCGAAGAGCTTGGTCTCGGTGATGGCCTCGGTGGGGCAGGCCTCGACGCACAGGTCGCAGTGGATGCAGCGCAGGTAGTTGATCTCGTAGATGAACCCGTAGCGCTCGCCGGGGCTCACCGGATCGGCGGGGTCGTTGTCCTTGCCCCGCACGTAGATGCAGCGGGCCGGGCAGACGCCGGCGCACAGCTCGCAGCCGATGCACTTCTCCATGCCGTCCTCGTACCGGTTGAGGACGTGGCGACCGTGCATGCGGATGGGCTTGGTGCGCTTGCCGCCCTCGCCCTTGACGTAGGGCGAGGTGACGTTGTTGCCCGACTGCGACCCCTTGTTGAAGGTCTTGTTGATCGTGACGCGGAACCCGTCGAGATATCCCATCAGACCTCCACCTCTCCGAGCTCGCGGCGCTGCCGGGAGACCTCGCTGGCCCGGGCCAGCAGGGCGAAGCACGCCCCGCCGATCACGAAGAAGCCGAGACCGATGACGACGCCGTAGTTCCAGCCCTGGTCGCGAGCCACGTTGAGCGCGGCCAGCAGCAGCAGCCACCCGAGCTGCAGCGGGATCAGGACCTTCCAGCCCAGGTCCATCAGCTGGTCGTAGCGGAAGCGCGGCAGGGTGCCGCGGATCAGCACGAAGATGTACAGGAAGACGAAGATCTTGGCGGTGAGCCAGACGATGCCGGAGACCGGCTCGAGGAAGCCGGGCAGCAGCGGGCCGGCGGGGCCGCCGAACCAGAACGTGACGATGATCGCCGACATGGTGACCGGGTGCATGAACTCGGCCACGAAGAACATGCCGAAGCGGATCGACGAGTACTCGGTGTGGAACCCGCCGACCAGCTCCTGCTCGGCCTCGACCAGGTCGAAGGGCGGGCGGTTGGTCTCGGCGAGCGCAGCGATGAAGAAGATCACGAACGGCACGAAGCCGGTGATGACCACGTTCCAGTTGGGCACGAAGCCGGCGAAGCCCTCGCCCGCTTGGACCGCCACCATCGACCGGGTGGACAGGCCGCCGGTGGTGAGGATGAGCGTGGCCACCGACAGCCCCATGGCCGCCTCGTAGGAGACCATCTGCGCCGAGGCGCGCACCGAGCCCAGCAGCGGGTACTTGGAGCCGGACGCCCAGCCGGCCAGCATCACGCCGTAGACGCCGATGGACGACACGGCCAGCACCCACAGGACACCGATGGGCGGGTCGGCGAGCTGGGCGTAGGTCTCGTGACCGGCGATGGTGATGACGCCGGGATCGCCGGTGGTGAACGTGCCCGCCAGGGGCACGACGGCGAACACGAGGAAGGCAGGGATGACCGACAGGTATGGCGCCAGCGCGAACACGAAGCGGCGCGACCGGCTGGGGATCAGGTCTTCCTTGAAGATCAGCTTCATGCCGTCGGCCAGCGTCTGGAGCAGGCCGAACGGTCCGGCCCGGTTGGGGCCGACGCGGTTCTGCATGTCGGCGATGACCTTGCGCTCGAACCAGACCATGAAGATGACCGAGACGAGCAGGATGACGAAGGTGACCAGCACCTTGCCCAGCGTGATGAGCACCTCGGCGAGACCGACGCCGTCGACGTAGAGCGGATCGAGCGCCAGCACCAGTCCGCTCACTTGGCCACCTCCACCCGGACGTCGGTGACCACCGAGGTGGCGTCGACGAGGTCGGCGGCTCGTCCACCGGGCTGGTTGAACGTGAGGTGGGCGGCGCCGCGCGGCACCCGCTCGGAGGACTCGACCGGAACGGTGATGGACCCCCGGCCGTTCTCGCGGTTGGAGACGGTGACCTTGCCGCCGGCGGAGACGCCGAGTCGGTCGAAGTCGTGGGGGTGCAGCTGGAGCAGGGCGCCCGGAGCGAGAGGCGACAGCGCCGGCGACGACTGCGTGGCCACACCGAGGTCGTAGAGCCGCCGGCTGGTCACCAGGCGCAGCTTGTAGCTGTCGGGGGCGGGGACGGCCGGGGACGCGGGCGGGGTGAAGGTGATGGTGGGGACCGACGGCGCCGCCGGTTCTGTGGCACCTTCGGCGGCGCCCTCGGGGTCGACGTCGCCATCGTCCTCGTCGGACGGGCTGGCCTCGGCGTCGGCCCGAACCTCGGCGTCGGCCTGGGCCTCGGTGGCCTCGGCCTCGGCGGCCTTGGCACCTTCGTCGGTGTCGGCGGCCTCGGACTCGGCCACCGCTTCGGCGGACTCGGCCGAGATGTCCGGGTCGGGTTCCTCGGTGCCGCCGGCGGTGTGCACGCCGATGGGCTCGCCGGCGGTGCGGGCGGTGGAGTCGGCGTCGGGACCATCGAGGGGGACGACCACGCCGTCGATGCCGACGGACTCGGCGGTGAGGCCGTGGTGCGACGGTGCCACGCGGGCGACCTCGGCGAAGACGTCGTCGAGCGACTCGAGGCCGAGGTCGTCGCCCAGGCGCAGGGCCAGCTCGGCGGCGATGACCCAGTCGGGACGCGCGGTGCCCGGAGGTGTCACCTTCTGGTGCAGGCGGCTGATGCGGCCCTCGAGGTTGGTGGTGGTGCCGTCGGTCTCGGCGTAGCCGGCCGCGGGCAGCACGACATCGGCCTGCAGCACCGACTCGGTGGGCGAGGTGGCCACGGCGATGACCGTGCGGGCGCCGGCGAGAGCGCGACGGGCGAGATCGTTGTCGGGGAAGTCGGCCAGCGGGTCGGCACCGAGCAGGACGAGCACGTCGAGCTTGCCGTCGGCGGCGGCCTGGAGGATGCCCTGGGTGTCGAGGCCCCGGTCGGCGGGCACGGTGGACCAGTGCTCGTGGAAGTGGGCGCGACCGGCGTCGAGGGCGACGCGGCCGGGAAGCACGCCCGGTGCGAGGCCGGCGTCGAGTGCGCCGTGGACGTTGCCCCGCCGCAGCCCGGACAGGAACCGGACGTCGTCGAGGCCGTCGCGCAGCGTGCCGGCGGCGGCAGCGGTGAGCTCGGCCCGGTCGGCGAGGTTGCCGCGACCCAGGATGACGGTGACCGGTCCACCACGCAGGGCCTCGGCCGCCGCCGCGATGGCGTCGGCGCTGACGCCGCCGGCGTCGACCGGCGAGTCGGCCACCAGCTGGGCGGCGACGTCGGCGACACCGGCCGGTCCGTGGATCAGCGTGTGGGCGGCCAGCGAGCTGAGCCCGGTGCCGTGGGGCACGAGCTCGACCAGCGTGGCGCCGTCTTCGACGACGGCGTGGCGGAGGCGCAGGTACAGGACCGGCAGCTCCTCCTTGGGGTCGACGCCGACCAGCAGGATCGTGCCGCCCGGACGGCAGGCGTCGTCGATGGTGGCTCGGGGCAGACCGAGCACGGCGTCGGCGGGCAGGCCGTCGCCCAGTTGGCAGTCGACGTTGTCGGTGCCGAGGACGCCCTTGGCGAGCTTGGCCCAGGCGTAGGCCGACTCGTTGGTGAGCCGGGCGCCGCCGACGACGCCGATGCCGGCGGGACCGCTGCGCTCGAGCGCGCCGGACAGGGCCTCGGCGGCGCGGCCGAGGGCGGCCGACCAGGTGGCGGGGGCGTGCCCGCCGTCGTCACGAAGAAGTGGCTGGGCCAGGCGGTCCTCGGCGTGGACGGCCTGGAAGTCGAAGCGGCCCTTGTCGCACAGCCAACCCCAGTTCACGGCGTCGACGTCGACCCCCTGGTAGCGCAGGATCTGGTTGCGGCTGGCCTGCACGGCCACCCGGCAGCCGACCGAGCACGACGTGCACGTGGATTCGACCTGGTCGAGGTCCCACGGCCGGGCCTTGAACCGGTACGGCTCGGCGGTGAGGGCGCCCACCGGGCAGATCTGCACCGTGTTGCCGGAGAAGTACGAGGCGAAGGGGTGGTCGGGGAAGGTGTTGACCTGCGTCTGTCCGCCCCGGTCGATGAAGTGGATCAGCGCGTCGCCGGACACCTCCTTGGAGAAGCGCGTGCAGCGGTCGCAGAGGATGCAGCGCTCGCGGTCGAGCTCGACCAGGTCGGAGATGGGGATGGGCTTCTCGAAGTGGCGCTTCTCCTCGACGAAGCGGGACTCGCCCGGCCCGTGCGAGTACGCCTGGTCCTGCAACGGGCACTCGCCGCCCTTGTCGCACACCGGGCAGTCGAGGGGGTGGTTGGCGAGCAGGAACTCGAGGACACCGCTCTGGGCCTTCTTGGCGGCGTCGGAGTCGGTGACCACGGTCATGCCGTCGGACACCGGGATCATGCACGACGGCTGCAGCGCCGGACCCCGGCCGGTGTCGATCTCGACCAGGCACATGCGGCACATGCCGACCGGGTTCATGCGGGGGTGCCAGCAGAAGCGGGGGATGTAGGTGCCCGTGCGCTCGGCGGCGGCGATGACCAGCTCGCCGTCGCGGGCTTCGATCTCGCGCCCGTCGACGGTGATCCTGACACGCTGCTCAGACACGACGATCCTCCCAGGTCGCCGTCGGGAGCGCCAGCGAGCAGGCGACAGCGTTCCGACGCTCGAACGGCCCCCAGGGGCCGGAGGCGGAGGTAGCGAGATACTGCTCAGACACCGGCTGGGGCTCCTTCCGGCGGGACGTACGCCTTCCCGTTGATGGTCACCGAGGTCGGGATCTCGCCCCCACCGCAGTAGGCCTGGAACTCGTCGGTGAAGCGGACGATGGCACTGGCGATGGGCGACACCGCCGACGGGCCCAGCGGGCAGATGGTGGTCTGCTTGGGCGGCCAGTTGATGGTGGGGCTGATGTTGTCGCACAGGTCGAGCAGCAGACCGATGTCCTCGGGCCGGCCGTGGCCGTCGAGCATCCGGCGCAGCACCTTCTCGAGCCAGTTGGTGCCCTCGCGGCACGGCGTGCACTTGCCGCACGACTCGCGGGCGAAGAACCGCACGACCCGCCAGGCGGCCTTGACGGCGTCGGTGGTGTCGTCCATGACCACGATGGCGCCCGAGCCGAGCATGGAGCCGGCCTGTCCGACCGCCCCGGCCTCCAGCGGCAGGTCGAGGTGCTCGTCGTAGAACCAGGGCGACGACGCCCCGCCGGGGATGAACGCCTTGAGGGTGTTGCTGCCCCGGATGCCGCCGCACACGCCGTAGATGAGCTCGCGGAAGGTGGTGGTGCCGAACTCGACCTCGTACACGCCGGGCTTCTTGACGTGTCCGGACACGGCGAACATGCGCGTGCCCCGGGAGTTCTCGGCGCCGTAGGCGGTGTAGGCGTCGGCGCCGTTGCGGATGATCCACGGCACGTTGGACAGCGTCTCGACGTTGTTCACGATGGTGGGCTGCATGTACAGGCCCTTGGCCGCCGGGAAGTACGGCGGCTTGAGGCGCGGCATGCCGCGGTTGCCCTCGAGCGACTCGATGAGCGCCGTCTCCTCGCCCACGATGTAGGCGCCGGCGCCCCAGTGGAGGACGACATCGCAGGAGAAGTCGGTGCCGAGGATGTTCTTGCCGACCAGGTTGGCCTCGTAGGCCTCGTTGAGCGCGGCGGCGATGCGCTCCTGGGCCAGGGCCATCTCGCCCCGCACGTACAGGAACGCCTGGGCGCAGCCGGTGGCGTAGGCGGCGATGAGCGTGCCCTCGATGAGCTGGTGGGGATCGCGCTCCATCAGGAGCCGGTCCTTGTAGGTGCCCGGTTCGGACTCGTCGCCGTTGACGACGATGTAGCGGGGCCACACGCCGGGCGGGCAGAAGCCCCACTTGACCCCGGCGGGGAAGCCGGCGCCGCCGCGGCCGAGCAGCGAGGCGGCCTTGACCTCGGCGTGGACGTCTTCGGGAGGCGTGTTCAACGCCTTGCGCAGCGCCGCGTAACCGTCGGTGGCCCGGTACCGGTCGATGCGGTACGAGTCGTCGTACTGGAAGCGGGACGTGATCATCCGGGGGATGTCGGGGTTCCCGGCGGCGGTGTGATCGCTCATGCGCCGGCCTCCTCCGAGGTGCGCATCCACACGGGGGTCTCGCACTCGCCCGGTACCGCGGCGCCGGCCCGACGCTGGGCCGGGATCTTCTGGCGCTCGCGGGCGAGGACCCCGTGCTTGGGGATCTCGTGCGCCCGGCGCCCGGCGCGCAGGTCGTCGAGGAGCTGGTCGGCTTCCTCGTGGGTGATGCGGTGGAAGTAGCGGTAGTTCACGGTGAGGCACGGGGCTTCGGTGCAGGCGGCGATGCACTCGACGTCTTCGAGCGTGAACATGCCGTCGGAGGTGGTGGAGCCGGGGCGGATCTCGAGGCGCTCCTCGAGGTGGTGCAGCAGCTCTTCGCCGCCGAGGAGCATGCAGGAGATGTTGGTGCACACGTTGATGAGGTACTGGCCCACCGGCTGGCGCTTGAACATCTCGTAGAACGAGCAGGTGCCCAGGACCTCGGCCGGCGTGACGCCGGCGAGCTCGGCGATGTGCTCCATCGCCTCTTCGGTGACCCAGCCGTCCTGCTCCTGCGCCAGATGCAGCAAGGGGATCAGCGCCGACTTGGGATACGGGTACCGGCCGATGATCTCTCGGGCGAGGATCGTGTTCTCGGCAGTGAACCGCGGCATCGTCGTGAATCCTTGCACAAGCGGGGTCGGGCCCCGAACCTCGGGATCGGGCGCGTCGGGCACGCTATCGCCTGACTTCGCGCCGGGTCAGATCCACCCGTTTCGCCCTCGCCCGAGACCGGATCGGTGCGCAGACGGGCGGTGCGGGTCCGAGCGCGACGACGTGTGGCCTGTGGGACTCCGCCGTCGGACCTAGGGTCGTCCCGGCCGTGTCCGCTGCGCTCGCCCTGCTCTCCAGCCTCCTGTGGGGGACGGCCGATTTCCTCGGCGGCACGGTGTCGCGACGGCTCGATGCCGTCCGCGTGGTGCTGGTCTCCCAGGCCGTGGCGCTCGTGGGGCTGGTGCCCCTCGTCGTGCTGTTATCGCCCCGGGTCACCGGTCGGGCGCTCGCCGCCGGCGCGGTCGCCGGTGTGGTCGGCCCGGCCGCCCTCTTCGCCTTCTACCGGGCCCTGGCGCTGGGCACCATGGGCGTGGTCGCCCCCATCGCCGCCCTCGGCGTGGCGGTGCCCGTGGTCGCCGGTCTGGCGACGGGCGAGCAGCCGAGCGGAGTGCAGGCGGGCGGCATCGTCGTCGCGGTGATCGGCGTGGTGCTCGCATCCGGGCCCGAGCTGCGTGGCGCCGGCCGCAGCGGCGCCCGGCCGTTGCTGCTCGCGTCCGGTGCGGCGCTGGGCTTCGGTGTCGTGTTGGTCGTGCTGGCTTCGGCCAGCGACGGCGGCGGCCCGGCCGAGGTCGTGCTCGTCCTGCTCGCCATGCGGACGGCCACCGTCGCCCTGTTGGCCGGTGCGCTGCTCGCCCGCGGCGGCTCGGCCGTGAGCGCGCCGGCGCGGGAGCTGCCGTCGCTCGCCGTGATCGGGGCGTTCGACGTCGGGGCGAACGGCACCTTCGCCGTCGCCAGCCAGGGCGATCTGGTCAGCGTCGTGGCGGTGCTTGCCTCGCTGTACCCGGCCGTGACCGCCCTGCTGGCGTGGCGGCTGCACGACGAACGGCTCCGTCCGTTGCAGGTGGCGGGCGTCGTCGCGACCGTGGCCGGCGTGGTGCTCCTGGCCTCGGGCTGATCCGCAACGCCCCGTCGAAGCCGCCGGCGCACGAACCCACCAGCGGTCAGATCAGTGACTCGGCCCAGGCGGTGTGCAGGTCGCCGTAGCGGCCGCCGCTGGCGCGGAGCTCGGCGGGCGAACCGTCCTCGACGACCCGGCCGGCGTCCACCACCAGCACCCGGTCGGCGATCTCGACCGTGGTGAGGCGGTGGGCGATGATCACGGCGGTCCGGTCGGCCAGCAGGGTCTGCAGGGCGCGCTGGACCAGGCGCTCGCTGGGGATGTCGAGCGAGCTGGTGGCCTCGTCGAGGATGAGTACCGCCGGGTCGGCGAGGAAGGCCCGGGCGAAGGCCAGCAGCTGGCGCTGACCGGCCGACAGCCGGGCCCCCTTCGCCTGGACGTCGGTGTCGTAGCCCCGCGGGAGCGCGCGGATGAAGGCATCGGCGCCGATGGCCCGGGCGGCGGCTTCGATCTCGGCCCGGCCGGCCGACGGACGACCGACGGCGATGTTGTCGGCGACCGAGCCGCTGAACAGGAAGTTGTCCTGGGTGACCATCACCACGGCGCGCCGCAGATCGTCCTCGGCGAGCCGGTGCAGCGGGATGCCGTCGAGCGTGACCTGCCCCTCGGTGGGATCCCAGAAGCGGGCGACGAGCCGGGCGATGGTCGACTTGCCGGCGCCGGTCGCCCCGACGATGGCCACGGTCTGCCCCGCCGGGACGTGCAGATCGAGGTGGTGCAGGACGGTGTCTGCTCCATAGGTGAAGGTGACCCCGTCGAAGCGCAGCTCGCCCTGCGCCGCGGGCAGCCGGATCGGATCGACCGGCGGCGCCACCGTGGGCCGCTCCTCGAGAACTCCGGAGAGCTTCTCGGTGGCGGCGGCCGCGGCCTGGAACAGGTTGTAGAACTGGCTCAGCTCCTGCATGGGCTCGAAGAACCGGCGCAGGTAGAGCACGAAGGCGGCGAGCACACCGATGCCGATGCGCCCGTCGATCACCCGCGAGCCGCCGAACAGCAGCACCCACGCGACCGTGAGGCGGCCGGCGAACTGCACACCCGGCCCGTAGGTTGCGGCGAGGCGCGCCGACCAGATGTTGGCATCGCGGTAGCGGCCGTCGAGGTCCTCGAAGATCTCCTGGTTCCTGGGCTCGCGGCGGAACGCGTGGACCGCCTGGATACCGCCCAGCGACTCGACGAAGTGGACGATGACCAGGGCGATGGCCTCGCGCGTGGCCCGGTAGGCCCGCTCGCTGTGGTGCCGGAACCACCGGGTCAGCAGGTACAGCGCCGGCATCACCGCCAACGACGCGACCGCCAGCACCGGATCGAGCACGACGAGGATCACGCTGATGCCGATGAGCGTCAGGATCGACGTGGTGAGCTGCAGCAGACCGTGACCGAGCAGCTCGCCGATGGCCTCGACGTCGCTGGTCTGGCGCGAGATCACCCGGCCCGAGGTGTAGCGCTGGTGGAAGCCGAGGCTGAGGTCGGTGAAGTGGCGGGCCAGGCGGTGGCGGATGTCGACGATCACCTGCTGGCCGACGCGGCCGGACACGAGCAGGAAGGCGTTGAACGTCACGGCGGCGACCACGGTGGCCACGAGGAACCCGCCGACCACCAACAGCAGGGGCCGGATGGTGCCGCTCCCGCCATCGAGCAGCGGCGGGATCCCGTCGTCGATCGCCTTGCCCACGAACCACGGGCCGGACAGGTGGGCGAGCATGTTCACGCAGATGAGGCCGCTGGCCCAGGCCATGGTGCGGCGGTGGGGTGCGACGAGCTCGCTGAGCAGCCGCCGGCTGCGGCTGCGCAACAGCGTGGCCAGGTTGCCCTGGACGTCGTCGACGTCCTCGGCGGCCACACCCCGCCACGAGTCGATGGCGGCGTCGCCGGTGATGTCCAGGCTCGTGCCGTCGGGTGCGGGGTCGAGACCGGTCATGCGGACACCTCCTCCAGGTCCGAGTCCGACTCCTCGGCCAGGATCGAGCGATAGCGGGGCTCGGTGGCCAGCAGGTCGTGGTGGCTCCCCGTGGCCACGATGCGTCCGCCGTCGAGGAGCGCGGCGCGGTCGGCCAGCGCCACGGTCGACGGCCGGTGGACGACGACCAGGACGGTGCAGTCGGCCAGCAGCGGCCGGAGCCGCTCCTCGACCTCGGCCTCGGTGTGCACGTCGAGCGCGGACAGCGGGTCGTCGAGCACCAGCACGCGCGGCCGTGCGATGATCGCCCGCGCCAGCGCGAGGCGCTGCCGCTGGCCGCCCGACAGCGTCATGCCCTGCTCGCCGATGCGGGTGTCGAGGCCCCAGGGGAGGCCGTGGGCGAACTCGGCACGTGCCACCGCCAACGCCTGCTCGATGTCGTCGTCGGTGGCGTCGGGCTTGCCGATGCGCAGGTTCTCACGGACGCTGGCCGAGAACAGGGTGGCGTCCTCGAACGCGAACCCGATGTTGGCCCGCAGGCTCGACACGGTGAGGTCGCGCAGGTCGTGGCCGTCGATGGTGATCCGACCTTCGGTGGGATCGTGGAGGCGGCTCAGCAACGACGCCAGCGTGGACTTGCCCGCGCCGGTGGCGCCGACCAGGGCGAGCGTCTCCCCTGGTTCGATGGTCAGGTCGACCCCCTCGAGGACCGTTCTGGGCCGCGACGTCTGTTCCAGGTGCGGCGTTTCGCGGCCCGGAACGGATGAGGTGGGGTGGCTGGGCGGGTAGGCGAACGTCACGTTCTCGAAGCAGATCCGGCCGGCGACGGTGCCGACGGCGGTGGCGCCGGGCCGGTCGGCGATGACCGGCTCGGTGTCGAGGACGTCGTAGACGCGGTCGGCCGCGGTCATGGCCTCTTGGGCCATGGCCAGGATCCAACCCAGGGCCTCGAGCGGGAACACCAGGATCAGGACGTAGGAGACGAAGGCGAACAGCCCGCCGAGGGTGAGCGTTCCGTGCCCGACGGCGATGACGCCGGCCAGCAGCGTGACGGTGAGCACGAGGTTGGGGACGATGCCGAGGAGCCACACGAACTTGGTGTGGACCCGGATCCGGTCGAGCTGGCTGGCGTACACGCCTTGCACGTGAGCGTCGTAGCGGTCGAAGGCGTAGCGGGCCCGGCCGAAGGACTTGATCACGCCGATGCCCTTGGCGGCTTCCTCGATGACGGTGGTCATGTCGCCGGTCTCGTCCTGGATGCGGCGGACGATGGCGGTGTACTGGGTCTCGAAGCGGGTGCACAGGACCAGGACCGGCACGGCGAAGGCGCCGGCGACCAGGGCGAGCGGCCAGTACAGCGACAGCAGCAGGCCGAAGATCACCAGCACCTCGGCGCTGATGATGAGGAGGAACACGGCACCGAACGCGCTGAACCGCCGGATGGTGGCGATGTCGCTGGTGGCCCGCGAGAGGAGCTGGCCCGACTGCCACCGGTCGTGGAAGCCGACGTCGAGACGTTGGAGGTGGGCGTAGAGGTCGTTGCGCAGCTCGGTCTCCACGTCCATGGCGGCGTCGGCGAGCAGCACGCGCCGGATGCGGGCCAGGCCGGTCTCGACCGCGCCGAGCGCCAGCGCCAGGGCGATCCAGGGCAGGATCGCCCCCTTGTCACCGTCGGCGATCGGACCGTCGATGACCGCCTTGGCGATCAGCGGCGTCGAGAGCCCACAGGCGACCGACACCAGTGCGGAGACGCCGACGAACCACATCCGCCCGCGATGGGGCCGGAAGTAGGGCGCGACGCGACGCAGGTTGGCGCTCGCCGGATGGCGGACGCGCGCGCTGATCGGTGCTGCCATCGTCCCTCCCGGTTCCCATGGACCCGAAGGACGGTAAGCCGGACGAATCCGACAAGCGAGCGATTATTCGGCGTGCGGCGGCGCGGGAGCCAGGAAGCCCCGATCTAACGGTCGACCTCGCCCATGATCGGGTCGACCGACGAGATGTTGACCACGGCGTCGGCGATGAGGCCGTTGCGCATCATGTGGGGCAGCGTCTGCAGGTTGCGGAAGCTCGGGCCCGAGATGTGCATGCGGTACGGCTTGGACGAGCCGTCGGACACCATGTAGCAACCGAGCTCGCCCCGGGGGCTCTCGATGGCGCAGTAGACCTCGCCGGCGGGCACCTTGAAGCCCTCGGTGAAGATCTTGAAGTGGTGGATCAGGGCCTCCATCGACTCGTCGATGCGAGCGCGGGGCGGCGGGGTGACCTTCTTGTCCTGGATCCGGTAGTCGCCGGCGGGCATGGCGTCGAGGATCTGGCGGACGATCTTCATCGACTCGCGGATCTCGTTGAGCCGGATGGCGTAGCGGTCGAAGGAGTCGCCGTAGGAGCCGACGAGCACGTCGAACTCGACCTGGTCGTAGCGCAGGTAGGGCTCGTCGCGGCGCAGGTCGCGGGACACGCCCGTGGAGCGCAGGATCGGGCCGGTGGCGCCGAGGGCGATGGCCTCCTCGGGCGTGATGACGCCGACGCCCTGGAGCCGCTCGCGGTAGATGGGCTGACCGGTGAGCAGCGTGTCGAACTCGTCGAGCTGGGGCGGCAGGTAGTCGAGCAGCCGCAGGATGTCGTCGCGCCAACCATCGGGCAGGTCGGCGGCCACGCCGCCGGGGCGGATGAAGTTGTGGTTCATCCGCAGGCCCGTGATCTTCTCGAGCAGGCGGAGGCCCTCTTCACGCTCGCGCCAGCCGTAGATCATCATGCCGACCGCGCCGACGTCCATGCCGTTGGTCGCCATGAACAGCAGGTGCGAGGTGATCCGGTTGAGCTCGCACAGCAGCATGCGGATCCACTGGGCCCGCTCGGGGATGTCGTCGTCGATGCCCAGCAGCTTCTCGGTGGCCATGGCGAACACCAGCTCGTTGAACAGCGGCGCCGCGTAGTCCATGCGGGTGACGTTGGTGGGCCCCTGCAGGTAGGTGAGCTCCTCGGCCGTCTTCTCCATGCCGGTGTGCAGGTAGCCGACGACCGGCTTGGTACGCAGGACGCGCTCGCCGTCGAGCTCGAGCATGAGCCGCAACACGCCGTGGGTCGACGGGTGCTGCGGACCCATGTTGATGATCATCGTCTGATCGTCGAGCGATTCGCTGTCGTCGGTGAGCAGGCCGGCCTCGGCCTCGGACATGCGCAGCACCGCGCCCTGCTCGCGCAGGACCTCGGCGGCGTCGCCCGCGGTGCGGGGCGCCATCTCCTGGGCTCCCTCGTTGGTGAGGGACGGATCCTCGTTGGTGTAGGTGCTCATCGTTCGTTCACCGCGCTCATCGTTCGTTCACCACGCTGTGTCGCTGCGAGGCGTGGTGGAGGGTCGTTGCTCGGCTCATCGTTCGTTCACCACGCCCTTGAACTGGACCGGGATGCGACCCACGGCGTAGTCCTTGCGCAGCGGGTGACCCTCCCAGTCCTCGGGCATGAGGATGCGGGTCAGGTCGGGGTGGTCGGTGAAGCGGATCCCGAGCATGTCGAAGACCTCTCGCTCGAGGGCCTCGGTGCCGGGATGCACCTCGTAGAGCGACGGGCACACCGGATCGTGCTCGGGGATCTGCACCCGGATGCGGACGCGCCGGCGGTGCTGGTGGCTGAGCAGGTTGACCACCACCTCGAACCGCTCGGCCTCGACCCCGGGGGGAAGCTCGCGGGGTGCGGCGTAGGTGAGGTAGTCGACGGCGGTGACGTCGATGCAGACGTTGAAGCCCTCGTCGTCGCGCAGACGCCGGACCAGGTCTCGCAGCTCGTCGCGATCGGCGTGGAGGACGTCCTGGCCCCGCGACGAGGTGACCAGCTGACCGAACAGCGTGGGCGGCTCGGCCGTGGTGTCGTCGGTGACCTCGTCGTGTTCTTCGCGTGCGGGATCGGTGTCGGTCATGACGGGCGCTCGACCTTCACGGGGGCGTCGACACGGGTGTCGGACTCGGTCTGGCCGTCGAGCTGGGGCAGGTGCACGCCGGCTCCGCCGCCGGTCTCGGCCCGCCGGCGAAGCAACTCGCCGCTGAGGATCTTGTCGTGGATGGTGTTGATGGCGTGGATCAGCGTCTCGGGACCGGGCGGGCAGCCGGGGGCGTAGGCGTCGACCGGGACCACCTGATCGACGCCCTGGACGATGGCGTAGTTGTTGAACATGCCACCGCTGGAGGCGCACACGCCCATCGACAGCACCCACTTGGGCTCCATCATCTGGTCGTAGATCTGGCGCAGGACGGGAGCCATCTTGTTGCTGACCCGGCCGGCCACGATCATGAGATCGGCCTGGCGGGGCGAGGCCCGGAACACCTCCATGCCGAAGCGCGACATGTCGTAGTGCGCGCCGCCGGCGGCCATCATCTCGAGCGCGCAGCAGGCCAGGCCGAACGTGGCCGGCCACAGGCTGGACTTGCGGGCCCACTGGACCAGGTCCTCGATGCGGCCGGTGAAGACGTTGTGGTCGAGCCCTTCGAGGCCCTTGTCGAGTTGCCACGCCATGGTGGGACTCCTCTCGGGTTCGGAAGCTCGGGGAGCTAGGCGGCGTCGGGCGAACGAACGGCCTCACGGCCGTCGAGGCCGACGCGGCGGACGGTGGAGGCGGAGGTGCGCTCGGCGGAGACGATGTCGTCGCCGGTGTCGGTGGGCAGGCGTCGCTTGGCCGGACCCCAGTCGAGGGCACCGCGGCTGAACTCGTACGCCAGGCTGATGACGATGGGCGCCGAGAAGAGCAGGACGGCGAACAGACCGAAGGCGCCGAGGCGCCGGTAGATCGTGGCCCAGGGGTGCAGGAACACGATCTCGATGTCGAACACGATGAACGACATGGCCACCAGGTAGAACTTCACCGGGAAGCGCTCGGGTGGCTCGCGGGTGGGCACGATGCCGCACTCGTAGGGCGCCAGCTTGGCCTGGGTCTTGCGGTTGGGAGCCAGCAGCCTCGAGGTCACCAGGCTGCCGGCCACGAACACCGCGGCGAGGATCAGCAGTACGGCGAGAGGGAGGTACTGGCCCAGCATCGTCAGACCGTCTGCGCCTCGGCGGCGGCCAGGTTCTCTTCGAGGACGCGCTCACGCTGGTGGAGCATCCAGCACAGCAGGGCGAAGATCAATCCGCTGGAGAGCGTGACCATCGCCGGCGGGAACCGCAGGTCGCCGATGTCGCGGATGAGCACCACGGAGATGATCGGCTGGTCCACGTCGGCCTTGGGCGTGGGCGGCGGCTCGCCGGGGGCGGCCTCCTGGGGGACGACCTTCTGCACCTGCACCACGGCGTAGTGCTTGGGGTTCTTGATCGTGACGATGCTCTCGGCCTTGGTGACGATGCGGTCCCAGCGGTTGGGGTCCTCGGGGAGGCCCTTCTTGCCGCCGACCTCGAAGGCGCCCAGCACCGTGTAGTCGGTCTGCTCCTCGATGCCGAAGTTGCAGGTGTCGCAGTTGGGCAGGGCGGAGGCGACCGTCGCCTCGGCCTCGTTGCGCGCCGCGTCGGACGCGGGCAGCAGGCGCCAACCGCCGGTGTCCTCCTCGAGCTGGTTCTCGAGCTGCTTGAACCCTTGCGGGTTCTCGTCGAAGAGCTGGTTGATCTGCTCGTAGTCGACGCCGTCGGGGCCCTGGGGCAGCGTCGACAGGTCGAGGTCGCGGACCTTCTCGGTGACCGCCGCCGCCGGGTTGCCGGCGTTGTACTCGACGACCTTCCAGGATGGAGCGGCGCCGGTCATGCCGATGCCGTTGATCCACCAGATGATGCCCATGATGGTCATCCAGCCGAACAAGCCGGTGAGGGCGAGCAGGAAGCCCAGCCGGTTGCCGGTGTTGGTGGCCAGCAGCAGGTACACCGATCCGCAGAGCACCACGATGGCGACGACGACGGCGAGGATGCCGCGGATCGTCGGGTCGTAGGCGATGCCGGCGAGCACGTTGCCCGCGAGCAGGTTGGCGGTGAGCATCAGCTGTCTCCCAGCGAGATCACGTAGCGGGCGATCGAGTCGATCATGTCCTGGGTCATCATCCCGTCGTCGCCCACGTCTTCGGTGTTCGGGTTGTCACCGAAGCCGGGCATCATGCCGTCGCCCGACAGGCCGTTGCGACCGTAGGGAACACCCTTCTCGGCACCGTCGTGGATGAACTTGGCCAGGTTCTCGGCCGAGGCGAAGATCCGGGGGATGATGCCCCGCAGGCGGGGACCGTAGGCACCGGAGCCATCGGGGTAGCCGATGTAGTCGCCCATGGGCGCATCGGTGGGCTGGATCGACGACTCGACGATCGACCAGCCGCGAGTGTGGCAACGAGCGCAGGCGTAGGCGCCCCCGGCGAAGCCGTCGTCCTTGCCGAGGTTGAACAGCGCCTCGCCGGTGGCGAGCGAGCTGTAGTCGATGGCCTGGCCCTCGGCCAGACCGAGCTGGCTGCGCAGCGCCGTCTCGACCTGGGCCTTGGAGTCGTCGGAGCTGATCTGGATCGAGTCGAGGTAGTCGATGACGTTGTCGATCTCCTGGGTGTCGAGCGGACCACCGCCGGGCGCACCCCAGGCCGGCATCGGCGAGAACGGCCGGCCGTAGTTCAGGACGTAGGAGACCTCGTCGCGGCTGTAGCGCAGCAGCACCGTGTTGAGCGCCGGTGCCTTCCACTGGACCTGGGCGACGAACTCGTTGTTGTCGTTGAGGATCGTGTACGGCGCCACGCCGCCCACGCCCTCGGGGCCGTGGCACGCGTTGCACTGGGCACCGGTGGTGTAGATCTCCTCGCCGCGGGACACGAAGACGTTGTCGTAGCGCTGGACGGCACCCTCCTGGCGGCCGGGCTCGGCCAGCCAGTAGGCGGGCAGGCCGATGGCGATCACCGCGAGCGTGGCCAGGCCCATCGTGAGCGTGCGGTCGAGCTTGCGGGTCTCGAGCTCGTCGTCGTCCATGTAGGGCTTGAGGTTGGCGGCGAGCTCGAGCTCGGCGCCGACCTCTTCCCGCCCGGCACGGACGTTGAAGATGACGTACACCACGAACCCGACGACGGCGAGGACCGCCACGACGGAGCCGATGGCTTGCACGGTGCTCGCGGCGAGCACCACGGGGGTCAGATCATGCATGGTGATGGGGCTGGGTCCTGATCAGTGAGCGCCGCCGGAGCCGTTGCAGTGCGGCCCCTCGGCTTCCTGGCCGGTGGTGTTGGTGCCGATGGGTGGTCCGAGGATGATGGCTCCGGTGTCGGAGGTGAGGTTGCCGTCGGAGACCGACATCGTGAAGCGATCGAGGCCACGGGGGGCCGGGCCGCGCTTCTGCTCGCCCACCTGGTTGTAGCGGCTGCCGTGGCAGGGGCACTCGAGCCACTGCGACGTGACGCACTTGGGCACGCGGCAACCGAGGTGGACGCACTTCTGGTAGAGGGTGACGACCCCGGCCTCCATGCCGGCGAGCTCGCCGGGCGAGTACACCTGGCGGGCCTTGGGCAGGGCGGCGGCCGGGTACTCGGTGATCCACATCTTGGCCTCGGGCTTGTACAGGAAGCCCTGGTTGGCCTGGATCTGGGACTTGAGCTCCTCGACGCTGCCGAGGTTCACCTTGGAACCGAAGCCGCCCCCGGCCTTGGGCCACAGGAAGGCGATGCAGGCCGCGCCGAAGCCGGACAGGCCGACCACGAAGAAGCCGGTGATGGAGCGGTTGAGGAACTGGCGGCGCGTGGCGCCGAGCGCGTCGGGGTCGGGCGGGACCCATGCGGTGGGGGCAGCGGAGCCGGCGGTGACCAGCTCCTTGCCGGCCTCGCGACGTTCGACCTTGGCGGCCAGTTCGAGCTCGCGGCCCGAGGCGGTGGGCTTGCCTTCGCGGCGGGCGGGGATCGGCGCAGCACCGGAGTCGCGCGTGCGCGTCTCGCGGGAGAGCACGCCGATGGCCTTGGTGGCCTGGTTGCGGCGGGCGGCGGCGAGCAACAGCACGCCACCGAGCACGACCAAGGCCACGACGGCGAGGATGGTGAGGGTCGAGGTGTCCATGCGTTACCTCCGCATCTCTGTTGTGTGGCTCGCGGTCGCGTACATCACAGGTCGAAGAAGATGCCGGCGTTCCACGGGAACACGAAGTTGAAGCCCGGTCCCCGGAAGAACGAGCCGATGATGACGAGCACCGCCCAGAACATCAGGAAGATGGTGAACAGGGCGATGACGAACTTGCGGTCGTTGGGCTTGTTCGAGGGATTGCGATCGGTGTACGGCGCCAGGATCAGTGCGAACAGACCCATGCCCGGAACCGTCACGCCGGCGACCATCGGGTGGAACATCGTGAGCTGTTCCTGCAGGCCCAGGAAGTACCAGGGCGCCTTGGACGGGTTCGGCGTCTTGTTGAAGTTGGCCAGCTCGAGCAGCGGGGCGTTGACGAAGATCGAGAAGAAGAGGAGGAAGGCCGTGACGGCGAGGGCGGCCACGAACTCGACCACCAGCAGGTGCGGCCAGGTGTGGACCTTGTCGAGCGGGGTCGAGCGGACGTCCTGGATGGAGCCGGACTTGACCACCGTGAGCAGCCGCTGGGTGTGACCGCCGGGGCCCGTGGGCAGGGGGCCCTGGGTCGAGGCCGCGGCTGCTGCCGCCGGCGCCGTGGCCACGGCGGTTCCGCCGCCACCGCTGTCGCCGCCGTCGGCGTCGCCACCGGACTTGGCCGCCTTGGCCGCCTTCGAGCGCTCGAGCAGGTGGGCAGGGATGCGGGACTCGGCCGCCTGCTGCTCGGGCGTCTTCTCCTCGCCGCCGCCGCTGTCGGCGGCGCCGCCGGAGGATTCGGCCTCGGCCTTCTTGCGGGCCTCTTCTGCCCGCTTGCGGAGGTGCTCTGGGATCTCGGTCATCGGTGGTTCCTCGTCGTTCCCATCATCGCCTACAGCGGGCCGGAGATCCCGCCGTCCTTGCGGACTCGCCAGAAGTGGATCGCCATGAAGATGACGATCACGAACGGGAGCATCAGCACGTGCAGCACGTACCACCGCAACAACGTGTCGGATCCGATCTCGACGCCGCCCAGGAGCACGAAGCGCACTTGCTCGCCGAAGACCGGGGTGTAGCCCATCATGTTGGTACCCACGGTGACGGCCCAGAGGGCGAGCTGGTCCCAGGGCAGCAGGTAGCCGGTGAAGGAGAGCAGCAGGGTGAGCGTCAGCAGGATGACGCCGATGACCCAGTTGAACTCGCGCGGGGGCTTGTAGGCACCGTGGTAGAAGACGCGGGCCATGTGCAGGAACACCGACAGCACCATGAGGTGCGCCGCCCATCGGTGCATGTTGCGCACCAGCAGGCCGAACGTGACGCCGGTCTGCAGGTTCTGGATGTCGCCCCACGCCTGGGCGGCGGTGGGCCGGTAGAAGAACATCAAGAAGATGCCGGTGACCGTCAGCAGGATGAACAGGAAGAACGACAGCCCACCCAGGCACAGCGTGTAGCTGACCTTGACGGCGTGGCGCTTCACCTTCACCGGGTGCAGGTGGTACAGCACCGAGTTCATCACCACGTACGAGCGGTTACGGGGTGAGTCGGTGTAGCCCTTGCGGAAGATCGAGCCCGGCCGGAAGATCGAGTTCCACGCCTGGGAGCCCTGCACCTTGTCGGGCAGGTCCTGCATGGTCTTCTGGAAGCGCTCGCCGATGGATGGCTTGTCTTCAGTGGTGCTGGCCACGAAGGTTCTCCTTACCTGCGTCTCTCAACCGAGCCGCATGCCGTAGCCGTAGCCGTGGCTGGGTGTGCGTTGGTGGGGGTCGCCGGCGGCGCCCGGCTGGCCGAGCTTGCCGAGGATGATGACGCCCGTCGGGCAGCGGTCGACGCACAGGGCGCACCGCGTGCAGACGTCGTCGTCGATGGTGAAGATCACGTGATCGTTGGGATCGAGACCGGGCTGCTCGGTGCCCACCGCCGACTCGATGGCCGAGGGGCGCACCATGTGGATGCACTTCCACGGACAGATGTCGACGCAGCCCTCGCACATGATGCATTCGGACTGGTCGATGTGGATGAACTGCTTGGGCTTGACCGCGGCGGCCAGCCAGGAGGCGTCGACCTCTTGGAGGACGTAGTCGTCCCGGAACTCGGGAAGCGGCGGGTTTGCGTCGGTCTTGGCCACGGGAGGATCACCCCTTCCGGACGAGCGGACGGCCGTAGGTGGAGGTCGGCACGACGGCAGCGGCAGCCTCGGCCCGCTTCTGGCGGCTGTTCCACCAGGACCACAGCGCGATCTGCAGCCCCAGGCCGACCACGTAGATGACGACGGCGATGATGTCGCGCACGATCTGCCAGTTGAGCGTGAAGGGCAGCCACCCGCCGTTGGCCTGGGGCTTGAGGATGCTGCCCACGCCGTAGAGCAGACGGTCGGAGCGCCAGTTGAGGCCGTTGTCGGCCCAGGTCAGCCACAGGTGCGGGATGACGCCGTACCACCACAGGAACATGAAGAACGCGAACGCCGCCGCCACATAGGCCTCGCCCCAGGTGAGCCGGGCGCCGGGCGCGCGGCGCTTGCCCTGCCAGACCACGGCGACCAGGCCGAGGATGCCGATGAGAGATGCGGTGATGAAGGCGACCACGGCGTGCCAGAACCTCGTGAAATCGATCACATTCTGCGGGTCGAGGCCCCGGAACGCGCCGGGACCCGATGACCGAACGGTCTACCACGACCCCTTCGGGCGAGACACATCGACCCATCTCGTGCAGGGCCCGCACGGCCGCTGCGGCGGTGGCTTGGGAAGGGGACGGGCCAGGCGCCTAACCTCTGGCCGTTCACCCTGCGTCTCCTGGGAGGCCCGTTGACCGAAATCCCCGAACACCTCCTGAAGCGCTCCCGCGAGCGCCGGGCCGCCATGGGCGGCGGCGACGGCGGATCGCAGGAGGGCGGCGACGCCGGCAGCGGTACCTCTTCCTCGGCGGCACCCGCCCAGGCCGCGTCCGCGGCACCGGCACCGTCGATGCCCGCCCACCCCGCACCGGCCGAGGAGCCACCCCCGCCTCCGCCCTCGCCGATGGTCCAGGCCCACCAGCGGCGCCGCAAGATCCCCTTCTGGGCGATGCCGGTCCTGATCGCCCTGCCCCTGTGGGCCTACGTGTTCCAGCGCACCCTCGAGCCGCCGCCCAAGGGCGAGGGTGGCCCGGCCGCCCTCGGTGCCGAGCTGTTCGCCTCCAACGGCTGCGCCGGCTGCCACGGCGCCACCGGCGGCGGCGGCGTCGGCCCGGCCTTCACCGGCGGCGCCATCTACCAGACCTGGCCCAGCTTCGTGGACCACTTCCACTGGGTGCGGCTGGGTTCGGCCGGCTGGACCCAGCAGTACGGCGACACCTACGGCGCCACCGACAAGCCCGTGGGTGGCGGCATGCCGGGCTTCGGTCCCGACCAGGTCACCGACGGCCAGCTGGCCGCCATCATCCTGCACGAGCGCCTCGACCTCGGCGGTGCCGACCCCAACCCCGAGGACACCGCCCAGCTCGAGCAGGTGGCCACGCTGCTGCTCGACAACCCCGACATGACCTTCGAGGAAGCCCTGGCCGAGGTCGGTGTCGACACCTCCGGCACCATCACCGCGAACAGCAGCGGCAGGTCGCTGACTCAGGAAGCGTTCAGGGAGGCGTCACGCTGCCCGTCGGACCATCGGTGACCATCGCTCCGTGCACACGGGGCGTCCCGACCGGATGGCGCCAGTCCGTTTTCTCCCGTACGTCCACGAGGTGCTGCAGGAGCATGAGCAGCACCTCCTTGGCCGAGTCGGTGCGGCGGGCATCGCACTCGGCGAAGGGGATGAACGGGTCCACGCCGAGCGCGTCACGGACGGCGTGCAGCTCGTGGTGGGGCGCGCCCTCGAAGCGGTTGACGGCCACCACGAACGGGATCTGCTTGGCCTCGAAGTAGTCGACGGCGGGGAAGCTCTGGTCCAGGCGCGTGGTGTCCACGAGCACGACCGCGCCGAGGGCGCCGTTGCTGAGGTCGTCCCACATGAACCCGAAGCGTTCCTGGCCGGGCGTCCCGAACAGGTACATGACCAGTGCGTCATCGACGGTGACCCGGCCGAAGTCCATCGCCACCGTGGTGGTGGTCTTGCTGGCCGCTCCTCGCCGCTCGTCGACGGTGGCGGCGACCGAGGTCATCGCCGCTTCGGTGCGCAGCGGGGGGATCTCGGAGATGGCGCCCACGAACGTGGTCTTGCCGGCGCCGAAGCCGCCGGCCACGACGAACTTGGCGGCCCGGAGGGGCACGCCCGACCGACGGGGAGCGCGAGCGGTGAGCGGGGACCTCACAGCGTCCTCACCGCGTCGATCATCCGGTTGAGCATGTCGAGCTCGATCTCGACCGGGTTGGTCTGGTGCACCTCGAGCACGCCGTCGGCCACCAGGTCGCTGGCCAGGATGGCGGTGACCCCCACCACCAGCCCGAGGGTGGCCGACGCCTCGGCCAGGGCCATCGGGTGCTGGCAGCACTGCAGCAGCGCTGCCTGCTCGGCGGTGAGGCCCAGCGAGCGGTCGTGCGGGTCGACGTCGGGCATGGTGGCCAGCACGGTCTCCAGGCGCAGGTCGCGCCGTGCGGCGCGGGTGCGCCCCCCGGTCATCATGTAGGGCCGGACGACATCGTGACCGCCGAGACGCCCGGTCTCACCCGTGCCGTCGGCGGATGCGGGAGGCACGCTCACGAGACCAACATCTCCTGTTGCAGCTCACGCACCAGGTCGGGGGTGAGGACCTGCCCGGCGCGCTCGACGAGCAGGCCGGACTGGTAGCCGACCTGGCCGATGTCGCAGCGCTTCGTGGCCACGACGCCCAGGCAGCTGCCGTCCGAGATCGACGACACGAACAGGTAGCCGCCGCCCATGGCCACGATCACCTGCTCGAGGTGACCGAAGCCGAAGCAGCCGGCGGTGCCGCTGCCGAGGCTCACCAGCCCGGAGATGATGGCGGCGACCTGTTCGGCGCCGGCTCGGTCGAGCGAGTGCGACATGGCCATCAGCAGCCCGTCGGCCGAGACGGCCACCGCGTCGGTGACGCCGGGGGTCTCCTCCACGAACGAGTCGAGCATGAAGGCGAAGCGGGCGGCGGCATCGGTGGTCATCGGTCCTCCTCGGTGCGGTCGGTGTCGTGGCCGTTCGACGACGGCGCGGACGACTGGAACGCCTGCAGGAACCCGAAGGCGCCGGCGGCGTTCGCCTCGGTGGGCGCACCGGCCGGAACGGCATCGCCCTGCTCGTCGTCGGTCGGTGCGGCCTCGGTGGGGCGGCGGAACGCCGGGGCATCCGGGCGCTGGGCGCCGGGGACCCGGCGGGGCAGGGCCCCGGTGGACTCGGACGTGGCCACCGGTTCCTCGAACGTGGCGGCGGGGTGCTCGAGCGGGTCGACGGGATCGACCGGGAGCGGCTCCTCGGCTCGTTCGCCGTCGCCGTACAGACGGCCGTAGAGGATGTGCTCCAGGTCGGGCTCACGGTCGGGCTCGCCCTCGGTGACCACCGCCGGCTCCTCCTCGACCACCTCGTCGGCGACCGGTTCGGTGATCGGCCCGGTCGCCGGCTCGTCGTCGACCCGCCCGTGTTGGGCCGGCTCGTCGGCGGCGACGTCGTGCATCGCGTCGTCCGGCCAGTCGTCGTCGGCCCAGCCACCGTCGGTCCACTCGGCGGTGATCCGGTCGGGCACGGTGGGCGCCGGTTCCTCCCCGGGGGCGCTGAGCAGCTCGGCCGGCAGGGTGACGGTGGCGACCAGGCCGCCGGCGGGATCGTCCTGCAGGCGGACGGCCACACCCAGCTGGCGGGCGAGGTTGCCGGCCACGTAGTGGCCGAGGTAGCGGGACGGTGCGACCGTGTAGGCCTCACGCCCGGACAGGCGGCGGTTGGCCCGGTCGAGCTCGGTCTCGGTCATGCCGATGCCGTTGTCGGCGATGGCCACCACGTAGTCGCCGGAGGCCGTCCAGCGCCCCTTGATCTCGACCTGCTCGTCGGGTGGAGAGAACGTGAGGGCGTTCTCGGCCAGCTCGGCGACGACGTGGGCCAGGCCGGCCACCGCCTGCCCGAGCACGTCGGCGTCGTCGAGGTGGCGGATCGTCACCCGCTGGTAGTCCTCGACCTCGGCCAGACCGGCGCGGATCACGTCGCTCATGGGCACGGGAGCGGACCACTGGCGGGGGCTCTCGGCGCCGGCGAGCACGAGCAGCGACTCGGCGTTGCGTCGCATCCTGGTGGCCAGGTGGTCGAGCCGGAACAGGGCGTCGAGCTGCTCGGGATCGGTCTCGTTCTGCTCGAGCTGGGTGATGAAGTCGAGCTGGCGGTCGAGCAGCAGCTGGTTGCGTCGCCCCAGGTTCACGAACGAGTCGGCGACGTTGCGCCGCAGCACGGCCTGGTCGGCGGCGAGGGTGAGCGTCGACGACTGGACCTCGTTGAGGGCTTCCACCACGTCGCCGACCTCGTCTCGGGTGGCCACCTGGACCGGCTCGAGCTCGGGCACGGCCACGTCCTCGCCGGGCGGCGTGTCGAGGATCGAGCGCACGGCGCCCGGCAGGCGCGTGCGGGCCAGGTCGTCGGCCTGCTCGCGCAGCGCCCGCAGCGGCCGGGTGATCGAGGTGGTGGCGAAGTAGGTGACGAGGATGGCCAGGGACACGATGGCCGCGGCGGCGATCACGAAGAGCCGCATGCGGTCCTGCGCCGCACCGCGGATGGTGCCGGCCTCGTCGAGCAAGGTGGATCGGACGAGGTCGTCGGCGGAGGAGGCGCCGAGCCCGTCGGTGTCGAGGAGGGCGGCGAGGTCGACGTCCTTGCCGGCGACGTACCCGTCGATGCGCTTCAGCGCCTGGTCCACGCCGGCGCCAGACGCGTCAGCGGACGTGAGGCCGGCGTAGGGGCCGACCGCGAGCTCGTGGATGCGATCCTGCATGAGGCGGACCCGGGCGGCACCGGCGCCGATGGTCACCGCCGCCTGCGGCGACCGCTCGCCGCCGAGCATGTCCATGGCCAGGTCGCGGATGGCCACCGACAAGGCCTCGCCGCGGCGGTTCAGGGCGTCGAAGATCTCGACGCCGTTGCGCAGCGATGCGTGGTCGAGGTCGGCGGCGATGGAGGCCGTGGCCCCGAAGAAGGCGTCGATGACGCTGCGGTAGCTCTCGAAGACCTCGTCGGCCATGGCGACGTTGCCGAAGTCCTTCTTCCCGTCGAAGCTGCGGTACCGCTCGCGCACGTCGGACAGCCCGCGGAGCGCCTCCATGGCGGGTGCGAACGACTCCCGCACCGACGGGTCGAAGCCGGCGAGCTGTGCCTCGAGATCGGTGGTGGCGGCGTCGGTGTTGGCGGTGGCCTGCTCGAAGGAGTCGACGGGCACCGCCGTGGCACCGCCGAGACCGATGAGGTCGATGGCCACGAAGTTGCGCTCGTCCTGGAGGGCGGAAGTCACGCTCCCCGGTCCCAGACCGATGAGCGCCACACCGATCTCCCGGTCGACCTGGTCGGCCTCGTCGCGGGCCTGCGCCGCCAGCAGGCCGGAGCCGGCCACGAGGGCCACGAGCGGCAGCAGCAGTGCTGCGGCGACCTTGCTTCGGATGCGGAACCTCATGACTCGTCTGGACTCCCAGGCTCGGAGGGACTGCGGAAGGCGAATGCCCGCAGCCGGTCGATGGTGATGACCGACGGCGCGTCCTGCGCATCGGCCGGATCGGCGCCGAACTGGAGCGATTCGGCAGGACGGGCGGCGGGGGCACGGTCGGCGAACGCATCGGTCCGCACCCCGCCGAGGCGGGGCGGGAGGTCGATGGCCCAGGCCAGGACGGCCGGGTCGCCGGTGACGAGGACGACCCTGCGCCAGGGCGGGTGTTCGGCGAGATCGTCGAGCAGCGCCGGCCAGTCGGTGGCGTCCACCGCCTCGTCGAGGACCACTGGCTCACCGGGAGCGTCGTCGATCAGCCGCCGGAAGGCAGCCACCAGATCGGCGTCGGCGGCGTCGCCGAGCCCCGCTCGCATCTCCTCGACGCGAACGGCCAGGTCGTCGCAGCGGCGATCGAGACGCTCGGCCTCGGCTCGCAACTCGGCGACCTCGGGCGGCTCCTCGCCGGCGTGGGCCCGGAGCGCCTCGGCGATCGCTGCCGTCTGCTCGAGCAGATCGTCACCGTCGACGGGCTGGAGCTCGGGTGGGAGCACGGCAACGGCGTCGCGCAGGCGCCGGAGCCGCCCACGTGCGCGCTGGTGGAGGCGATCGAGCACCTGCTCGGCTTGCGCCAGCTCGCGCAGCGCCACGTCGCTGCGCTGCCGGGCGGCCTGCACGGCTTCGGCGAGGCGCTCCTCCAGGGCCCCCGCCTGCTGGGCGAGGGCCTCGACGGCCTCGCGGTGTCGCTGGTCGCGGGCCCGGGGTTCGGCACGCAGGGTCAGGGTGCGGTGCAGCACCTCGACCCGGCGGCGGGCGGCGGCCGCCTCGTCGGGGTCGGTCGTCTCGGCCAGCAGACGCTCGGCCTGCTCCAGCTGCTGGCGGACCTCGGCCTCGGACCGCTCGGCGGCGGCGTGGGCCTCGACCTCCCGTCGCGCCTCCTCGAGGGCGGCCTCGGCGGTGGCCTGCTGCTCGAGCACGTCGTCGAGCGCCCGGCCGGCGTCGCGAGCGGCAGCACCCGCCCGGGTGACGTCCTCGGTCGCGTCGGCGATCACCGCCACGTCGTCCGACGCTTCGGCCGGTTGGGCCTCGCACCAATCGGCCCACCGCAGGCGGGTGTCGCGCTCGTCGTCCAGCTCGAGGAGCCGGGCCCGCCGGGCGTCGCGGTCGGCGCGGACGTCGGCGAGCTCGCGCTCGAGCGCCACCACCTCGTCCTCGATCCGGGACACCCGTTCGGCGGCCACGGTGCGCACGGCGTCGGCCAGGTCGTCGGCACCGAGGACGGACGCCCTCGCCGGGACCTCGGCCAACAGGCGCGCCCGTTCGTCGGACCCCCTTGCGGGGGCCACGATGATCGGCGGATCGCCGGCGACTGCTGAGCTCCCGACCACGAATCTCCCGGTGTTCGTGCCTCTCGGAGGCGCGATGACGCCCTCCTGGTGTGGTCTTCGGCGCGACCGGCGGATCGCTTGAGGCTTGGGGCAGGCGGAGCGCGACGCGTCAGGTCGCGCCCGCGTCAGCTCGGGGCAGGCCGTTCAGCTGGGGTCGTGCCACCCGCCGATGTCGTCGGCCAGGCCATCGGCGCTGGGCGGACCCCAGGTGCCGGCCCGGTACAGCTCGACCTCGGGCGGAGCGTGCACGACGTCGTCGACGATCCGCCACTGCTGGTCGATCCCGTCCTCACGGGCGAAGCGCCGGGCGTCGCCGACCATGGCGTCCTCGATGAGCCGCTGGTAGGCCTGGCGACGCCGCTGGTCGGCGCGGAAGGACATGTCGAGGTCGACGTTCTCGGACACCAGGTCGTCGCCGGCCTGCTTCATCTGGAGCCCGAACGACACGCCCTGGTCGCGGTTCAGCCGGAACAGCACGTGGTTGGGGTGCGGCGGCGCGGCACCTTCGGGCGAGAACAGGAGGCGGGGCGGGGCGTTGAACTCGACCACCGCCTCGGTCTGGGTGACCGGCAGCGACTTGCCGGTGCGGATGAGCCACGGCACGCCCGCCCAGCGCCACGAATCGATCTCGAACCGGATGGCGGCGAAGGTCTCGGTCTCGCTGCCGGCCTGCACGCCCTCCTCGTCGGCGTAGTGGCGGTACTGGCCACGCACGTACTGGTCGGCCCGGAACGTCTCGACCTGGCGGAACAGCTTCATCTTCTCGTCGCGCAGCGAGCGGGCGTCGTTGCCGGCCGGTGGCTCCATGGCGAGGAACGCCACGATCTGGAGCAGGTGGTTCTGGACCACGTCCTCGAGAGCGCCGACCGAGTCGTAGAACTTCCCCCGGCTCTCGACGCCGAACTCCTCGGCCATGGTGATCTGCACCGACGAGATGAAGTTGCGGTTCCACACCGGTTCGAGCAGCGAGTTGGCGAAGCGGAACACGAGCAGGTTCTCGATGGCCTCCTTGCCGAGGAAGTGATCGATGCGGAACACGTGGTCCTCGGGGAACGCCTGGTGGACGACCTCGTCGAGCTGCTGCGCCGAGGCGCGGTCACGTCCGTAGGGCTTCTCGACCACCACGCGCGCCTGGTCGTGCAGGCCGACGCGGGCCAGCCCCGAGACCACGTCGTCGAACAGCGACGGCGGGATCGCCAGGTAGAACAGCGGTGATCGGGCCTGGCCCCCGCTGGTCCGGTGGACCACCGCGGCGAGGTCGTCGAAGGTGCCCGCCTCGCGGTAGTCGCCGGCCACGTAGCAGGTGCGGTCGCACAGCGAGCCCAAGGCGCCGTCGTCGGGGGACGCGACGCGGGCGGTCACCGACTCGCGGATGCGGGCCCGCATGTCGTCGTCGTTCCAGTCGGAGCTGGACACGCCGATCACCGGGACCTCGCCCAGCGTGCCGTCGAGGACCATCTGGTAGAGCGCCGGGAAGATCTTCTTGCCGGCCAGGTCGCCCGTGGCACCGAACAGGACGATGGCGTCGGAGGTTTGCTCCATCAGGCGCCCTCCTTCGACGGTTTGGCCTGCGGGTGTTCGGCCTCGAGGCGCACGGCGTGCCCGCCGAACTGCTCCCTCAGGGCGGCGATGGCCTTCATGGCCAACGACTCGTCGTGCTGGGACTCGAACCGGGCGAACAGGGCGGCGGCGATGGCCGGCACCGGGACGCCGGTGTCGATCGCCGCCTCGACGGTCCAGCGTCCCTCGCCCGAGTCGGCGGCGACGTCGGCCAGCCCCTCGAAGCCCGGTCGCTGCTCGAGCCCGCGCAGCAGGAGGTCGAGCAGCCAGGAACGCACCACCGAGCCCTCCTGCCACGATCGGAGGCCGGCTTGCACGTCGACGCCGAGCTCGTGGCGGGCCAGCAGCTCGTACCCCTCGGCGAAGGCCTGCATCATGGCGTACTCGACGCCGTTGTGGACCATCTTGGTGAAGTGGCCGGCACCCGAAGGACCCACGTGGGCCAGTCCCGGTGCCGTGCCACCGGATTCGGTGCCGGCGGCCGTGGGGGGAGCCAGGGAGACCAGGACCGGCCACACGCGGTCGACGTGCTCGGCCGCGCCGCCGACCATCAGGGCGTATCCGTTCTCGAGGCCCCAGACGCCACCCGAGACGCCGGCGTCGACCATGCCGACGCCGACCTCGGCCAGGCGGCGGGCGCGGCCGATCGAGTCGGTGTACCGAGAGTTGCCGCCGTCGACGACGACATCACCCGCCTCGAGCAGACCGGCGAGCGCCTCGACGGTGTCGCCGGTGGGGTCACCCGCCGGCACCATGACCCACACCACGCGGGGCGCATCGAGGGCGGCGACGAGGTCGCCGAGGGACGTGACGTCGCGTAGGTCGCCGGCCCGGTCGTACCCCACGACCTCGTGGCCGTCGCGCCTGAGTCGCTGCGCCATGTTGGCGCCCATCCGGCCGAGTCCGATCATGCCGAGCTGCACGGAGTACCTCCTGGTCGTCGACGTCCCCCTTCCTACCCCCTGCATGGGTGGCGGTGACTCCGGGCAACCTGCGGGGCGCGAACGTTGGAATTCGGGCGACGAGGCGCCATGGTGGAAGATGAACGCTTGCGTCGGGCGTTCTGTCCCGCGTTCTGTCCCTCGTCCCGCTCCCCCTTGCACCTCGTGGTCCCCGGGCCCGACAGGAGTCTCCGTGTCCCCAGCAGCTGATTCCGCCGTCACGTCGCCCTTCAAGAAGGGCGACGCCGTCATCTACCCCCAGCACGGGGCCGGCAAGGTCGTCGCCATCGAGAAGCGCACGATCGGCGAGGTCGAACGCAAGTACCTGGTGATCGAGCTCGAGCTGCAGGACCTGCGGGTCTGGGTGCCGGTGGACGAGGCCGAGCAGGTCGGCGTGCGCGAGCCCACCCCGCCCGAGGAGCTCGAGGACCTCTTCGAGCTGCTCGCCGACCACGACGTCCGCATCCCGGCCAACTTCTCCCGCCGGATGAAGAACAACCAGAGCCGGATGAACGACGGCGACGTCTGGCAGCTGGCCGAGGTCGTACGGAACCTGGCCATCCGCCGGTCCAAGAAGCACCTGTCGCCGTCCGAGAAGACGCTGTACGCCCACGCCCGCAGCCTGCTCATCGCCGAGCTGGCGCTCACCATGGGCAAGTCGCACGAAGAGGCCGAGGCGGCCATCGACGAGCGCCTGCCCGACCCGGGCGAGGACGACTAAGCGAACCCTTCGGTCGCTGTGCGACCTCGGGGGTTCGTTGACGAATGCTCCGCATTCGTCGGCGCTACGTGGCCGCCGCTGCCAGGGCCTCGACGGCGGCCTCCTCGGCCCGGGCACCGATCTCGTCGATGACCTCGTCGGTGTGGGCCAGCCCGGGGAACAGCACCTCGTAGGCACCCGGCGCCATGGCCACGCCCCGGTCGAGCATGGCGTGGAAGAAGTGGCGGTACAGGACCTCGTCGGTGCCCTTGGCCTCGTCGTAGGTGCGGGGCGCCCGGTCGCCGAAGTAGATCCCCACGAGGCTCGACACGCGTGGGACCACGGCCCGGACGCCGGCGGCGTCGAAGGCCGCCTGGAGACGGTCGGCGAGCCGGGTGGCGCCGGCGACCAGCCGCTCGTAGGCGGCGGCGTCGAGCAAGCCGAGAGCGGCCCGGCCGGCGGCGGTGGCCAGTGGGTTGCCCGAGAGGGTCCCCGCCTGGAACACGGGACCGTCCGGCGCCAGCGAGTCCATGACGTCGGCCCGGCCGCCGAAGGCGCCGATGTTCAGCCCGCCGCCGATGACCTTGCCGAAGCACGTGAGGTCGGGGCGCACACCGAACAGCTCCTGGGCGCCGCCGCGAGCGACGCGGAAGCCGGTGATGACCTCGTCGAAGATCAACAGGGCGCCGACCCGGTCGCACTCCTCGCGCAGTGCCTGGAGGAACCCGTCGTCGGGCGCGACCAGTCCCATGTTGGCGGCCGCCGGCTCGAGGATGACCGCTGCCGTCTCGTCGTCGAGCGTCGGCACCTCGTTGTAGGGCACCACCACCGTGTCGGCGACCGTGGCCTCGGTGACACCGACCGAGTCGGGAAGGGCGAACACGGCCAGGGCCGACCCCGACTGGGCCAGGAGGGCGTCGCCGTGCCCGTGGTAGTTGCCGGCGAACTTCACGATGCGACGCCGGCCGGTGTGGCCCCGTGCCAGCCGGATGGCCGACATCGTCGCCTCGGTGCCCGACGACACCAGGCGGACCTTCTCGACCGAGGGCACCCGCTCGCAGATCTCCTCGGCGATGAGCACCTCACCCTCGGTGGGAGCGCCGTAGGAGGTGCCACGGGCGGCCGCCTGCTGCACCGCCTCGACGACGACAGGGTGGGCGTGGCCGGCGATGACGGCGCCGTAGGACTGGACCAGGTCGAGGTACTCGGTGCCCTCGACGTCCCAGATGCGGGCACCCTCGCCGCGGTCGACCACGTACGGCGTGCCGCCCACCGCCCGGAAGGCCCGGATCGGCGAGTTCACCCCGCCGGGGATGCGGGCCTCGCCGCGGCGGAAGATGGATTCGTTGGTGCGGGTGTTCTGCTCGGTGCGGCTCATGCCCGGGCGTGCTCCTCGGCGATCTGACGGGCGGCGTAGGTCAGGATCAGGTCGGCGCCGGCCCGCTTGATGCTCAGCAGGTGCTCGCGCAGGACGGCGTCGGCGTCGAGCCAGCCCCGCTCCCCCGCCGCCTTGACCATGGCGTACTCGCCGGACACGTGGTAGGCGGCCACCGGCACATCGAAGCGCCGGCGGGCCTCGGCGATGACGTCGAGGTAGGACAGCGCCGGCTTGACCATGAGCATGTCGGCGCCCTCGGCCAGGTCGAGCTCCATCTCCTCCATGGCCTCACGGGCGTTGGCCGGATCCTGCTGGTAGCCCTTCCGGTCCCCACCGCCTGCGATCGTCACGTCGACGGCGTCTCGGAAGGGGCCGTACAGGGCCGAGGCGTACTTGGCGGCGTAGGCCAGGATCGGCACGTGGTCGTGGTCGTCCTGGTCGAGCGCGGTGCGGATCATGGCCACCTGGCCGTCCATCATCCCCGACGGGGCCACGATGTCGGCGCCGGCCCGGGCCTGGGCCACGGCCGCTGCGGCGTAGAGCTCGAGGGTGGCGTCGTTGTCGACGTTGCCGTCCTCGTCGACGACACCGCAGTGCCCGTGGTCGGTGTACTCGTCGACGCACAGGTCGGCGACGAGGACCAGCTGGTCGCCCAGGTCCTTGCGCAGAGCGCGCAGGGCGACCTGCACGATGCCGTCGGGATCGCACGACTGGCTGCCCTCGGCGTCCTTGGTGGCCGGCACCCCGAAGAGGATGATCGCCGGCACGTGGAGCTCGGCGAGCTGCTCGGCCTCGCGTCGCAGGCTGTCGAGCGTGTGCTGGACGACACCGGGCAGTGATCCGATCGGCTGCGGCTCGGCGATGCCCTCGCGCACGAACAGCGGTGCGATGAGGTCGTCGGTCGACAGGTGCGTCTCGGCGACCATCCGGCGCAGCGCCGGGGTGCGTCGGAGACGGCGGAGACGGCGCTCGGGGAATGCCACGGGGCGAGCCTACGAATCTGTCGTTGTTGCGTCACACCTGTCGTGACGCAGCGACGACATTTCCGCTCGGGAGGTCAGAACAGCGTGGCCAGACGCTCGAGGTCGAGCTCGGCGACCGAGCCGACCACGAGGTCGGCGTGGGGGAACGGACGGCCGGCGGTCATGCCGGCGGGGACGGCGACTGTGACGCAGCCGGCGGCGTTGGCGGCGTGGACACCCGGCTCGCTGTCCTCGAGCACCACGCAGCGGGTGGGATCGACGTTCAGGCGCTCGGCGGCCAGCAGGAACAGGTCGGGATGCGGCTTGGTCCGCTCCTTGCCGACGTCGTCCCGGGTGGCCTTCACCGGGAACAGGTGGTCGACCGCGAAGCGCTGGAGGTGGCCGGTGACCCAGTCGAGCGGGCTGGACGAGGCGATGGCCACGCCGAGGCCGGCGGTGGTGGCCTCGGTGGCCAGCTCGATGACGCCCGGCCGCAGCTCCTCCTGGCTGATGCGGGCGTGGTGGCGGGCCCGCCGGGTCTCGAGCACGGCCTCACGGTCGTCGAGAGGCCGGCCCAGCGCCGCTTCGAGCATCTCGGTCCAGTGGGGGTGGTCGGCGGTGCCGATGATCTTCACCCACTCGTCGCGAGTGAGCTCGAGCCCGTGGTCGGCGAAGCTGTCGGCCACCGTCTCGTACTCGGACGTCTCGGTGTCGAGGATGAGGCCGTCGAAGTCGAACAGGATCGCTGCCGGTCGCACGGTCCCATTCTCGACGAAATGAGCGTCGGTTCCCGAAGCCGTTGCCGTCGAGTTGGCGGGGCGCTCGATCTCGACGACCTGCGCGTCGGCTTCCGACGCTCATTTCGTCGAGATCAGGTGGTGGGCGGGTCGGAGCCGAGGGCGTTCAGGCCGCACCACCGAGCTGCGCGGCTCGAGTCGCGAGGACGTTCCGCAGCTCCTGCACCGTCTGGTCCGGTGCACCGACGACATGCTCGTACAGCAGACGAACGACCAGCCACCCAGCGGCAGCCGCCTGCAGATCGCGGGTCGCGATCGCGCTTCATGTCAGCGATCCGTTGGTGCCAGCGGCGCCCGTCGACCTCGATGATGACCTTCACGTGGGGCCAGGCGGCGTCCACCAGGTTCCGCACGCCATCGCCGCGGGGCAGCGGGTACTGGCGATGTGGATCGGGCAGCGACGACCGGCGAACGAGCGAGAAGAACACGCGCTCGAGTTGGGACGCCGGCGGCGCCTTGCCGGGTCCGAGCTCGTCGAGCACCGTGGCGAGCGTGCGCACCCCTGGCTTGCCGCGGCGTGCCACCGATCGGAGGCAGTCGCCGATCTGTCCCGGGGTCGTCCGCTTGGCGGCCACCGCGTCGCCCACGACGATGCGCATGCGGCCCCGTGGCCAGATGGCGGCCAGATCGACGATCGTGCGGGGGACCGTCGTGACTGCGAGACCGTCGATCTCGCCGACGTGGCCCGGGAGCAGGTCGTTGAGCTGGTGGACGACGATGCCCGGTAGCGCCCGCCAACCGCTGTGGCGAACCGTCACCACGGTGGGGCCGTCGGTGGAGACCGCGGACAGTCCGCGCATGCGCGCCGCTGTCTCGAACGACAGGACGGCCCCGGGACCGGTGGCGAGCATGGCGACCCAACGCCGGCGTGCCGTGGTGTCGGGCGAACCGGCGACGACGTAGACGCCCGGCAGTTCGACGACGAGACGGCCAGTCCGCACACGTCGGTCGATCGAGGACCGGGAGGAACCGCCCGCGAGCAGCTGACGGCGGCCGAGTGCCCCGGCTTGCTGGGCCGCCAGCGTCCACCACACCATCGTCGATCATGCAATGAGACTGCATGAAATATACCGAAACCGTCAACCAATCGGCGAAGTCGACAGGATCGGCGTCGGGTTCCGACGCGCATTTCGTCGAGTTCGGTGGTGGGGTGGGTGGCGGCTACGGGCGGCCGAGGTGGGCGACGAGGGCCTCGACGAGCCCGTCGATGGTGTGGACCGGCGCCTCCACGGCGACGTCGAGGCCGGCGTCGCGCGCCGTGGCCGAGGTGATGGGGCCGATGCAGGCGACGACGGGTGGGACGGTGCCGCAGACGTCGAGGAAGTTGCGCACCGTCGACGACGACGTGAACGTGACCACATCGGCGGCAGCGACCGCGGCCAGCTCGTCGTCGGTGGGGCGGCCCTGCACGGTGCGGTAGGCGGGCACCACCTCGACGTGCCAACCCCGGTTGCGCAGCTCGTCGGGCAGCACGTCCCGAGCCTCGCTGGCTCGGGGGACGAGGATCCGGCCGTGACCGTCGGGCGGCGGATCAGGGAACACCTCGAGCAGGCCCTCGGCCACGAAGCGCTCGGGGACGAGGTCGGCCTCGATGTTGCCCTCGCGCAGGGCGTCGGCCGTGCCCGGTCCGATCGCCGCGACCCGCGCCGTGCCGAACGCCCGGGCGTCGCGACACGCGGCCAGCAGGCGGCGGGCGCCGTTGGGGGAGGTGACGATCACCCAGTCGAACGACGCCAACTCGTCGACGGCCCGTCGGAGCGCATGGCCGCCATCGGCCGGCTCGTCGATGCGGATGGCCGGGAGCTCGACGGTGTCGGCGCCCAGCTCGCGCAAGCGGTCCACGAGCGCCGACGCCTGGGCCCGCGCCCGCGTCACCACCACCGTGCGGCCGAAGAGCGGCCGGTTCTCGAACCACGCCAGGTCGAAGGCGGCGACGGCGCCGATGACGATGGTGGCCGGGGGCTCGAGGTCCTGGTCGGCCAGGGTGCCCAAGGTTGCGCGGACCGTGCGTTGTTGGGGTCGCGTCCCCCAGATGACGGCGGCGGCCGGCGTGTCGGCGGGGCGGCCGGCCGCCAGGAGCCGGTCGCAGATCCGTCGGATCCGGCCGACGCCCATGAGCACGACGATGGTGCCGCCGACCCGGGCCACGGCGTCCCAGTCGACCGAGCCCTCCTCGCCGATGGCGGGATCCTCGTGGCCGGTGACCACGGTGAAGCTGGTGGAGGAGAAGCGCCGCGTGATCGGGATGCCGGCGTACGCGGGAACGGCGATGGCCGACGTCACCCCCGGCACGATCTCGAAGCCGATGCCGGCCTCGGACAGGGCCGCTGCCTCTTCGCCGCCGCGGGCGAACACCGTCGGGTCGCCGCCCTTGAGCCGGACGACCGTGCGGCCGGCGCGGCCGTGCTCGACCAGCAGCTCGTTGATCTGCTCCTGGGTCCAGCGCCGATGACCGGGTGTCTTGCCCACGTCGATGCGCTCGGCGCCGGTGGGGGCGAGGTCGAGCAGCTCGGCAGCGGACAGCCGGTCGTGCACCACGACGTCGGCCCGGCCGAGCAGCTGGGCGCCCCGCCGGGTGAGCAGGCCCGGGTCACCGGGGCCGGCGCCGACGAGGTAGACGGTCATGGGCGCACCCTACGACCGACCCGCCCCCGGCGAATTCTCCCGTGGATCGCTGCCGGCTTCCGGAGCCAACTCACGGTGATTTCTCCCGGCGCCACTGAACAGCGAGATCAGGGCGATCATCGCCTGTCGACCGTAGGCGCCTACCGTCGTGTCCGTGCCAGCGCCGGCCCGCTTCGAGGAGATCACCGACCCGGTGGACGGCACGCGGTGGCGGGTCGACGTCGGTTTCCTCGGGTCGACGTGGCGGTGCCGCTGGGGCGACGGCTGCCAGGGGATCCTCGACGAGCCGGCCGAGGAGCTGCAGCAGGGCTGCTGTTCGGTGGGGGCCGAGCTGCTCGACGAGGACGAGGCCATGCTCGTCGCCGCGCTGGCCGCCACGCTGCCGGCCGAGCGGTTCCAGATGGCCGAGGTCGCCGCCGAGGGTGGCGTGTTCGCCGACGACCGTCGGCGTCACACGCGCGTGGTCGACGGCGCCTGCGTCTTCTTCAACCGGCCGGGCTTCGCCGGCGGCACCGGCTGCGCACTGCACTTGGCCGCCGTCGACGAACGCGAGCGGCCGATGGACTGGAAGCCGGCCGTGTGCTGGCAATTGCCGTTGAAGGTCGACACCGACCCCGAGGGCGTGCGCACGCTGCGGCGCTGGTCGCGCACCGACTGGGGCCCGGGCGGGGCGACGATGGCGTGGTGCTGCACCGAGGAGCCCGACTGCGACGACGGGGACGTCCCGGTGGCGCAGTCGATGGGTGACGAGCTGCGGGCGCTGGTCGGTCCCGACGTGGCGGTGGAGATCCGCCGGCGGGTGCGCTGAACCCCCCATCCGGAAACTGGCAGCCCGTGCGTACCAACGGGACACGTCCAGCCGGTCCGCTGGTACGGAGCGGCTGCCAGAACCGGTACGGAGCGGCTGCCAGTTTTCTCTCAGGTGGGGTGGGGGCGGGGGCCGAGGAGCTCGTCGACGGGGAGCAGGGCGAGGCCGTCGACGCCGATGGTGGAGGGGTCGGTGCCCCGGACGACGGCCCGCTCGACCCGGGTGCCGGCCTCGTCGGCGATGACCATGCGCAGGGCGATGACGTCGTCGTCCTCGAGCGTGGCGTGGGCGCCGGCCGGCAGGTCGCAGTCGCCGCCGAGCGCCACCAGGAACGATCGCTCGGCGTCGACGGCCCGGCGGCTGTCGGCGTGCTCGATCGCCCGGAGCAGCTCGACGGTGTCGGTGTCGTCGTCGCGGCACTCGATGGCCAACGCGCCCTGCCCGACCTGGGGTGTCATGACGTACGGCGGGAGCCAGTCGGTGATGCGGTCCTCCATGTCCTGGCGCAGCAGGGCGGCGCCGGCGGCGATGATGGCGGTGATGACTCGGCCCTCGGGGTCGCCCTCGACGCGGGTCCCGGCCAGCGAGACGCGCCGCTGGATGTTCCCCCGCAGCTCGACGAAGTGCAGGTCGGGGCGGAGGTCCTGGAGCTGGGTGCGCCGGCGGTTGGAGCCGGTGGCGACCGTGGCGCCCACCGGCAGGTCGATGAGCCGCTCGCCGACGAGCACGTCGCGGGCGTCGCCTCGCCGGGGCACGGCCGCCAGCTCGAGACCCGGCACCGTGACCGACGGCAGGTCCTTGGCCGAGTGCACGGCGAAGTCGGCGCGGCCGTCGAGCACGGCCTGCTGGACCTCCTTGGCGAATGCACCCTTGCCGCCGATGGCCGAGATCGGCTTGGTCAGGTCGTTGTCGGGCGACGCCGTGAGGAAGACGGGCTCGACCTCGAGGCCCGGGTGAGCGGCCTCGAGCAGCGCGGCGACGTGGTCGGTCTGCCACCGGGCCAGCGGGGACGAACGGGTGGCGGCGAGCAGTCTCATGGAATCACTCCGATGCCGCGGGTTGTGAGGCCCAGCCGAGCAATTCGGTCAGCGAGGAGGCCCGTCAGGGCCGACGAGCGGCGGCGTCGATGTCGAAGAGGTCGCGCAGCGCCTGCACGAGGCGCTCGCCCTTGGCGGTGCCGGCGGCGTCGCGCAGGGCGACGGTGGGCTGGTGCAGCAGCTTGGCGACCAGGCCCTGGGTGAGTGCCTCGACCGCGGCGAGCTGGTCGTCGTCGAGGTCGCCGAGCCGGCTGCGCATGCGCTCGAGCTCGGCGGCCCGGGTGGCCTCGGCGCCGGAGCGCAGGGCGACGATGATCGGGGCGATCTCGCGGGCCGACGTGGCCGACTGGTAGCGCTCGAGCTCTTCGTCGAGGAGCTGGCGGACGGCCTCGATCTCTCGCCGGCGCTCGGCCAGACCCCGGTCGGCGAACGAGCCGAGGTCGTCCATGTCGAGCACGGTGACCCCGTCGAGCTCGGCGACCGACGGCTCGATGTCGCGCGGCACGGCGATGTCGACCAGCACCAGCGGCCGACCGTCGCGTGCGGCCACGACGCCCTCGACCTCGGAGCGGCTGAGCAGCACCGAGGAGGCGCCGGTGGAGGTGAGCAGGACGTCGGCGTGCACCAGCTCGGTGGGCAGGTCGGCGAAGCGGATGGCCCGCCCGCCGATCTCGCGGGCGAGGTCGACGGCCTTGTCGTGGGTGCGGTTGGCGACGACGAGCTCGGCGACGCCGGCGTCGACCAGCGACTGGGCCATGGACGACCCCATCTCGCCGGCGCCGAGCACGATGGCCCGCCGGCCGCCCAGGTCGCCGACGTGCTGGCCGGCGAGGGCGACGGCGGCGTAGGACACCGAGGCGGTGCCCTGTCCGATGCCGGTCTCGCTGCGAGCCCGCTTGCCGGCCTCGAGCGCGTGACGGAACAGCAGGTTGAGCGTGGGCCCGACGGTGCCCTCGTCCTGGGCGGTCTCCCAGGCCGTCTTGACCTGGCCCTGGATCTCGTGCTCGCCGAGGACGGCGGAGTCGAGGCCGGACACCACGTCGAACAGGTGGGCCACCGCCGCGCTGTCGTGGTGCACGTAGAGGTGGTCGACGAAGTCCTCGGGGTCGAGGAACGACAGCTCGGCCAGCACCCGGCGCACGTCGGCGTAGCCGCCGTGGAACTTCTCGGCGACCGCGTAGACCTCGGTGCGGTTGCAGGTGGACAGGACCACGGCCTCGGAGACGTGCTCGGCCGTGCCCAGCGCGTGCAGCGTCTTTCCCAGCGACTCGGAGCCGACCGTCATCGCCTCGAGGACACCGAGCGGAGCGGTGCGGTGGTTCACCCCGATGACGACGACAGGCATGTTCTCAGAAGCTCCAGTGCTTCAGCGGTCCGGTTGGAGCGGAGCAGGTCGAGCATCCCGGCATCGAGTGCCGCCTGCCAGTTGAGTCCCTCAGTCGAACGACCCTGGGCCTTGATGGATTCCCGCTCCGAGGAGAGGATCTCCAGGAGGGCATCGTATTCGGGACCGAACTCGTCTTCGAATCGCCGGCGCAACCACGACGCCACCGCCGGGCTGTGGCCGCCGGTGGCGATGGTGACCAGCAGCGATCCGCGGCGCACTCGCGCCGGCAGCGTGAAGGTGCAGTTGGCCGGGTCGTCGGCCGAGTTCACCCACACCCCGGCAGCCTCGGCGTCGAGGAACACCTGGTGGTTGACGGTGCCGTCGGAGGTGGCGGTGACCACCAGCCGGTACGAGCCGGCCTCGGGACTGGCGTAGGGGCGCTGCTCGAAGCGCACCGGCGCACCGGCGCCCTCGGTCAGCGAGCGCAGGTCCGCGGTGGCCTCGGGGGCGACGACGGTGATGTCGTCGGCACCACCGTCGAGCAGCCCGAGCACCTTCGACGTCGCCACCGACCCGCCACCCACCACCAGCACGGGGCGACCGGCGAGGATCAGGTTGGCGGGGTACTGGGGGCCGTCGACGGGCACGAGCTCACGGTAACGCCGGAAGTCGTGAGGCCCCGCCGAGCAACTTCTCACCCGACGACGCTGCGCCGGAAGTTGTGAGGCCCCGCCGAGCAACTTCTCACCCGACGACGCTGCGCCGGAAGTTGTGAGGCCCCGCCGAGCAACTTCTAGCCCGACGAAGTCGGGCCGTGTTGCTGGTAGAAGCTCAGGATCTGCATCTCGACGGCCAGGTCGACCTTGCGAAGCGAGACGTGTTCGGGGACCGTGAGGACGGTGGGCGCGAAGTTCAGGATGGACCGCACGCCGGCGGCGATGAGCTCGTCGGCCACCGACTGGGCGGCCGGCGCGGGCGTGGTGATCACCCCGATGGCGATCTCGTTGTCGGCGACGACGCGGCGCAGCTCGGACGCCGGTTCGACCACCAGGTCGCCGAAGCGCCGGCCGACCACGCCGGGATCGGCGTCGACCAGGGCGGCGACCGGGTAGCCGCGGCTGCCGAAGCCGCCGTAGTTGGCCAGGGCGGCGCCGAGGTTGCCGATGCCGACGATGACGACGGGCCAGTCGTGGGTCATCCCCAGCGCCCGTCGCATCTGGCCCTGCAGGTACTCGACGTCGTAGCCGACGCCCCGAGTGCCATAGCTGCCGAGGTACGACAGGTCCTTGCGGACCTTGGCCGCGTTCACGCCGGCGACCTCGGCCAGCTGCTCGGAGCTGACGGTCTCGGTGTCGGCACCGAGCTCGAGCAGGCTGCGCAGGTAGATCGGCAGCCGCGCCACGGTGGCATCGGGGATGCGCTTGCCCGTGCGGCTGTCCGACGACCCGGTCACCGGACGCAGGGTACGGCGCTCGTGCGTTCGATCACAAAGTGGTCGGAGCGCCACGGGCGGCGCGACGGCGACGGGTCAGGACAGCTCGCGCTTGAGGATCTTGCCGCCCAGACCGCTGGGCAGCTCGTCGACGAACAGCACCTTCTGCGGGCACTTGTACCGCGCCAGCCGCTCCTCGCAGAACAGGATGAGCTCGTCCTCCTCGAGGGAGGCGCCTTCGGCGGCCACCACGAAGGCCTTGACCGCCTCGCCCGAGTGGGGGTGCTGCACGCCGATGACGGCCGCGGCCTCGACGCCGGCGTGGTCGAGCAACACCTCTTCGACCTCGGCGGGGTACACGTTGAAGCCCGACACGATGATCAGGTCCTTCATGCGGTCGACCAGGTACAGGAAGCCGTCGTCGTCGACGGTGGCCAGGTCGCCAGTGCGCAACCACCCGTCGGCGGTGAGGGCGGCGGCGGTGGCCTCGGGGTCCTCCCAGTAACCCTGGAACACGTTGGGGCCCTGGACCCACACCTCGCCCACGTCGCCGACCAGCACGTCGTGGCCGTCGGCGTCGATCAGGCGGACCTTCACGCCGGGGAGCGGAGCACCGATGCTGCCGTCGGGTGCGGGCAGGCCGGCCGAGGTGCTGACCACCGGCGACGCCTCGGTGAGCCCGTAGCCCTCGGCGAGCTCCAGATGGAACCGCTGGCGGAACTCGGCCTGGATGTCGGGGTCGAGCGTGGCCGCGCCCGAGCCGGCGGTGCGGACGGTCGAGAAGGCGTCGGCGGGCACGCCCGGCAGGTGCAGCCAGGCGGCCCACATGGCCGGCGCGCCGGCGATGACGGTGATGCCGTGGTTGCGGATCGACTCGAGCGCGGATTCGGGGTCGAACCGCTCGACGGTGAGCACGGTGCCCCCGGACCGCAGCGTGAGGCCGAGCACGACGTTGAGGCCGAAGATGTGGAAGAACGGCAGCACCCCGAAGGCGACGTCGTCGGGCTCCTGGCGGCGGTACGGGTTGGCGAGGAGCTGCTCGAGGTTGGACCGCAGGTTGCCGTGGCTGAGCATCGCCGCCCGGGGAGAACCTGCCGTTCCCGAGGTGAACATGAGCACGGCCAGGTCGTCGTCGGAACGGTCGACCACCGGCACGGGATCGGCGGCGCGCAGGTCGTCGAGGTGCACGGCGTCGTCGGAGACCGGATCGCCTGGGTCGGTCTGGACGATGAGGCGCAGCGCGGGCAGCGCCTGGCGGTCGAGCCCGGGGACGATGCGCTTGCCCGCCGGTCCGACCACGAGGACCGACGCGCCGACCGAGGCGAGCTGCTTGGTGAGCTCGGGACCGGGGCTGGAGGGGTTGAGCGGCACCGCCACCGCGCCGGCGCCCAGCACGGCGAGGTACGACACCACGAAGTACCAGTTGTTGGCCGCCACGATGCCCACCCGGTCACCCGGGGACACCCCGGCACCCACCAGGCCGCCGCGCACGCCGGCACAGGCGTCACGCAACTCGCCGTAGGTGGTCTTCTTGCCACGGGAGATGAGGGCGACGGCGTCGGCGGGGTGGTCGGCGCAGATGTCGGCGAGATTCACGTGGCGGTTCCCTCGGGTGCAGCGGTGCGGACGGCGGCCGCCACAGTTCAGCACGCGGACCGGCTCCGGCGCCGGTGCGGAGGGGCGGTGGGGCCCGGGCGCCACAATGGAGCGATGGACGGCATCGTCACCGAGGGGCTCACCCGGCAGTTCGCCGGGGGCGTCGGGCTGACCGACCTGACCCTCGACGTCCAACCCGGTGAGGTGCTCGCCCTGCTCGGTCCGAACGGCGCCGGCAAGACCACCACGGTCCGACTGCTCAACGGCGTGCTCCGACCCGACTCCGGCCGGGCGCGCGTGCTCGGCTTCGATCCTGTCACCCAGGGCAGCGAGCTGCGCTCCCGCACCGGCGTGCTCACCGAACACGCCGGCCTCGACGACCGGCTCAGCGCTCGCGAGAACCTGCGCTACGCCGCCATGATCCGGGGTGACCGGGGCCCGGAGGTCGAGGCCCGCATCGAGCAGCTCCTGCACCGGTTCGGCATGACCGACCGCGCCGACCAGCCGGTGCGCGGCGCGTCGACCGGGCAGCGGAAGCGGCTGGGTCTGGCCCGGGCGCTGCTGCACGACCCCGACGTGCTGTTCCTCGACGAACCGACGTCCGGGCTCGACCCGTCGGCCACCCGCGACGTGGTCGAGCTGATCGGCTCGTTGGCCAGCGAGCACGGCCGCACGGTGGTGCTCGCCACGCACTTCCTCGGCGAGGCCGGCAGGCTGGCCAGCCGCATGGCCGTGCTCGACCGAGGCCACCTGGTGGCGTTCGGGCGGCCGTCCGATCTGGCCGACGAGCTCTGGGACGGCCTCGACGCCGACCTCGACCTGGGCGGCCCGGCCGCCGCCGACGTGGTGCGCACCATCGCCGACGTGGCCGGCGTGCGCACGGCCGCCCCCACCAGCACGGGCGCCACGATGCGGGTCGCCGACCGCGACGTGGTGCCCCACGTGGTCGCCGCCCTGGTGGGGGCCGGCACACCGGTGTTCGCCGCCATCCCCCGGCCGCCGACGCTCGAGGACGTCTACTTCGAGATCGAGGCACGGCGGGCCCGCCAGCTCGACGCCGATTCCGGTGCCGGGGCCGACGCCGGCGACCGGCAGGCGCAGTCGTGACCCGCACGACGAGTCGTCGCGAGCGGATCAACTGGACCGCCGTGCGGGGCGTGGTCGCCAAGGACCTGCGGGCCGTCGTCCGCTCGAAGTCGGTGATCATCCCGATGCTGGCCGTGCCGACGCTGCTGATGGTGCTGCTCCCCGCCGGCATCGGCTTCGCCGCCCGCACCAGCGGGGGCGTGCGGATGGATCGCTTCCTCAACGACGTCCCCGGCGACCTGGCCCGACCGATCCTCGACCTGCCGGTGAACGAGCAGCTGATCGTCCTGGTCAACGGCTACCTGCTGGCGCCGCTGTTCCTGATCGTGCCGCTGATGGTGTCGGCCGTCCTGGCCGCCGACGCCTTCGCCGGCGAGAAGGAGCGCCGCACCCTCGAGTCGCTGCTCCACTCGTCGATCTCCGAGCGCGAGCTGTTCATCGCCAAGTTCCTGTCGGCCTTCCTGCCCGCCGTGGCCGTGTCGTGGGTCGGCTTCGCCGCCTTCGTCACCGTCGCCAACACCGTGGCCTGGCCGGTGATGCAGCGCATCTTCGTGCCCACCCAGCTCTGGGGGGTGATGATCGTCTGGGTCGCCCCCGCCGTGGCCACGCTGGGCCTGTCGGTGATGGTGCGGGTGTCGGCGCGCACCGAGACGGCGCAGGAGGCCAACCAGCTCGGCGGCGCCGTGATCCTGCCCCTGATCTTCCTGGCCGTGGGTCAGTCCACCGGGCTCCTGCTGGTCACGCTGCCCATCGCGTTCTTCATCGGCCTGGTGATCTGGGTGATCGCGCTGGCGCTGCTGCGAGGCGGGATCAAGCGCTTCACCCGCGATGCCCTGATCTCGCAGGTTAGGCCGCTCGTCCTCGGCAGCTGGCTGTTAGGCAAGGAGCACGAGCTGGATCACGGCGGCGCCGATGATCAGCAGCAGGAGCAGCCCGAGGATGATGGTCGTGCCCGGTCTCATGTCGGCTCCTGTCCAGGCCGCCGGCCCAGCGTCACCTGCGTGGTGACCCCGCCGCCGTCGCCGCTGGTGTCCTGGTCGTCGTCGAGGCGCTGGAGGCGGACCTCGTTGTGGATGTCGAGACCGAGCTCGGCACGGGCCGATCGGCGGTCGAGGGCGATGGACATCAGCCCGTAGGAGTCGACGATCAGGCCGACCTCGCCGTCGCCGATCTGGGCGAACGCCTCGACCCGCCGAGCCAGCCGCCACTGGTCGTTCACCCGGATCCGGATGCGATCCCCCCAGTCGAGGAGGTCGTCGGGGTCGACGTTGAGCTGGCAGTTGCCGAACCGGTCGACCCACATCACGTCGGCGATCAGGTCGCCGTCCTCCTCGCGGATGACCGGGATCATGCCCGGCATGAGCGAGTTGGGGTCGACCTCCTCGCCGACGTCGTCGAGGCTGGCGCCGGTGCACAGGGCGGCGGCCACGGGGGCGAACACGTCGCGCCCGTCGAACGTCGGGCCCGGCGCCGGGAGGTGGAAGTCGGTGTTGGTGAGCGAGACGGCCCGCGTGGCGCCGCCGACCATGGCCACCGCCGGCGCCAGCAGGCCGTTGTCGGGGCCGATGAGGACCGATTGGCCGCCGCCGACCTCGATGGCGATGCCGCGGCGGTCGGTGCCGACACCGGGGTCGACAACGGCCAGCACCACGCCGGGGCACAGGTACTGGGCGCTGCGCGCCAGGGCGAGGCCGCCGGAACGGACGTCGTGGGGCGGGATGTCGTGGGTGATGTCGATCACCGCGACGCCGGGCGCCGTCGACCGGATGATCGAGTGGACCACGCCGACGAACTCGTCACCGCGTCCGTAGTCGGACAGGAACGAGATGGTGTCGTATCGCAGCGGGTCGGGGGGAGGGGCCATCACCCCTGACGCTAGAGGCAGCTATCCGGCTTCGGTGAAGCGGGCGGCGACGTAGGCGTCGAAGTCGTCCTCGCTGATGCGGTACGAGCGGCCGACGCGCAGGGCACGCAGCTCGCCCGACTTGATGAGGCGGTACACGGTCATGTCCGAGACGCGCAGCGTCTCGGCCACCTCGTGGGGCGTGAGGAACCCGGGACGCCCGGGTCGATCGCTGGTTGTGGCACGGGCCATGGAACACCCCTTCTCTCCGTGTTCCAGGCTACGTGTCCGTGGCCGCTGTGGCCACTAGCAGCTCGAGAGACCCAAGTGGTGGATGGTGCTGCTGGGGGTCAGTCCGCTCGGGCGCCCAGGCGGTCGGCCTTCCGAGCGCCGCGCTCGCCCATGGGTTCCGCAGCGCCGACGGTGCTGTCGCGGGCGGTCTGCGCCTCCATCTCGCTGTCGATCTCGGCTCCGAGGATGACGGCGAAGGCGGTGATGGCCAGCCACAGCATCAACACGACGACGGCGCCGATGGAGCCGTAGGTCTCGCCGTAGCTGCCGAAGTTCGACACGTAGAAGGAGAAGGCGACCGATGCGACGATCCAGACGACGGTGGCGATGACCGCACCCCATGAGACCCACCGCCACCGGGGACGGTCGCGATCGGGGGCGTAGTGGTAGAGCACCGCGAGGGCCGTCCCGAACCCGCCGGCGAGGAGCACGAAGGCGACGATGCGGGCGACGAGCTGGCCGGTGCCACCAAGTGACAGGCCGCGCAGCGCGACGGGGAGCACGGCGATGAGTCCGATGGCGACGACGCCGAAGACGATCCCTCCGACCGTGAGGGCCAGCGCCAGGCCCCGCAGCTTCAGGAAGCCCCGCGTCTCGGGCTCGTCGTACGCGGCGTTGACCGCCTCCACCAAGTGCTTCATACCCGACGACGCCGCCCAGAGGGAGGCGAGGAGACCGAGCACCAGCGTGATGCCGACGCCCTGACCAGCCCCGCTCACCACGCTCTGGAGCTGATCGACGACGAGCTGCTGGGCGCTCTGTGGCAGCGCGTCGGTGACGTTGGCGACCTGCTGCTGGACCTGGGCGGGGTCGGCGACGAGCCCGTACACCGAGACGAGGGCGGCGATGGCGGGGAAGAGGGCGAGCAACACGTAGAAGGCGACACCGGCCGACAGCAGGGGCACCTGGTCGGCCTTCAACTGGTCCTTCACCCGCACGAGCACGTCCTTCCATCCCTGCGTCGGGATGTCGCCGGGCCGGTCGGCGTCGCGCCCGCGCTCGTCAGGTCGCTGGTCCTCGGTGAGATCGATCACCTGGTCGTCGGTGGTTGTCGACATCGGTTCACTCGTTCCCGATGGCTCGACGTCCTAGACGATCGGCCGACGAGCGCTCGGCCGGCGCCGGACGAGCGGGAGGTCAGCCGCCGAGCTCGACGGCGCGGTCGCGGGCGGCGAGCACGGCGTCGATCAGCGCGGCACGCACGGCGCGCTGCTCGAGGACCCGAAGGCCCTCGGCCGTGGTGCCGCCCGGGCTGGTGACGGCGGCGCGCAGCTCGCCCGGACTGGCGCCGCCGGCCTGGAACAGCGCGGCAGCCCCCCGCACGGTCTGTCCGGCCAGCGTCTCGGCGACGTCGCGCGGCAGGCCGGCGGCGACGCCACCCTCGATGAGGGCGTCGAGGATCAAGAAGACGTAGGCGGGGCCCGAGCCGGACAGCCCGGTGACCGCATCCAGCAGGTGCTCGGGGACGCGCACCACCAGCCCGACGGCGCCGAGCACCGACTCGGCCCAGTCGAGGTCGGTGGCGGCGGCCGCCGAGCCGGCCGCGATGGCGGCAGCGCCGGCACCGACGAGTGCCGGCGTGTTGGGCATGGCCCGCACCACCGGTACGCCCTCGCCGACCGCGGCCTCGACGGTGGCGATGGTCACGCCGGCGGCGATCGACAGGAGCCGGCCGCCGTCGGCGGCGACCACGGCCCGGGCGACCTCGGCGACGTACTGGGGCTTGACCGCCAGCAGGGTGCCCTCGGCGGCCGCCAGGCGCGCCGGCGACCTCGATGGACGGGTGCGCCTCGCGCAGCTGCTCGGCTCGGCCGGCGTCGATCTCGACGACGCGGAGCCGGCGGTCGGGGTCCTGGGCGAGGAGGCCGGCGAGCAGCGCCTCGCCCATCTTCCCGCCGCCGACGATCTGCAGTGCGACCCGATCCATGCCGGGACGTTACCGAGCGGTCCCCCACCCACTGGGTGGGTTGCCGGCGGTCGGTGCCCCGGCCGGCTTCCCCGACCGGGCGGGGCACCGCCGGCTCTCACCAGTATGGCATGAAAATGCATGAAAGCACAAGAGCCGAATGCCAGACATGGTACGCAGCGGCTGCCAGTTTCAGACGGGGGTGGTCAGGACTTCTCGAGGCGGCTGGCGAAGCCGATCCGCAGGGCGGGGCGGAAGTAGCGCTCGGTCCACACGTAGAGCGAGCCGAGGATGCGGTCGAGCTCGTCGTGGTCGATGGCGTGGTTGGGTAGCGCGCCGGCGAGGAAGACGGCGTCCTCCTCGCCGATGCCGAACGCCGCGCCCATCAGCTGGGTGTTGCGCCGCATCAGGTACTCGTAGAACTGGCGCTCGTTCTCCTCGGGCGCCGGCATGACGTAGGTCTCGTAGTGCAGGGTCCGCTGGCGCAGCTCGAACCAGATCGAGAACACGTCCTTCTCCTCGCCCAGGACCCGGACGAACCAGCGGCGGGCGTCAGGATCTGGGTCGGACTCGACGGCGGCGACGATCGGGTTCTCGGCCTGCTGGATGTCGAGCCAGTCCTCGATGGTGGCGGCGAGGGCGGCGAGCTCTTCGGGGCTGGAGGCGTGCTGCACGGCCCCAGTGTGCCGGGCGAACCGGTTCAGGCGGCCTGGCAGAGCACCAGCGAGCGGGCCGACAGATCGGCGTAGACGCGGCGCAGTCGGGCCGCGGTGGTGGACCACCGGTAGTCGCGTGCGATGCGCACACCGCCGTCGGCGAGCTGGCCGGCGACGTCGGGGTCGGCCAGGATCCGGTCGGTCAGCACTGCCCAGTCGGCCGGATCGCGCCCGTCGACGAGGAAGCCGGAGCGGTCGTGGCGGATGAGCGTCTGCAGGCCGCCGACGGCTGCGGCGACCACGGGGGTGCCGCACGCCGCGGCCTCGAGCGCCACCAGGCCGAAGCTCTCGGACCGGCTGGGCACGTGGACGACATCGGCGGCCCGGTAGTAGGTGGACAGCAGGTGGTGGGGCTGGGCGTCGACGAAGCGGATGCGGTCGTGGACACCGAGCGACCGGGCCAGCCCCTGGACCTCGGCCAGATGGGCCTGGCCCGCCGGCCCGCTGGTACCGCCGACGGCGAGCAGCACGGCGTCGTCGCGCTCGAGCTCGGCCAGGGCCCGCACCGACACGTCGAGGCCCTTGAGCGGCTGGATGCGGCCGGCGAACAGGATGACCGGGTGCTGACCCAGGCCCAGCGCGGCACGGGCGCCGGCCCGCTCGCCGGGGCTGAAGAAGGCGTGGTCGACGCCCGGCGGGACGATCTCGATGCGGGCCCGGTCGGCTCCGTAGAACTGGACCAGCTCGGCGGCCTCGGCCCGGGTGTTGGCCAGGATGACGTCGGAGCAGCCGATGATCTCGGCCTCGGCTCGGAGGCGATGCTCGGGTTCGGGGTCGCCGCCGTTGGCCTTCACCCGGCCGAGCGTGTGGAAGGTGGAGACGAGCGGGAGGTCGAGCGCGTGCTTGATCGTGTGCCCGGCCACGCCGGACAGCCAGTAGTTGGCGTGGATGGCGTCGACGGGGTGGTCGGCGAGGTGGGCCAGCACGCCGTCGGTGAAGGTGTCGAGGACGCCGTGGAGGTCTTCCTTGGCCAGGTCGAACGGGCCGGCGGGGATGTGCACCACCCGGAAGCCGGGCTCGATGTCGACGACCTCGGGGAGGTCGGGCGCCCATGCCCGCGTGTAGACGGTGCAGTCGACCCCGGCCTGGGCGAGCGACGCCACGAGCTCTCGGACGTACACGTTCATCCCGCCGCTGTCGCCCATGCCGGGCTGCACCAGTGGCGACGTGTGGAACGAGAGCACCGCGAGTCGCTGGAAGTCGGGTCTCTGCACGGCTGCCTTCAACGCTCGTCGGGCGGCGATGATTCCTGAGCGACCGAATCATCTTTCGGTACCCCGGCAGCCGATGCGTCCACCGGGCCGTCCGCAGGGTCGCCCGGGGTGGGCAGCGGTGCGCCGGCCTCGGCCCGGAACGAGCGGTAGACCGCGATCAGGTGCTGGCGGTGGCTCGGGGTGAGGTGGGGATCGCGCAGGATCTCGCCGACGACGTCGACCTCGGCGCGGCGGTCGTCGAGGATCCCCGCCCGGACGTACAGCGCCTCGGCCGAGATGGACAACGCCCCGGCCAGCTGCTGGAGGATGTCGGCGGACGGCTTGCGCAGGCCCCGCTCGATCTGGCTCAGGTACGGGTTGGAGACGCCGGCCAGCTCGGCCAGCTTGCGCATCGACAGGCGCGTCTGGCGGCGCTGCTCGCGGATGAACGCGCCGAGCGCAACCAGCCGTCCGGGTTCGTCGAGGTCGGAGGCGCCGGTGTCCGGGGGCCGGGCGTCGGCCACGGATCAGCGGACGGCGGCCAGGAGCTCGCGCACGGCGTCGAGGAGGTCGACCGCGGAGAACGGCTTGGTCATGTAGCGGTCGGCGCCGGCGTCTTCGGCGGCCGTGCGGGTCTCGGCATCGTCGCGGGCGGTCAGCATGAGCACCTTCATGCGGTCGTGGGGGATCTGTCGGCAGACCTCGATCCCGTCGATACCCGGCATCATGACGTCCAGCACCACGAGATGGGGTCCACGGGGGCCGCCGACCGAACCCATGAGGGTGAGCGCCGCGGGACCGTCGGCCGCCTCGGTCACCTCGTAGCCGTCGGCTTCGAGGACCGAGCGCACCACCTTGCGGACCTCGGGTTCGTCGTCGACCACGAGGATCGAGGGGGCCATGATCGCCATGGCGGCAGATTCTTGCAGAAGCTCCCCGTCGGGGGACGAGCCGAACGAACCGGGAGCTACTGGCCGAGGAGCGTGTCGACCGATGCCTCGCCGGTGCGGTACCGGCGGGTCAGTTCGTCCTCGATGGCGTCGATCCGGTCGAACAGCGCCCGGCGCAGATCGGACACACGTCGCTCGTACGCCTGGAGCTGCGCTTCGGCGGCGGCCAGCGCGTCGGCATCGAGCTCGGCCGGGTCGGACAGGTGGCCGTTGGTGATGATGTCGTCGAGCTCGTCGGCCAGGTCCTCGTCGATGAGGCCGGTGCCGAACCCCGAGGGCAGACGGCCGGTGCCCGGTGCCCGGGTGTTGCCGGCGAGCAGCTCGGGGAGGCGGGCGATGAGATCCTCGAGGTCGTCGACGTCGCCGCCGGCCTCACGACGGGCACGCTCGGCGGCCACGACGTCGAGCCGTCCCTGGGCCAGGCGACGCAGGTAGGAGAGCCCGGTCTCGACCTCCTTGCACTCGCTGCGCCGCTCGCGGAAACGGGCGATGTCGACGGTGGTCAGCTCGCCGAGGTAGTCGTCGGTGAGGATGGACTGCAGGGTGTCACGCACGGATGCTCCTGGATGCTGCGGCCCCGTGGGGACCGGGATCGACGCTACTGCATCGGCGCCTCCGTGCCGGTTCTGGAGGACGAACCGGCAGGACGGGTGATGGCGGAGGCGCCGGGCGCTACCAGATGATCAGGTCGACGGCGAGGTACCAGAGCGGGGCGGCGAGCAGCAGGCTGTCGACCCGGCGCAGCGCCGGGGCGAAGGCACGGGAGTGGGGCAGCATCGCCGAGCCGAGCAGCTGGCCGAGCACGGCGAGCGGGGCCACGGCGATGCCGAAGACGATGGCCTGACCCACGTCGAAGGGCGGGAACCCGACGGCCGCCACTGCCATCGCCATCACCAGGACCGCCACCCCGCCGGCCAGCGGTCCTTCGACGGCGTTCGCAGAACCCGAGCCGACGAGGAAGTCGCCGGTCTCGTAGGCGGAGACGAGCAGGACCAGGGCGATGGCGGCCCAGACCTCGGACCGAGCCAGCAGCACCAGGCAGCCGCCGGCCACCGCCGGCGGCACCGCGGCCTGCAGCACCAGGCCGGCTCGGGCGAAGGCCTGCACGGGCGACTCGCCGTCGCCGAGCTCGCTGGCGCCCAGGGCGACCGCACCGGCGGCCACGACCAGCAGCGCCACCCCCATGATCCGTGGTCCGAAGGCGGCGCCCAGCACCACGAGCCCGGCACCGACCAGGGCGACCCGCGGATCGACGGGTGCGCCCCGGGCTCGCCACGTGCGCAGGGTGTGCGAACCTGCGGCAGCGAAGGCCACGCCGAAGTAGACGGTGACCCCCGGCAGGCCGGTGGCGAACGCGGCCATCGCCCCCAGGAACCAGAGGATGCCGAGCCGGACCCGCGGTCCCTCGATGTCGTAGTGGATCCGGTAGCGGTTGCCCGACTTGGCCCGCATCTTGCGGAGGCGCTCACGCCGCTTCTGCTCGGCCCGCTCCTGGCGCGTCGACCGTGCCCCAGCCGCCACCGTGGTCACCTCAGCTGCCCCCGGACACCGGCGGCAGCACGGCGACCTCGTCGGCGTCGTCGACCGCGTCGTCCGGCGACGCCGGCTCGCCGTTCACCCACACGCGGCACGATCCGAGCAGGCCGGCGAAGGCGGCGCCGTAGCGCTCGACCGCGCCGTCGAGCACGGCCTGCACGGTGGCGCCGTCGATGGTGTCGCGGTCGGTGCCCGCGGCCTCCCGCGCTCCGGCGAACAGGCGGATCGTCGGCATCGGCACGAGCGTACCGACGCCGCCCGCAAGGACAGAGATCGGTTGCCCGGTCGCTAGCGTCGTGCCGATGCCCACCCCGCCTGCCGCGCACCTGCTGCTGGTCCGTCACGGCCAGTCCACGTGGAACGCCGAGCAGCGCTGGCAGGGCGACGAGGACCCGCCGCTGTCGTCGCTGGGGGTGCGCCAGGCCCGCCACGCCGCCCGCCACCTGGGGACCTTCGACGCCATCGTGGCGTCGACGCTGCAGCGGGCGGCCACGACGGCGGCCATCATCGCCGACGAGCTGGGCATCGGACCGATCCGCACCGATCCCGACCTGCGCGAGCGTCACGCCGGCGAGTTCCAGGGGCTCACCCGCGACGAGATCGCCGTGCGCTTCCCCGGCTACCTCGAGCAGCGCCGTCGTCCGCCGAGCTGGGAGCCCGACGACGACGTCAGCGAGCGCGCCGTCGGCGCCCTGGCGCGGGTGGCTGCCGAGGTCGGATCCGGGGGGAGCGCCCTGGTGGTCAGCCACGGTGGCGTGATCCGCCAGCTCGAGACGATCACCGGCGCACGCCGCGAGGAGCGGCTCGCCAACCTCGGTGGACGGTGGTTCACCGTGGGGCCCGGCATCCTCGAGGCCGGTGATGCCGTGGTGCTGGTCGACCCCGACGAGATCACCGTGCCGGGTCAGCTCTGATGCGGCGGCTCCTGCTCGTGGCCGTCTCCGTCGTGCTCACCGTGGCGCTGGCGTCGCCCGCCGTCGCCGTCCCGACGGCCGATCACGCCATCGCCGACGACGCCGCCACCGCGGTGCACCCCATCGTCTTCCCCGTGATCGGGGCGACGTCGTACGAGCCGAGCTTCGGCGCCTGCCGCGACGTCGGGTGCAGTCGCAGCCACGAGGGCACCGACGTGTTCGCCCCGAAGCTGTCCCCGCTCGTCGCCACCCGCGACGCCACGGTGGTGGTGCTGGTGACCGACCCCGACGTCGGTGGGATCTACGGCAACAACGTCGTGATCGAGGACGACGACGGGTGGACCCATCACTACGTGCACCTCAACAACGACACGCCCGGCACCGACGACGGCGCCAACCCCCCGGAGTGGATCGTCGCCCCCGGCGTGGAGGTGGGTGCCCGCGTGACGGCCGGGCAGCTGCTCGGCTGGATCGGCGACTCGGGCAACGCCGAGCACGAGGGCGCGCAGCTGCACTTCGAGCTGCACGAGCCCGACGACGGGATCATCGACCCGTACCGCTCGTTGCGCGCCGCCCCTGTCCTGGCTGCGCCGGTCGATCCGCGGGGCGACGACGCCCGAGTCGTCGACCGGCTCTCGCAGGACCTCCGGAACCGGGATGCCGGCGACATCGAGCTGGCGGTCGCCCTCGACCGGCTCGGACGAGGCCGGTCCGTCGAGGCCGTGCAGCCGTTCCTGCGCTCGCCCGAGTGGTCGACGCGATACGTGACCGACCTCTACCGGAGCGCACTCGGACGGAACCCCGACGGCGCCGGCCTCGACTTCTGGGTCGCCGCGCTGGTCGGCGGCGTGCCGGCGCACGAGGTGGCGGCGGCGATCTACGCCGGTGACGAGTACTTCGCGGCGGCCGGGCACACCGTCGACGCCTGGATCGACCGGCTGTACCGCGACCTGCTGGGACGGGCCGCCGACGACCCGGGACGGGCCTACTGGCGCGACCAGATCGACGCCGGCGTCGGACGGACAGCGGTGGCCACGGCCGTCCGGGACAGCGCCGAGTCGCTGCGGACACGCGTGGCCACCTGGTACGGCGTGCTGCTCGACCGGGCGCCCGAGCGGCCGGCCGCCGACCACTGGAGCCGGCTGCTCGACGGGTCCGACGACGACCGGTTGGTGGCCGCACTGGCCCTCAGCGACGAGTACCGCCAGCGCGCCCTGCGCCTCTGATCCGTCGGCTGCGGCTCAGCCCGTGGCGCGTTCGTCGACGTCGAGCGTCAACGTCCCGCCGACAATGGCCTCGGACACGCCCCGCACGGTGAGGTGGTTGGACCGGGCGTGGTCGCGGATGACCCGGAACGCCTGGTCGACGGAGATCCGCAGCTCTCCCGCCAACTTGCCCTTGGCCTGTTCGATCACGACGCGGGAGTCGAGGGCCAGTTGCAGCTGGCGGTTGACCTGTTCGATCCGTTCGATGGCGTCGGCTCGCAGGACGTAGGCGGTCACCATCTTCGACAGCAGCGTGGCACCCGCCAGGTCGTCGGCGGACCACGACCGCGGTTCGACGTCGTAGAGGTCGACCGCACCGACACGCTGGTCACCCAGCCGGAGCGGTACGGCGAGGACCGCAGACAGTCCCTGGGCGGAGACCACCTCGGCGTACTCGGGCCACCGCCCGTCCTGGGACAGGTCGCGCACCATCACCGCCCGCCCCGATTCGAGGGCGGCGCGAGCACGGCCCGGACTGGGTCCGCTCCTGCGCCTGCTCGGCCTCGATCACGGCGCTGTTGCTGGCGGCGGCGAACCGGAACCGGCCCGCTTCGTCGGTGAGCGAGACGCCGGCGCCGGCGCAGCCGACGACTTCTTGCAGTTGCTCGCAGGCATCGTGCAACACGTCGGTCACGTCGTAGTCACCGGCGATCGTGGTTGCGAACGAATGGAGCACCTCGTTCATACGGTCTTGCTCTGGCACTGCCCACCAACTCCGACGGCGGTTCTCTGGATTCTTCGAACGGAGCAGGTCCGGGGACAAGGGACCCGATGCAAAAGATACCCAGCGCGGGCGGATCAATTGCCAACCGAGATGGCGGTTCATGGACGGTGGTGGGGGCGGTGGGCCTCGAACCCACGCGCTTCGGCTTAAAAGGCCGCTGCTCTGCCAGCTGAGCTACACCCCCGGGGAGGTACCGGTCCGTCGGCGGGCCCGGGACCGGAGCAGCGAGGCTACCCGAGCGCCGGTCAGGCCAGATCGTCGAGGATGCCGTGGAGATCGGCACGGAACCGCCGGAGCTCTCGGCGGTGGATCGCCGAGAGTCGCTCGATGATCCGCTCGCCCTCGGGCGTCAGCGTGACCAGACGACGGCGACGGTCGGCACCATCGGCGTGGCTGGTCACCAGCCCGTGGGCCTCGGCCCGGCCGATGAGCTCGACGGTGCTGTGGCGGCGTCGCTGGAGCACGTCGGCGAGATCGGTGACCGACGGCGGCGAGTCACCGGGGTGGCCACGCACGGCCAGCAGCAACTGGTGGTGTGCCGGCGTGACCCCCTCGGCCCGCGCCGCCCGCTCGGAGAACGAGAGGAAGTGGCGCAGCCCGGAGCGGAACCGGGCCAGCGCCTGGTAGTCGCGATCGGTCAGCGGACGGTCGGTCGGCCCGGTCATCGCGTTGGGCTCACGGCGTGGATGTCCGGGCCCGCTGGCTGCTGATCAGGTGCACCTCGCTGGTGAGCAGCACGGCGACGACCGCGGCGAGCGTCGTGGTGGGGAGCAGGTGCAGGCCGGCCATCTCGGTGACCACCAGCGTGCTGCCGAGCGGCGTCTTGGTCACGCCGGCGTTGGCGGCGACCATGCACGCCGCCATCAGCATGGACGCGTCGACACCCGGCAGCAGGTGGTGGAGCAGCAGGCCGGCCGCCGCACCGCAGAAGAACAGCGGGATGATGAAGCCGCCCCGCCAGCCGGTGGACAGGCAGACGGCACTGGCCACCAGCTTGCAGACCAGTGCGGCGACGAGCGCCGACACGCCGAGGGCGGGGAGACCGGCGATCTGGTCTTCGCCGAAGGTCAGAGCGCCGAACGACCACAGCGCCAGCAGACCGACGACCAGCCCGCCCACGGCCGGTCGGACGAGCGTCGGCACCCGCACGGCGGCACTTCGGGTCACGCGGACCACGAGGGTGAACAGGCCGGCGATGGCCGCCCCGACGACGGCGGCCAGCGTGGCCCACCCCAGGTCCGTGGCGCTCCCGGCCGCCGACGCGGGCAGCTCGAAGACCGGCCCGAACCCCGCCCCATCGAGGCCCAGATAGACGGCGAACCCGATGAGCGCACCGCTCAGCGCCGGCAGTAGCGCCTCGTAGTACTCGAGTCCGCGGCGGTGCAGGATCTCGAGCGCGAACACCGCCGAACCCAGCGGCGCGCCGAACAGCACCGTGAACGCCGCCGCCATGCCCGTGATCGTCAGGATCCGCAGCTGCTCCGGGTCGCGGTTGCTGCGGACGCCCACCACGCTGCCGGCCGTGCCCGCCGTCTGGACCAGCGGTGCCTCGGGGCCCAGGGCTCCACCGGCGGCGATGCCCAGCAGCGAGACGGGGATCAGCGAGCGCAGCGCCCGGACGTCGGCGTGCCCGCCGGACACGTGGATGTTGTCGACGAGCAGCTCGACATCGCCCGGATCACCCAAACCGCGGACGAGCATGGCGATGAGCAGACCGCTGACGACCAGCACGACGACGACCGTGGTGTCGGCTCGGCCATCGGGGCCGAGCAGCGACTCGAGGGCGCCGAGCGCCGCCACGTACGCGGCACCGATCACGCCGCCGGCGACGCCGACCGCGACGACCAGCCCCGACAGGGGACGAAACATCGGGAGCCGCGGGAACACAACAGGATCGTAGTGCGATCTAATTCGGACACCCAGCTGGACATCCAGTCGACCGTCGGTACCAGGGACGGTGCCGGCCCCCGAAGCTGCTCCTAGCCTCGCCTCATGGACCACCGTGGAGGCGATCGCGCATGAGCGGCGAGACCTGGATGGAGATCGTGGCCCGCAATCCGGACCACTCGAGCTGGTACATCGAGCGCTTCCGCTCGATGGCGACCGAGGGCCGGGACCTGGCCGGCGAGGCCCGCCTCGTCGACGCCATGGCGCCACGCAACGCCCGGATCCTCGACGCCGGCTGCGGCCCCGGTCGGGTGGGCGGGGCGCTGCACGAGCTCGGCCACCGCGTGGTGGGTGTCGACATCGACCCGGCGCTCATCGAGGCGGCCGAGGACGACCACCCGGGACCCACGTGGCTGGTCGGCGACCTGGCCGAGCTCGACCTGCCCGCCGCCGGCATTCCCGAGCCCTTCGACGTGATCGTGAGCGCCGGCAACGTGATGACCTTCGTCGACCCCGCCCGGCGACGGGACGTGATCGAGCGCGTGGGCGCCCACGTGGCCGACGACGGCCGCTTCGTGGTCGGCTTCGGGTCGGGGCGCGGCTACGACTTCGACACGTTCCGACACGACGTCGCCGCCGCTGGCCTTCGGCCCGACCTCGAGCTGGCGACGTGGGACCTGCGGCCGTTCACGGCCGAATCGGACTTCCTCGTGGCCGTGCTGCGACGGGCCGACGCCTGACCGGGCGAGCCGTTACGGTCGCTGACCATGCGCGTCGGCATCCACCTCCCCCAGTACGGACGGGTCGCCTCGTCCGAGGCCATCACCCGGGCGGCGCGGTTGGCCGAGGAGCTCGGCTTCGCCGACGTCTGGATCAGCGACCACGTCGTCCACCCGGCCGAACAGGACTACCCGTCGCCGTACCTGTACGACCCCATCGTCACGCTGACGTGGGCGGCAGCGGTCACCGCGACCATCGGCCTCGGCACCAGCGTGCTGGTGCTCCCCCAGCACGTGCCGCTCGAACTGGCCAACCAGCTGGCCTCCATCGACCAGCTGAGCGGCGGGCGCCTGACCGTGGCCGGCGGCGTGGGATGGTCCCAGCGCGAGTTCGAGGCCCTCGGCCACTCCTTCGGCGACCGCGGCGCACGCACCGACGAGATCATCGACGCCCTGCGCACGGCGTGGCGCGACGATCCGGCGACCTTCGAGGGCCGGCACGTGTCCTTCCACGACATCCGGGTCCGGCCCGGTCCGGCACACGACATCCCGATCTGGATCGGCGGCAGCAGCGAGCCCGCCTACCGGCGGGCGGTCGAGAAGGGCGACGGCTACCAGTTCGTCGGGATCAAGCCGGCCGACGCCCCGCCCGTGGTCGAGCGCATCCGCCGCGATCGTCCCGAGGAGTCCTTCACCATCTCGCTGCGCACCGGGTGGGATCCCCAGGGCATGGACGCGGACCAGATCCGCGCCGAGCGCGATGCGTTCGCCGAGGCGGGCATCCAACACGTGGTGGCCGCCCCGTGGCAGAGCGACCTCGACGCCTGGCTGCGCTCGATGGAGCTGCTGGCCGATCTGGTCGTCGAGCGCTCATGAGCGCCGGCGCCGGCATCCAGATCGCCAAGCCGGCCATCGACGTCGGCCTGGCCACCAACCGCCTCGACGAGCAACGCACGTTCTGGGAGGAGGAGGTCGGGCTCGCCTACGACCACCTCCTGAAGGTCGGCGGCGGCGTCCACCAGCACCGCTACGCGTTGCACGGCGCCGTGCTGAAGCTCAACGCCCATCGCGACCCGCTCGGCGACACGCCCACCGGGTTCGTGTCGATGGCCATCGTGGTCGAGGCGCTGCGCGAGCACGTCGACGGCGAGCGCATCCAACCGCAGATGGGCCACACCCGCCGGCTGACCACGCCCGACGGCACGCCGGTGGAGCTGGTGCCCGGGCTGGGAGGCGGGACGCGCACGGCGATCCGCCTCGAGGCCACCGACGCCGACCAGACGGCCCGGGTCATCGCCGAGGCGCTCGGCGCCGCCCGCTCGGGCCGCACCTGCGTGCTCGGCGAGAGCCGCATCGAGGTGCTCGACGCACCCGACCGGGCGCCGACCCACCAGCGCGACGGCATCGGGATCCGCTACCTCACGGTGCAGGTGCGCGACGTCGAGTCGGCCCACGCCCACGCCCTGGCCCACGGGTGCTCGGAGGGCCTGGCGCCGGTGCGCCTCGGCGACGTCGCCTACATCTCGTTCGTGCGGCTGCCCGACGGCGACTGGGTCGAGCTGTCCCAGCGGGCGTCGCTCACCGGCCCGCTGCCCGACGACGCACCCCGAGCCTGATCAGCGAGGCCCGCGGGGTTCCATCCAGCGCCACGCCTCGCCGTCGTGCTGGCGGACGACGCGAGCGGGGTCACCGGCGACCACGGTGAAGTCGGGGACGTCGTCACGCACCACGGTGTTGGCGGCCACCACGGCGTTCTCACCGATGCGGACGTTGCCGCAGATGGCGGCGCCGATGCCCACCCAGGCGCCGCGGCAGATCTCCACCCGCCGACCGTCGCGCAGGCCCTGGCGCTTGATGGGCTGTGTCACGTCCTCGTAGATGTGGTTGGTGTCGGAGACGTAGACCCGATCGGAGAGCATGGCCTCCTCGCCGATGACCACCTCGCCCACCGCCGTGAGGCGCAGGAAGTTGCCCAGGTAGGCGCCGTCCTCGATGCGGACGTTGATCCCCCGCTCGGGGCAGAGCGCCTCGATCACGGCGTAGGCACCGATCTTGACGAAGGTGCCGACGTGGATGGCCTCGGGGTTCACGATCGAGACCGTGGGCTGCGCGATCTCGCTGTAGGGGCCGAACGACGCGAAGCCCGGTGCCACGGACGGCTCAGCCGGCATCGCGGCGCCGTCGTGCACCTCGAACTCCCCCCGGCGGGCGCGAGCGTCCATCCGGGCCATTCTCCCCGATGTCCGCCGGTGGAAGCGAGACGGTCGACGAGCGGTCGGGCTCGACGGTGCGCCTCAACGGGCCGGCCGCGCTGCCGATGGGGGTGGCGATGCGAACCGGAGCCCCCCGCTCGTGATCCCCGCAGGTGTCGCCGCCGCCCAGGCGCGCATCTCGGCCATCGAGAGCCGGTTCGCACCAATCGCACGGGTCCAGGAGGGGTCGTCGGTCGACTTCGAGCGCATGCTGGCCATGGCTCGGACACCGGCGGCCCCAGGGTCGGCGGCAGTGACGTCCACGGCCATGGGCCCCGCCGGAGCGCCCGCCGAGCTGGCCGCCTACGGCAACGGTCGCATCCCCGAGACGGCGCTGGCACCGATCGGCCAGGGACAACACCGGCTGTGGGCACCGGCGGCCAGCGCGTTCCGGACCATGGCCGAAGCCGCAGCCCGCGACGGCGTGACCATCCGCGTGAGCGACTCGTACCGGTCGTTCGACGAGCAGGCGGCCCTGGCCGAGCGCAAGGGCCTGTACAGCCACGGCGGGCTGGCCGCCGTGCCCGGCACCAGCAACCACGGCTGGGGCCGGGCCCTCGACCTCGACACCTCGGGCGGCACCGTCGAGTGGCTGCGGGCCAACGCGGCGCGCTTCGGCTTCCACGAGGACGTCGCCCGCGAGCCCTGGCACTGGACCTTCCGACCCGCCTGACGGCGGGGCGACCTCCGACGGTCGGGGCTGCGGAAGGGGACGTTCCGGAAGTGGGTCACTAGGGTTACGCCCGGTACCAACAAGCCAGTCCTCGACGACGAGGTTCCGCCCCGTGAACGCGCTCTCCGCCGGCATCACCCGACCGCTCGTCCGGTTGGGGCAGGCCGCGCAGAACGCGCTCGAAGTGGTGCGCTTCGGGGGCTTGGAGACCGGCGACGAATCCACCCCGTACGAGGTCGTGTCCAGCCACCCGATGTGTCGGCTGCGCCGCTACGGCGCCGGCGACGCCGCCGAAGGACGGCGCCCCCCGGTGGTCCTGGTGCCGCCGATGATGCTGTCCGCCGACGTCTACGACGTGTCGCCGAGCTCCAGCGCCGTCGCCATGCTCGACGCCGGCGGCGTCGACCCCTGGGTGGTCGACTTCGGCGCGCCCGAGAAGGAGGTCGGTGGGCTCGAACGGACGCTCACCGACCACGTGGTGGCGCTCAGCCGGGCCATCGACGAGGTCATCGAGGCCACCGGCGGACCCGTCCACCTGTCGGGCTACAGCCAGGGCGGGATGTTCTGCTACCAGTGCGCCGCCTACCGACGCGGCGAGGGCCTGGCCAGCCTCATCACGTTCGGCAGCCCGGTCGACACCCACGGCGTCCTGCCGTTCGGCCTCGACGACGAGCTCCTCATCGACGCCGTCGACTTCCTGGCCGACCGTGTGCTGCCCAACTTCACGGTGCCGGCGTGGATGAGCCGAGCCGGGTTCCGCATGCTCGACCCCATCGCGACCGTGCGCAACCAGCTGCAGTTCGTGCTCCAGCTCCACGACCGCGATTCGCTGCTGCCCCGCGAGGGCCAGCGGCGGTTCCTGATGGACGAGGGTTGGGTGGCGTGGCCGGGGCCGGCGCTGGCCGAGCTGGTGAAGCAGTTCCTGGTCTCCAACCGCATGCTCTCGGGCGGGTTCGTCATCGACGGCCGGCCGGTCACCCTCGCCGACATCGACTGCCCCGTGCTGTGCTTCGTCGGCGAGTCCGACGACATCGCCCCTCCGGACGTCGTCCGGGCCATGGCGCAGGCCGCGCCGGCGGCGCGGGTCTACGAGACGTCGCTCGATGCCGGCCACTTCGGTCTGGTGGTCGGCTCCACGTCGGTGCGCGTCACCTGGCCGACGGTCCTCGAGTGGACTCGCTGGATCGATGGCGACGGCGACCAGCCGGCGAACACCACCTTGTTGTCCGCAGATGCCACCACCGGCCGGGCCACGAGCGACCTCGAGCGCTCGCTGCACCTGGCGGTCAACATCAGCGCCGGGGTCGGCCGAGCGGTCACCACCGGGGCCCGGCAGGGTCTGCGCACCGCTCGTGAGCTCACCGTCGAGGGTCTCGGCCAGCTGGGCCGCCTGAACCGCATCGACCGGTCACGTCCGACCAGTCGGGTGTCGCTCGGCCGCCTGTTCGCCGAGCAAGCCGAGGCCGCCCCCGACGACACCGCGTTCCTGTTCGAGGGCCGGGGGCACACCTACGCGGCGGCCAACGAGCGCATCGACAACGTCGTCCGCGGTCTCCTCAGCATCGGGGTCCGCCAGGGCGCGCACGTGGGCGTGCTCATGGACACCCGACCCAGCGCGCTCGGCATCGTCGCCGCCCTCAACCGGCTCGGCGCGGTCGCCGTCATGCTGCGCCCCGACGGGTTCCTCCAGCGCGAGGCCGCGCTCGGCCGGGTCACCCGCATCGTCGCCGACCCCGAACACGGCGAGCAGGCGGCGGCCATCGGTGCGGGCGTGCCCGTGCACGTCCTGGGCGGCGGGGGCGGGCCCCGCGATCTCGGGTCAGCCGTCGACGACATGGAGGCCATCGATCCCGGTGCGGTGACGCTGCCGGGCTGGTACCAGCCCAACCCCGGACGAGCCCAGGACCTGGCCTTCATCCTCTTCACCGGCAGCGGCGAGCGCACCCAGGTCAACCGCATCACCAACGGACGCTGGGCGCTGTCCGCGTTCGGTACCGCGGCATCGGCGTCGCTGAACCGCAGCGACACCGTCCTGAGCCTCACCCCCATTCACCACCCCTCGGCGTTGCTCACCGGCATCGGCGCTGCGCTGGCCGGCCGGTCCCGGCTGGCCATGACCCGCGGCTTCGATCCCGACACGTTCTGGGAGGAGGTCCGCCGCTACGGCGCCACCGCCATCACCTACACGTGGACGATGGCCGCCGACATGCTCCACGCGCCCAGCGGCGGCCGCGACCGCAACCACCCGATCCGCCTGTTCATCGGCTCGGGCATGCCCACCGGCCTGTGGCGGCGGGTCGAGGAGCGCTTCGCCCCGGCGAAGGTCCTCGAGTTCTACGCCTCGACCGAGGGCGAAGCGGTGCTGGTGAACGTGCGCGGCACCAAGACCGGTTCGGTCGGGCGGCGCCTCCCGGGAAGCGCCGAGCTGGCGGTCGCCCGCTACGACATCGACAACGGCCGGCTGGTCGAGGGACGCGACGGGTTCGCCGTCCGCTGCCGGCCCGGTGAGGTCGGCATGCTGCTGGCCCGGCTCAGCCGCCGCGACGGTCCGTACCCCGATCGGGCACTGCGGGCGGTGTTCGAGAGTGGCGATGCCTGGCAGCCCACGGGCGACCTGTTCCGGGTCGACCCCGATGGCGACCACTGGCTGATCGGCGGCGTCCACTCGCTGATCCGCACGCCGCTCGGCGCCACCCCGCCGATCCCGGTGCAGGACGCCGTGAGCACGCTCGACGCGGTCCGGCTGAGCGTGGCCTACCCGGTCGACGAGCCCGACGGCACCCTGGCGGTGGGGGTGGCGGTCACGCTGTGCCCGGGCGGCACGATCGACCCCGACGAGCTCACCGGAGCGGTGGCCACGCTCCCGGTCGCCGACCGGCCTCGCTACGTACGGGTGGTCGACGAGATCCCCCGCACCACCTGGTACCGGGTCCGAACCGAGCCGCTGCGCGCCGAGGGCATCCCGGCCAAGGGCGTCCTCGTCCTCGACCCGAAGACCAACGCCTACCGGCCGCTACGGGCGCCCGACCGTCAGGGACGAACCTCGTAGTACACGTTCGACGGCTCGCCCGGATCGTGGGCGGTGAACCGACGGAAGCCGGCGGCCTCGGCGAGCGACCGCAGCCGGCCGGCGGGGAGGCCGACGGTGCCCAGGCCCATGCCGTCGGGTTCGCTCGTGGCCGACGACATGCACGACGTGATCGAGAACCCGAGCATCATCGCCAACATCGGGTTGGCCTTGTTCTCCTCGAGGGTCTCGGCGCACTTGATCTCCTTGACCAGCAGCGTGCCGTCCTCGCGCAGCGCCTTCCGGATGGCGGCCAGGGCCTCGTCCGGGTGGGTCATGTCGTGGAGGCAGTCGAAGGTGAGCACCAGGTCGAACGTCGGCTCCCCCGGCAGCTCCTCGGCGCGGGCGTGGACGATCTCGACGTTGTCGAGACCGGCGTCGACCACCTTGGCCCGGGCCCGCTCGACGGCGTGGCGCGACGGGTCGTAGCCGGTGAAGCGGGACCCGGGGAACTCCCGGGCCATGGCCACCAGCGCCACGCCCGAGCCGCACCCGACGTCGCACACGTCGGCGCCGGCCTCGAGCTTGTCGACGACTCCCTCGAGCATCGGCAGGATCACCGGGACCAGCGCGAGCTTGGCCCACGGACCCAGCATGCGCTCGGTGCGGTGGGCGCCCCGCGGCCCCTGCCGGTCGTAGGGCAGGCCGACACCGGTCCGGAACGCCTCGCTCAAGTCGTCGACGAGGTCGGGGGGCATCGGCTCGCCGAACGCGCCGGCGGCGAAGAACAGCGACCCGTCCTCGTCCACCAGCACCGACCGCCCGGCCTTGGTGAGCTCGAAGCGGTTGACGCCGTTGTCGACGTGGTGGTCGACCAGCTCGGCGGCGGCCTGCGCCCAGAGCCACTCGCGCACCCAGCGCTCGGCCAGATCGGTCCGCTCGGCCAGCTCCTGCGAGGTGAGGGGGCCGGCGTCGGCCATCGCCCGGTAGAGCCCGAGCCGGTCACCCAGGTGGATGAGCAGCGACACCTGCTCGCCCTGCTTGTAGCCCCACACCCGGAACGCCATCAGGCGAACGGTGTCGTCGTCGAGCTCGGCCAGCTGGTTCGGTCCCGCTTCCATGCCAGCAGGCTCGCACATCCGGCCCGAGAATTTCGTCGCTCCGTCAGGACCCCGCTGACCAGACGACGAAATTCTCAGGATCGCGGCGTGGGCCAGGATCGTGGGGTGACCGGAACCGATGGGTACGTGCTCGGCGTCGACGGCGCCCGCCGGGGGTGGGTCGGCGTGCGCTGGTCGGCCGACGGCCCCGACGACGACCTCGACGTGCGCTTCGCCGGCACGCTCGCGGCGCTGGTCGACGGCGCTGCACCGGTCGCCGCCGTCGCGGTCGACATGCCGATCGAGCTGGAGGCGGCGGGCCTTCGCCTCGCCGACGTGGAGGGGCGGGCCCTGCTCGGCCCCCGGCGCTCGAGCCTGTTCCCCGCGCCGGCGCTCGGCGCGCTCGACTTCGCCGACGACGACTACGCCGGCGCCAACGCGTGGTCGAAGGCCACCACCGGTCGGGGCGTGTCGAAGCAGGCCTGGTTCCTGGTGCCCAAGATCCGCGAGGCCCGGGCACTGGATGCGGTGCGCCCGGGCCTGCTCCACGAGACGATGCCCGAGCTGGCGTTCCGGGCCATGCACGGCGGCGTGCCGCTGCCCCATCCGAAGACGACGTGGTCGGGGCTGATGCTGCGGCTGCGGCTGCTGCGCCAGGTCGGCATCGACCTCCCTGACGATCCCGGAACCGCCGGGCTGGCGGCTCCCGACGACGTCGTCGATGCGGCGGCGCTGGCGTGGAGCGGCCGCCGGATCGCCGCCGGCACCGCTGCTCGCGTGCCGGCGGACGGCGACGGCCCGGTCATCTGGTGGTGAGTGCGCTCAGCGCACCCGACCCTCGGTGACGTCGTCGCCGAACAGGCCGCGGGCCCAGTGCTCGAGGTCGGGTCCCCGGCGCAGGTGGTGGCCGCCGTCGACGCCCAGCGCCTCGCCCGTGACCCACGACGACTCGGGTCCGCACAGGAAGCGGACCGCGGCGGCGACGTCGTCGACCGTGCCGACACGACCCAGGGGCATCTGGGCGAGGTAGTCGTCGCGGACCTGCGGGTCGCCGTCGAGGGCGGCGGCCAGCTCGGTGGGCACCAGGCCGGGGCGCACGGCGTTGCACCGCACGCCGGCTTGCCCGAGCTCGTCGGCGGCGGTCTTGATGAGCGCCTCGAGGCCGAGCTTCGACACGCAGTACGCCGACATGTACCGGTGGGTGAGCGGTGCGGCGATCGACGAGATGCCGACGAAGCTTCCTCCGCCGGCCTCGACCATGCGGGGCGCCACGTGCTTGAGCGTGAAGAACGCGCCGGTGAGGTTGATGCCGATGACCTTGTCCCACTCGGTCGAGGGCATGGCCACGACCGGCGCCATGGTCCCGGTGCCGGCGGCGGCCACGCAGAGCTGGAGCTGGCCGGTGAGGCCGGCGGCGACCTCGACGGCCTCGACGACCTGGTCCTCGTCGGCGACGTCGCACACGGCGTACGCCACCGACGCACCGTCGGGCGCATCGGCGCGCAGCTCGTCGGCGGCGGTCCGGAGCTTGTCCTCGGTGCGGCCGGCGATGGTGACCGAGGCGCCGTCCCTGAGGAGGGTGCGGGCGCAGGCGAAGCCGATGCCGCTGCCGCCGCCGGTGACGAGGGCGGCCTGGTCGCGCAACGGGAGGTGAGCGTCGGAGGTCGAGGACATGGCGGCCGAACCTAGAGTTCGGCGGGTGACCGAGGCTGGACCGAACCCGACGGGCGACGGCGCTCCGCTCCTCGACGGCCTGCTGGTGCTCGACCTCACCCGGGTGCTGGCCGGGCCGCTCTGCGGTCGGGCGCTGGCCGACCTGGGTGCCCGGGTCGTCAAGGTCGAGCCGCCCGCCGGCGACCTGAGCCGCTTCTCGGTTCCCCGCCACGGCCCGATCTCGGGCTACTACGCCCAGCAGAACAGCGGGAAGCAGAACGTCTCCATCGACCTCGACCGACCGGGCGGCCGCGAGCTGCTCTTCGCGCTGGCCAGCCGGGCCGACGTCGTGCTCGAGAACTTCCGGCCCGGCGTGTGCGAGCGCTGGGGCATCGGCTACGACGCCGTCGCGGCCGCCAACCCCGGTGTGGTGTACGGCTCGCTCACCGGCTTCGGCCAGGACGGACCGTGGGCCGGTCGCCGGGCCTACGCGGTCATCGGCCACGCCGCCGCCGGCACGACGGCACGTCAGCTCGAGCACCAGCAGGTGGTCGCCGGCCAGGCCCTGCTGGCCAACGACGCCTTCTCCCACGGCGACGTGTACACGGGCCTGCTCGCCCTGTCGGGCGTCCTCGCCGCGCTGTTCGCCCGCGAGCGCACCGGCCGGGGTCAGCACGTCGACGTCGCCATGGTCGACGCCCTGCTGTTCGCCAACGAGCACGCCCAGGAGCAGCTGGCCGGCGAGACCGAGCCCGGCGACCCCGCGGTGCTCGGCAGCGGCTGGTCGCCTGTGGTCGAGGTCGCCAACGGCGACCGGGTGAGCGTGGCCGGCGACCCGGCCGCCCACGGCTACGCCGAGTTCCTGCGCCTGCTCGGCCGCGACGACCTGCTCGCCGACCCGGAGATCCGCTCGTGGGAGGGGCGCCTCGCCCGCGCCGACCGGCTGCGCGGCGACTTCCGCGAGTTCGCCGCCACCGTGCCCACCGGCGAGGCGCTGGTGGCCCTGCTCGACGAAGCCGGACTGGCGGCCGCGGTCGTGCAGTCGGTGCCCGAGCTGGCCCGATCGGACTACGCGCAGCACCGGGGCTCGGTGGTCGAGGTCGACGACCGGGCCGGCGGCACGTTCGCCATCCCCCAGGCGCCGTGGCGCTTCTCGGCTGCGCCCGCCGGCGTGGCCGGCCCGCCCGCCTGGCGCGGGGAGCACAACCGGGTCGTCGTGGCCGAGGTGCTCGGTCGCAGCGACGCCGACATCGACGAGCTCGAAGCCGCCGGGATCCTCGTCTCCCGGCCGCCCCGCCGTCGGAGCTGAGCCGTGGCCGACCCGTCCCTCCCCCTGCCGATGAAGGCCACCGCCGCCGAACTGCCAACCAGCGGCGACTGGGTGTTCGAGGTGAAGTGGGACGGCATGCGGGCCGTGGTCGGCGTCGATCGGGGCACCGTCCGCCTGCAGACCGCCAACGGCCGTGACGCCACCGCGTCGTTCCCCGAGCTGTCCGGGCTGGGAGCCGCGTTGGGTGTCGACTCGGCCGTGCTCGACGGCGAGATCGTCGCCTTCGACGACGCCGGCCGGCCCGACTTCGGCCGCCTCCAGTCCCGCATGCACGTCACCAACCCGCGGGTGATCGCCGAGCGGTCGGCCTCGGTGCCGTGCGTGCTCATGCTGTTCGACCTGCTGGCCCTCGACGGCCGCTCGGTCACCGGGCTGGCGTGGTCGGAGCGCCGCCACCTGCTCGAGACGCTGGTCGAGCCCGGACCGCACTGGCAGGTCCCGGGCACCTACACCGACGGGGCCGCGCTCCTGGAGGCGGCACGCACCCAGGACCTCGAGGGCGTCATCGCCAAGCGCCCCTCGTCGACCTACCGTCCCGGCGCCCGCACCCGCGAGTGGCTGAAGGTGAAGGTGCGCCGCCGGCAGGAGTTCGTGGTCGGCGGCTGGGCGCCCGGCAGCGGTCGCCGGTCGAACCGCATCGGTGGCCTGCTCGTGGGCTACCACGACGAGCCAGGCACCGGACCGCTCCGCTACGCCGGCCGGGTGGGCAGCGGGCTGACCGAGTCCGAGCTGGTGACGGTCGCCGAGATCCTCGACGACCTGCAGACCGACGACTGCCCGTTCGACCCGCCACCGCCGAGAGCCCACGCCGCCGAAGCCACCTGGGTTCGGCCCGAGCTGGTGGTCGAGGTCGCCTTCGCCGAGTGGACCAGCGACGGTCGCCTCCGCCATCCGACCTACCAGGGCCGGCGCATCGACAAAGACGCCGACCAGGTCACCTCGGCGCCATGACGTCCGGTGCGCGAGGCTTGGCGCCGATGCCGAGCGGCGTGGAGGGACCCGAGTGAGCACCGACCACATCCGGATGACCATTCCGGCCGTGCTCGCCTACGTGCGCCTCCCCCGCGTCGCCATCGCCGGCCTGGCCACCCGTTCCGGGTTCTCCTACGACGAGGTCGAGGACCTGCGCCTCGCCGTGGGCGAGGTCTGCCAGGTGCTGCTCGACGGCGCCGACCGCGAGGGGACGCTGTCCATCCGGTTCACCGTGGCGCGCGGCGAGATCGAGGTCGACGTGGCCGCCGACGGACCCGCCGGGCGCCACGACGGTGTGGCCGAGAAGATGGCCGAGCAGATCCTCAGCGCCACCGTCGGCAAGGTCGAGGTGGCCGACGAGGGCCGGCGCATCACCTTCCGCAAGACCGCCGCCGACGACGACGAGTAGCACGCCCACCGTTCTGGCAGCCGCAGCGTCACACCGCCCAGCACTTGACTCCGTCCTGTTACGCAGCGGCTGCCAGTTCCGTTACGGAGGCGGCTGCCAGATTCTCGATCGGGTGGCGCTCAGCGGCCGGTGGAGCCGAAGCCGCCGGTGGCGCGGTGGCTGTCGGGCAACTCGCCGACGGCGTGGAACCGGCCGGTGGCGACGGGCCGCAGCACGAGCTGGGCGATCCGGTCGCCCCGGGTGACGTGGTACTCGGCGCTCGGGTCGGTGTTCACCAGGATGACCTTGAGCTCGTCGCGGTAGCCGGCGTCGATGAGGCCGGGGCTGTTCAGCACGGTGACGCCGTGGCGCAGGGCCAGGCCCGAACGGGGCTGCACGAAGCCGGCCCAGCCGTCGGGGATGGCCACGGCGATGCCGGTGGGCACCAGGGCCCGCCCCCCGCCGGCGGCCAGGACGGCATCGGTGCGGGCCACCAGGTCGGCGCCGGCGTCGCCCGGGTGGGCGTACGACGGCAGCGGCAGGTCGGGGTCGAGGCGCCGGACCGGGATGTCGAGCGGGGAGGAGGCGTCCACGCCGGGCAGGGTAGGTTCGCCGCCGATGTTGGCGTGGATGGACCTGGAGATGACCGGCCTCGATCCGGGGCGGCACGTCATCGTCGAGATCGCCACGCTGATCACCGACGACGACCTCGCCATCGTCGCCGAGGGCCCCGATCTGGTGGTGCACGCCACCGACGAAGAGCTGGCGGCCATGGACGACGTGGTGGTGAAGATGCACACCGACTCGGGGCTGCTCGAACGCATCCGCAGCAGCGACGTCAGCCTGGCCGACGCCGGCGCCCAGACGCTGGCCTTCCTGCGCGAGCACATCCCCGCGCCCCGATCGGTGCCGCTGTGCGGCAACTCGATCGGCACCGACCGCCGGTTCCTCGCCACGTACCTGCCCGAGATCGAGGAGCATCTGCACTACCGCAGCGTCGACGTGTCCACCATCAAGGAGCTGGCCCGGCGCTGGTCGCCCGAGGTGCTCAAGCAGGCACCGGTCAAGACCGGCTCGCACCGTGCGCTCGACGACATCCGCGAATCCGTCGACGAGCTGCGCTTCTACCGCGACGCGCTCTTCATCGATCACCGCCACGACGGGGGCGCCACGCCGGCGTGACTTGACCGATCGGTCAAGTATGGTGGCGGCGATGGCGATGCGACAGGAGCGCGAACCCGCGTCCACCGAGGTCACCGAGGTGGCCCCCGACATCCTGCGCCTCCAGCTGCCCATCAACATGCCCGGCCTCGGGCACGTCAACACCTACGCACTGTGCGACGACCGCGGCGTCGCCGTCGTCGACCCCGGTCTTCCCGGCAAGGCGTCGTGGATGGCCCTCGAGCAACGCCTGCGCGACGCCGGCTACAGCGTCGGCGACGTGCACACCGTGGTGGTCACCCACAGCCACCCCGACCACTTCGGCGGCGCCGGCCTGCTGCGCACCCGGGCCGGAGCCGAGGTCGTCACCCACCGCTCCTTCCGCACCTGGCTCGATCCCGACGAGGGCGACGAGGGTGCGCTCGACGACGGCGACGGCACCGACGACGACGCCGACCAGGCCAAGAGCCCGTGGAAGCGCGAGCAGCCCTGGAACGGCACCCGGTTCCGCCCACCGCTGCGACGGCGCGTCGCCATGCGGGCCGGCCGGTTGTTCGGCCGGCGGTGGATGAAGGCCCCCGAGCCCAGTCGCCGGGTCGACGACCGCGACGTGCTGACGCTCGCCGGTCGCGAGTGGGTGGCGCTGCACACGCCGGGCCACACCTCCGACCACCTGTGCCTGTACTCCCCCACCGACGGTGTCGTGCTGTCGGGCGACCACGTGCTGCCCACCATCACCCCGCACATCTCCGGACTGACCGCCGGGCACGACCCGCTCAACGAGTTCTTCGAGTCGCTCGACCGCATGTCCGAGCTCGAGGACGTCTCGCTGGCGCTGCCCGCCCACGGGCATCCGTTCCACGACCTGCCCGGCCGCTGCAAGGAGATCCGGGTCCACCACGAAGAGCGCCTCGACACCCTCCGCCGCGCCGCCGACGCGCTCGGCGGGGCCAGCGTGGTCGAACTGTCCCACCACCTGTTCCAGAAGCGGTCGTGGGGTTCGATGGCCGAGTCCGAGACCTACGCCCACCTCGAGCACCTGCGTCGCGCCGGCGAGATGACCTCGCGCCGGATCGACAGCGACCTGCACTACACCCTGGTGCCCGAAGCCGCCGACGCCCTCGAGCGCCAACCGACCGACAGCTGACCGGCAACCCGGCGCCGGCGCCGGCGCCGGCGAACGGCCTGCTCAGCGCACGCCCGAGCGCACCTGGGCCGTCGAGCACGTGCGGTCGTCGACCACGATCCACAGGTCGAAGCCGCCCTCGACCTCGCGGACGAGCACCTCGGGGTCCTCGCCCGGCTCGATCGACGCCGGATGCTCCACCGACACCCGCATCGGCGCCCGCAGCTCGGTTCGCCGGCTCAAGGCCTCCTCGACCGGCTCCCACGACACGGCGTTGTTGACGTGCCCCATGAGGTCGAAGTCGGTGAACCGGAGCGGGAAGGCGAACCGCTCGTCGACCCCGTCGGCGGCCGGCGCCGAGTCGTGGTGCAGGCGGGCCCGGACCTTCCGGCCGCCGGCGGGCTCGTCGTAGAGCTCGTGGAACGCCGCCGGCAATCGGGCGGGCCGGCCCCGTTCGTCGAGGTGCACCCACAGCACTGCGGCCTCGACGCGGCCACCCTCGTCGCCCACGACGCGGACCCGGCGCTCGGCCCACCGACCGCCGATCCCCGAGCACCACGTGGTGACCGTGACCTGATCGCGGAAGGTGGGGAACTCGTGCACCGCGAGGTCGGCCCGGCGCACGACCCACGGCGCCGACGGCGGGAAGCCGGCGTCGGTGGTGTCCTCGTCGCTGACGTCCTGGAGCATGCGGGCCAACGAGTCGAGCCGGATGCGTCCCTTGGGCGTGCCTTCGGCGAGGTGGACACGCCGCCGATGCTCCCACCGGCGCCCCGACTCGGGCGGATCGATGTCGAGCGGATCGTCGTGCTCGGAGACCATCCCGGCATCATGTCGCGAAAGATTCCGAATAATCGATTGACGGACCGCGGTGCTTCGTGCTGCCATTGCTCGCACGGACGGACCTGGGGGCTGCTGCCCACGCGGTCCGGACGGTTCGACCCGAGACGCACGCGAAGTGAGGTGAACCCGATGAAGCAGATCACGCTGCACATGACGCAGCCCGCTGCCGGCACCGGGCTCGCGCGCGGCCGCGCCTCGGCGTACCGCAACGTCCTCGCGTGCGTCACCGGCATCACCGGCACCCGGAACAACACCGGTGCCACGTGGTTCTCGATCGCCCGCAAGCCGATGTCCGTGCCGACCTTCCACGATCGATGGCCTCTGTGCTCCACCACCTGACCAACAGCGTCAGGAGCAAGGACCGCAGAGGCCGTCGGGAGCAAACCCGGCGGCCTTTGTTGTTTCCGGGATCCGTCGCTCCCAACTTCCACCACCCAGCCCCATCCACCAACCCACATCCACCCTGAGCAAGAGAAGGGAGCGGGCGATGCTCGCTCAAGCCAACCAACAGGACATCGACAGCGTGTTGGAGGTGTCCCTCGAGGTCGACACCTCCTTCTGGTCGGAGGCCGCCTGCGCCGTGGACGGCGGCTCCCTGGCGCACCTGTTCTTCTCCGAGGAGCTGCAGGACATCGCCCGGGCCAAGCGCATCTGCGCCGAGTGCCCGGTGATGGAGCAGTGCCTCGAGGGAGCGCTGGCTCGCAAGGAACCGCTCGGCGTGTGGGGCGGGCAGCTGTTCGCCAACGGCAAGGTCCTGACGGCCAAGCGCCGGCGTGGCCGCCCACCCAAGAACCCCCGGCCCGAGGACGAGTTCGTCCACGTGACCGTGCCGGTGGCGCTCCGCTCGGTCGTCGAGCGGCGCACCGCTTGAGAATCCCCCCGCCGCAGGGAGGCGGACCGGAGTGACGCCCTGACGAGCTCCGGTCCGCCTTGCGGCCCACTGCCTGGGTCAACGACACGCAACGGCGATACCGTCGCGATGCTCCGCGACGACCCGCCATGACCGACACGACCCCCGACCGCCGCCCCCGCTTCAACCTGCGCACCCTCGGGTGGCCGGCCATCGTGGCCGCCACCATCGTGGCCCTCTTCGCCGCCGGCATCGTGCTGGTGCTCGCCGGCGGCTCCGACGACGGCTCCGGCGCCACGGTCGACGATCCCAGCACGGGCACGCTCGAGCTCACCCCCGTCGACGAGGCACCGTCCGGCGACGCCCTGCAGGTGCCCTTCCGCACCCAGGACGGTGGCGACTCCACCCTCGCCCAGGTCATCGACGGCCCCACGGTCGTCAACCTGTTCGCGTCCTGGTGCCCGCCGTGCGTGGGCGAGATGCCGGCGTTCGAGGACGTCCACCAAGCCCTCGGTGACCAGGTCAGGTTCTTCGGGCTCGCCGTGAACGACCGGCCCGAGGACGCCAAGAACATCGTCGAGCAGACCGGCATCACCTACGACTGGGGCCGCGACGTGAACGGCGACGTGGCCAACACCGCCGGCGTCCTCAACATGCCCACGACGCTGTTCATCGACGCCGACGGCACGATCGTCGAGCGCCACACCGGCGCACTCGACGCCGGCGAGCTGCGGAAGCTGATCGAGGAGCACCTCGGGGTCACGGGATGATCGACGCGCCGCTCGCGCTGGCCTTCACCATGGGCATGGTCGCAGCGGTCAACCCGTGCGGCTTCGCCATGCTGCCGGCGTACGTGTCGTTCTTCCTCGGTCGCGAGGGCGACCACGTGCCCTCCAAGGGCGAGTCGGTCCTGCGGGCCATCCCGGTGGCCCTGGCGGTCTCGGCCGGTTTCGTCGTCGTGTTCGGGGTGGTCGGCATCGCCCTGCGGCCGGTCTCGTCCACCGTCCAGGAGTACGCCCCGTGGGCCACGGTGGTCATCGGCGTCGGTCTGGTCGTCCTGGGCGTAGCCATGCTGGGCGGCCTGCAACTGACGCCACGAGCGCCCAAGCTCGACCGGGGCGGGCGCACCACGGGGCTGTGGTCGATGTTCCTGTACGGCGTCTCGTATGCCATCGCCTCGCTCACCTGCACCATCGGGCTGTTCATCGCCAACATCGTGAACGCCTTCTCCCGCACCGACTTCGTCTCGGGAGTGTCGGTGCTGGTCACCTACGCCGTCGGCATGGGACTGGTGATCACCACGCTCACGGTGGCCATCGCCCTGGCCCGCGACTCGGTGGTGCGGTTCCTGCGGTCGGGAATGCGCTACGCCGACAAGGCCGCCGCCGTGCTCATGGTGGTGATGGGCGCCTACGTCGCCTGGTACGGCGTCTTCTCGCTGCGAGTCCGGTCCAACCCGCGGACGGCGGCCGGTCCGGTCGACCTGGTCGAGGACTGGTCGGGCCGGGCCACCCGGTTCGTGTCCGACGTCGGCGCCACCCGCCTCGGCGTCTACCTGGCCCTCGCCCTGGTCGCCATGGTTGCCGTGTCGGTGCTGGTCTCCCGGCGGCGCAGCGGAGACGTGTCCTGAGCGACCACGACCTGACCGGGCACGACCTGTCGGGCCTGCTCGCCACGGGCGGGGTCACCGAGCACCTGGAGCTCGGCTCGTCCATCGGCGTGATGGCGTACCACGGTGGCGACCTCGAGGTCGGCACCGACGACGTCGCCGAGGCCGTTGCCGCCGCCACCGGCGCCTCGCTCTACGCCGTGCGCCAGCGGGGCATGCGCGTGCACGTGCCCTCCGCCCGCTTCCGGCCCGAGCACTCCGAGCGGCTGGCCGCCTTCGTCGACCACGTGCAGCTCGCCGTGACCATCCACGGGTTCGGTCGCCGGCGCATGATGCGCTCGATCCTGCTGGGCGGACGCAACCGCGACGCTGCCCGCACGGTCGGCGCCAGCCTCCGCCGGCGGCTCCCCGACTACGAGGTCATCGACGAGCTCGACGACATCCCGCGCGAGCTGCGGGGCATGCACCGGCACAACCCGGTGAACCTGCCGGCCGACCAGGGCGTGCAGATCGAGCTGCCACCGCGGGTGCGGGGCAACGGCCCGTTCTGGAACGCCTGGAGGGCCGGGTTCCCCACGCCGCACACCGTCCGGCTCATCGACGGGCTGGTCGACGCCATGCACGAGCTGGGCGCCGGCCTGTCCACCGACCAGCCCGACGCTCAGGGGGCCAGCCGCTCGAGCACCCAGACGTCGCCGTCGCGGCGGTAGCGCACCCGGTCGTGGAGCCGGTTGGGCCGGCCCTGCCAGAACTCCCAGCGCTGTGGGCGCACGACGTAGCCGCCCCAGTGCGGCGGGCGGGGCACGTCTTGGTCGGCGAAGCGCTCCTCGAGTTCGTCGACACGGCGCCGAAGCTCGTCCTTGTCGGGCAGCACCTGCGACTGCGGTGACGCCCACGCACCGATCTGGGCGGCGCGGGGTCGGCTGGCGAAGTACTCGTCGGACTCCTGGGCGGGCACGTCCTCGACCGTCCCGGTGACCCGGACCTGGCGATGGACGGGCGACCACAGGAACAGCACCTCGGCCACGGGGTTGGCGGTCAGGTCGGTGCCCTTGGCCGACTGCTTGTTGGTGAAGAACACCAGGCCGCGCTGGTCGAACCCGCGGAGCAGGACGGTGCGCACGTGTGGCTCGCCGTCGGCCGACGCCGTGGCCACGGCCATGGCGTTGGGCTCGTCGAGCTGGTCGGCGACGCCCTCGAACCACAGGCGGAACTGTTCGACAGGGTCGGGATGGGCGTCGGCCACGTCGAAGCCGGCGCTCTCGTACTCGATGCGTCGTCGGGCGAGCTCTCCGGGTTCCACGGCCCCGTTCTACCGCGCCGGCCCCGCGTCGCTGTCCGTCTGCCAGTCCGCCGATTCGGGTATGGATGCCGCCATGAACGTCGCCACCCAGATGCTCGAAGCCCGCCCCGACGAGCGGGGGGTCGACCACGCCGCGCTGGCGCTGGCCATCGACGCCCTCCAGGATGCGGCGGCGGCTGCGGTCAGCTGTGCCGACTCCTGCCTGTCTGCGCCCGACCCCGCCCCCATGGTCGAGTGCGTCCGAGCGTGCAGCGACGCCGCCGACGTGGCTTCGGCCACCGCCCGCGTGCTGGCCCGCACCGGCCCCACCGTCCAGGGCAGTCGCGCCCTGGTCGACGCCACCTCCAAGATCCTCTCCGAGACCTCCGAGGCCTGCGCCGAGCACGGCGAGCACCACAAGCACTGCCGCATCACCGCCGAGACCCTCAGCCGAGGCCAGCAGGCCCTCGCCGGCCTGCAGACCGCCATCGCCGAGGCCGACGCCGCCGACGACGGCGCCAGCTGACCCACCCCTCCGAGAAACTGGCAGCCGCCCCGTCACAAATCTGGCAGCCGCTGCGTCACGCGGGGATCGGCGAACGTGCCGGCGTGTGACGTACGGGCTGCCAGTTCCGTGACGCGTGGGCTGCCAGTTCGGTCAGGGGTGGTCGACGACGGCGTCCCTGGCGGCCCACAGGGCGTCGGGGTTGGCCAACGCCTCGGTGTTGCGCACCTCGCGCCCGTTCACGGCGTCCGCGACGGCCAGCTCGACGAGCTTGCCCGAGCGGGTGCGGGGCAGCTCGTCGACGGCGAAGATCGCCCGGGGCACGTGCCGGGGCGAGCAGCCGCTTCGCACGGCGTCGGCGATGCGCGAGCGCAGGTGGTCGTCGAGCTCGACCCCGCCGTCGAGCACCACCAGCAGCACGATGCGGACGTCGGCGCCCGATTCCTCGGACCCGACCTGCTGGCCGAACACCAGCGACTCGGCGATGCCGTCGATCTGCTCGACCACCCGGTAGATCTCGGCCGTGCCGATGCGGATGCCACCGGGATTCAGTGTGGTGTCGCTGCGACCGTGGATCACCACGCCGCCGTGCTCGGTCCACGAGGCGAAGTCGCCGTGGTGCCACACGTCGGCGCCGAAGCGCTCGAAGTAGGCCGAGCGGTAGCGGGCGTCGTCGGGGTCGTCCCAGAACTCGAGCGGTTGGCTGGGGAACGGCTCGGTGCAGACCAACTCGCCCCGCGTGCCCGGCGGCAGCGACGTGCCGTCGGCCGACCACACGTCGACGGCCATGCCCAACCCGGGCCGCTGGATCTCGCCGGCGTACACCGGTGACGTCGGATCGCCGAGCACGAAGCAGCCGCACAGGTCGGTGCCGCCGCTGATGGAGGCCACGTGCAGATCCGGCTTCACCGCCTCGTAGACCCAGGCGAAGCGCTCGGGACTGAGCGGCGAGCCGGTGCTGGCCAGCGTCCGCAGCGAGGTGAGGTCGTGGTGCTCGGCCGGCTGGTAGCCCCCCGTTCCCATCGAGGGGTTGGCCAGTGCGTCGAGGTACTTGGCCCCCACGCCCAGGAAGTCGACGCCATGCTCGTCGACCAGGTCCCACAACCGCGACGGCCCGGGATGGGCGACGTTGCCGTCGACGGTGACGATGGTGACGCCCCACGCCAGCCCCGACACCAGCCAGTTCCACATCATCCAGCCGCAGGTGGTGACGTAGAGCAGACGGTCGCCGGCGGACAGGTCGCCGTGCAGCTGGTGCTCCTTGGCGTGCATCAGCAGCACCCGACCGGTGGCGTGCACGATGCACTTCGGCTTGCCGGTGGTTCCGCTGGAGTACAGGACGTACCACGGGTGGTGGAAGCTGCGACGGGTCGTCGGCGCCGGCGTGCCCCGGTGCGGGGCGAGGAAGGCATCCCAACCCGAGTCGCCGTCCCGCCCGACCACCACCGTCCGGCGCAGCGACGGCAGGCCGGCGACGATCTCGGCCTGCACCTCACGGCGGTCGAAGTGGGTGCCGCCGTAGTCGTAGCCGTCGACGGCGAAGAGCACCATCGGCTCGATCTGGCCGAACCGGTCGAGCACGCCAGCGGCGCCGAAGTCGGGGCTGGTCGAGGAGAACACCGCACCGATGGCCGCTGCCCCCAGCATCGCCACCACGGCTTCGATCCCGTTCGGCAGCCAGGCCGCCACCCGGTCGCCCGCTCCGACGCCCTCGGCGGCGAGCGCCGCCGCCATGGCACCGACCTCGACGGCCAGTTCGTCCCACGAGATCGTGCGGGTCCCCTGCTCGTCGGCGGCGATGATCGCCGGCTCGGGCCCGGTGTGCCGCAGCACGTGCTCGACGATGCTGAGCTGGCCGTCGGGGAAGAAGCGTGACCGGAACATCGACTCGCCCCGCTCGAGCACCACGTCGCCCGGGTCGCCGACCAGGCCGCACTCCTCCCACACCGCCGGCCAGAACACCTCGGGCTCCTCGACCGACCGGCGGTGCAACGCCGGGTAGTCGTCGCAGCCGAGCCGCTGCAGGAAGGCGGCCATGCGGGTGAGCTCGACCCGCTCGGGTGACGGCGTCCACAGCAGCTCCCCGGACTCGGTCATGACCCGACCGTACCCGCCCCGCCCCTCCAGCAAATTCCTGTGATTTGCCTCCGGTTTCCGAAGCCGAACGCCAGGAATTTTCCGCGAGTGGGGTGTGGGTGGGTTAGGGGGCGGGGATGGCGGTGGCGCCGCCGAGCCGGGGCTGCAGGGCCTCGACGATGGCGATCGAGCCGTCGGGCTGGCGGTGGGTCTCGAGGTAGGCGGCCACGGTGCGGGGCCAGCCCATGGCCGAGCCGTTCACCGTGTGGCAGATGGTGGTGCCCTTCTCGCCGGCCTGCTTCCAGCGCACGTCGGCCCGCCGGGCCTGGTAGTCGCTGAACCAGCTGACCGAGCTGACCTCGAGCCACTCGCCCACACCGGGGGCGTAGGCCTCGATGTCCCAGGTGCGCGCAGCCGAGCCGCCCAGGTCGCCGGCGCACAGGTCGAGGATCCGGTAGCTGAGGCCGAGGTCCTGCAGGATCCGCTCGCTGCGGGCGAGGATCTCCTCCTGCAGGGCGATGCCCTGCTCCTGGCCGTCGGCGTATCCCATGAGCTCGACCTTGTCGAACTCGTGGCTGCGCAGCAGGCCGCGGGTGTCGCGGCCGGCGGCGCCGGCCTCGCGACGGAAGCACGACGTGTAGGCCATGAACCGCATGGGCAGCTGCTCGTGGTCGAGGATCTCGCCGGCGGCCATCGACGTGAGCGGCACCTCGGCGGTGGGGATCGTCCACAGGTCGTCGCGCTCGACGTGGTACGCCTCGTCCTCGAACTTGGGCAGGTGCCCGGTGCCGATCATGGTGTCGGTGCGCACCAGGGTCGGGCGGTCGGATCTCCTCCCACACCGGCCCCAGCGACGGATCGGCGTTGGTGTCGAGGCTGTGGCCGATCATCGCCCGAAGAAGGCGGGCGCCCCAGCCGCGGTACATCGTGAACATCGAGCCGCTGATCTTGACCGCCCGCTCGTTGTCGAGGATGCCGAGCTCGTCGCCGATGTCCCAGTGGGGGACGCGCTGGTGCTCGGCGAAGGTCTCCGGCCCGGGACCGTGGGTGCGCAGCACGACGTTGTCGGCCTCGCTGGCGCCGTCGGGGGCGTCGGCGCTGGGCAGGTTGGGGATGCCGAGCAGGAGCTGGCGGATCTCCGCGTCGATGGCGTCGGCCTCGGCCGACAGGTCCTTCTCCTGGTCGCCGAGCCGCTTCGACTCGGCCTTGCGCTCCTCGGCCTGCTCGCGCTCGCCGGCCTTGAACAGCTCGCCGATCTCCTTGGAGATGGTCTTGACCTGGTTGCGCAGCTCGTCGCGCTCGGCGCCGATGGTCCGGGACCGCTCGTCGAGCTCGACGATCCGGTCGAGTGGGGCCAGGTCGGCACCCCGCCGGGCGAGGCCGGCGCGGACGACGTCGGGTTCGGTGCGGATGCGTCGCAGGTCGAGCACGGCGGCGACGGTAGTGCGCCGCTGCCGGCCGCCCGCCAACCGAAACGCCGTTAGCAGAAACCGCGTTCTGCACCCAATTCCGTCATGGTTCTGTAATATAGGTTTCGTAGGGTCGGGTCCCGGAGCCGCTGGCCGCGGTTCTCGAACCGAGACGAAGGAGCACCATGTCCAACCGTCATCGTTCGTCCAAGCAGGCCACACCGGGCGCCGCCATGGCCGCGCCCTCCAAGGAGGAGCGTCGAGCGACGAACCGCAAGGTCCGCCGCCGCACGCACGAGCTCCTGGCCCACGCTGACGTCGACCTCGGTGAAGAGATCGTCACCCCCCTGCCCGTGCACACGCGGGTGGAGACCGAACCGCCGGAGGTGGTCGACGAGCGGAGTCCCAGACCCCGCCGCGAGTACCGCCACTGGAAGCAGAAGTTCTGGAAGCGGCGCAACAACGTGCGTGCCGAGAAGGCGATGATGGTGAACCAGGAGATGCCGGTACCCGACCTCCTGTGACGGTGGTCGTGCCGCGCTCTTCGGGGCGTGGAGCGACCACGGGCGAGCGGCCCCGGGGCTCCCCCGGGGCCGTTGCGCGCCTACACGTTGCGGTCGCGGCCTTCCCAGTAGGGCGCCCGCAGGTCCTTCTTGAGCATCTTGCCCGTGGGGTTGCGGGGGATCTCGGTGATGAACTCGACCGACTTGGGGACCTTGAAGCCGGCGAGGTGCTCGCGGGCGAAGGTCAGGATCTCGTCCTCGCTCGGATCCTGGCCCTCGGCCGTGACGACCATGGCCTTGCCGACCTCGCCCCACTTGTCGTCGGGCACGCCGATGACGGCGACGTCGGCGATGCCGGGGTGCTTCATCAGGGCGTTCTCGACCTCGGCCGGGTACACGTTCTCGCCGCCGGACACGATCATGTCCTTCACCCGGTCGTGCATGTACAGGTACCCGTCCTCGTCGAAGTACCCGATGTCGCCGGTGCGGAACCAGTCGCCGTCGACGAAGGCCGAGGCGGTGCCTTCGTCGTTGCGCCAGTACCCGATCATGTTCTGGTTGGACCGCGTGATGATCTCGCCCACCTCGCCGGTGGGCACCTCCTCGAAGCTGTCGGGGTCGACCACCTTGATCTCGACGTTGGCGTTGGGCTTGCCGGCCGCCCGCAGACGGTGTCGGTTCGGGCCGTCGGGATCGTGGTCCTCGGGCGCCAGGGTCACGATGGCGCCGGTGGTCTCGGTGAGGCCGTAGGCCTGGGCGAACTTGCACTGGAAGGTCTTGACCGAGTTGGCCAGGACCTCCTCGGTGATGGGCGACGCCCCGTAGACGATGTAGCGCAGGCTCGAGTAGTCGCCCTCGGGGGCATTGGGCATCATCAGCATGAACTGCAGCACCGCCGGCACGAGGAAGGCGTGCGTGATGTGCCGCTCGCCGATCAGGTCGATGAGCGCCGCCGGGTCCATCTCTCGCAGGATCACGGTGGTGCCGCCGAAGTACATGCCCGCCACCGCCCACCCGGCGCCGCCGATGTGGAACAGCGGCATGGCGGCGAGGTTGACCATCTCGGGGCTGAACTCCCAGATGTCGGCGGCATCGGGGGCGAGGGCGAACAGGTTGTCGTTGGAGAGCATCACACCCTTGGGCAACCCGGTGGTGCCCGAGGAGTACAGCTGGAAGGCCACGTCGGCGCCGGTGGGCTGCACGCCCGGGTCGGTGTCGTCGCCGCTGAGCCAGTCCTCGTAGCGCTCGAAGCGGTCGTCTCCCTCGAGGCACACGAACGTGGTGACGGTGGGCATGTCGGCCCGGACCTTGTCGACCGCGTCGGCGAACTCCTTGCCGAAGAAGAACACCTTGGCCTCGGCGTTGTCGACGATCCAGGCCATCTCGGGCGGGGCCAGGCGCCAGTTCACGTTGACCGTGACGGCGTTGAGCTCGGCGGCGCCGAAGAACACCTCGAAGTACTCGAAGCCGTTCTTGTCGAGGAAGGCGACCCGGTCGTGCTCGCCGACGCCGGCGTCGCGCAGGGCGTTGGCCACCCGGTTCGATCGGGCGTGCAGCTCGGACCACGTCTCCTGGAAGTCGTCCTGGATGATGGCGACCTGGTCGCCGCGCTCCTTCGCGTGCGTGCGGATGATGTCGGCCGTGGTGGCGATGGTTGCCATCGGTGCCCCGTTCCCCCTGGTGTGGCGCTGCTACGTGGCCCTACATCCTGTCATCCCCTGGTCGGATCCGCGGCTCGTCCCCTGGGCGGACGACGGACTCCCGGGGCGGTCGGTACCGTTCGATCGTGCGCCAACGGCACCCCATCATGTGGCTCAAGGAGCACCCGCAGACCGCGGACGTGCTGCTCGCCTTGCTGATCGGGGGCATCTCGATCATCGGACTCGCCACGGTCGATCTGGAGGTGGGCGGAGGCAGCAACCGAGCAGCCGACCCGCTGGCCTACGTGCTGGTCGTGGTCATCTTCGCCATGGTCGCCATCCGCCGGCGGGCACCGGTGGCAGCGCTCTGGGTGGCCGCCGCGGCGATCATCCCCTACTGGGTCCTCGACTACATCGACACCGGCGCCAGCGTGGCCGCCCTGATCCTGATCTACACGGTCGCCGCCCACGTCGACCGTCGACGGTCCATGCGCACGGGACTGTGGGTGGGCGGCCTGTTGGTGGCCGTGATGGTGGTCGGCGTGCTGGTCGAGCAGGAGGACCTCCCGGCGATCTCGGTCATCGCCAACGTCGTCATCTTCGCCACCGCGTGGTTCATCGGCGACAGCGTCGGCAACCGGCGCGCCTACCTGGCCGAGGTCGAGGACCGAGCCGCCCGCGCCGAGCACGAGCGAGAGGCGGCCACCGCCCGGGCGGTCCAGCAGGAGCGCGTGCGCATCGCCCGCGAACTGCACGACGTGGTCGCCCACAGTGTGTCGGTGATGGTGGTCCAGGCCAGCGCCAGCCGGCGGGTGCTGTCGCGCGATCCCGAGCTGGTCGCCGAGTCGCTCGCCGTCATCGAAGACACCGGGCGCGAGGCGCTGGACGAGCTCCGCCGCCTGCTGGGCGTGCTCCGCCAGGAGCCCGGCGCCGCCGACACCGAACCACAGCCGTCCGAAGGCGACGTCTCGGCGCTGGTGCGCCAGTGCCAGGACGCGGGCATGGACGTCCACCTCGTGGTCGACCGGGCCGACGGCACGCCCGAGTTGCAGCCCGGCCTCGGGCTCACCGTCTACCGCGTGGTCCAGGAGGCGCTCACCAACGTGATGAAGCACGCCGGTCCGGCCACGGTCGAGGTGCACCTGCGCATGCGCCCGGATGCGATCACCATCCAGGTGACCGACGACGGCCGTGGTCCGGTCGCCGACTGGTCGGCGCTGCCGTCGTCGGGTCAGGGTCTGATCGGCATGCGCGAGCGGGTCGAGCTCTTCGGCGGCACCCTGCACACCGGGCTTCGCCCCGGCGGCGGGTTCGTGGTCCGCGCCGAGTTGCCCATCGACGTCCGGGTCAGCACGTGAGCGACGTGCCCACGACCCGGCCGATCCGGGTCGTGTTGGTGGACGACCAGGAGCTGGTGCGCGCCGGGTTCCGCATGATCCTCGATGCCGAGGACGACATCGAGGTGGTCGGTCAGGCCGGCGACGGCGCCCACGCCGTCGAGCTGTGCCGCGACACCGAGGCCGACGTCGTCCTGATGGACATACGCATGCCCGAGGTCGACGGCATCGAGGCCACGCGCCGTCTGCACGACGCCGGCGTCGCCACGCGGGTGCTGATGCTCACCACGTTCGACCTGGACGAGTACGTCTTCGACGCCGTCCGGGCCGGTGCCAGCGGCTTCCTGCTCAAGGACGCGCCCGCCGACGATCTCGTCCACGCCGTGCACGTCGTCGCCGCCGGCGATGCCCTGCTGTCGCCGCGGGTGACGCGCCGGCTGATCGAGGAGTTCGGACGGTCGGCGCCGGCACCCGTGGTTCCCGACGCCGACGAGCGTCTCGACCGGCTGACCGACCGCGAGCGCGAGGTGCTCGAGCTCATGGCCCGCGGCCTGTCCAACACCGAGATCGCCGAGACCCTGATCGTGAGCGAGACCACGGTGAAGACCCACGTCGGTCGCGTGCTGATGAAGCTCGAGGTGCGCGATCGGGTCCAGGCGGTCGTGCTGGCCTACGAGACCGGCGTGGTGTCACCGGGCGTGTGACGCCCGTCATCAGACCTGGGGACGAGGCCCGAATCCACCTGCGGTCCGACGACAGCCGGCCGAAGCTTCCGTACCGTCGGCGACATGTCCACACCTGCTGCTGCCCCCGCCACGCTGGGCACCATCGCCGCCCGTGCCATCGACGCCGTCAAGGTCTACGGGTCGGGGTCGACCCAGGTCACCGCGCTCGACGGCGTCGACGTCGAGTTCGAAGCCGGCCACTTCAGCGCCATCATGGGCCCTTCGGGCTCGGGCAAGTCGACGCTGATGCACTGCCTGGCCGGCCTCGACAAGCTCACGTCCGGCCGGGTCGTGCTCGGCAGCGGTGACGACGAGACCGACCTGTCGACGATGAACGAGAAGGAGCTGACCAAGCTGCGCCGCGACCGGGTCGGCTTCGTCTTCCAGGCGTTCAACCTGGTGCCCACCCTGTCGGCCGAGGAGAACATCCTGCTGCCGATGCGTCTGGCCGGACGCAAGCCCGACCAGGACCGCGTCGACGCCGTGATCGGCGCCGTCGGTCTGGCCGATCGCCTCCGCCACCGTCCCAACGAGCTGTCGGGCGGCCAGCAGCAACGGGTCGCCGTCGCCCGGGCGCTGGCCAACGATCCGGCGATCGTCTTCGCCGACGAGCCCACCGGCAACCTCGACTCGTCGACGTCGGCCGAGATCCTCTCGTTCATGCGCAACGCCACCCGGGAGCTGCACCAGACCATCGTCATGGTCACCCACGATCCGAACACGGCGGCGTACGCCGACCGGGTGCTGTTCCTCGCCGACGGGAAGATCGTCGACGACATGGCCGAGCCCACGGCCGACCGCGTCCTCGACCGCATGAAGCAGTTCGGGAGCCACTGATGTTCCGCCTCAGCGTGCGCTCGATGCTGGCGCACAAGATCCGCTTCGTGATGACCAGCTTCGCCATCGTCCTCGGCGTCGCGTTCGTGGTCGGCAGCATGGTCGTCACCGACACCGTCCGGCGCAGCTTCGACACCCTCTTCGCCGAGATCAACCAGGGTCTCGATCTCGAGGTTCGCTCGGAGTCGGCCTTCACCGAGGGGCCCGGGCAGAACGATCGCGAGCCGCTGCCCGCCGACCTCGTCGACCGCGTCGCGCAGGTCGACGGCGTGCAGGCCGTCGAGGGCGCCGTGCAGGGCTTCGCCCAGCCGGTCGCGCCCGACGGCGACGCGGTCACCACCACCGGCGCCCCGCTGCTCGGGGTGTCCTGGGGCTCGGTCGACGAGCTGTCGAACGTGAGCCTGGCGTCGGGCAAGAAGCCGGCCCAGTCCGGCGAGATCGCCATGGACCAGGGCACGTTCGACCAATACGACTTCCAGCTCGGCCAGGACGTGCCGGTCCTGCTCGCCGACGGCGTGGAGAACTTCACGCTGGTCGGCACGGCCAAGTTCGGCGACAGCAACTCGCTGGCCGGCGCCCGGCTGACGCTGTTCACGCCGGAGGAGGCCCAGCGCGTCTTCGACCGGCAGGGCCAGTGGGACGTCATCGACATCGCCGTCGCACCCGGCGCCGACACAGCACAGGTCCAGACGGCGGTCAGCGCCGTCCTGCCCCAGGGTGTCGAGGTGGTGACCGGGCAGGCCATCGCGCAGGAGGGCGCCGACGCCATCGGCGAGTTCGCCGGCATCTTCGGCAACATCCTGCTGGGCTTCGCCGCCGTCGCCCTGTTCGTCTCGGCGTTCTACATCTACAACACGTTCACGATCATCCTCGGCCAGCGCGTCCGGGAGCTCGCCCTGCTGCGGGCGATCGGCGCCAGCGAGGGTCAGATCCGGGCCACGGTCATCATCGAGGCGCTGCTCATCGGCGTGTTGTCGTCGGTGATCGGCATCGGCGCCGGCATGCTCACCGCCCTGGGCCTGCGCGCCCTGCTGAACGCCGGTGGCTTCGGTCTCCCCGCCGATGCGCTCGTCCTCGAGCGCAGCACGGTGATCGCCGCCCTCGTGGTCGGCATCGGCGTGACGCTGGCGGCATCGGTGATCCCCGCCCGTACGGCGGCGCGGGTGCCGGTGATCGAGGCGCTCCGGGACGGCGTGGCGGCCACGCCGCGGTCTCGCAAGCTGCGGCTCACGGTCGGCGCCGTCACCACCATCGTCGGTGCCGTGCTGGTCGGACTCGGACTGTTCGTCACCTCGGGCACCGCCCCGACCCTGACGTCGCTCGGCCTGGGTGCGGTGCTCGTGTTCCTCGGCGTCGCCAACCTGAGCCCGTTGTTCGCCGGTCCGGTCGCCCACGCCCTGGGCGCACCGATCGCCAAGCTGTTCCGCGAGCCGGGGAAGCTGGCCCGGGAGAACGCCACCCGCAACCCGTTCCGCACCGCGTCCACGGCGTCGGCACTGGTCATCGGTCTGGCGCTGGTGACCATGGCGCTGGTGGTCGGCACGTCGGTGAAGGAGACCTTCACCGCCAAGATCGACCAGTCCGTGGAAGCCGACTTCGTCATCACCGAGCCCTCGTTCAACGGCTTCTCACCGACCCTGGCCCAGAACCTGGAGGAGAAGCCCGAGATCGCGGCGGTGTCGGGTCTGCGCTTCGGGCGCTTCAAGTTCGAGGGTGACACCAAGGACGTGATCGCCGTGGGACCCGACGCCGGCGAGCTGGTGGACATCGGCATCACCTCGGGCGGTTCCCTGACGGACCTCACCGACCAGGGGATCTTCGTCCAAGAGGACCCGGCGAAGGATCTGGGTCTGTCGGTGGGTGACCAGGTGGACGTCGAGTTCGCCCGGACCGGCCAGCAGACCTTCACCGTCCAGGGGATCTACACCGATGCCACGTTCGCCGGGAACTACGTGATCTCCCTCGGCGCCTACGAGAAGAACTTCACCGACATGCTCGATCAGGTGGTCATGGCCAAGGCGGCCGAGGGCGTCTCGCCCCCGGATGCCCGCGCCGCCGTCGAGGCCGCAGCGGCGACCTTCCCGCAGGTCGACATCGAGGACCGTCAGCAGTTCCTGGACTCCCAGCAGGCCCAGATCGACCAGGTGCTCATCACCGTCAACGCCCTGCTGCTGCTGGCCGTGGTGATCGCCGTGCTCGGCATCGGCAACACGCTTGCCCTCTCGGTCTTCGAGCGCACCCGTGAGCTCGGCCTGCTGCGTGCGGTGGGCATGTCCCGCCGACAGACCCGCCGCATGATCCGGTGGGAGTCGGCCATCGTGTCGCTCTTCGGTGCGGTGCTCGGTGTCGCGGTCGGTGTGGTGTTCGGGTTGGCGGCCACGGCCGCGCTGCCCGACTCGTTCCTCGACCGGATCGCCATCCCCACGGGCACGCTGGTCGGGCTGGTGGTGGTGGCCATGGTGGCCGGCCTCCTCGCCGCCGTCCTGCCGGCCCGCCGGGCGTCGAAGCTCGACGTGCTCGAGGCCATCGCCGCCGAGTGACCCCGTTCAGCCGGTGACCCGGAACCCGGTGTCGTCATCCTTCGGGTCGAGCTCGTGGACCTCCACGTGGTCGACGACGGCGTGCGACGGCCCGGACCGGACCCACGTCAGCAGCTGCTCGACGGCGTCGGCGGGTCCCTGCACCTCGAGGCGCACGGTGCCGTCGGAGGCGTTGCGCACCCACCCGGTGAGCCCCAGGCGATTGGCCTGCTGATCGGTGTGGTAGCGGAACGACACGCCCTGGACGCGCCCGCTGACGGTTGCGGCTCGGCGGATGATGTCCATCGGTCTCAGTGTGGCGGGCTCGTTCGGTGACGCCACTCCCGGCGGCGGTAGTGCGGAAGCGCCACCTCGGAGCGACAAACGCGGGCGGGTCGTAGGGTCCGGGGCCATGGACATCGAGGTGAAGAAGGACGACCTGCACGAAACCCGGGTGGTCGAGTCGACGCCGGCGGCGCTGGGCGACGGCGAGGCCCGGCTGGCCGTGCGGCGCTTCGGGTTCAGCGCCAACAACGTGACGTACGCCGTCTTCGGTGACGCCATGGGCTACTGGACCTTCTTCCCCACCGACGAGGGCTGGGGTCGGATCCCGGTGTGGGGCTTCGCCGAGGTCGTCGAGTCCAACGGCACCGGGCTCGACGACGGCGAGCTGGTGTACGGCTACCTGCCCATGGGCACCGAACTGGTGGTGACGCCCACCCGGGTCGGCGAGCACGGGTTCACCGACGCCACGGCTCACCGGGCCCAGCTGCCGCCGGCGTACAACGGCTACACCCGCTGCGCCACCGACCCGGTGTACACGCCCGAGACCGAGGCCCTGCAGATGCTGTTCCGGCCGCTGTTCATGACCGACTTCGTGCTCGACGACTGGTTGGCCGACAACGACTTCTTCGGCGCCGACGACGGCATCGTGGTGCTGTCGAGCGCCTCGTCCAAGACCTCGTTCGGGCTCGCCCACCTGCTGGCCGCCCGTGCGTCACGACCCGAGATCGTGGGGCTCACCTCGTCGGGCAACGTCGACTTCGTCGAGGACCTCGGCGTGTACGACCGGGTGCTCACCTACGACGACGTCGACACCCTCGACCCCGAGGTGGCCGCCGTCTACGTCGACATGGCCGGCGACGTCGACGTGCGCCGGGCCGTGCACACCCGTCTGGGCGGCCTGACCGCCAGCGTGGCGGTGGGCGGCACGCACTGGGACAGGGTCGGCGGGGGCGGACCGCTGCCGGGGCCGACGCCGGCGCTGTTCTTCGCACCCGACCAGATCGTGAAGCGCCGGGAGGACTGGGGCCCGGGCGGGGTCGAGTCGCGCTTCGCCGAGGCGTGGCGGGCGTTCCTGCCGGTCGTCCAGGGTTGGATCACCGTCGAGGAGCGTTCCGGGGTCCAAGGCGTGATCGGCGCCTACCTCGAGGTGCTCGACGGTGGAGTCGATCCGTCGGTGGCGTTCGTGCTCTCACCCGAGTGAGCTCGGATGGCGTTGCGTCGGGCGCCGGTGGCCCGGCTCGTCAGCGGCCGACGGCCTGTCGCTCGGCCACCGTCATGGTGAAGGTCGTGGTGCGGTCGACCGGCGCCAGCGAGCCACCGTCACCGTCGGAGGCCGACCAGGTGATCTCCCAGCGAACGGTGGCGCTGGCCGGGTAGCTGCCCCGACGCTGGTAGCGGTACGTGCAGTCCGACGTCTGGTCGGCGGGCGGACGCTCGGGGTCGTAGGGCGTCCCCGGTCCGTCGCACACGACGGGTGCGGACCCGTCGCCCATGTCCCAGGTGACCTGGGTCGGCGTGGCCGTGACCGTGGCCGACATGCCCGGGATGCTGGCGCTGGCACTGACCGGCTGCCAGTCGGCGGCGTCGATCCACATCCAGGTGTCGATGCCGGGCAGCTGGCGCTGGTCGATGCCCGGGTTGGTCTGCGGTGACGGGAAGGCGAGGGTCAGCGACGACACCGCCGAGCGGGCCAGCGCCAGCGGCGACATGGCCGGAGCTCCCGGCTGGTAGATGAAGTAGCGGCTGGAGACGACGTCGCCGGTGGCGGTGTCGATGCAGGTGACCCAGTAGTAGCCGCCCTCCTCCATCTGGCCTGGGGCGCCGTAGTCGAGGGCATCGCTGTCGGTGCCGCTGGTTTCGTAGTAGCTGCAGCTGACCGTGCCGCCGTGCGAGCCGGATGATCCACCGCCGCTCGCCGGAGTCGGAGACGCCGACGGTGACGGTGCCGCCGTCCTGGTCGACCTCCTGTCATTCGAACCAGTCGTTGCCGCAGGCGCCGTCGGCGGCGTCGCAATAGCAAGAGCAGCCACGAGGCAGGCAGTCAGCGAAGCTCGCACGGCGGCTCCTCTTCTGCAGCATCGATCAGTTCGACTGACCTTCCAACCGACCGTCGATCAAGAACGAACACGATTCTGCAGGTGCGCCCGTGATGACGTCGTCGTCGACGAACCTCGCCCGGTCGCGCGTCCACCTGCACGAGCCATCAACGGTGCACTCGATCACCAACGCCTCGGTCGGGCCTGCATCTGCAACCGCTGAATGACTCGGTCGGAACAAGCGCCGGATCGCTCGGTACTCCGGCGATCACGACGCCTCCTGCGACGTAGCGAGAGACCGAGTCGAGCAGGGTCTCCTTTGCCTCGCCCGGTGAAGTACCGGTCGATGAGGGGGTTGGCCGGGTCGGGGTCGGAGAGGATCTCGATGAACGCGTCCCACTGCTCGTAGAACGCCTGCTCGACGGCGGCTTCGACCGACGTCGTCGTGGTGGTGGTCGCCTCGGTCGTGGTCGTCGCCTCGGAGGTCGGCGTCGCCGCCACCGTGACCGGCGACGGTTCGCCGTCGCCGCCGCAGGCCGCCAGCGTCACGCCGGCCACCAGCACGATGGCCCAGGTCCCCCAGATCCGCCTTGTCCGCACCACCATCTCCCCGTTCGAAAGACATTGAAATGTTAGGAGCGCCCGGCGAGCTCCCGCAACCGACCTTGACCGGAGATTCGACACCGGAGGATCGTCCTCCTCCACGGGCATGGTGAGGACGGCGGGCGGGTACACGAACACGTGTTCGCACACGTCGACCCGAGGAGTCCGAGATGTCCGACCACCGCGAGATGCCCGACCGCACCGACCTCCCGGCCTCGGCGGAGAAGGATCCCGACGCCTGGACCACCGGCGACGAGCCGATGACCGGACCCCAGCAGTCGTACCTGCGCACGCTGGCCCATGAAGCCGGCGAGGATCTGCCCGACGATCTCGACCAGCTGACCAAGGCCGAGGCGTCCCGGCGCATCGACGAGCTGCAGGACGCTGCCGGCCGCCACGGCGGCGGCGACGGCACCGGGTGACAGCCCCGCGCGCCGGGCGTACGGTCAGACCATGACGCGACTCGATCATCACCAGGTCGTCGATGCGACCGTCGCCACCGAGGACGCCATGCGTCCGCAGCAGGTGCCGGTGCGCATGTACGAGGCGCCCGAGGCGCTCGTGGTCATCGCCCCGATGTGCGCCGTCCACCCCAACGACGTCCACATCGAACGGCGGGGTTCGTCGCTGCGCTTCTGGGCCCACCTCCGTAGCGCCGCGCCCCGGGAGTACCTCGTCGACGAATGGGACTTCGGCGGCTACGAGCGCCAGCTCGACGTGCCCGCCGGGTTCGGCGCCGGCATGGAGGCCAGCCTCACCAACGGGCAGCTGGTGATCCGCCTGCTCCGGGGCGCCGACGTGGGCGACATGCGCATCCAGCCCGAGGGCGCCCGGGACTGACCACCCGCCACCACTACCCGACCGACGACACCGAGCGGGACCCGTCCACCCGGATCACCGGCAGCATCGCACCGCGGGCTCGCAGCAAGCCGAGCAGCTCCTCGCGCACAGCGCAGCGCAGGTCCCACAGCGCCGGTGCGCTGGCCGCGGTGAGCAACGCACGCACCTGCACGGCCCGCTCACCGAGCTCGATGACCTGCACGACCACCGCCCGACCGTCCCAGAGCGGTGAGCGACGTGCCGCGTCCTCGACGAAGCGGCGCAGGTCGTCGATGTCGACGTCGTAGTCGACCCACATCGTGACCGTCCCGGTCAGGCTCGCCGACTCCTTGGTCCAGTTCTCGAAGGGCTCGTTGACGAATCGGGCCGTGGGGAGCACCAGACGCCGGTCGTCCCAGATGCGCACCACCACCTGCCCCAGACCGATCTGCTCGACCCGACCCCACTCGCCTTCGAGCACCACCACGTCGTCGATGCGGATCGGCTCGGTGACGGCGACGATGACGCCGGCCGCCAGGCTCTCGAGCGGCGCGCGGAGGGCGATGCCGAGAACGACGCCGATGAGTCCGGCGTAGGCGACGATCGACGGGCCGATCTCGGCGAGCGGCGTGACGGTCAGCAGCAGGACCACGGTGGCACCGAACACGACCAGCACGGCGAAGAGCCGGCGGAGCAGCTCGATCTGGGTCCGTCGTGACCGGGCCCGCAGGTTGTCGACCACCTCGATCTCGAGGCGGCGGAACATCGTCTCCTGGCCGACCCGCAGGGCGCGGAGCAGCACCCAGGCACCGCAGATGACCAGCGCCACGCCGGCCGCCGATGCCGACAGCGTCGAGTCGGCCAGCGACACCGCACCCCGGAGCACGAGGGCCACCGCCAACGCCCGGACCGGCCAGGCGAGCAGTCGGAGGTCGGCGGCGAGCGCCGCCCGTCCTCGACGGCGCAACACCAGGCGCAGCACAGGTCCGACCGCCACCAGCACGAGGGCGATGGCTGCGGCGGCGACCAGTGCGGTGGGGATCACGATCTCGGTGGGGTGGTCGCGGCGTCCAGTTCGTACACCCGGTAGCTGCTGCGGATCACCGGCATGGCGACGTTGCGCACGCGGGTGCCTCCTGGCGTGACGCCGTGCTCGGTGCCGGCATGGGCGTGGCCGTGGACGACCAGGTCGGCCCCGGCGTCGTCGATGGCCTCGGCCAGCAGGTAGCTGCCCAGGAAGGGGAAGATCTCCAGACGCTCGCCGCGGAGGGTGTCCTCGACCGGGGAGTAGTGCAAGAGCGCGATGCGAACGTCGGCGTCGAGGTGACGAAGGCACTCGCCGAGCCGCTCGGCGACGCCGGCGGTGTGGCGGACGAACGCCTTCATCTCGGCCTCGCCGAAGTCGCTGGCACAGGCACCGGCGAAGCCCCCGCCGAAGCCCTTCGCCCCCGCGACACCGAGCCGGCCGCCGTCGACGTCGACGACCGTGGAGGATCCCTCCAGCACGACGACGCCGGCCGCCTCGAGACGTCGCCCGACCTCTTCCGGGTCGCCGGCGTGATGGTCGTGGTTGCCGAGCACCGCCACGACCGGGATGTCGACATCGGCCACCGCGGCACACACGTGGTCGACCTCGGACAACTCGCCACACCGGGTGAGGTCGCCGGCGAGCAGCAGCGCGTCGGCCTCGTCGCTCACCGCCGGAGCGAGTCGGTGAAGGGACCGACGTTGTCGTCGCCCAGGTGGATGTCGCCCACGGCTGCGATGCGCATCACGTCAGCCGCTCCGTCGTGTGGTGATCATCGGGCTCGACCACGGCGACGTCGTTGTGGATGGTGTGGCCGGGCGCGGCCACGGCCGCGGCCGCGCCGGCGGCGTCACGGCGTTCACGGCTGGTCACCTCCCCCCACAGGAAGACCTCGTCGGCCACGACGCGCACGCCGATGCCCTGCTCGCTGGTGCGGGTGGTGATGGCCTGCCTGACGTGCTCGACCACGTACTCGGGTGCATCCGCTTCCGGGTCGGTCATGCCACGTCCCCGTGGAGCATGTCGTGGATCGTGGTGATCGGCTGGGCCGGCACGGCGAGGTCACACGACTCGGCGTACAGCAGCAGGGACAGCACGCGGCGGGGACCCGCCTCGCTGGCCCGCCGCACGACGTAGTCCCAGTCGAGGTCGCACTTGGCGATGAGGGCCAGGGCGTCGTACCAGTGGTGTGCCGTGCGCTCCTCGGTGGCCAGCGCCTTGATGACCAGCAGGTCCTCGGCGGCGATCACCCGGGCGCTGACGCCCTTGTAGTCGCGACGGTCGGCACGGACGAGCATCTCGTCATCGAGATAGACCTCGCCGGACGACCGGAAGATCAGATCGACGAGCACGCCCCGCTTGTGCGCCTTGGCCAGCCACGCCGGGTCGTGCATCGACGTCTCGAAGCCGCGCGCGGCGAGGAGGTCGAGCGTCCCCTCGACGGCACCCGGCCGCAGGAACACGTCGATGTCCTGGGTCTCCCGGGGTCGGGCGAGGGCGAAGGATCCGATGCCGCCCATCAGCAGGTGATCGGTACCGCTGGCCTCCAACGACTCGACGACCTCCTGGAGCGTGGCCAGCAGATCTTCCTCGACGGGCGCCTGTCCGTGCGCGTAGTGGTCGGTGGCACAGGAGCGTTCGGCGTGTCGTGACGGCACGCCGACGCGTTACCCGCAACCGCTGCGGTTCATACCGCTCGAACCGCCCACGGCCCGGTTCGCCGACCTGGTGTTCCGCCCGTCCGTAGTGTGCGACGCATGCCCGACAGCGACGACGGCACCGACATCGATGCCGGTAGGTGGAACCACAACATCCAGTACCACCCGGTCGTCCTCGACGCGATCCCGATCGGTGCGCAGCGGGCCCTCGACGTGGGCTGCGGCGAGGGCTTGCTCACCCGCGCACTGCGCCGGCGGGTCCCCGAGGTCGTGGGCATCGACCTCGACGAGCCCAGCATCGAACTGGCCCGCCAGCGCCCCACGGACGGCATCAGCTACGTGCTCGGCGACGTCCTCACCCACGACTTCGAGCCGGGGTCGTTCGACGTCGTCGCTTCGGTGGCCATGCTGCACCACGTCGATGCGACCACGACGCTCCAGCGCATGGCCGAGCTCACCCGAGCCGGGGGGTGTGGTCGCCGCCATCGGCCTGGCCCGCGAGTCGTGGCCGAAGGACCTCCCGAGGGTGCTGGCCGCCTCGATCGGGACGCGGCTGCTGAAGCTGCGGCGGACCTACTGGGAGCACAGCGCACCGATGGTGTGGCCGCCGCCGCACACCTACGACGAGATGCGCGCCATCGCCGAGCGCACGCTGCCCGGCGTCCGCTACCGCCGCCACCTGCTGTGGCGCTACTCGCTGGTCTGGACCAAGCCGATCTGAGCCCGCCGCGGTACGCAGCGGCTGCCAGTTCCGGTACGGACGGGCTGCCAGTTTCCCGGGGGTGGGGCCACCCGCCCCGGCCGGTGCGCAAGCCGTCAGACGGCGGCGGCCTGCTCGACCCGCAGCATGCGGGCCAGCTCGGCGGCGATCTCGGCCCGGATCTCGGTGGCCGACACGAGCACGTCGACCGCGGGGATCGACGTGTGCATCTGCCCGCGGCAACGCAGGTGGCGCACGTCGACGCCGGCGTCGGCCAGCGCCCGGGCGTAGGCGTCGCCCTCGTCGCGCAGCGGATCGAACTCACAGGTGACCACCATGGCCGGCGGCAGGCCGGCCAGCTCGCCCTTGAGCGGAGCGAGGCGGGGATCGTCCAACACCGATGGCGTCGAGTCCGCCGATGTAGTGGTCGCGGAACCACTCCATCAGCGCTCTGGTGAGGAGGTAGCCGTCGCCGTTCTCGGTGTAGCTGGGGCGGGACGTGTCGAGGTCGGTGACCGGGCAGATCAGCACCTGCCCGCTGAGGTGGGGCGCGCCGGCGTGCTCGGCCAGCTGGCAGACGACGGCGGCCAGGTTGGCGCCGGCGCTCCATCCCGCCACCGCCAGCTCGCCGGGGATGCCACCGAGCTCGGCCGGGTGCTCGGCGATCCAGTTCGCGGCGGCGAAGGCGTCGTCGACGGGGGCCGGGAACGGGTGCTCGGGCGCGTGGCGGTACCCGACCGACACGATGACCGCACCGGAGCGGTCGCACAGGTAGCGGCACAGCGGGTCGTCGGACTGCTGGTCGCCGATCACCCAGCCGCCACCGTGGAAGTAGGCGACGACGGGATGCGGGCCGGGCGTGACCGGCCGGTAGAGGCGGTACGGCAGCGGACCATCGGGACCGGGGAGCTCGCCGTCGACGATCTCGCCGACCTCGGGACCTTGCGGGCGTTGGGCCCCCATGGCCTGGTTGAACGCTCGCGCGTCCTCGGGCGACATCGTGTCCATGGTCGGCAGGCCGAGCTCTTCCATGGTGTCGAGCATCACCTCGACATCGGGCTGGAGGCGCCGGATCACGCCGTCGTTGCACTCGGTGCGACCGTCGCTGAACCGGAACCCGAGCCAGCCCTGGGCGATGACGTCGTCGCACACCTGCCGATAGCGCCCCACCCCACCGACGTAGGGCAGGAACACGCGCGGCTTCCCGGGCACGTTGGCCCCCATGTACCAGGAGTTGGCGTGCGGGTAGAGCGTGATGTTGGCCCAGTCGTTGTTGTGCTGCACCCACGCCGACTCGGCCGTCTGGGTCGGCTCCATGGCCTCGAAGCCCTCGCTGCGGGAGTGGTCGAGCGCGTCCATGATCCAGTCGACGTGCTGCTCGATCGACACCATCATGTTGGACAGCACCGACGGGCTCTGCGGCCCGGTGATCATGAACAGGTTGGGGAAGCCGACGCTCATGAGGCCGAGGTAGGTCTCGGGGCCGTGCGCCCACTTGTCGGCGATGGTGAGCCCGTCGCGACCGGTGATGTCGACGTTGACGATGGCGCCGGTCATGGCGTCGAAGCCGGTGGCGTACACGATGGCGTCGAACTCGAAGGTCTCGCCCCCGTGCCCTCCGGTCTCGATGCCGGTCTCGGTGATGGTCTCGATCGGCGTGCTGCGCAGGTCGATCAGCCGGACATGGGGCAGGTTGTAGGTGGCGTAGTAGTTGGTGTCGAGGCACGGCCGCTTGGTGCCCACCGGGTGGTCGGTGGGGCAGAGCAGCTCGGCCGTGTCGGGGTCGTCGACGATCGAGCGGATCTTGTCGCGCACGAACTCGGCCAGGATCTCGTTGGCCGACGGGTTGGCCAGCGCGTCGCTGAACGCGCTGCCGATGGCGACGAGCTCGCCCCGCTGCCACATCTGCTCGAGCCGCCGCTGGCGCTCGGCCTCGTCGAGCATGGCCGCGGTCTCCTCGGGCCGCTCGGCCGGCACGCCGATGCCCGACCATCGGGCCTCTTCCCGGTAGGCCTCGGGATCGGCCTCGAACGACGCCTTCGTGTCCTCGGGGATCGCTCCGTTGTGCGCCGGGAACGAGAAGTTCGGGGTGCGCTGGAACACGGTGAGCTGCTCGGCCTGCTGGGCGATGATGGGGATCGACTGGATGCCGCTGGAGCCGGTGCCGATCACCCCGACCCGCTTGCCGGTGAAGTCGACGCCCTCGTGGGGCCAGCGGCTGGTGTAGTACACCTCGCCGGCGAAGCGGCCGGCGCCTTCGATGTCGGGGGCCTTGGGCATCGACAGGCAACCGGTGGCCATGACGTACCAGCGGCAGCTGACCTCGCCTCCCGACCCGGTCCGGATGATCCAGGCCTTGGCGTCGTCGTCCCAACGGGCCGACTCGACCGGGGTCTCGAAGCGGATGTCGCGCTTCAGGTCGTGCTTGTCGGCGACGTGGTTGACGTAGCGCAGGATCTCGGGCTGGGTGGCGTACTTCTCCGACCACTGCCACTCGTCCTGCAGCTCGGGGTCCCAGCTGTAGGAGTAGTCGATGCTCTGGATGTCGCAGCGGGCTCCCGGGTACCGGTTCCAGTACCAGGTGCCACCCACGCCGTCGGCTGCCTCGAGCACGACGGCCCGGAAGCCGGCGTCGCGCAGGCGCTTGAGCAGGTAGAGACCGGCGAAGCCGGCCCCCACCACCACCACGTCGAAGTCGAGGTCCGTGCTCGCCGGTGCGTTGCTGTCGCTCATCGATGTCCCCCTGGAGAGCAGCGGCGCCGACCCCCGGCGCCTCGGGAAAGAGCCTGGCACACGCCCCGCCGGCGTTGGCAACGGCCGATGCCAGTCGGAGGTCCGGCGGGACGATGCACGCCTCCGGTGTACGGTCGAAGCACCGGACGGGGGCCGCGAGGATGGACCACACCGACCTGTTGGAGCTGGGCCGAGCCGCCTTCGCCGACCGCGCGTGGGGCGACGCGTACGACCGGCTCGCCGACGCCGATTCCGGATCGGCGCTGACGCCCGATGACCTCGAGCGCCTGGCCACCGCCGCATACCTGACCGGCCACGACGCCGAGAGCACCGACGCCTGGACCCGCGTTCACCGAGCGTGGCTGGCCGCCGGCGAGCAGGAGCGGGCCGTGCGCTCCGCGTTCTGGCTCGGCTTCGGGCTGATCCAGCGGGGTGAGATGGCCCAGGGCGGCGGCTGGCTGGCCCGGGCCGCCAGCATGCTGGAGGAGCACCGCCTCGACAGCGTCCAGCGTGGCTACCTCCTGGTGCCGCAGGCCCTGATGGCCCTCGACGCCGGCGACACCGACGTCGCCCTGGCCCGCTTCGACGAGGTGCGCGTGCTGGGCCAGCGGTTCGGCGACGTCGACCTGGCCACGCTCGGCACGCTCGGGCGGGGTCAGGCCCAGCTCAGCCTCGGCCAGATCGCCGAGGGCATGCGCGGCTTCGACGAGGCCATGGTCTCGGTCACCGCCGGCGACACCTCCCCGGTCATCGCCGGGCTCGTCTACTGCGCGGTGATCGAGGGGTGCCAACGGGTCTCGGACCTTCCCCGGGCCCGCGAGTGGACGGCGGCGCTCGACCGCTGGTGCGAGGCCCAACCCGGTCTCGTCCCCTACCGGGGGCAGTGCCTGGTGCACCGTGCCCAGGTGCTGCACGCCGGCGGGGCGTGGGCCGACGCGCTCACCGAGGCCGAGCGGGCGCGGGCGCGCCTCACCGACCCGCCGCACCCGGCCGTCGGTATGGCCCACTACGAGCTGGGTGAGCTGCACCGGCTGCGAGGCGACGTCACCGAGGCCGAGATCGCGTACCGGCTGGCGCACGGCGCCGGTCGGGATCCGCAACCGGGAATGGCGCTGCTCCGCCTCTCCCAGGGTGAGATCGAGGTGGCGCAGACGTCGATCGGGTCGGCGCTGGACCAGGCATCGGACGACCTCACCCGTCTCGAGCTGCTCCCCGCGTACGTCGAGGTCATGCTCGCGGCCGGTCGACAGGACGCCGCCGAAGCCGCTGCCGACGAGCTCGACCGGCTCGCCGACGACAGCGCTCCCGTGCTCCGCGCCATCGCCGCCCGGACCCGCGGTGCCGTGCTACTGGCCGGCGGCGACCCGAGCGGGGCGGTCACCATCCTGCGCGACGCGTTGTCGCGCTGGCAGCAGCTCGACGTCCCCTACGAGGTGGCGCGGGTGCGCGTGCTGCTGGCCGCGGCGTGCCAACAGCTCGACGACCACGACCGGGCCCGGCTCGAGTGCGACGCCGCGCGGGAAGCGCTCGAGGAGCTCGGGGCCCGCCCGGCGCTGGTGGAACTCGACCGGCTCGACCCCGGCGCCACCGACGGCGTCCACGCCGGCCCGCTCACCGAGCGCGAGGTCGAGGTGCTGCGCCTGGTCGCCGACGGGCGCACCAATCGCGAGATCGCGGAGGAGCTGGCCATCAGCGAGAAGACGGTCGAGCGCCACCTCGGCAACGTCTTCACCAAGCTCGACGTGTCCAACCGGGCCGCCGCCACCGCTTGGGCGTACGACCACCACGTCCTGTAGCGCCCGCGTGGGGGTTTCCCCGCAGCCGGACCTGCAGAGAAGATGGCGGATCCCCCCGAAGCGGTGCGCTCAGCCGCTTCGTACCTTCGACCCATGGACGAAGGGGGACCGACATGACGACGCATCCGTGGACCGACCGCACCACCGGCACGCAGGTGTCGCCCGGCGCCGAGAGCTACGAGCACGACTTCGTGCCGGTGATCGGTGAACCGGTCGCCCGCCGGCTGCTGCAGACCGCTCGTCCGGCGCCGGGCGAGCGCGTGCTCGACGTGGCCTGCGGCACGGGCGTCGTCGCCCGCCTGGCCGCCGACGCCGTGGGCGGGACCGTCACCGGCGCCGACCCCAACCCCGAGATGTTGGCCGTGGCCCGGCGGACCGCCCCGCACCTGCACTGGCACGAGGCGCCGGCCGAGGACCTGGGACTTCCGGACGCCTCGTTCGACCTGGTCACCTCCTCGATGGGCCTGCAGTTCTTCACAGACCGCGTGGGAGGCCTGCGCGAGATGCAGCGCGTGCTCGTCCCCGGCGGCCGGGCGGTCGTGTGCACCCCCGGTCCGACGCCGCCGCTGATGGACGCCATCGACCGGGCACTGACCCATCACGCCGGTCCCGGCGCGTCGATGTTCGTCCACGCCGTGTTCTCGCTCCACGAGCCGGACGAGGGGCGGAAGCTCCTCGACGAAGCCGGGTTCGACGACGTCGAGGGCGAGCGCGACACGTTGTCGCTGCGGCTGCCACCGCCGGCCGAGTTCCTGCGGCAGTACGTGCGCAGCACGCCGCTGGCGATGGTCCTCGCCGACCTCGATGAGCAGACATGGAGCGCGCTCGACGCCGAGGTCGAGGAGCGCTGCCGGCCGTTCGTCGACGGCGGCGCCTCCGTGATGGAGGTGGGCCTGCTGCTGCTGAGCGGCCGGCGCGACGGCGAAACGCAGGAGGATGACCGATGACCACCACCGCCACAGACCACGCGCTGAAGCACCGGGCGCGCCTGCTCGAAGGCATCCCTGTCACCGAGCGCCGGATCGACGCCGCCGGCATCCCCACCGCCGTGCTGGAAGGCGGCGAGGGACCGCCGGTCGTGCTCCTGCACGGACCCGGCGAGTCGGCGGTGAACTGGCGCTGGACCATCCCCGACCTGGTCACCACCCACCGCGTGGTGGCGCCCGACCTGCCAGCGCACGGCTCGTCGGGTACCGCTACCCGTCCACTCGACGCCGACGTCGCCGTCGCCTGGCTCGGCGACGTGATCCGCCAGACCTGCCCCGAGCCGCCGACCGTGGTCGGGCACGTGCTCGGCGGTGCCATCGCCGCCCGATTCGCCGTCCGCCACCCGGACGAGCTCGCCCGGCTCGTGCTGGTCGACTCGCTCGGCCTCGGCCGCTTCCGTCCGAAGCCCCGCTTCGCCGTCGGCTTCGTGCGCTTCGTGGCCCGTCCCCACGAGCGCAGCTACGAGCGGTTCATGGACCAGTGCGCCTACGACCTGGACCACCTCCGCAACCAGGTCGGCGACCGGTGGGACGACTTCGTCGCCTACAACCTGGCGTCTGCCAGATCGGCGCAGGCCAAGACCGCTGGCCGCCTGTTCCGCAAGGCCGGCGTGCCACGCCTCCCCGAGGACGACCTCGATCGCATCGCCGTGCCCACCACGCTCATCTGGGGCCGTGAGGACCGGGCCAACCGCCTGCGCATCCCCGAGCGCGCCAGCGCCCGATACGGATGGCCACTGCACGTGATCGACCACGCCGCCGACGACCCGGCGCGGGACCGACCGGAGGCGTTCGTGCACTCGCTGCGCACGGCACTTGGCGAGGCGTGACCTTGGACCCTTCCGAACATCGGGCGGCGGGCAGGACGATCGGGTCTGACACCTGAGTGACCGCGTGCGAGCCGAGGGGGCCGTGATGAGCGACGAACGTGTCGATGCCGTGGTGATCGGTGCGGGTCTCGGAGGGCTCGCTGCAGCGGTCGAGCTGGCCGCCACGGGCCAGCGGGTCCTGGTCCTCGAGCACCACACCTTGCCGGGCGGATACGCGCAGGGCTTCCAGCGCGGCCCGTTCCGCTTCGACGTGAGCCTCCATGCGCTCGACGCACTGGCGCCCGGTGGTGGCAGTGACCGGCTGCTGCAGCGACTGGGCGTCTGGGACCGGCTGGTGTTCGAGCGCCTCGACCCGCTCTACGCCGCCCGCTTCCCCGAGCACGAGATCGTGGCCAGCGCCGACCTGTTCGCCTACGAGGCGACCCTCATCGACGCCTTCCCCCATGAGCTGACCGGCATCCGCGGCTACCTCGACGAGCTGCGCGCCGTGTGGAGCGACGTCCGCCGCCGGGAGGAGGACGCCCGTCACGGCCACGCCCCGGCCTTCGAGGAGTTCATCGACCGCTACCCGTCGTTGGTGCGCGCGTCCGGCGAGACGTGGCAGGAGGTCATCGGCCGGCACGTGCACGACCCGCGCCTGCAGGGCATCCTCGGCGCCTACTCGGGCTACTTCGGGCTGCCCCCGTCCCGCTGCTCGGCGCTGGTCGGCGTGGTCGGTTCGGCCAGCTACCACGAGCACGGCGGCTGGTACCCGCACGGCGGCTCGCAGGCGATGAGCCGAGCCCTCGAGCGGGTGCTGAAGGAGCGGGGAGGTTCCATCCGCTACGGCGAGGAGGTCACCGAGATCGTCGTGTCGGGTGGCCGGGCCACCGGCATCCGCACCGCCAGCGGGCACACCGTCGGCGCCGACGTCGTGGTGTCCAACGCCAACGCCCCCGACACCGTCCGCATGGCCCGCACCGAGCAGTTCCCCAGCGACTACGTGCACCAGGTGACCGAGCCGCGGCCCTCCTACACGACCTTCGCCGTGTATCTGGGGCTCAGCCGTGACGTGTTCGCCGAGCAGGGACTGCCACACGAACTGTTCGTGTTCCCGAGCTACGACCAGGAGCAGGCGTGGGCGGCGGCCGACGCCGGCGACTGGTCGAAGGTGCCCCTCGCCATCGCCGACTACACGCGCATCGACCCCGGCTGCGCGCCCGCCGGGTGGAGCGTGGTGACCATCACCGTGCCGGTGGCGTGGGACTACGAGGACGTGTGGGGCACCGGCGGCGATCTGGCGAACTACCACGCCAACCCCCGGTACCACGACCTGAAGGCCCACGTGACCGACCGCATCATCGCCCGGGCCGCAGATCACCTGCCCGGAATCCTCGACTCGATCGTCCATCGCGAGTCGTCCACGCCGCTCACCAACTTCGAGTACACGCACAACCCCCGCGGCGCGATCGAGGGCTACGAGAACACGCCGTCGAACAGCGGGATGGGCTGGCTGCCCAGCCTCACACCGATCCCCAACCTGGTGCTGGCCGGTGCGTGGACCAACAGCGGCGGTCAGATCCCCGCGCTGGCGTCGGGCGTGCACGCGGCCGAGTTGGCCTCGGCCGTCCTCGCGGGAAGGGAGACGCCGGCACAGCCGGTCTGACGCGGCCGCCGGCGCGCGGCGATTCCCGGCCCGGCCGGCCCGCTGGCCAGACTGCTCGGATGCGCGCTGACCAGTTCCTGGGCCTGCAGATCGACGAGGATCCCACCCGCTCGCGCTACGAGCTGGTGTCCCACCTGGCCCGGACGGACGGCGCCCTCTACGGCGGCACCGCCCTGGCCGCCTCGCTGCAGGCGTTCGAGGCGGCCACCGGTCGGCCGGCGCTGTGGTGCACCACCCAGTTCTCGGCCAGCACGGCCATGGGCGCCCGCATCGACCAGACCGTCGAGGTGCTGGCCGAAGGCCGCAACGTGGCCCAGGTGCGCCTCTCCGCGTCCACCGAGGGACGGCTGCTGTACAGCGCTCTCGGCGCCACCGGCCGACCGCGAAGTGGCCCGGCGGGCGACGCCGAGGGCACCGGCCCGGCCATGCCCGAGGTCGTGTCTCCGGCCGATGCCGAGGTCCGCGAGTGGCACGCCGGGGCGGAGGTCGGCTTCAGCACCATCACCGAGTTCCGCCAGGTCCCCTACCCGCCCGACCCGGTGACCGGCGACGAACGTCCGGGCCGGGTCGCCATGTGGGCGCGCATGCCCGGCGAGACCCGCCACACGCCGGCGTCGCTGGCCTTCCTCGCCGACATGGTGCCCATCGCCATCTGCCACGCCGCCGGCGTCGCCGGTGCCGGCACCAGCCTCGACAACACGCTGCGGGTCGCCCACCTGGTCGAGAGCGAGTGGGTGCTGCTCGACCTCGAGGGCCACATCGCCCGCGGCGGCTACGGCCACGGCGCCGTCCACGTGTGGTCGGCCGACGGCGTGCTCATGGCGACGGGATCACAGACGTCGCCGCTGATCGTGTTCCCCGAGGGCTGGTCGGGTCCCGTCCGCCCGGACTGACCCACCCCCGGACAAACTGGCAGCCGCTGCGTGACAGGCAGCGGCCACCCGCCATGGCGGGCAGGAATCGACCGGCAACCGCACCGAAGTCAGCCACCGTCCGCAACGGGGAGGCTTCCATGCGATCAGGTCGACGCAGCGCGCGTGTGTGGTTGGTGGTGTTCGTGGCGACGTTGCTCGCCGGCGGCGTGGCGCTGCCTGCGCAGTCCGCGCCGACGGGACCGCCCGAGCCGCCGGTCATCTCGGTGGTCGGCAACCGAGCCGACCTGATCTCGGGCGGCGACGCCCTGGTCGACATCGACCTGCCCGACCCTGGCCAACTGGGTCACCTGCGAGTGACCGTGAACGGCGACGACGTCAGCGACGCCTTCGCCCTGCGGCCCAATGGCCGCATCCAAGGGATGCTCACCGGTCTCGCCGTCGGCGCCAACGACCTCGTCGCTCGGGTCCAGGGCGCCGGCGCCCGTCTCACCATCACCAACCACCCGATCGAGGGGCCGGTCTTCTCCGGGCCGCACCTCGACCCGTGGTTCTGCGCCGACGGCACCCGCAACGGCACCTGCAACCGCGAGCCGTCCTACGAGCTCCTGTACATGCCCACCGACGGCAGCGGTCTGGCGCCCTACGACCCGGCCAACCCACCGGGCGACGTGGCTACCACGACCACCGACCAGGGCAAGGTCGTGCCCTTCATCGTGCGACAGGAGACCGGCGTCATCGCCCGGGACGAGTACCGCATCGCCGTGCTCTACGACCCCAACCAGCCGTGGGAGCCGTGGGCACCGCAGGCCGGGTACAACGGAAAGCTCGTCATCATGCACGGCGCCAGCTGCGACACGTCCTACGCCATGGGTTCGGCGCCCGACGTGCTCGACACCGCCGTGCTCGGCAAGGGCTTCGCCGTGATGTCGCACGCTCTCGACAACTCCGGCCACAACTGCAACGTGGCCACGCAGGCCGAGTCGCTGATCATGACCAAGGAGCACCTGGTCGAGACCTACGGGCCGATCCGGTACACGATCGGCAGCGGCTGCTCGGGCGGCGCCCTGGCCCAGCAGCAGGTCGCCAACGCCTACCCCGGCGTGTACCAGGGCATCACGCCGGCGTGCAGCTACCCCGACGCCTGGACCTCGGCCATGCAGTACGTCGACTACGACCGGTTGCTGGCCTACTTCTCCGATCCGAGCCAGTGGAGCCCGGGCACGGTCTGGGAGGAGACCCAGATCTCCCAGGTGCTCGGCCACCCCAATCCGGCCAACCCGGTGACGTTCACCACGGTCATCCCCAACTCCGGCAAGCCGACCCGTGACTGTCCCGGCGTGCCCGCCGACGAGGTGTACGACGCCGAGAGCAACCCCGACGGTGTGCGCTGCACCCTGCAGGACTACATGAAGAACATCTTCGGCACCGACCCGGAGACCGGCTTCGCTCTGCGCCCCGCCGGCAACGTCGGAATCATGTACGGGCTCGAAGGCCTCATGAACGGCACCCTGTTGCCCCAGCAGTTCGTGGACGTCAACACCAAGATCGGCGGCGTCGACATGGACTACGTGAAGACCGAAGCCCGGGTTGCCGCCGACGACCTCGCCGTCCAGCGGGCGTACCGGAGCGGCGCGGCGAACACCGCCCAGCACCTCGACCAGGTCGCCATCATCGACATGCGCGGTCCCGACCCCGGCGCGTTCCACGACGTGTACCGCACCTACGCGCTGCGGGAGCGCCTCATCCGTGAGCACGGCACCGCCGACAACCAGGTGCTGTGGCGGGGCAGCGTGCCGATCCTCGGCGACACGACGTTCACCGACGACGGGATCTTCGCCATGGATCGCTGGCTCCGTGTGGTCGAGGACGACCACCGCGACGTTCCGTTGCCGCAGAAGATCATCGAGGCGCGGGCGACCGCCGGCGTCACCGACCGCTGCACCTCCGGAGCCGGCCAGGACGTGCCGATGCAGTACTGCGAGGCGATCGTGCAGCGTTACGCCACGCCACGCATCGCCGCCGGCATGCCCACCACCGACGACCTGCTGACGTGCCAGTTGAAGCCGCTGCGCCGCGCCGACTTCCCCGGCGTGCTGTTCCTCGACTCGCAGTGGGAGGCGCTGCAGGCCGCGTTCCCCACCGGCGTCTGCAACTGGCGGGAGCCCGACCCCAACTTCCGCGACACCGTGCCGTGGCTCGACTACAGCGCCGGCCCCGGCGGGCAACCGCTCGGTGATCCGCCGGCGTCGGCGCCCGTGGGTCGGTGATCCGCCGCCAGGACGGCCCCGTCAGGGTTCGACGACCACCTTGCCCACGACCTTGCGATCCATGAGCGCCCGCAGCGCCTCGCCGGCCCGCTCCAGCGGGTAGCGCTCGGACACGTACGGCCGGATCTTGCCGTCGGCGACCAGGTCCAGCAGCTCGTCGCTGATCGACTGCGCCAGCTCCGGTTGGCGAGCCGTCATGGCGCCGTAGAAGACGCCGACGATCTGGCAGCTCTTGAGCAGCGTCAGGTTGAGCGGGATGGACGGGATGCCCGCCGTGAACCCGATGACCAGGAACCGGCCGTCCCAGCCGACGGCCCGCAACGCCTGCTCGGCGTAGTCGCCACCGACGCAGTCGTACACCACGTCGACGCCGTGGCCGTCGGTGAGCTCCTTGGCCCGCGCCTTGAGGTCCTCGGTGGCGTAGTTGATCGTCTCGTGGGCGCCGTGCTCACGACAGAGATCGAGCTTCTCGTCGCTGGACGCTGCGGCGATCACGCGGGCGCCCATCAGGTTCCCGAGCTCGACAGCGGACAGTCCGACGTTGCCGCCGGCGCCGAGGACGAGCAGCGTCTCGCCCTCGGTGAGGTTGCCGCGGTGCTTCAGTCCGTACATCGAGGTGCCGTAGGCGTAGTTCAGGCCCGTCGACTCGGCGAAGCCGACGCTGTCGGGCAGCCGACGCGCTCCTCCCGCCGGCACCGCAGCCAGCTCGGCGAAGCCTCCGATGACACCGGAGCCGCCGACGACGCGATCGCCGACCGAGAAGCCCTCGACCCCGTCACCCACGGCCACGACCTCTCCGGCGACCTCGCCACCAGGGATGTACGGCGGCTCGGCCTTGAACTGGTAGCGGTCCTCGAGCATGAGCGTGTCCGGGAACGTGACCGCTGCCGCCTTCACGTCGACGAGCAGCTGTCCCTTGCGTGGCTCCGGGTCGTCGCGCTCCTCGACGACCAGATCCTCGGGCGGTCCGAACTGCGTGCAGACGACGGCTCTCATGTCACTCCTCGATGTCGGTGGCGGACCTGATCTTCGCACCTGAACGCCGCGCTCCCCTTCTCATGACCTCACATCGGGAGGAAGATGCCCACATGTCCAACCGCACCGTCGAGCTCTTCGCCGCATCGATCGCCCGCATGGCCGACCGGGTCGACCGGATCGATGACCAGCAGTGGACGGCGCCGACCCCGTGCAGCGAGTGGGACGTCCGGGCACTGGTCAACCACGTCTGCGGCGAGCAGCTGTGGGCACCGCACCTCGTCGCCGGAGCGACGATCGACCAGGTGGGCGACCGCTACGACGGCGACGTGTTGGGTGACGACCCGCGGGCGACGTTCCGACAGGCGGCAGCGCGATCGACCGACGCGTTCGCCGGCGCCGACCTGGACGCCACGGTCCACCTCTCGTTCGGTGACGTCCCCTGCGCCGTGTACCTGGAGCAGATGTTGGCCGACGCCGAGGTGCACGGCTGGGACCTGGCCAAGGCGCTGGACGAGCCGGCCGAGCTCGACCCGGAGACGGCGTCGGAGCTGCTGCCGGGTGCGAAGGCCCAGGAGGAGCTGCTGCGCGCCTCTGGTCTCTTCGGTCCCGCGGTCGACGTCGACGACGACGCCAGCGACGCGCACAAGCTCCTCGCGCTCTTCGGCCGCGACCCGCGCTAGCGGTGCGGCGCGGCGCGGCTACGAGCGGCCACCTAACGTCGGGCCGACCGAAATCCGCACTGGGGGAACAAGCGATGAGCAAGCTGACCGACGACCCGCGCATCGATCCACGGATCAAATCGACCATGGGGCTGATGCCCGACCCACCGGCGCAGTCCGACGTCGACACGCGCGAACAGCTGCTGGCCGAGACGAACACCGACGAGGCCATCGCCCGCCGGCAGCAGATGGACGCCGCGTTCGAGATGCTGGCCAGCGAGGACGTCTCGCCGTCCGCCGGCCTTCGGACCGAGACGCTCTCGTTCACGTCGTCGCCCGACGGAAACACCGTGCAGATCAGCTACATCCGCCCCGACACCGACGAGACGCTGCCCTGCGTGTACTACATCCACGGCGGCGGCATGCAGGTCATGTCGGCGTTCAACGGGCTGTACCAGGGCTGGGGTCGCGTCATCGCCCACCAGGGTGTGGCCGTGGCCATGGTCGACTTCCGCAACGCGCTCGAGCCGTCGACGGCACCCGAGGTCGAGCCGTTCCCCGCCGGCCTGAACGACTGCGTGTCGGGTCTGAAGTGGGTCATCGACAACGCCGAAGCTCTGCGGATCGACCCCGGCCACGTGATCGTCGCCGGCGAGAGCGGCGGCGGGAACCTCACCCTGGCCACCGGGCTGCAGCTGTGCCGCGACGGCGACATCGGCTTGGTCCGCGGCCTGTACGCGCTGTGCCCCTACATCGCTGGCCGCTGGCCCGACGAGCGCTTCCCGTCCAGCGTCGAGAACAACGGGATCCTGCTCGAGCTGCACAACAACCGTGGCGCCATGGCCTACGGGATCAAGGAGCTCGAGAACCAGAACCCGCTGGCCTGGCCCGGCTTCGCCACCGAGGACGACGTCGCCGACTTCCCGCCCACGGTCATCAGCGTGAACGAGTGCGACCCATTGCGCGACGAGGGCATCGCCTTCTACCGCCTGCTCCTGCGGGCCGGTCGCTCGGCGCAGTGCCGTCAGGTGATGGGCACCATCCACGGCACCGAGATCTTCGCGGTTGCCTGCCCCGACGTGAGCCGGGAGACGGCCGCATCCATCGCCCGGTTCTGTCGGGAAGCGTGAGCCGCTACGAAGGGAGCATGGAACCGCAGACCGTCACCCTCCCCGGCATCTCGAACCCGATCGCCCCGCTCGGCGTGGGTACGTGGGCGTGGGGCGACAAGTCGACCTGGGGCATGGGCGGCTACGACCGCGACCTGACCGAGGCGGCCATCGCCGAGGCCTGGGATGCCTCGATCGACGCCGGCCTCGCGCTCTTCGACACCGCCGAGGTCTACGGCGGTGGCGAGAGCGAGCGCATCATCGGCCGGCTCCTGGCGAAGGATCCCGGCCGTCGCGAACGCGTGGTGCTGGCCACCAAGTTCATGCCGATGCCCTACAAGCTGAACGTCAAGGGCGCGATGCGCTCCGCGCTCGAGGCCTCGATCGAGCGGCTCGGCGTCGACCACGTCGACCTGTACCAGCTGCACGGACCCATCAGCCTCCGTTCGCAGGGCGCGCTGGCCGAGGCGTTCGCCGAGGTCCATGCCGCCGGCCTCACCAAGGCGGTCGGCGTCAGCAACTACTCGGCCAAGGAGATGACCAGGATCCACGGCGAGCTGGCCACGCGCGACCTGCCGCTGGCCACCAACCAGGTCGAGTACTCGCTCCTCCGCCGGTCGCCTGAGATCGGCGGGCTCCTGCAGCGGTGCACCGAGCTCGGCGTGACGCTCCTCGCCTACTCGCCGCTCGGCCAGGGCCGGCTCACCGGCAAGTACTCGGCCGACAACCCGCCGCCGGGCAACCGGAAGTTCTCCGATCACCCCATGGAGCAGGTCGACGAGGTGGTGGCCGTGCTGCGTCGCATCGCCGAGCAGCACGACCGCACGCCCGCACAGGTGTCGCTGCGCTGGCTCATCGAGAAGGGCGCCGTGCCCATCCCCGGTGCCAAGAACGCCGACCAGGCAGCCCAGAACGCCGGCGCCCTCGGATGGAGCCTCGGCACCGACGACGTGGCTGCCCTCGACGCCGTCGCCCTCGAAGGCATCGTCAGCTTCACCAACCGGTTCTGGCAGCACGGCTGACAGACCCGGCCGCGGGGCCACCCGGAGCCCGAGTGGTGCCAGCCTCCCCTCGAACAGGCGGCTGCCACCCTGGCCGGCGGCACCGGACGTCGCTATGTTCCGTCTGTGTCGGGGGGTGCGCGGAGGATGAACCGGAGCTGGGGTCCGATCGCGTACGTGACCCGTCGCGCGCTGCGACGCCAGGCGTGGACGCTCGCCGTGATCGTTGCGCTCTGCGGTGTCGCCGTGACTGCGGTGTTTGCCTCTGCTGCCATTGCTCGCCGGACCTCGTCGGAGAACCGTCGACTCCGGACCTGGACCAACGCCAGCGATCTCTTCCTCCTGCTTCCGAGCCAAGATCTGGCCCGGACGATCGCCGACCTCCCGCAGGTTCGGCGCAGCAGCGTGCTGGTCCCGGTCGCGCTGTCTCCGGTGGGGATGAGTCCCGACCTCGGGGTCCTCGCCGACATCGGTGGGCACTGGATGCGCGATGTCGATCGCCTCGAACTTCGCGACGGCACGCTGCCGTCGCCCGACGATCCCATCGGCGTCATCCTCACCGCCGGTCTGGCCGACGAGCTCCAGGTCCACGCTGGCGACCCTCTGACGGTGCAGTCGATCTCGATGTCCGGTGCCATGCGAGCGGCCCAGAGCGGTGACCCGACCTCGGTCACCTTCGACGGTCCTCGCCCGGAACTGCGAGTCAGCGCGGTCGTCAGCGTTCCGGTCAACGACGACCCGAAGAACCAGCAGATGCTGGTCCTGACACGTGCGTTCTTCCAGCGGTGGCACGAACAGATCGCTTCCTTCGGCGCCATGCTCCCCGTGCAGCTACGGCCCGACATCTCGACGTCCGCGTTCCTGGACTCGGTGCGGAAGCTCCCGGGAGGGAACGAGGTCGAGGTCGACGCCGTCGGCCAGGGTGATGAATCGGCGGCGGCCACCTCCCTGCACGTCATCGCGCTTGCCTGGGCGCTGCTCGCGGCTGTCCTGGTCATGGCCGGCGGCATCGCACTCGCCCAGGCGATCGCACGCGCCGCGATGCAGCCTGGTGAGGATCTGCACACCTTGGCGGCCCTGGGGATGACGGGCCGAGTTCGGCGCGCGACGGTGGTCTTTCCGATCCTCCTGGCCGCCGTCGCCGGGGTGGCCGCTGGCACGGTCGGAGCTCCCCTGCTCGCACCCCACCTCGTGTCAGGCATCGCGGCCCGACTCGAGGTCGATCCCGGCGTACATGTCGACTGGGTCGTGACCGCGGTCGGCGCAACTGCCGCGGTCCTCTTCGTCTCGGTCGTGACGCTGGTGGCGGCGACTTCGAACGCCAACCGTCCGACACGGCGCTTCACGCCCCGCACGAGCCGCCAGTCCCGGTACCGACGACTCCTTCCCGTCCCGGCAGCCGCCGGCCTGGCCCTGGCCTTCGGCCACCATGGGCGGCGGGTACCCGTCCGTCAGGCGATGACGAGCGCCGTGCTCGGCGTCATGGGCATCACCGCCGCGCTGGTGTTCGGTTCCAGCATCGATCAACTCCGTTCGGAGCCCGCGCTCTACGGGTGGAGCTGGGATGCGGCCATCGTCGGCGATGGCACCGTCAGCGCAGACCTCGGAGACGCCGACGTCGACGCCTCGGTGGTGACCACCTATCTCGGCGCGCAGATCGAGCACCGACCCATCCCGGTCACCAGCTTCCAGGCCGTCTCCGGGACGATCGATCCGACGCTGGTCCGCGGACGGCTTCCGGGATCCCCGACCGAGGTGTTGGTCGGCGAGAAGACGCTGGCCGACCTCGGTCTGTCGCTCGGCGATTCCGCGACGTTGACGGGACCCGAGGGTCCGGTCGAAGCACGGATCGTCGGCACAACCGTGTTGCCGACGATCGTCGATCCGACGCCCGTCGCGCGCGGTGCGGTCATCGATCCCGCGCTCGTGACGCGGTTGGGACTCGGCCAGGAGAACGGCGTACTCACTGCCGGCACCGTGGTGCGTTCCCGAGGCGAGGACGAACACGCCCTCGCCGCGCTCGCAGGCGACAACCAGCTGCTCCTGCCTTCCCCCCCGGCCGAGGTCAGCCGTCTGGGCGAGGTGCGCCCGTTCCCCTGGATGCTCGCCGCGACGCTTGCGCTCCTCGCTTCCGGCAACGTCGTCCATGCACTCGTCGTGATGGTCCGACGCCGGCGTCGTTCACTCGGCGTCCTGCGGGTGCTCGGCTTCACCGGTCGTCAGCTCAGCGTCGCCGTCCTTGCGCCGGCCGCGGTCGTCGCCGTGGTCAGCATCACCACCGGGATGCTGCTGGGTGCCGCCGCCGGACGGCTGGGCTGGCGGGTGCTCGTCCACGCCATGGGCCTGCCCTTCCAGCCGGCGATCCCGGCCGTCGGGCTGTCCGCCGCGCTCCTCGCCGTCGCCGTCTGCATCACCGCAGCCGCCCTCCTGCCGGTCCGGGCGGCGCGGCGCAGCCATGGCGGCGAGATCCTGCGGGTCGAGTAGCGCCGGGGACAACGTTTCGACGGGCGCCGCTGACCACGACACTGACCCCATGGAACTCGTGAACCTGGCCGAAGCTCCCGCCCACGACCCGGAGACCTTCGTCGCCGTGCCCTTCCTGGACGGCGAGCAGTGCAACGCCCGTGTGATCCGGCTGTCCGCTGGTCAAGCGCTGCCGCCGCACAAGCACGACCCGTCCGAGCTCATGTTGCTCGTGGTCGAGGGCGAGGCCGTCCTCGACACCGACGACGGCCAGGTGGCGTTCCCCGCCGGGTCGCTCGCCCGCTACGTCGGCACCGAGGAGCTGCGTGTCTCCAACCCCGGCGACGCCCCGGTCACGCTGCTGGCGTTCCTCACGCCGCCGTTCCCACCCCGCTGAGCTGGTGAGGGAACCGGGGTCGCCGGCGCGGCGCCACGATCCGGTGGCTATGCCGGTTCGGCCCACCCGTGCAGGAACCAGCGGGTGCCGTCGATGCTCGCACTCCAGCCCTCGGCCGCGATCAGCTCGGTCAGCTCGTCGGGTTCGTACATCACCTTCACGACCCGCCACTCGGATCCGTCGGCCAGACGACGGCGGTGGAGATCGGGCAGGTACTCCTCGACGTACGGATCCTTCGCCGGTGACGTCGGCTGCGGGTCCTCCCGGTTGTCGATCAGGAACGCCCGACCGCCGGGGGCCAGGCAGTCACGCACCAGCGACCAGAACTCGCCGAACCGGGCCCGGGGTACGTGGGAGAGCCAGAAGGAGAAGAAGACGACGTCGTAGCGCTGCTCGGGACGCCACTCGAACAGGTCGGCGACCCGGTAGCTGACGTCGTCGCGGCCGACCCTGGCCCGGTTGTGGGCCAGCGTCTCGGCCGAGGCGTCGACGACGGTCAGTGCGTCGGCGGTCTGCGCCAGCCGCTGGGTCCACCAGCCGGTGCCGCCGGCCAACTCCAGCACCTGCCCCACCGCGCCGAAGGACGCCAGCGCCTGGTCGAGCACCGCGACCTGCCGGTCCCACTCGACCCGCTCGGCCTCACCACGGTCGTAGCGACCGCGCCGCTGCCACCACTCGTCGTACTCCGGAGCGCGAGCCCGGTAGTACGCCCGTTGCTCAGCGAGGAGGTCGGCGTCGTCGTCCACCGGCCCCGACGGTAACGCCCCGGCGCTGAGGGCTCCCACGGACTTGCCGGCAACAGCGACACCATGCGCATCCCCCTTCAGAAGCTCGCCGTTGCCGGCGCCGGCGGCGGCACCTTCGACGACAACCCGAACGACTTCGACATCCTCGTCCAGGGCGTCCTCGCCACCCACCTCGACGACGCGCTGTCGGCGAAGGGCCAGCGGACCGTGTTCGCCCCCACCGACCAGGCGTTCCTCGACCTGACCGGTACGACCACCGAGCAAGAGGCGTTCGGCGCGGTCGTCGCGCTGCTCGGTGTCGACGGGACGCGTGACGTGATCAGCTACCACGTGGCGCCCGGCGCCCGGACCTCCGACGAGGTCGTCCCCGCCGAGCGCATCCGCACCATCACCAAGGACTTCATCACCAAGGACGCCGGCTCGACGGTGCTCGTCGACGGCAAGGGCAACGCGGTGAACATCATCGGCGTCGACAACGTCGTCGCCAACGGTGTGGTCCACGTCATCGACGCTGTCCTCCTCCCCTCGTAGCGGGACAGCAGCGGGCCCGGATCACGACGTGGTCCGGGCCCACGCGCGCCGGCGTCGGCCTCGCCGGGCGTCGCGGGTAACAATGCCCGGGTGGACCCGCAACCCTCGGCGCTCGTGCGCGAGCTGAGCGATGCGGGGGTCGGGCGCGGGACGCCCCTCGCCGTGGTCCCCGCCCGCGACGTCGGCGTCGCGCTCGTCGCCGAGCGGGTGCAGTGCACGGTCGCCTCGACGGACCCGGCGACGACGGCGGCATGCCTGGCGGCCGTCGACGACGCGCTGCATCCCCGCTGGGTCGTGTGGTCCCGCCGGGACAGCGGCCAGGTCCTCGACCTGGGTGTCGCGCTCAGCTCGTGCTGGGACATCGCTGCCGTGCACCGGCTGGTCGTCGGCGGCGCGCGGGCGCGACCCGGCGACGTCTGGGCCCACCACGCCGGCCTCGACCCGGCCACGGTGCCCGACGCCGGGAGGGACGGTGCCGCGCTCGATCTGTTCACCGCGGCCGAGCGCTCGCTCGGCGATCCCACCGACCCGGTCCGCCCCGACGGGCACCTGCGACCCGAGTGGGGACGGCCGGGTTGGCGGCCGACGGCGGCGCAGCTCGAGGCGTGGGCGGCGACGGCGTTGCAGGTGGCCGCTGCGCAGATGGCCGAGCGGGTGGCGCTGTCGGACCGGCCCCGGGCCGAGCTCGTCGCCCGTAGCGAGTCGACGGCCGAGCTGCTGTGCAACGAGTTGACCCGCTCGGGTCTGCCCGTGGACCTGCAGGTTGCCGAGGCCATCCTCGCCGAGGCGATCGGGCCGCGTCCGGCGAGCGAGACCGAGGCGGCAGCGCAGCGAGCCGAGCGTGACGCTGCCGTGCTCCGGCACCTGCCGGCCGGCGCCGCCGAGTTCGACCTGCGCAGCGCCGGCCAGGTGAAGTCGCTGTTGCGGCGGTTGGGCATCGAGGTCGAGGACACCCGGGCGTGGCGGCTCGAGCGGCTCGTCGGGACGCACCCGGTCATCGAGGATCTGCTCGTGTGGCGCAAGCGTGAACGCATCGCCACCACGTTCGGGTACGCCTGGCTCGACGAGCACCTGGGCGACGACAGCAGGCTGCGGGGGCGGTGGGCGGGCAGCGACGGTGCCGCCGGACGGATGACGGCCACCGCCGGGCTGCACAACATGACCGCCGAGCTGCGCCCCGCGGTGGCGGCCGAGCAGGGCCACGTCCTCGTCCGCTCGGACCTCGGCCAGATCGAGCCCCGTGTGCTGGCCGCGGTGTCCGGCGATCGCCAGCTCGCCCGGGCCAGTGCGGTCGACGACCTCTACGCCGGCGTCGCCGATGCCTTGCGGGTGGAGCGCGACATCGCCAAGGTCGCGGTGCTCGGCGCCATGTACGGGCAGACGACGGGGCGGGGGGCGCAGGCGCTCGCCCAGCTACGGTCCGCGTACCCGGTGGCGATGGCGCTGCTCGACCGAGCCGACCGCGACGCCCGAGCCGGCGCCGACCTGTTCACCTACGGCGGCCGGCGCATCCGCATGGACGCCGCCGGCGACGCCGAGCTGCCCGAGCCGGCCGCCCGCTCCCGGGCCACGGCACGCGGCCGCTACGGACGCAACGCCGTCATCCAGGGTGCGGCGGCCGAGCTGTTCAAGATGTGGGCGGTCACGGTCCGGGCGCGGGTCGTCCCGCTCGGCGCCGAGATCGTGCTGTGCCTGCACGACGAGCTCCTCGTGCACACGCCGGCCGAGCACGGACCGGCGGTCGCCGCGCTGGTGGACGCGTCGCTGCAGGAGGCGGTGCGGCGGTGGGCCCCCGACGATTCGGTCCGCTTCGTCACCGACACGTCGCTGGTCGAGCGCTGGTCCGACGCCAAGGGCTGAACCGGCTCCGGGCATGTCCACCGGCTCATGCCGGCATCATCGCGCGCCCGGCAGCGGGCAGTATGCGGACGTGCCCGACGACTTCCTGATCGCTCGGAACCCGGACGAGTCCTCGTCGCTGCCCTATCTCGTGCGCCTGCCGCTGGGGCCGGCGGGCATCGTGCTCAAGGTGCGGGACACCTGGCCCCGGACCGCCAAGGTGTACGCCCACCGCGCCGACGGCTGGCCGACCGATGCCGCGATCGTCGAGCGGGTGCAAGTGCGGTCGTGCAGCCGCCGGGGCGCAGCCATCGACTTGGTCCTCGACCGAGGACGGGAGAACCGGTCGCAGTTCGTCTTCACCCGGGCACACGGGCGGGAGATGATCTTCTGGCAGTCGGCCCGTACCGCCAAGCAGGCCCGGCCCAACGTCAACGTCCCGACGGCACGGGCGGCGGGTCGCGTGCTGGACATCGTGGTGGACTCCCACGAGCGGTACGCCTGGAAGTTCTCCGACCAGCAGGCCACCACGAGCCGCGCCGGGCTGATCGCCGGCGACTACGGCATCGAACTGGACGGCGAGCTGGTGGCAGCGGTCGAGCGCAAGAGCCTCGCCGACTTCGTGTCCACGCTCACCACCGGGAAGCTGCGCTACGTGCTGGCCGACCTGGCGGCGTTGGAGCGCGCTGCCGTGGTCGTCGAGGAGCGCTACTCATCGGTGTTCAAGCTCGATCGCGTTCGGCCGGCGGTGGTGGCCGACGGGCTCGCCGAGGCACAGGTCCGCTTCCCGAGCGTGCCCATCGTCTTCTGCGAGACGCGCAAGCTGGCGCAGGAGTGGACGTACCGGTTCCTCGGCGCCGCGCTGTCACACGTGGAGGAGCACCGGGCAGCCGAGCGGACCACCGCCCATCTCCCCCTCGCCGGCCCCGCCCCCCGACGGGAGCCCACCGCCGCCGAGATCCGGGCCTGGGCGCAGGACGTGGGGCTGCAGGTGTCCGACCGCGGCCGCATCCCCGCCGACGTGCGCCAGCGCTACGACGCCGCCCACGACGGCTGACCCGGTCGGCGCCGCAGCTCACGTGCGCAGGTGGGCCGTGTCGCCATCCCCGGGATCCTGCCTCAGGCGCCGGCCTCGGTCCCACTGCGGTCCAGATGGTGCTGGATGACCGGTCCGACGGCAGCGACGAGGTCGTCGACGTCGGCGTCGGCCAGGGGCTCGAGCGCGAGGATCGAGCGGCCGAAGACCACGCCGACGAGTTGCGCACCGGCCAGGGCGAGTCGACGGCGTCCGTCGGGGCCGGGGGCGAGCCGCTCGGCACGGTCGAGCAGCGCGTGGGAGACGAACTCGTTGAGCATGCGAGCGGCGTCGTCGTTGGTGGCCGCGGTGCGCAACAGCGACAGGCCCGGCGAGCCCGGCGCGAGCAAGGCGGTCAGGTACAGGCGGGCGAGACCGACGCCGCGCTGCTCGGGCGGGAGTTGCTCGACCTCGTCGAGGAGCTCGTCGGGGTCGAAGGGGATCTCGTGGGCGGCGAGGAACAGCTTCTGCTTGCTGGTGAAGTGGTGGATGACGAGGGCGGGATCCACGTCGGCCAGCTCGGCGATGGCCCGGACGGTGGCCCGGTCGAAGCCGACCTCGCCGAACAGCCGGCGGGCGGCGTCGAGGATGTCGGCCTTGGTGTCCTCCGGATCGCCCGGGCGGCGACCGACGGGTCTCGAGGTGCTGCGTCTCGGGCTCATCGCCGCTGGCTCCGGTCGAGCTCGATGAGCACCTCGTCGAGGCTGGCCGGCCGAGTGTCGACGCAGGCGGTGATGCCGGCCGCGTCCAGCTCGCTGCGCACGGCCTCCGGGGACTCGCCCAGGATGCGCAGCGTGCGACCGGCCAGGCGCAGGGCCCGGTCGGGTCGGTCGAGTGCATCGAACGCATCGGCCCAACGGTCGGTGACGACCTCGGTGATGGTCCGCCCACCGACGACATCGGCGGCGCTGCCGGTGGCCACCATCCGGCCGGCGGACATGACGAGCAGCCGGTCGGCCTGCTCGGCCTCGTCCATGTAGTGGGTCGAGACCAGCACGGCCACCCCTCGATCGGCGTGCTCGTGGATGAGGTCCCACAGCCGCGAGCGGGCGAGCGGCGACACGCCGGACGTGGGTTCGTCGAGCACGAGCAGCTCGGGGCGGTGCTGGGTGGCGGCCCGGAAGGCGATGCGACGCTGGGTGCCGAGCGACTGCGCACCCAGCAGTACATCCGCCCCCGGGAGCTCGGTTCCCCGGGGAGCGTCGCCGTGGAACACCTCGGCGCGGAACTCGAGGTTCTCCGCGGCGGTGAGGTCGGTGTAGAGGCCGAGGTTCTGGGGGACGTAGCCGATGCGGCTGCGCTGCCGGCGGCTGTGTGGCTCACCGAACAGGCGGATGTGCCCGGCCGTGGGCGTCAACAGCCCCAGGAGCATCTTGATGAGGGTCGTCTTGCCGGCGCCGTTGGCACCGAGCAGCCCGACGATCTCGCCGGGCGCGACCTCGATGTCGCAGTGGTCGACGGCGACGAAGGAGTCGAACGCGCGGGTGACGCCGCGAGCCGAGATCGGCGGCGCCGTGGAACGAGGGGGACCGGTCGGCTCCGGCTCCCGGCCGGGCTCGGCCACCCCACTGGCTCCGTCTCCGGTGGCCTGGAGCTCGAGCACGATGGCGGCGTCCTCGAGGGTGAGGTCGCGGTGCCGCTCGGTGGCGTCGGGCACCCACTGGCGCCAGCGCCGGCCGGTCCGCCAGGCGGTGCTCCGCTCGACCGGCTCGTCCACCTCCTCGACCGCGCCGGTCACCTCGGCGACCACCTCAGCGGGCGGGCCGACGGCCAGCGCCCGTCCGTCGTGGAGGAGCAGGACGGCGTCGGCTCGTTCGGCCTCGTCGAGGTAGGTGGTGGAGGCGACGATGGCGGCGCCGTCGGCGGCAGCGCGGGTGAGCAGGCGCCACAACTCCAGGCGGCTGACGGGGTCGACGCCGGTGGTCACCTCGTCGAGGACCAGCAGACTCGGCTCGGCCAGCAGGGCCATGCAGCCGGCGAGCTTGCGGCGCTGCCCTCCGGAGAGATCGCCGGCGAGCCGGTCGGTGAACGACCCGATGGCGGCACGGTCGAGGAGCTCGTCTGCGCTCGCTCGCCACTCGTCGAGGTGGTGGGCGGCGGCGACGAAGGCCATGTTCTCGGCCACGGTGAGGTCGCCGAACACGCCGCCGCTGGAGGGCACGTACCCGATGTGCACCTGGGACGGCAGGTGGACGGTGCCGGTCTGGCCCACGTCGAGGCCGACCAGCACCTTGGCCAGCGTGGACTTGCCGGCGCCGTCGCCGCCAATGACGGCGTGGACATCGCCGGGGTGGAGGTCGAGGGAGATGTCGCGCAGGGCGACGGTACGTCCGTAGCGGGCGTCGACGTGCCGGAGCGACCAGGTCATGCCGGCGTGTCCACGAGGTCGTCGCCGGACTCGTCCCGCGGCTGGCGGGGGGCGAGGTCACGCCGGAACCGCACCATGGCCACCGCGAAGACGGCGACGGCCATGGCGGTGAGGATGCCGAGCTCGGGCAGGAGGGTGCTGACGTCGGAGCCCCGCAGGAAGATCCCCCGCATGGCACTGACGAACCAGGTGAGCGGCAGCAGGTACCCGATCCAGCGGACGCCCGCAGCCATCGACTCGAGCGGGAAGATCATCCCCGAGAGCATGATCTGGGGTAGCAGGGTCATGATCGCCAGCTGGATGGCCTCGCCCTGGCTGCGGGAGACGGTGGAGATGGCCACGCCGAGGCCGAGCACCACCACCAGGAACACCAACCCGAAGGCGGCGAACAGTGGCATCGAGCCCTGGAACGGGACGCCGAAGAGCAGGAGCCCGGCGGCGGTCACCAGGACGAGGTCGAGCACGGCCACGAGGAAGTACGGCGCGATCTTCCCGACGATCACGTCGATGGGTCGTAGGGGCAGCACGGCGAGCTGCTCGAGCGTGCCCTGCTCGCGCTCACGGACCACCCCGAGGCTGGTGATCACCGTCCCGACGAACAGCAGGATGAGCCCGATCAGCGACGGCACCATCACGTACGACGTGTCGAGGCCGGGGTTGAACAGGATGGCCGGCGCCGTGTTCGGGGGCAGGCGCCGGAGGGCGGAGGTGGCGGTGAACAGCTCGCTGCCGTCGACCAGCATCGTCGACGGACCGCCTGCGCTGGTGACGAGAGCGACACCGACGTCGGCGTTGCGCAGCAGGTGTTCGGCACCGGCGCGACCCGCGCCGGGGTCGACGGTGGTGACGTCGTAGAAATCAGGAAGCTGCGCCGCCGCATCCTGGGCTCCGGGCCCGACGACGGCGGTCTCAACGGACGTGACGTCGAAGCGGGCGGCGTAGCCGAAGATGACCAGCAACATGACAGGCAGGCCGATCATCAGCGCCATGGTCCGACGGTCGCGGCGCATCTGCCGGAACTCCTTGAGGATCATCGCTTTCATGCGGCGCTCCGATCTCAATTCTTCGTCTGTTGAATTCTGACGCTACGCCCGTCGGCCACGGGCCGTCAACGCCGCCTGTTGGTGACGTTCGGCTCTTGTCGCCATCCAGCGGGCGGTGCACGTTCGAGTCGTAGGCGTTCGGAGGAGGTGCCGTCATGGCAGACATGACGCTCGAGCGGTACCAGCAGCAGGAGCGAGAGCTCGCCCGACGTGAGGCGCACCGTGGCCTGAGGATCCACGGCGCGGTGACGGTGGCCGTCACCATCCTCGTCGCGGTCATCAACGTGTTCGTCGCCTCGGAGTTCCCGTGGGCGATCTTCCCGGCCGTCGGCATGAGCGTCGGCGTCTGGTTCCACTGGTACTTCGGCGTGCGACACGAAGACGAGGTCGTGCGGCAGCACCAGCAGCGGGTCGAACGTGAGGTCGGTCGGCACGCGGCCTGATCCGGCGCGCGACCGGCTCGACCGTCGAGCAGGAGGTGGATGATGCCCGTCTCGATCTCGAGCACCCCGTGGTGGGGCTCGCTCCTCTGGTTGGCCGGACTGACCGCTGCGGCGTTCGCCGTCGCATGGCTGTCCGGGACGCGGCTGCACATCCGGAAGGGGGTCTACGTCCCGTTGCTGCTTGCGGTCACCGTCGCCTTGGGCGCCGGGTACGTGGCGTGGCTGGACGTTGGCGTCGGCGACGTGCTGACCGTTCGGTGGGGCTGGGGCCTCGGCGCCGGCCTGATGATCGGTCTTGCGCTGCTCCCAGCCGCGATGCGTCAACCCGTTGATCATCCGGTGCTGGGCACGGACCGGGCCAAGGCGTTCGTCTGGCAGGGCGTCGTCTACGGCGTCGGGGAGGGCCTGGTGCTCTCGGCGCTGCCCGCGTTCATGACCTGGCAGCTCGTGCACTCCCTCGGGTGGGCCGGCGCGCCGGGCGCGATCGCCCGGTGGACGCTCCCGCTCGTCGCCTCCGCGGCAGTGGTGGTGATCCATCACCTCGGCTACTGGAACTACCGGAACCGCATCCTCGTGCCGGTGGCACTGGCCATGACGGTGCAGACGCTGGGCTTCCTGCTGACCGGCAGCTGGCTGGCCCCGGTCGTCACGCACATCGTCCTGCATCTCGGCCTGATCGTGCACGGCTCGGAGATGCCGCCGACCGAACGGCCGCTCCACGCGACAACCGGATCGTCGGGGTTCGCCCGAGCGGCGTAACGGGGGGCCGGATACGGTCCGGCCATGATCCCGCTCGACGAGACCTTCGACGGCACGTTCCCGTTCGCGCCCCACACCTTCGACGGCCACGGCTTCGTCCAGCACTACGTGGACGAAGGTCCCGTGAACGGCCAGGTGGTGGTCTGCCTGCACGGCGAACCCACGTGGGCCTACCTGTACCGCAACATCATCCCCCGGCTGTCCGACCGCTACCGGGTGATCGTGCCCGACCACATGGGCTTCGGGAAGTCGGAGACGCCTCAGGACCGCGAGTACACGCTGCAGGCCCACACCGAGAACCTGGCGGCGCTGCTCGACCACCTCGACGTGAGCGACATCACCTTCGTGATGCAGGACTGGGGCGGACCGATCGGCACCGCCTACACCGTCCGTCACCCCGACCGGGTGAAGCGCCTGTTCCTGGCCAACACGCTCGCCGGCTACGGCCAGGTCGGCGACGACGTCCCCCAGGTGAACAGCTCACCGTGGTTCCGGTGGATCGGCGAGGGCCTGGAGACCGGCCGCACCGAGCAGGTGCTGCGCAACCTCGGCTCGACGGTGCTGTCGGTCATGCAGATCCTCGGCATGCACAACACCGACGCCGTCACGACCGACACGTGGGTGCGGGCGTACTCGTCGCCGTTCCCGACCTGGGAGTCGGCCATCGGCGGCTACGAGTTCCCCATCGACGCCTACCAGGGGCGGATCGTGCCGTACGTGCTCGAAGGGCTGGACGGCGTGCCGGCGCTGCAGTCGAAGCCCGCCGTGCTCTACGAGGGGATGGCCGACCAGGCCATCCCGCCGGCTCGGGCGATCGCCGACTTCCGGGCCCTGTGGCCCGACGCACCGGTCGTCGAGCTCCCCGGCGTCGGCCACTTCTGCCAGGAGGACGCGCCCGACGTGCTCGCCGCCGGCATCGACCAGTTCATCCAGGCCAACCCCTGACGCGAGCAGGTGCCGCCCCCGGTGAGGGGCGGCACCCGTGAGCCGGTCTTGGTCGGGTTCAGACGGAGACCGGCACCGGCGCCGGGGCGCTGGTCATCGTCTCGGCGTCGTCGGCGCCATGGTCCGAGCCGAAGCCCCGACGGAGCAGCCACACGGTGAAGCTGAGCTCGGCGACCACCGACGGCACGGCGACGATGGCCAGGAACAGATCCTCGTGGTCGGCGTAGTCCGACAGGACCGTGTAGGCGAACGTGTCGAACAGGTACGCCACACCGGCCGCGGTGAGCAGGCCACCGAGCACGCGTGCTCCCGAGCTGGTGACGAGGAGCCGCCCGACCAGCACCAGGTGGACCCCGAAGCCGGCGAGGCCGATCAGCCAGGCGTAGTCGAACGCCTCGACGGCGAGAGCCGTCCACGACTCGCGCTGGGCCGCGTCGAGGCCGGCGGCCAGTGACCCGTCAGCGAGCTGGAGCGCCAGCCACAGGAAGGTGACCGCGACCCCCATCACGACGGCGTGGGCGACCCGGAACCAGGCGGCGAGCTGCGAACGGGCCGGACCGCCTTCGCGGAGCAGCACGTGCAGCGCCCAGGCGACGGCGACGTCGAGCAGGAAGGCGACGACGAAGGCGGCGACGCCCAGTCGGAACAGTCCGCCGTCATCGACGAGGTTGCGGACCGTTGCGGCCGGATCGTCGGCGTCGACCAGTCCCTGCCGGACGACGAAGTTGGCGAACACGGCCAGCAGGAAGATGCCGACGTAGGCGAGGCCGGCGATGCGGGCCGCGGCGCGGGGTGTGGTGTCGGTGGTGGAGGGGGTGGTCGTGGTGTGCATGTCGGTGCTCCTTGGTGGGTTGGGTCGGTGTGTTTGGGTCAGGGGACGATCACGGACTTGCCGCGGGCGTGGCCGTCGTGCAGGTGGGCGATGGCGTCGGCGGCGGCGCTGAGCGGCCAGGTCCGATCGATCACCGGTGTCAGCTGCCCGGCTTCGGCGAGCCGGGCGAGCTCATCGAGGTCGTCACGTCGCTCACGCGAGATGAAGGTGGTGAGCGTCTGGCGCACGAACGGTGACAGGGCCAGCGCCCGGAGCTGGCGGTGGGTGCCGCCGGTGATGCGGTCGCCGCCCTCGCCGCCGACGATCACGAGACGGCCGTCGGGCTGCAGCGCCCGCCGCAGGTCGCGCAGGGGACGATTGCCGGCGATGTCGAGGATCACGTCGTAGCGGATGCCCGAGCGGGTGAAGTCCTCGGTCGTGTAGTCCACGACGTGGGTGGCGCCGAGGGAGCGGACCAAGTCGGCCTTCGTGGCGCTGCACACACCCGTCACCTGGGCGCCCATGGCCCGGGCGATCTGCACGGCGAAGCTGCCGACGCCGCCGGCGGCACCGGTGATGGCCACCCGGTCGCCGACCCGGATCTTGCCGTGGTCGCGAGCCGCCTCCAGCGCGGCGGTGCCGGACACCGGCATGGCCGCCACCTCCTCGAAGGCGACGCCGGCCGGCTTGCGGGCGAGCTTGTCCTCGGCGGCGACGGCGAGCCCGGCGAACGACCCGTCGGCGAAGCCGAAGACGTCGTCGCCGGGAACGAAGCGGGTGACGCCGGCGCCGACGGCCTCGACGGTGCCGGCGACGTCGGAGCCGAGGATCGGCTGCTTGGGGGCCCGCACCCCGAACCCGGCGAGCCGGACGAGGTAGGGCATCCCGGTCATGAGGTGCCAGACCTCGCGGCCGAGGCCGGCGGCCCGCACCCGGATCAGCACCTCGTGCTCGGCCGGTGTGGGGCGGGGCAGCTCCTCGAACTCGACGACGTCGGTGCTGCCGTAGCGGTGGCGGGTGATGGCCTTCACGGGTGGTTCCTCCTGATCGGTGACTGCGATGGGGACACCATCCGCCGCGCGTGTTGCAGGAACGCGGGACGCCGGTTGAGCGCCGGTTGAGCGCCGGTCGAGGTCAGGTGATGGGATGGTCGGGTGCAGGTGCGGGTGTTCGGCGGGGTGGCGGCGTGCGACGACGCCGGCGAGCCGCTGGACGTCGGACCGGCCAAGTGCCAGCTCGTGCTGGCCGCGCTCGCCGTCGAAGCCGGTCACCCGGTGCCGGTGTCGCGCCTGGTGGAGCTCGTCTGGGGCGAGGAGGCGCCCCGTACGGCCGAACGCACCCTGCAGTCCTACGTCGCCCGCATCCGTCGCGGTCTGGGTGCGGATGCGATCGTCCGGTCCGGTGCCGCCTACCGCCTCGACGTCGACCCCGACGCCGTCGACGTGTGCCGCTTCGAGCGGGCCCTCGCGGATGGCGACGTGGCGTCAGCGCTCGACGAGTGGTGTGGACCACCGCTGGCCGGCCTCGATGCCGAGGGGTTGGCTCCGGTGGTCGACCGTCTCACCGAGAGCTGGCTGGCGGCAACCGAACGGGCCATCGCCGGCGAGCTCGACGCCGATCCGGCGTCGGTGGTCGGGCGACTCACCGAGCTGACGGCCCGGCACCCGTACCGCGAGGAGCTGTGGGCGCTGCTGATGACGGCGCTGTACCGGTCGGGACGGCAGGCCGACGCCCTGGCGGCGTACGGGCGGGCACGCGAGGTGCTCGTCGAGCAGCTCGGCATCGAGCCCGGCGCCGCGTTGCGCGAGCTCGAGGCGCGCATCCTCCGCCAGGACGAGGACCTGGCTGCATCCCCGGCGTCACCGAGCGGCCACGGCGAGCTGACACCTGCGCCCCAGCCGGCCCCCTCGCCCGAGCCGACGCCACCGCTCCCCCGTGCCGTTCCCCGGCTGATCGGGCGCGACCGTGAGCGGGCGGCGGTCGTGGCCGCCATCGAGGACCACCCCCTCGTGACGCTGACCGGTCCGGGTGGGGTCGGTAAGACGACGTTGGCGGTCTCGGTGGCGCACGACGTCGTCGGCGCCGGGCGCCCCGTCCGCTTCGTCGACCTCTCCGGAGTTGCCGAGGACGGCGACGTGGCGCGGGTCGTGGCCGACGGAATCGGCGCAGCTGATGCGGGCGAGCGCGATCCCACCGCCCTGGTCACCGTCGAGCTCACCCGACTCGGGGCGGCCTTGCTGGTGCTCGACAACGGTGAACAGGTCGTGGACGGCGTGGCCGACCTGGTGAGCACCGTGCTCGCTCGCTGTCCCGCGGCCGGCGTGGTGCTGACGTCACGGGAACCGCTGGAGCTGTCCGACGAGCGGGTGTTCGTCGTCCCGTCCTTGGACGCCGACGCCTCGGCGATCGAGCTGTTCCGAGAACGCTCCACGGCCGTCGGCGGCACCGGTGACCAGGCGGACGACGCCGACGTGGCGCAGCTGTGCCGGCGACTCGACGGCCTGCCGCTGGCCATCGAACTGGCCGCGGCACGGACACGGACGCTCACGCCGGCCGACCTGCTCGCACGCATCGATGCCGATCTCGGTGTGCTCGACGGCGGCCGGGGTCGACCGGAGCGACACCGCACGCTGCTGGCCGCGGTGGCGTGGTCTCACGATCTGCTGGAGCCCGACGAGCAGGCGGTCTTCCGCCGGCTGTCGGTGTTCCCCGGTGCCTTCGACCTCCGGGCCGCCGAGACCATCGCCGGAGACGATCGACTCACGCCATCGTGGGTCGACGACCTGCTCGATCGGCTCGTGCGCCAGTCGATGCTGGGAGCGGAGGCGACGCCGGCGGGGGTGCGCTTCCGGCTGCTCGCCGCCATGCGCGAGCTCGGTGCGGCAGAGCTCGTCGACGCCGGCGAGACCGAGTCGACCTTCGGGCGGCACACCGCCTGGTGCCTCGAGGAGATCGAGCGGATCGGCCGGCAGCTCGCCGGCCCGGCCGAGGTCGACGGGGTGCTCGCGCTGCAGGAGCGCTGGGCCGACCTGCGCGCCGCGGTCGACCGCGCCTGCCGGGCGGACGACGCCCCGCTCGCCCGGCGCCTGATCGAGCCGGTGGCCAACGAGGTGTTCCTGCGGAGCCGGAGCGAGATCGGCGACTGGGCCGAGCGCATCCTCGCCATCGCCGACGGCGACGAGGATCTGGTCACCTTCGGGCTGATGTGGGCGGCCCGACGGGATCTCCGTCACCGCGATGCCGAGGGCTTCGAGGAGCTGGTCCGGCGCTACGGCGCACCCGACAACCCGCTGGTCCGCCACGCCCGGGCGCTGGTGGTCGAGGACCACCAGCAGCTCGTCGGTCGTTGCGAGGAGGCGGCCCGGTACCTGCGGGAGCGGGGACACGACTACCTCGCCGACGTGCACGAGATCGGCATCGGCCGCGCACTGCTGGCGCTCGGCCGCGTCGAGGAGCACGACGAGCTCGTCCGCGACCTCGTCGAACGCTTCCGCCGCAACGGCCCGCCGACGTTCCTGCTGTGGACGCTCGGCATGCTCGGCTACTCGGCCCTGCGCCAGGGACGTCACGCCGTCGCCGACGAGCTGTTCCGGGAGTCGATGACCGTCGAGGTCCCGCCCGGCACGCACTCACGCACCCGGCCGGTGCGGGCCCGGTTGGCGGCCCGGACGGGCGATCGAGCCCGGGCCTTCCGGATCCTGCGCGACCACGCCAGCGACCTCCTCGAGCGAGCCGACCTCTACGAGTCCCGCCTGCTGTGCCTCGACGTGGTGAACCTGCTGGTCGGCGCCGACCGGGGTGCCGACGCCGCACGGCTGCTCGGCTACGTCGACGGCACCGGCCTGCTGGAGAACCCGGCCTTCGCCGCCATCGTCCACGACAGCGCCAAGGCCATCGAACGGTCGGTCCCCGACCACGACCACCTGAGGACCGAGGGCCGGCGGCTCGACGACCGCGCCGCGCTGGCGCTCGTACGAACCGTCGCCGGCGAGTTGGCCGAGCCCCCGCCCACCCCATGACCGTTCTGGGTCCCGGAGCCTGCTGCCGGCGACAAGATCCGCACCCCGGAACGGTGGATGGCAGGTCAGCTCGCGAACGCGGCGACGTGTGCGGAGTCGAGGTACTCGTCGATGCGGGTGATGCGACCGCTGTCGACCGCGACGACGAGGCAGGCGGGGACCGACACGCGACGGCCGGAGGCGGTCGTGACCCTCAGCACGTGCTGCTGCACGAAGCCGGTGGCGGTCACCTGGCGTCGGATCTCGTCGTAGCTGCGGTCGGACAGGTGGTCGACGACCCAGCGCAGGGTCCGCAGGTTGGCGGCGCGGTCCTGCTCTGCGCCGTCGGTGTTGTGCCACACGACGATGTCGGGTGCGTAGAGCGACTCGACGGTGTCGATGTCGCCGCCCTCGATGGCGGCGATCAGCGCATCGGCGATGGTGCTGACGTCGTCGGGCATGGGTCCCCCTTCGGTTGGTCGGAGGGACCGTAGCGGCGCCGGATGACAGGCTCGTCGTGTGGGTCTACCGTCGACGCGGAACCACCGAACGAGGGGGCGAGGCATGCGGGTGCGACGGGCGTGGACGGGGTTGCTGGTCCTGGCGATGGCGGTGGCGCTGGTCGCGGCGCCGGCTTCGGCAGCGAAGGGCGGCAAGCCCGGGGCGGGGCGGTGGCGGTGGCACCACGACGGTGGCGGTGCCCTCATCAATGGCGGCGCTGGGTGACTCGATCACCCGGGCGTTCGACTCGTGCGGGTGGTTCGTGGACTGCCCCGGCCACTCGTGGTCGACAGGCGCGGACAGCGACGGGGTGACCAGCCACTTCGAGCGGCTGCGGGCGCTCGACTCGACGATGTCTACGGCGTACAACGACGCCCGCACCGGGGCGACGGTCGACGAGCTGCCAGCGCAGGCGTCGAAGGCCGCTGGTCAGGGTGCGGGTTACGTGACCATCCTCATGGGCGCCAACGATGCCTGCACCGACACCGTCGACGCGATGACCCCGGTCGCCGACTTCCGGTCCTCGGTCGACGCCGCGCTGAACGCCCTGGACGGACGTCAGGTGTTCGTGTCGTCGATCCCCGACGTGTACCAGCTCTGGAAGGTCGGTCACACGTCGTTCTCGGCCGTCTTCGTCTGGGGGTCGGCGGACATCTGCCAGTCGCTCCTGGCAAACCCGACGTCGACGTCGACTACCGATGAGAACCGCCGACAGCTGGTGCGCGAGCGGGTGATCGCGTACAACGCCGAACTGGCGGACGCCTGTTCGTTCCACACGGGCTGCCACTACGACGGCGGTGCCGTCTTCAACTACCCGTTCTCCCTCTCACAGGTGTCGACGTGGGACTACTTCCATCCCAACGAAACCGGTCAAGCCGTTCTCGCCGAACAGACGTGGGCACACGCTGGCATCGACTGGGGCGCTGCCTCCACCGGCGGAGGCGGCGGCAAGGGCGGCGGCCCGAAGAAGTAGGCCGCCGCCAGGAACGTCAGGCGCCGGCGTAGGGGTCCCACGCCGGCGCCGCATCGGCGAGGTACCGGGTGACGACGTCGACCAGGCGATGCGGATCGATGGACGAGCCCGGCTCGTCGTCCATCGTGTGCAGCTCGGGGGTCAGGTCCGACGGCGGCGAGGCGGTCCACAGGGCGTGGCCGGGCTCGGCGGCGATGAGTCGCTCGGCCAGCGGGCGCAGGTCGACGCGTGGCCGGATCGTCCGGGAGCGGAACTGGACCCAGCCCTCGTAGCGGCAGGTCAGGTGGTGGCGACCGTCGGCGGGGTCGAGCACCAGGATCGTGCTTCGCTCGGTCGCCGAGTGCAGGGCGATGGGGTGGACGCCGTCGAAGCTGCGGCCGGTGAACCGGTGACCCGAGGAGCGCTCGTCGGGAAGCGTGACGATGGCGAGGTCGAGGTCGGGCTGCTCGTCGATGGTGACCGCGCCCGAGGCCAGCGCTTCCTCGCCGGCGTCGAGGTCGGCGTCCTCGTCGGCCCACAGATCGCGGCAGCGCTCGGGGTCGCCCAACCACGCGGGCAGCAGGTCGAGGGCCGCCTCGTAGAGCATCGCCACCCGCTGGCCGTAGGCGTCCGGAAGGTCGGTGAGCGGCGATCGGGCAGGGTCGGCGAGCGCAGCAACCGCCATCGACAGACGGGCCGAGCCACGGTCGGGCGCGACGCCGAAGTCGCCCGCCGACGCGAGGCCCTCGAGCAATGCCCGCCGGCGATAGCCATCGTCGGGGTCGACCAGCGCGTACATGCCGGCGAGGCCGTCCTGATCGAAGTGGTTGTTGGTGACCAGCTCGGCATCGCCGTGCAGATCGGCCCCGCGGTCGAGGTAGCGGAAGACCATCTGCGTAGAGGAGTCGGCGGCGCACTCGGGCGGCGTCGGCATGCCCGGCCAGTGCGACAGGACCAGGACGGTGCCGGCGTTGGGTGAACCGTCGACGACGACGTTGGGGAGGTCGGCGCAGTCGTCGTAGCCGGCGAAGCGCAGCGGGAGCACCGGCTCAGCCCCAGCCTTCGTCGAGCTCGGAGGGGCCGACGTTGGCGTCGAGCCAGGTGACCAGCGGCTTGGCCGCCTTCAGGAACTGCCGCACGCGATCGACCGGTTCGGGCGTGGCCAACCAGTCGCCGACGCCCCATGCCTGCCAGGCGATGCAGCCCTTCATGCGCAGCAGCTCGATGCGCGGGTGGTCCTTCGAATAGCCGCGCGGTGCCGTCTTGAGGGTGTCGTGAGCGGTGACCTCAACGCCCTTGCCACGGAGGCGCTGGACCAGCTTCTCGAGCTTCGGTCCTTCGTCGTCGTCCGCGACCGCCGCCCGGAAGGTGGCGAGCTGGTCCCTGGCCATCATGTAGTAGCCGGTGCCGACGCCGAACTGGTCGGCGTCGAGGCTCATGTACCCGCCGCCGGCGAGCGTCGCCGCGATGTTGGTCTTGTACGGCGACTTGTCGGCGCTGAAGCGAACGTCGCGGTAGGGCCGGAAGATCTTGCCCTCGCCGTGCGCCCGCTCGAGCTCGGCGAGCAGCGCCTCCATCGGCGCACGAACGCATCGCTCGTAGGTGGCCTTGTGCTCGGTCCAGTACGCCTTCGAGTTGTCGGCCTCGAGGCCCTCGAAGAACTCGATCGCCTCGGCCGGCCAGCCGGTGAACGCCACGGCGACGATCGTAGGCCCGGCGCGAGCGGGCTGCGTCAGGCCGGCGGCCGGAAGGCAACCTGGTAGTCGAGGGGTGCATCGGGCGGCGGGACCAGTGCGATGCCCTCGGTGGCGTCGAGGCCTGCGACGTCGAAGACCCACGAGTCGCCGTCGGCGCGTCCATCGACACACGCGGACGGGTCCCACTGCGGTGCTTCGTCGAAGTCCATCGCCACGCCGGAGTCCCAACCCGAGGTCGTGACGCGGCACGCCTGGACGAGCGGGGCGCCGATGCCCCGGCTGCCGTCGGGGTCGACGGCGAGCTCGACGACACCGGGGGCGACGTCGTAGCGGAGGAAGCTGAACTTGTCGCGCTCGCCGACACGGGTGCCGACGGGCAGGCTGCCGTCGGGGACGCCGGCGTCGGCCAGGGGTGTGCCGGCCGAGGCGGAGGCCCATGCGGTGGCGACCAGTCGAGGCACGGCTGCAGCGGCTTCGGTCGGCGCCGTCGTCGGGGTGGAGGCGGGCACGGGCTCTTCATTCGACGGCGCAGCCGCTGGCGGCGCGGGCAGTGCTGGAGCCGGCGAACCCGAGACGCCGGCGTCGCGGCTGACCGCGGTCGAGGCTGCCGCCACCGTCGTGGTCGGCGCGGAGGCGGCGTCCAACGGAGCAGACGTCGGCGCGCTGGACGGCGTCACGCCGGCGCCGTCGGTCACGAGCGCGGCCGGTGCCGCCGAGGCCTCGGGCGCCGTCGTGTCGCGCTCGGGCAGCAGACGCAACGCGACGAGGACCACGACCACGGTCACGAGCACCGGCCGGTAGCGGCCCGTCCGGCGCGCGACCTGCGACAGGGTGAGATCGCCGACGGTGCTCATCCGGACGGTGGCGGGTAGTCGGGCCCGGTGTCCGATGCCGGACGCTGGTCGAAGAACGTCGGCGCGTTCTCGGTGTTGAACACGTCGGGTGCGCCGTTGGGTTGCTGTCCGGGCAGGTAGCGCTTGCCGTTGGCCACGTAGCGGTACATGCCCCTGCCCTGGTTGCCGAGCTGGTCGGGGCCGGTGGCGTTGGGGTCCCACCACACCTCGGTGATGTCGTCGTATGCGGTGAAGTCGGGCGCCGACCAGATGCCGTGGTCGCCGTAGGAGACCAACGGGGCCGTGGGACCCCCGCCGGTGGGCGGGTAGGAGAACAGGCCCTGCTGGAACGTCTGCGGCGTGAGGTTCGGTCCGGCCATGTGGATGCCGGTGAACAGCGGGAAGGCGACCGAGTAGATGACCGGGTAGGTGTTGTCGGCCTGGGGCTCGGTGCCGAACTGCCACATGTGCAGCTTGTAGGCGTCGCTGTCGGTCGGGGCGTACAACCCCTCGAGGTAGGAGATGCCGAAGGCGTTGGCCCACTGCGCCTGGTCGTACGTGCGGGCGAACAGATTGGTGTCGGTGAGCGCCGACCCGGTGACGATCCACTCGGGGAACCAGCGCTGCTTGGTCGCCTCCTGGGTGAACACGGCCGGGGCGATCGGGTCGCCGGAGAAGATCACTGAGGTCACCCCGTCGGACTTCATCCGGCTGATCATCGAGCTGGCCTGGGACTGCAGCGTTGCGGCGTCGAACACGTACTCGATGCGAGTGGCGAGGTGGATCCCGCACCCGGCGAGGAGCTGCTCGAAGTAGTCGACCCCAGCCTTGTACGCCTTGTCCTCGGTCTCGTAGTAGACGATGGCGTAGCTGCGCGCTTCGTCGGCCATGGGATCGGCGGGGGTGTCGCGGAAGCCGGCGTGGGCGGCTTTGGCGTGGCCAAGTCGCTTGCACACGTACTCCGACCGGTGCACGTACCCCTGGGTCGAGGACATGAGCGTCGTGTAGCCGAGGTACGGCGAACGGTCCTGGTAGAAGTTCTGGGGCTGGGAGACCCCACAGATGCAGATGATGCCGTGGTCGGCCAGCGTCTGGGAGAACGCGTTGAGGGTGCCACCGCCACCGGGGGCCGTCACGGCGAAGGGCTTGATGCGCTTTGCGATGTCGATGGCGTCGGCCTGGGCGGCGGCATCGTCGTCGTCGGCGCCGGTGGCTTCCTTGGTGTACAGCTCGATCTTGCGGCCGTACAGGTTGTAGTTGGCGGAGAAGTAGTCGACGTAGGCCGTGAACGTGGCGAGGGTGTCCTCCCAGTTGTTCGACGCGCCGGCAGCGGTGAGCGCCGCCTCGGTGCCCGCGCTGACCGGGATCCGGTAGAAGACGATGCGAATGGCGTCGCCGGTGACACCCTGGGCGGTGGCACCACCGTTGTCGCCGGTGTACGCGGGGACGCACGGCGGTGCGTAGATGGTCGGCACCTTGATGCGACCGGTGGCCGGATCGCAGTTGGCCACGAGCTTGATCGAGCCGTCGCCGCCGGGTGCCGCCTGGGCGTTAGGTGTCGCCCCCGTGGTGCTGCCGTTCGGGGACGCCGTTCCGCCTGCACCGCCACCACCCGAGCCCGAGACCACCGTCGAGGATCCGAGGGCGCCGCCTCCACCGTTGGCGTTGATCGTGGATCCTGCGCCGCCGACCCCGGCTCGGCTGCCCCCGGCCTGACCGCTCGTTGCCTGGCCGACGCCGTCGCCGGCGGTGAGTCCCTCGCCGGCGGCCAGGGCGGTGTCGCCGGGACCGGCGGTGGTGAACTGTGTGTCCTGGTCCTCGGGCGCCGGCGTGAGCACGGCGAAGAACAGGACGGCGGCGGCCAGCGCGACCAGGTGCCGGTAGCGGGCGATGGTGGAGACCAGGTCGCCCGTGGTGCGTGTCGATGGCTCTGCCATGGTCATCTCCTTGCTTGCAGCGGTGTCCGCCGGCGCGGTCGCCGTGCCGAGCCGTTGGCGGATGTCGGTCGATTGGATGGGCGTCCAGGCGACGGCGTGGTGCCCGAGCGCGAGATGGTGGCGTCGTCATCGCCGAGGTAGGCCGAGACGACCGCCGGGTGGCTCAGCACCTCGTCGGCCGTTCCTGAGGTGACGATGTGGCCGAGGTCGAGGGCGATCAGCCGGTCGGCGATACCACTGATGAGAGGCATGTCGTGCTCGATGACGATGAGCGCGGCGTCCGTGAGATCGCGCAGGCGAAGCAGCAGCGGCCCGAGGGCCTCGGTCTCGCGCTGGGCGATGCCCGACGAGGGCTCGTCGAAGAGGATCACCGACGGCTGGTGGGCGGCGATGCAGGCAAGGTCGACCATGCGCCGGGTGCCGGTGGACAGGTCGGACACGAACTTGTCGGCGTAGTTGCCCAAGCCCAGCGCGTCGACGAACTCGTCGGCCCGCCGGACCGTGTCGGCCTCGCTGTCGACCCATGCCGGCAAACGCAGGCACGCGGCAAGCGGGTCGCGCACCTCGATCGATCGCTCGAGCGACAGAGCGATGGTCTCGGTGACGGTGAGCCCGGGGAACAGGCGGGCGTCCTGGAACGAGCGTCCGAGGCCTCGCCACGCCCGTGCGTCGGGCGACAGTGCGGTGACGTCGTGGCCCAGCAATTCGACGGTGCCGGTGTCGGGCCGAACGAAGCCCGACAGCAGGTCGAACAGCGTGGTCTTTCCGGCGCCGTTCGGGCCGATGAAGCCGAGCACCTCGCCAGGCGCCAGCTCGAAGGTCACGTCGTCGACCGCGGTGATGCCGCCGTAGGACTTGGTGAGGCCGCGCACCCGCATCGACGGCGGAGCGTCGTCGTCGAGCCGTCGCCGGCTCGGCCTCGCCGACGGCACGGCAGTGGGTTGGGGGATGCCGTCACCATCGCCGGCGCGCTCGCTGTCGTCGTCGGACATGGCGGCGCCGGCACCCTCGAGGAACACCGACCGCAGGATGTCGGGCCGCTCGAGCAGCTCGCGGGTGGGTCCCTGGAAACGCACCTCGCCCTTCTCGAGGAAGTAGGCCGTCCCGGCCAGCGTGAGGGCCACGTTCACCGACTGCTCGACGACGATGATCGTGGTGCCCCGGTCGCGTATGGCCCGCACGATGTCCAGCAACTGGGCGACGATGGCCGGCGCCAGACCGAGGCTGAGCTCGTCGATCATCAGCAGGCGCGGGCGACTGATGAACGCCTGTCCCAGGGTGAGCATCTGCTGCTCGCCACCGGAGAGGTTCCCCGCCGGCTGGTCCCAGCGGCTGCGCAGGATCGGGAAGTACTCGAGCACCTGCTCGACGGCGTGACCGAGATCGTCGTCCTTGCGGCGGAGCCACCCGGCGATCTTCAGGTTCTCGGCCACAGTGAGATCCGGGAACACGCCCTTGCCACCCGGGACCTGGACCACGCCGCGGGCGGCGACGTCGTGCGGCGCTGCAAACGTGATGTCCTCGCCATCGAAGATCACCGCACCCCCGCGGGCGGGGAGCAACCCGGAGATCGAGCGGAGCAAGGTCGACTTGCCGGCCCCGTTGGTGCCGAGCAGGGCGACGACCTCGCCCTCGTCGAGCTCGAGGTCGACGCCGAACAGGACCTGGACGTTGCCATAGGCCACGTCGAGCTCCTTGACCACCAGCAGCTTCTGGCGGCCCTCGGCCCGGGCCAGGGTGACCTCGGCCCGGGCTCGGGCCGACGACCGGACCTTGGCGATGTCGGCGTTCACGAACAACGAACCCGAGGCGAGCACGAAGCACCCCAGGAGGAAGATCGGTACCAGCACCAGCAGTCCGGTGCGGATGCCGCCGTCGTCGGCGACCCCACCGATGACGAGCAGCACCGGAACCCCGAACAGCGTGAACAGCGATCCGAGCGAGAAGCCCACCGATCGGGCTCGCGGCGGCAGCGTGAGCGACAGGACCGACGCGATGCCAGGTGTGATCACCCCGAGGGTGGCGGTGGCGCAGATGTTGGCGGCGACCGCAAGGGGCAGTGTGGGTGCGAGGGCGAGTCCGACGAGGAACACGCTGGTGACGGTGCCGGTGACCGCCGTGAGCCGCATGAGCAGCGCTGGGTCCCGCCGGACCAGCCGGGTGCTGAGCGGGATGAAGACCAGGATCCCGACGAGCTGGAACGGTTCGGCGATCGCTGCGATCAGGCCACGGCCGGCCTCGTTCACACCGAACACGTCGTCGTAGAGGATCGCCGTGAGGCTCACCAGGCCGATGAGCGACAGGGCGAGGAACGGAAGCGAGGTCCACACGCGCCGGACGGTGCGCACCTCCCAGCAGATGCGGAACGCCTCGGAGAAGCTGGGCGCCCGGTCGGCGTCCTCGGGGTCGTCACCCGTGAAGCCGGCCGCCTCGCGCTCGAAGTGACCTCGGCTGGGATCGGGGAGGCGGCGCCAGGCAACGACGATGAGCGCGATCGTGGGGAAGGCGAGCACCACGAAGGGCACGCGCCACGAGAACAGCGCCGCGAGGATGCCCGCGGTCAGCGGTCCGATGAACTGGCCGACGGAGTTCCCGGCACGGTGCACGCCGAAGACGGCCGGGCGGCTGTGGGGCCGGTAGAAGTCGGACAGGAGCGAGTCGTGGGTGGGACCGACCACCACGCGGCCCATGGCTGACCCGCACCGGGCCAGCACGAGGAGGCCGACGGCGGGAGCGAACCCGGTGAGCATGGAGAAGAACGCCCAACCGGCGGCGCCGCCGACGGCGATGGTCTTCCGGCTGCGCCGGTCGGCCAGGTAACCGACGAAGGGTTGGATGCCGAGTGCGAGTGTGGCCACGATGGCGACCACGCCGAGAATGCCTTGGTTGTCGAGGCCGAACGCATCGCGGATCTCGGGCGTGAGGATGGCGAAGGCGCTGCGATCGAGCTCGTCGACGGTGTTGAGCAGGAACAGGATCAGCAGCGGGAAGGCGGCTTCGTCGCCGACGGCGGCGTCGAAGAACCGTTTGGGATGCCGCAACGGCGATACCGAGGCCTGCTGGCTCTCCGCCGGCGCCGTCATCGGACCGACTCCGAAGCCACGAGATCGGGGGCGGGATCCACGGCCAGCGGTGCGTCGGTGGACGGTACGGCCGACGATGGCTGGACGCCGACGTCCCCTGCGGCCACGGGATCGTCCGGCGGTTGGTCGGTGTCTGCGATGAGGGACGGCACGACCAGGTCGTGACGCCGAGCGACCCAGCGCAGCAGCCGGTCACGCAGGTCGTAGTACACCTGGCTGAATCCGCCCGGCAGCAGCAACAGCACGAAGATCAGGCCGATGCCGCTGGTGAGGAAGCCGAGCAGCGGTCGGATGGCCGACGGCATGGACGTCGAGAAGTAGGACACGCCCTGGATGAACGTGGCGCCGAGCAGTGCTCCGGGCACCGAGCCGAGCCCGCCGATCACCACCTGGATGAACGCCTCGCGGCTCTCGTCGACGCTGTAGGCCGAGATCCCGAGCCGTTGCTGGTGGTGGACGAACAGCGCACCGGCGAGGGCGGCGAGGAAGCCGGAGATGCCGAACGCCGTGAGCTTGGCGACCGTGACGTCGACGCCGAAGGACTGGGCGGCGCGGGGGTTCTCGCGGGCGCCGATGAGCACCCGGCCGGTGCGGCTGGCCCGAAGGCTGCGCACCGCGCCGATCGTCAGCAGCAGCACCACGACGCACAGCAGGTAGAAGGACGTCTCGGACGCCACCGAGATGCGACCGAACAGCGGCGTGCGGGGCACGGAGCCGGTGGGCAGCCAGGTGATGAACTGCGGGTCCAGCAGGTAGTGGCTGGTGGCCAGCGCGAACGAGATGGTCACCACGGCGAGGAACAGTCCGCTGATGCGCAGCGCGGGCAGGCCGATGAGCACGGCGACGAGACCGCCGACGAGGGCAGCAGCGAGACAGGCCGCCACCATGTCCCAGCCCCGCCCGGCGGAGAGGTAGCCGGCGACGCCGGCACCGATCCCGAAGAAGGCGACCTGGCCCAGACTCACCTGGCCGGCCCACCCGGTGAGCACGACCAGCGAGATGCCGACGATGGCGAACAGGATGACGACGCCGAGGAGGTTGAGCTGGCCCTCGGTGGCCACGAGCGGGAGCGCGAACAGCACGGCGGCACCGCCGAGCTCGACCAGGCGCCGGCCCCAGACGACCTCGGGGAGCCGGCGCAGCTCGCGCGGTACGGGTCGGACCTGCCGGGCCGCCTGCCACGACGAGGCCTCGGCATCCTCGCGGGTGCCCGTCTTCGAGCTCTGCACCAGGAGAGCGACGATGATGACGACGAACAGGATCGGATCGACCAGGGCCGAGCGCCCGGTGGAGAAGACGACGGCACTCTCGAGCATGCCGAGGCCCAGCGACGCCGCGACGATCACGCTCATGCGCTCCATGCGGCCCACGACGCAGGCAGCGAGCGCCCGCACCAGCACCGTCGGACCGAGGACGCTGCCGATGGGCAGGCCGAGGATGCCGGCCCGCAGGAAGATGGCGATGGCGGCGAGCAGCGTCGTGATGACCCACACGACGGTCTGGATGCGCTTGACCGGCACTCCGAGGAGCGCGGCGCGATCGGCGCTCTGCGCCGAGGCGCGGATGGCGATGCCGATGTCGGTGTAGCGCAGGAAGGCGGTGAGCCCGAGCAGGATCAGCGGTACCGCCGCCATGGCGATGAGCTCGTTGGCGTCGAACACGACACCGCTGATGGTGATGCTCAGGTCGAACGGCGGCGGGACGACGTTCTGGGGGCTCGCTCGGTCGAACAGCTGGGGCAGTGCGGTGGTGACCAGCGCCAGGATCTGCGACAACCCGATGGTGACGACCGTGAGGATCAGCCGCGGGGCGGTGAAGAACCGGCGGATGAAGACGAACTCGACGAACGCCCCCAGCACGACGGCGGTGAGCAGGACGACCGGGACGGCCAGGAGGTACGGCACGCCGGCGGACAGCACGAGGAGCGCGCCGAGCGCTGCAGGGACGCCACCCAGGTCGCCCTGGGCGAAGTTGATGATCCGGTTCGACCGGTAGGTCAGCGCGATGCCGAACGCGATGAGGGCGGTGAGCCCACCGACGACCGCACCCTTGAGCAGGACGCCGGCGGGCGCGGGCCAGAACCGCTGCTGGATCGCCAGCAGCACGATGACGTCCGCGACCCAGAACGACACCCGCGCCACGCGGGCATCGGTGACCCAGCCGGCCACGGACCGGCGCTCAGTCGTGTCGACCACGTCGACCACCCCCCAGAAGCGGTCTCACGTCGTTCAGGCGGTTGCCACGGCAGGTACCAACGACGGACCGAGCAGCTCGGCCATGTTCGAGTAGTAGAAGCGCTCGCGGTCGGCGGGGGACGTGGCGGGCATGGCGTCCTCGAACTTGGCCAACGGGTCCCGCCCGCCTTCCGGGTGGGGGAAGTCGGTGGAGAACATGAACAGCTCCGGCCCGGCCTGCTCGATCATCCAGCCGACCGGCTCTCCGGGGAACGGCGTGAACTTGAGGTGACGGCGCACGTACTCGCTGGGCTTCAGCTGGAGCTCGGTGAGCGGCTCTTCCGTGCGGCGGAAGGCCCGCTGGGCGAAGTCGAGCTGGTGCAGCCAGGACACGACCCAGCTGGCTCCCTCCTCGATGACGCCACCGCGCAGGCCGGGGAACTTGTCGAACTGACCGTCGAGCACCAGGGCGCCGAGGAACAGCGACGGCGAGTTGCTGATGGCCAGGAAGTCCTTGGAGCGGATGTTCTCGCCGCCACCGAGATGATCGGTGACGGGACGGCCGTTGTTGTGGAACGCCCGGTCGAGCAGGCGCCCGCCGCCGCCCACGTGCAGCACGAACGGCACGCCGGACTCCTCGAGTAGCGACCAGAACGGATCGAGGTCGGGGTGGGTGGGTGAGCGGTCGCCTGCGGCCGTCGAGGGCACGTGCACGGCGGCCGAGCCGAGCTCGATGGCCTCCCGGAGCGTCTCGACGGCGCGGTCCGGATCGACGAGCGGAACGAAGGCCACGGGCAGCAAGCGGGGGTCGGACTCGCAGAACGCGGCCACCGCCCGGTTGTGGGCGGCGCTGCCGGCGTAGAGCAGGTCTTGGTCGCGCCCCATGAACATGGCCGTGGCAAACGTGGCGAACACGAGCTGGCCCTGGAAGCCGAACAGGTCGAGCACGTGGCTGCGCTCGGCCGGGTCGAAGGCGCCCATGGCACCCCAGCCCTTGTCCAGCAGCAGCCGCTGCTCGGCCTCGGCCAGCTTCGCCGCGTCGCTGCCCCGCTCGGCGGCGCGGCGCTGGGCGTCGTCGAGGACCGGCGCCAACCGGCCCATCTCCCGTCCCTTGAGCCGGTCGAGCATGTCGGCCTGGATGTACGGGTCGAGGAAGCCGGGTAGCTCCATCAGATGGCTGTCGGCGTCCAGGATCGGTCGTCCGGATGCGTACGTCACGTTGTGTTCCCCCTCGTGTCCCCTGCGGTGACAAACTGTAACCGCTCAATGCGGGACACTTCACCACGACTGGTTACAAAATGCAACCGGGTTGTGGCACCATGCCGGCATGACCCCCGGCCGGCGCAGCCCTGCGGCCACCAGCGACCGGCTCAGCGCCGACGAGCGGCGCGAGACGCTCCTCGACGTGGCCAAGGACCTTCTCGACGACGGAGATCCGCGGGCGGTCACCATGGGCACCGTCGCCGAGCGGGCCGAGGTCACCCGTGCGCTCGTCTACAAGCACTTCGACAACCGCGACGACATCCTCGCCGCCCTGTACCGGCGCGAGGCAGCCCAGCTTGATCGGGAGATCCGCCGGGCGGTGATCGACGCGCCCGACGGGTTCGAGCCCAAGCTGCGCGCGTTCATCGCCAGCGTCCTGGAGGCGGTCGGCACGCACGGTGCCTTCTTCGCTCCCCTCCGGTCGTTCGGCACGGGCACCGACTTTCGTCGCGAGCAGCGGTCGTGGGATCGCCGGACGCTCGGCTACTTCACCTCGCTGGCCGTGCGCGACCTGGGCGTCGACGACCGAGAGGCACGCGTGGCGCTCGCCGTGCTGTTCAGTGGCATCAGCGCGCTGCTGGATCGGGCCCGGATCCGTCCCGGACCCGAGGCGTGGGGGGAGCTCGAGGACACCTACGTGCGCATGACCATCGCCGCTCTCCGCGGGCTCGACGGTGGTGACCAATGACCTGAGCCATTGTGCCCAACGCCCTCCAGTCGCGGTGGCAGCTGCCGATGGAATGGTCACCACCGATGACGTGGCGGAGCCGGGAGGGCCCATGGCGCACGAGACGAACTGGATCGAACGGACCATCGAGGCCTTCGTCCTGCCTGCCGTGGCGCCGGCCGCCGACGTGTGCGCCGCCGGCGCCGCTCGCTGCACGTGCGGACACGGCGTGCTCGCCCACGTCGCCGGGGTGTGCCGCTCGTGCGACTGCGCAGCCTTCGATCCCGCCGTGACCACCGCCGCCTGATCGGGTGGCACGACCGGCCGGTCGTTGAGTCCGGACTACTCGACGTGGTCCACTGATCGCGGGGTCAACGGATCCCCCACCGATCGGAGCGCGATGTCCTACCCCGCCGACCTCCGGCTCGACGCACCGCCCACCGTCGCCAACTGGCGGCCGCTGGTGCACTGGATCCTGGCCATCCCACACCTGATCATCGCCAGCGCGCTGGGCAGCGTGGCGAACGCGCTGGGCATCGTCAGCTGGTTCGTGATCGTCTTCACCGGCGAGCTGCCCAAGGCCATCGCCGACTTCCAGTGCATGATCCTGCGCTACGAGACCCGCACGTACAGCTACGTGTTCTGGTTGCGGGAGACCTACCCGCCGTTCGAGTTCGATCTGACCGGCGACGATCCGGGCACCGATGTGGTCCGGGTCGAGGTCACACCCGATCTGGTCGACCGCAACCGGCTGACCGTCGGCCTGCGATTCCTGTGGATCATCCCGATCGCCCTCTACGCCGCCGTCATCCTCGTCGCCGCGTACGTGGTGATGGTGATCTCCTTCTTCGCCGTGCTGTTCACCGGACGCTGGCCCGAGGGTGCCCGGCGCTTCATCGTCAACACGGCGCGACTGACCTTGCGGATCAACGCCTATGGCCGCCTGCTGGTCGACGAGTACCCCCCGTTCGCACTGGACGACGGCTCGCTGACCACGCCGGCGGGCTGACCGGCGCACCAGACGTTCCGACGAAAGTCCCTTCCCGCCGGCCGACGGCCGCCGTACCGTGGGGCACATGTGGTCCTGACCCGTTTCCATCGCGCACCACGTCGACGAAACGAAGGATCGAGAGGACGAAGATGACTGCGAAGAAGCGCACCGGCGGCGGACGGGTGACCCCCAAGGGCACCGTCAACCCGAGCAAGCCGTCCAAGAAACGCCACACCGAACTGCCCGAGTCGCTGCTGCATCCACCGGCGCATCTGCAGGGCAACGCCGGCCGGCCGAACCACCGTGCCAGCCGCCCGGTCAGCCACAACCAGGGCAACCGCTGACGCCACCGGCGTAACGTCGCCGGTCATGGCTTTCGAAACCGTGACCGGATACTGCTGGCCCCAGAGCGCCGCGCCGGGTGAGGCGGTGGGCCTCCACCTCTCCTCCGCCGGCGGCCGGCCGGTGCAGGTGGAGGTGGCGCGCATCGGTGGCCGTCGCGAGGTCCTGTGGACCGAGACGATCGGCGCCGACTTCCACCCCGTCCCCGACGGCGCCGACGCCAACGGCTGCGACTGGCCGGTTGCCATGCAGATCGACGTGGGCGACGACTGGCGGTCGGGCTACCACGAGGTGGTGCTCACCATCGACGTCGACGGCAAGACGCGCACCAGCCACGCCTTCTTCGTCGTGCGGCCGAACGAGCGCTCGACGAACACGATCCTGCTGCAGCTGGCGAGCAACACCATGCACGCCTACAACGACTTCGGCGGCCACAACCTGTACACCGGCGGCACGACCGTGTCGCTCCAGCGGCCGATGTCCCCCGGGTACCTGTACAAGCCGCCGGGTCCGGGCCGGCGCGTCACCAACGTGGTCGCCGACGACCGGCAGATGACCGCCCACGTCGGTTACCTGCAGCTCAACCACCTGTCGCCCTACGCCGGCTCGTCCGGCTGGCCCGACTGGGAGCAGCCCTTCATCGAGTGGGCGGAACGCGAGGGTTATGGCATCGACGTGGTCCTCAATGCCGACCTCGAGGAGTTCCCCGAGCTCGTCGAGCGCTACCGGCTGATCCTGTCGGTCGGACACGACGAGTACTGGTCCGGTCCGATGCGCGACACGGTCGAGGCCCACATCGCCCGGGGCGGCAACGTCGCCTTCTTCTCCGGCAACACCTCGCTGTGGCAGGTCCGCATGGAGGGTCAGGACGCGTCCGGGCGGGCCACGCAGATGGTGGGCTACAAGGGGCACTTCCACGACGACCCGGTCTTCGGCACCGACCGCCAGGCCGAGCTCACCACCTTCTGGTCCGACCACCTCCTCGAACGCCCCGAGAACCACATGACCGGCGTCAGCTTCACCCGGGGCGGGTACCACCGCATCGGCAAGAACGTCACCAACGGCGCCGGCGGCTACACCATCCACCGACCCGACCACTGGCTGTTCGATGGCACCGGCATCGGGTACGGCGACGTGCTCGGCGGCGATGCCAAGGTCGTCGGGTACGAGTGCGACGGCTGCGACTTCACCTACCTCGACGGGCTGCCGTACCCGATCGGCAGCGACGGCACGCCCGAGAGCTTCGTGATCCTGGGCACGGTGCCCGTCGCCCACTTCACCCACACGTCCGCACCCCGGCCGCCGGCGCCGGGGCAACCGTCCGAGCTCGAGTACATCTCGGCACGGGTCTTCGGCGAGCGTGGCCACGAGCACCGCCTCGCCCATGGCCACGCCGTGCTCGGCAGCTACGAATCGGCCGGCGGCGGCACGGTGGTCACGTCAGGATCGACCGACTGGGCCCACGGCCTGGCCGCCCACGATCGCCAGATCGAGCAGATCACCGCCAACGTCCTCGACCGGCTGGGCTGAGCGGCCCCGGTCAGCCGGCGAGGCGCTCCCAGGCCGCGTCACCGAGGAGCTGGTGCGCCGCCGGGAACAGGTCGTACTCCTCGCGGAAGACGTGGTCACGCAGCTCGCCGACCGCCGAGACGAGCTCGTCGGCGTCGATGTCCTCGGCCTGGGCCGCCGCGGCAACGGTGGCCTCGACGGATGCGTGCTCGGCCCGGAGCCCGTCGGTCGGCATGCCGGCACGGTCGAGCTCCGGGTACAGCGAGCGCTCCTCCACGTGCGAGTGATCGGCGAGGAGCGTCGCGAGCTCGCCCGCGGCGCGCCGCATCGTCACACGATCGTCGTCGGCCACCGCCCGCTCGATCTCGCCGGCGAGCGAGCGGACACGGTCGTGATCGGCACCGAGGGCAGCGAGCAGCGGCCGGGTTCGACAGTCGCAGTAGTCGCACATGGGGCGCCTCCTTCCAGGTGGGGCTCACCTCCCAGGATGGCGACCCGCCGGACGGTTGCCACACGGTCGACGTGGTGCGCAGCGGCCGCCAGTTTCCGTGGGGGTCGGTCAGGCGGCGTGGCGGCCGCGCATCCGGCCACCCCACTCCTGCCCCTGCTCGCGGGCCAGCAGGTACACGTCGGCGGTCCGGTCGCCGTCGAACAGGTTCAACGGGTTGCGGCCGGCGAGCCGGGCGATCTTGCGGGTGGGGCGGATCATCGTGATCGTCGCCGCGGAGTGGCGCTCCTGCCAGTTGTCGAGCTCGCGTCGCAGCAGGAAGCCGGCCGTGCGGCCCACGACGCCGAGCACCGGCCCGGCGAGCGGCGCCACGACGATGACGTGCTCGGCGTCCGCGGCGGCGTCGACCGAGGTGGCCGACCACATCCCACCGTCGACGTAGAGACGCCCCTCGACCCGGTGGGGCGGGAAGATGCCCGGAACCGCCGACGAGGCGGCCACCAGGTCGGCCAGGTCGTACACGCCGCCGTCGAGGACGTGACGGCGGCCGCTTCGCAGGTACACGGCCGAGACCGACACCAGGTGGTGCCGAGCGTGGCCGAACACCATGCGGGCCCGCTCGATGAGGACCGGCCGGCGGGTCGGTACGGAGGGTGAGTCGAGCTCCTGGAACGCTTCATGGCTGATGCCCAACGCCACCGCGGATGCCACCCATGAGCCGGCGGACGTCCCCAACGCCGGCGCCTCGGCGACCGGCACCCCGCGATCGGCCAGCCCGTGCGCCACGCCGAGGCCGTAGGCGATGCCGAACACGCCGCCGCCGCCGTACACCATCGAGAGCGGGTGCCGGCGCTCGACCACCGACGGGACGCCGTCGAAGTCGACGTTGCCGGGTTCGCTGTGCTGGTGGGTCGCCATGGCTCGGGCCTTCGGGCCGGGGGCTGTGCTGCCACTGTCCGACGCCGGACGACCCCCCGCCAGGGTCGAAGGTCAGTAGCGGGGTGGCCGCCGGAAGGCGAAACCGGCCTCCTCCAGGGCCCGGGCGACCCCGATGGTGACACGGTCGCCGAAGGCCGGGCCGACGATCTGCACACCGATGGGGAGTCCGTCGTCGTCGGGGCCGGTCGGCACCACGGTGGAAGGCAGGTGGGACACCCCGGTGAGGCCGGCCCAGAAGAGCTGCTCGAAGTAGTCCCGCTGCTGCCCGTCGACGTCGATGGTTCGGCCGGTCAGGGGGCTGTGGTCGTGCGGGAACGCCGGCGTGGCCGTCACCGGCATGACGACGATGTCGTGCTGGTCGAAGAACTCCCGCCAGGCCCACCGCAGCCGGTCGCGCTTGTGGTGCAGACGCAACCAGGTGTGGTGCGACATCGTGCGAGCCTGGAACGTCGCCCGCCGCCGGTCGTCGTCGGGGAGCGTCTCGGCCTGCTCCCGCTCTCGCTCCCACTGCGCCCGTGGCGACGCTGCGCCGAGGAAGCCCTGCAGCAGCTCGTTGTAGATGCGATGGCTCTCGGCGGGGTCGAAGTCGGGGCGGGCATCGTCGACCACCCTCGCCCCCAGCTCCTCGAGCGCCTGCCCGACCATCCGGACCCGTTCGGCGACGGCACGCGACACCGGAGCCACGGAGTCCGTCGGCCAGAGAGCGACACGGAGCCCCTCGATCCTGTCGATCCGGGGCAGGTCGTAGCGGATGCCCTCCTGGATGCGGTCGGGATGGGCGAGCACGTCGAGCGCGAGGTCGAGGTCGGTGGCGGAACGGGCCAGGGGGCCGACCACTGCGATGTCGGGCTCGGCCAGGGCGCCAGGCAGCGAGTGCCCCCGGGACGGGATCATGCCCCAGGTCGGCTTGTGCCCGAACACACCGCAGAAGTGCGACGGCGTCCGGATCGAGCCGCCGATGTCAGAACCCATCTCGAGCGCGGCCATGCCGGCAGCCAGGGCGGCCGCCGAGCCCCCCGACGAACCACCGGGCGTGCGCGTGAGGTCCCACGGGTTGTTGGTGGTGCCGTAGATGTCGTTGTAGCTCTGCAGGTCGGCCAGCAGGAGCGGCACGTTGGTCTTGCCGTGGATGACCGCCCCGGCGGCCCGGCAGCGCTCGACGACCACGGCGTCGCTCGTGGCGATGTTGTCGGCCATCTCGGGGACGCCCCACGTGGTCGGCGATCCCGTCAGGTCGTACCCCTCCTTCACCGTCATCGGCAGCCCGCGCAAGGGCTGCTCGTCGGTGGGCGGCCCGTCGATCGCCGCTGCCGCGGCGCGGGCGCCTTCGATGTCTTGCCAGACCACGGCGTTGACATCGTCGTCGTGACGCTCGACCTGGGCGAGACAGGCGTCGAGAAGCTCGGTCGCCGTCACCTCACCCCGCCGCAGTGCTTCGAGTTGCTCGGTGGCGGAGGAGAACGCGTCCATGCCGACGAAAAGTAACGCCGTCAGTCGGCGGCGTCCTGCGGTGGCGTCGCAAGCACGTCCATGGTCTGTCGGGCGATCATCAGCTCTTCGTCAGTGGGCACCACGAGCACGGCCACGGGCGCCCCGTCCGGGGAGATCACCCGGGGGCCATCAGCCTCGGCCGTGTTGCGCTCCGGATCGATCCGGATGCCGAGGAACCCGAGCGCGGCACAGGTCTCGGCCCGGACGATGGGGTCGTGCTCACCGACGCCGGCGGTGAACGTCAGCGCGTCGAGGCCACCCATGACGGCGGCGTAGGCGCCGATGTACTTGCGCAGGCGGTGGACGTACACGTCGAGCGCCAGCCGTGCATCGTCGTGACCCTGGTCGATCAGGCGGTGCACCTCGCGCATGTCGTTGTCGCCGGCCAGGCCGCGCATGCCAGAGCGTCTGTTGAGCAGATCGTCGATGGCGTCGATGCCCATGCCGGCGTTGCGGTGGAGGTGGACGACGATGGCCGGGTCGAGGTCACCGCTGCGCGTTCCCATGACCAACCCTTCGAGCGGCGTGAGCCCCATCGACGTCTCGACCGGCCGCCCGCCGACCACCGCCGAGGCCGACGCGCCGTTGCCCAGGTGGAGCACGATCTGGCGCAGCCCATCGGTGTTGCGGCCGGAGCGGCCGAGCACGTCGGCCACCTTCTCCGACACGTAGTGGTGCGAGGTGCCGTGGAAGCCGTACCGCCGGATGTGGTGCTGCTCGGCGACACCGCGGTCGATGGCGTACGTGGCGGCCACGGCGGGCAGGCCGTGGAAGAAGGCGGTGTCGAACACGGCCACGTGGGGGACGTCGGGGAACCGCTCGCGCGCCACGGCGATCCCCTCGAGGTTGTGCGGGTTGTGCAGGGGCGCCAGAGGAGACAGGGCGTCGATGGTGGCGACCACGTCGTCGTCGATGCGCACCGGGCCGTTGAAGTGGCGGCCCCCCATCACGACCCGGTGCCCGACCGCCACGATGCCGGCGTCGGCCAGGCGCGGCCCGTGCTCGTCGAACTGGACGATGATCCGCGAGAGCGCGTCGCGGTGGTCGGCGACCGCGTCGTGCACCTCGAAGCGGTCGTCTCCGCAGCGGTGCTCGACCACCGAGTCGTGCTCGCCGATGCGCTCGACGATGCCGGTCGCCAGCCGCTCCTGCGTGGCGGGCACGACCAACTGGTACTTCACGGAGGACGATCCGGAGTTGAGGACGAGGACCGCCCCGCCGTGGTCTCCGCTCACGGCTGCACCGAACCGCCGACCGTGTCCCCGTCGTCGAGGGCCTGGGCCTGCACCGCGGTGATGGCGACCGTGTTGACGATGTCGCGGACCGTCGCTCCTCGCGAGAGGTCGTTCACCGGCTTCTTCAGGCCCTGGAGCACGGGGCCGATGGCCACTGCACCGGCCGAGCGCTGTACCGCCTTGTACGTGTTGTTGCCGGTGTTGAGGTCGGGGAAGACGAACACCGTGGCCCGGCCGGCCACGGTCGAGCCGGGCAGCTTGGCCGCCGCCACCGAGGCGTCGACCGCCGCGTCGTACTGCAGCGGCCCGTCCACCAGCAGGTCGGGCCGGCGCCGACGCACCAGCTCGGTGGCGGCCCGCACCTTGTCGACGTCGGAGCCACCCGCCGACTCGCCCGTGGAGTACGAGAGCATGGCGATGCGGGGCTCGATGCCGAACTGGGCGGCCGTGGCAGCTGATGACACCGCGATGTCGGCCAATTCCTCGACGGTGGGATCGGGGATCACGGCGCAGTCGCCGTAGACGAGCACCCGGTCGTCGAGCGCCATGAAGAACACCGACGACACGACCTCGACGCCGGGGACCGTCTTGATGATCTCGAACGACGGGGTGATGGTGTGGGCGGTGGAGTGGGCGGCGCCCGACACCATGCCGTCGGCGTGGCCGAGGTGGACCAGCATCGTGCCGAAGTAGGAGACGTCGCGCACCCGGTCACGCGCCGTGTCGACGGTGGCCCCCCGGTGGGCCCGCAGGCGGACGTACTCCTCGGCGAAGGGCTCGACGAGCTCGGAGCGACGGGGGTCGATGACCTGCGCGGCGTCGAGATCGACGCCGAGCGCGGCCGCCCGGGAACGCAGGTCACCCTCGTCGCCGAGCAGGATCAGGTCGACCACGTTGCGGGACAGCAGCGTGGAGGCGGCCCGCAGGATCCGCTCCTCGTCGCCCTCGGGCAGGACGATGCGCTTGCGGTCGGCGCGGGCCCGGTCGATGAGCATCGACTCGAACATCAGCGGCGTGACGACCTCGCTGCCGGGCACGTCGAGCGCCCGCACCAGCTCTTCGGCACCGATGTGGGCGTCGAAGACACCCAATGCCGTGTCGACCTTGCGCTGCGTGCCCCGCCCGAGCAGACCACGGGTGGACGACACGATGCGCGACGCCCCGTACGAGTCGTGCTCGGTGAGGATGACCGGCAGGTGCTGCTCGAGGCCGCGGACGAGCTCGACGACGCGCGGACCGGGTCGGAAGCCGCCGTTGAGCACGATGCCGGCCAGCGATGGGAACCCCTCGGCCGAGTGGGCGGCGGCCAGGGCCACCAGCAGATCGGGGCGGTCGCCGGCGGCGATGCACAGCTGCCCGTCGTCGAGCCGCTCGAGCACGTGCTCGACGTTCATGGCGCACAGCAGCATCTGCTCGGCCTCGCGGTGCAGCAGCGCCTCGTCACCGAACAGCAGCTGACCGTCGAGCGCGTCCATGAGGTCGGACACGAGCGGCGCGCTGAGCAGGGGGATCTCGGGCAGCGCCCACGCCGGCAGTCCGAACGCGGCGAGCCGGTCGCGCACCGCATCGAGGCGCTCGGGATCGCAGCGGTTGGCGACCACGCCGACGGTGGTGGCATGCGCCTGGCGCAGCTCGCTGGTGGCCACCTCGGCCAGGTGGGCGACGTCGGCCAGCTCGCGCTGGAACGCGTTGACGACCAGCAGCACGGGCGCCCCGAGGTTGGTGGCGATGCGGGCGTTGTACGCCAGCTCGGTGGGGCCGGCCACGTCGGTGTAGTCGGAGCCGACGATGACCACCATGTCGCACTGGCGCTGGACCTCGCGGTAGCGGTCGACGATCGTGCCCAGCGCGGCCTCGGGGTCGGCGTGGACCTCGTCGTAGGTCACGCCGACGCTCGCCCGGCGGTCGACGTCGACACCGTCGTGGCGGACGAGGAGGTCGAGGAGCTGGTCGTCGTCGGGGTCGGGCCGGGTGATCGGGCGGAACACGCCGACGTTCTTCACCCGCCGAGTGAGCAGGTCGAGCACGCCGAGCGCCACGACCGACTTGCCGGTCTGCCCCTCAGGCGACGCGATGTAGACGCTGCGTGCCGTGGCGGCGGTCACGGGCTGCTCCTGTTCGGTACGTGGACGGACGAACGTAGCCCTACCCTCCCGGTACCGTCACCGCCCCCGCGCTCAGGCGGTGGTGGGGGTTTCTGTCGGTGCCCTCGGGCAAGCTCGTCGGCATGGACCGAACGGCACGACGACGAGGCGACCTGGCACAGCAGCTCGAGGAGCTGATCGCCGGGCTGTGGGATGCCGGCTGGCAGCCGGCCGACCTGCTCCACGCCCTGCGACGGCAGCTCGGCGAGGACGAGCGCGAGGTCCTGCGGGCGGCCATCGCTTCGCAGTCCCGCCACTACGCCGACCTGGGCCGACGGGTGGCACCCGGGTGGATGGCGCAGCTCGAAGCCGTCGATGCCGTGCCGTGGTGGCCCGCCGGGGTCTCCTTCGCCGAGGCCATCGGGTCCGATCGGCTCCGTTGGTCGCTGCGCCCGATCTTCTCGGCGCTGTACGACCTCCCCCGACTGCCGCTGGTCGATCCGCCGCCGTCGACGTGGCACGAGGGGATGGCGCCACGCCGCGAGCCGGCCGGCGAGGTCTCCGAGAGCGTGCTCGGCAAGGTGCGGGCGATGCTGGCCAAGGCCGAGTCGACCACGTTCGACGAGGAGGCCGACGCCTTCATGGCCAAGGCCCAGGAGCTGATGACCCGCTACCGGATCGATCGGGCCATGCTGCAAGACGACGGTGGCGCCGAGGACGACGGGCCGGACCGCCGCCGCGTGCTGATCGAGGATCCGTACGGTCAGGCGAAGTACCTGCTGCTCGCTGCGGTCGCCGGTGCCAACACGGTCCGAGCCGTGTGGTCGAGTGGGTTCGGCTTCGCCACCATCATCGGCTATCCCACCGATCTCGACGTGGTCGAGGAGCTGTTCACCTCGTTGCTCGTCCAGGCGACCTCGGCCATGGCGCGCGAAGGATCGAAGGTCGACGCCGTCGGCAGATCCCGAACACGCCGGTTCCGCAAGGCGTTCCTGCACGCATACGCCTCACGCATCGGCCAACGCCTCGACGAGGCGGCCGACGCCACGGTGCACCGAGCCCAGGAGGACTACGGCACCGCGCTGGTGCCGGTGCTGGCGGCGCGCGAGGACGCGGTGCAACGCGCCACCGACGAGGCCTTCCCCCAGCTGCGCTCGATGCGGCTGTCCGTGTCCGATGCCGAGGGCTGGCACGCCGGCCGGACCCACGCCGATCTCGCCGACCTGTCCGCCGGGGCTCCGCTCCGGCCGTGACCGCGCGCCCGGCGCCGGCGCTCGACCGCATGTGAAGAGCGTGCCCAGGGTAGGGCCGTTCAGGTCAGCCGCCGATCACGAGAGACACCTTGCAACCGGTACACACGTTCCTGAAGGACTTCCAGTGGATCCACACCACCGTCGGGGTGCTGGGCAACCTCCTGTTCGTGATCGGCAGCGTGCTGTTCCTGTGGGAGTCCACCAAGACCATCGGTGTGTGGATCTTCATCGTCGGCTCCTCGTTCATGTTCGTCGGCAGCCTCGGCTCGGCCGCCGTGAAGATCGAGCGCAACCAGCGCGAGAAGCGCCAACGCGAAGAGCACCGGGGCTGGGCGCGCGCCTGACCGCCGCCGGCTCGCCCGCACGGGACGACACCGCTGCACCCGCCCACTAGCGTCCGAGGTCACCAGCCAAACGACCAGGGGGATCCATCGTGGACGGCCTGATGCAGGACACGCCGCTGACGCTGCCGCACTTCGTCGAGCGGGCCGAGAAGCTCTTCGCCGACAAGGAGGTCGTCACCGCGACGCCGAGCGGGCGCGAGCGCGTCCTCTATGGCACGTGGGCCGACCGCACGCACCGCCTCGGGGGCGTGCTCGACGACCTGGGCATCTCCGACGACGGCCGGGTGGCCACGTTCGCGTGGAACACCGCCCGTCACCTCGAGCTGTACTTCGCTGCCCCGTGCACCGGCCGGGTGCTCCACACGCTCAACATCCGTCTGTTCCCCGAGCAGCTGACCTACATCGTCAACCACGCCGAGGACGAGGTCATCTTCGTCGACCGGTCGCTGCTCGGTCTGCTCATGCCGCTGGTGCCCGAGTTCGAGACGGTGAAGCACCTCGTGGTGATGGACGACGGCGGCCAGGCCGACCTGCCCACCGAGCAGGAAGGCGGCCCCGAGGTCCACGACTACGAGGAGCTGCTGACCGCCGCCAGCGCCGTGCCGTTCCGGGTCGACGACGAGAACCAGGCGGCGTCGATGTGTTACACGTCCGGCACCACCGGCAACCCCAAGGGCGTCGTCTACTCCCACCGGTCGACGTACCTCCACACGCTCGGCGCCATGGTCGCCGGCGGCCTCGGGGTCGCCGAGCCCGACCGCATCCTCCCGGTCGTTCCGATGTTCCACGCCAACGCCTGGGGCCTGGCCCACGCCGCCGTGGCGGCGGGAGCCTCGCTGATCATGCCCGGCGCCGACCTCACCCCTCCCTCGCTGGCCGCGCTCATCGAGGAGGAGCGGGTCACCGTCGCCGCCGGCGTACCCACCATCTGGATGGGCGTGCTCCCCGAGCTGAAGGGTCGTGACACGTCGTCGCTCCGCGCCATCCCGTGCGGCGGCTCCGCCGTTCCCCGGGCGCTGTCCGAGGGCTTCCGCGAGCAGATCGGTCTGCCCATCCTGCAGGCCTGGGGCATGACCGAGACCAGCCCCATCGCCTCGGTTGGCAACATCAAGTCCACGCTCGACGCCCAGCTCGACGACGAGGGCCGCGCCGACCTGCGCACCACCGTCGGCCAGCCGTCGGTCGCCGTCACCGCCCGCATCGCCAAGCCCGCGCCGCGTGGCGAGCCCATCGAGGAGCTCCCCTGGGACGGCGAGACGTCCGGCGAGCTGCAGGTGTCGGGACCGTGGATCGCCCGCGAGTACTACAACGACCCCCGCTCGCCCGAGTCGTTCACCGAGGACGGCTGGCTCAAGACCGGCGACGTCGCCACCATCGACCCGCACGGCTACATGCGCCTGGTCGACCGGACCAAGGACGTCATCAAGTCCGGCGGCGAGTGGATCTCGTCCGTCGACCTCGAGAACGAGCTCATGGGTCACCCGGCGGTGGCCGAGGCCGCGGTCATCGGCGTGGCTCACTCGAAGTGGCAGGAGCGGCCGCTGGCCTGCGTCGTGGTCGCCGAAGGCCAGTCGGTCACCAAGGAAGAGCTGCTGTCCTACCTCGAGGGCAAGGTCGCCAAGTGGTGGCTGCCCGACGACGTCGTGTTCATCGACGAGGTCCCCAAGACCAGCGTCGGGAAGTTCTCGAAGAAGGACCTGCGCTCCAAGTTCGAGAGCTACCACCTGCCCACCGACGAGTAGCACCCGTCGCGGGAGGGCTCACGCCAGGTTGGCCGACCGCGGGTAGACGTCCTCGGGGTCGGTGATGACGTTGACCAGGTAGGGCACTCCCGACGCGAAGGCCCGGTCGAGCGCGGGCCCGATCTGGGACGGGTCGGTGACCATCTCACCGGCGCCACCGAGCGCATCGACGACCTCGTCGTAGCGGCAGCCGGGCTGCAGATCGGCGGCCACGTCGTAGCCGTAGACCTGGCGCATCGGGTGCTTCTCCAGTCCCCAGATGCCGTTGTTGCCGACGACCATCACCACCGGGAGGTCGTGGCGGACCAACGTGTCGACGTCCATGAGCGAGAAGCCGGCGGCGCCGTCGCCCAGCAGGACCACGACCTGCCGGTCGGGGTGGGTGACGCGGGCGGCGATGGCCCCGCCCATGCCGGTGCCGAGGCATCCGAACGGCCCCGTGTCGAGCCAGCTGCCGGGCGTGTGCACGTCGACGTACTTGCCGGCGTAGCTGACGAAGTCGCCGCCGTCGCAGACGACGACCGCGTCGCGGTCGAGGCGCTTGCCCAGCTCGCCGTAGATGCGTGTGGGCTTGATGGGATCGGCGTCGGCGGCGAGCAGCGGCGCGTCGGCGGCCCGGGCGGCCTGCTCGGCGTCGGCGAGGGTCTCGATCCAGGGCTCGTGGTCGCGGTGGTCACCGCCATGGTCGGCCCAGGCCCGGAGGACGGCACGAAGGTCGCCGCTCACCTGCACGCCCGGTTCGACGTGGGTCGGTTCGAGATCGGGGTGGTCGGCCACGTGGACCACGGCGGCATCGCCGAAGTTGCCGAACGAGAGTCGGAAGTCGAGCGGCGTGCCGATGACCACGACCACGTCGGCGTCGGTCTTGAGCAGCTTGCGGGTGCGACTGAAGCACAGCTCGTGGTCGGCGGGAACGGTGCCTCGACCGAGGCCGTTCAGGAACACCGGCACGCGCAGCGCCTCGGCGGCGGCGACCAGGTCGTCGTGGGCGCCGTTCCACCACACGTCGGAGCCGGCGATGATGGCGGGGCGCTCGGCACCGGCGATCAGCTCGGCGGCCCGGCGCACGGCGTCGGGGTCGGGCTCGACGCCGGCGGGGTGCACGGCCTCGGGGATCTCCGCCTCGGCCATCCCGAACACCACGTCCATCGGGAAGTCCAGGAACACCGGCCCGCGATGCGGCGTCAGCGCGGTGCGCACGGCGGCAGCGGTGTCGGCCGCGATGCGATCGGTGGCGGTGACCGTGGCCGCGTGCTTGGTGATGGGGGCCAGGAGCGGGACGTGATCGAACTCCTGCAGCGACCCCGCGCCCCAGCGGGCCTGCGGCGCCCGGCCACCGAGCACGAGCAGCGGCGAGCCGTTGAACTGGGCGCTGGTGATGGCGCTGACCCCGTTGGTCACGCCTGGCCCGGCGGTGAGCACGGCGACACCCAGGTTGCGGGTGAGCTTCGCCGCCGCCTCGGCCGCGAAGGTCGCCGTCTGCTCGTGGCGCACGTCGAGGATCCGCACGTTCGGGTCCCGCTTGGCGGCGGCGTCGTAGAAGGGGAAGATGTGCCCGCCCGAGAGCGTGTAGATGGTCTCCACGCCCTGGTTGCGCAGCACAGCGAGCGCCAGCTCGCCCCCGTGGTCGTTGAGCTGCATGGCCTCAGGATGTCAGGTCGTCGCCACCGCTGGCTCGAACCCGAGGATCCTCGCCGAACGAACGCCGGCGACACCGAACGAGAGGATCCTCGCCGACGGTGCACGGGTGCGGGGCGTGCCGAACCCGAGGATCCTCGCCGAACGAACGCCGGCAACACCGAACGAGAGGATCCTCGCCGACGGTGCACGGGTGCGGGGCGTGCCGAACCCGAGGATCCTCGCCGAACGAACGCCGGCAACACCGAACGAGAGGACCCTCGCCGACGGTGCACGGGTGCGGGCGCCGGGCGGCCTGGCGTCAGCCGCCGGCGAGGGCGCAGTCCGACGGGGCGTTGACCGGGTCGCACCGGGCGGGGCCGTCGCCAGGCAGATCGGCCACGTAGCCCGTGCCCAGTTCGGGGTCGGCGACGTAGTAATCGGTGGACACGTACTGGGCGCCGCTGGCGAAGGCGGCGTCCCGCCGGGCGGTGTCGCCGGCCGGGGCGTCGATGCCGGGCACGTCGGCCCGGGTGCGAACGAGGTAGCCGGCGTCGACCAACGTCCGGATGCGGTCGCCCTCGGTGAGCGGGTCGTCCACGCGGATGAACGCGGCGTCGGGCCTCCCCGCTTCGGACGACGTGAAGAGCAGGCGCCCCTGCAGCGAGGTGGCGTCGCCGACGTAGACATCGCGGGTGGTGCCGGTGTCGACCAGACCGAACAGCACCTTGCCGCGGGCCTCGTCCAGGCTCGGCCAGGCGTCGCCGGCGAGCACGGCCTCCTCGAGCGTCGGCGCGTCGCCCCGGACGTCGTCGGGCGTGATGATCTGGCTGCGATCGAAGACCGAGAGGATCTCGGCCTCGAGGTCGTCGAAGAGCTTCCGGTCGAAGTCGAGCACCTCGGTGAGGTCGACGCCGAGCGCGCTCAGGTCGATCTGGCCCTCGGTGGCCTCGGTGAGCGAGTCCTGCTTGGCCTCGAGCATGATCATGATCGGCACGTGGTCGGGGTTGGCCGACGACCAGGCCTCGATCTCCTGGAGGCAGGAGACCAGCGTCCAGCAGCTGCTGAGGAAGTCGATGTCCACCTGGTGCAGCACCTTGAAGCCGGGCTGCTGCAGGTCCGGCACGCCGCTGTCGACGGGCAGGCCCACCAGGGACAGCGCCGGTCGCTTGGCGAACCGTCCGCCCTCGGGGTCGGCCCAGACGTCGAGCTCGAACTGCCGGATGCCGTACTGCTCGAGCTGCTCGGTGAGCGGCAGGTGCTGGTAGTCGAACTCGTCGGCCAGCTCCTGGCCGTAGGCAGCGATGCCGGCCAGCACCTCGGGCGCCGGCCGCTGGTGGTAGCTGTTGTGCGACCCGAGCACCTGGATCTCGTTCATGGCCACGTCCGCTGCCGCCGCCGTGGTGGTCGTGGTCGTGGTGACCGCGGCCGTGTCGTCGTCGCCGCACGCGGTGACGAGCAGGAGCAACAGCGAGCCGAGCAGAGCGCTGAACAGACGAGTTCGCATCCTCACGGTGTAGCAGCGCGTCAGCCGGCCAGCTGAGCGGAGAGGGTCGACGCCTCGATGACCGAACCGTCGTCGGGTTCGGTGGGCGGCTCGGGTCGCTCCGTCGACCACGTGACGCGTCCGGACAGTTCGCCGTCGGCACCGTCCGGTTCGTAGGTGAGCACGTCGCGCCAGCTCGCAGCGCCGCGCTCGGCGTCTCCGCTCACCTCGACCGCGACGTTGTCGCCGGCGCCGATCAGACCGGTCCACGGCGACAGCAGCTGGTCGATCTCCCAGTCGTCGGGCACGCCCGCCGGCGGGGTCACCGGTTCGCCGGAAGACACCTGCCCGAGGAGCCTGCGCAGCGCGTCGTCATGACGCTCGGTCACCACGTACGTGATGAGGTCGATCTGCGGATCGTCCTCCGCTCGCAGGTGCACCCACTCGGCGCCACCCATGGCCGTGGCGGCCTCGTCGAGGAGCCATGGCGATCGGTACCAGCGGTCGTCCCCGTGGACCCGCACCTCGGTGTGGCCGTGCTGGGAGATGCGCTCGCCCGTGTCGGTCTCGATGGCGTCACCCTCGCCGGGCGCCGCGAACCCGTTCACGGCGATGCCGGCCATCAGCGCCAGCATGTCGGCATACTCACCCCGGTCGGTGCCCAGACGAGGTTCCACCTGCATGGTGTACGCCGCCGCATCCTCCACGACGCTGCCCTCGACCGTCAGCACGTACCCGTAGCCGTCGGTGTCGACGGTGGTGACCCAGGTGAACGCGGTCGCTGGCTGCGTCAGGTCCGGTGCGCTGGTCGACGGGTCGCCGATCGTGGTCGATGTGCCATCGGCGGCCCGGATGGGCTCGTCCGACCGGTCAGCGCAGGCGGCGGTGAGGAGCGCGACGCACATCAGCGCGCTCCCCAGCCGACGCATCAGTGCAGGTTCAGCGGGTTGAGCTCGCTCTGGAAGCCGAGCACGTGCGCGAAGTCGTTGACCGACACGATCGACCGACGGGTGTCGGCGCCGCGGACGGTGGTGATCGAGCTGTGGTGCACGGCGATGCCGTAGTCGCGTCGCGAGTCCATGATCATGGCCAGGACCGTGGCGATGACGCCGCCGTGGCAGGCGACCACCACCCGCTCGCCCACGTGCGACTCGATGATCCGATCGAGGGCGCGGCGCACCCGCTCGCGGAACGAGGCGCTGCCCTCGCCGTAGGGGTACGCATCCCAGTTGCGCTCCTCCTGCACCGCCCGGAAGATGCTGCGCAGCTCGTCGACCTCGAGCGCGTCACGCAGGCCACCGTCCTGGGGCAGCTTCGACCACAGGTCGACCTCGCGCAGGTCGTCGACGATCACCGGTTCGTGGCCGTGGGGCTCGGCGATGGCGGCGCCGGTGTGGTGGGCCCGCTGGTACGGGCTGGCGTACACGGCGTCGATCTCGTGGCCGGCGAGCCGGTCGCCGACGGCGGCCGCCTGCTTCTGGCCCAGATCGGACAACGGCGGATCGACCGCCTCACGCAGCGGCATGTTCTCGCGGTAGGCCTGCTCGCCGTGGCGCACCAAGAGCAACTCGCAGAACCCTTCCGAGGGATGGGCGAAGGGGTTGGACAGGGTGGTCGACGGCACCCGGCGGCTGGACATGCCCGCCAACGGTAGAGGGCCGGTCAGCTGATGACCCGTTTGGTGAACCCGGCGATGCCCCGCCAGGTGAACAGGGCCGTGAAGCCGATCATCACCGGATAGATCACGACGAGGTCCATGTGGGGCACGTCGGTGAGCGCCGCCCGGAAGCCCTCGGAGATGTAGACGAGGGGGTTGGCCAGGCTGAGGATCTGCAGCCACCGCACCGCTTCCAGCGACTGCCAGGTGTAGTAGACGCAGCCCAGGAAGGTCACCGGAACGATGATGACGCCGAAGAGCATCGGCACCGTGCGGGGATCGAACATCGTGCCGAACATGAGCCCCAGGGCACCGACCATGAGGCTGGCCAGCGGCAGGAGCGTCAGCAGCTCGACCCAGTTGACGCCGAGGTGGACGTCGGTGGCCGGCACCACCGCTGCGATGGGGAACACGATGGCCGCAGCGAGCAGGCACTGCAGCGCACCGGCGACGATCTTCTCCACGGCGACCACCCACACCGGAAGCGGCGCCAGCACCCGGTCCTCGATCTCGCGGGTGTAGCCGAACTCCTGCACCAGCGGCAGCGCCACCGACTGGATGCCCTGGAACAGGATCGTCGTGCCGAGCACGCCGGCGACGAGCAGCGTGGAGAACACCGCCTGCGACGCTTCGCCCGATCCGCCGATGCCCTGGCCGATCTTGGGGAACACGTAGGTGAAGACGAACACCAGCATGAACGGCTGCAGGATCGTGCGCGGGATGAACTCGTTGAGGTTCTTGCGCAGCACGGCGAGGTCGCGCAGGAGCAGGGCACCGAAGGTGCGGCCCGTGGTCGCACGCACGACGTGAGCCTGGGTGTCTCGTCGGACGGCGGTCATTCGCGCAGGTCCTTCCCGGTGAGGGTGATGAACACGGTCTCGAGCGTGGTCTCGCGGCGTGAGAGGTCGGTGACCTCGAAGCCGTTGCGGGCCGAGGCCTGGATCACCGCCGGCAGCACACCCTGGGTGCCGTCGACCGCCAGGTGCACCATCCCGTCGACCACGTGGGCGTCGCGGGCGCCGGTCACCTCGGCGGCGAGCACCTTCGCCAACTGCTCGAGGTCGCCCTCGGCGGTGACCACGACGTCGGTGTCGGCACCCACGCTGCGCTTCAGACCGGCCGGCGTGTCCAGGGCGATGATGTTCCCGAGGTCGATGATGGCGACCCGGTCGCAGAGCTCGTCGGCCTCCTCCATGTAGTGCGTGGTGAGCAGGATCGTCTGCCCCTCGGTGTGGAGCTCGCCCAGGATCTCCCACAGCGCGATGCGGCTCTGGGGGTCGAGGCCGGCGGTGGGTTCGTCGAGGAAGAGGATCGACGGACGGTGCATGACCGCCCGGGCGACCATCAGCCGCTGGGCCATGCCCCCGGACAGGGCGTCGACCTTGGCGTCGCGGCGTTCGGTGAGGCGGAACTGCTCGAGCAGCCGGTCGGCCTCGCTCCGGGCGGTGCGGCCGTCCATCCCGAAGAAGCGCCCGTGGAAGTAGAGGTTCTCCCACGTGCTGAGCGACCGGTCGAGGGTGTTGCTCTGGGGCACCACGCCGATGAGGCGCTTGGCGGCGGCCGGGTGGGCGACCACGTCGATGCCGCCGACCACGGCCCGACCGCTGGTGGGGATCACCCGCGTGGTGAGCATGCCCGCCGTGGTGGTCTTGCCGGCGCCGTTGGGTCCCAGCAAGCCGAAGATCTCGCCGCGGCGGACGGTGAGGTCGAGCGAGTCGACGGCCTTCACACCACCCGGGTACACCTTGGTGAGCCCGGAGGTCTCGATGACGGCGTCGTCGGACATCGCTGCGCTCGCTGATGACATCGGCGCCACGCTACGCAGCCCGCGATCGGATGCGGGCGAGCACCTCGTCGGCGTCACCCGGGTCGAAGGGTCCGGGGGTGTCCGCGAACCACAGCAGTCCCACGGCACGCCCCAACCGCAGGCACACGACGTCGAGCTGCACCGGCCGCACCCCGGCCTCGGTACCGCCGGTGAATCGGACCCGCTGGCCGCGCTCGGTCGATTCGACGTCGACCCCGAGCAGCTCGGCGTCGGTGTCGGAGGCGGTCAGGTCGGCGGCGACGGAGCGGCCGAGGCACTCGGCGAACGCTCGGCCGGTGAGCACCTGTTCGGCACGCGTCGCCGCGTCGTCGCTGGCGGCGAGCAGCGCGAAGCCGTGCACGAGCCGACCCGGCGGGTGCAGGTAGTGCGGCGACCCGGCCGTGTCGAGGACGTCGGCGCCCGAGGGGAAGTCGGGACCGACGCAGTCGCGGGTCTCGGCGATGCCGGCTCGACCGGCCGCGTCCTCGAAGCCCTCGTCGATCGCCAGCCATCCGCGGCCTGGCAGGTCGGCGTCGGTGGGCAGGACGTCGGCGGCGCGCTGGACGGGCACGGTCACGAGGCCATGAGCGCTCACGCGCCGTTCGAGCCGACCTCGGACCGGGCACCGAGCCGGCCGTCGACGATCTTGATGGTCCGGTCGGCGTGCTCGGTCATCCGGGTGTCGTGGGTGACGATGATGCCCGCCACCCCCCGGTCCTTGATCTCGCGCTCGATGACGCCCATCACCTGCTTGCCCAGCTCGGTGTCGAGCGACGACGTGGGTTCGTCGAACAGCACGAGTCGCGGTTGGTTCATGAGGGCACGGCCGATGGCGACGCGCTGGCGCTCACCGCCGGACAGCTCGCCCGGCTGGTTGCCGGCGCGATGCGACAGCCCGAGCTCCTCCAGGAGCTGGTCGGCGCGGGCCCGGCTCTCGCGACCGAGCGTCCCGTTCATCTGGGCGACCACCAGCAGGTTCTCGCGAGCGGTGAGGAACGGCACCAGGTTCACGGCCTGGAACACGAAGCCGATCTCGGTGCCCCGGAAGCGCGTTCGCTCCTTGTCGCTGAGGCCGCCGATGTCCCGACCGCCGACCTCGACTCGGCCTTCGGTGGGCGCCAGCAGCGCACCGGCGATCGACAGCAACGTGGTCTTCCCGGAGCCCGACGGGCCGACGAGCGCGACCAGCTCGGCATCGTCGACCTCGAGGCTGGCGTGGTCGAGGGCGACGACCTCGTCGTCTCCCGAGCGGTAGGTCTTGCGGACGTCGGACATGTGCAGGGCGGGCACGGCAGACTCCTTCTCAGGCTCCGGCACCGATGGCGGTGGCGGGGTCGATGCGGGCGATGCGGCGCAACGACACCAACCCGCCGAACACGGAGGCGATGGTGACGCTGACCAGGGTGGTGACGGCGCGGGACGGTTCGAGCTGGAGGGGGATGCCGTCCGGGATGACCTGGAGCAGGGCGAGCGTGCCGAGACCACCGACGACGAACGCGCCGACGGCGACGGCCACGGCCTGGAGCACGACCCCGCCGATGAGTGATGCAGACGAGCCGCCGAACGTCTTCAGCACGGCGTACAGGCCGACCCGCTCGAGCGTGAGCAGGGCGAAGAACAGCGCGATCACCAGGCCGGCCACGAAGACGGTGACGCCGATGACCGCCGAGAACGTGGAGCTCTGCTCGGTGACGCCGGGGATGGCGTCGATGGCCTCGGACTCGGTCAGGGTGTCGGTGCTGCCCGTGGCCCGGTCGATGGCGTCGAGCACCACCGGCACGTCGGCGTCGGGGGCGACTCGCACGACCAGCGACTGGAACGCTCCGTCGCCGACGACGGCGTCGGGGCGGTTGGCGGAGAGCACCGCTCTCCAGGTCCCGGGCTCGACCCAGAGGCCGGCCTGCTGCAGGTAGTTGGTGTCGTCGACGAAGCCGACGACCTCGAGCGGCACCTCGGCCGGACCGACCAGCACGCGATCGCCGACGGACACGCCGTCGTCGCGCAGCTGCGTGTCGGCGTACGCCTTCCCGGGGTCGGGCGGCAAGGGCAGGGCGTCGGACGACAGCTCGTAGCCGATGACCGCACCGTCGGCCACGTCGCTCTGTCCGGGCACGGTGACGCCGAGCAGGGCGAAGCCGAGGCCGCCGGTCTCGACGACACCGTCGACCGACTCGACGGTGCTGCGCTCTTCGGGGGTGATCGTCGAGCGCAGGAACGACTGACGGGCGTCGTCGGAGAACACGATGCCGTCGGCGTCGAGGGAGCGGACGGCGCCGGTGGAGTTGAGGTAGAGCCCGTCGAGCAGGCCGCCGAGGAACAGCAACAGCACCACCAGGACGGTGAGGGCGCCGCCGACCACGACGAACCGACCCGGCCGCCGGATGAGCTCACGCAGCGCGACCCTCATCGCCGGCCCCTCATGACAGCTCGCTCCCGGTGTCGACGGTGGCTCGGATCGGGTCGATCCGCAGGACCCGACGCACGGCGGCCAGGCCGCCCAGCAGCGCCAGCGCGGTCAGACCGGCGACGGTCGGGAGCACGGTGGCGGGCTTCAGCTCGACGGCGATGGACAGACCACCGGCGGCGGTGCGCACGAGCAGCACCAGCCCGATGCCGATGACGATCCCGCCGGCCATCACCAGCACGATCTGGGCGAGCAGGTTCTTGACCAGGTAGCTGGACGGCGCGCCCACGGCCCGGAGGAGCGTGAGCGGCTTGGCCTTCTGGACGGTGAGGATCAGGAAGAAGAAGGCGACGACCACGGTCACCACCAGGAAGGCGAGGCCGAGGATGATGGAGAACGACTGGTTCACCGCCGCGACGCCGGGGCTGTTGGAGACGGCCTCGTCGTTGGTGAGGGCCTCGACGCCGTCGACCTGCGCGTCGATGCGGTCGGTGAGCGCACCAGGGTCCACGCCCTCGGCGGGTCGGACGGCCACCACCGAGGGCAGGACGGCTCGAGCCTGGGGGTTCACCGCGCGCTGGGCGGCCTCGAAGGTCGAGTAGTCGACGAACATGGTCGGTGCCACGCTCCATTGCAGGTCCTTGCCGAGGCCCACGATCTGGATCGCCGGACCACCGTCGCCCACGATCCGGACGGTGTCGCCGATGTCGAAGCCGTCCTCGGCGTCGGACGCGCTGGCCACCGCCTCGCCCGGCCGCTCGGGCAGTCGCCCCTCGGTGAGGGTGGTCGGCTGCCCGAGCCCACTGTCGAGCGGGTACCCGAACAACACACCGTCGACCAGCTTCCCGCCGGCCTCGACCGTGTAGGTGTTCTCACCGATCGGCGCGCTCTCGGCGACACCCTCGACGCCGGCGACGGCGTCGACCTGGTCCGGACGCAGGAAGCTGGCCTCGACGCTCTGACGGGCCTGGTCGTTGAACACGAGGACCGGCGAGTCCTGGTTGTCGATGGCCCCGATGAACGCGGTGACCAATCCGCCCAGCAGCGCCTGCTGGAACAGGATGAGGAACACGAGGAGCCCGACGGCCCCGGCGAGGAGACCGAAGCGCAACTTCGCCCGTGTGATCTCCCGGAGGGCCAGCAGCACCCGGACGATCCTATCGGCATTTATCAGGAAACCGACTCCCGATCGGTGCTCCTACCCTCGGAGGCGTGGAGCTGCTGCGACTGGAGCTGACCGGACGGACCGGACAGGTGCGCACGCCGACCGGTTCGCCGCCCAACGAGGCGGGGCTGCTCGGCGTCGATGTCCGCACCCTCGACTTGGAGGGTCAGACACACCTCGTCGTCCAGGCGCTGTTCGACGATGACATCCCCGGATTCGACCGGTCGCTCCTCGACGGGCCGCTGGTGGCCGACCTGGTCGGGGGCGACGGCGGGCTCGTCGTGCGCGAGCTGTTCGACCACGACCGGTTCCGGCAGGCGTTGCACGCCGACCGCGAAGCGGGAGCCGACGAGCTGCGCGGCGTGCTCGTGCTCGCCGACGGCGAGCTGCCGCCCCACTACGTCCGGCTGGCCTTCCTCCCGGTGCCCATCCAGGAGACGGAAGGGACCGTGCTGGTGGTGCGCCAGGCCGGCGTCGACGAGCTGGTGGCCGGTGTCGAGGTGGCCCACGCTCGGGGCGAGGTCACCGACGACGAGCGACAGGCGCTGCTGGTCACCATCGAGCAGCGCCACGGACCGCTCGCCGACTGATCGGGGAGGGTCGCGGGGCGGTCAGGACCGCGGTGGGAACTGCGGCGCCCGCTTCTCCATGAAGGCCGCCACCGCCTCGGCGTGCTCGGGGGTCTCCCAGCACGCACGCAGCAACCGCGACTCGCGGCGCTGCACCTCGCTCAGATCGGTCTCCACGGCGTTCTGCGTGAGCAGCTCCTTGATCATGCGCAGCTGGGGAGCCGGGTTGGCGGCGTAGGTCGCAGCCAGCTCCACCGCGGCGTCGAGCAGCCCGTCCGCCTCGACCAGACGGTCGACCAGACCGATCCGATGGGCCTCGTCGGCAGCCACCAACCGACCGGACAGGCACAGCTCCGACGCCATCCCCCACCCGACCCGTTGGACGAGCAGCTGCGTCGACGCCAGCTCGGGCACGAGGCCGACCTTGATGAACAGCATCCCGAACTTCGCCGCATCGGACGCCACGATCGAGTCGAAGGGGAGGATCTGGGTCATCCCCACGCCCACGGCGGCACCGTTGACCGCAGCGACCAGGGGCTTCGCCGACCGGCAGGTACCCACCCAGTCGACGCCCTCGGCGAACCCGCCCTGACCGTGGGCGGTGTCACCACCCGGGTCGCTGCCCTCGATGCGGGTCTGGAAGGTGTCGCTCATGTCGGCGCCGGCGCAGAAGCCGCGGCCGGCGCCGGTGAGGACGATGGCGCCGATGCCGGGATCGCGGTCGGCCTCGCCGATGGCGGCCACCAGCTCGTCTCCCATGTGCGGCGTCCAGGCGTTCAGCCGCTCGGGACGGTTCATGGTGAGCACGCGCACGTCGCCGCGCGTGTCGGTCAGGATGGTGTCGTACCGCTGGTCGTGCTGCTGGTCGGCCATCAGCCCATCCTGCATCACCGCCCGGTGCGCCGGGGTAGTGACCGAGCGTGGGTTCCCCGTTCCTCCGCAAGCTTGCCCGCCCCACGGCCGTGGGGCTCGCAGCCGCCGGCGCCCTCGCCATCGTCACGCTCGCCCTCGACGCCGCCCTGGGCGCCCAGTCGTGGATGGCCACCGGCAGCGCTCGCGCGTTGCTCGCCGCCGCGTTCGGGTCGGTGGTCACCGTCGGCGCCTTCTCCTTCTGGATGCGACCCGTCGCCGCCCAGCTGGCGGCGTCGACCGTCCCGCCGCGCCTGCTCGCCGGGCACCTCCACGACGAGTTCCAGCGACGGGTCATCGCCGCCACGGTCGGCGTGCTCGGGTTCCTCGCCGCCGTCCTGCTGGCGCTCCCCCATGCGTCAGATGCTCCGGCGCCGGCCGTGTCCACCATCGCCGGTGCGATCCTCGGCGTCGGCGCGGTCGCGTCGCTGCTGGTCGCCATGCGACAGGCCGAACGGTCGACCCGCCCGAGCGTCGTGTTGGCAGAGGCGGCCGGCGACGTGATCGGGAACATCCGCAAGGCCGGCAACGGCGAGCCGGTGGAGCACGACGGCGTGCCCGACGGTGCGCCGGCGGAGCTACAGGCTCCGACGTCGGGATGGGTGCGCGACTTCGACCAGCAGGCGATCCTGTCGGCGGTGCCGCCCGGCGTCACGATCCGGCTCGACGCCGACATCGGGACGTTCGTGGTCGGCCAGTGGACCACGGTCGCATCGGTGTGGCCCGCCGACGCGGTCGATGACGACTGCCGCCGACGGCTGGCGTCGTGCGTCGACATCGGCGACGAGCGGGCCAGCGAGCTCGACCTGGTCGGGTCGGTGACGCAGTTCGCCGACGTGGCCATCCATGCCGCCAGCGGCGCCGCCGCCTCGCCGTCGACCGTGTACGAGGCGATGTGGTGGCTGGGCGCCATCCTCCACGAGCTGGTCCGGCACCCGACGATCGACTTCCCGGACCACGAGCACGAGGGTCGCACCCTGGTGCGCGACCAACGTCTGTCGGTCCCCGAGCTCGCCGAGCTCGCCGTCGACCGGATCCGCCAGGTCACGGCCGCGGAACCGCCGATGGCGCTCGAGCTCGTTCGCGTGCTGTCCGACGCCGAGCACGATGCCCGGCACCACCAGGCCGACGACCTCGCCGACCTGCTCCGCCGGCAGACCGAGCTGACCGTGGCGCTCTGCCGTCAGGGTGACGGACTCGAGACCGACATCGAGCGGGTCGTGCGAGCGTGCCGAGGCGGCCTCGAAGAGCACGAGCCCGGATCCCGCGACGAGGAGTACCCCACCGACGACGGCGCCCGCGCCGCCGAGCGACGCGAGGCGCAGCACGCGACCGCTCGGTGATCGGCGATCACCGGTGTTCGCCGGCCGACGCCGGTACGGTCAGGTCCGATGACAGCAGCCGGAGTCCGGGACGAGATGGCGGCCATCGCCGACGCCACCACCACCAAGCCACCCCGCCTGCGCCGCCGGACCGTCGTGCTCGACGACGGACACCGGGTCGGCGTGTCGGTCTGCGGCGACGGGGTTCCCCTCGTCCTGATCCACGGCGTGATCGCCGAGGGCATGCTCTACGCCCGCACGCTCCGCCGGATCGCCGGTGCCGGCTTCCGCGTCATCGCCATCGACAGCGCCGGCCACGGTCGTACCGAGGGGCTGGGCCGGCGGGGCTGGAGCTGGGACGCCTACATCGACCTGCACGAGCGGGTCCTCGAGCACCTCGGCGTGGAGCGGGCCGTGTTCGTCGGACACTCGATGGGCGGTCGGGTCGTGGTCGACCTCGCCGCCCGGCGACCCGAGCGCGCCATCGCCGTCCTGCCGGTGAACGCCGCCATCGGCGGCCTGTGGGATCAGCTCACCGGCGCCACCACGTTCCTCCCGCTGCTGTTCCCGCTGGGTGTGAGCCTGCTGGTGGCCGACACGGCGCTGAGCGCACTGCAGGGTCGGCGTGAGATGGGATCGCTCGCTCGCTTGGCTGCACCGTCGCTCGCCCAGCGCATCCGAGAGCTCCCGTCGATGCCGGCGGCGTTGTTCGCCACCATCCGCGCCCGGGGCTCGGTCGACACCCTGGCCCAGCTCGGGCGGGCCGGCGTGCCGGTCATCGTGTTGCACGGCGACCGCGACCTCACCATCTGGTTCCCCAACGCCCGCCAGGCCGCTCGTGCCGCCGGGGGCACGTTGGTGCGCATCGAGGGCGGGCTGCACTCGTGGCTGCTCGAGGACGCCGACAGCCTGCCCGCGGTGCTCGGCTCGCTCCTCGACGGCCCGCTCGGCGAGGCCATCGACGGGCGTGCCGTGCGCATCGCCGACTGCTACGGACCCGAGGCGCTGGCCCGCACCATCGACCGACCCCGGTCCAAGCCCTACGAGCTGCTGCCCAGCCACCGGTGGCGCATCGAGCCGGTCGACTAGAAGACCACGGAACGGGGGACGCATGGCCAGCTACGAGAAGGGACGCACCGACCTGGGGGGCGGCTGCCACGCCTGGCTGCAGCCCGACGGCGGTTGGGGCTGGTCCAACGCCGGCCTGGTCGTCGGCGAGGGGGCCAGCCTGCTCGTCGACACGCTGTTCGACCTGCGCCTCACCCAGGAGATGCTGGACGGGTTCGCCGCGCTGACCCGCGGCAACCCCATCGGCACGCTCGTGAACACCCACGCCAACGGAGACCACTGCTACGGCAACGAACTGCTCGCCGGCGCCGACATCCTGGCCACCGCAGCATGCGCCGAGGAGATGGCCAACACGCCGCCCGAGCTGCTGGCCGGCATGGTCGCCGCCGGCGAGCGCGGCGAGCTGGGCGACACCGGCCGCTACTTCGCCCGCATCTTCGGTCCGTTCGAGTTCGAAGGCATCACGCTGACCCCGCCCACGTCGACGTTCACGGGCCGACGGCACCTCGACGTGGCCGGCACCGGCGTGGAGCTGATCGAGGTGGGTCCCGCGCACACGGCCGGCGACTGCATCGCCCACGTGCCCGACGCCAGCACGGTGTTCACCGGCGACATCTGCTTCATCGAGGGCACGCCCATCATGTGGGCCGGCCCGCTGTCGAACTGGCTGGCCGCGTGCGACCTCATCATCGACGAGCTCCAGCCCGAGACCGTCGTCCCCGGACACGGTCCGGTCACCGACGTCGACGGTGTGCGCGCCATGCGCGAGTACCTGGCCTTCGTCGACCGCGAGGCCCACGCCCGTCACGACGCCGGCATGAGCGTCGACGAGGCGATCCACGACATCGCCGCCCAGCAGTTCGGGAAGGGCTCGTTCGCCGGCTGGATCGACCGCGAGCGGCTCGCGGTCAACGTCGACTCGGTCTACCGCGAGCTCGAACCGGGCCGACCGCCGACCGACGTGGTGACGCTCTTCGGGATGATGGCCGACCTCGCCGTGTGACTCCGTCGTGTGATTCCGCCCGGCGACCCGGGACTTTCCGCCGGGGATGAGTGACCATGGGCCCGGGAATGACCCCAGGTACGTGTGCCAACCTCGCACGGATCAAAAGGAGCACAGCATGCCGACACGTTGGGTCTACGGATTCGAAGCTCTCGACGCCGCTCGGGAGGCCGCGGGTGATTGGGACGGGGTCCGAGGACTCTTGGGTGGCAAGGGTGCCAACCTCGCCGACATGGCGTCCTTGGGGGTGCCCGTTCCCCCGGGTTTCACCATCACCACCGAGGCGTGCAACGCCTACACGGCCAACGACGGCAAGCTCCCCGACGGGCTCTGGGACGAGGTCCTCGAAGCCATGGCCCGCATCGAGAAGGAGACCGGGAAGACCTACGGCGACCGCGACAACCCCCTGCTCGTCGCCGTCCGCTCCGGCGCCAAGTTCTCCATGCCCGGGATGATGGACACCGTCCTCAACACCGGCATGAACGACGACGTCGCCGACGGAATGACCGCCCGTACCGGCGACGAGCGCTTCGTGCTCGACTCCTACCGGCGCTTCGTCCAGATGTTCGGCACGGTCGTGCTCGGCGTGGCCGACGAGCCGTTCGAGGACGTGCTGCGCCGCCACCGCCAGGAGCACGACGTCGCCAACGACGCCGAGCTGCCCGTCGAGGTGCTGCGCGACGTCGTGTCGACGTTCAAGGCCATCGTCGAGCACCGCACCGGCGAACCCTTCCCCACCGACCCGCTCGACCAACTGCGCCTCGGCGTCGAGGCGGTGTTCGGATCGTGGAACAGCAAGCGGGCCAACGACTACCGCCGGGCCACCGGCATCCCCGACGACCTGGGCACCGCCGTGAACATCGTCGCCATGGTGTTCGGCAACACCGGCGACAAGTCGGGCACCGGGGTGGTGATGTCGCGCAACGCCAACACCGGTGACCCCAAGCTCGAGGGCGATTACCTCATCAACGCCCAGGGCGAGGACGTCGTCGCCGGCAGCCGGCCCACCCGGCCCATCGAGCAGCTCGGCGACGACTTCCCCGAAGCGGCGCAGGAGCTGGCCGACATCGCCCGCCGCCTCGAGCAGCACTACCGCGACATGCAGGACATGGAGTTCACCATCGAGGACGGCCGGCTCTGGCTGCTGCAGACCCGCACGGCCAAGCGCACCGCGGAGGCCGCGGTCCGCATCGCCGTGGACCAGACCGAGGAAGGTCTGATCGATCGCGCCGAAGCCGTGCAGCGGGTCACCCCGCAGCAGGTCGACTTCTTCCTGCACCCGCAGTTCGCCAGCGCCGAGCTCGACCGCCTCACGCCGATCGCCAAGGGCCTCAACGTCTCGCCCGGTGCCGCCGTGGGTCAGGTGGCCTTCGATCCCGATCTCGCCGAGCGGTGGGCCACCGAGGGTCGCGAGGTGCTCCTCGTCCGGGTCGAGACCAAGCCCGACGACGTGCACGGCATGCTCGCCGCGGTGGGCATCCTCACCTCCGCCGGCGGGCGCACCAGCCACGCCGCGCTGGTGGCCCGGCAGTTCGGCAAGCCCGCCGTCACCGGTGCGTCCGACATCGAGATCGACCTGCCCCAGCGCAAGTTCACCGTCGGTTCCACCGAGGTGCACGAGGGCGACTGGGTGTCGATCGACGGCACCACCGGCGACATCTACGTCGGCCAGGTCGAGACCGTCGCTCCCGACCTCGACAACGAGTGGCTCACCACGCTGCTGTCGTGGGCCGACGAGATCCGCATCCTCGGTGTGCGAGCCAACGCCGACGACCCCGTCGAGGCGGCGCGCGCCCGCTCGTACGGCGCGTCGGGCATCGGCCTGTGCCGCACCGAGCACATGTTCTTCGACCCCGAGCGACTGCCGATCGTGCAGCGCATGATCACCGCGCCCACCCCGGCCGAGCAGCGCGAGGCCATCGATGCGCTGCTCGAGTTCCAGCGCGAGGACTTCGTCGGCATCTTCGAGGCCATGGACGGCCTGCCCGTGATCGTCCGGCTGCTCGATCCGCCGCTGCACGAGTTCCTGCCCAGCTGGGAGGAGCTGCACCGCCGGATCACCGACCTGCAGATCCGCCTGGTCCATGCCGGCGACCTGGAGACCGTCGAATCCCTGTTGCGCGAAGAAGCCGAGGCACGCTCGATGCTCTCGCGCGTCGAGGCCCTGCACGAGTCGAACCCCATGCTCGGACTGCGTGGCGTGCGCCTCGGCCTGCGCATGCCCGATCTCATCCGCATGCAGGCCCGGGCCATCTTCGAGGCGGCGGTGCGGGTGAAGAACAACGGCGGCGATCCCAAGCCCGAGGTCATGATCCCGCTGGTGAGCCACGCCAACGAGCTGGCCCGGATGCGCCAGATCATCGACGAGGTGGCCACCAGCACGTTGGAGGCCGCCGACGTCGAGATCCCCTACGAGATCGGCACGATGATCGAGGTGCCGCGGGCGGCGCTCACGGCCGACCAGCTGGCCGAGCACGCCGACTTCTTCTCCTTCGGCACCAACGACCTGACCCAGACGACGTTCGCCATCAGCCGCGACGACGCCGAGTCGTCGTTCCTGCTCGACTACCTGGCCGACCGGATCCTGCCCGAGAACCCCTTCGCCTCGATCGATCCCGACGGTGTCGGCCGGCTCATGCGCCTGGCGCTCGAGGGCGCTCGGGAGACGAAGCCGAACATCAGCACCGGCGTGTGTGGCGAGCACGGCGGCGACCCGGCGTCGATCCACCTGTGCCACGAGATGGGCCTCGACTACGTCAGCTGCTCGGCGTACCGGATCCCGGTGGCACGCCTGGCGGCGGCACAAGCGGTACTGGTCTCCGACGCCTAGTCTGCCCGCCCATGGGCAACTGGAACTTCGCTGACATCTGGGAGATCGTCGCCGACGAGCTCCCCGACGCCCCCTGCCTCGTCCACGGCGACACCCGTCGCTCGTGGCGCGAGGTCGACAGCCGTGCCGACGGGCTCGCCCAGCACCTGCTCGACGCCGGCCTCGAGCGCCAGCAGGCGGTGGCGCAGTACCTGTACAACTGCCCCGAGTACCTCGAGTCGATGTACGCGTGCTTCAAGGCCGCCCTGGTCCCGGTCAACACCAACTACCGCTACACCGAAGAAGAGCTCACCTATCTGTGGGACAACGCGGATGCCGGCGCGGTGATGTTCCACGGCTGCTTCGCCGAGCGCATCGATGCCATCCGCGACCAGCTGCCCAAGATGCGGACGTGGCTGTGGGTCGACGACGGCTCGGGACCGTGCCCCGAGTGGGCCACGCCGTACGAGGACGCCGCCACCAGCGGCGCCGGACGGGTGGCGCCCGAGTGGGGGCGCACCGGCGACGACCTCAACATGCTCTACACCGGCGGCACCACCGGCATGCCCAAGGGCGTGATGTGGCGCCAGGACGACCTCGTGGTGAGCCTCGGTGCGACGCTCGGGAAGGAGTTCGCCGACGACGGTTCGGTGGCCGACCTGGCCGGCACGTACACCGAACCGGGCCCCACCTTCTTGCCGGCATGCCCCCAGATGCACGGCACCGGCAACTTCCCGTGCCTGTCCACGCTCTCGGCCGGCGGCTCGGTGGTGACGCTCACCAACCGCACGTTCGACCCCGTCGAGCTGCTCGACACCATCGAGCGAGAGGGTGTGAACCTGCTGGCCATGGTCGGCGACGCGTTCGGCAAGCCGATCCTGCGCACGCTCGACGACAACCCGGGCCGCTGGGACCTGTCCAGCCTGCTGGCCATCGTGTCCTCCGGCGTCATGTGGAGCCAGGAGACCAAGAAGGGCCTGCTCGAGCACCACCCCAACATGATGCTGCTCGATGCCTTCTCGTCGTCCGAGGCGCTGGGCATGGGCTCGTCGACCTCGGGCGGCGGCCAGGCCGCCGAGACCGCCAAGTTCGAGCTCAGCCCCAACAGCATCGTGATCGACGAAGACAACCGGCCCATCGCGCCGGGGTCCGACGAGATCGGCCGTCTGGCCGTGGGGGGCCGCCAGCCCATCGGGTACTACAAGGACCCCGAGAAGACGGCCAAGACGTTCCTCACCATCGACGGCAAGCGCTACTCGTGCCCCGGCGACTTCGCCACCGTCGACGCCGACGGCAAGATCACCCTCCTCGGCCGCGGGTCGGTGTGCATCAACACCGGTGGCGAGAAGGTGTTCCCCGAAGAGGTCGAGGAGGCGCTCAAGACGCACCCCTCGGTGCTCGACGCCGTGGCAGTCGGCGTACCCGACGAGAAGTTCGGCGAGGCGGTCACCGCGGTCGTCGAGGCCCAGCCCGGCGCCGACATCGACGAAGCCGACGTCATCGCCCACGTGAAATCCAAGCTGGCCGCCTACAAGGCGCCCAAGCGGGTGGTCGTGGTCGACACCATCGGCCGGGCGGCCAACGGCAAGGTCGACTACAAGCGTCTACGTGCCCACGCCGCCGAGACGGTCGGGGTCGACTGACATCGTGAGCGCCGACGGCACCCGCACCCGCCTCCGCAAGGAGGACCGGCGGGAGCAGCTGCTCGACGCCGCCGAGCGGCTGCTGGTCGAGCGCGGACCCGCGGCGATGACCATGGAGCGCCTGGCCGAGTACGCCGGCGTGTCCAAGGCGCTCCCCTACTCGCACTTCGACAACAGCGACCAGGTGCTGGTGGCCGTTCACCAGCGGGTCACCACCGAGTTGGGCCAGCGGATCGTCGACGCCCTCGACGCCTCGTCGCCCGACGACGACCGGGCCGCCCTCGTGGTGCGCGTCTACTTCGACGCGGTGAAGGCGCTCGGCCCGATCCTCGCCGTGGTGTCGTCTCCGGGTTCCCGCGTCGTCGAGCTGGCCGAGGCGGCGTCCCGGGGCTCCCGCGGCGTGCCGTTCGTGGGCCGGGTGCTGCATCGCTACCTCGATGTCGACCGCGAGCGCGCCGAGGCCGCAGCACCGATCCTGCTGTCGGCGCTCACCGGAGCGGTGCGCGCCTGGGGTGCCGGTCAGGCCCCCCGCTCGCGGCTCGAGCCGCTGTGCGTCGCCGTGGCCCACACGCTGGTCGCCCCCGCCCCCTCCTGAAACTGGCAGCCGCTGCGTCACGCGCCGCTGGGAACTGGCAGCCGCTCCGTCACACGCCGGCGGACCTCCGCCGCTGGATTCCGCCGATCGATGCGCAAGCTTCGAGGCGTTCGTGCGTTCTCGGTGTGCCCCACCGACGGGGCAACCCATCCCCATCCACGAGGAGAACGACATGTCTCGCAAGCTCATCGCATTCGCCGCCGCCGCCGCTGCCGCCGCCGGCATCGCGCTGGCCGCTCCCGCCGCTCACGCCGACCCGGCGCTCCAGCTGTGCGGCAACATCGACATCAACGGTCAGGGCACCGGCGGTGAGCAGTGCATCGTCCTGCCGCCCGAGGGCGACACGCCGAGCCTTCCCGGTCTGCCCAGCGACCCGGGCCTGCCGGCGCTCCCCGGTCTGGGCTGAGAACCATCGACCCGCCCGTCGCCCCCGCTCACCCTCGCTCGGCGCGGCGTCAGCGACGGGCGGCGAAATCGAACAGATCGTCCCAGCGCTGGTCGAGGCGTGCCAACGCCTCGGCCAGCGCCAGCGGGCGGAGCCGGTCGTCGTCCGATCGGTCGACGAGGTCCAGCTCGATGAGCTTTTCGACGGCGTCGTCGACTTCGAAGTCGACATCGAGACCGTCGCCGGCCAGCCACTCCTCGACGCACCGGTCCAGCTCGCCGACGTGGAGACCGTCGGGAGCGGACACGAGGAACCGGTAGGCCAGCAGCACCTCGGCCACCTCCTGCTGCTCGGCGGACGCCAGCAGGGTGTGGATCACACCGGGACCGTCGCCGAGGGTGCGGAAGTAGAGGTTCTCCGACAAGGTCTTCAGGTACTCGACCCGGCGGTTCTTGAGCTTGGTCCACTGCCGAACGACGAACCCGCCGAGCGTGAGAAGCCCGCCCAGCAGCACCACCAAGGCGGTCTGGTCCAGCTCGGGTGCCTGGTCACGGAACCCCAACCAGGCGCTGACGAGCAACACGATGAGGCCGATGGTCGGCGCCAACTTGGTGGTGAGCACGGCGATGCCCGACGCCATGGCGGGCACGCCCACGACCAGCGTGTCGATCGGCCGATAGCGCACCTGGATCGACGGCAGGAGCATCTCGATGTCGGCCCGGGGGACGTGCTGGAACTGCTTGAGCGACACCTGGTCGGGCTCGAGGTTCCGGTCGGCGGGGTCGACGCCGGTCTGCGCGAACCACTCCGCCGGCTTCACCCTGGTGTGGACCACGACGTCTTCGTCGACGCTCATGGTGTGCTCGACCGTGCGCAGGCCCTTCCACCGTGGGAGCTCGACCGTCTCGCGGTGGGTGCCCCGGCGGGCGATGAGCAGCTCGTCGTAGTCGTCGAGGTCGATGTCGAAGCGGAGGCGGATGAGCGACTCCTCCTGCAACGCCTCGTCGAGCTCGTCCACGGTGACCCGGGCGTAGTTGGCGTCGTCGAGGATCGCCGTCAGTTCCGAGGAGATGAGGTCGACCGCCTCCTGGTCCCCCTCGCCGACCAGCTCCCACGCATCCGACAGTGCCTGCTCGCGGGAGTGGAAGCGGTGGTGGAACAGCGCCGACACCATGGCACCGAAGGCTCGGAAGTCGTCGGGACCACCGCCGGCGCCCCACCCGACGTCGGCATCGCAGAGCTCGTCGGTGAGGCGGCTGATGCGACGGGGTACGAAGCGTTCCCGTTCGACCATGCCGAACAGGGTACGGGCGCCGGCTCGGAGGACCCGTAGCGCAGGGCGACGGCTCGGTGGTCGTCGCACCGCCAGCGGGTATGGCCCGAACATGCCGGACGACCACGACGACGACGCCCGCGACGACCGGAACGGGAACGAGGCCACCCGCTTCGATGCCTTCGCCAGGCTCGCCGAGGCACGGGCCGCCGGCGAACTCGTGCCCCTCCCCCGCCACCTCGCCGGCGACGACCGCCGGCTGCACGTCCGCCAGACGCTGCGCGAGGACCACCGCACGCGCATCGCCCACCTGGACGAAGAGACCGAGGCCAAGTTCGACGCGCTGGCCGACTCGCTGTTCTCGTTCTTCCGGGGCACGTGCCTGCTCTTCTACCGCGACATGCCGGGTGAGGACGCCTGGATGCCGACGGTGCTGGCCCTGGGCGACGTCCACCCGGAGAACTTCGGCGTCATGCCCAGTGCCGACAACGTCCCGATCTTCGGCGTCAACGACTTCGACGAGGCGCACCACGCACCGTTCACCTGGGATCTCAAGCGGGGCGCCACCGGCTTCATGCTGGCGGCCGAGGAAGCGGGCGGCCACGGCAGTGGCAAGCAGCGAAAGATCGCCCGACGGTTCGTCCGCGGCTACTGCGACGGCATCGCCGAGTTCTCCCGCCCCGACGCCGAGCGCGGCTACCAGGTCCGTCTCGACAACGCTCCACCGCTGATCCGCGACCTGATCGAGGACGCCCTGCAGGACCGCGACGAGTGGCTGCGGGAGGACCACCACGACGAGTACCGACGTGGCTTCCGCGCCGACGACGAGCACGTGCCGGTGACGTCGAGGCGCGACGAGTTCCAGGAGGCGCTGCACCGCCTGATCGACGAGAGCGGCATCGAGGTACCCGAGCGGGCCGGCGACCTGAAGGTGAAGGACGTGGCCATGCGCAAGGGCGCCGGCACGGCGTCGCGTGGGCTCCCCCGCTACTACCTGCTCGTCGAAGGGCCGCTCGCCGACGCCAGCGACGATCTGGTCATCGAGTTGAAGCGGGCACGGCGATCTGCACTGGCCGGCCTGGTGCCGCCTTCCGACCTGGCGTCCGACGGACGAGCCGACCGCATCGCCCACGCCCAGACGGTGCAGCTCACCCGCGGCGACGTCTTCTACGGCCACGTCACGGTCGACGATCGCAGCTTCATGAGCCGGGAGCGCGCCCCGTACCGCGACGACATCGATCTGGAGGACCTCTCCAAGAGCGAATGGAAGCGCTACGCCGAGATCTGCGGCCGGGCGCTCGCACACGCCCACGCCGGGTCGGACGACGAGCACGGTGACGTCGAGGGCGACGTCGAACCGCGGATCCTCGAGGCCATCGGCTCGACCGACGTCTTCGTCGACGACGTGGTGCGCTTCGCCGAGGAGGCCGCGGTGCGACTGCGGGTCGACCACGAGCACTTCCGGGCCGACCATGAGCTCGGCGCGTTCCGGCGGGTCGACCGGACGTACCGCTGACGGTCGCCGACCGCCGGCCCTAACGTGCCGGCATGGCCGGCGCTGCGATCGACGTACCCACCTTCGACACGCTGGAGGTCTCGGTCACGGGCGACCGCGGCGCGCTCTGGTTGAACCGGCCGGACAAGCTCAACCCGCTGTCCACGCAGACCCTCGCCGAGCTCGAGGAGGCGGCTCGCTGGTTCGACCGACACGACGACCTGAAGGTGGTGGTCGTGGGCGGCCGGGGTCGGGCGTTCAGCGCCGGCGCCGATCTCGGGGCGTTCACCGGCGACGCCGGTCGGGGCGACCGCGACCAGGGCTGGCGCACGGGGCGCGCCATGGAGGAGATGCGGGCGGTCACGGTCGCACGGATCCAGGGCTGGTGCGTCGGCGGCGGGCTGGTCGTCGCCGCCGCGTGCGACCTGCGTCTCGCCGCCGACACGGCACGGTTCTCCATTCCCGAGATCGACCTCGGCATCCCCCTGGCCTGGGGTGGCATCCCCCGGCTGGTGCGTGAGATCGGCCCGGCGCTCACCAAGGAGCTGGTCATGACCGGGCGGGTGTTCGACCCGGAGGAGGCCCGAGCTGCCGGCTTCCTGAACCGGGTCGTGGCCGAGGACGACCTCGACGCCGCCGTCGAGGAACTGGTCGAGCAGCTCCTGTCCAAGCCGAAGTTCTCGCTGCTGGCCACCAAGGCCCACACCAACGCGGTGACCGAGTCGATGGTGGGCACCGGACGGTCGTGGGCCGACGCCGACGGTCTCGAGGCCGGTCTGCACGACGCCGAGGGCCGCGAGGTGCGTCGGCGCTACCTCGAGCAGCGACGCTGAACCGGTGGTGAGCCGGCGCCGGTGCCGGGTACAGACCGGCACATGGCCCGTGATCTCGAAACCGAAGCCCGCTCCGGCGATGCCCCGCGCAACGTCGACCAGGACGTCGTCTCGGAACGACTCGACGACGACAAGCTCCCTGCCGACTTCCCGCCCGACGAGCCGGTGGCGTCGAACGACTACGGCGTCACGCCGGCCGAGCAGCGCGTCCCCGAGCCACTCGAGGAGCGGGTGAAGCGCGAGAAGCCCGACACGGCCACGGTCGGCCAGGCCGATCAGGTCGGTCGTCTCGTCGCCCCCGACGAGGGTGTGCACCGCGACGACGAGAAGTCGATGGTCGCCGACGAGACCTCCCGCGTCGCACCGCACGACCGCCCGGTCGGCGATGTCGGCACCGGCGACGTGACCACCTCCGAGACCGCCACCGAGTTGGCCCGCGACGTCAGCGCCGAGGAGGACGCCGTCCACGAGCGGCATGCCCGCTGACTCCCAGCGCCCGGCGACGCTGCTTCGGACGAACCTAGGTTGGTGGGGGTGCGCCCCCGCCACCTCACGTCGGTTGCCGTCGCTGTCCTCGTCGCGCTGGCCACGGCCGCCGGCCTGGCCGGCTCCGTCCCGGTCGCGGCAGCCAGCGCCGACGCCACATCCGCCGCCGATCCGGCGACGGACGCCACCACCTACATCGGGGCTGTGTTCGAGCAGTTCCTGGGACGGCCGGCCAGCGACGCCGACGTCGAGCGGTGGCGGCCGACGGTCCAGTGGGGCGAGCCGAGCGCACTGACCGGCGCCCTCGCCGTCAGCGACGAGTGGGCCGGCACCCAGGTCGACGAGCTCTACCAGCAGATCCTCGGGCGTGAACCCGATGCCGGCGGGCACGACCACTGGGTCGCCACGATCGCCCGCGGTGCCACCCTCGAGGAGGTCGCCGCCTTCCTGTACGGCAGCGACGAGTACTACGAGCGCCACGGCGCCACCCCGGCGAGCTTCGTCGATGCCATCTATCGACAGCTCCTCGGACGCGCCGCCGACGACGATGGTCGGCGGTACTGGACCGACCAGATCGAGGCGGGAGTGGCCCGGACGACCGTGGCCACCGGCTTCTACGGGGCGCTGGAATCCCGTCGGTCGCGCGTCACCACCACCTACCGAGACATCCTCGGTCGCGAGCCCGACCGCGGCGGTCGCGACTACTGGGTCGACCGACTGCCCACCGCCGGCGACGTCGCCTTGGCCGCGTACCTCGCCGCCAGCGACGAGTTCTTCGTGCGCACCACCGGTCACCAGCCGGTGCACGAACCTCGCGCGCTCGACACCGACTTCTCGCCGTACGCCACCGTCGGCCCGGTCACGCTCGTCCACCCGGCGGCGCAGGTCGAGCGCATCGGCTTCCACGAATCCGGTCACGACGGATCGCAGCAGGCGACCCCCACCGCCGGCGCCACCCGCCCGGTGACCCTCGAGACCCGCAACCGCGGCACCGGCAGCCGCACGGCCGCCGACATCGTGGTCGCGCCGGGCACGGCCATCCGCGCCCCGGTGTCGGGGCGGGTCGTGCGGGCCGGCACCTACCGCCTCTACTGCCGCTACCGCGACGACTACGCCGTGATCGAGCCCGACGCCCGCCCCGGGCTGGGAGGTCAAGATCTTCCACATCGACGGCGTGATGGTCCGGGCCGGCCAGCGGGTGCAGGCCGGCGTCACGGCTGTGGCGCCGGGGCCGACGATCCTGCCGTTCGCGTCGCAGGTCGACCGGCGCACGGCCGAACCGTCGTGGCCGCACGTCCACGTCGAGGTGGTCGATCCGTCGATCCCCGACCGGTCGTCGGGCAGCTGCTGACCGCACACCTGCACCGGAGGAGGTGCAACCGGCCGCCGGTATGGTGCGCCCATGCCTCTCAACGGTGAGTACGACCCGAGCCCGTGGGACTGGGTGCGTGAGCAGGTCGAGACCTACGAACGCACCGGCGGACGCGAGGCCAACACGCTGCGCGACACGGGCATGCCCATCATCATCGTGACCACCAAGGGCCACAAGAGCGGCAAGATCCGCAAGACGCCGCTCATGCGCGTCGAGCACGACGGCGAGTATGCGCTGGTCGCCTCCAAGGGCGGCTCCCCCGAGCACCCCGAGTGGTACCACAACCTCCAGGCCGATCCCACCGCGGTGATGATCCAGGACGGCCCCGAGCCGTGGGACGCCCAGGTGCGCGAGGTCAGTGGCGACGAACGGGCCACCTGGTGGGAGCGCGCCGTCGAGGCGTACCCGCCCTACGCGGAGTACCAGGAGAACACCGACCGGCTGATCCCGGTGTTCGTCGCCCGCCCCGCCTGAACACCGGCGACGAGCTGCGCCGCCGGTGCCGACGTGCGACGATCGGTGCATGAGCGCGATCGACACCAGTCGTGACGGCGACGTCGTCACCATCACCTTCACCGCCCCCGAGCGCCGCAACCCGCTGTCGTCGTCGACCCTGCACGAGCTGCGCGACGCCCTCGACGAAGCCGCTGGTTCAGACGCCGTGGCCGTGGTCCTCGCCTCCACCGGGCCGGTCTGGAGCACCGGGCACGACCTCAAGGAGATGACGACGCTCGACGAGGACGGGCTGCGCTCGCTGTTCTCGACGTGCACCGAGGTGATGCGCACCATCGAGACGATGCCCCAGCCGGTCGTGGCGAAGGTGCATGCACTGGCCACTGCCGCCGGTTGCCAGCTGGTGGCGTCCTGCGACCTGGCCGTGGCCGGGGAGTCGGCCCGCTTCGCCACGTCGGGCATCAAGCAGGGCTTGTTCTGCCACACCCCGATGGTGGCCATCGCTCGCAACATCGGGCGCAAGCGGGCGTTCGAGCTCGCCCTGTCGGGTGACCCGATCGACGCCGAGACCGCGGCCGACTGGGGGTTGGTGAACCGAGTCGTCCCAGACGACGCGCTGGACGACGCGGTCGCCGAGCTGGTGGACCGGGTCTCCGGCGGCGCCGTGGCGTCTCGTGCCCGCGGCAAGCGCACGTTGTACGCCCAGCTCGACCTGCCCATCGAGCAGGCCTACGAGCTGGCGGTCGAAGCCATCAGCCAGGACGCGGCCAGAGGCGACGGAGCCGAAGGAATCGCCGCGTTCGCCGAGAAGCGTCCCCCCCGCTGGGCGGAGCGATAGCGAAAACTGTCAGTCCCGACAGTTGTCAGGACTGACAGGTCCAGTAGCGTCGCCGCGGTGAGCACGGAGGGTCTGCGCGAGCGCAAGAAGCAGGAGACGCGCGACGAGCTGACCCGCGCCGCCATCGAGCTGTTCGAGACCAACGGGTTCGATGCCGTCACCGTCGACGAGATCGCCGACGCCGCCGGCGTGTCGCCCCGGACCTTCTTCCGCTACTTCGGGTCGAAGGAGGCCGTGCTGTTCGGCGACCAGGAGGAGTTGCTCGGGATCCTCCGGGACGCCATCGCGTCGCAGCCCCCGGGTATGCCCCCGCTGCGCGTGCTCGAGGAGGCGGTCGTCGTGCTGGCGGCGCACACGTCACGGGACCGAGAACGCCAGCTGCGCCTGGCCCGCCTCGCCGAGACCGGTGCCGCACCCGCGCTGTACCAGCGGACGGTGCTCCAGCCCCTGTGGGAGCAGACGATCGCCATCGCCCTGGCCAAGCGGCTGGACCTCTCCCCCGACGACATCCGGCCCCGCCTCTTGGCGGGGGTCGGGATGGCGGTCATGAACGCCGTCGGCAAGACGTGGACGATCACCGGCGGGCAGGCCGCCATCGAAGCGATCATCGACGACGCCTTCACCGCACTCGGCGAGGCGATGTCCTCGGTGCTGGACGGCGCGACGTGATCCCCCGGCATCCCTTCGACCGCGCCGATCTGCCCCACGCCGAGGTCAACGTCGACGCACCGGTGGCCGTGGTCTTCGGCCTGCTCGACGACATCCCCGCCTGGCCGGGTTGGCTCGCCGCTGCACCGGGCGACGTCCGCACCTTCGGCGACGGACGTTACGAGCTGGACCTCGTCTGGGACGACCGCCAGAGTCGGCGCCGCCTCGAGGTCACGGCGCGGGGCCCGGTCCACACCCTCTTCGTCGAGCTGGTCGATGTCGGGCACCTCTACTTCCGCACCCGGCCGTCGGGTGCGGGCACGCACGTCGACATCGTCCTCGACCCCGACGACCAACGCCGGTGGAACCCGCTCGCCCGCCGGCGTCGGCAGGGCCGACAGGCGGCGTGGCTCGATGAGTTCGCGCGCGACCTCGGGCGTCACGCCGGAGCGACACCGGACCCCTCGACGGAGGCGTAGACGGGCGGGTCGCCGGGTAGGTGACAGGCATGGCTGTCACCGTGACCATCGTGGCGGCGGTGTTGTTGACCCTCGCCGTCTTCGCCTTCTCCCGCTGGGGAACCAGCGACCACCAGGAGAACCTCAACGACCACGCGTCGCCCGCCCATCCCGCCGGCGGCACCGTCGACGAGCTGGAACCCAAGGCCGACCGTCCGGCGGGCCCGGGGGCCGAGCCGACCCGCGCCGAAGTCGGCGACGCCGTCCCCGACGAGCCGCAGCCCGGCCGGCCGACTCGCTGATCGACCCCGCACACCCACATGTCGGCCTCCGGGGACCCCCGCTCTGTCGATCCTGACGCCGAAGAGCGAGAGGTCGCTCGAGCGGCCGGTCTCCGGTACGTCTCGGCTGACGCGCCCGGCTGGGTGCGCCGACCGTGTGGCCGGGGGTTCACCTACACCGACGAGCGGGGGAAGACGCTGCGGGGTTCCCGCCGTGAGCGCGCCGAGGCACTGGTCATCCCCCCTGCGTGGACCGAGGTGTGGATCTGTCCGGACGAGGCCGGGCACCTGCTGGCCACCGGACGTGACGACGCCGGCCGCAAGCAGTACCTGTACCACCCGGTCTGGCGCGAGATCCGCGACCGACAGAAGTTCATGCGCCTCAGTCGCTTCGGTCAGCGCCTGACCCGTCTGCGCAAGCAGGTCGAGCACGACCTGAGGTGCCCGGAGCCGACGCTGGCGCGCGCCGCGGCCGCCGCCGTGCGACTCATGGACACCGCCCTGGTGCGCGTGGGCAACGACGTCTACGCCGAAGACCAGGAGACCTTCGGCGTCACCACGCTCGAGGCCCGCCACGTCGAGGTCGCCGGCGACGTCGTCGAGCTCGCCTACACGGGCAAGGGTGACATCGAACGCCACCACGTGATCGAGGGCGACACCGTCCTGGCCCGCGCCGTGCGCGACTGCCTGAGGCTCGACAACCCCCAGGTCCTCTGCGGGCGCAACGACACCCGCGTGATCGACCTCACGTCCGATCACGTCAACGACTACGTCGCCCGGCACACGAACCTGCCGTGCTCGGCGAAGGACTTCCGTACGTGGGGCGGCTCGGTGGTCGCCACCGAGACCCTGGCGGACGTGGCGCCGCCCGCCGATGAGGACGACCAGCGTGCTGCGGTCGACGCCGCCGCCGAGGCGCTCGGCAACACGCGAGCCGTCGCCCGCTCCAGCTACGTGGCGCCGGCGGTCCTGCAGACCGCCGAAACCGGAAGCCTCCACGCCGCCTGGAAGCGCAGCCGGCGCACCGACTGGATGACCAGGGCCGAGCGCACCTGCCTCAAGATCCTGCGCCAGACGGAGTGACCTCGCTCGACCGCCGCCCGTTCAGCTGACGAGGTCGAGGCCGTGGCGATGGGCGACCGCGGCGGCCTCGCCCCGGTTCCTCGCCCCGACCTTTCGCAGGATGTTGGAGACGTGCACGCTGGCGGTCTTCGGGCTGATGTACAGCTCGTCGGCGATCTGGCGGTTGGTCGACCCGGCAGCCACCAGTCGGAGGACCTCGACCTCGCGGTCGGTCAGACCGAGTGCGTCATCGGCCAGCCGGCGCACCGCCGGGATGTCGAGGGCGGCTCGTCGGACCAGGTCCTCGACGGCCGTGCGCACGGGCACGGCGCCGGCGTCGATCGCCCAGGCATGCGCACGGGCGAGCCCGCCCTCGATCTCCCGACGGTCGCCTCCCGACTCGACCACCGCTCGAGCGTGGTGCACACGCGCCCACGCCGCGCGGAGGTGCTGGCCGACCTCGTCGAAGCTCGCAGCGGCCACCGTTCCGTCGACGGGCTCGCTGTGCGTCGCCGCAGCGTGGAGGTTGTGGACGTCACCGAGCAGGCCGCCCAGCAGCGCATCGGGGATGAGCGCGTGCTCGCTGAGCTCGGCCCACTTCGTCTCGGCCATCGAGCGGTAGTGGTCGACCACGGGATCGCCCGGCGGTGCCGCCTCGATGCCCTGCGCGCACAAACGCAGCAGCGTGATCTCCGGGACGAGCATGGCGAACGGCAGGTACTCGTCGACGATGCGGACGGCGTCGGCGGGTCGGGAGGACCGAATGGCCAGCTCGGCCTCGGTCATGGCGCGATGGAGCGCGGGGATGGCCTCGTCGGAGAGCTCCACCCCTGCCAGGGCGGCGACGGCACGATCGAGATCGCCGGTGGCGACAGCCAGTTCGGCCTCGGCGACGCCTCCGTACTCGCGGTAGCGCACCGGCGTGGGCACGATGGCGGCGGCCAACCGGTCGGCGGCGTCCTGCAACCGGCCGAGGGAGGTCTGCACCCGCACGGCGACGAAGTCGATCATGGCCCGGTCGGAGGGCCCGATGGCGATCTCGTCGATCTCCCGGATCACCTCGTCGACCGCGCCGGCGGCGACGTTCATGTCGCCCGCGATGTGCAGGAGCATCAGGTAGTTCACCGCGGACCGTGCGGCCTCGTGGCCGGGCCCTGCAGACCGGGCCAGCTCCATCGACCGGCGGAGCTCGTCGAGACCCTCGGCCCGGCCCTGAGCAGCGTGCACCAGCCCGAGGCGGCCCAGGGCCACCGCCTCCAGCACAGCGTCTTCCAACGCCTCGGACGCGACGACGGCCTCCTCCGCAGCCGATGCCGCCGCCGTGTAGTCACCGATCGACAGCGCCGTGTACGCCCTCCGCTCGTGCAGCCGGACCGACCCAGGTGAGGTCAGCCCGGCGGGCAGGAGGTCGCGGGCACGGCGCAGCAGGTGACCCGCCTCCTCGACCCGCCCGGTCTCCCAGTAGATCTCGCTGAGGGCGGCGGCGTGTGCGACCCACCGCTCGGGCTCGGCGGCGGCGTCGATCTCGTCGACCAGGATGTTGGCCAGCTCCTCGGCGGCGGCGCCGATGCCCACGTTCATCGCGCAGGCGACGCCCTCCTCGAGGACGTCGACCAGGGTGCAGTCGAGCAGTCGATCCGGGTGCTCGGCGGCGTGCCACAGGTCGACGGTGCGCCGGTAGAGGTGCACGGCGTCGACCGTGCCCCGATCGCCGGCGGCGTGACGGGCCGCTTCCAGGGTGGCGACGAGGGCGTCGTCGACGCGGTGCGCCCGATCGAGGTGGAAGGCGAGGATGGCTGGCGGTGTGGTCGGGTCGGCGGCCAGCGCCGTGGCCAGCCGGTCGTGCAGGCGGCGGCGCTCGCCGGCGAGGAGCTGGCCGTACGCCCGCTCCTGCAGGAGGGCGTGGCGGAACCGCACGGCACCGTCCGCAGGGTCGACCACGAGGATGTCGGCTGCGATGCCGGCACGGATCGCGTCATCGACCTCCTCGTGCCCCACGTGCAGGAACCCGGCGACGACCTCGGGATCGATGGCCACCCCGACGACCGATGCGGCCCGCAACAGCTGCCGGTGGCGATCGGGGACCAGGCCGAGCCGGAGGTCGACGACCTCGGCGACCGAGGGCGGCATGCCCTCGGCGACGTCGTGGTCGAGCAGCTCGATGGCGAAGAACGGGTTGCCCTCGGACCGGCGGAGCAGCTCGGCCAGGACCTCGTCGGAGGGTGGCTCGCCGCGGACCGTGGTGGCCAGCGCCCGGAGCTCGAGCGGCCCGAACCGTTCGAGGTCGATCCGCTCGGCGCGCTGCAACCGGGACAGCTCGGCGATGGCATGCACGTTGTACGGATCGACGGCCGCGTCGTCGCTGCGCACGGTGGCCAGGACGGCGAACCGCTCGCCGGACAGGTTGCGCACCAGGAACGACAGCAGCTCGAGCGTCGAGCGGTCGGCCCAGTGGAGGTCCTCGAGCGCCAACAGCATCGGTCGCCGGTCGGTGAGGTCGCTGATCATGGCCAGCAGCCGCACGTACAGCTCGCCCGTCTCGACGTCGGGGCCGACGGCACCAACGGACGGGACCAACACCTCGACCCCAGGATGCGCACGCACGGCCTCGGAGAGAACCTCGGGGCCGTACGCGTCGGCGAGGACGCGGAGCGCAGCGCGCACGGGGGCGAACGCCAGGCCGCTGGCGCCCGGTGTCGCCGCACCGAGCGCCACGGCGAACTCCGACGCTTCGGCCCGGCGCATCGTCTCGCGCAACAGGGTGGTCTTGCCGACACCGGCTTCGCCGACGAGCAGCACGAAGGTGGGCCGCTGGTCGGCAGCCCGTTCGAGCACCTCGGCGATCCGGACGGATTCGACGACCCTGCCCACGAGGACGTCGGACATCCCTTCGATTCTTGCACCAGCGGGCCGTGGCCGCCGTCGTCACCGGTTCAGGTCCGTGCCTCCGACGCGTCGACGAAGGTCTCGTCGCGCCACCAGGCGCGCGAGGTCTCGGGTCCGATCGCATCGAAGAGCGCGCTCGTCTGGCTGGCGTGGGCGTGCAGCGCGGCCATCTTCGTGTCGAGGTGGCGGCCGCCGACGCGGACGGTGAGCGCCAGGTCCTCCTCGAAGGTCCGGAGCGGCAATCCGGGGCCGAACACCGAGAACTGCTCGTGCAGGTGAGCGAACTCGTCGGCGAAGGCGTCGGTGGTGGTGGCGTACAGCAGTCGGCCGGTGCGGCCGGACCGTTGCCACGCCTCGGTCGCCCACCGACTCACGGCGACATGGTCGGGGTGGCCGGTCATCCCCTCGGGACCGAACGTCACGATGGTGTCGGGCTGGTACCACGCGATCAACCGCCGGAGCCGGAGGACCTGCGGAGCGGGGTCGACGTCGGCGAGCGTGCCGTCCTCCAGACCGAGGAACCGGTGCTGGCGCACACCGAGGACGTCCATCGCCGCCGCCATCTCCCGCCGACGGATCGCTGCCAACGTGGCCGGCGGGAACCGCTCGGGGTCGGACGTGCCGTGCTCACCGGCGGTCGCGGTCACACAGACGACCTCGTTGCCGGCCGCCCGGCTCAGGGCCATGAGACCGGCGGACAGGTAGGCCTCGTCGTCGGGATGGGCCCACACGCCGAGCACCGTGCCGAGGAACGCGGCACCGGCCGGGTCGGTCACCACCGGCGCCGACATTGTGGGGAGTACGACGGTCATGACGTCGACCCTCCGTTGGCGCGGACCCCGTAGCGGCGGCGGTAGACCGACGCCGGCCGGCCGAGGTGGTAGGCGGGGATGCCCTCGGGGCGGGGACGGTTGGCGGGTGTGGTGCGCATGGCGGGCTCCTGGTCGGGACGGTGGATGGATGAGACGGTTGGTGGGACGGGTGGTCAGAGCGAGAGGACGGCCGTGACGGATGCAGCAGCGCCCAGTCCGGCGACGAGTGCCGCCGTCGAGTTCGAGGTGCGGGCGGCGACGACGGCGGCCACGCCGGCGCCGAGCAGGGGTGCGATGGCCTCGCTGGTCCCGTCCTCGGCGCTGCGGAGCAGGGCGGCTGCGGCGAGCGAGGCGAACGCCGCCGGCATCACCAGGCCGGCGAGTCGCAGGGTGGCGGCCGAGGGCTGACGCTCCCCGAGGAAGGCCACCATGCTGATGCGCAGGGCGTAGCACCCGGCTCCGGCGACGAGGACGGTGATCCAGGCGGTCACGACGCCACCTCCGGGGTCCGACTGGCCTCCCGGGTACGACTGGCGACGGCGACACCGGCGACGATGGCCACCGCGGCACCCGAGTGCATGGGGAGGGAACTGGCGGCAACGGCCACGACCGCGCCGACGACGGCGGCGACGACGGCGGGGCGGGTCCGGCTGACCCGGACGACCTCGGCGATGAGGTAGTACGGCACGACCAGCCCCAGCAGCGAGGTGTCGGGCAGCGCATCGCCGGCGACGATGCCGACGCCGATGGCGCTCTGCCAGGCGACCCAGAGCGTGAGCCCAGCACCCAGGTAGTGGAAGTGGGCGGCACAACGAGCTCCGGGATTGCCCTGCCGCTCGTACTCGCCGGCGCCGACGGCGAACGACGGGTCGATCAGCAAGTAGGCGGCGACGGCCCGGAAGCTCCGGGTCGTGTTCGCCCAGCGCGGCGCCATGGCGCCGCTGTAGACGACGAGGCGGGCGTTGACGACCAGGATGGTGGCGACGACCACGACGGGGGCGGCACCGTGGTCGAGGAGACCGATGCCGATCAGCTGGGCGCTGCCGGCGTACACCAGCGGGCCGGTGAGCCAACCGGTGATCGGGTCGAGCGAGCTCTCGGCGATGGTGACGCCGATGGTGAGGCCGAACGGGACGACGCCGACCAGCCAGGGCAGCATGGCGCGCGCGCCGGCCAGGAAGGAGGTTCGCCGTTCGTCGGCGGCGGTGCAGCCGACGGTGGTCGGAGCGGAGGTGGCGAGCGTGGCGGTCATGGTGTGTTCTCCGGAGAGGGGTGACCCGGCACGGCGCCCGGGTCGGGACCGGGCGCCGTGCACTGGGTCGCGGTGGCTCAGCCGGCGTTCACCTCGATGCGCACGGGCACCTGGTTGGTGATGACGTCGTAGACGGCGGACCGGGCACGGGACTGCTCGACGATCTCGGCGAGCGTCTCGGCGGGGGCGTCGCCCTCGACCTGGAAGCGCACCGTGATCTGCTGGTAGCCGTTGCGAACCTGGTCGTTCAGGCCGAGGATGCCGTTGAGGTCGATGTCGCCCTCGACGGTCGAGGTCACCTTGGTGAGGGTGACGCCGCGGGCGGCGGCGATGTTCGCCATGCCGGCGGTGAGGCAGCTGGCCAGTGCGTGCAGGACGAACTCCACGGGCGTCGGGCCGTTGTCCTGGCCGACGAGCACGGCGGGGTGATCGGCGTCGAAGGTGAACGTGCGCTCGTGCGCCCGCTCTTCGCCGACGCCGAAGAAGTCGCCGATCGTGCTCTGGCTGTGGGTCCCGTTCATCCACTGGTTGTGGGCCCGGAACTGGAACGTGGCGGCCTCGGGGGCCTGCTTGACCGCATCCAGCGTGGCGAAGAGCGTCGGGGTGTCGACGCCGTTGCGTGCCGGGCGGGTGGTCTCGGTGGTGCTCATGGTGGTGTGTCTCCTTGGTTGGTTGGTTTGGTTGTGTGTTGGTGGTGACGGGGGCCGACCGGACGAGCCGGTCGGTGGGTCATGGACGGCGGCGCAGGATGCGGCGCCGGCTGGCCGACGGGCGGCTGACGGGCCGTCCGCTCATGGCGTCTTTCATCTGGGACTGGCGTTCCATGGCCAGCACGTACAGGTATGCGGGGTGCACGGTTCCTCCTCTCGTGGTCTCAGGCGGCACGGACCGGCAGGCGGTCGGGCACGGGCGGCAGGTCGGCGAGCATCTGGGCCTCGGCCTCGATGGCGGCGCTGAGCTGCTTCTGCAGCTCGGTGAACCGCTCCCGGGGCGGGTATGAGGCCAGCTCGCAGGTGATGTCGAAGATGGCGGCGACGTTGCGGTCGCGCTCGGCGGCGAAGCCGGCCAGGGCGACGTCATCGTCGACGTCCGAGCGCAGCGCACCGTCGATGGAGCGGGCCAGCGCCTCGGCGTCGCGGAAGGCGTCGCTGATGCCGTGCCCGGTGACGGCGTCGCGGAAGTACCCGGCATCGCCGACGAGGGCCCAGCCCGCGCCGCTGGCCTGGCGCAGCTGGTTGGGCATGCCGTGGTAGCCCCGCACCGGCGACACCTGACGGGCAGCCTCGACGCGGTCGGCCAGGTTCGGGGACGCGGCCCGGAGCAGCTCCCGGAAGCGCTCGTCCCGGGCGATGCCCGAGCCGGGTTCGCCGAGCCGGTGGCCCGGACCGCAGACCCAGACGTTGGCGACGTCGACGCCGTCGGGACCCGGATGGGTGGGGAACACGCCGGCGAAGATCCCGTGTCCGAGGTGGAACTCGGTGCCTTCGGCGCCGAGTCCGGCGATGTAGGCGTAGCGCACCGAACCGTTGCGGTGGCGCTCGTCGACCACCGGTGCGCCGACCGAGCGGGCCACCCGGGACCGGAGCCCATCGGCACCGATGACGAAGCGGGCCCGGATGTGGACGACGTCGCCGTCGGCGTCGCGACCGCGGACGCCGTTCGCCCGACCCGAGCGGTCGGTGGTCACCTCGTCCACGGTGATGCCGGTGCGGACGGCGGCGCCGGCCTCGCGAGCAGCGTCGACCAGGATGGCGTCGAGCACGTGGCGGCGGGGGGCCACCAGCAGATCCACGTCGGCTCGGTCCTTGATCCGCTTGACGATCACGTCGTCACCGATGCGGAACGACACCTGCCGGATCGGCGGTGCGCCGCTGTCCATGACCGTGTCCAGCAGACCCCAGCGGTGCAGCTGGACGACGCCGCTGCGGGCGATGGCGTGCGTGGACAGGGTGTCGCTCGGGAACGTGGTGCGGTCGACGACGACGACGTCGTGGCCGAGACGGGCCAGCAGCATGCCGGTGGCGGCGCCGGCGCAGCGTGCGCCGACGATGACCACGTCGTGGATGTGGTCGTCCCCGGTCGAGAGGTGGGTGGCGTTCGTGTTCATGTCGGTGATGCTCCTCGTGAGTGGGTCACCCGCACATCAGGCAGATGCCCTATGCAGGTCCTCAGATCGGTGGGTCGTGGGGGCTGAGGCGGCGGCGTTCGCGGTGGCCTGTCCGGTTCGCGGCATCCCGGGAACGCCCGCCCAGCGGGGGAAGGCGCCGACGACACGGGCCTCGGCAACGAGTGCGGCGCCGTAGCGGCCCTGGATGTCGAGCACCTCTTCGGCCGACCAGCCGTACGAGGCCCACTCCAGGGCGATGTCGTAGATGTCCGAGACGAGCGCGTCTCGGCGGTGGTGGTAGGCGGTGAGCGCCTCGTGCTCCGATGCGCCGTGCAACACCTGGTCGATGGCGACGGCGGCGAGCTCGGCGCTGACCATGGCGTCGGAGATGCCGTGGCCGCTCACCGGGTCCTTCGTGCAGCCGGCGTCGCCGACCAGCACCCAGCCCGGGCCCCACGGCTGGCGCTTGAAGTTGGGGATGCCCGGCGTGCCCCGGACGGGCGAGGTGCGTTCGGCGCCGGCCAGCCGCTCGACCAGGTCGGGCGCGACCCGGTCGAGCAGCCGGAGGTACCCGGCGGTGGCGTCCGGGCGGAAGGCCGGGAGGTGGTCGGGCCGGCAGTTCAGGAACACGCAGGTGCCGCCGTTGGTCGGGACCGTGCCGGCCATCAGCCCCTCGGTCGAGCTCCAGACCTCGAGCCCCCGGTCGTCCAGGCCGGCCCAGTAGGCGTAGTGGCCGGCGTTGACGACGGGGACCTCGTCGTAGGCGGGGGCGCCGACCAGGCGGGCCACGTGCGACCGCCAGCCGTCGGCGCCCACGACGATGCGAGCCCGAAGCTCGACCCGGGCGCCGTCGCGGCCGCGACCGACGACACCGGTCACCCGCCCGGAGGCGTCGTGCCGGAGGTCGACGACGCTGACGCCGTCGATCAGCTCGGCGCCGGCGGCGGACGCAGCACCTCGCAGCAGCGGGTCGAGCACCGTCCGCCGCGGGTGGTGGAGGGCGGTGAGGCCACTCTCGGGCTGCGGGAAGCGGGTCGACAGCTGCATGCCGTCGACCGTGGTGACCAGTTCCGTGGTCGCCGGAGCGCCGCTGGCCGCCACGGCGTCGAGCAGGCCCCAGCGACGGAGCTGCAGGTTGGCGGCGGGGAACAGGATGTGGGTCGACAGCGCGTCGGTCAGGACGGGTGCGCGTTCGACGACGGCGACGCGGTGCCCGGCCGAGGCGAGCAGGAGGGCGACGGAGGCGCCGGCCACACGCCCGCCGACCACGACGACGTCGTGGTCCCGGGCGGTGTCCAGGGAGTCGGTGTGCTGCATGACACCGACTCTGAAGACCGACGGCCCCGAGAGCTTGGAGGAAGTCTCCAGAAGTGCTGGAGAAACCGTCGATCAGCGGACGGCGAACAGCTCCCGGGCCTCGCTGACGCCCTTGAGGTCGTGCGCACCCCGCGGCTCGAAGACCAGGCCGGATCCGGCGACCAGATCGCGGACGGTGCGCGTGGTCCAGACCTCGCCCGGGGCGGCCGAGGCGGCGACGCGAGCGCCGACGTGCACGTTGATTCCCACGAGGTCACCGTCGAGGCGCTCGACCTCGCCCGTGTGGATGCCGATGCGCAGTTGCAGTCCGAGCGCTGCGCACGCTTCGACCATGGCCAGGCCGGTGCGGATGGCCCGAGCCGGGCCGTCGAAGGTGGCGAGCACGCCATCGCCGGTGTTGCTGACCACCCTGCCCCGGCCGTGGCGCACCTCGGTGCGCACGAGCGCGTAGAAGCGGTCGAGGAGGCGGCGCCATGCCCGGTCGCCGACGCGCTCGGCGGTGCTCGTGGAGTCGACGATGTCGACGAACACGATCGTGAGCAGCGTCCGGTCCGCCGTCGACGCCGGCCCCTCGCCGGTCACGAAGGCCTCCACTTCGTCGAGCAGGGCGGTCGGCTCGACGAAGGCGAGGTGGTCGGATCCGTCGAGGGCGACCAAGCGGGCACCAGGGATGCCCTCGGCGATCTCGCGACCCCGCTCGTAGGGGATGACCTCGTCGCCACGGCGGTGCACCACGAGCGTGGGAACGCTGACCGACCCGAGCACGGGACGGACGTCGATGGCCTCGTTCATGGTGATGGTGGCCGTGGCGGCGGCCGGCGTGGCGCTGTTGCGCTCGTAACGGGCCATGAAGGCCCGGTCGTCCCGGTCGCCGGCCCACGACGGGGCGAGGAACTCGTACACCGTGCCCGTTCCCCACCACTGGTCGACGTCTTCGCCGGTCCACGAGACGCCGACGCCGAAGCTCCCGGCGAAGGTGTTGACCAGCACCAGGCGCTCGACCCGCTCGGGGTAGGTCGCCGCGAACAGCACCGACATCGGGCCGCCCTCGGAGATGCCCATCAGGGTCGCCCGTTCGGAGCCGGCCGCGTCCATGACGGCGCGCACGTCGTCCATGCGGTCCTCGAGCGTCGACGGCAGGTCGCTGGGCAGCGGCTCGGAGAGACCGGTGCCCCGCTTGTCGAACACGATGAGCCGGGAGAACGCCGCCAGCCGGGCGAAGAAGTCGGCCATCGGCGGGAACTCCCACTGGAGCTCGACGTTGGAGACGAAGCCGGGCACGAACACGATGTCGCGAGGACCGTCTCCGACGACCTGGTAGGCGACCGAGCCGCTGCGGCTGCGGGCGTAACGGGTGCGGGGCGCCCGGCGCAGCAGCAGCGGGGCGGAAACCGGAGCCGGTGTCGCCTCGGTCGCGGTGGTGCTGGCGTCGACGGCGTCCGTCGCTGCCGTGGCCTCCTCGAGCAGCTCGACGTCGGCCACGAAGCGGAAGCCGCGCCCGTGCACCGTCTTGATCACCGCTTGGCGGCGGCCGTCGTCGCCCACGGCGCGGCGGGCCGACATGATGCGGCTCGACAGCGCCGACTCGCTGACGAAGCGGTCGCCCCAGACCTGGTCGAGCAGCTCCTCCTTGGTCACCACCCGATCGCGGTTGGTGAGCAGGTGCACGAGCACGTCGAAGACCTGCGGCTCGACCGTGACCGGTCGCCCGTCTGCGCGCAGTTCGAAGGTGTCCGTGTCCAGCTCGAAGCCGTCGAAGCGGAACCGCACGCCCGACCCTCCCGTTGCCTGCGACGCCGAAGACGCTACTCGGACGGTTGTGGGAGGGTGGCGGCCAGTTCGGCGAGGAAGGGCGCCGCCGTGCCGTCGGAGGGGGCGCGCCAGTCGCCGCGGGGCGACAGGCTGCCGCCGCCGGACACCTTCGGTCCGTTGGGGAGCGCCGACCGCTTGAACTGGCTGAACCCGAAGAAGCGCCGCAGGAACTCCTCGAGCCATCGACGGATCTGGGTCAGGTCGTAGGCGTGCTTCTTGTCGTCGGGGAAGCCCTCGGGCCAGCGTCCCTCGTCGACAGCACGCCAGGCGTGCCACGCCAGGAACGCGACCTTGGACGGAGCCAGGCCCTGCCGGGCGATGTGGTGCAGGAAGAAGTCGTGCAGCTCGTACGGGCCGATCTTGTCCTCGGTGCTCTGCAGCGCCGGCTCGTCGGTGGTGGCGTCGTCGTGGGACGGGACCAGCTCGGGCGAGATCACCGTGTCGAGGATCGACAGCAGGGTCCGGTCGGTCTCCGGATCGAACTGACCGGTGCTCACGGTCCAGCGGATCAGGTACTGGATGAGCGTCTTGGGGACCCCTGAGTTCACGTTGTAGTGGCTCATCTGATCGCCGACGCCGTACGTGCACCAGCCCAGTGCCAGCTCGGACAGATCACCGGTGCCGACCACGAATCCCCGGTTGTTGTTGGCCAGGCGGAACAGGTAGTCGGTGCGCAGCCCGGCCTGGACGTTCTCGAAGGCGACGTCGTAGACGGGCTCGCCCTCGGCGAAGGGATGGCCCATGTCGGTGAGCATCTGGTTCGCTGCCGGGCGGATGTCGATCTCCTCGGCGGAGACGCCGAGGGCGCGCATCAGGGCCCAGGCGTTGGTCTTGGTGGTGTCGCTGGTGGCGAAGCCGGGCATCGTGTAGCCGAGGATGCGCGACCGGTCGAGGCCCATGCGGTCGAACGCCTTGGCGGCCACGATGAGCGCGTGGGTCGAGTCGAGCCCGCCCGACACACCGATCACCACGTGCTCGGACTTGGTCGCCCGGAAGCGCGTGACGAGGCCCTCGACCTGGATGTTGAAGGCTTCGTAGCAGTCGTCGTCGAGGCGCTCGCGGTCGTCGGGCACGAACGGGAAGCGGGGAAGGAGCCGGCGCAGCGTCGGTTCCGGATCGGCGGTGCGTGCCGCCGACAGGTGCTCGAAGGCCACCACCCGCGTGCGCCGTTCGGGGTGGTCGTTGAGCACGGCGGCGTCGTTGAACGTGCCGTTGCGCATGCGCTCGAGGCGGATCCGAGCGGCGTCGACGTCGGTGACGAGCAGTTCTGGCTCGACCCCGAAGCGCTCCGAGTGGGCCAGCAGCTCGCCCAGCTCGTACACCATCCCCTGCCCGTCCCAGGCCAGGTCGGTGGTGCTCTCGCCGGGTCCCGCCGCCGAGTACACGTAGGCCGACGTGGTGCGCATCGACTGGGCGGCGCACAGCAGTGCCCGGTCGCGCGCCTTGCCGATGACGATGTTGGACGCCGAGAGGTTGGCGCAGATGAGCGCCCCGGCGAGGGCGCCGAGCGACGACGGCGGCGTGGCGGTCCACATGTCCTCGCAGATCTCCACACAGAAGTCGAAGCCATCGAGGTCGGTGGCCACGAACCGCAGGTCGGTCCCGAACGGTGCGCGCTGCCCCGCCGCGATGATCTCTTGCCCGACGACGCCGGCGCCGGGGGCGAACCATCGCTTCTCGTAGTACTCGCGGTAGTTCGGCAGGAACGACTTGGGGACGGCCCCCAGCACGCGTCCGTGGGCGACCACGACCGCGCAGTTGTACAGGCGTCCGTTGCGACGCAGCGGCGCGCCGACCAGCAGCACCGGACGCAGGCGGGCCGATGCGGCGACGACGCGCGCCAGGGCGGCATCGACCGCCCGGACCATGGCGTCCTGCAGGTGGAGGTCGTCGATGGCGTAGGAGGACAGGCCCAGCTCGGGGAAGACGACGAGGTCGACGCCCTCGGCGTCGGCCTGTTCGGCCAGGTCGATGGTGAAGCCGGCGTTGCAGTCGGGATCGCCGACGGCGACGTCGGGCGTGGCCGCAGCGACGCGCACGAACCCGTGGGTCGCCGGGTCGAAGAACGGGTGGGACGGGCTCACAGCAGCTCGTCCATCATCGTGAGGGCCACACGCATGGACTCGATCCTGACCGGTCCGCGCCCGATCGCGCCGAACCGTTCCACGCGATGGGTCGTCGGCCCGTCCCGACGGGCGCACGCGAAGTGGACGAGGCCGGGCTCGGGACCGTCGTCGGCGTAGCCCGTCGTGGCCAACGCGAGGTCGGCACGCGAGTTGGCGAGTGCACCTTCGGCCATGGCGATGGCGACCTCCTGGCTGACCGCGCCGCAGCGGTCGATGTCGGCCTGGGCCAGTCCGAGCAGCTCGCACTTGGCCGGGTCGCTGTAGACGACGAACCCCCGCTCGAACGCGCCGCTGGCGCCTCGCACGTCGGTGAGCAACGACGCCAGCATCCCACCGGTGCAGCTCTCGGCGGTGGCGATCGAGATGTCGCCGGCCGCCGCCCGCTCGAGCACGGCCTGCAGCAGGTGCTCGGTCTCGTCGGGCAACAGGGGCGAGAACGACTCGGTCGGTCGGTCATCGGGTGCGTTCACGAGCCCAGTGATACCCCAAACCGCCAGCGAGCAGATGCACGGCCCGGCCGAGCCACCACCTCACTCGGGTCGGGCCTCGTCCGGCCCGCCCTCCACATCCATGGCCGTGGGCGGTGCCGTGGATGTCGTCGAGCGGTCGACGAGGGCCGGATCCGTCTGCGTCTCGGGTGAGGACCGCACCGTCTCGAGGAGCACATCGGCGCCGGTCACGTGCACGGCCCAGGCCAGCAGCAGGGCACCCAGCGCGGCGAGCACCGCGAGCTGGAACGCCTCACGCCGGGCGTTCAACGGGACCTGGGATCGGTGCCCGCCGATCGTACTGGTCATATTGCGAACACATTACGGAACGATGACGGTCCGAAACCAAGACCGACTGTCAGATCCTCGGTGGGCGTCGGTCGCATGGAAGCACCACGGTCGGGTACCGATCGTGCCAGCGCCGCTGCGCCGCCCCGGGGCGCCGGCGGACAGCCAGGACACCACATGACGGACTCGCCACCACCCCGCTCCGACGACGCCAGTGACGAGTCGGTGTCGGGGCCCGAGCGTGCTGTGCGGGCACTGGATCGCTGGCAGGGAGAACGGCGGGTGGTCGCCTATCCCGTCGCCGTCATCCGGAAGTACGCCGACGACCGGGGCAGCGCGTTCGCCGCCCTGTTCACCCACTACGCCTTCCTGGCCCTGTTCCCGCTGCTCGTCGTCCTGCTCACGGTGCTCGACCGTGTGGTGCACTCACGACCCGACCTGCAGGCACGCATCATCGACTCGGTCGTCGTGGAGCTGCCGGTGATCGGCCACCGGCTCGAGCAACAGGCACAGCCGCTGTCGGTCAACGGGTTCCTCATGATCCTCTCGGCGATCACGCTGCTGTGGGGCGCGACGGGGTTCTACAACTCGGCCCAGCTGCTGATGAGCCAACTGTGGAACGTCCAGGGTGTCGATCGGCCGGGCTTCTTCGCTCGGTTGCTGCGCGCCGGGGCGCTCGTCGTGACGCTGGCCGCCGGCGTCACCCTGTCCGCAGCCGTGTGGTGGACCGGCCTCTTCTCACCGGCGGCCGGGATGGGCCGCGTCGCGAGCATCGCCGGCGCCGTCGTGCTCGACACCGGCCTCCTGGCCATCGGGCTGCGCATCGTCACCCCCCGCACCGTCCCGTGGAAGCGCCTCCTCTTGCCGGCGCTCGCCACCGGCATTGCCTGGGAGATCCTGCAGTTGGCCGGGCACTGGCTGGTCGTCCAGCGGCTGACCGACCTCGGCGACCTCTACGGCGTGTTCGCCCTGGTCCTGGTCACCATCGCCTGGCTCAACCTCGGAGCCCGCGTCGCGGTCGTCGCGGTCGAGGCCGCCGTCGTGGCCGCCGACGGGCTGTGGCCCCGACGGTTGGCGCAGCCGCCCCTGCTCGACGCCGACCGAGAGGTCCTCGAGCGCATCGTGCGCAACGAGCATCGTCGTCCCGAGGAGCAGATCGACATCACGTGGCAGGAGCCGGACGCCAGTCGGCCCTGACGACTCTGGGGACGAGCACGGACGGGCCTACAGGCCGCCCTCGGCACGGCGGTATGTTCTCCTTCGACTAGTTCGCGGCGCGGACGCTGCGGAGCGGAAGGCGGGAGTTGCGGTGGCCGGTGTGCGCGAGGGATCGAAGACGCCGTCTGTCCCGCAGCAGCGTGCTGGTCCTCACGGTGGGGCTGGTCGGCGACCGCCGTCCTCGCGGTCGCCACGTACGTCGCCCACGACGAGAACGAGAACCGGCTCCTCGCCGAGCGCAGCGCCGAGGTCAGTGCCGTCCTCGAGACGTCCATCCGGTCGCTGACCGGGCCGCTCGGGGAGATCGCCACCCGTGCCGAAGCCGACATGGACGACGACCCCGCCGGCGTACGGGCCGCCATGGAGTACCAGGTCGAACAGGGCCGCTTCGTGAGCATGGCCGTCCTCGACGTCGCCTCGCACGCCGCCTTGCTGGAGGCCGGCGACCCCCGGCAGCTCGACGATCCGCTCGCCGCGGTGCCCGACCATCCGGCGACCGACGACTTCGACGACCAGGCGTCGACCATCGGGCACCTGCACATCCTCAACCTCATCGACGGCGCCACCCGCCGCATCGGCTACCTCCACCGCCCGGATGCGGAGGCGCGCATCGCCCTGTACGCCGAAGTCGGCCTGCCCGAGGACCCCATCGCGCCGATCCCGCCCGGCGAGGCCTTCTCCGGGCTCGACTACGCCCTCTACCTCGGCCCCGACGAGCAGGCGAGCGCACTGACCCGGGCATCCACGGCCGATCTGCCCCTGTCGGGCCGACGCGCCGAGGAGACCGTGCCCTTCGGCGACACCGTGCTCACCATCGTGATGTCGCCCACGGGCACGCTGGGCAGCGGCTTGCTCGCCGGCCTTCCCTGGATCGTCGCCGTGGTCGGTGTGGTCGGCACGGTCGGGGGCACGGCGTTGATCGAGAGCGTCCACGACCGTCGGCGGCAGGCCGAGGAGCTGGCCCGGCAGTCGGCAACGCTCTACGCACGCGAGCACGAGATCGCCAGCACGCTCCAGCGCAGCCTGCTGCCGCAGGCGATGCCGGCCATCGACGGGTTCGACCTGGCCGCCCGCTACTACGCCGGCGCCACGGGCACCGAGGTCGGCGGCGACTGGTACGACGTCGTCCAGCTCGACCACGACCGCATCACGGTCATCATCGGCGACGTCGCCGGCCGTGGCGTCAAGGCGGCGGCGGTCATGGCCGCCATGCGCTACGCCGGCCACACCCTGGCCGCCGAGGGCTCGAACCCGGGACGGTTGCTCACGACCATCAACCAGCTCGACAGCATCCGCGGCGACTTCGTCACCATGGCCTGCGCCACCGTCGACGCCACCCGGGCGTCGATCGAGCTGGCCAAGGCCGGGCATCCCGCTCCGCTGCTGGTCGACGGTGAGCGAACCCGGTTCCTCGACGTACGGACCGGACCGCCCATCGGGTTCCTCCCCGACAGCCTCTATCAGGCCGAGACCCTCCCCTTGCCCCGCGACGCGGTCCTGCTCTTCTACACCGACGGGCTGTACGAGCGACGGGGCGAGGACATCGACGACGGCCTCGCCCGGTTGCGGTGACGTGGCCGCCCGTTACGACGGCGACGGCGTCGATGCGCTGCTCGACCACCTCTACGCCGAACTGGTCGGCGACGACGGCCGCGACGACGTCGCCATGCTGGCGGTGCGCCTGCGGTCGGACAACCGCACGTCCGCACCCCGCTCCCGCTGACCGCGGCGCCGTCGGGACAGGTGGCGACAGGCGCTCGACCGACGTTGCGAACCCGAGGATCCTCGGCGAGCATGCGCCAGCTGCGCGCCACCCGAGGATCCTCGCCGACGATGCACCGTCACCAGCGGGAGGACCCTCGCCGACGGGACGCCCGGCGCATGGAACCCGAGGGTCCTCGGCGAAGGGACGGGTGGCATCGGCGCCGGTCACCGTGGATCCGGCGAGGATCCGGGACGACCGTGGCCAGAGGTGCGTGAGCGAGTCCGCGCCAAGCGCACTCGGTGACGCTTCCCATCGAACTGGTTCGACTGTCGATGACGTCCCAGCGGACTTGGAGGTGAGGCGATTGCATCGGGAACCGCGCGCTGATCCGAACGAGGTCAGCACGGCTGCAGCGTCGAGACAGCGGCCTCGTCCACGGTGCGTCCATGGAAACAAACACGCATCCGATCACCTTCTCCGTCGACTACCCCGACCGTGTCCTCGACCGGACGAGCACCGTGTTCCGTCTCGTCGTGGCCCTCCCGGTCCTCGCCCTGCTCGGGGCGGTCTCCGGCTCGGCCTGGCAGTGGTCCAGCGAAACCGGCGAGTCATTCGCCGTCGGCGCCGGCGGGCTCCTCTTCCTCGGGCCGTTGCTCATGCTCGTGTTCCGGGGGACCTACCCGAGGTGGTGGTTCGACTTCAACCTCGAGCTGCAGCGCTTCACCAACCGGGTCTGGGCCTACCTCGCCCTGCTCGACGACCGGTACCCGTCGACCACCGAGCGCCAATCGGTGCACCTCGAGTACCCCGGCACCCGAGGGCCTGAGCCGCTGGCTGCCGCTCGTGAAGTGGTTCCTCGCCATCCCCCACTACGTCGTGCTGATCGTGCTCCACGTCCTCGCCGTGCTCTCCGTCGTCGCCGCCTGGTTCGCCATCGTGGCCACGGGCCACTACCCGAGGCCGCTGTTCGACTTCGTGACCGGCGTGTTCCGCTGGAGCAACCGGGTGACCGGGTACGCCTTCACGCTGGTCACCGACCGGTACCCGCCCTTCAGCCTCCGCTGACATGGCCCGCGAGGAACGCCAGATCGACGAGCTCCGGTGCCTGTGCGCCGCCGGAGCCGTCGGTCGGGCGGTCGACCTGGCGCACCAGCACTTCGCCGACTTCGGCCGGGACGAGGCGGTGCTCCGCCTGCTCGGGGAGACGATCGAGGCCAACGATTCGCCGGAGGAGGTGCGGCGACGGTACGCCGCCCTCGAGGCCCGAACGCGCTGACGCCGAGCTGGGGACCGACGTACCGTGGCTCATGCGCATCCTGCTGCTCGGGGAGCTCGCCGTCCTCGATGACCGCGGCGCCGACGTCGCCGTCACCGGGGCCAAGCTGCGGGCACTGCTGGCCGCCCTGGCCCTCCAGGCGGGGCGGCCGGTGCCGGCCGACCAGCTGGTCGAGCGCGCTCTGGGGAGACGATCCGCCTCCGGCCGTGAAGAACGGGCTGCAGGGACTGGTGTCCAAGCTGCGCCGGGCCCTGGGTTCGACCGACCTGGTCGCGATGCGCAGCGGCGGCTACGTGCTGGAGATCGAACCCGAAGCGGTCGACGTCCACCGCTTCGAGCGGCTCGTCGCCCAGGGGCGGGCGGCGAGCGACCCGGACGAGACCGTCGCCCTGCTCACCGAGGCCGAGCGGCTGTGGCGGGGCGATGCCCTCGGCGAGTTCGCCTACGAGGACTTCGCGTCGCTGCCCGCTGCTCGGCTCCACGAGCTGCGGCTCGCCGCCATGGAGGAGCGCCTCGATACCGAGCTCGAGCGCGGTCGCCACCAGGCGGCGGTGGTGGAGCTCGAGAGCGCAGTGGCAGCCCACCCCCTGCGGGAGCGGCTGCGGGGACTTCTCATGGTCGCCCTCTACCGGGCGGGACGCCAGGCGGACGCCCTTCGGGTCTTCCAGGAGGGGCGCACGATCCTCGGCGAGGAGCTCGGCCTCGAACCGGGGCCGGAGCTGCGCCGGCTGGAGGCCGCCGTCCTCGCCCACGATCCCGCGCTCAGCGCTCCCGCCGACGTCCCGGCACCTCGCAGCAGTCGTCGCAGCACGATCTCGGAGCCCCTGACGCCGCTGATCGGGCGCACGGAGGAGCTGACGGCGCTGCGACGGGCTGCTGGGCCGGCACCGCTTGGTGACCCTCGTCGGACCCGGTGGCGTGGGGAAGACCCGTCTGGCGCTCGAGGTCGGGCGGCGTCCGGGCGGCGGCCCTGGCCGACGGTGGGTGTCTGGTCGAGCTGGCGCCGGTCGGTGAGCCCGCCGGCGTCCGGACCGCGATCGCGTCGGCCCTCGACCTGCCCGACCCGGGGCGTCTGCTCGAGATGCTGGCCGACCGGGAGCTCGTCCTGCTGCTCGACAACTGCGAGCACGTGATCACCGCGGCGGCCGAGGCGGTCGAGGACCTGCTCCTCCACTGCCCTGGGGTCTACGGTCGTCGCCACCAGCCGCGAGGGTCTCCGGGTGCCGGGCGAGACAGCTGTGGCCGGTCCCGCCCCTGGCGGCCGCAGACGCCGCCGATCTGTTCGAGACCCGGGCTCGGTCGGCCGGCGCCGCCCTGGCGGGCACCGACGAGGAGCGGGGGATCGTCGAGGAGATCTGCACCCGGCTCGACGGGCTGCCGCTGGCCATCGAGCTGGCCGCCGCCCGCACCCGCGCCTTCAGCGTCCCGCACGTCGCCTCCCGTCTTCACGACCGCTTCCGCCTCCTCACCGGTGGATCGCGGACCGCACTGCCCCGCCAGCAGACGCTCAGTGCCGTCGTCGACTGGAGCTACGACCTGCTGTTCGAGGACGAGCAGCGGGTCTTCGAACGCCTCTCGGTGTTCCCTGGCGGCTGCGACATCGCCACCGCCGCTGCGGTCTGCGCCGACGACGACCTGCCGGCGGCCGAGTTCGACGACATCATCACCGCACTCGTCGAGAAGTCGTTGGTCGTCCCGGCGCCGAGCCCGGCCGGGCCTCGGGTCACCCAGCTGCAGACGCTCGCCCAGTACGGACGCGAGAAGCTCGCCCAGCGGGGCGACGCCGTGCGCATCCGCGACGCGATGGCGGCCCACTTCGCCGAGCTGTGCGCCCGCTCGACGGATGCGTTCACCGGCGAGGAGCAGCGCCCCTGGCTCATCGCCGTGCACCGGGAGCGCGAGAACCTGCGGGCTGCGCTCGACTGGGCGGTAGACCGGGGCGATGCCGAGACCGCGCTGGTACTCGCCGGCGGGACCAGCTGGGCGCACTGGCTGGCCGGCACCGTCGCGGAAGGACTGCAGTGGATCGACCGGGCACTGGCGGTGGAGGGAGAGGTGGACGAACGCACCCGGGCCCTCGCCGGCACGGGACGTGCACTGCTCGCCTTCCAGGCCGGGGTGCGCGACGGCGTGGACGAGGATCTCGAGGCGGCCCTCGCGACGTTCACCGCCATCGACGACCTCCGGGCGAAGGCGTGGACGTACTCGTTCTGGGCCGAGGTGGCGTCGGCTCGTGGTGACGTCGAGGAGGGTCGTCGGCGGCGGCGGGAGGTCCTCGCCTTCCAGGAGTCGCGGCCAGACGATGCGTTCCTTCCCGTCGGGCAGGCGTACTCACGGGCCAAGCTGGCCCAGCTCGACGGCGACCTCGACGCCGCCGAGCGCTTCTACCGCGAGGCCGCCGAGCACCTGACCCGGATCGACCGGCCGGTGGTGCGGGCGATGTGCCTCGGCATGGTGGCCGAGTTCGACGAGCGGGCCGAGCGCTACGACGCCGCCATCGCCAAGCTCGAGGAGGCGGTCGACATCAGCCGATCTCTCGGACTGCGGGGGTTCCTCGGCTCGCTGGAGGCCCGCCTCGGGTGGGTGATGCTCAACGATGGTGACGTCGACGGCGCCGAGGCGGCGTACCGGCGGGCCCTCGACGCCGCACGGCCGCTGGGCAACACCGTCGTGCTCTCGCTGGCCATGGCCGGACTGGCGGCGATCGAGCACCTCCGCGGGCACGACGAGGACGCCGCGAGTTGCGCCACGGAGGCGCTCCGGCTCCACGAGGCGATCGGCCCGCGCCGCATGGCCAACCGAACCAGTGGGCACGCCGAACAGGCCGTCGGCGCTGCGGCCAGCTGCACCGTCCTGGCCGCCATCGCCGCCGCCGTCGGCGACAAGGACGCAGCGACCGAGCAGCTCGGCCGAGCTGACGAGCTCCGCCGCTCCGCTTCGGCCCCGGTCCCCCCGTTCCAGCTGGTCGACGTCGAGCGGGTCAGAGCGCTCACCAGCTGACGTCAGCGGCGGTGCAGCCCGACGTCAGTGGCCTCCCCGATGGTGAGGACGTCCCGCAACTGGCGGGCCGTCATCGAGGAGGCAACCGTGAGCGCATTCCTGTTCCGACTGGGCCGAAGCAGTGCCCGACACCCGTTCCGGGTGCTCGGCATCTGGCTGGCCGCCGCCGTGGCCGTAGTGGCCCTGCAGGGCGCAGCCGGTGGCGAGTTCGACGACACCTTCCGGGTGCCCGGAGTGGAGTCACAGCAGGCCGCCGACGTGCTCCAGGAGCGGTTCCCCAGCCACGGTGGCCAGACGGCGCGCATCGTGCTGCACGCCGACGGCGGTCGGCTCGACAACGCCGAGCGAGCGGTCGGCGTCGACCGTGTCCGCCAGGCGCTGTCGGCCGGCGAGGACGTGAGCTCGGTCAGCGAGCCGGCGCTCACCGCCGACGGCCAGACCGCCTACGTCGACGTCTCCTACCTGGTCGACCACCTGACCGGCTCCCACCACGAGGACGTCGTCGCCGCCGCGGCCAGTGGTGAGGACGCCGGCGTCGAGACCGAGCTGACGGGAGCGCTGGCCCTGCTCGGCCAGGACGACCCGAGCAGCGAGCTCATCGGCCTCGGCGTCGCCATCATCGTGCTGCTCGTCGCGTTCGGATCGGTCGTCGCCATGGGTCTCCCCATCGTCACCGCCCTGGTCGGGCTGTTCATCGGTGGCGCAGCCGTCGGCATCCTGTCGGCGCTGATGGACGTCCCCGAGTTCTCCCTGATCCTGTGCATGATGGTCGGGCTCGGCGTCGGCATCGACTACGCGCTCTTCATCGTCACCCGGCACCGCCAGAACCTGGCCGAGGGCATGCTCCGTCGACGAGTCAGCCGGCACGGCCAACGCGACGGCCGGCCAAGACGGTCCTCTTCGCCGGCTCCACCGTCGTCGTCGCCATCCTCGGTCTGTTCATCGCCGGCCTCCCGGCGCTCACCGCCACCGGCCTCGCCATCGCCCTGGTCGTGATCGTGGCCATGATCGCCGCCGTCACCCTGCTCCCCGGCCTGCTCGGGTTGGCCGGGGCCCGCATCGACCGGCTCTCGATCCATCGCAAGCGTCACGTCGCCAAACCCGCCCACGCCACCTTCTCCGGCCGGTGGGCCCACCACGTCGGCCGCCACCCGGTGCGCTACGCCGTGGCGAGCTTCGTCGTGCTGCTGGCGCTGGCCGCACCCGTGCTTCGGCATGCGCATCGGCACGCCGGACGACGGCAACGCCGCCGAGGGCACCACGCAGCGCACCGCCTACGACCTGCTCGCCAGCGGCTTCGGCGCCGGGTTCAACGGCCCGATCCAGGTGGTCGTCGACATCCCGACGCCCGCCGACGACGTCGCCGTCACCCGGGTGCACGCCGCCCTGTCCGCCGACCCGGGAGTCGCCGAGGTCACCGAGCCCATCTTCAACGAGGCACGCGACGCCGCCCTGCTCACGGTCGAACCCGACGACCGCCCCGCAGGACGAGGCCACCGATGCCCTCGTCCGCCACCTGCGCACGGATGTCCTACCGGACGACCGTGGACGGGACCGACGCCCGGGTGCTGCTCACCGGCCAGGCGATGGTCACCGACCTCGGTGATCGCATCACCAGCCGCCTGCCGCTGTTCGTCACCGCCATCGTGGCCATGTCGTTCGTGCTGCTGATGGTCGTGTTCCGCTCGGTGCTGGTGCCGTTGAAGGCCGCGGCGATGAACCTGCTGTCGATCGGCCGCCGCCTACGGCGTGATCGTTGCCATCTTCCAGTGGGGCTGGGGCAACGAGCTTGGTCGGCCTCGAGACCACCATGCCGATCAACCCGTTCGCCCCGCTGATGATGTTCGCCATCCTCTTCGGGCTCTCGATGGACTACGAGGTGTTCCTCCTCTCGCCGGATCCGGGAGGACGTACGTCTCGCACACGGTCGAGAGCCACCGACTCCGTGGTCCGTGGGCCTGTCGAGCACCGCCCGTGTCATCACGTCGGCGGCGCTCGATCATGATCAGCGTGTTCGGCGCCTTCGTGCTCGGCGACGACCCGATGGGCAAGATGTTCGGCCTCGGCATGGCCGTCGCCGTGCTGCTCGACGCCACCCTCGTGCGCATGATCCTCGTGCCGGCGACGATGAGCCTCGCCGGCCGGGCCAACTGGTGGCTGCCCGGGTGGCTCGACCGGATCCTCCCCCACCTCGACCTCGAAGGCGGGGCACCCGCCCCCGTCCCGGCGCCGGCTCCGGTGCCGTCCGAACCCGAGCGCGAGCTCGTCCCAGCCTGAACCGACGGCCCCGGTGTCCGGCGAATTCGCCGGACACCCGGGGCTGTGCCGCGTCAGCTTGCCGAACAAGCCCCATGGTACTGCGCTGATCTGTAGTTCGAGCGCTAGCATTCAGCCCTTGAATGTTAATCGACCCGGAAGCCTCAACAGGACGGTGTCGTGATGGCTACCTGGCGACCGAAACCAGAAGACCTGCAGCGCGTCTTCGACGAACAGAACCCGTGGCATCGGACCGGCAAGGTCCCTGCCAGCCTCGCTCGAGAGGTTGAGCGCCCACTTGCGCAGCTGTTGTGGAAGCGGCTCCGCGACGACGACCCCCATCGATTCCAGATCGTCCTGGGACCACGCCGCGTCGGAAAGACGACCGCCCTCTACCAGACCGTCCGACACCTCATCGCCGACGGCGCTCCACCGAGCCGGATCTGGTGGCTTCGCCTCGACCACCCGCTCCTGCTCCAAGAGGATCTCGGGGCGCTCGTCCGTCACGTGCTCTCGCAGACCGACGCCACCACCGAGCAGCCCGCGTACCTGATGCTCGACGAGCTGGTCTACACCGACTCCTGGGACCTGTGGCTCAAGACGTTCTTCGACGATGCCTGGCCGGTTCGAGTGGCGGCGACGTCGAGCGCCACCGCCGCCCTCCGAGAGCGGAGGCTGGAGAGCGGTGTCGGCCGCTGGTCCGAACAGCACCTCACCCCCTACCTGTTCGACGAGTTCCTCGACCTGATCGGCGAGGACGTCGACCTCGATGCCGACACGACCCTGGCGGCCACGATCCGGTCGCTCGCCGCCGGTCAGCGAGCCGCGCCGCGCCACGAGGTCGCCCGACGGGCCTTCATGCTCGTCGGCGGCTTCCCGGAACTCCTCACTCGGGACGGCGACGACGAAGCCAGTCGGCTCCTCGAATCTCAGCAGGTCCTCCGAGCCGACGCTGTCGAGCGCGCCATCTACAAGGACATCCCCCAGTCGTTCGGTCTCGAAAGCCCGATGATGCTCGAGCGACTGCTCTACGTCCTCGCCGCGGAAGTGACCGGGATCCTGTCGCCCACCAACATCTGCAGCGACCTGGGACTGTCCCAGCCGACCTTCGACCGCTACCTCAGCTACCTCGAGCAGGCGTTCCTCGTGTTCACCCTCGCCAACTACTCGGGCACCGAGTCGGCGATCCAACGGCGGGGCCGCAAGCTCTACTTCGTCGACGGTGCCGTTCGGAACGCCGCGTTGCAGCGAGGCCTCGCTCCCCTCGACGACCCGGTCGAGCTCGGCCTTCTCCTCGAGAATCTCGTCGCCGCCACCCTCCGATCCCTCGCCCTGCACTCCGGGGTTCGGCTGCACCACTGGCGCGAGCGCACCAACGAAGTCGACGTCATCTACGACCACCCCGACGAGCCCCTCGCCTTCGAGGTTGGGCACCTCGCCCCAGCACACACGGGCCGGAATGAGGGCCTTCCTGGAGCGCCACCCAAGGTTCGAGGGCCGCTGCTACATCGTCGCCCCGCAAGCCACCGTCGCCCACCCCGAGTCGATGGCCGAAGGGGTCGGCACGCTGCCGCTCGACCTCTTCCTCGGCGCCGGGTCCAGGCGCGAGAAGCGCTCGAGCGCGCACTGGGCCTGTAAGAGGCTCACCGACAGCTCGACAATGAGCCGTTTGCTCCGGCGATCGCTGTGAAGGCCCACCTCACGCCCCCCGGGTGAGCGAGAATCGTGGCTTCATGACTCCTGGTTCCAGAACGGCGACCGTTGATCCGGTCGATCGGCCAGTCCTCGACGCCCGCGTGGATCTGGTGGCGCGGCACCTGGTCGAGAGCGGCAAGGTGGTGCCGTGGCTGGCGGTCGACAGCGATGGGCCGGCAAGGTCGTGGTGGCTTCCCTTTCCCGGGGTCGGTGATCGCGAGCTGATCGCCGGGCTGTTGGTCGCCGACACGACGGAGGACCATGCGCGGGCCTCGTCGGCGCTCGCGGCTGCGGTGGATCGGATCGTCCGTGGCCGGTTGGTCGACGCGGGGACGCGGCTTGCGCCGCGGCGTCCCGGTCGGCGGAGTGTTCCGCAGGCGTGGCTCGAGTCGTTGGTGGCGTCGGATCCGGCCATGCCTGCCTCACTGTCGTTCGACAAGGTCGTTGCGTTCGCGGACGAATTGACGGCGTGGATCGCGTCGGGCGCGGTGAGCCTGGGCCGCGGCCGGGTATGTCTGCGGGTGCACGAGCCCGGAACGCACGCGGATGCCCCGGTCGACGAGCCCGAGCGGTGGTGGGTGGAGTTGCTGTTGCAGGACTCGCAGGAGCCGAGTCTGGTGGTGCCGATGGCCGAGCTGTGGGCGGGACGCATGCCGTTTCCTGCCGGGTCGGTCACCGAGACCCTGCGGGGACTGGCCCGCATGGCTGCGGTCGCGCCCGAGCTCGTCTCGGTTCTCGACGCCGCGGCACCGATAGGGGTGGGCCTGACGATGGACGAGCTGGTCGGGCTCGTCGACCAGCGGGTCGAGCCGTTGGCCGAGGTCGGCATCCACGTCCTGCTGCCGGCGTGGTGGACGCGGCGCCGGCGGGTCTCGTTGCGGGCTCGGGCCAAGAGCGCGGGAACCAAGGGTGTGGTCACCGCGGCGGGCCTGGATTTCGACCGGCTGGTGTCGTTCACGTGGGAGGCCGCGCTCGGAGACGACCGGCTGACCAAGGCCGACCTGGCACGGTTGCAACGAGCCGCGGAGGCGAAGCAGCCCCTCGTTCAGCTGCGCGGCGAATGGGTCATGGTCGACCGCGGTGGCCTGGACCGGGTGATGGCCCGGGTCGGTTCTGGCGGCGAGACCACCGTCGGAGCGCTGGTTCGTTCCAGCCTCGGGCTCGGCGGCCTGGACACCGACTCGGCAGCGGATCGCGAGAAGATCGAGGTCGGGGAACCGGTCACCGTCACCGCATCGGGGTGGCTGGGCGAGCTGCTCGATGACGTGCACTCGGCCGGCGTCGCGCCCCGGCCGTCGCCCGAGGGATTCGACGGCACGCTGCGCCCGTATCAAGAACGCGGGGTCGGGTGGCTCGAGTTCCTCGGGCGTCTCGGGCTGGGCGCGTGTCTGGCCGACGACATGGGTCTGGGCAAGACCGCGCAGGTGATCGCCACGATCCTCGCCGAGGGACTCATGGCTCCCACTCTGATCGTGTGCCCGGTGTCGGTGCTCGGGAACTGGCGGCGTGAGCTGGAACGGTTCGCCCCGTCACTGTCCGTTCTGGTCCATCACGGGGCGGGCCGTCACCGCGGCCACGGCGATCCGTTCGAAGCGCTGGCCACCTCCCACGACGTGGTCCTGACCACCTACTCGCTGGTTCCTCGTGACCTCGACCATCTCTCGACGGTGAGCTGGGGCAGGGTCGTGCTGGACGAGGCCCAGCAGATCAAGAACCCATCCACGGCTGCGGCCCGGGCTGTTCGCCAGCTCGAAACCGGACGACGGGTGGCGCTCACCGGCACGCCGGTCGAGAACCGACTCGCCGAGCTGTGGTCGATCATGCAGTTCCTCAACCCGGGGCTGTTGGGCACCTTGACGTCGTTCACCCGCGACTTCGCCGGCCCGATCGAACGGGACCACGACGAGGAGGTGACCGAGCGGTTGCAGAAGCTGGTTACGCCGTTCCTGCTGCGACGACTCAAGACCGACAAGGCGATCATCGACGACCTGCCCGACAAGATCGAGTCAACCGAGCACTGCCCGCTCACCCGCGAGCAGGCCAGCCTCTACCAAGCGGTGGTCGACGACCTGCTGGCCGCGGCCGAGAGCGAAGAGGGCATCGGGCGCAGCGGCGCCATCCTGGCCGGGATCGCCAAGCTCAAACAGGTGTGCAACCACCCGGCTCACTTCCTTGGCGACGGCTCGACGCTGGCCGGACGGTCCGGAAAGCTCGACCGGGTCGAGGAGCTGCTCGACGAGATCATCGATGCCGGCGACAAGGTGCTGTGCTTCACCCAGTTCGCCGAGTGGGGCGGTCTGCTCGCGAACCATCTGGCTGGGCGCTACGGCGTCGAGCCGCTGTGGCTCCACGGCGGCGTCCCCCGGAAGCGCCGCGACGAGATGGTCGCCGCCTTCGAGGATCCGGACGGTCCGCCGATCTTCTTGCTGTCGCTCAAGGCGGGCGGTACTGGGCTGAACCTGACCGCGGCGTCGCACGTGGTGCACCTGGACCGGTGGTGGAACCCCGCGGTGGAGGACCAGGCCACTGACCGGGCCTACCGGATCGGCCAACGTCGCACCGTGTTGGTCCACAAACTGGTGTCAGCCGGCACCATCGAGGAACGCATCGACGAGCTCATCACGTCGAAGCGGGCGCTCGCCGAGCGGGTCGTCGGCAGCGGCGAGCAGTGGATCACCCAGCTCGACACCGACGCCCTCCGCGATGCCGTCGCGCTTCGTCCCGTCGATGACGGGGAGGATCACTGATGCCGAGACGTCGGGCCTGGGACGACCGGTGGAACCGCTACCCCGAGTCGCGGCCGATCCCCACCGAAGGAGGCATCGCCACGACCAAGCAGCGCGGCGCGATGGCGGAGACCTGGTGGTCTCGGCGGTTCACCGACGTGCTCGAGTCCTACGGGCTGGGCACGCGCATGCAACGCGGTCGCCGCTACGCCCGCGCCGGTCAGGTCCTGTCGATCGACGTCACACCCGGCCTCCTCGTCGCCCAGATCCAGGGATCGCGCCGGACGCCGTACCTGGCGTCCATCCGCGCCGACCCCGTCCCGGAGTCGGCCTGGGAACGCCTCGAGGCTGTCATGCAGTCCCGGGTCGGGTTCGCGGCTCGGCTGCTCGCCGGCGAGGTTCCTGCCGAGCTGGAAGAGGCCTGTACCGAGGCCGGGATCGACCTGTTCCCGGAGCGGTGGTCGACGCTGCACGCGAGCTGCAACTGCCCGGACTGGGAGAACCCATGCAAGCACCTGGCGGCCGTGCTGTACGTGTTCGCCGACCAACTCGACGGCGACCCGTGGCTGCTGCTCACCTGGCGGGGCCGGACCCGCGACCAGCTCCTCGCCCACCTCGATGCCCTCTCCCCCACCGCCCGGACCGACGGCCTGCCCGTGTGGTGGCCACTCGTCCCCGGCGGCACCGACCTCGACCATCTCCGCTGGCGGCCCCCGGCACCATCGCCGCCGGCTGTTCCCCACGCCGTCCTGAGCCGACTTCAACCCCTCGACGTCACCTTCGCCGACCGGCCGATCATCGACGCCATCGCCCTCGCCTACCCCGCCTTGACCACTCCGCCCGGCGAATGAAGACAGTGTCGTCGAGGTGGACGACGGTTTCGCCTTGTCATGACACCGTCGGCCCGCATCTTGGAGAACCGTTCTCCGTGCCACACGATGGCCCGCCCGAAAGCTTCGCCGAAGTAGCCGTGCGGTTCTTCGTTCTCCCTGCCATCCGTGCGATGGGTCGGCGATCGTGCAACATATCGCACGCCGTGCGAAATATCGTTCCGGTGACGAGGTGCGCCAGCCGAATCGAACCGTACGCACGTCGTCCGGGAGCGACTCCGGGAAGCGGTCGAGACGACACCGCTTCATCGCTGGCGACCAAGAGCGCAGGTCATGGCGAGATTGTTGGTCGGCGCTCGCTGCCAAACATGTTCGTCATGACTGCGCGACCGCAGCCCTCTACGTGCACCAGAGGCTGGTGATGGGGACGGCCCAGATGTCGTCTCCCAGGGGAAGTACGTTGCGGCCGGCGTAGAGGACGATCCCCCGTCGGAACCGGGCCGCGTAACGCTCGCGGAAGGCATCGATGCCGGTCCGGGCGCCTCGGGGCACCTCGCGGGCCCGCTTGACCTCGATGGCGACGAAGCCGCCATCGCGCTCGACGACGAGGTCCACTTCGTGTCGGCGTCGATCACGCCAGTGGTACAGGCCGTCGACGCCGCCGATCCACTCCAGCTGGGTCGCGATCTCGTTCACGACGAATGACTCGAGGAGCGCGCCACGCCGATCGTCGCCGACGCCGCCCGGATCGGGCGTGACCAGGATCGGATCGACCATGTGGAGCTTGGGGACAGCGCGTTCAGTGTCTGTCGCCTTCATGCGCAACCCGGGAAGGCGTCGGAGCAGACGCATCTCCTCGAGCAGGTCGAGGTAGCGGGCCGCTGTCCGGCGATCGATCGCGAGGTCGGCGCCGAGGTGGCTGAGCACAAGCTCGTGCCCCGACAGACCCGCGATGCCGTCAAGGAAGCGGGCCAAGCGCTGATGATCGACGGTATGGTCCGATTCCGACAGCGTCTCGGGGACCACGCTGCGCAGGTAGTCGCGGCGCCAGCGGCGGTGATCCGGGCTCGCTGTGACCAGGAGTGGAAACCCCGGTGTGGTCGCCTCGGCGTCGTGGCCGGATCCGTCGAGGTCCGCAGAGGGTAGGGCGGCGGGGTTCCCGTCGAGGAGCTCATTGAGGTTGGTCGTCGGACGACCGTGCCGTTCGGCCGCGTTGAGCGGTCCGAGCTCGAAGCGCGCGTATCGCCCAGCGATCGGGTTTGTCCCAGCCATCGTTGGGAGGTCGACTCGCGTCGAGCCGGTGAGGAGGAAGTGGCCGGGTTGTCCGGCAGCGTCGACGACGTCCTTGATCGGGGCAAGCAACTCGGGGACGAGCTGGGCTTCGTCGATCACGGTTCCCGACGGGAGGGTTTCGACGAACAGCCGCGGTGAGGCAGTAGCGGCCGCGCGGGTGTCGGGATCGACGAAGCTGACGTAGCGCGCGTACACCCCATCGTCTACGAGGCGGCGGACCAACGTGGTCTTCCCGGAGGCTCGCGGACCGACGACGACGGTGATGGGTAAGCCTTGACCCGCAGCGACTTCCAAGGTCGGTGATAGCCCACGCTCGATCCATCTCGCCATCATGTCAGTGTACGTTTCCGCCAGCCATCGATGTCAGATTCCGCCAGAGCCGGATGCACAAGGCCGCCACCAAGGATTCGTCGAGGCGGTGACTGATCCCAAGCACCCCGAGCACGACGAGATGGTGGAGTGGTACGGGCGGCACGACTTCGATCCCGAGTACTTCAACCTCGACAGGATCAACGACGCGCTGCGCGCCTGGGCCGAGCACGCCCCTCCGGGTCTCGCCTTATCGGCGCTACTGGACGGAGCCCTCACAGCCCGATCCCATTTCGGGGCCAGGCCGGTTCGGTCCTCGATGTTGGATGGCGTCAAGACGGCACGCCGGATCGAGGCCCCTCAGAACAGCCAGCTCTCGGGGACGTCGAAGCCGTGATGGACCACGAGCGTTGCGAGCAAGGCCCGCGCTTCTCGGAGAGGCCGGGCCTCGATCGCTGTCCAGGTCGTGTGCTGGTGGAAGGCGATGCTGCGCGCGGCGGACACGGTGCGGGTGCGGTACACGAGCGGAGGCGGAGCGCCATCCCACCAGTCCCACATCCGGTCGGACAGCTCCTGCGACGTCTCGGGTAGCGGATCGGGTCCGCCAAACGAGTTGAGGCGGCCGGTGTTGATTCGGTCGTCGAGCCCGAGGGCGTCGAGCGTCCCCTGGTGGGTCAGGTGCAGGCATGCCGGAGGGTCGTCTAGCCGGACGAGCGCAAGATTGTGGCCCTCGGACAGCCGTCGGCCTGGGAACCGTTCACGGGCGGCGACAACGGGGTCGTTGGCGGCATAGCGGACCCGGAAGCGACCGGATGGCGGGTCGAATCGGTGGACGGCGTTCGGGAACGGACTCCAGGCCCACGCTTCCGGCGCGGCGGCGTCGATCCTCCACCACGTTCGTGGAGCCGTTGCCAGCCGGAGCCCGGCGGGGCGCCGGTCCGGGAACCGGTTCAGGACTGGTCACCTGCGAGGCGGGAGGCCTGTACCGCAGCCTCGACGTCCCCGGAAGCGAGGAGCTGCGCGATCGACCGGCCGTCAACGGTGGCGTCTGGGGCGACGGCGATCGCGTGCGCGTCGAGGTCGTCGGCCGTGACCGCTCGCAGGGCGGCCAGGACGTCGGGGAGGCCGGTCCACGTCTCGCGACGACGCCGGTCGAACTGCCACTGCGGATGGAAGGTGTCCCGCCCGACCCGGATTCCGAGCAGCGTGCCGCGCTTGCGGCGGCGGTCGACGCCCTTGCGGTCGTTCACCGACGCAAGCAGTTCGACCACCTGGGCGGTGCTCAGCGACTCGGCACGCAAGTCGTCGGCGCTGGTTCGCTGCCGTTGCCGGTTGAGCTCCTGCGCGACCTCGAGCATGGCGGGGGCCACGGGGGCGTACGGGTCCGTGACCTCGTCGCTCGCGAACTGCACGACGGCGTCGGCGAACTCCGGGTCGTCCGCAGCACGTTCCCTGATCTTGTCGATCGCTCGTTGCAGCGTTGTGGTCATGGCAACCACCTCCAATGCTCAAGTCTACACCGTCTACGGATCCACCGTCTACGCCGTCTACACCTTGGACGGCCCTCGATTTCGCGCCGGCGACCATGCCATCGAGCTCGGCCGCGAACTCACAGCCCGATCCCCAGTTCGGGGCCAGGTCGACTCGGGGCTCGGTACCCGTCGAGGCCGATCCCATGCGGCTCCGCCAGGCGCTCGGCAACGTCGTCGACAACGCCCTTCGCTAGACGCCGCCGGGCGGCACGGTGCGCGCCGTCGTGAAGGTGCAGAAGGGGGTTGCGTCGGTCGCCGTCGCCGACACGGGTGTCGGCATCGACCCCGACGACGTCCCACACTTGTTCGACCGCTTCTACCGGGCCGACCCCTCCCGGAGCCGGCGCACCGGTGGGAGCGGGCTGGGTCTCGCCAGCGTCAAGCACCTCATCGAAGCGCACAGCGGCACGATCATGGTCAGCAGCGAGCTCGGCCGGGGCTCGACGTTCACCATCGAGCTACCGCTTTCCGCCCGGACCGGCTCGCCTGCCGACCCGGCGATCGACTCGGGCGCGCCGCCATCGTCGGCACAGCAGGATCCACGTGTCGCTGGCAGCACTGTCACCGGGTGCGAGTCTCATCCGATGCTGTCGACCGGAGAGCAGACGCTCTGACCTGGTTTGGTCGGAGATCTCCCATTGGGTAGTGGGCGAGGGGGGACTTGAACGCTGAACCGAGACGATTTTGATCGGTGCTGGTTGATGCCGAAAAGTGCGGTTGACCTGGGATTTCGCGATTCAGGCATGCTGAACGCTGTTGTTCGAATCTACCGATTTCGACCCGTTCGGTAGAGATCCGGTAGAGAAACCGGTAGAGA
>CAWDAJ010000006.1:0-270019 GCA_963800295.1 uncultured Acidimicrobiaceae bacterium
TCCGCCGTCCAGCGGCGCGAGCAGCGCCGCACGATGACGCTTCGCAGCCGGTGCCGCGCTCCCCTACCGATGATCTCGGACGGTGCTCAGCCGCGGTCGACGCCGAGGATCGGCGCCAGGAAGTGCCCGGTGTGGCTCTGGGTGACCGTGGCGACGTGCTCGGGCGGGCCCTCGGCCACCACCGTGCCGCCGCCGGCGCCGCCCTCGGGGCCGAGGTCGATGATCCAGTCGGCGGTCTTGATCACGTCGAGGTTGTGCTCGATGACCAGCACGGTGTTGCCCTGGTCGACCAGGCGGGACAGCACGGTCAGCAGCTTGCGGATGTCCTCGAAGTGCAGGCCGGTGGTGGGCTCGTCGAGGATGTAGATGGTGTGGCCGGTGGAGCGCTTGGCCAGCTCGGAGGCCAGCTTCACCCGCTGGGCCTCGCCGCCGGACAGCGTCGGCGCCGGCTGGCCCAGCCGCACGTAGCCGAGGCCCACGTCGACGATGGTCTGCATGTGGCGGGCGATGGCCGGCTGGTTCGAGAAGAACTCGAGCGCCTCCTCGCACGGCATGTCGAGCACGTCGGCCACGTTCTTGCCCTTGAACGTGATGTCGAGCGTGTCGCGGTTGTAGCGCTGGCCCTTGCAGACCTCGCAGGGCACGTACACGTCGGGCAGGAAGTGCATCTCGATCTTGATGGTGCCGTCGCCGGCGCAGGCCTCGCAGCGGCCGCCCTTGACGTTGAAGCGAGAACCGGCCGGGCAGGTAGCCGCGGACCTTGGCCTCGTTGGTCTGGGCGAACAGCTTGCGGACGTGGTCCCACACGCCGGTGTAGGTGGCCGGGTTCGACCGGGGCGTGCGCCCGATGGGCGACTGGTCGATGGCGATGACCTTGTCGAGGCTGTCCATGCCCTCGACCCGCTTGTGCAGGCCGGGCGGCTGCTTGGACTTGTAGACGTGCTGCATCAACGACTTGAGCAGGATCTCGTTGACCAGCGTCGACTTGCCCGAGCCCGACACGCCGGTGACGCAGGTGAACAGCCCGAGCGGGAACTCGACGTCGATGTTCTTGAGGTTGTGCTCGCGCGCCCCGACGACCTTCACCCGGTCGAGCGACGGTGACCGGCGCTGCTCGGGGATGGGGATCGACCGCTTGCCCGACATGTACTGCCCGGTGATCGAGTCCTTGTTCTTGAGCAGCTGCTTGTAGGTGCCGGAGTGGACGACCTCGCCGCCGTGCTCGCCGGCGCCCGGCCCGATGTCGACCACGTGGTCGGCCTCGGCGATGGTCTCCTCGTCGTGCTCGACGACGATGACCGTGTTGCCCAGGTCGCGCATGCGGGTGAGCGTGTTGATCAGCCGCCGGTTGTCGCGCTGGTGCAGGCCGATGGACGGCTCGTCGAGCACGTAGAGCACGCCGACCAGGCCGGAGCCGATCTGGGAGGCCAGGCGGATGCGCTGGGCCTCTCCCCCGGCCAGGGTGCCGGCCGAGCGGGACAGCGTGAGGTAGTCGAGGCCGACGTCGAGCAGGAAGCCCATGCGGGCGTTGATCTCCTTGACCACCTGCTCGGCGATGATGCGGTCGCGCTCGGACAGCTCGAGGCCGGTGAGCACCTTGGCCGCCTCGCCGATGGACAGGTCGCAGACCTCGGCGATGTTCATGCCGTTGATCAGCACCGCCAGCGACACCGGGTTGAGGCGCCGGCCCTCGCAGGTGGGGCAGGGCACCTCGCGCATGTAGCCCTCGATCTGCTCGCGCTGGCGGTCGGAGTCGACCTCGCATGTGCCGGCGGGACAGGTACGGGATGGCGCCCTCGTAGTTGGCGTTGTAGGTGCGGGTGCGGCCGTAGCGGTTCTTGTAGGTGACGGTGACCTTGGAGACGCCGGTGCCGTAGAGGAGGGTCTTCTCCTGCTTCTTGGTGAGGTCGGCCCACGGCGTGCCCGGGTCGATGCCGATCTCGTCCATGACCGCCTCGACCAGGCGGTGGAAGTAGGTGGAGTGCCCGCCGGCCCACGGGGCGATGGCGCCCTCGTCGACCGGCAGGTCGGGGTCGGGCACGACCAGCTGGGGGTCGACCTCGTAGCGGGTGCCGAGGCCGTCGCAGGCCTGGCAGGCGCCGTAGGGCGAGTTGAACGAGAAGTTGCGGGGCGCCAGGTCCTGGAACGACATGCCGCACGTGGGGCAGGCGAAGTGCTGGCTGAAGGTGAGCGTGTCCTCGGGCTCGGGATCGCGGTCGCGGGGCACGATCTGGATCTCGGCCACGCCCTCGGCGAGCGGCAGGGCGGTCTCGAGCGAGTCGGTGAGCCGGCGCTGCATGCCGTCGCTGGACACCAGCCGGTCGACCACCACCTGGATGGTGTGCATCTCGTAGCGCTCGAGGCCGAGCTCGAGGTGCTCGGCCAGCTCGATCAGCTCGCCGTCGACGATGGCACGGGCGAAGCCCTGCTTGGACAGGTCCTCGAGCAGGGTGTCGTAGGTGCCCTTGCGGCCGTGGACCACCGGGGCGAGCACCTGGAAGCGGGTGCCCTCGGGCAGCTCGAGGATGCGGTCGACGATCTGCTGGGGCGTCTGGCGGGCCACCGGCGTGCCGTCGTCGGGGCAGTGGGGCACGCCGATGCGGGCGAACAGCAGGCGCAGGTAGTCGTAGACCTCGGTGATGGTGCCGACCGTGGAGCGCGGGTTGCGGCTGGCCGACTTCTGGTCGATGGAGATCGCCGGCGACAGGCCCTCGATGAAGTCGACGTCGGGCTTGTCCATCTGGCCCGAGGAACTGGCGGGCGTAGGCGGACAGCGACTCGACGTAGCGGCGCTGGCCCTCGGCGTAGATGGTGTCGAACGCGAGCGAGCTCTTGCCCGACCCGGACAGGCCGGTGAACACGATCAACTTGTCGCGCGGGAGCTCGAGATCGACGCCCTTGAGGTTGTGCTCCCGGGCTCCCTGTACCACCAGCTTGTCGGCCACGGGCGACCACGCTAGCGGCGGCGTCCAGTCGCGTGGGGGAACATGTGTTCGGTAGCTATTGCAGGTCGATCACCATGGACACCGCTAGCAGCGCCGTTGTCGTAGGTCATCCGCGGGCGTCGGACGGCCAGCGAGGATCGTGAACTGGTAGGCGTGATGACATATGCACCACTCGGTGGATCCCTGCCTCTCTCAGCAGGTTGCGTAGCGCTGCCATCGCGCCATCCTCAGGTGTCGGCACGGCCAGCCACTGGCGCTGCCGGAAAGCCGGCCCAGTCCAGTCTCGGCACGTGCCGCGAAGCGGACACGACGGGGGCATCGACGTCCAGGGCGTCGAGCGGCCGGAGGATGTCCTCGTAGTTCTGCCGGTAGCCGCGATCGAAGGTCGGCACCGCCAAAGACGAGCGCGACCGACGAGTGCGATAGTTGCGATCTCGGCGCTACGCCCCTCCACACGGTCGACGAAACTACGGATTCCCTCGGCGGCGAACACCGCCAAGACCGGAACGAGGGGCATGAGGAAACGGCCTCCCAGTCGTGCCCCGCCGCCCTCGTCGTACTGGGTGATGATCACGCCGAGCGCCGCCAGCGCGGCACGGCAACGAGGTGCCCGTCATCGCCGCCTCGTCGCCAGCGGCCCACACCGACGAGGCTCAGGAACACGACGGGCCAGGCGCCCAGGAGACCGCTGGCCATCGCACAGCGGGGCGCTCGCCAGCCGCGCAGGACCCAGAGCACTGCAGCGATCACGAGGGCGACCGGAGCGAGCTCCACGGCGGTCGCGATCGAGCCAGGATGGCACCGACCAACACGAGGATGACGGCAGCAACCAGCAGAGCGTGGGCGGAGCGCGGGTCACCTCGACGCTCGTGAACGAGTGCTGGAAGGCACCCCACCGGGCACCGACATCGAGGGTGCCCCGGGAAGCACCGCCAATCGCCCGAGCCGAGCGGTCATGGAAGAGACTGCCGCGAGCACTCCGAGTTGTGTGCCGATGGCGAGCACCACTGCCGCGCTTCCGGCAGCCACCGCTGCGCCGCGGCGGCGGCCGCGCATGACGAGTACGGCGCCGACGGCCGCGCAAACAGGGCTGCCTCAGAGCGAAGGAGCGACGCCACCACCACCGCAACAGCGAGCTGGAAGTAGGTCCAACGGTTTGCACGGTTCTTGGCGATCTTCAAGGATGCGCCGAGAGCGAATGCTGCGGCTGCTGCACCGGGCACGTGGGCCCACAACTGGAACGAGTGGAAGAGCAGCGGAGAGGTAGCCGCCAACAGCGATGAGAGGGGGGCGGTGGTGCGGTGGCCGGCCGCCACCGCCAGGCGGTAGGTGGCAAGCACCACCAGGCCCCAACGCCGCGCCGACCACGATCCGGTAGCCGTAGTCACCTACGGCAACCAAGCCACGCCGAGGACGAACGACCACGGAATGTGCCGAGGAACACAGGTAGAAGCCGTTCTCACCGACCGTCGAGTTCACGTATGGGTACGTGATGCCTGCCGGGTCATCGCGGGCAGCACAGCGGCACAGACCACTGCCCCGTGCGAGCCACGTCTCTGCCTGGATCGCGTGACGCCCGTCGTCGGATGATACGGAGTAGCGAGAGGCGCGACGGCGAACCAAAGACTCGTGACGAGGATCCCCGCGGCCATCGCCGCAATCACCGGAAGCGACGCGGTGGACGAGCCAGCCTCTGCGGCGGTACCACGTTCGTCTCCTGAGCAACGGTCACGTGCGTCGCCACGCAATCAACGTGGTGACCAGGTGGCGAGCTGCACATCCGTAAACTCGCCGCGTGATCGAGCAGAGTGCGACCTCGTCCGCGGGAGACCCACCGGATCGAGGAATCCTCGAGATCCCGCTCGCCATGCTGCTTCTCCCTGTCTCCGTCCGCGTCAGACCAGAGCGACCGTGGCAGAACCGACGCAAGCTGCCAGCCGTGAAGCCGCTCACATTAGTGCCGCTCGTCGGGCGCATCGCGGCTACCACCGACCCCTGCGCGGCCCGACTCTCACTCCGGCGTGACCGATCACCTGGCCGAGAACGCGCAGGCATGAGCACTGCCCCAGCACCCATTCAGCCGTCGCACAGCGGCGTTTGGCCGGCGATCGCCCGTTACGCACTGCTAGGTCTGCTGATCGCCGTGCTGCTGGTGCTCCTCGATCTGGCGTACACGAGCACCAATCCGTTGAACCTGGTGCAGCCCGGTGACCAGGGACCTTCGGTCGCCCTGTTCCGCAAGGACTTCCCAGGGCAGGAACTGCTGTAGTCGACCGGTCTCGACGGCCAGCAGTTCTACGCAATCGCCCGGATCTCCCTCGATCTCGACGAGACGGCCCGGGACCGCGATCTGCTTCGACTGGCTCCAGCGGCCGAAGCTTCGTGGTGCTGGTTGGGGCATCCCACTGGTGGAGGTGCAGGCTGATCTGGTGCTGTTAGTGGTGAACGTCGCCGCCACTGCCCTGCTTGCGGCTGCAACGGGAGTGCTGTGGTGCGACTCCAAGGACCGCTGGGTGGCTGCGCTCGTCGGGTGTTCCGGGCGTGTGGTCTCGAACCCGGCGTCCGGTCGACGACCTGCGACGCGCTCCCTCGAGGCGTCCCTCGCCGGCCGACCGACAGGTACGGCGGGCGTTCTCACCGGGGTGCCGCCTCCCGCACGAAGAAAGCCGTTCGTCGAGATGATGAGTCCTCTGGGCGCTACGGCGGCGGGACACGTGCGGTGAGACGCTGGTGAAGGGTGCGTGCTGCACTGTGGGCCGCGTACCTGCGGATAGAGCTTCCCGGCGCGGAGTCGGTGGCAGAGCTCACGTGGCCACTCATCGGCCTGTGGGACAAGATCACCGACCGTTGGCTGCTGGGGTACGAGCTACGGGGGTTGCTCGGTCTGGTCACCGGTCTCGGCGTAGCTATAGCCGCTTTGGTACCGCGGGTTACGCCACCGACTCGGTCAGGCCATCGTGCTGCAACTGGTATTCTGAGCGTGGCCAACGGCGACGACCCGGCAACGACTTCGGGAGCGGTAGCGTTTCTGCCCGTGCCGCTCTGAGCACGATGCGTTGTCGCACCGGGTGAGGAGCATGACCCGCACACATCCATGAGGACAGCGGAGGTCAGTCACGCCGGCTGACGCGCCTTCACAGGGTGCGGCTGGCGTGGCCGGGCACGGTGACATGTCGGGTGGTGCTGTGAATCGGTAGACGAGGAACGAGCCGGCGATGACTCGTTGGAGCGCTCCGCACCAGCCACAGACGCGTCGCGGTCGAAGAACGTCAGCGCCGTGGCACCGACGGCGACAGGCCACGAGCGTCGACGAAGGGCTACCGACGACAGGCGATACGCCCGGGTGCTCCGAGTACACGCGGCGTCACGATGCGGATAGCGGTGAAAGGCTCACGCTCGTGGGCGACACGCAGCCGCGAAGAGTGGATGGCCGTAATCGAGAACAGCGCCGCTGACGCTGGGATAGCAGTCGGAGAACGGCATGCGGTCGAGGCGAGCGACTGCGGTAAGCCTGCGACGGTGGCGACGACCGGGTGACCATCACGACGATGAGCACGACCACGCGACCCCGCCAAAGCACCGATCCAGCATACGGCACCGCCGTCAGCAGGAAGGCGAGGGCCACGACGGTAGCGCCAACCGCAGTGCCGAGGATGAGCGAGCAGCAGCGTGGATGGCACCAAGATGTACCGACCCACCCTGCGGCCCGGCCGACGTACCCACCGTCCCAGCGCATGAGAATGGCCGCTCCGGCGAGCATCGAGAACAAGACGGTCGCCGGCAGCTTACCAGCGCCGCTCCCGGGAAGTACCACCACTGCGGACGACCCACAGACGCCGAGGAGGAACGCGAGCACGCGCGGACGTCAGCGAGAGGTAGGCGAAGCCGGCCTCCACTCGACCGTGAAGGGGACTGCCGACCACGACCCGCTAGAGAGGCCCACGGACGATCGAGTGGCGATCACCACGACGAACAGGGCTCGGTGCGGACAGTGCACCGGCACCGGATCGAGAACCGGTAGGACCACCCACACCATGGATACGGCCACCACGCAGACCGAAGCGACGACGTGCGGAGCGAATCGGTCCGATCGCTCCGACGTCGCGACGCCAGGAAGGCGGTACGAGCGAGCAGCAGGACGACGGCGGAGAGCCGGACGAGCAGCGTCCCGCCGGAGTGCAGGTTGGGCACTCCGAACCCGGTCGATGAGCAGCGCTCGCCGTCGCGGACAAGCAACACGACGAGCTCCGGCGTCGAACGTGAACGTGACGTACAGCGACCCGGGGTAGACGAGGCCAACGAAGAACGGGGTGGTGCACCACAAACCTGCTGCGACGATCCCTCGAACCGCCGGCGAATCGGGCACCAGGGCGCTGACCGTGCCGCCGACGCCTGCCCGGAGCGAGGGATAACCCGGAACCAGAACAGCGTCTCGCAGACCCCCGGCGTTCGCGAACCATGGCACGGCGAACCCGAACCAGCGCAACGTCGGCACGCGTCGGTCTACGGGATGAGCGGACGGTCATCAGCACCGCGAGCAGCCCACGAGAACGTGGTGGGCAAGCCCGTGTTCCGGGATCATGCGCAAGTCGTGGCGAGCGACGGACACGAACGCCACGTGAGGTCGGGCCCAAGGTCCACGGTCGGCGCATCGAGACCGGCTACGAACAGCGCGATCACGACGAAGAGCAGCGAGCAGCACGGCGAGCGGCACGCGAGCGCACCCGACGCGTGAGCTCGAACGCCCGAACATGCGTCAGGGCGATGACGTTGCCATGGGTCGACCCGACACGGCCCGACGGACGCGGTCGCATCGGAAGCACGAGCACCAGGACCACGCCGAAGAGCGTGAGCAGCGTGCACAGAAGTCCTCCGAGCGCTTCCACACGTCACCCACGAGGACGGCAGGCAGCGCGACGCGCCGACGCCGATCCACAGGTCCCGCTCCCGATCCGTGGCGCGCATGGCCCGGCGAGAGGCGGCAGCGGCGAGCACCAGCAACAGGATCGTCATTCCGACGTCGACGGCGCCCCAGTCGCGAGCGCCCGTCGATCACCTCGCAGCGGCAGCCCGAGACGGCCGTAGCCGGCACGGTCGGCCACTGCCGAGCCGGAGCCGCACGACGCCCACCAGGTAGCCGACGCCCCGGCGAGAATGAACAACGCCGCAGATCGAGCGACGACAGGGTGGTGACGTTGACGCGCTACGAAGACTCGCCGGGCGCGGACGTCGACGTCGTGTCGACGAGGCCGCGGTGGTCGAGCAGCTCGCCGCGGCCGTTCGCGTCGTGCCGACGAACCGCGCGACGTCCCGAGCAACTCGCAGGCCGGTGGCCAGCGCCTCGGGGCCGTCGCCAGTGCGATTCGACGCGGTGCTGCCGAGGCAGCCGTTCGGCGACCGCCGCGAGATCGGTCACGCGATGGAGGAGGCGCGCGCGAGGCACCGGCGCCGGCGACTGAGGACAACAGCACCGACGACTGCCCATGCGGGCAGCTCCACGGGCACCGGCAAGCGGGCTGTCTCAGCGAAGTGATCGAGGTTGAGCCAGCCCGAACAGCGAGCGCTGTCGCCCGGTCAGTCGGCCTCGTCCTGGCCGGCGAGGAAGACCTCGGGCCGGGACGACCTCGGGTCCGCACCAGGTCGGCGAAGGCCTACCCGTCGCCCTGGTTACAAGCGACCTCGGCCGCGTTGGACGACTGCCGCGTCGAGGGTCGCCGTACGGAACGCCGTCGACCTCGACGGGGTCGAATCCGTTCGCGCCAAGTTGAGCGAGACGAAGAAGGCCGCCAGCGGCACGAGCGCAACGGCCGATGGAGGATGCCGCGTCACGCGGCGGCCGCCGATCCACGGTCTGCAGACCCGTGACGGGCGCACAGAGCACGATAGGTCGACGTACCGATCGAGCGCCCTCGGCCCGGACCATGCGATGGCTGGAAGCGGTCAGCTCGCCTCGACCACGCCCCGCCGGAGGTCCTTGATCTCGTCGCGCAGGCGGGCGGCGTACTCGAAGCGCAGCTCCTCGGCGGCCTCGTGCATCTCCTCCTCGAGGGCGGCGATGAGGCGCTCGACGTCGTCCTGGGGCAGCTCGGTGAGCTCGGCGATGCGCTTGCGCTCGGCCGCCGACCGCTTGCGCTGGTCCTTGTCGGGCACCGGCGCCTTGCCGTCGCCGCCGCGCAGGAAGCTGAGGATGTCGGTGACGGCCTTGCGGATGGTCTGCGGGTCGATGCCGTGCTCCTCGTTGTAGGCGAGCTGGAGCTGGCGACGGCGCTGGACCTCGCCGATGGCCCGCTGCATCGAGTCGGTGACCTGGTCGGCGTACATGACGACCTGGCCGTTGATGTTGCGGGCGGCGCGACCCATCGTCTGGATCAGCGACGTCTCCGAGCGCAGGAAGCCCTCCTTGTCGGCGTCGAGGATGGCCACCAGCGACACCTCGGGCAGGTCGAGGCCCTCGCGCAGCAGGTTGATGCCGACCAGCACGTCGAACTCGCCCAGGCGCAGGGCGCGGAGGATCTCGATGCGCTCGATGGTGTCGATGTTGGAGTGCAGGTACCGGCACCGCACGCCCTGCTCGAGCAGGTACTCGGACAGGTCCTCGGACATCTTCTTGGTGAGCGTGGTGACCAGCACCCGCTCGTCGTTGTCGACCCGGGCCTCGATCTGCTCCATGAGGTCGTCGATCTGGCCCTTGGTGGGCTTGACGATGACCTCGGGGTCGACCAGGCCGGTGGGTCGCACGATCTGCTCGACCACCCGGGTGGAGTGCTCCAGCTCCCAGTGGGACGGCGTGGCCGACACGAAGACCACCTGGTTCACCCGCTCGACGAACTCGTCGAAGCGCAGCGGCCGGTTGTCGGCGGCCGAGGGCAGGCGGAACCCGTGGTCGATGAGGATCTGCTTGCGGCTCCGGTCGCCCTCGTACTGGCCGTGGAGCTGGGGCACGGCGACGTGCGACTCGTCGATGACGACCAGGTAGTCGTCGGGGAAGAAGTCGAGCAGCGTGAACGGCGGCTCACCCGGGCGGCGGCCGTCGATGGGCGCCGAGTAGTTCTCGATGCCGTTGCAGTAGCCGACCTCCTGCATCATCTCGAGGTCGTACTGGGTGCGCATCCGCAGGCGCTGGGCCTCGAGGAGCTTGCCCTCCTTCTCGAACAGCGCCAGCCGCTCCTGGAGCTCGTGCTCGATGCGGCCGACGGCCTCGGCCAGGCGGTCCTCGCCGGCCACGTAGTGGGTGGCCGGGTAGATGGACAGGTCCTCGTGCTCGGCCACCTTCTCGCCGGTGAGCGAGTCGACGATGGAGATGGCCTCGATCTCGTCGCCGAAGAACTCGATGCGCACGGCGGTCTCGTCGTAGGCGGGGTGGACCTCGAGCGTGTCGCCCCGCACCCGGAACTTGCCGCGGACCAGGTTGGCGTCGTTGCGGTCGTAGTTCATGTCGACCAGCTTCCGCAGGATCTCGCGCTGGTCGTACTCCTCCCCCACCTTCAGGTAGAGCAGGTTCTTGCGGTACTCGTCGGGCGAGCCCAGGCCGTAGATGCAGGACACCGAGGCCACGACGATGACGTCGCGCCGGGTGAGCAGCGCCGAGGTGGCGGCGTGGCGGAGCCGGTCGATCTCGTCGTTGATGGACGAGTCCTTCTCGATGTACGTGTCGCTGGACGGCACGTACGCCTCGGGCTGGTAGTAGTCGTAGTAGCTGACGAAGTACTCGACCTTGTTGTCGGGGAAGAACTCCCGGAACTCCGAGGCCAGCTGGGCGGCCAGCGACTTGTTGGGGGCGATGACCAGCGTCGGCTTCTGGACCTGCTCGATGGTCCAGCCGATGGTGGCGCTCTTGCCCGAGCCGGTGATGCCGAGCAGCGTCTGGTAGCGCTCGCCGGCCCGCACGCCCTCGGTCAGCGAGGCGATGGCGGCCGGCTGGTCGCCGGCCGGCTTGTAGTCGGCCACCATGCGGAACTCGGTCACGGAACGACGATATCGACGCGCCGTGACCGTGCCCGGCGTGACCTACCCGGCGAACTCCCCTGCCTGGATCCGGTCCCAGAGCTCGTCGACCTGCTGCTCGCAGGTCGTCGACCGTGCCCGAGTTGTCGAGCACGACGTCGGCGAGCTCGAGCCGGTCTTCCCGGCTCATCTGGGCCTTCAGCCGTGCCCGGGCGTCGGCCTCGGAGAAGTTGCGGAACTCGACCAGACGCTGGATGGCGATCTCGGGGTCGACGTCGACGACGATCGTCCCCGCCGTCTCGTACTGGTCGCTGCCGACGAGCAAGGGCACGTCGAGGATGACGACCTCGTCGGTCTCGGCCAGCTCGGCGATGCGGTCGACGATGCCCTTGCCGATGGCCGGGTGCGTGATGCCGTTGAGCGTCTTCAGCGCCTCGTCGTCGTGGAAGACGATGTCGGCCACGGCTTGGCGGTTCAGCGTGCCGTCGTCGGCGACGATGCCCGGGCCGAACGCCTCGACCATCGCCTCGAACACCGGCTGACCGGGCTCCTGGAGCTGGCGGGCGATGCGGTCGGCGTCGACGATCACCGCGCCCTTCTCCTCGAGCAGGGCCGAGGCGGTCGACTTGCCGGATCCGATGCCACCGGTGAGGCCGAGGACGAGCACGGGCGCGAGACCGTAGCCCGGTCCCGACCGGCGACCGCGAGATGACTAGTCCGGTCGGGCACATGGAAATGACCCGACCTCGCTATGTAGTCCGAAACCGGACACTGCCGACAATCACTCCAGTCCGCGAGGAACGCGCCACGGTCAGTGCTCAGCTGGCAGGTGCGAAGTACCGTACGGCTCAGACCACGGTCGATCTCCGCCCGCCAGTCCGGCGAGCGGTCCGATCTGGGGGATGGGCTGCAACCTGGAGGAAACCGTGCGCCAGCGTTCGAATCTGATCATCCTGTTCGGGATCGTCTTCTTCTTGATCGGGGGCGCCATCGTGTACCTGCTCGTGAACGACGACGGTGACGGCGGGAGCAAGTCGGCGTCGCCGGGCCAGGCCGAGGTCACCGTGTTCGTGGCCAGCCAGGACATCCCGGCCAACACCACCGGCAGCGACGTCATCGAGCAGAGCCTGCTCACCACCGACCAGGTGCCGGCCGGTTCCCAGCCCGTGGGCGCCATCACGTCGGCCGGCGGGCTCGACAACCAGATCTTCGCCGTCGCCGTCAGCAAGGGCGACGTCATCACCAGCTCGCAGCTGGCCGTGCGGTCGCTCAGCAACATCAAGGTGCCCGAAGGCTTCGACGGCGTGGCGGTCACGGTCGACTACACGGCCGGCGGTGCCGGCTACGTGGCGCCGGGCGACACGGTCAACGTCTACGGCGTGTTCGGCAGCAGCGACGACGCCGCCGGCCTGGCCACCCCGCCGCCCGGTGACGCCACCGCTCGTCTCCCCCGCACCGAGCTGATCCTCACCAACGTCATGGTGCTGGACGTCAGCTCCCAGCAGGGCACCTCGGTGAGCTCGGCCAACCAGCAGGAGGGCCAGACCGTCGGTCGCCAGCAGGTGAACAGCTCGCTCACCTACTTCCTCGCCCTGCGTCCCGCCGACGTCGAGCGGGTGGTCCAGAGCTCGAAGTTCGCCAGCCTCTACGTCAGCCTCACCGCCGAGGACGCCCCGCCCGCCGGCGACACGCCGGGCAGCGACGGTGGCAGCGTGGGCGGACCGGTGTCCGCCGACTCCGCCGCCCAGCCGGCGCAGGGCTGACCACCGGGTGAGACGTAGCATCGATTCCTGGGAGAGGGACTGCGAGTGACGAAGATCCTTGTGCTCGACCGAGGTGATGCGCTTTCGGAGAAGGTGCAGTCGCTGGCCGACCAGTTCGGCGAGCAGCCGAGGTCACGTCCTGCACCCGGATCGGTGCGGTCGGCGAGGTCCTCGAGGAGGACGGCCCCTTCGACGTGCTCGTCGCCGGCCCCAGCCTGGGCACCCGCTCGGGCCTGGCCCGGCTCCAGATCATCGCCGAGGAACTGCCCGAGATGCGCATCGTCCTCGCCTTCTCCCGCCGGCCCGACGCGTCGCTGCGCGACATCGTCCGCACCGGTGCCATCGACCTGCTCCAGCTGCCCGTCGAGGACAACGACATCGTGGAGTCGCTGGAGCGGGCGGCGTCGTTGATCCGGTCCGTTCCCGTCGCTGCAGCTCCGGAAGCACCGGTCGAGACCAAGGCGACCGAGGGACCGGCACTCCCCCGCGAGAACCGGCCCGGCATCGTGTACACGATCGCCTCGGCCACCGGCGGGTGCGGCAAGACCTTCTACGCCACCAACCTGGCCTGGTTCCTGCACCACTGGACCGGTAAGAGCGTGTGCATCGTCGACCTCGACCTCCAGTTCGGCGAGGTGTCCACCGCCCTGCGCCTGCGGCCCAAGTACACGATCTTCGACGCCCTCCAGCGCGAGGACGCCGACGAGAGCGACCTGCAGGCCCACATCGAGGAGTACATGGTCGTCCACGACACCGGGGTCAACGTGCTGGCCGCACCCCGGGAGCCGTCGGAGGCCGACCGCATCACGCCGCCGGACGTCACCCGCATCATCGAGGCCGTCCGCAACCGCTACGACTACGTCCTGGTCGACACGCCGCCGGCGCTGGCCGAGACCGTGCTCGCCGCCTTCGACCTGTCCGACATGCTCTATTGCATGGCCACGCTGGACCTGCCCAGCGTCCGGAACATGAGCGTGTTCCTCAGCACGCTCGACCGCCTCAAGATCGACACCGACAACCTGCGCCTGGTCCTCAACAAGGCCGAGGAAGACGTCGGCATCGACATCGACCAGGTCACCAAGCTCTTCCCCCAGGGCTTCGAGTCGATCCTCCCGTACGCCAAGGAGGTGAGCCGGTCGATCAACCTCGGCATGCCCGTGATGGCCGCCTCGCCCGAGGCCGAGATCAGCCGGCTCATGGCCGGCGGCATGAAGCTCATCCTGCCCAAGGACCTGCAGGAGCGCATCACCGAGGAGACCGCACCCAAGAAGACCGGCCTGCGCCGGCTCTTCAGCAGCAAGTGACGCACCACACGTCGACCGTGACCGAGGAGGTCACCGCATCATGAAGCTCTCCGAGAAGCTCGCCGCACTCGAAGCAGAAGAGAAGGATCAGGCCGAAGAGGCCGCCGCGAAGCCGGCGCGCGCCTCGGGCGCGGCCAAGAAGTCGGCGGCACGCACGTCTCGCCTCAAGGACGGCGGGTCGTCGAGCTGGGACGCCACCAAGCGCCAGGTCCGCTCCCTCGTGCTCGAGGAGATGGCCGACCGCATCAAGGAGCTCGACGGCGCCGAACGCGAGAAGGAGCTGCGCACCGCTCTCGACAAGATCCTGTCCCGCGAGGACATCTCGGTCACCCCGCTGGAGCGCAAGCGCTTCGTGGCGGAGATGATCTCCGACACCCTCGGCTACGGCCCGCTCGACCCGCTCCTCGACGACGACGACGTCACCGAGGTCATGTGCAACGCCTACGACGACATCTGGGTGGAGCGCGACGGCCGCCTCGAGCGCACCGACACCAAGTTCACCGACGACACCCAGTACCGCCAGGTCATCGAGAAGATCGTCTCGTCGGTCGGCCGGCGCATCGACGAGTCGTCCCCCATGGTCGACGCCCGCCTGCCCGACGGCTCCCGCGTGAACGCCATCATCCCGCCGCTGGCCATCCACGGCTCGGTGCTCACCATCCGGAAGTTCTCCAAGGACCCCTTCACCGCCAAGGACCTCATCAACTTCGGGACCTGGACCCTCGACCTGGTCACGGTCATGGAGGCCGCGGTCAAGGGCAAGCTCAACGTCCTCGTCAGCGGCGGTACCGGCACCGGTAAGACGACCAACCTCAACGTGCTGTCGAGCTTCATCCCCGACGGCGAGCGCATCATCACCATCGAGGATTCGGCCGAGCTCCAGCTCCAGCAGCCGCACGTGATCACCCTCGAGACCCGGCCGGCCAACGCCGAGGGCTCCGGGCCAGGTCAGCATCCGCGACCTGGTCAAGAACAGCCTGCGCATGCGACCCGACCGCATCATCGTCGGTGAGTGCCGTTCGGCCGAGACCCTCGACATGCTCCAGGCCATGAACACCGGTCACGAGGGCTCGATGACCACGGTGCACGCCAACAGCCCCCGCGACGCCATCTCCCGCCTGGAGACCATGGTGCTGATGGCCGGCTACGACCTGCCGGTGCGGGCCATCCGCGAGCAGATCGCCTCGGCGCTGCACCTGATCCTGCAGGTGTCCCGCCTGCCCGACGGCAAGCGCGTGATCACCGCCCTCACCGAGGTGCAGGGCATGGAGGGCGACATCATCCTGCTCCAGGACGTGTTCAAGTACGAGATGGACGGCGCCACCGGCCGCTACTCGGGCCAGCTGGCGGCCACGGGCCTGCGCCCGAAGTTCGTCGACAAGCTCAAGGAGCACGGCGTGGAGATCCCCGCCGCCGCCTTCAAGGCCCCGCGCAAGGCGCCGCAGTCGACCGGCAAGGGCTCGATCCGCGCACCCAAGGCCGCCGAGATCGCCGCCAAGGAGCAACTCCGATGACCACCTCCGCCTGGCTGGCCGTGTTCCTCGTCGGTGGCGGCATCAGCATGCTGGTGGTCGGCGTGCTCACCCGCTTCTCGGCCGGCGACCAGGAGCTGGCCCAGATCCTCGACCTCCCGTGGGGCGAGCAGGACGTCGACCTGCAGGCCATCGCCGAGCGGCGCAGCCAGCTCGTCGAGGGCACCGTCGGCGCCATGGGCGGGCTCATCGAATCGCTCGATCCGCGCGGCTCGCTGCGCGGCAAGCTCGAACGAGCGCGGCTGCCCATGCGTCCGGGCGAGTTCGCCCTGCTCGTGGCGTGCGGCGGGGTCATCGGCGGGGCCATCATCGCCGCCGCCACCTCGAACCTGGCCTTCGGGCTCATCGGTCTGCTGGTGTCGCCGCTGGCCGGCAACGCCTACCTCTCCCACCGGATCAGCAAGCGCCGCAAGCGGTTCGAGGAGCAGTTCCCCGAGGCGCTGACGCTCATCGCCTCGTCGCTGTCGGCGGGCCACACGTTCCTGCGGGCCATCCAGATGATGACCCAGGAGGCCGGCGGTCCCCTGGCCGAGGAGTTCGGCCGGGTGGTGGCCGAGACCGAGCTGGGCGACCCGCTGGTCGACGCCCTGGCCCGCATGGCCGAGCGGCTCGACATGCGCGACGTCGACTGGGTGGTGCAGGCCATCCGCATCCAGCAGACGGTGGGCGGCAAGCTGGCCGACCTGCTGCACACGCTGGCCGACTTCATCCGGGCCCGCGAGGAGATCCGCCGCGAGATCGACGTGCTCACCGCCGAGGGGCGGGTGTCGGCCTACGTGCTGGGCGCCATGCCGGCGTTCCTGCTGTTCTTCATCTCGGTGATGAACCCCGGCTACATGGACCCCATGTACCGGGGCTGGGGCTGGGTGTGGCTGGGCGCCGCCGGCGTCATCACCCTGTTCTCGATCGGGATCATCCTGCGGATGGTCAAGTCGGTGGAGGTCTGACGTGATCGCATTCGGCATCCTCTTCTTCCTGGTCGGCGTCGCCTTCGTCGTGCTCGGCATCCGCACCGCCAACGAGCCCGACGAGAACGACCCCGAGCACTACCTGCGCAGCCTCGACGCCCACGTCGACGAGGCCAACGAGTTCGACGTGCTGCTGCAGGAACCGTTCGTCACCCGGGTGCTGCGCCCGATCACCCGGCGCTTCCTCGGCACGATCTCGGGTGTGCTGCCCAGCAACTACCGCGACAGCATCCACGAGAAGCTGGTGCACGCCGGCCTCACCGGCCAGTACCGAGCCGAGGAGGTCATCACCGGGCAGATCCTGCTGGCCATGGTCGGCTTCCTGCTGGCCATCGTCCTCGTCGTGACCGGCGCGGTCAGCTCGAACGTCGGCGTGCTGACCCTCGTGCTGCTTCCCGCCGCCGGCGCGCTGGTGCCGTCGTCGCTGCTCCAGCGCAAGGTCGACGAGCGCCAGGGCGAGATCCGCCGCGACCTGCCCGACACCCTCGACCTGCTGGCCATCTCGGTGGAGGCCGGCGTGGGCTTCGAGGGCGCCATGGGCGTGGTCAGCGACAACTTCGACTCCGCCCTGTCCGACGAGTTCTCCCGTACGCTCCACGAGATGGAGCTGGGCCTGCCCCGCCGGCAGGCGTTGGAGAACCTGAAGCGTCGCACCGAGGTACCGGACCTATCGAACTTCATCCTGACCCTGACGCAGGCGGACGCACTGGGCATGCCGATCGGCCGGGTCCTGAAGACCCAGGCCGGCGAGATGCGCAACAAGCGGCGGGCCTGGGCGCGGGAGAAGGCGGCCAAGCTGCCGGTCAAGATCCTGTTCCCGCTCATGCCGATCCTGCTGGCCACGTTCATCGTGGTGCTCGGGCCGGCGGGAGCCTCGATCGGCGGGGCGTTCAACTAGTCCCTCGGCGGGACGGGCGCGGAGCGGCACGACCCGTTCCGCCAACCGATCCTGATCATCCGGTGGGGCACCACCGCGGTCGGCTGCGTGCTCGCCGCGCCCGACATCGTCGACGGCTCGGCGCGGGTCGGGCTCGCGGTCGCGTTCCTCGTCGCCTACACGCTGATCCGGACGGTCTTCCCGATCGACCCACGTCCGGGTCTGCGCCGGATGGTCGAGCTGGTCACCGAGGCGGCCGCCATCGGCATCGCCGTCGCCGCCACCGGCTACTTCGCCTCCCCCATCGCCTTCTCGCTGATCACGGCGGTGATCCGTGGCCGGCTTCGCGTCCGGGTTCGGCACCGCGCTCCGTCTGGCCGCCGCGACCACGCTGGCCATCGGCATCCCCAGCATCACCGAGGGAGACGTCTTCCGCGACGACATCCGTCTCGGTCGCCCAGTGGGGTGTCGAGCTGTTCCTCGTCGCCATCGTCGCCGCCTACGCCCGCCGGATCTCCGGCGAGGCCGACGAGCAGCAGGTCGCTGGCCATGGACCGCATGAGCCGCCTGGCCGACGCCAACGACCTGCTCTACAGCCTCCACCAGGTCGCCCAGGAGCTGCCCGTCGTCGCTCGACCTCGACGAGGTGCTGGACTCCACCATGGAGCGACTGCGCGCCCTCCTGGCCTTCGACACCGCCGCCATCCTCCTGCTCGAGGAGAGCGACGGTTCCTGGCAGGTGGCCCGGCGGTTCGGCGACCGCGGCGCCGAGTCACTTCCGCGCCGAGGACCTGCCCGAACCCATCGTGCGCGCCACCCGCACCGCCGCGGTGGTCGCCGAAGCGAACCTGCTGCGGGCCGAGCACACCGGCATCGCCGAGAAGGCGATCTCCGGGATGTACGTGGCGCTGCGGGCCCGCAGCGCCCTCGTGGGCGTGCTGGCCGTCGAGCGGCAGCGAGTTCGAGCCGTTCACCGCCCGCGACTGCGAACTGCTCGCCGGCTTCGGCGAGCCCGTCGCCCTCGGCATCGACAACGCCCGGTGGTTCGCCCGCCTGCGCACCGTCGGGCGCCGACGAGGAGCGCACCCGCATCGCCCGCGAGCTCCACGACCGGATCGGCCAGTCGCTGGCCTACCTGGCCTTCGAGCTCGACCGCATCGTCCGCAAGAACGACAAGGGCGAGCCGGTCGGCGCCGACCTCAACGGCATCCGTCAGGACGTGCGGGGCGTCGTGCGCGAGGTGCGCGACACCCTCTACGACCTGCGCACCGACGTCTCCGAGTCGCGCTCCGTCCCGTCGGTGCTCGAGGAGTTCATCGGCCGGGTCCGGGACCGCTCCGGGATGGAGATCCACCTGCGCGTCGACGAGACCGATCGACTCCCCCAGCTCCAGGAGCGCGAGCTGTGGCGCATCGCCCAGGAGGCGATCGTCAACGCCGAGCGCCACAGCGGCGCAACCCGGGTGGACGTGTTCTGGTACGCCGACGGCCACGACGCGGTCATCGAGGTGCGGGACAACGGCAACGGGCTCCCGGTGGGATCGGCCGGCCGGCTCGACAGCTACGGGATGCTGGGCATGCGGGAGCGGGCCTCGTCGATCGGCGCCATCCTCGCCGTCGACTCCGTCCCCCACGAGGGCGTCACGGTGCGGGCGTCGCTCCGAGCACGCCCTTCCTGAGCCGGCTCGGTACGATCCGCTCCGGTCCGACCAACGGGAGCCGACACACGCCATGACCATCCGACTGCTGCTCGCCGACGACCACCGGATGCTGCGAGAGACGCTCAAGCGATCGATGCTCGACGAGGGCTTCGACGTGGTCGCCGAGGCGTCCGACGGCCTCGAGGCGGTCATGCTCGCCGAGCAACACGAGCCCGACGTCATCCTGATGGACGTCACCATGCCCGAGCTCGACGGCGTGGAAGCCACCCGACGGATCGTCGAGCGCCGGCCCGAGGCTCGTGTGGTGATGCTGACCATGCACGCCGACCAGGACGTGATCGCCGCCGCCATCCGCGCCGGCGCCGCCGGCTACCTGGTCAAGGACTGCTCGTTCGAGGAGGTCGCCCAGACCGTGCGCGAGGCCATGTCCGACCGACACCGACATGTCGCCCCACGTCGCCGCCTCGATGCTGAACGAGGCCCGCAAGCTGGTGGACGACACCGAGTCGGTGATCACCAAGCGCGAGATCGAGGTGCTGCAGCTCATCGCCGACGGCTGCGCCACGCCCGAGGTGGCCGAGAAGCTGTACATCTCGCAGAAGACGGTCAAGAACCACCTGGCGTCGATCTACGCCAAGCTCGACGCCCGGGACCGCACCCAGGCCGTGCTGCAGGCCGTGCGCATGGGGATCGTCCGGCTGTACTGACCGGCGCCGCTACGGAGCGTGCTGGCACCGACACAGGAAATTGGGCCACACGACCTATACAGCGTTCCCGGGGCCCTGACGATACTTGGGAGGACAGGAAGCCACGCTCCCGGGCAACGGGGGCGGACACTCAACCCAGGGAGCAACCCCATCATGCTGCAGTTCGATTTCCTCAAGGCTTGGATCCAGGCCCACGTCGCCAAGACCGACCGAGGCGCCTCGCTCGTCGAGTACGCCCTCCTGGTCGCTCTGATCGCCGTGGTCTGCATCGTGGCCATCACCTTCCTCGGCAAGGCGGCCAGCAAGAAGTTCTCCGACGTCGGCTCCGGCTCAGCTCGATCGAGCACTGATCGGAGTAGCTACGAGCAATCAGTGTGAAGCGAGGGAGGGCGTCGAGCGCCCTCCCTCCCGTTTCGCGTCACCGAACCATGCAGCAACGCAAGGCGGGAGCCGCACCGATGGCAGATGTCACGACAGTCAAGCGACACCGCAGGCATCGACACGCGGACGTCCCGCGGCGGATGCCACGACGCGGGCGCCAGCCTGGTCGAGTACGCGCTGCTCGTCGCGCTCGATCGCCGTCGTCTGCATCGCCGCGGTCACCTTCTTCGGCACAGAGACGAGCGCGACGTTCTCGACAGTCCGGCCAGCAGCGTCGGCAATGCCTGACGCGGACCCGATAGTCACCGGCTCAGCGCGGGCATCGCGCTGTCCGCCGGCATGCCACGATCCACTCCGTGTCGCTGTAACGACGACACGCCAGCCGGGTCCGCCGCCAGCAGCGACGCCAGCGGCTCGCTCGCTCCCACACGACGACGTCGATCTCGTACCGAGTCGAGCACCCGCTCCCAGCCCGGCTCGCCGCGATGCAGCGTGCAGGTAGTCGTCGAAGACCGTCGGTCGGGAACATGTCGACCCGGTCGTCGACGAACACCTCGCCGTTCGGACCGTCGAGCACCTCCAGCAGGTTGCCCGTGAAGTCCTGCGTCGGCGAGCCGTCGCGCCGATGCCGCCGTGCGCCTTCGAGCCAGCGACAGCGCGTGCGCTGGGTAGCCGCCGAGGCCCGGACCGCGGGTCAGCACGCGGCGACCGCCACGAGCCGAGCACGCACAGCGACGAGCAGGCCGGCAAGACCGGCGCCGAGCGACGGTCGGTCGGTCGACCGCAGCGTGCCGACGCCGGGGCGCCGCCGCAGCGACGACGGCGACCAGCACCACGTCGCGATCACGATGTTCCGCTGGGCGACAGCGACGCAGCGACGAAGGCGAGCGGCCGGCAGCGTGAGCCGCCACTGGCCGCGTCGGCTCAGGAGCGACGATCGCCACGAGCACGCAGCACGCAGGTAGGCGAGCTCGGCCAGGCGATCGGAACTGCGGCGCCTGCCACTCGGTCACCTGCCCGAAGACGTCCGCACGCTGGACAGCGCACCAGGGGAACGTGAGCACTCGGAACCCAGCGGCCCGACGGCGGCGAGCAGCGTGCCGAGCGACCACCGCGACCGCGAGCCGTCGCTGCACTCGGCGCGACAGCGACCGCCATGCCGTCCCGGCGGCCGGTCGAGCCAGCGCCCCGACGAGCACGCAGACGACGAGCACGAGCGCCAGAGGATACGAGCCGTGGCGTGTTGCGCCCAGATCCACATCAGCGGCACCAGGTCCACGCCGGGATGCGCGCCCTCCAGCGCCAAGCCAGACGAGGCCGAGGCCGATGACGCCGACCATGTACGGCCGTTCGCTCCACAGGCCGCTGGCGATCGACGAGCGCGACGGCGATCACGAGCAGCCGCACGACGAGCGACGTCGCCGGCTCGGGTCAGCCGCCACAGAGCACCCAGTGGCGGCGAGGAACACGACCAGCACCAGCAGCTCGAAGGCCGACTGCGCCCGCCAGCCGCTCGGCGCCTGCGTAGGCGACCGAGGCGAGCCACGACTGCACCGTCCACGGCTCGCCTGCTGCGGTGAACGTGTACGGGATCGGTGGTCGGGACCGACTCCCCGCTCGAGGATGAGCCGACCCGTGGCGAGGTGCGTGAAGAAGCTGTTGTCGTTCAGCGGGAAGCGACGGCGATGCCGGCCGCCCACGTCAGGGCGAGCAGGAGGATGATCGAGCCGAGCGACCCGAAGCCGCCGCGCGTCGCTCTCCGGTCGAGCCGCGCTCGTCGGCCGCGCGCCGCTGTTCGTCATCCACGCAGGCCCCGTCCGTCGGCGCCGCGGTGCGTGCACCGACGGTACCGGCCGACCGCGACAGCCCGCGCATGGACGGCCGAGTGCCTACGCCTTGACGGCCATCCGTCCCGTCGCCTCGGGCTGGAACACCTCGGCACCGAGCTTGATGCCGTGGTCCTGGAGCTTCTCGGCGAACTTCGGGCGCACGCCGGTGGCCTTGAGGTGGCCGCGGAACTTGCCGTCCTCGCCCACGCCCATCGAGTAGTCGAACAGGAAGATGTCCTGGAGGGTGATCTTGTCGCCCTCCATGCCCTGCACCTCGGTGATGTGGGTGATGCGGCGGGTGCCGTCCTTGAGGCGGGTCAGGTGCACGATCAGGTCCACGGCCGAGGAGATCTGCTCGCGGATGGCCCGGACGGGCAGGTCGAAGCCGGCCATGAGGACCAGGGTCTCGAGGCGGGCCAGCGTGTCGCGGGGGCCGTTGGAGTGCACCGTGGTGATCGAGCCGTCGTGGCCGGTGTTCATGGCCTGGAGCATGTCCAGGGCCTCGCCGCCACGGCACTCGCCGACCACCAGGCGGTCGGGGCGCATGCGGAGGGTGTTCTTCACCAGGTCGCGGATCGTGATGGCGCCCTCGCCGTTGAGGTCCGGCGGCCGGGCCTCCAGGCAGAGCACGTGCTCCTGGTGGAGCTGGAGCTCCTTGGCGTCCTCGACGGTGCAGATGCGCTCGTCGTCGGGGATGAAGCTCGACAGCACGTTGAGGGTCGTCGTCTTACCGGTGCCGGTACCGCCGGAGACGATCACGTTCAGGCGGCCGACGATGCAGGCCTGCAGGAACCGGGCCGAGGCGGCGTTGAGGGTGCCGAAGCGGATGAGGTCGTCGACCTGGAACGGGTCCTTGGAGAACTTGCGGATGGTGAGGAACGGGCCGTCGATGGCCAGCGGCGGGATGATGGCGTTCACACGGGAGCCGTCGGGCAGACGGGCGTCCACCATCGGCGCCTTCTCGTTCACGATGCGGCCGACCTGGGCGCAGATCTTCTCGATGATGCGCAGCAGGTGGTCTTCGTCGATGAACTTGACGTCGGTCTTGGTGAGCTTGCCGTTCTGCTCGACGAAGACCTGGTCGGGGCCGTTGACCATGACCTCGGAGACGGTGTCGTCGTTGAGCACGTCGTCGATGGGGCCGTAGCCGAGGATGTCGTTGAGGATGTCCTTGATGAGGCTGGTCTTGTCGGCCTCGGACATCGGGGTGCGCTCCTGGGCGAGCGCCACCTGGATCTGCTCGGACACCCGCTGGCGGAGGTCCTCGGGCGCCATGCGCTTGTCGAACAGCACCGGGCCCAGCTGCTCGACCAGGTACTCGTAGATCTTCTGGCGGAGCTGGTCCAGGACCGGGTCACGGCGGTGGCCGTTCTCGGCGGGCTCGCCGGCGACCGACAAGCGTTGCCGTCGGGTCCACGCCGTCGATCCCCTCGGGACCCGCTTCGTGGATGCGCTTGTACAGGCTCATCGACCGTCACCCTCTCCGGAGCGCGAAACATGTGCGCGGGGGCGACCGTGTGGCGCCCTCCGAGGGGTTCATCGGCACGGCGGCGCCGATTCTCAAGGAAGAACCTGCCGACGATGCGGAGATGCCCGAAAACGGCGAAGCGCCCGCCGTTGCCGGCGGGCGCCTCGTCACGATTCGCTTGCTGAGCGAGCGGCTCAGGCTTCGGTGTCGTCGCCCTCGTTCGGCGTCGGCTGTGGCCTCGTCGGCCTGGTCGGCCTCGTCCGTCGGGGCTGCCGCTTCGTCGGCCTGGGCCTCGGGCTCGGGGGCCTCGTCGCCGCCGCTGATGTGCACGGGCTCGTCGGGGCTGGGCTCGGGATCGCCCTCGGTGACCTCGTGGACCGACTCGTCGGCGTTCTCGGGCTCTTCGTCCTCGGCGACCTCGCCGATGAAGTTGCCCTCGTCGTCGTACTGGTGCTCGCCGAAGGCGTCCTGGTACTCGGCGGCCACGACGCCACCCTCGGCGGCCTGCTTGATCGACAGGCTGATGCGCCGGCGCTGGAGGTCGAGGTCGATGATCTTGACCCACAGCTCCTCGCCCGGGGTGACGACCTGCTCGGGCAGGTCGACGTGGTGGGCCGACATCTCCGAGATGTGGACCAGACCCTCGATGCCCTCGCCCACCTGGACGAACGCACCGAAGGGCACCAGCTTGGTGACCCGGCCGTAGACCAGCTCGCCGACGCGGTGGGCGTTGGCGAACTCCTGCCACGGATCCTGCTGGGTGGCCTTGAGCGACAGGGAGATGCGCTCGCGGTCGTGGTCGACCTCGAGGACCTGGACCTCGATCTCGTCGCCGACGTTGACGACCGAGCCGGGGTGGTCGACGTGCTTCCAGGACAGCTCGGACACGTGCACGAGGCCGTCCATGCCGCCCAGGTCGACGAAGGCGCCGAAGTTGACGACGCTGGACACCACGCCACGGCGGACCTCGCCGGGCTTGAGGTTGGCGAGGAAGTCCTCGCGCTGCTCGCGCTGGGTCTCTTCCAGCCAGGCCCGGCGGGACAGGACCACGTTGTTGCGGTTCTTGTCGAGCTCGATGATCTTGGCCTCGAGCTGGCGGCCGACGTAGGGCTGCAGGTCGCGGACCCGGCGCAGCTCGACGAGGGAGGCGGGGAGGAAGCCGCGCAGGCCGATGTCGATGATGAGACCGCCCTTGACGACCTCGATGACCGGGCCGGTGACGACGCCCTCGGCCTCCTTGATCTCCTCGATCTTGCCCCAGGCCCGCTCGTACTGAGCCCGCTTCTTGGACAGGATCAGGCGGCCTTCCTTGTCCTCCTTGGTGAGGACCAGGGCCTCGACCATGTCGCCCAGGCTGACGACCTCGGACGGGTCGACGTCGTTGCGGATGGACAGCTCACGGGAGGGAACGACACCTTCGGACTTGAAGCCGATGTCGAGCAGGACCTCGTCCTTGTCGATGCGGACGACCTTGCCCTCGACGAGCTGGCCGTCCTCGACGGTGACCATCGTGTCGTCGATGAGGTCGGCGAAGGAGCCGACGTCGTTGGAGGTGATCTCCCGGGGCGTGTACTCGCCCTCGTCGTTGAAGGTCCCCATCTCGCTGGGGCTCTGGGTCAACCCTTCGGGGACGAGGGTTGCGCTGGTCGTGGTGTCGGTCAAAGTTCTCACTCGGTCGCTTGTCGTTCCGGACATGGCCTGGGCGCGCGTGCGCACAGGCCGATCTGCCACCGTAGCAGTGGCCTGGCCGATCCGCCCAGAGCGCCGCCCCACCCCACCCCACCCCACCCCACCCCTCGACGATTCTGGTCCGCGGGGTTTGTGCGAGGCGCGCGGATCTGCACACCGGAGCGAGGACCGTCGCATTCCGGTCCGCGGGGTTTGTGCCAAGCGCGCGTCGGTGCACACCAGAGTCGGGCGGTTCGCCCGAGCCGAGCGCTGCTCCGCGGGCCGAGACTGTCGGAGGGGCGACAGATACTCATGGAATGCACTGGGAGGAACGGTTCCGACAGCTGGCGGCGACCCAGGACGGGGTCATCGGGATCGACCAGACGAGCGCCGTCGACTGCGACGCCCACCACTGGTGGAGGGCACGGCGCAGCGATCGATGGGAGGTGCTCAGTCGACGGGTGCTCCGCGTGTGCGGTACCCCGACGACCGACCGCCAGCGGATCCTGGCCGGCGTGCTCGACGCCGGCTGCGACGCCGTGCTCCACGGACCGTCGACGCTGGCCTGGTGTGACCTTCGTGGCTACGACCTGTCCCAGATCCACGCGGCGCGCACCCGGGGCAGGACGAACCGTCCATGCGCGCTGGCGGTCACGCACCTGCTCCGAGACCTTCGGCCGCACGACCTGACAATCCTCCGTGGCGTTCCCTCCGTCACGCCGCTGCGGGCCATCTGGGCCGAGGCGGGCCGGTTCAGCTCGCCGAGGCGTTACGAGCAGGGTTTCAAGCGGATCGGCCGGCTCCTAGACGACGCCCACAACAAGCGCCTCCTGACCTGGGCGGCGCTGCACGAGTCGCTCGAAGGCTTGCAGCGATCGGGACGAGCCGGTACCCGACTCATGCGCGAGCTGGCCCACGACGAGCGACGCCAGCCCGGGTCGAGCCCGACCGAGAGCAAGAACGAGGACCGCTTTCACGCCGTGCTGCAGCAGGCGGGACGTCCGACGATGCAGCCGCAGGTCATGGTCGGTGGGCACGAGGTCATCGGCCGTGCCGACTTCCGCGATCCCGACCTGGCCGTGGTCGCCGAGGTGAACAGCCTCGGCTTCCACTCGACACCGAGCGACCAGGCGTCGGACGAGCGCCGATACGCCGCCATGGTCACGGCGGGCTTCTCGGTGGCGGTCGTCTGGGAAGGCGACCTGTGGGGCGCTACCGCATCGGTTGTGGCAACCGTCGACGAGGCGCGCCGAACGGCGAGGCACGGGAGGCCGGCAATCTTCCACAGCCCGTCGTGCCCATGGCCGTACGACCCCGCTCGGACGGTCATCGGACGCGGACCGTACCGCTGGCGTGACTGATCCTCTTCGTAACGATCCGGGGTTTGTGTCCGAACCCGTTCGTACGTTCGAACGCATCGTGCTGTTGCACCAACGGACGACCCCACGGGGCGTCTCAGAGAGAGGACCGAGACAGTGAGCGCAATCGAGATGGGCAGCCTCGTGGAGGCCGACGAGCGGGTGAGAGCCGAGGTGGTCGAGCTGCTGCGGGACGGTCCGCTGTCATACGACCAGCTGCTCGCCGCGCTCACCGAACTCGACCTCGTACCCGACGACTCGGACCTGGCACTGCACGCCTGGCTCGAACACATCGTGCTCGATCAGCGCTTCATGCCCACGAGCGACCTCGTCGGCCACGCGACGTCGCTCCTCGACGGCATCGTCGTGTGCCACCGTGTGACCGCGTCGGAGCTTCGCCGTGGGGCCGTGTCCGTCGAACGGAACCTCGGTGCCCTCGACTGGGCCGGCTCGGACGAGGTGTTGACGATGGCCGGCAAGCCGTGCACGTATCAGGGCGCCGACCTGTCGGGGCCGGACGGATGGCTCGACGGCGTGGAGGCCGGCGAGATCATCGCCTTCCACCGTGACGGCACGGAGCTGCTCGTCGAGCGGGCACCGGCGTTGACCGATGGCCAGCGCGAAGCCGAGGCGCTTGCCGCCGCTGCCCGTCGGTTGCGCGCCGATCAGGGCGTCGAGCTGTTGCCGATGATGGCGATGGCAATCGTCGCCGACCCATCGTTGTTCCGATCACCGGTGCCACCAGCGACCGAACTGCTCCGCTCACAGGGGATGGAGCGTCGGTGGCGCTACTGGGGCTTCCGGAACGAGACTTGGCGGCCCAGGCACGTCCGTGACGACGACCCTGCTGCGGCGCTGGAACTCGGAATGGCAGCGTTCGAGGACGGGGCCTGTCGCGATCTCGAGTTCATCGCCGCCTCGGCCTCGAATGCTCTCGATGAGCTGCTCTGGGTCGCCGGCGCGCACGAGCCATCCACGGTCGAGGCGCTCTTGGCCACGGCCTCGCTGTCCGAGGACGCGCGCTGCATTCTCGAGGCGTCACTCGCCGAACGATCCGGTGATCCGACCCGCGCACGCTCGATGCTCTCCACGGTCTGGGAGGCGACATCGTTGTCGTCCGTCGGTGTCCGACTCGCCGACTATGCGCTCTGGGCCGGCGAGTTCGAGCTGGCGGCGTCTCTCTTCGCCACCACCGGACGCTCCTCGCGCGCGGAGCTCTGCCGCGGCGTCCATGACGAGCTCGAAGCCGCCACTCGGCGAGCGTCGCGCAACGGGCCCTGTCCTTGTGGCTCGAGCCGCAAGTTCAAGCACTGCTGCCTGCGCACCGGCGCGATCATCGGCGGTGACGCCACCCGGGTGGCTCTCGTCTGCATGAAGCTGGCGCTGGCTGCTCGGTGCCGCTTCTTGGGCATCGAGAGCAACCACAGGATCGTCGAGCATGCCCGAACCTGCGACCTGAGGTTGGAGCGTGCGCCGCTGCTTCCCGCTGTCGAACGTTCGATCTTCGACGAAGTGCTCGTGGAGCCGATCCGCCTGTGGGAACTGGTCGAGATGAGGGACGGTGTCGCCCTGCTGCAATCAGGCGACCGACTCGTCGAGGTCCGGGGGGTGTCTGGTCCGCCGCACAGCTGGGGACTCGCGCGAGTTCTTCCTGATCGCCGGATGGTCTTCGGCGACGTCGAGCCGATCGACCGCCACCAGGCCCGCAGCATCAGCAACATGCTGCCCCCCGACGCTGAGTCAGCACAGCTCCTGGCTGCGCTCGGCAAGCTCGGCGACAACGACGCCGGCTACCAACCTCAGGAGCGATCCCGGTAGCCGATGAGCTCCGCTCGCTCACTCGCTGGTGAGGTAGCGCGGGTTGCCGAGGTACGGGCGGTAGCTGGAGAAGCCGGGAAGCGCCGACGGCGGCGACCATCGGCTGGGCTCGCTGGCCGACCGAGCCGGATACCCCGAGGCTGGCGAGCATCGGACCGGACTCGCCGTGCGGGAGCTCGCCATTGGCCTTGGCCACGACCCAGCAGATGGCGGCGGCCGCGGTGTTGTCCTTGCTCCGCCGGCGGAAGATCGCCGGGTCGCCGGCCGCCACATCCACCAGGAACCGCCGGCAGGCCGTGCGCAGCTCGATGTCGCCGAAGAAGTCGTCGCAGACCTGATCGGTGAGCTCGGCGACCCGGCGGACCCGGTCGGCGATGTCGTCGGGCACCTCGGTGAGATCGAGCGGTTCGTCGGGCAGGGGCTCGTCGTCGAGGAACTCGAGCGTCTCCTCGTCACCGACCGCCTCGACAGCGAACTCACGGAACCGGGCGCTGTAGTCGTCCCACCAATCGGAGTCGTCCTCGAGCTCGTCGTCGTCACCCAGGAGCGCCTGGAGGATCGCCTGCGCCCCCTGCGGGCGGTCGTCGTCGGCGATGGCCTCGAGGTAGACCGGCTCCCAGTCGTCGACGGCATCGAGCACCTCGGCGGTGCGGTCGTCAGGGATGGCGGACTGGGCGTGCGCCCACCGGATGAAGGCTCGCAGGACGGCCGGCATGCGCCGCAACGTGTCGTACGGGGCGACGATCTTGCGGGGCGCCCAGTCGGCCAGGAAGATCTCCGCCCGGGGAACGCCCCACCGGTACGGGTCGGCGTTGCCGTAGCCGGTGCCGTACCAGACGACGCTCTCGACGAGCTGTTCGTCCTCTCGATCGAGGCCGGCCGCATACGGCGAGGACAGGAACGCGTCCGCCACGGCGTCCATCTCTGCTTCTCCCCACAGCTTCGGCCCCGGCCACTCCGCACCTTCGGGTAGCAACGTCAGCGCCCACTGCAGAAGCGGCTTCGCCGCCGGCCACGTGTCGGACTCGGGCTGTGGCCAGGTCATGTCGTACGTGCGCAGCGCGTCCTCGATGCGCGCCCGGGTCTCGGCAGGATCGACGTCGGTGAACGTCAGCCCGACCTCGGCGAGGTGCTGGCGCATCGTCTCGCGCAGCTCGTCAACCGTCAGGGGAAGCGCGAAGACATCCTTGGTGAGCGACCCGAGGTTGTGGTCGATGTACACGACGACGGTCATGGCGTGCCCCGTCGGCCACGTGACCTCGAGGTAGACGTTGTCGCCGTCGCGGAGCTCCTCGGTGCTCTCCACCGTGCGGGTCACCTGGGCCTGGTCGAGCACCGCGAACCAGTCGGCGCTGCTCCACCGCCGGCCCGCCACCGCCCGAGCGCAGCGTCGGCGGCTGACCTCGTCCTCGGCCAGGGCAGCGAACGCGCCGAGCAGCGCCGTGGTGGCCGGGTCGTCGTGCTCGAGCAGCGTCGACAGGAACTCGTCGAACGGAACGCTCGGCGCTTCGTCGCCGAACGGCGTCGTGCGCTGGGGCTGGGTGACCAGGAGCAGGCCGGATGCGGTCGCCAGCAGGTCGAGCGGATGATCGGCACGCAGGGCCTGCGCCATGTCGCTGAATGGATGCTCGTCGACCGGCGGCTCGTCGACGCCGAACGGGTCTTCGAAGTGCATGGGCCGGGTCCCGGCGGGTCGGGTCCCCTTCGGCGTGACCCGCCCTCTGCCGCTTCGATGCCGGCCGCGTCGCTTCTTGCTCATCCTCCGCTCCTCCGACGAGTTGACCGCTGCGATGCCAGTGTCTCACCGCCGGCGCGGATGGCCCAGGATCGACCTCAGATGGCGAGCGTCTCGACGTCGTAGCGCCCAAAGATCGGGTCGGCGGTCAGCACGGGGACGCCGAGCGTGCGGGCGGTGCTGATGAGCAGACGGTCGAAGGGGTCTCGGTGGTGCTCCGGCAGGTCGGCGACGCCGAGGACGTGGGTCATCTCGATGGCGATCGGCGTCATCGCTCCCCGGCGGATCCGGCTGGGCACCCATCGCTGCGGAGGCTCGGGCAACGTCAGGCGGCCGAGCCCGTGCTTGATGGCGATCTCCCAACCCACGACGGCCGACACCAGCCGCTCGGTGGTCGGGGCCTCGAGCAGCGCCAGGTGCTCGCCGAGACGCTCGGGCTGGCTGTGCGCCCACAGGAACACGTGCGTGTCGAGCAGGACCCTCATGCGCCGAGGGCGTCGGCGAGGTCGGCGGGCAGCGGAGCATCGAAGTCGTCGCCGATGACCACGTCGTCGCGGTCGGTGCCGAGCTCGGGCCGCGACTCCGGCGGGACTGCGCTCAGCCGGGCGATCGGGCGACCGCGCCGGGCGATGACGATCTCCTCGCCGGCCTCGACGCGGTCGAGCAACCGGCTCAGGTGGGTCTTGGCTTCGTGCACACCGACCTGGGCCTCACCGGACTTGGTCATGGACTTAGTCTAGTTGTCGGAGTGGGGCAATGCGCCTCTCCCGCCGCTCCCTGCCCCCGCCCCGTCGATGCTTCTGGGCCGCGACACCTGTGCGAGATGCGGCGATCTGCACCCCGGAATCGAGAGTTGCCGGTTCCGGGCCGCGAATCCTGTTCCAGATGCGGTTTCTCGCGGCCCAGAGTCTCGGGGAGGGGGCGCGGCGGGCGTTGGGGCGGGGTCAGGAGGCCGGTGGCTTGCGGGCGACGAGGAGGAACTCGGCGTGGTCGAGGTCGGGACGCCGGCGGGCGTAGTCGCCGGGTTCCACCGACCAGACCGCCTCGACCTCGAGACCGGCGGCGGCCGCCAGCAGGCGCAGCTCGCGGGGCGTGAAGCCGGTGGTCCACAGATCGGCCTCCAGGTCCTGGCCGGTGGCGTCCTTCACCGCCGTGCGTTCGTGCATCACGCCGGCGTCGGCGTCGAAGTCGCCGGCGTGATCGTCGTCGGCCCCGACCTGGTGGCGGACCTGGAAGTACGACGAGAACGCGGAGACGGCCAGGCGGCCGCCGGGGCGCAGCACCGACGCGAGCTGGCGCATGGCCTGCACCTCGGGGTCGACAGGTGCGCCCGGGCCGCCGAGCAGGCCGAACCCGCCCTGGCACAGCGAGATGACGGCGTCGAAGGCCGGCGCCAGGGGGATGGCACGGACGTCGGCGACCACCGCCGGCGCCGGCGGGTCGCCGTGGGCGACGAGACGGCAGAACGACTCGGCCAGGTCGAGGCCGACGACGTCGATGCCGCGGGCGATTGTCGCTCTGACGTGGCGCCCCGGACCGCAGCCGGCGTCGAGCAGGCGCATGCCGGGCCGCAGCCCGAGCACGTCGACCAGGAAGTCGACCTCCTGCTCGGTGCCCTTGGTGAACGAGTACCGCAGGTACGTCTCCTGCATGTGGTCGGCCAGCGGGCGGAACCACCGGCCACCGTCGTCGTGTGACGCAGCGGCTGCCAGTTTCCGAGTCGGGTGCGTCCGCCACCGACGCCCATGGGCGACCCCTACTTGGCGGCGGCCCAGGAGTCGCCGAAGGCCAGGTTGACCTCGAGGGGCACCCGGAGCTCGCAGGCGTTGCACATGGTCGACTCGACGAGCGGGCCGGCGACGTCGACCTCGGCCTCGGGCACCTCGCAGATGATCTCGTCGTGCACCTGGAGGGTGATGCGGGTGTCGAGGCCCTGGTCCTCGATGGCCCGGTCGAGCTGCACCAGCGCCACCTTGAAGATGTCGGCGGCCAGGCCCTGGATGCCGGCGTTCATGGCCTGGCGCTCCCCCGCCTGGCGGATGCGCACGTTGTTGGAGCTCAGCTCGGGGATCTGGCGCCGGCGGCCGAACAGCGTCTCGGTGTAGCCCCGCTCGCGGGCCTCCTCCACCACCCGGTCCATGTAGGCGTGCACGTTCGGGAAGGCGACGAAGTAGGCGTCGAGGATGACCGCCGCCTCCTTGGTGGGGATGTTGAGGCGCTGGCCGAGCCCGTAGGCCTCCATCCCGTAGGCCAGGCCGTAGGAGACCATCTTGGCCTTGGCCCGCTGGTCGGGCTGGACGTCCTCGAGCGCCACGCCGAACACCCGGGCGGCGGTCTCGGTGTGGATGTCGGTGCCCGACTCGAACGCCTCGATCAGGCCCGGGTCCTCGGCCAGGTGGGCGATGCAGCGCAGCTCGATCTGGTTGTAGTCGGCGACCAGCAGGCGACATCCGTCGGCCGGGATGAACGCCTCGCGGAACTCCCGGCCCATCTCCGACCGCACCGGGATGTTGTGCAGGTTGGGGTTGTCGGAGCTGAGCCGGCCGGTGCGGGCCACGGTCTGGTTGAACGTGGCGTGGATGCGACCGTCGGGCTTCACGTCGGCCAGCAGCGACACGCCGTAGGTCGACCGCAGCTTCTCGACCTCGCGGTAGGCGAGGATGTGCTCGATGATGGGGTGCTCGCCCACCATCTTCTCGAGCGTCTGGGCGTCGGTGGAGTAGCCGGTCTTGGTCTTCTTCTGCGGGCGTCAGCCCGAGCTCGTCGAACAGCACCTCGCGCATCTGCTTGGTCGAGTTGACGTTGAACGGGTGGCCGGCGTCGTCGGTGATCAGCTCGCGCAGACGATCGGCCTCGGAGGTGAAGTGGTCGCGCAGCCGCTCGAGGACGGACACGTCGACCCGCACGCCGACGACCTCCATCTTGGCCAGCACCCGGACGAGCGGCGTCTCGATGTCGTCGTTGAGGTGCCGCAGACCCTGGGCGTCCATGGCTTGCAGCAGCGGGGCGGCCAGCTTCTGGGTGGCCAGCGCCGCCCGGCCGGTGCGCAACGACACGGGCACGGCGTCGTCGCTGCCCATGTCGAGGTCGAGCTGGCCCTCGGGGGCGTCGGCCTCGTCGGGCAGCTCGAGCCGGGCGTAGCGGGCCAGCAGGTCGGCCAGGCGGTAGTTCGACTCGGCCGGGTCGAGCAGGTAGGCGGCCAGCGTGGTGTCGACGGCCAGGCCGGCGATGTCGAGGTCGGCCTCCCACATCGCCTTCAGCAAGATCTTGGCGTCGTGGACGGCGATCCGGCGCCGGTCGAGCACGGCCGACAGGGCGGTGCGCACGGTGTCGTCGGCGAACACGCCGGCGGGGATCCACACCACGTCGGCGACCTCTTCGTCGACCACGACGGCGATGCCCTCGAGCCCACCGTCGAGACCGAACGCCCCGGCCAGCCCGACCGCAAGGTCGCCAGCCGTGTCGTCAGCGGTGCCGGCGACCCGACTGAGCGCGTCGACCGCCGCCGCCGGGTCGGTGCCGTCGATGACCTCGGCCTCGAGCACCTCGGTTTCCTGCATGCCGCCCAGGTCCTTGCCGAGTGCCTCGGTCAGGCGATCGAAGAGCGTGTGGAACTCGAGGAACTCGAACAGCCGCTTGAGCTCGTCGGCGTCGATCTCGCCCATGGCCAGGCCGTCGAGGCCGTCGGGCAGCTCGTCGGACAGGTCGACGTCGCGGATCAGCTCCATGACGACGGCGTTCTCGCGGACCAGCTCTTCGTGGGCGGCGAGGTTCTCGCGCAGCTTCGGGGTCTGCTCGTCGACGTGGGCGAAGATGCCGTCGAGGTCGCCGTACTTGTCGAGCAGCTTGGCCGCCGTCTTCTCCCCCACGCCAGGGACGCCCGGCAGGTTGTCGGAGTTGTCGCCCCGCATCGCCGCGTACATGACGTACTTGTCCGGCTTCACGCCCGTGCGCTCGAGGATGCCGGCCTCGTCGTAGAGGGCGTAGTCGGACACGCCCCGCTTGTTGTAGAGCACCCGGACGTGCGGGTCCTCGACCAGCTGGTACACGTCGCGGTCGCCGGTGACGATGATGACGTCGTCACCCCGGTCGCGGGCCTGGGTGGCCAGCGTGGCGACGATGTCGTCGGCCTCGAACCCGGCCTTGTCGACCATGGTGATGCCGAGCGTCGACAGGACCTCGCGCACCAGGCCCATCTGCTGGCGGAGGATGTCGGGGGTCTCGGCCCGGCCGGCCTTGTAGTCGACGACCCGCTCGTGGCGGAACGTGGGCTCGGCCCGGTCGAAGGCCACGGCCACCCCGTCGGAGGGGTGGTCGCGCAGCATGTTGATGAGCATCGACGTGAAGCCGTAGACGGCGTTGGTGACCTGTCCGGATGCGGTGGCCAGGTCGGTGGGCAGGGCGAAGAAGGCGCGGTAGGTCAGCGAGTTCCCGTCGATCAGCAGGAACCGCATCCCGGCCTCAGGCCGCCGGCTCGCTGTCGGGGCTCGCCGTGCCGTCGATGACCTGCTGGGCGACGTCGCGGGCCTTGACCCGGTTGTTCATCGCCGTCTTCTGGATCCAGTCGAAGGCCTCGTTCTCGCTCATGCCGTGGCCGTCCATGAGGATGCCCTTGGCCCGGTCGACCAGCTTGCGGGTCTCGAGCTGCTCCTCGAGCGACTTGGTCTCGTCCTGGAGGGTGCGCATCTCGCGGTGGCGTCCGAGGGCGATCTCGACGGCGGGGATGAGCTCGGAGCGCTGGAACGGCTTGACCAGGTAGGCCAGGGCGCCGGCGTCGCGGGCCTCTTCGATGAGGTCGCGCTGGGAGTAGGCGGTGAGGATCAGCACGGCCGACTTCTTGTCGTCGGCGATCTGTCGGGCCACCTCGAGACCGTCGAGGCCGGGCATCCGGATGTCGAGGATGGCCAGGTCGGGTTCGAGGGTCTTCACCAGCTCGACGGCCTCGTCGCCGCGGCCGGTCTCGCCCACGACGTCGTAGCCCTCCTCCTGCAGCGTCTCCTTGAGGTCGAGCCGGATGATGGCCTCATCCTCGGCGATCACCACGCGAGTGGCCACGTCGATCTCCTTCCCCGCTGGCGAGCGGCTGCACGATCAGGACGTTTGATGCTGCCACGTGGCCGGCCTGCCGGTCGAACCTTCTGGCCAACCCGGAGCCGGCCCGGACCGCCCGACCGGCAGCGTCACGAAGTCTCGGTCATCAAGCGGTCGAGCAACTCGTCCTGTGCGGTCTCGAGCCGGTCGATCTCGCTGGCGACCGTGGCTCGATGCGACCGCATCGACTCGGCGTGGCGGGACGCCTCGCGGTACTCACGCTCGGCCACCGGCGTCTCGGAGACCAGGGCCCGGAGCCGGGCGTCGTCGGCGGTCTCGTCGAGGTGCAGGAGCTGCTCGTCGGCGATGCGCAGCTCTTCGCGCAGCTGCTGCAACCGCTGTCCGACCTCGCGGAGGCGTCGTTCGACCTGTCGCTTCGACACGTGCCCAGTGTAGGTCGGTGCGGGCGTGCGCTGATCGGACCGGACACCCGTTCACACGACCAGATCTGACCAGATCGCGTCGGATCTGGTCGTGTGAAGCGGACCTTGCGCCGGCGACCCGCCGATAGCGTGAGCCGCCGCGCACGCTCGCTCGATCGGAAGAGGACTCGACTTTGGTGCAGGACGGACGACGGGGCGCAGACGGCTGGGGCATCGACCACGGGTACTGGACCACCGATGGGCAGTGGCGGGAGACCACGGACGACACCCGAGCGGCGCTGCGCGTGGCGATGGGCGGCGACGCCGCCGACGAGCGGGCGCCGGCGGGGCCGCCGGTGTGGACCGTGCCGGTCGGCTGGGACGAGCCGCTGCTCGGTCCGTGCCGCCTCCACCTCGAGGACGGCACCGACATCGGCGTGGTCGACGCACTGCCCTCCGATCTGCCCATCGGGCGTCACCGACTGGCGCCGGTCGACGAGGGCCCGACCACGTTGCTGCTGGTCCGGCCCCGCCACTGCCACCACCCGGCCGGCCTGCGGTTGTCCGCACTCGCCGTGCAGGCCTACGCCGCCCGCAGCCGTCGGTCGTGGGGCATCGGCGACTTCCGCGACCTCACCGAGCTGGGATCGTGGGCGGTCGCGCAGGGCGTCGACGTGCTCGGGCTCAGTCCCCTGCACGCACCGTCGCCCGGCGACGATCCCCAACCGAGCCCCTACTACCCCAGCAGCCGCCGGCACCTGAACCCGCTGCACCTGTGCATCGAGGACGTGCCCGGCGCCCGGCTCGATCCCCGGGTGGCCGAGCTCGGCGAGCAGGCGCGTGCACTGCTCGACGACCGGCGCATCGACCGCACGGCGGCGTGGGCGGCCAAGCGCGAGGCCCTCGAGCGGCTGTTCGAGGCCCGGGGCACCGCCATCGACCGCGAGCTGGCCGCCTTCCGGGCCGAACGAGGCGACGACCTCGAGCGCTGGGCCACGTTCTGCGCCATCAGCGAGGTCCATCCCTCCACCTGGCAGGACTGGCCCGAGGAGCTCCAGCACCCCGACTCGCCCGCCGTGGCCCGTTTCGCCAACGCCCACAGCGACCGGGTCCGGTTCCACGCCTGGCTGCAGTGGCTGGCCGACCGCCAGGTCGCCCACCTGGCCGAGGCCATACCGCTGGTCACCGACTTGGCAGTCGGCGTCGACCCGGGCGGTGCCGACGCATGGATCGACCAGGATCTGCTCTCGCTCGACGCTCGCGTGGGGGCCCCGCCCGACGACTTCGCCCTCGACGGCCAGGACTGGGGCCTGCCGCCCTACGTGCCCCACCTCCTGCGCGACGACGGCTACGAGACCTTCGCCCGCACGGTGCGGGCGGCGTTGCGCCACGGCGCCGGCATCCGCATCGACCACATCCTCGGGCTGTTCCGCCTCTACTGGATCCCCGCCGGGCACGACGCCACGTCCGGCGCCTACGTGCGCATGCCGGCCGACGACCTCCTCGCCGTGCTGGCCATCGAGTCGGTGCGCGCCGGGGCGTTCGTCATCGGCGAGGACCTGGGCACGGTCGAGGAAGGCGTACGCGAGAAGCTCGGCACGCTCGGCGTGCTCGGCACCCGCCTGCTCTGGTTCGAGGACCACCCGCCCGTCGAGTGGCCGGCGAACGTGGCGGGCGCGGTCACCACCCACGACCTGCCCACCATCGCCGGCGCCTGGACGGGCGCCGACGCCCAACAACGTCAGGACGCCGGCCTCGACACCGCCGGCGCCGAGGTCTTCGCCGACCGCCTCCGCGACCTGATGGGCGACGGCGAAGCATCCGGTCGACGAGGTCGTCGCCGCCGCCCACCGGGCCGTGGCCCACTCGCCGGTCGAGGTCGCCATCGCCGACCTCGACGACGTCCTCGGCGTCACCGAGCGGCCCAACATGCCCGGCACGGTCGACGAGTGGCCCAACTGGTCCATCGCCCTGCCCGAGCCCATCGAGGAGCTCACCGGCGGGCCGGCGCCGGAGACGCTGCGCGCGATCACGGAGACTCGGCGCGGCGAGAACTAGTCATATCAGGTCATCCTGAAATGACCCGATGTCGGCATCGTGCGGGAAGAGGTGTGCGCCGATACTGGACACATCGCCCGAATGCTTCAGATCAGTGCGACCGGGAGCGGGGAGCTGAGGTACCGCCACACCATGCCTACGAACTCACGGCCGACGCGGCCACGCTGCAACCAGCGACACACCCTGCCCCGGCACGCCCGCCGCCGGGACGACGGCACCGCCATGGTCGAGTTCGCGTTCGTCGGGGTGCTGTTCGCCATGTTCCTGTTCGGCATCATCAACATGGGCGTGCTGCTGTCGTTCAAGCAGAACCTGACCCAGTCGGCATCCGAGGCGGCACGGGCCTCGGTCGCCGTGGTCGACGACCCGACCACGACAGGGGCCGGCGGTGCCTACGACCCGCAGTTCGACGAGCGGTACCAGGTGGTCGACGCCGCACTGGACGACGTGCTGTCCGACTTCGACCGCAGCTGCGGCACACCGGGCACCACCGCCGGCGTCGACGCCATCGCATCCAACGGCATCACCTGCCTGCGCAAGATCCACGACTGCGCCGAGGCCGACGGACGTGACTTCTCCGCTATCAACCCGGACCCCGCCGCCGACCCGGCGTGCATGACCGTGCGGCTCGAGTACGACAACACCGGCGACAGCCGCATCATGCCGGCCATCCCGCTGATCCAGTCGCTCGAGCCCGACACCATGGGGTCGCAGACCACCGTGCGGCTGATCCCGGTGGAGGCCGCCCCGTGAGCCTGCGGTCCTTCCTCCAGCGACGCCTGGGCACGCGCCGGGACCAGGGCGTCATCATCCCGATGACCGCCCTCGCCCTCACGCTGATCCTGACCATGACCGCGTTCGCCGTCGACCTCGGCCGGATGCGCGACGAACGCCGCGATCTCCAGGCCGACGCCGACGCCATCGCCCTCGACGCCGTGCAGGTGATCGGCGGGCAAGACGCTGCCACCGCGCTGCCGCTCGTCCTCACCGAAGCCAACGCCAGCGCGGCCCGGAACGGCATGGACATCACGCTCACCACGAACGAGGTGCAGGTGGGGACGTGGGATGTTCCGGCCCAGGCCTTCACGCCGATGACCGGATCCACCGAGTACCCCGACGCCGTGCAGGTGGAGCTGTCCGGCCTCGTTCCGATGTACTTCGACCTGTCGACCGACGACCGCCCGGTGTCGCGGACCAGTGTCGCCGTCGACCGGGCATACGCCCGGGCCGAGCTCGGTTCGGTGTTCGCCGGCATCCAGACCTACGACCCGACAGCTGACTGCTCGGTGAACGCAGCGCTCGATGCGCAGATGACGTTCATGAACCACCTGTACACGCAGTACTTCGGGATCAACGTGTCGGGCGGCATCGGGGCATCGGGAACGGGGTCGGTCCCGTGCGACGTCACCGGTCCCAGCGACGGCCTGCGCCTCGATGCCCTGTCGTGGCAGGGCCTCGCCTTCGGACAGGTCGACCTCGGCGACGTCGCCACCCGGATGGGGTTCGCCAGCGCCGACGACCTGATCAACTCCACCGTCTCCGCCGGCGACCTCCTCGACGCCGCGGCGTCGTCGATGCAGGCGAGCGGCAACGCCACCGACGTGAACGCCGGCACGATCCTCGGCTCCTTCTCCAACCACATCGCCTCGGACGCCCAGCTCGCGGTGAGCGACATCTTCGGCCTCGCCGCCGGCAACCCGAGCGCCGGTGCCGCCGACGTGTGGGCAAACGCCCTCGATCTGGTCGGCATGTCCGCCATGGCCATCGACGGCAACAACTTCGCCGCCGTCGCCTTGCCGGTGAGCCTGGGCAACGCGGCCCCGATCGTCACGCCGAAGATCTCGATCATCGAGCCACCGAAGGCCGACGTCCAGTTCAAGCGTCCCGGCCAGGCCGGTCCTCACACCGCGCAGGTGAAGATCGGGTTCGACTTCCCGCTGACGAACGTGCCCGTCGACCTCGGTGTCCTGGGCGGAGTGCTCAGCTCGCTCGGCGTCCAGACCAGCAACGGCAACTTCTCCGTGGTCGTAGAAGCTGCCCGGGCAGACTCCACCTACGGCGACATCTCCTGCCCGGTCGTGGGCGACCCCACCGCCGCCCTCGAGGCACAGACGGGAGCGTTCACCGTCAGCCTCGGCACGGTCACCGATTCCATGCTCCGCAAGGAAGAGCCCTGGAACCTGAAGGCGAAGTCGATGCTCACCGCGTCCATCGGGATCCCGTTCACCGGCCCCTCGATCGACCTGTCGGCCGCCACCGACGTCGACTACTCCGAGACCTACGCCCTCGGTGCGTCGATGGTCGGCCGGTTCAACGGTGACATCAACGCCTTCGGTGCCACCGAGTCGCACACGTTCACCGGTCCGTTCGACCCACAGAACCCGGGCCCCTTCTACCGGTACGACGGTGGCATCACCGGCACCAGCATCACCGACGACGCCTACGGCAGCGTCCACTACAACACGTCGTCGAGCATGCTCAGCGTGCTGGGCGTCGCTGATGCAGCGGTGCAGAACCTGGTGCAGTCGGCCATGGCGCCGGTCGAGCAGGAGATCGCCTCCGAGCTCATCGACCCGCTGCTGTCAGCGCTCGGCATCACCGTCGCCGGCGCCGACGGCCGGATCCTCGACGTCAACTGTCAGGTGCCGGCGCTCGCCAACCGGGACTGAGCGCACCCGGGCGCTACGCTCGTGCGCCCCACGCCCGGGTGGTGGAATTGGCATACACGGCGGACTCAAAATCCGCTGTCCTCACGGACGTGCGGGTTCGAGTCCCGCCCCGGGCACGGGTCGCCTTCGGCGATCCTTGAAGAACGGCGCAGGGCGCCGTTCTTCCGGGCAGCGACTTCGGCTGCGCCTCACAACCCCGTGGGTTCGGACTCGCTCAGCCGAGGAGCCAGAGCGCCAGGAACAGCAGGTTGTTGAACACGACCATGGAGTACACGGCGGAGATCAGCTTCACGCCGGTGCGCTTCTCGTGGAGCACGTAGACCACGGCCAGCTTGATGGTGAGCAGCGCGAACATCGCCAAGCCGAGGCCACTCTGGTGGATCAGGGTGCTCACCAGCGGGTTGCCCTCGGCACGGGCCTCCCAGTTGGCCAGGATCACCCACGTCGTCGCCACGTCGACCACCTGCAGGGCGGCCAGCACGACGTAGGGCACGTCGCGACGGCGCAGGTGCACCGCCATGCGTCCGAGGGCGAGATCCACGTCATTGTCGTAGCCGTGGCCGACGGACGCGACGAGGGCCGTTGGTCAGCTCGTCACGGGGACTCCGACGTCAAGCCGAGCTCCTCGGCCTTGTCGTAGTCGTCGTCGATGAGCACGACGGGGTGACCGGCACGGTCGAGGAGGCTGGCCACGATGTTGGCCCGGAAGCCGCTGGCGCAGTGGACCCAGAGCGTGTCGTCGGGCAGCTCGTCCATGCGGTCCTGGAGCTCCTCGATGGGGATGTGCACCGAACCGTCGACGCCACCCTCGGCCCGCTCGTCGTGCCGGCGCACGTCGAGCACGGTGATGTCATCGAGCTCGTCGCCGACCCGCTTGAAGTCCACCGCCTCGTAACTGCGACGCTCGTGTTCGGGCGCCCACACGTCGGGCCCGTCGCCGGTGGCCGCGCCCATGGGCCGGTCGATGCCGATGCGGGCCATCTCCCGCTGGGCCTCGGTGATGGCGTCGGGATCGTCGGCGACGAGCGTCACCGGCGTGCCCCAGGGGAGCAGCCAACCCAGGTACGTGGAGAACGGGTCGGCGGCCAGCTCGATGCTGATCGTGCCGGCCAGGTGCTCGGCGGCGAAGGCGCGGCGCTTGCGCAGGTCGACCACCCACTCGCCACGGTGGATGCGGCGCGACAGCTCGGCCGGGTCGACCGGCGCCGGCAGCGTGAGGTCGACCGGTCCCCCGCCGGAGCGGTTCCGAGGACCCATGTAGGCGTAGTAGCGCGGGTAGCTGCTCAGCCCGCTGACCAGGCGCTCGACGAAGTCGTCCTCGTCGTCGACGGTGAGGGCGATGTTCACCTTGCGCTCGGTGCCCATGGTGCCGTCGGAGTCGTCGGAGTCGCCGCCCGACGAGCAGAAGCTGCCGAAGCCGTGGGTCGGGTAGACGACGGCGTCGTCGGGCAGACGGTCGGCCAGCAGGTGCGCGGAGCGGTACTGGGCCCGGGTGAGCTCGTCGGTGACGTCGTCGCCGACCAGGTCGGTGCGACCGACCGAGCCGAGCAGCAGCGACCCGCCCGTGAACGCCGCCGGCGGTTCGTCGCCGTGGTGCACCACGTAGGACAGGTGGTGTGGCGTGTGCCCGGGCGTGTGCACGACCTCGAGGTGGAGCTCGCCGACGGTCGAGCTCGTCCCCGTCACCGACGGCCTCGTACTCGAAGGGCAGGTCCTCGGCGGCGGCGTGCACGTAGCGGGCGCCCGTCACGCGAGCCAGGGTCAGCCCACCGCTGACGTAGTCGTTGTGCAGGTGGGTCTCGACCACGCACCCGACGGTCACGCCGGCCTCCTCGACCTTGCTCGAGGACCCGATCGATGTCGCGCTGCGGGTCGACGACCAGTGCGTCGGAACCGTCGTGGACGACGTAGGTGCGATCGCCCAGCGACGGGGTCTCGATGGTGATCACGTGCACGGCAGACCTCCCGTTCGTGTGCGCCGTGCCGTGTATTTGTCCGTATGTTTCCCGGCGCAGAACCGCCGCCCGGGCGAGGCGCCAGGTTCTACGCTGCCGACCATGAAGCGACTCGTGCTCGTGGTGGCGCTGCTCACCTTCGCCTGGTGGCGCCGGAACCGCTTCGACGAGCACGACCGTCGGCACGAGTTCGGCGCCTACGCGCCGGTGACGCCCGTCTGATCAGCGCCCCGTGCCCGAGGACGGCACCGGGCCTCTACGCTCGGAGCGAGGGGGCACGACCAACTCCGCATGCCCACCGGCCCCGTCGAGGAAAATCCCGGCCCCGGTGAAACGCAGCGGGGGCACGTCCGGTCCGACCCCCGTTCCCGACCGCGACCCGAGGTCCCGATGCTCACCTTCGTCTTCCCCGGCCAGGGCAGCCAGCAACCCGGCATGGGCGCCGCCTTCGTCGACGACCCGTCGTGGTCGCTGGTGGCCGACGCCTCCGAGGCGGCGGGCCGCGACGTGGCCCACCTGCTGCTCGACGCCGGCCCCGACGAGCTGGTCGAGACCCGCAACGCCCAACTGGGCACCTTCGTGCACTCCATGGTGGTGCTCGACGCGCTGCGCCGCCGGGGCGTGCACCCGAGTGCCGTGGCCGGCCACAGCCTGGGCGAGTTCTCGGCGCTGTGCGCCGCCGGCGTGCTGTCCTTCGCCGACGCCGTCCGGGTGGTGGTGGAGCGGGGCGAGGCCATGCAGCGGTGCTGCACCGAGCGGACCGGGACCATGGCCGCGGTGCTGGGGCTGGACGAGCCGCAGGTCGAGACGGCGTGCGCCACGGTCGGCGGCGACGTCTGGATCGCCAACCTCAACGCTCCCGGCCAGGTGGTGATCGCCGGCGCCCCCGACGCCATCGAGCTGGCCGGCGACGCCGCCAAGGCCGCCGGCGCCAAGCGGGTCATGCCCCTCGACGTGTCCGGTGCCTTCCACACGCCCTACATGGCGCCGGCGGCCGAGCGGCTGCAGGCCGCCATCGCCGACGCCGGCTTCGAGAACGCGTCCATGCCGGTGGTCGCCAACGTCGACGCCGCCGTGCACACCGCGGCGGGCGACTGGCCCGACCTGCTCAACCGTCAGCTCACCAGCCCGGTCCGCTGGACGGCGTCGGTGCAGACGCTGCTGGGCCTCGGTGCCACGTCGTTCGTCGAGGTCGGCCCGGGCGCCGTGCTCACCGGCACGGTCAAACGGATCGACAAGAGCCGCGACCGGCACTCGGTGATGACGCCCGACCAGGTCGACGCCGTCGCCGCCGTGCTCGAAGGCGTGTCATGAGGGGCACCGGCGGGATCCCGGGCGGCGGACGCATCATCGGCTGGGGCACCGCCCTGCCCGACCAGGTGCTGTCCAACGCCGACCTCGAGGCCAGGCTCGACACCAGCGACGAGTGGATCACCGAACGCACCGGCATCAAGGAGCGCCGCCACGGCGGCACCACCTCGGGCCTGGCGGCCGAAGCCGGCCGCAAGGCCATCGAACGGGCCGGCGTCGATCCGTCGACCATCGACCTGCTGATCCTGTGCACCACGAGTCCCGACCGGTCGTTGCCGGCATCGGCCAGCACCGTGCAGGAGCTGCTCGGCCTCGACTGCGGCGCCTTCGATCTGAACGCTGCGTGCTCGGGTTTCGTCTACGGCCTGGCCGCGGCCAACGGCTACCTGGCCATGGGCTCCCGGCGCATCCTCCTGATCGGCGCCGAGACGCTCGACAAGCTCACCGACCAGGAAGACCGCGGCACGGCGATCCTGTTCGGCAACGGCGGCGGTGCCGTGGTCATCGACGCCATCCCCGAGGGCGAACCTCCGCAGCTGCTGAGCTGGGACGTCGGCTCCGACGGCAGCGCCGAGCACATCCTCTACGCCGAGGTCGGCGGCTACATGCAGATGGACGGCCGCGAGGTGTTCCGGCGGGCCGTGCGGGTGATGGTCCAGTCGGCCACGCTCGCCATGGAGCGGGCCGGCGTGAAGGCCGAGGACATCGCCCTGGTGGTGCCCCACCAGGCCAACATCCGCATCATCGACTCGGCCTGCGACAAGCTCGGCTTCGACCGCGAGCAGACCGCGCTGGTGCTGCAGTCCACCGGCAACACGTCGGCGGCGTCGATCCCACTGGCACTGGCCGAAGCGCTCGACCAGGGGCGGGTGCGCGACGGCGACCTCATCCTGCTGGTCGGTTTCGGCGCCGGCATGACCTGGGCATCGGCGATCCTGCGCTGGTCCGACGCCGGACCGGTCGAGCTGGGAGCGTCCACGTGACTTCTGCGGACGGCGCCGACGTGCGCAAGGATGCACGGCCATGACCGGCACCTCCGACACGGGCACCACCGCGCGCACCGTGCTCGTCACCGGCGGCAACCGCGGCATCGGACTGGCCTGCACGCAGTCGTTCCTCGCCGACGGCCACCGCGTCGCCACCGTGTCACGCTCGGGCGGCGAGGTCGACGGCGCCTTCGCCGTCGCCTGCGACATGTCCGACGCCGACGCCGTCGAGAAGGCCGTGGCCACGGTCGAGGACGAGCTCGGCCCGGTCGAGGTGCTGGTCGCCAACGCCGGCATCACCAAGGACGGACTGCTCGTGCGCATGTCCGACGACGACTTCACCAGCGTGGTCGACACCAACCTGGGCGGCAGCTTCCGCTTCGCCAAGGCGGTCACCAAGAAGATGATGCGCGCCCGCTACGGCCGCATCGTGTTCATGTCGTCCATCGGCGCCTACTTCGGCTCGCCCGGACAGGCCAACTACGCCGCCTCCAAGGCCGGCCTCATCGGCCTGGCCCGGTCGATGGCCCGAGAGCTGGCGTCGCGCAACATCACCGTCAACGTGGTCACGCCCGGCCCGATCGAGACCGAGATGCTGGCCGGCGTCACCGAGGCCCGCCGGGCCGAGATGGACGCCGGCGTGCCGCTGGGCCGCATCGGCTCGCCCGACGACGTCGCCGCCGCCGTACGGTTCCTGACCTCCGACGACGCCGGATTCATCACCGGCGTGGTCCTGCCCGTCGACGGCGGGCTGGCCATGGGGCACTGACCCCGTCGGCCGACCCGTCCGCACGCTCATCCCGATCCAACCCAAGCAACAGGAGAACACCCGCAATGGCTGACGAATTCGAACGCTTCCAGAAGTGCGCCGTGGAGGTCCTCTCCGTCGACGCCGACCAGGTCACCAAGGAAGCCAGCTTCGCCGACGACCTCGACGCCGACAGCCTCGACCTGGTCGAGCTGGTCATGGCGCTCGAGGAGGAGTTCGACATCACGGTCGAGGAAGAAGAGCTCGAGGGCATCGACACGGTGGGCGCCGCCTTCAACCTGGTCAAGGGCAAGCTCTGAGGACCACGGTTCGCCGAGGAGAACGGGAAACGCCATGACCGACGATCGCAACCACCGCACCCGGCGCCGGGTGGCCATCACCGCCGTCAGCGCGGTGGCCAAGGCCGGCATCGGCACCGAGGAGTTCTGGGAGGGTCTGTGCCGGACCCCCGAGGACGGCATGCGCAAGATCGACGACTTCGACCCGGCCCCGTACTTCGAGAACCCCAAGGAAGCCCGCCGGACCGACCGGTTCGCCCAGTTCGCCATGGCCGCCGCCCAGCAGCTGTTCGAACACGCCGGCGCCAGCGACGGCTCGCCCGACAGCCTCGGCCACGACCCCGACCGGGCCGGCGTCATGATCGCCACCGGCATCGGCGGCATCGAGACCCTGGAGGAGCAGATCGTCGTCCAGCACGAGCGAGGCTCACGCCGCGTCTCGCCGTTCCTGGTGCCGATGATGATGCCCAACGCCGCCGGAGCCGGCGTGTCCATGCGCTACGGCTGGCAGGGCCCGTGCGAGACGATCGTGACCGCCTGCGCCGCCGGCACCCACGGCATCACCCGGGCGGCCGACCTCATCGCCTGGGACCGGTGCGACCTGGTCGTGGCCGGTGGCGCCGAGTCGACGCTGACGCCCACCGGGCTGGCGGGCTTCCAGAACATGACCGCCCTGTCGAACTCGGGCACGTCCCGGCCGTTCTCCGCCGACCGTGACGGCTTCGTGATCTCCGAGGGCTGCGGTCTGCTGCTGCTCGAGGAGTGGAACGCCGCCGTGGCCCGGGGCGCCACCATCCTGGGCGAGTTCCTGGGCGGCGCCTCCACGGCCGACGCCCACCACATCACCGCCCCCTCCCCCGGCGGCGCCGGCGCCGTACGGTGCATGGAGCTGGCCCTCGAAGACGCCGGCCTCGGTGCCGGCGACATCGCCCAGATCAACGCCCACGGCACGTCGACGCCACTCAACGACGCCGCCGAGGCCCACGCCATCGCCAAGGTGTTCGGCGAGAACGGCCCCCCGGTCACCTCCACCAAGGGCGTCACCGGTCACGCGCTGGGTGCCGCCGGCGCCCTCGAGGCGGTGGCGGCGGTGCTGTCGATCCAGAAGGGATTGATCCCGCCCACCATGGGCACCGACGCCGTCGACCCCGAGCTGCCGCAGATCAACCTGGTCACCGGCGAGCCGCAGGAGTGGGAGCCGGGCCCGGTGCTGTCCAACAGCTTCGGGTTCGGCGGCCACAACGGCTGCCTCATCGTCGCCCCGGCCCTCTGACCCCCTGAGAAACTGGCAGCCGCTGCGTCACGCCGGAGGTGTGACGCAGCGGCTGCCAGATTCAGACCGCGTCGGCGACGACGAACAGGAGGTCGGCCTCGCAGGCCTTCTCGCCGTCGACCGACGCCACGCCGTGGCCCTTGCCGGCCCGGGCCGACAGCCGGCCCATCTCGACCTCGAGGGTGAGCGTGTCGCCGGGGAGGACCTGACGCCGGAAGCGGGCCTTGTCGACGCCGCCGAAGAGCAGAAGCTTGCCGGCGAAGCGCGGGTCCTGGAGCGCGGCGATGGCGCCCGTCTGGGCCAGCGCCTCGAGCATGAGCACACCGGGCAGCGTCGGCCGGCCCGGGAAGTGGCCGGCGAAGAAGTCCTCGTCGCCGGTGAGCTGCCAGCGGCACCGCGCCGACTGGCCGGGCACCACGTCGTCGATGGCGGTGATGAACGCGAACGGGTCGCGGTGCGGGAGGATCTCCCGCGGATCGAGGTCGGCCACGCCGTCAGACCCGACGGATCTCGAGGGCCTTGAGCAGCTTCTTCGGCGTGTCCTTGGGGCTGATCTTGGGCCAGGCCTCGGCGATCTTGCCCTTCTCGTCGATCAGGTACGCCGAGCGGATGATGCCCATGTACTTCTTGCCGTACATGGACTTCTCGCCCCAGGCGCCGTACTTGTCGGCCACCTTGTGGTCGGGGTCGGACAGCAGCGGGAAGCCGATGTCGTGCTTGTCGTCGAACTTCTTCTGCTTGTCGGGCTCGTCGGGGCTGATGCCGATGATCCGGCAGTCGATGTCGCCCTTGATGGCCGACAGCTCGCACGCCTGCGTGGTGCAGCCCGGCGTGTCGGCCTTCGGGTAGAAGTACACGAGGACCTTGTCGCCCTTGAGGTCGGTGAGCTTCACCTTCTCGCCGTGCTGGTCGGTGAGGGTGAAGGCGGGTGCGCGGTCGCCTGCGGTGAGAGCCATGCGGCGATCTTGTCACGTTCGAGCGTGGCGGACGAGCGGCTGCCAGTTCCGTGACGGGGCGGCTGCCAGATCCCGGAGGGGGCGGACCGAAATCACGGTCGGGAATAGTTCACCTGGTGAACTAGTTTGCACGTCCGTGAACGAACGCACCCCCGCCGCCACGCTGCCGCCCGAGGTCGACCTCGCCCTGGTCGCCCGGCTGCGGGTGGCCGTGGCCCGACTCAACCGGCAGCTGCGCCAGCAGTCCGGCGGGCTGTCGCCGACGTTGCAGTCGGCGCTGGTCACCATCGAGAAGCACGGTCCGCTGACGCTCGGCGACGTCGCCGCCCGCGAGCAGGTGGCGCCGGCGACGGTCACCAAGCTGGTGACCAAGCTCGTGGAGCAGGGTCTGGTCGACCGCCGCACCGACCCCGACGACGGGCGGGTCGTGCGGGTGGCGCTGACCGAGGCCGGCGCCGAACAGCTGGCCGAGAGCCGCTCGCGCCGCAACGCATTCCTGGCCAACCGCCTGGCCGAGCCGGGTGCGCCGACCATCGACGCCGTGCGCACCGCCGCCGACGTCCTTGAGCAACTCTCGGCGTCGCTCGACGTCCCCCGCCAACCGCCCACCGACCAGGAGAGCCCCCGGTGAAGGCCCGCTTCCTCGACGCCACCAAGGTCACCTTCCGGTCGCTCGGCACCCGCAACTTCCGGCTGTTCTTCTTCGGGCAGCTGGTGTCTCAGTCGGGCACCTGGATGCAGTCGATCGCCATCATCTGGGTGGTCCTGCAGCTCACCAACGACGGGTTCGCGCTCGGTCTGGCGACGGCGGCGCAGTTCCTGCCCGTGCTCGTGCTCGGCGCCTGGGCCGGCGTGGTCGCCGACCGGGTCGACCGCCACCGGTTCCTGATCGCCACCCAGACCGCGTTCACCGTGGTGGCCATCGGCTTCACCGTCCTGACCTTCACCGACCTGGTCAGCCTGCCCGCCATCTACGCGCTGGCCGCGCTGTACGGCGTGGTCACCGCGCTCGACAATCCGGCCCGGCGTGCGTTGGTGGTCGAGATGGTGGCCGAGCGCGACGTGCCCAACGCCGTGGGGCTCAACAGCGCCCTGATGACCGGGTCGCGCGTCGTCGGCCCGGCGCTGGCGGGCGTGCTCATCTCGACCGTCGGTGCCCGGTGGTGCTTCCTCGTGAACTCCATCACCTACGTCGCGGTCCTGGTGGCGCTGCTGCGCATCGACCGCGACCAGCTGCGGACGTCGAAGCGGGTCACCCGGGCGCGCGGCCAGCTGCGCGAAGGCTTCCGCTACGTGTGGTCGACACCCGAGCTGCGTCTGCCACTGGTGCTGCTGACCGTCATCGGCACGCTGGCGTTCGAGTTCCAGGTGACGCTGCCGCTGCTCGCCGAGCGCAGCTTCGGCGGCGACGCCGGCACGTTCACGATGCTGTACTCCTCGATGAGCGCGGGCTCGGTCATCGGGGCCCTGCTCATCGCCCGCCGCACCGACGCCGACACCCGCATGCTGGCCCGAGCTGCACTGGCCATGGGCCTGTCGATGACGTTCCTGGCGGTGGCTCCCAACGAGTGGATCGGCCTGATCGCCGTGGTACCGCTGGGCCTGTCGTCGATCTTCCTCATCTCGGGCTCGAACGCGGTGATCAACCTGCACGCCGATCCGTCGATGCGGGGACGGGCGCTGGCGCTCACCGCAGTCGTGTTCCTCGGCAGCACACCCATCGGCGGGCCGATCGCCGGCTGGGTCTCCGAGCACCTCGGTGCCCGCGCCGGCGTCGGCATGGGCGCCGTCGCCACGCTGCTCGCCGCCGCGTGGACGTTCCGAGCCCTGCGCAACCTGGCCACCTCGCCCGTGGACATCGCCCACCGGCCGGGCGACCTGCCGGCGCCGGCCGTCGTCCGCTCGTAGGCAGCGCATCGACGAGGATCGCCGGCGCACAGAACCTCGGGTTCTGGGCCGCGAATCGCCGCATCTCGCACAAATCTCGCGGCCCAGAATCCAGGCTCGGTCGTTCTGGGCCGCGAATCGCCGCATCTCGCACAGACCCCGCGGCCCAGAATCCGAAGGATCGGCGGGGTCCGGTCAGGGGCCGGCGGCGGCGGCGCCGGCGGCGTCGGCGGCGTCGGCGAGGTCCTGGAGGCTGACCGCGTCGGGGACGTCGCCGTGGGTGTGCCACGCCTCCCAACACGTGCGAACCCGGTCGACGACGGCGTCGGGGTCCTCGTTGGTCAAACGGGCACCGAGCGCGAAGGCCGCTCGTTGGAGATCGGCTCGCCGACCCTCGGCCAGGACCCGGAGCGCGTCGACGGCGTCGTCGCCGCCGTGCACCTCGGGGTCGAGCGCGTCGACGAAGACAGCCAGGTCGTGGTCGTCGCCCAGCGCGTCGGCCAGGTCGTGCAGGCGGTCGGCCCACGGCTCGAGGATGTCGGGGGCGGCGTCGGTGAACATCCGCACGTGGTACCAGTGGTACTTCACCCGCTTGCGCCACTCGTGCAGCTCGGCGGTGGCGGGCGCCTCGAGGCAGCGCTCGAACGCAACGGCCGCCCGGCCGTACGTCTTGGCCAAGCCGCCGGCGAGGGCATCGAAGTCGTCGTCGAGGTCCCACCGTTGCACCTCGTCCCAGCCCTGGGCCAGCAGCGCGCGGGCCCGCAGGAGCGCGGAGCGGTCGGTGTGCAGCTCGTCGGTCACCCGATCGTGGGCCGACACCAGCGCGGCCCGGCTGGCGCACAGATCGGGAAGCTCGACGCCGGCGGGAGCGGCGGACACCAGGTCGTCGAAGACCTCGATCAGCACCTGCGAGTCACGGATGCCCGACAGCTCGCGGGCGGCGTCGCGGAAGGCTCGGTTGGTGTCGGAGTAGTTGTCGATGCTGGCACGCGCCAGCCGGGCCAGGGCTCGCAGCTTCTTGCACCGCTTGCGCACGTCGTGGACGGTCTCGACGAGACCGAGGTCGTTGGGGTCGTCGAGCGCGGCGAGGGCGGTCTCGTACTGCGAGGCGGCGTTGCGCGCCATCCCCTCCCCCACGGTCTCGTCGCGATCGAACGAATACGCCATGGACCCTTCGTACCCGCCGCCCCACCGGATCTGTCGTCAACTGGTCAGCACAGGTGTGACCAGGAGACGAAATTCTCAGCTGTCGGCGTTGCGCATGGCCTCGGCCGACATCGAGAAGTACTCGCGCATGGCCTGCTCGGCCTCGGGGAGGATGTCGCGCTCGTCGACCAGCGAGTTGAGCGCCGCCATCATGTGCCGGAACCAGGCATCGCGCTCGGCGGGGCCGATGCGGAACGGGACGTGGCGCATGCGCAGGCGTGGGTGGCCCCGTTCCTCGGAGTAGGCCTGCGAGCCGCCCCAGAACTGGATGAGGAACCCGGCCAGGTTGCGCTTCGGCTCGGTGAGGTCGTCGGGGTACATGTGGTCGAGCGTGGGGTCCTCGGCGACGCCGGCGTAGAAGCGCTCGACGAGCTCGACGAAGAACTCGTCGCCGCCCACCGCCTGGTGCACCGTGACCTGGACCTGCTCCGGCCCGGGATCGGCGTTGGCATCACCCATCGGCGCGCTCCTCGGACTGGCTCGCCGCCGTGCCGAAGATGCCCTTGGACATGAGCGACGACTCCTCGTGACGGCGCCGGCGGTAGACCTCGGCCCGGCGGGCGTGGACCTCGGCGTCGTCGGGCGCGGCGCCGGCGGCCCACTCGGCCAGCTGGCAGGCCAGGCGTAGGTCGCCGGCGTCGGCGACCTCGACCGCCCGGACCGACAGCGCCGCCGCCCCGCCGGCCAGCGATGCCACCTCGGCGCCCAGGTCCGCGTCGCGCGGTGGCTTGAGCCGGGCCGGGTTGCCGTCGTACCAGCCGCCGTAGAGGCGCCAGATGTTGCGGACCACGAACTCGGGTTCGTCGTAGGTGGCCTGCAGGTACGGCAGGTCGGCGAACCGATCGGGCACGCGCACGGTGTGGACGATCTCGTCGAGCGTGGCCCCCTCGTTCATCATGGCGATGGTGTCGTGCAGCAGGCCTTCGAGGGCGGTGGCGGTGTTGTCGAGCACGCCGGCGATCCGCTCCTTGCCGACGATGGGCAGGCCGTGGGCGGGCGCCAGCAGCTCGGGTTCGAGGTCGATCATCTTGCGCAGACCCACGGCCCAGTCGGCGGCGTAGCGCTGCACCTTCTGGGGGTTGCCCGCGTTCGGGAACACCCAGATGAACAGGTCGCCGCAGAAGATCGCCTTGTGGTCGGGCACCCAGGCCCAGGCGTGGTCGTCGGTCTCGCCCCGGTCGTGGTGCAGCTCGATGCGGGTGTCGCCGGTGGACCAGGCCGTGGACTGCTCGAAGAGCTGGTCGGGCACCACGAACTGGTCGGGGAAGTTGAGCCCGTTGGGACCGAACTGCCGCCGGTTGATCACCGTGTTGTAGCCCTGGGTCAGCGCGTACCGCTCGAACCGGGCCGGGGCGTTCTGGTGGGAGACGATGTTGGGTCGAGCGTCGCCACGCTGCTCGGCGTCGGCCAGGAACGCGCCAACGCCACCGACGTGGTCGACGTGGCCGTGGGTGTACACGATCGAGGCGAACCGGTCATCGCTCCAGCCCCGCAGCGCCTGCACGGCCGCCGGCCCGAACGGAGCCAACGACGTGTCGAAGACGGTCAGCCCGTCGGCGCTGCGCAGCGCCCACACGTGGGAGAAGGCGCAGACCAATCCGATGTCGTCGGCGATCTCGTGGAAGCTGGCGTCGGTGGGGTTGATGGCTGCGGGACCCTCGTAGACGCCCTCGTCGATGTAGCGGCTCGACCGTTCGAGCAGGGACTCCTTCAACGCTTCTCCTCCAGTGCGGTGGGGCGCGGCCAGCCGTGCCCGTGGAACCCACCCTTCGGGCGGGCGTGGACATGCCAGTGGTCGGGGATCGAGCGACGGTCGGGGTCGAGCCAGTACTCGCCGTAGGCCTCGGTGGCGACGGCGCCCAGACGTTCGAGCATGTGGGCCCGGTCGGTCTCGGACGGGTCGATGCCGTGCCGGCGCCACACCACCATCGGGACCCAGCACGCTTCGCACTCGGCGACCCAGCACGTGTCGTCCTCGTGGAACCAGGGGGTGAGGCGGGCGGCCTCGCACAGCTCGCAACCGGGTGCAGGTCCGGGATCGGTGCTGGCGTCGCCCATCCGGGCGAGCCTGCCACGTACCGCCACCCCGCTCGGAACGCGCCGATCGGCGCGCTCGGAAGCGCCCGGTAGCCTCGGGAGGGGTGAGCACCGAATCGACGACCGCCTACGCCGACGTGCCCCGCTCGGGAACCGGGCCGGGCGTGCTGGTGCTGCACTCGTGGTGGGGTCTCACCGAGTCGCTGAAGGACCGGTGCAACCAACTGGCCGACGCCGGCTTCACCGCCGTGGCACCCGACCTGTTCGACGGCGTCGTCGCCGAGAGCAACGCCCACGGCCAGGAGCTGCTGGCCGACGCCGACGCCAACCGCCTGGTGCTCGGCGTGCAGTCCACCGCCGACGCGCTCCGCCGCATGCCGGCCACCGGCGACGGGCCGATCATGATCGTCGGCTTCTCGATGGGGGCGTCGCTCGGGTTGTGGTACTCCGAGCGCTTCCCCGACAACGTCACCGCGGTCGTGGGCTTCTACGGGACCCAGGGCATCGACTTCCGCCGCACCCGCTCGTCGTACCAGCTGCACATGGCCACCGACGACCCCATGCTCGACGCCGACGAGCTGGCCCTGATGGAGGCCAGCTTCGGCCTGGCCGAGCGACCGGTCGAGATCCACACCTACGACGCCGACCACCACTTCGCCGAACCGGGAACGCCCGGCTACGACGAGGCGGCCGCCGACGCCGCCTGGCGACGCACGATCGAGTTCCTGCGCGCCCACGCATGAGCCCGAACGACGGGCAGGACCACACGTGGCGCCGCCGCTTCGGGCGCGTCGCCCGGCAGATGGTGAAGGAGTGGTCACATGATCGGGTCCCCGACCTGGCCGCAGAGGTCTCCTTCTACGCCGTGCTCAGCCTGTTCCCGGCGGTGTTGGCCATGGCGTCACTGCTCGGCGTACTCGACTCGTTCGTGGGCGCCGACGTCGCCGACAGCGCCCGATCCCAGGTCATCGACTTCCTCAACCGCATCCTCACCGACGACGCATCGGGCGTCCTCGACACGGCCAACGAGCTGTTCACGCAATCGCGCCCCGGGCTGCTCACCTTCTCGTTGCTGGCCGCCCTGTGGGCCCTGTCGCGGGGCTTCGCCGCACTGATCCGGGCGCTCGACGTCGTGTACGACGTGGAGGACGACCGGGGCTGGTTCCAGATGCGGCTCACGGCGCTGGCGCTGGCGGTGGGTTCGGTGGTGGCCGGCGCGGTGATGCTGTCGATGTTCATCGTCGGCCCGCTGTTCGGTTCGGGCCAGCAGATCGCCGGCGACCTCGGGGTGGGCGACCAGTTCGTCTTCCTCTGGGACGTCGTGCGCATCCCGGCCGCGTTCGCGGTGCTCGTCCTGTGGGCGTCGGTGATCTTCCACCTGGCACCCGATCACCGCAGCCCGTGGCGCTGGGACGTGCCCGGCGCCCTGCTCACCGGCGTGCTGTGGATCGTGTTCTCGCTCGGGCTGAACGTGTACCTGCGGGTCGCCCAGTCGACCAACGCCGTGTTCGGCACGCTCGGCGGCGCGCTGATCGTGCTGCTGTGGTTCTGGCTGCTCGCGCTTGCCGTGCTCATCGGCGGCGAACTGAACGAGATCGTGTACCGCGAGTTCATCCGGCCCCAGCCGCGGCACTTCCCGCACGAGCCGGGCCCCGAGCACGACGAGGACCTCGGCCGGGGCGCCGACCGGGCCGAGGCCACCGAGCAGCGCGCCGCCGGCGACGGCGACGCCGCTGAGGACGATGGCGGCGAGGACGACTCAGCCGGCGTCGAGCGCCCGGCGGAGACCGGCGACGAACTCGCCGGCGTCGACGGCCGACCCGCCGTCGAGGAGCAGCCGCATGATGGCCGAGGCCACGATGACGCCGTCGGAGGGCGCAGCGGCCGCAGCGGCGGTGGCCGGTGACGAGATGCCGAACCCCATGATGACGGGCAGGTCGGTGACCCGCTTGAGCCGGCCGGCGAGGTCGGCGGTCCAGCTGCCCACGTCGGCCCGCTCGCCGGTGACCCCGAGCACGTTGACCCCGTAGACGAAGCCACGGCTGCGCTCGCTGAGGCGGACGAGGCGGTCGTCGCTGCTGATGGGGCTGGCGAGCATCACCGTGTCGAGGTCGGCCCCACCGACGGCCTGCTCCCACTCGTCGAGCTCCTCGAGCGGCACGTCGGGGAGGATGGCACCGTGCACGCCGGCCTGACCGCACTCGGCGACGAAGCGCTCGTAGCCCATGTGGAACGGGATGTTGGCGTAGGTCATGACGATCAGCGGGATGCTGACGTCGAGACCACGGAGCTCGGCGAGGATGCCCGCCGGCGTGGCGCCGTGGCGCAGCGCGGCGTCGGACGCGGCCTGGATGGTGGGGCCGTCCATGACCGGGTCGGAGAAGGGGATGCCCACCTCGACGGCGTCGGCACCGGCGTCGTCGTAGGCCCGGATGACGTCGAGCCAGTCGTCGCGCAGCCCGCCGGTGACGTAGGGCAGCAGCAGCTTGCGGCCGGCGTCGCGCCGCTCGCGCAGGTGCTTCTCGAGCGTGCCCATCACAGCTCGCCCATGATCTCGGCCACCTGGGCCACGTCCTTGTCGCCCCGACCGGACAGGTTGAGCAGCACGGTCTTGCCGGCCAGCTCCTTGCGCGCCCGGCTGACCCAGGCCAGGGCATGCGCCGGCTCGAGGGCGGGGATGATGCCCTCGGTGCGCGACAGCAGCTGGAAGGCGTCGAGCACCTCGGCGTCGGTGACCGACTCGTAGCGGGCCCGGCCGATGTCGGCCAGGTGGGCGTGCTCGGGGCCGACGCCGGGGTAGTCGAGGCCGGCGGAGATCGACTCGGCCTCCTGCACCTGCCCGTGGTCGTCCTGCAGGAGGAACGACGTGGATCCGTGGACGATGCCGGGCACGCCGTGGCCGATGGCGGCGCCGCCGGCCGGCTCGACGCCCACCAGCTCGGCGTCGGTGTCGGCGAAGCCGGAGAAGATGCCGATGGCGTTGGAGCCGCCGCCGACGCAGGCGGTGACGACGTCGGGGTGGCGCCCGTCGAGGGCCAGGCACTGCTCGCGGGCCTCGGTGCCGATGACCCGGTGCAGCTCGCGCACCATCCACGGATACGGATGCGGGCCCATCGCCGAACCCAGGCAGTAGTGGGTGGACTCGACGGTGGCCACCCAGTCGCGCATGGCCTCGTTGACCGCGTCCTTGAGCGTGCGGCTGCCGGTCTCGGCCGAGCGCACCTCGGCACCCAGCAGGCGCATGCGGAACACGTTGAGCTTCTGGCGCTCCATGTCGACCGCACCCATGTAGACGACGCAGTCGAGCCCGAGCAGCGCCGCCGCGGTGGCCGTGGCCACGCCGTGCTGCCCGGCGCCGGTCTCGGCCACCAAGCGCTGCTTGCCCATGCGCTGGGCCAGCAGGGCCTGGCCGAGCACGTTGTTGATCTTGTGGCTGCCCGTGTGGTTGAGGTCCTCGCGCTTGAGCAGCAGGCGCAGGCCGAGCTGTTCGGAGAGGCGGCCGCACACGGTGACCGGGCTGGGTCGGCCGGCGTAGTCGCGCAGCAGCCCGTCGAGGCGAGCGCGGAACTCGGGGTCGGACCAGGCGTCGCGGAACTCGTGCTCGACCTCCTGGCAGGCGCCGATGAGGCTCTCGGGCACGAACTGGCCGCCGAAGCGCCCGAACCGGCCGTGGACGGGGTCGCCCATGACCGGGTCGGGCGGGCGGGGGGCGGTCTCGGTCATGACGCGGTCCAGAGGTCGGCGAGCGGGGGGTGCGGTGAGGCGTCGGTGCTGGCGGCCTTGGCGGTGGCGACGAACGCCCGCACGGCGTCGGCGTCCTTGCGGCCGGGGGCGGCTTCCACACCGGAGGCGACGTCGACGCCCCAGGGACCCACGGTGCGGATGGCGTCGGCGACCGTGTCGGGCCGCAGGCCGCCGGCGAGCAGGACGCGGTGCCGCCGGGTGAGGTCGCCCACCAGGGTCCAGTCGAAGGGCACGCCTCCGCCGGGGGTGGGTGCGTCGAGCAGCACGACGTCGGCGCCGTGCCGGTCGATCTCGTCGAGCTGCGGGTCGCCGGCGGCCATGGCCCGAATGAGAACGGGCACGGCCTGGTGCACGGCGTGGCTGGTGGCCGGCGTCTCGGACCCGTGGAGCTGGGCGGCCCGGAGTCCAACCGCGTCGGCGATCTCGATCACCTCCCTCGCCAGGTGGTCGCGGAACACCCCGACGGTGAGAACGTGCTCGGGCACGGCGGCGACGATCTCGCGGGCCTGGTCGACGTCGATCTGGCGGCGGGAAGGGGCGAAGATCATGCCGATGGCGTCAGCGCCGGCATCGACGGCCACGCGGGCGTCGTCGACGTTGGTGATGGCGCAGATCTTCACGAACACGGCGCCCGACGGTATCGGGCGCACCCCGGTCCGCCGCAGCCGGTTCCCTCCCGGATCTGTCGTCGATTGGCGACACCCCTGTCACGGATCCACGAGATCTTCGGATGGGGTGGGGTCAGCAGGCGTTGCGGAGGGCGGCGACGGCGGCGGCGGGGTCGCCGGAGGTGACCAGCGACTCCCCCACCAGGACGGCGTCGTAGCCGGCGGCGGCGAGGGCGGCGGCGTCGTCGGGGCCGCGCACGCCCGACTCGGCGACCGACACCAGGTGGTCGGGGAACGCAGCGGCCATGCGCAGGGCCCGCTCGTGGTCGACCTCGAAGGTGACGAGGTCGCGCTGGTTGACGCCGACGAGCGTGGCGCCGACCGCCAGCGCCCGGTCGAGCTCGGCCTCGTCGTGGACCTCGACCAGCGCGTCGAGGCCGACCTCGATGGCCGCCCGGAAGAACGCGTTGAGCTCGTCGTCGTCGAGCGCGGCGGCGATGAGCAGCACGCAATCGGCGCCCATGATCCGGGCGTCGAGCACGTCGTGGACCGACACGGTGAAGTCCTTGCGCAGCACCGGCAGCGCGCAGCCATCTCTGGCGGCGGCCAGGTCGTCGGGCGAGCCGCCGAAGTGGTCACGGTCGGTCAGCACGGACAGGCAGGTGGCGCCGCCCCGCTCGTACTGGTCGGCGAGGCCGGCGGGATCGAGGTCGGCGAACAGATCGCCCTTGGACGGCGACCGGCGCTTGACCTCGGCGATCACGCCCAGCCCGTCGACCTCGCGGAGCGCACGGGCGAACCCGCGCGGCTCGGGCTGCGCCAGGGCCCGAGCGCGCAGCTGGTCGGTGTCGCGGTCGTCGAGCGCAGCCGCCTCGCGGTGGGCGCGCAGGATGCCGTCGAGGTAGGTGGCCACGGGCGGTGGACCGACGGGTGCGGCCTAGACGTCGTGGCCCTTGGCGTGGACCGGCGTGCACATGTGCAGCTCGGGCGCGCCGGCCAGGACACCGCCGAGCTTGGCGCCGAAGGCCTTGAACGCGTCGGAGCTGGAGTGGCCCTTGAGGGCATCGCCGTCGGAGTACAGCTCGTAGACCCAGACGGTCACATCGTCGGCGTTGTCGAGGCTGATGGCGTAGACGAGCGTGCCGTCCTCGGACCCGACCTGGGGGAAGTAGTCGCCGAAGGCGGCGACGAGCTCGTCGCGCTTGCCTTCCTTGGCGACGATCTTGGCGATGACGGAGATCTTGGACATGACGCCGGACGCTACCCGATCACCGTTCGTGGTCGGCCCGGCTGGACGCGATCATCGCCACCAGCGGGATGAGCAGGAACGACAGCGCGCTGGCGGCGAGGATGGCGACGCCGAGACCGATGAAGCCGCCGTAGCGCAGGAGGAAACCGGCGAAGATCACCGCCACGCCGGCGACGGCGAGCACCGCCGGCAGGAACGTCAGGCTCCGGCGCAACGTGGGTGCACCGGTCGGCGTGTCGTCGAGCAGCCGGGGATCGATGTGGTCGTCGTCGTCCTCGAGCGGCACGAAGGTGCCGTCGGGCCGCCGGACGTTGGCGTGTGGTGTCGAGCTGGCCGTGCGCCGGGCGTCGTAGGCGGCACGACGGTTGTGGTCGGACAGGACGGTCCAGGCGGCGTTGATCCGGGCCATCCGGCTCGCCGCGTCGGCCTGGGCGCCCGTTCCGGCGGTGTGCTGACGGTCGGGGTGGTGGGCGCGGGCCAGGGCGACGTAGGCGGCGCGGATCTCGGCGACCGATGCGGTGGGCGCCACACCGAGCACCTCGTAGTGGCTCCCGGTCTCGTCCTCGCGACCCATGATGGATCGAGTCTACGGGCGCTCAGCCGCGGGTCGTCGTGGTGCTGCTCGGTGCCGTGGTGGTGGTCGTCGAGGAGCGGGTCGTGGAGCTGGTGCCGCCGGTCGTGGTGGTGGTCGAGGTCGTGGTCGTGGCCCGCGGCTCGCAGTCGGGGACCTCGAGCGGGAACACCTGCTGGTCGGCGCCCACCACGGCGGTGGCGGTGACCGGGGTGGCGCGGTCGCACTCGAAGGTGAAGACGACGGTGCCGTCGAGATCGGTGGTGTCGACCGGATCGTCGATCTCGCGCCATCCGCTCGAACGCACCCGCACGCGCACGTTCACCACCGGGCGCACCTGCCCCACGCCGGCATCGTCCACGTACCGCTCGGTGACCCGGACGGCGAGGTTGGCGGCGTCGCCCACCGTGAGCGTCTCGGGCGTGGTGCCGGCGAGCACCTGGACACCGACGAAGGACTGCACGACCAGGGACAGCTCCCGGTTCTCGTCGCCACGGAGGAAGAACACCGCGGGCTCCTCCATGGCCAGGTCGGGCGGCCGGTAGGCCCGGACCCGGAACCGACCGCCGGGCAGCCCGGACAACGTCCACGAGCCATCCTCTGCCGTGCGGATCTCGAAGGGCTGCACGGCGTCGCCCACCAGGCGTTCGGCGTGGACGATGGCACCCGGGACCCCGCCTTCGGGGCCGTTGACCACACCGGACAGGGCGGCCTTGCCCGACGTCACGAGCGTGGTGGTCGTCTGGCCGGGGACGGCCGCCAGTGGGACGGTCGAGAAGTCGACGGTGGTGGTGGTCGTCGTCGGCGCGGTCGACGAGGTGCTCGACGGCGGAGGGAGCAGGCGCGACGACGAACCCGAACAGGCGGCCAGCGCGGCGGCCGCCACCAGCGTGGCCGCCAGGCGGCGACGCATCTGCTCAGCCGAGCGGGGCCTCGTGCACGACGCCGGCGACGCCGCCGACGTGTACCCGTGTGCCCAGCTCGACCGCCCGACCGCAGTACGCCAGCGCAACCGGACCGTGCTCGGCGGACACCGCCGCCGTGGTGACGGCCCCCGCCGGCCCGTCGGCTTCGACCGGCAGCCCCTCGTGCACCGCATCGTCCATGACCAGCACCCGCAGGCGCCGCGGGACGTTGCCTCCCCGGCTGTCGATGCGGGCGACCAGCTCCTGGCCGACGAAACAGCCCTTGGCGAAGCTCACCGACTCGTCGACGATCCACTGCCCCACCTCGGCAGGGATGGTGGCGTCGTCGAGCTCGTGGCCCATGGCCGGCACACCGTGGACGACCCGGTAGGCGGTCAGGTCGTCATCGGTCCAGGTCGTGACCCCCTCGGGTGGGGCGGCAGCGTCGCCGACCAGGTCGTAGCCCTCGACGCCCGGGCCGACCACCGGCAGGCGCAGCACGCCGTCGGGCAGCTCGGGACGGGGGGCATCGGCGCCTCGGACGGCGACGGCGGGACGCTCGGTCACCTCGAGCTCGGCCTTGGTGCGCAACAGGAAGCGTGCCAGCCGGTCGTGCATGGCCTGGCCGTGACCGGCGTCGGTGTCGAGCAGGAACTCGTCGGCGGCGGTCTTGGTGAGCCGGGCCCAGGTGTCGACCTTGCCCTGGGGTTGGAGCACGAAGGTCCACGTGGACGTGCCGACGGCCAGGGCGTCGAGGTCCTGGCTGAGCTGGCCCTGCAGGAACCGCTCGGCGTCGGGACCCCAGATTCGCACGACGTCACGTCGCATGGCGGCTGCCCCGGTCGTTGCGTCGGTCATTGTTCGGCCCTCCGTTCTGCGGTCATCCGTCTCGCCGCCGGCACGGCCACGAGCAGGGCTCGCGCCTTGTTCTGGCATTCGAGGTGCTCGTCGTCCGGGACGCTGTCGGCCACGATGCCGGCACCGGCCTGGACCGAGGCACGGCCGTCGTCGCCGATGACCATGGTACGGATGGCGATGGCGGTGTCGACGTTGCCCGAGAAGTCGAGGTAGCCGACCACGCCGGCGTAGGGACCGCGCTTGACCGGTTCGAGCTCGTCGATGATCTCCATCGCCCGGACCTTGGGTGCGCCCGACACCGTGCCGGCGGGCAGCGTGGCTCTGAGCACGTCGACCGGGGTGCGACCGGGCGCCAGGTCGCCCTCGACCTGCGACGTGAGGTGCATGACGTGGCTGAACCGCTCGAGCGTCATCAGCTCGGTGACCTCGCACGTGCCGAACGTGACCACACGGCCGACGTCGTTGCGGGCGAGGTCCACCAGCATCACGTGCTCGGCGCGCTCCTTGGGGTGCTCGGTGAGCTCGGCGGCCATCCTGCGGTCGTGGGCCTCGGTGCGCCCCCGCTTGCGGGTGCCGGCGATGGGCCGGGAGATCACCCGGCCGTCGAGCAGCTGCACCATGGGTTCGGGGCTGGCACCGACCAGCGTCACCCCGGGCACGCGCACGAAGTACATGTAGGGGCTGGGGTTGACCTGACGCAGCGCCCGGTACACGTCGAACGGGTCGGCGCCCAGCTCGAAGTCGAAGCGCTGGGAGAGCACCACCTGGAAGACGTCGCCGGCGAACACGTACTCGCGTGCCGCCTCGACCGCGGCCTGGTACTGGCCGGCGGCCATCGACGACGTGACCTCGGGCGGTTCGTCGTCGGGCTGGGGCGGGCTGAGCATGGGCTCGTCGAGCGGGCTGGCGCCGTCGGCGGCCAGCTGCTCGAGACGTTCGACGGCGGCGTCGTAGGCGGCGTCGAGCTCGTCGGCCCCGGTGCCCGGTTCGACGAGCACGTTGTCGATGAGGGTGACCCGCTGGCGCCAGTGGTCGAAGGCGGCCAGCTGGCCGATGACCGACATGACGGCATCGGGATGGCCACGGTCGTCGTCGGGGACGTCGGGCAGGCGCTCGACCTCGCGCACCACGTCGTAGCCCAGGTAGCCCATGAGCCCGCCGTGCAGCGGCGGCAGCTCGTCGAGCTGCGGCGACCGGTAGCGCTCGAGCATGGCCTCGATGGCGGCGAGGATGCCCCGGTCGGTGGGGATGTCGGGGTGGAGGTCGCCGTCGATGGTCAGCTGGCCGTTGCGGCTGGTGAGCGTGGCCAGCGGGTTGCGACCCACGAACGACCACCGGCTCCAGCGCTCGCCGTGCTCGACGGACTCGAGCAGGAAGCCGGGGTCGTCGCCGACAACCCGGGCGAAGGCCGCCACGGGCGTGACCAGGTCGGCCAGCAGCTCGCGCCACACGGGGACGACCGTGTGCTCGGCCGCGAGCCGGTGGAACTCCTCGCGGGTGGGGCGGATCATCGACGGCGCCGCGGCCACGCTACGCGTTGGGTTGGACGGGCGAGTCGGAGAACGACCGGTAGAAGCAGGAGTACTCGCCCGTGTGGCAGGCGCCCTTGCCCTCCTGGTCGACGACCAGCAGCAGCGTGTCGCCGTCGCAGTCGTAGTACGCCTCGCGGATGTACTGCCGGTCGCCCGAGGTCTCGCCCTTGCACCAGTACTCCTGGCGCGAACGGCTCCAGAACCAGGTGCGGCCGGTCTCGAGGCTCTTGCGCAGCGACTCGTCGTTCATCCAGGCCATCATCAGGATGCGGCCGGTGTCGCGCTCTTGCACGATGGCCGGCACCAGCCCGTCGGCGTTGAACTTCACGTTCGCCAGATGGCCCTCGTCGAAGTCGATGGGGGTGGCGGTGAACTCGGTCGACGAAGTGCCAGGCATGAGCGGTCATCGTAGAGGTGCGACCGGGCGCACCCCGAAGCCGGTTCCCTACAGGTAGAGCCCGGTGCCGCCCTCGTCCTCGAGCCGCTCGGCCGCCACGGCGTGGATGTCGCGCTCGCGCAGGATGATGTAGTCGTGGCCCCGCACCTCGACCTCGTAGCGGTCCTCGGGGTTGAACAGCACGCGGTCGTTGACCTCCATGTTCCGCACGTTGGCACCGGTGGCGACGACGCGCGCCCACGTGAGGCGCTTGCCCATCTCGGCCGTGGCCGGGATGAGGATGCCCCCGGTGGACTTGCGCTCGCCCTCCGCCCGCTCGATCTCGACCAGGATGCGGTCGTTGAGCATCTTGATGGGCAGGCGGTCGTCGGCGGCGTCGGACGTGGGCATGAGGGCGCGACGCTACCGTGCGGCCTGATGGCGCAAGGCACCGGCGATCCGACGAGCTTCGTGACCGAGGACGAGATCCGACTGGAGGGCGCGTTCACCCGGGCCGACCAGCCGCGGGCCGTCGCCGTCGTCACCCATCCCCACCCGCTGATGGGCGGCGACATGGACAACCCGGTGCCCGCCGGACTGGCGCGGGGTCTGGCCGGCGCCGGCATCAGCGTGCTTCGCTTCAACTTCCGGGGCACCGGTGAGAGCGGCGGCACCCACGGCGAGGGCGAGCCCGAACGCCTCGACGTGGTCGCGGCGATCGGCGCAGCCGGCGAGTCGGAGCCGGGCGTGCCGGTGGTGGGCGTGGGCTACTCGTTCGGCGCCGACGTGCTGCTGGCCACCGACGACGATCGCCTCGCCGGCGCGGTGGCGGTCGCCCCGCCCCTCCGGGTGCTGCCGCACGAGCTGCTCCGGTCGCCGCGTGGCGCCCGGCCGACGCTGATCCTCGCCCCCGAGCACGACCAGTTCTGCGACCCCGTGCGTGCCGGCGCGGCCACCGACGAGTGGCCGGCGACCACGGTCGAGGCGGTCCCCGGCGCCGATCACTTCCTGGCCGGCGCCATCGGCTGGGTGGTCGACCGGGTGGTCGCCTTCGTCGACGACCTCCCCTGACCCGAACTTCCGATTCCGGGCCGCGAGGTCTGTGCGAGGCGCGGCGATTCGCGGCCCAGAAGCACGTGGTTCCCGTTCTGGGCCGCGGGGTTTGTGCGAGACGCGGCGATTCGCGGCCCAGAATCGGATCAGAAGGGGCGCTCGCCCACCACGCTGACCCGCCGGCCGCTGCGCACCTGCGGGAAGTAGTCCCAGGCGGCGTAGTGCTGGGTGCTGCGGTTGTCCCACATGGCCACGGCACCCGGGCTCCACGTGAACCGGCACTGGAACTCGGGTCGGTGCTCGATGTGGTCGCAGAGCATGTCGAGGATGGCCCGGCTCTCGTGCGGTGCCAGCCCCTTGATGCGGGTGGTGAAGGCCCGGTTGACGTACAGCGACTTGCGGCCGTTGGCCGGGTTCGTGCGGATCACGGGATGCACGGCGGAGGGGAACGTCCCGTCGCGGGAGTCGGACTCCTTGGAGCCGTACCGGCCGGCGTAGACGTGGGCCGAGTCGTGGACGGCCTCCTTGTCGGCGAGGAACTCCTTCATCGGCTCGGACAGCGCCTCGTAGGCGGCCTCGGTGGAGATGAAGAGCGTGTCGCCGCCGACCTCGGGGATGACCGGGAGGTGCAGGATGGTGGCCGCCGGCGGGCGCTCGTCGCAGCTCACGTCGGTGTGCCAGCCGTTGCCGGCCACCACCTTCGAGCGCTCGTCGGCGTGGATGATCATGACGTTCGGGTGGCCTTCGACCGTGGGCGCGGCCGGGTGGACGTGCAGCTCGCCGATGCGGCGCCCCATGGCCTCGTGGGCCTCGGGCGGAAGGTCCTGATCGCGGAAGAACAGCACCAGGTGCTGGGCCCAGGCCTGCTCGATCTCGGCCCAGGTCTCGTCGTCGAGGTTCGCCAGGTCGACACCGGTGACCTCGGCGCCGAGGGTCGGGTTGATGGGCCGGACGGTGATGCGGCTGGTCTTCGAGTCGGTGATGGCCATGGCCTGGTCCCCCTGGACGGCTCGTCGTTGCCACAATGCTACCGACGACCCACGGGAGGCTCCGATGAGCACGATGACCACCGACCTGACGATCGCGCCCACCGGCGGTCCCCTGGGTGCCGAGGTCCGCGGCGTCGACCTCTCGGCGCCGCTCGCCGGCGCCACCGTCTTCGCCATCCTCGAAGCCTTCCGCTCGCACCACGTCCTGCTGTTCCGTGACCAGGAGCTCGACGACGAACGTCAGCTCGAGGTGGCCGAGTGGTTCGGTCCCCGCTACGTGCCGCCCACCGACCTGCCCGTGCTCGGTGACGAGACGCAACCGCCGGTGGTCGCGGTGTCCAACGCCCCCGGCGGCGTGCTGGGCGACGGCGAGCTGGGAGCGCACTCCGACCTGCAGTACATGCCGGTGCCGCTGCTGGGATCGATGCTGCACGCCAAGGTGATCCCGTCGAGCGGCGGCGACACGTCGTGGTCCAACCTCCACCTGGCCTACGACGAGCTCGATCCGACGTTGCGCGACCGGATCGAGGGACGGCGGGCCTGGGCCTTCAATCCCTATGCCGGCAGCCGGGCGATCCGCGACCTCGCCGGGCCGAACCAGCGCTACGTCGAGGACGAGGTCGAGCCGTTCTTCCACCCGCTCGTGCGCACCCACCCGGACACGGGTCGCAAGTCGCTGTACGTCTCGTACCTCACCGCCGGCATCGAGGGCATGGACGAGGCCGAGTCACGTGCGCTGCTGCGCGAGCTGATCCACCACGTGGACGACGACCGCTTCTACTGGACCCACCGCTGGCGGCCCGGCGACGTCGTCGTGTGGGACAACCGCTGCACCAACCACAAGCGCACGTCGTTCGACCCGAGCGAGCAGCGCGTCCTGCACCGCGTGCAGATCGGCGGCAGCCGGCCGTTCTGAGCGGGGCGGCGTTCGGCCGGCGCTGGTCAGCCGGCCACGCGGACGGGTCGCTCCAGTGGCTCGGGCGGTCCGACCACGGCCAGGGACAGCCGGAGCGTGTAGCTGCCGGGGTCGACGCCCGACAGGTCGTCCTCGAGCTGGATGGTGAACGACTCGCCGGCCGCCAGCTGCTTCTCCTGGATCACCTGGGCGAAGAAGCGGCCGTCGCTCCAGCGGTGGACGACCTGGTCGCCGGCGAGGAGCGTGGCGTCGCCGGGCTGTGCGGTGGGGAACGTCAACGTGATCGGCTGGTCGGTGGTGTTGGTGGTGGTCAGCTCCCACACCACCGGACCGGGATCGACGGTGGCGGGGACGTCGGCGCTGAGTGCGACCGCCTCCGCAGCAGGTTGCGGCTCACCCGGCGTCGACGTCGAAGAAGCGCTGGTGGTCGACGTACCGCCGGTGGTCTCGGTGGCGGAGCTGGACGACGACGATGTGGTGGGGACGGCGTCGCTGTCGTCGTCGCCGCACCCGGCGACGGCCAGGAGCGCCACGAGCAGGAGCGCCAGCACCCTCATGCCGGACGAACGGACACGCCCGCGGCGGCCAGGTGCTCCTTGGCCTCGGCGACGGTGTGCTGGCCGAAGTGGAAGATCGAGGCGGCCAGCACGGCGTCGGCGCCGGCCTCGGTGACGCCCTCGACCAGGTGATCGAGCGTGCCCACGCCGCCCGAGGCGATGACCGGGATGTTCACGGCCTCGGTGATGGCTCGGGTCAGCGGGATGTCGAAGCCCACCTTGGTGCCGTCGCGGTCCATGGACGTGAGCAGGATCTCGCCGGCGCCGAGCGCCTCGACCCGCCGGGCCCACTCGACGGCGTCGATGCCCGTGGGGGTGCGACCGCCGTGGACGTAGACCTCGAAGCCGTCGCCGGCAGGACGGGCTTCGACGCGACGGGCCTTGGCGTCGATGGCCACGACCACGCACTGGGAGCCGAACTCGGTGGCCAACTCGGACACCAGCTCGGGCCGGTCGACCGCAGCGGAGTTGACCGACACCTTGTCGGCGCCGGCCCGCAGCAGACGCCGGGCGTCCTCGACGGTGCGGATGCCGCCGCCGATGGTGAACGGGATGAACACCTCTTCGGCCGTGCGGCGAGCCACCTCGAGGATGGTGTCGCGCTGGTCGGACGACGCGGTGATGTCGAGGAACACGACCTCGTCGGCGCCCTCGCGGTCGTAGCGGGCGGCCAGCTCGACCGGGTCGCCGGCGTCGACCAGGTCGACGAAGTTGACGCCCTTGACGACGCGGCCGGCGTCGACGTCGAGGCAGGGGATCACTCGGGCGGTGCGCACGGCTTCAGGCTACGCGGCAGGCTGGTACGCAGCGGCTGCCAGTTCCGGTACGGAGCGGCTGCCAGTTTCCGCGGGGTGGCCGGTCAGGGGGTGAGGGCGCGGACGGCTTGGGCGACGTCGACGCGGCCCTCGTAGATGGCGGTGCCGACGATGGCGCCGGCCAGGTGGCGGCCGGCGTGTTCGATGGTGGCCAGTGCCCGCAGGTGGGCGATCTCGCCCACGCCACCCGAGGCGATGATGTCGAGATCGGTGAGGCGGAGCAGCTCGGTGAGCCCGTCGTAGTCGGGGCCGCCGAGCATGCCCTCGCCGCGGATCTGGGTGACCACGACGGCGCCGGCGCCCGAGTCGGCCAGGCGGTGCAGGGCGTCGGCGATGTCGAGACCGGCGCCTTGGGTCCAGCCCTTGATGGACACCTCGCGACCCCGGACGTCGAGCCCCAACGCCACCGGCTGCCTCGCCGCGACCTCGGCCACCAATTCCGGGTCCTCGACGGCGGCGGTGCCCATGACGACGCGGGCCACGCCGGCATCGGCGAGGGCCCGGGCAGCATCGACCGAGCGCACCCCTCCCCCGGCCTGCACCGGGATGGAGACGGCATCGCAGACACGCCCGATGAGGTCGCGGTTGTGGGCCTCGCCCGTGCGGGCGGCGTCGAGGTCGACCATGTGGATCCACGGCACGCCGGCGGCCTCGAAGGCGAGCGCGACCTCGACCGGATCGTCGGCGTGCACGGACTCGCGGTCGAAGTCGCCCTGCACGAGCTGCACCACCTTGCCGCCCCGCAGGTCGATCGCCGGGTACAGGTCCATCACGCCGCGCCCCGTCGGACGAGGTCGACGAAGTGCTCGACGAACGCCAGGCCGGCCGTCGACGACTTCTCGGGGTGGAACTGCACGGCGTGGAGGTGGTCGCGCTCGACGGCGGCGACGACGGGCCCGCCGTAGTCGCAGGTGGCGACCACGTGCTCGGACATCGGGGCGGCGTAGCTGTGCACGAAGTACATCCAGATCGGCTCGGGCAGACCCTCGAACAGGACGGTTGGCCGCACGACGTCGACCACGTTCCACTGCATCTGCGGGTGCTTCACGCCCGGGGGGATGCGCTGGACGGTGCCGGGCAGGATGCCGAGCCCCTTGCGTCCGGGGGTCTCCTCGGACGCCTCGTAGAGCAGCTGCATGCCGACGCAGATGCCGAGGAACGGGGTGCCGGCCTCGACGGCCTCCTGGGCCAGCTCGTCGACGCCGGTGCGCTCGACGGCGTCCATGCAGGCGCCGAACGCACCGACCCCGGGCAGGACCACGCCGGCGGCGTCGCGCACCACGGCGGGGTCGGCGGTGAGGCGGGCGTCGGCGCCGTGGCGCTCCAGCGACTTCTGGGCCGAGCGGAGGTTGCCGATGCCGTAGTCGAGGACGGCGATGAGCGGCTTGTCGCTCATCGGACACACCCCCACAGTCGGTTCTGGGACGCGAGACCTGTTCCGAACACCCTCATCCGCGGCCCAGAACGGATGGCGGGTGGTACGCAGCGGCTGCCAGTTTCCGAAGAGGGTGGTCACAGCGCGCCCTTCGTGGAGGGGACGTCGCCGCCCTCGACCCGGACGGCGTCACGCAGGCAGCGGGCCAGGCCCTTGAACGCCGCTTCGATGACGTGGTGGGTGTTGACGCCGGCCTTGCGGGTGACGTGCAGCGTGATCAGGCCCGAGCCGGCGAACGACTCGAGGAAGTGCGAGGCCATCTCGGGGTTGAACGGCGGATCGCCGAGCGGCAGCACCTCGCCGAAGGGCAGGTCGATGGCGGCGAAGGCCCGGCCGGACAGGTCGAGGGCGACCTCGACCAGCGCCTCGTCGAGCGGGTACAGGCCGCTGGCGAAGCGACGCACGCCGGCCTTGTCGCCGAGGGCCTGGCGGAACGCCTCGCCGACCACGATGGCCACGTCCTCGACCGTGTGGTGACCGTCCACCTGCAGATCGCCGGTGGCGTGCACGGTCAGGTCGAAGCCGCCGTGGCGGCCGAGCTGGTCGAGCATGTGGTCGAAGAACGGCAGCCCGGTGGAGACCTCGGTGACGCCGGTGCCGTCGAGGTCGATGGTGACCTCGACCTGGGTCTCCTTGGTCTGTCGGCTCACGGTTGCGGTGCGGGTCATGGGGAGCTCCGGATCAGGCGGCGAGGACGTCGCCGAGCGCGGACAGGAATCGGTCGTTCTCGGCCGGGGTCCCCAGGGTGACCCGGAGGCAGCCGTCGAGGCGGGGCCACGAGGCGCAGTTGCGCACCAGGACCGACGCGTCGACGAGGCGGTGCCAGACGTCGTCGCCGTCGACGGTCTCGGGGCGGAACAGGATGAAGTTCGACCCGGACGGCCAGACGGTGACCGGCAGCTCGGACAGCGCGGCACTGACGCGCCCACGCTCTTCGACCAGGTCGGCGACCCGTCGGCGCATCTCGTCCGCGAAGCGCAGGGCGATGCGGCCGGCCACCTGCTTGACGGCGTCGAGGTGGTAGGGCAGGACGACCTCGGACAGCTCGTCGACCAGCCAGCGTGGACCGACCAGGTAGCCCAGGCGCGCCGCCGCCATCGACCAGGTCTTGGAGTAGGTGCGGGTGACGACGAGCGGGGCGTCGTCGTCGACCAGCTCGAGCGCCGACCACGGCGAGAACTGCCCGTAGGCCTCGTCGACCACCACCAGACCCGGAGCCAGGTCGGCGACGGCGCGGACGGTCTCCTCGGTCTCGACCATGCCGGTGGGGTTGTTGGGCGAGCACAGGAACGTGATGGTCGGGTCGTACTCGCCGAGCACCCGGCGCACCTCGTCCATGTCGAGGGAGAAGTCGGCCGCCCGCTCGCCGGTGACCACCGGCGTGTTGGTGATCTTCGGGATGTGCGAGTGCAGGGCGTAGGTGGGCTCGAACGTGGCGACCGAGCGGCCGGGCCCGCCGTAGGTGAGGCACAGGGTCTGGATGACCTCGTTGGAGCCGTTGGCGACGAAGACCTGACCCGGGTCGACGCCGTGGTGGTCGGCGATGGCCCCGCGCAACTCGGACGCGGCGCGGTCGGGGTAGCGGTGCCACTCGATGCGGGCCAGTTCCTCGGCGAGCGCGTCGCGGAACGCCTGCGGTGGCGGCTCGGGCGCTTCGTTGGTGTTGAGGCGGACGGCGACGTCGACCTGGGGCGAGTGGTAGCCGGGGTGGAGCGCGAGGTCGTCGCGCACGGCGGGACGCTTCACGAGGGGTCCTGCCCCGACAGGCGCTGGACCCGCTGGCGCACCGACGCCGCGTGGGCGTCGAGGCCCTCGGCGGCGGCCATGGCCTGCACGTGCGGCGCCAGCGAGCGCAGGGCGTCCTCGTCGAGGGACACGACGTGGACGTGCTTGCAGAAGTCGTCGACCCGCAGCGCGCCGCCGAAGCGGGCAGAGCCGTAGGTGGGCAGCACGTGGTTGGGGCCGGCGACGTAGTCGCCGACGCTGGCCGGCGCCCACGGCCCGCAGAACACGGCCCCGGCATGCTTCACCCGCTCGAGGAGGGCGTCGGGGTCGGCGGTCTGGATCTCGAGGTGCTCGGGGGCGATGACGTTGGCCACGTCGACGGCGGCGTCGGGGCCGTCGACCACCACCGCGTAGCCGGCGTCGGCGAGCGTGGCCTCGATGTGCTGGCGTCGGGGGCTGGCGGCGACGATGCGGCCGACCGACTCGTTGACCGCGGCGGCGACCTGGTCGTCCCAGCAGATCAGCCAGGCCAGGCCGTCGGGGCCGTGCTCGGCTTGGAGCACGACGTCGATGGCGACGTCGTCGACGTTGGCGGCGCCGTCGGCGATGACCACGACCTCGGACGGTCCGGCGAAGCTCGACGGCACGCCGACGAGACCGCTGGAGGCGACCTCGCGCTTGGCCTGGGCGACACGTGCGCTGCCGGGGCCGACGATGACGTCGACCGGGCGGATCGACTCGGTGCCGTACGCCATGGCGGCCACCGCGGCCGGTCCGGCCACCCGATAGACCTCGTCGACGCCGGCGATGGCGGCGGCGGCCAGGATGCCGTCGTCGACCGAGCCGTCGGGCCCCGGCGCGGTGCACAGCACGGTCTCGGGCACGCCGGCGACCTTGGCGGGCACGGCGGTCATGAGCGCGGTGGACAGCAGTGGCGCCAGTGCGGAGGGGACGTACAGCCCGGCCCGGTCGACGGGCCGGCGCAGCTCGCGCACCAGCAGCCCGTCGCGCTCGTAGCGGGCCGGCTCGTGCAGCTGGGCGCGGTGGTAGGCGGCGATGTTGTCGTGGGCGGTCTGCAGCGCGGCCCGGAGCTCGGGGCTGATGCGGTCGGGTGCCGAGGCGACCTCGGCCGGGTCGACGCGGACGTCGTCGATGTCGACGCCGTCGAACTCGAGCGTCATCTCCCGCAGGGCCTGGTCGCCGCCGGCGCGGACCCGCTCGATGACCGCACGCACCTGCTCGATGGGCGGCTCTTCGGCCGCCTTGGGCCGGGGCAGGACGCGGCGCAGCGCGTGGCGGTCGGAGGTGTCGGTGCCGCGCAGGTCGAGGAGGGTCAGGGGGCCGCTCACCCGGGGCAGGCTACTGACGGCCCCACGAAGCGCTGAAGCGGGTACCCGGTAGACAGGGGCGCATGAACAGCGACGGCGCCGAACTCTCGTCCATCCAGGGCAGCATCGAGGAGCTGGCCCGGCGCGTCGAGGCCATCGCCAAGCGCCGCGACGAGGACCCGGACGATCCGGTCTCGACCGGTCTCTACGAGGTGGACCGGTCGCTCCGCAACGCCGTCCGCCGCCTCGACCGCCTCCGCCAACGGCTCTGAACACCAACTCTGGGGTGCAGATCGCTGCACCTCGCACAGACCTCGCGGCCCAGAACCGAGACCGTGCGCCGGCCTACAAAACGAGCCGAGGCCGGTCGTGAAGACCGGCCCCGGACACGGCGATGGTGTCCGGGTGGGAGTGGACACCATCGCTTGCGTCGCCGGGCGGCGGATCCCGTGCGACGCGCAGTACCAGGTGGCGGGAACCTGGACTGCCATCGACAGTACAAGGAACTGGCGCGCTGTGCGCCCAAACTCAGCGAGATTTTTTCGGCTTGTGGGGTGACGTCGGTAACGACGTTGTGCCGAAAGATGGACAAAACCACGCAAGGGAGCACTCTCCGCACGCAGCGCGGCGGGCGGTGCACACGCGGCGCCCGTGCAGGATGAGCCGGAGGCTGAACAGGCCGCGCTCGGCCGCCGGCACCATCTCGTCGACGACCTGCTCCACCTTCACCGGATCGGTCTCCTCGGTGATGCCGAGGCGGATCACCAACCGCCCCACGTGGGTGTCGACGGGGAAGCCCGGGCGGTCGAGCGCGACCGACCGGATGACGTTGGCCGTCTTGCGGCCCACGCCGGGCAGCTTCACCAGGTCCTCGATGCGCTCGGGGACCTCGCCGCCGTGGACCTCGACCACGCGGCTGGCCATGCCGAGCAGCGACTTGGCCTTCTGGCGGAAGAAGCCGGTGGCCCGGATGACCTCCTCCAGCTCGGAGGGATCGGCACCGGCCAGCGCCTCGGCGTCGGGCCAGCGCCGGAACAGCTCGGGGGTGGTCATGTTGACCCGCTCGTCGGTGCACTGCGCAGAGAGGATGGTGGCCACCAGCAGCTCGAACGGGTCCCGGTGATCGAGCTCGCACAGGTCGACCGCGGTGCCGGGGTAGTCCTGGGCCAGGAGCTCGTGCGCTGCCCGGGCCCGGCCGGCGGGCGTGCGCGGCCGGCGGCGGCCCGGAGGTGGGGACGGGTTGCGGACGCGGGCCGGGGCCATGGCGCGGGAGGCTAGCGACGAGGTCGGGACGGATAGCCTCGGCCGGCCATGGCCGACCTGGAGATCAAGCGCAGCCTCGACGACGACGACGTGCGCGAGGTCGAGCACCTGCTCGAGCGCATCTACCAGGCCGACGGTCACCGACCCATGGACGAGCACCGTTGGGTCGACGCCGCCCACGGCGGCCGATCCGAGTTCGCCGGCCTCGTGCTGCGTGAGGCCGGCCACGACCACCTGGTGGCCTATGCGCAGGTCACCCACGAACCGCGCTCGTGGGCCATCGACATGGTGATCGACCCCCACCACCGCTACGACGCCCTCGACATCGCCCCCCGGCTGCTCGGCGATGCGGTCGACGTCATCGCCCAGGGCGGTGGCGGCCACGTCCACTTCTGGGTCTACGAACCCACCGACGCCCACACCCGCATCGCCGCGGCGGTGGGGCTGTCGCCGGGTCGCGACCTGTGGCAGATGCGGGTCCCCCTGCCCATCGCCGCCACCACCGACCTGGAGACCCGACCGTTCGTGCCCGGCGCCGACGAGGAGCCCTGGCTCGAGGTCAACAACGCCGCCTTCCACTGGCACCCCGAGCAGGGTGCGTGGACCATCGACGACCTGCGCCACCGCGAGCAGGAGCCGTGGTTCGACCCCGCCGGCTTCCTGCTGCACGAGCGCGACGGCCGGCTGGCCGGCTTCTGCTGGACCAAGGTCCACGACGAGCCCCGGCTGGGCGAGATCTACGTGATCGCCGTGCACCCCGACTTCCACGGCCAGGGGCTGGGTCGGGCGCTGGTGGTGGCCGGCCTGTCACACCTGGCCGGGCAGGTCGACACGGGGATGCTCTACGTCGACGCCGACAACGACGCCGCCGTCGGCCTCTACCGCGACCTCGGCTTCCACGTGCACCACACCGACCGCGCCTACGTCGGAGATGTCTAGCGGCGCCCTGCGCCTGAGCTACACGTGTACACCGACGAGGGAGCCGATGGTGTAGGTGAGCGCGGCGGGTACGGCGGTGAACAGCACCTGGCGCAGCGCCGACCAGATCCACGGTCGATCGGTGAAGCGGGCGATGACGATGCCGATCACGAACGCGGCCACGAGCGCCCCGATGAGCGACGCCCAGATGGCGCCGGTGCCCGAACCGATGAACCACGGCACCAGCGGCAGCAGGGCGCCGAAGCAGAACGCCCCGAACGACGAGACGGCAGCGCCGGTGGGCGAACCCAGCTCGTCGGGGTCGACGCCGAGCTCTTCGCGCGCATGGGTGCGCACGGCCAGCTCCTCGTCGGACATGATCGAATCGACGAGCGCCCGCGATGCCGCCGGTGTGACGCCGCGGGACTCGTAGAGCTGCTCGAGCTCGGCTCGCTCGACGTGGGGGTTGCGGCGGATCTCGATGCGCTCGAGGTCGATCTCGCGCTGGAACAGCTCGGCCTGGACGCGCATCGAGTTGTACTCGCCGGCGGCCATGGAGATGGCGCCGGCCACCAGACCCGCCAGCCCGGCGACGCGCACGACCCCTGGGCTGGGGTCGGCGCCGGCGACGCCGAGGATCAGGCCCACGTTGGACACCAGGCCGTCGCTGATGCCGAAGACGGCCGCGCGCGCTGCGCCACCGCGCACGTCGCGGTGGTGCTGCTCGGGCACCGGAGGCTCGGGTCGGAGATCCTCCGCGGTGGCGTCCTGCGAGCTGGGGTCCATGGGCGCCGTCACGGTCCCAAGGCTAGGGCTGCGGCGGGGCGTCCCGGCGCCAATAGCCTGAACAGCCGTGCCGACCCGCTACGACCTCGACCGCGACGCGCTCGCGCAGCTGCTCGACGGCGAGCCGCGGTACCGGGTCGACCAGGTCTGGCAGGGTCTGTACGAGCAGCTCGCCGAGCCCGCCGACGTCACCAACCTCCCGAAGGCGCTGCGCGCCCGGCTCGGTGACCAGCTCCCCACCGCGCTGGCACCGGCCGCCGAGTCCGTGAGCGACAACGGCGACACGGTGAAGTGGCTGTGGCAGTTGGCCGACGGCGCCAGCGTCGAGACGGTGCTGATGCACTACCGCGACCGCTCGACCGTGTGCGTCAGCACGCAGGCCGGGTGCGCCATGGCCTGCAGCTTCTGCGCCACCGGCCAGGCCGGCTTCGAACGCCACCTCACGGTGGGCGAGATCGTCGAGCAGGTGATCGTGGCCAGCCGTGCGGCCCAGCAGGCGGAACCGACCCGGCGCCTGTCCAACGTGGTGTTCATGGGGATGGGCGAGCCGCTCGCCAACTACGACGCCACGTGGGGCGCCGTCGAGCGGATCCACGGTGCCCTCGGCCTGTCGGCCCGGCACCTCACGGTCTCCACCGTCGGCCTGGTCCCGGGCATCGAGCGCCTCACCGGCGAGTCGCTTCCGGTGAACCTGGCGGTGTCGCTGCACGCCGCCAACGACGAGCTGCGCAACGAGCTGGTGCCGATCAACCGCCGCTATCCGATCACCCGCCTGCTCGAGGCGTGCAGCGAGTACGTCGACGCCACGCACCGCCGGCTCTCGTTCGAGTGGGCCCTGATCGACGGCGTCAACGACCGCGAGCGCGACGCTCACGAGCTGGCCGGACTGGCTCGCACGGTGCGGGCGCACGTGAACCTCATCCCCCTCAACCCCACGCCCGGCTACGCCGTGCGGGGCACGCCACCCGAGCGGGTGCGTGGGTTCCGCGACCTGCTCGGATCGCTGGGCGTGAACGCCACCGTCCGCCAGAACCGCGGCACCGAGATCGACGCCGCCTGCGGCCAGCTCCGGGCGAACCACGAGGCACGGGTCCTCCCACCCCGCCGCCGGGCTACGTCGTGAGCGCGCCACGGTCCTGAGCCGGGCTACCTCCTCACGAGGATGGTCGTGTGGGCGTCGGTGCGGATCGCCCGGCGCAGGTGTTCGTTCGACCGCACCACGGCTCCGGGCCAGACCACGCTGTCCTCGATCGTGCCCTCGACCACCGCACCGGCGCCCACGACCGAGCCGCCGGCGGCCTGGAGGTTGGCGTCCAGGTAGTCGGCCGGGTCGGCGCAGTCGACGAAGGGGCCGGCATGCGCGACCGACTCGATGCGTCCCTCGGCGTGGGCCTGGCGCCACCGAACCTCCCACAGTCCTGTCGGTTGCGGTCGCAGGTCGCGGATGGTGGCCCAGGGCATCACCGCACCGGCCACCGGGCTCGTCGGCCCGAACGGCCCACCGCCGGGTACGAGGACCCGGATGGTCTCGCCGTCCCAGCCGTCGAGCAGGGCGTCGAGGCCTCCGGGGCACCAGGTGTCGCCGTTGACCACCACCAGCGGGCGGCCGTCGATCCAGTCGAGCAACGGCGCGATGGCGCCGGCGGTGCCCAGCGCCTCGCCCCGCTCGACCGACAGCCGGACGCGGCCGTCGAGGTGCTCGATCAGCGCCAGCTGCGACTCGTGGGCGTTCACGGCGACGTGGTCGGTGACGGCGCGCAACCGGTCGAGGGCATGGTCGATGAGGGGCACGTCGGCGACCGGGCACAGCACCTTGGGCCGCAGCAGCGACAGCGGTCGCATGCGCTCTCCTGCGCCGGCGCCGAGCGCGAGACCTGCGAGACTGTCAGCCATGGAGACCCGCCGTTGGATCAATCACTCGTTGCCCCAGACACTCGGGAACGCCGTGATCCTGTTGTACATCAACGCCGCGTTCACCCTGCTGTTCGGCGGCCTGTTCAGCGGCATCGGCCTGTTGCTCATCGCCGGCCAGGTCGGCGCCGGGTACGGCATCGCCAACGAGCGCAAGTGGGGATACCAGCTCGGTCTGGTCATGGCCTTCCTGCCCTTCGTGGTCCGGTTCCTGTTCAGCGGCATCGACGGGATCCTCGGCACCAACATCATCAACCTGCTGTTCGAGATCCTGCTGGTCGCCCTCCTGCTCCACGAGCAGTCTCGCGAGTACCAGCGCATCTGGTTCTCCTGACCGTTCCCGACGGCCCGCCCGGGTCGTGATTGGGAATCGGAAAATCCGGCCACCTAGCGTCGCCCCCCAGACCTGATCCGATCCGGGGGTGGCATCGATGGACTTCAACCTGGCCGACGTCTACGAGGCGGTCGCGGCGGCGATCCCCGACCAGGAGGCGATCGTCTGGCGCGACACGCGCCTGACGTACGCGCAGCTCGACGAGCGGGCGAACCGCCTGGCCAACGTCCTCCATGACGCCGGGCTGGGGGCCCGCCGCGAGCGCGACGGCCTCGGTGGCCACGAGAGCCACCAGGACCACCTCGCCGTGTACCTGTACAACGGCAACGAGTACCTCGAGTCGATGCTGGGCGCGTTCAAGGGCCGGGTCGCGCCCTTCAACGTCAACTACCGCTACGTCGAGGAGGAGCTGCTCTACCTGCTCGACAACTGCCAGGCGAAGGCCATCGTGTTCGACAGCCGCTTCGCCGACACGCTGGCCGCGGTGCTCCCGAAGCTGCCCGAGCTCACCACCCTCATCCAGGTCGGCGACGGGCCGCTGCTCGACGGTGCCATCGCCTACGAAGACGCGCTCGCCACAGCCGCCCCGACCCCGCCACCGGTCACCCGCTCCCCCGACGACCTCTACATCCTGTGCACCGGCGGCACCACCGGCATGCCCAAGGGCGTGCTGTGGCGCCAGGCCGACATCTTCGTGGGCTCCATGGGCGGGCGCAGCCGCGAAACCGGCGCCGAGTTCGAGTCGCTCGAGGCCATCGTCGACAACGCCAAGGCGGCGGCCGGCGCCAAGGTCCTGCCGGCGCCGCCGCTGATGCACGGCGCGTCGCAGTGGGTGGCGTTCAGCGGATTCAACGGTGGCTCCACCATCGTCATCCAGGACACGGTCGAGCGCCTCGAACCCAAGGAGGTCTGGGAGCTGATCGACCGCGAGGGCGTCAACGTCATGCTGATCGTGGGCGATGCGTTCGGCCGGCCGCTGGTCGAGGAGCTCGAGAGCGGCGACCACGACGGTTCGTCGCTGCTCGCCGTCGTGTCCGGTGGCGCACCGCTCAACTCGACGCTGAAGGACCGCTTCCTGGCCGTGCTCCCCTCGGCGATGATCCTCGACGCCGTGGGCGCGTCCGAGACCGGTTCGCAGATGAGCCACGTGTCCGCCGCCGGCGCCAAGGCCAGCACCGGACGCTTCACGCCCGGGCCCAACGCTGCCGTCGTGTCGGCCGACTTCTCCGAGGTCCTCGAGGCCGGCCACGACGGCGACGGTTGGCTGGCCCAGAAGGGGCGCGTCCCGCTGGGCTACCTCGGCGACGCCGACAAGACCGCCCGCACGTTCCCGGTCATCGACGGCACCCGCTACGCCGTGCCCGGCGACCGGGCCCGCCTCACCGACGACGGCGAGATCGAGCTGTTCGGACGCGACTCGGTCACCATCAACTCGGGCGGCGAGAAGATCTTCGCCGAAGAGGTCGAGCAGGCGCTCGCCCACCATCCCGACGTGTCCGACGTGGTCGTGGCCGGCCGTCCCTCCGACACGTGGGGCGCCGAGGTGGTGGCCATCGTGCAGCTACGGCCCGGCTCGGGCGCCGACGAAGAAGCCCTTCGGACCGAGGCGGCCAAGCACATCGCCCGCTACAAGCTGCCCAAGGCGTTCGTGTTCGTCGACGACGTGGTCCGCTCCCCCGCCGGCAAGGCCGACTACCGCTGGGCCAAGGCCCAGGCGCTCGGCGCCTGACCCCTCTCCCCCACGGAGAATTTCGTCGCTGCGTCAGGACATCCCTGACCAACCGACGAAATTCTCAGGTGTCGGCGAGGGCGTCGAGCTGGTCCCAGACCTCGTCCTCGAAGGCGAACATGGCGGCCGGGAACAGCTCCATCTCCTCCTCCTCGATGTGGGCGGCCAGCGCGTAGTACGAGCGCCGGTCGAACGTGGCGGTCAGGAGCTGTTCGCGGACCTCCACGTGCTCGTGCTCGAGGCGGGCCAGCACGTCGTCGGCCAGGTCCTGGCTGGCGCGCAGCTGCGGGTACAGCCCCAGCTCCTCCTTGGCGCCGTGGACGTGGAGCAGCGCCAACAGCTCGGAGGTCCGGTCGCCTTCGGGGTCGTGGCCTTCGCCGACCTGCCACGCCAATTCGAGGATCCGCTCGTGGTCGCGGGTCAGGTCGGCGATGGGACCGTAGGTCCGGCAGGAGCAGTGATCGCACATGGGCCCAGGATCCTCGGGGTCATGCCCTGCTCACCAAGGACCAAGGTCACCACCACCCGGGAAATGTCGTGGACTCGTGCCGCCGGTGGATGCGAATCGACGAGACTTCGTCAGAGGCGGGCGCGGAGATCGGTCCAGCCGGGCAGCGGCGCGCACCGCGGCGAGGTCGGGTTCGCCGTCGAGGAGGCGGGGCGCGGCGAACCCGTCGTCGACGGCGCGAGACAGCCAGTCGAGGCCACGGACGGGGTCGCCGGCACGGGACCAGGCGCAGGCCACGTCGAAGGCCACCTGGGCCGGCGAGGTGGTGTCGACGCTGTGGATGATCTCGCCGACCAGCGCGGAGGAGGCGAAGCGCTCGGCGTACTGCAGGTGGGTCTGGAGGCTCTTGGCCGACTCGGTGCCGGACGGACCGGCGGCGAGCAACCGTCGGGTGAGCTCCTCGACGGCGCCCAGGTCGTCGACCACGGTTGCCGGGACCAGGTTGGACGGTCCGCTGGGATTGTCCAGGTAGGCCGCCACCAGCGCATCGAGGCCCTGCCCCGACGCCGCCGACACCGAGGCCGACGCGTACGGGGAGACCGGCCCGGTGCTGCGGGCCAGCACGCGACGGGCGCCGGTCACGTCGCCCCGCCGGAGCAGGTTCCAGACGAAGGACTCGGCCGAGGCCGGATCGATCCCGCCGGGCATCTCGATGGGTGGCGCAGGCGAGCCCGGCTGCGAGGGCGCGACCGGCGGGGCGGTGGGACGGCCGCCCGAACGGGGTGCCGGCGGCGCCGATCGCGAGGCGGGCTCCTGGCCTGGTCGGCTGCCACCTCCCCCGGGGACGGCGGGACCATCGATGTCGAAGGCCGACGGTGCCCGCTGGCCCTGGGCGGCGCGCCGGTACTCGCTGAAGTTGATGAAGGCGAGGATGCCGAAGAAGAAGGCGGCGAACTGGAAGTCGGCGGTGCTGGATCGATACGCCCAGATGGCCGCGGCGGCACCGATGACCATGGAGACGATGCGGGCGGCACGCAGTCCGATCAGCTCGGTGAGGACGTTGCCGCCGTCGAGGGGGCGGATGGGCAACAGGTTGGCGATCGACCACCAGATGTTGACGTAGGCGGCGAAGAACACGATCGGCCACAGTCCGAAGGCTTGATCGGAGAAGCGGTAGTCGGCCGCCCAGCGCATCCCGGTGGGGCTGTCGCGCAGGATCAGGGCCGGGATGCCGAGCAGCGCCAGCGCGGTGAGCGGCCCGGCCAGCGACACGGCGATGCTGCGGATCTTGGAGAGGCGGCGCTGGGAGAAGGTCATGCCGCCGAAGCCGTGCAGGACGATGGCCGACGACTGCCCGAAGAGCTTCAGGGTGATGGCGTGGCCGAGCTCGTGGATGAGCACGGACACCAGCACCACGGCGACCCACATGACGATGAGGCGGGCGTCGCCCAGGCCGTAGCCGAGGAACACCGCCGCCAGCCAGAACAGGGGCTCGATCCGCACGGGGATCCCGAGCACCCGGAAGTGAGGTCTGGCGGACACGCGGCCATGCTAGGAGACGACCTGCCCGTATCGTGAGGGCCGTGACCGCTCCCCCGGACCACGGCTCGTCCACGCCCGCGCTTCCCGACGCCGATGCCCTGCCCCAGGGCGAGGAGAAGGTGCGGGCCGTGCGGGCGATGTTCGACACCATCGCGCCGCGGTACGACCTGGTGAACCGGATCATGACCTTCCGCCTCGACGTCGGCTGGCGGCGCCGGGCGATCCAGTCGCTCGAGCTCGCCGCCCGTTCGGTGGTGCTCGACCTGGCCTGCGGCACCGGCGACATGTGCCGCGACCTCGTCGACGCCGGCCATCGCCCCGTGGGCGCGGACCTGTCCCTCGGGATGCTCGAGGCGTCCCGGACCGACGCGCCGCTCACCCAGGCCGACGCCCTGGCGCTGCCGTTCCGCGACGGCTCGCTCGACGGGGTCGTCTGCGGCTTCGCCATGCGCAACTTCGTGGCGCTGCCACCGGTCTTGGCCGAGCTGTCCCGCGTGCTGCGTCCCGGCGGGCGCATCGCCCTGCTCGACGTGGCCGAGCCCCCCAACCCGGTGATGCGCTGGGGCCACTCCGTGTACTTCGGCAAGGTCGTGCCGGTGGTCGGCGGGATGCTGTCCAACAAGGACGCCTACCGGTACCTGCCCAAGTCGGTGGCCTACCTGCCCGAGCCGGGCGAGCTCCACGACATGATCCGCGACGCCGGCTTCACCGACGTCGACCGCCGGCTGCTCACCGGTGGCATCAGCCAGCTCTACAACGGCACCCGGAGGTGAGCCGGTGACCACTGCACGAACCACCCGCGTCGACGCCGACGTCGACCTGCTCGAGGTGGCGGGCGCCGACGGCGTGGTCTTCGAACGAGGCCCCGACGGCCTGGCCGGGCGAGGCGAAGCGCTGCGCATCGAGGTCGAGTCCCTCGACCCCGCCCACCTGGCGGCCGTCACCGACGCACTCGCCGCCATCGAGGTCGACGACGAGGTCGATCGCCCCGGCACCGGCCCGGTCGCCTTCGCCGCCCTTCCTTTCGACCACGACGCGGCGGCCGCCTTCGTGGTTCCGCGCGTCATCGTCGGTCGGGCCGCCGACGGCACCCGCTGGTTGACCAAGGTCGGCGCCCATCCCGACGAGCCGGTCGGTCATCCGGCCGAGCTGCTGGCACCCGATCCCCACGGCGTGCGGGCCCGTCACTTCCACGTCGAGGCGGTGCAGGACCCGCAGCAGTGGATGGCCACGGTCGACCACGCCACCCAACAGATCGCCGACGACGAGTTCCAGAAGGTCGTGCTGGCACGCGAGGTGCGCATCCACGCCGACGCCGACCTGTCTCGCCGGGCCATCCTCCACCGGCTCCGGCGGGCGTTCCCCGGTTGCTACACGTTCGGCATCGGCTCGCTCGTGGGCGCGTCCCCCGAGCTGCTGGTGTCCCGGGTCGGCGACACCGTCCGGGCCCACCCCATGGCCGGCACCGCGCCGCGGGGCGGCGACCCGAGCGCCGACGCCAAGCTGGCAGCGTCGCTGCTGGCGTCGTCCAAGGACCGGGCCGAGCACCAGATCACCATCGACATGGTGTGGGACACGCTGCTGCCGTTCTGCTCCTACGTCGACTCCGAGCCCGAGCCGTCCATCGTGGCCGTCGCCAACGTGCAGCACCTGGCGTCGCTGGTCGAGGGTCGGCTGTCCCGTCCGCCGGCGTCGGTGCTCGAGCTGGTGGCGGCACTGCACCCCACGCCGGCGGTGGCCGGCTGGCCGCTGGAGCCGGCGCTGTCGTACCTGGCCGCCCACGAGGGCGCCGACCGCGACCGCTACGCCGGGCCCGTGGGCTGGGTCGACGCCCACGGCAACGGTACGTGGGCGGTCGGCATCCGCTCGGCGATGATCGACGGCCCCGACGCCCGGCTGTTCGCCGGCGTCGGCGTGGTCGCCGACTCCGACCCCGACGCCGAGCTGGCCGAGACCGAGGCGAAGTTCCAGGCCGTCCTCTCCGCCATCGTCCGCCCCTGACCCTGCTCCTGGAGAACTGGCAGCCGCTCCGTCACACCGCAGCGCCGAGGTGTGACGCAGCGGCTGCCAGTTTTGGTACGGGCGGGCTGCCAGATCTCGGAGCGGGGGTCAGCGGGTGAGGGCGTCGGCGACGGCGGCGTTCAGGTCGTCGTGCAGGGCCCGGTTGGCGTCACGGTCGCCCGGCACGACGAGCACCCGGGTGCCGGGCTGCCACTCGAGTTGCTCGGCGGACTCGACGCAGGCGGCGTCGACGCCGTAGGCGGCGGCGAGGGCGACCAGGTCGAGGCCGTGCGGTGTGCCGAAGAGCTGCTCGAAGCGGTCGGGCGCGAGCTGGGTGCGCTGGGGCAGGAACGAGAAGATCCCGCCGCCGTCGTTGTCGAGCACGACGACGGTGAGGTCGACCGAGCGGTCGGCCAGGCCGAGCAGGCCGTTGCTGTCGTGGAGGAAGGCCACGTCGCCGATGAGCAACGTCGTCGGCAACCCGGTGGTGGCGGCACCCACGGCCGTGGAGACGACGCCGTCGATGCCGTTGGCGCCCCGGTTGGCCAGGAAGCGGACGTCGTCGCGGGCGACGCCGAACCACTCGACGTCGCGCACGGGCATCGACGACGACGACACGAGCACGCCGCCGGAGGGGACGGTCCGGGTCAGCAGGCGGGCGACGGCCGGCTCCGACAGCGGGTGCTCCGCCAGGACGAGCTCGATGGCCGACTGCGCCAGCGAGTCGGCCTCCCGCCACGCCTGGGCCCACTCGGCAATCGGCTCGTGACCGTCCGGGGCGACCGGGGTCTCGTCGAGGAAGGCGTCGGTGGCGTGGCGGGGGTCGGGCCACCACGGCGACGGGGCGATGACCAACTCGTGGGCGTCGGCGGCCTCCAGCCACTGGCCGAGCACCTTCGACGCCGGCATCCCACCACTGCGCACCACGACCTCGGGCTGGACACGATCGGCGAAGGGTGTGCGCAGCAGCGCGTCGAACGCGGCGATGGACGAGCCACCCCGGCAGCCCGACAGCGGGTCGGCGAGCAGCGGCCAGCCGAGTGCGTCGGCGAGCGCCGTGACGGCCTCGGGATCGGTCGTGCCCCGCCCGGCGATGACCACCCCCTTGGCGCCGGCCAGCGATGCGTCGAGGACGGGTGCCTGGCGACCGACGCGGTACCGGCGGTGCCAGGCGCCGTCGGGGCGCGCCGGGGGGAGATCGCCGGCGACACCGACGAGCGGCTCGCGGAAGGGCAGGTTGACCTGCACCGGCCCGGGCCACTCGGCGGTGGCCTCGGCCCACGCCCGCGCCGCCAGCGACCGCCACGTGCCGGACTGCGAACCGTCGGGCGCGCCGGCGTCGACGTACCAGCGCACCGCCCGACCGTAGAGCCGCTCCTGGTCGACGGTCTGCGGCGCGGCCACGTGGCGCAGCTCGGGCGGACGGTCGGCCGAGCACACCAGGAGGGGCACGCCGGCGAGGTCGGCCTCGACCACGGCCGCGTGCAGCTGCACCACGGCCGTCCCGCTGGTGGTCAGCACCATCGGGGGGCGACCGGTCGCCAGCGCGATGCCCAGTGCGAGGAACGACCCCGAGCGCTCGTCGTGGTGGACGTGCACCCGCACGCGGTCGTCGGCCGCCACGGCGAGGGCGAGCGGCGTCGAGCGCGAGCCCGGGCACACCACGGCGTCGGTCAACCCGCACCGCACCCACTCGTCGACGAGCGTCGCGCAGAAGGTTGCCTGCACGTCGGGGGACCAGCCGCGGGTGTCGTTCACGGCGGGTATGTCACCATGCCCGACCATGTGGTTGCACGCGGAGCGAGACGGCTCGGGCCCGCCACTGGTGCTGGTCCACGGCTTCACCCAGACCCGGAACTGCTGGGGACCCATCGCCGACGACCTGCAGACCGACCACACCGTGGTGCGCGTCGACGCCCCCGGCCACGGCATGTCGGCCGAGGTGATGGCCGGGCTGCGCGGCGGCAGCCGGATGATCGCCGACCAGGGTGGCGAGGCGACCTACCTCGGCTACTCCATGGGTGGTCGCTACCTGATCCACCTGGCGCTGTCGAACCCTGAGCTCGTGCGCGGGCTGGTGCTGGTGGGCGCCACCGCCGGCATCGACGACCCCGAGGAACGGGCGGCACGGGCTCGCGCTGACATGGCCACCGGTGCCCGCATCCGCGAGCTCGGCCTGCTCGAGTTCCTGAAGCAGTGGGTGGCCCAGCCGATGTTCGCCGGCATCCCGCCCGAGCACCAGTTCCTGCTCGAGCGCATGGAGAACACCGTCGAAGGCCTGGAGAACTCGGTCACCCAGGCGGGCACCGGAAGCCAGGACCCGTCGTGGGACAAGCTGCACCGCTTCGAGATGCCGGTGCTCGTCGTGGCCGGCGAGCGCGACGACAAGTACGCCGCCCTTGCTCGCCGGATGGGCGAGGCCATCGGCGACAACGCCGAGGTGCAACTGGTGACCGACGCCGGCCACGCCGCCCACCTGGAGCAGCCCGACGCCTTCCTGGCCATCGTGCGTCGCTGGCTGGCCACGCACGGGTTGTAGGCGTCAGAGCCCGGCGGCGGCCGCGGCGTCGATGACGTCCTGAGGGATGGTGCAGTCCGTCGCCGCCTGGGCCACCAGCTCGAACAGCTTCTCCTGGTCGGTGCCGGCGAGGCTGAGGACCTCGGATTCGGGCGTGCGGGCCAGCAGCAGGTCCGCGGTGCAGTTGGCGGCCCGGGGATCGGCGCCCTGGGCGGTCAGCAGGTCGAAGACCGTGCCCTGCACCAGCCCGTCGGGACGTTCGGACGGGAAGTCGTCGAGCACGATCTCCGACGGTTGGGTGTCGGGCACGGTCGTCGTCGTGGTGGTCGTCGTCGGGAGGGCGACCGGCGTGTAGGCCAGTTCCACCCGTTCGCCGCTGCCCCGGTCGGCGCTGGCGAAGAGCGCGACGGCGACGGCACCGACCACGACCACCGCCCCGAGCCACGCAGCGAGACGAGCACCGGTGGGCTTGGCCGCCAAGACCACGGACGCGACCGGGTCGAGCTCGCCGATCGGGAACAGACCACGGTCGTCGGCCCACACCAGCAGCGGCGGCATCACGACGAGGGCGGCGAGCAGGGCGACGCCGACGTTCAGCGTGACGATGATGCCGAAGTCGCGCAGGAGCGGGAGTGCCGACCCGATCAGCACGGCGAAGCCGCCGATCGTGGTGACCGCAGAGGTGAAGAAGGCTCGGCCGGTGCGTCGAGCCGCGTGGCTCGACGCCTCCCGCGCCTTCTTGCCCGCCTGGCGCTCCTCCAGGTAGCGAGCGGTGATCAGGACCGAGAACTCGGTGCACGAGGCGATGACGAGGGGCCCGGACACGGTGGTCATCGGGCTCAACGTGATCCCGGCGAGTCCCACGATCACCGACGACGTGCCGATGGCCAGACCGACCGGCACGAGCGTCAGCATGGCCCGGCCCAGCGAACGGAACCGCAGCAGCAGGAACAAGGCCGCCAACGCCAGTCCGAGATAGGTCAGGACCGCCCGGTTCGCCGACAGGTTCTCGAGCAGGGCGACGCCGACGACGGCCAGACCCGCGGGCACGGCGCGCATGGGTGGCTCGCCGGGTTGCAGGTCCTGGACCAGCACCGAGTCTGCTGGCACGTCGAGCGCGGCGATCCGGCTGTTCAGGTCGTCCTCCAGATCGTTCACCAGAACGGCCCGCTCCTCGAGGCTGGCGGGGCCGAGCCGGAGGTTCACCTGCGTGGCCGTGTTGTCGTCGGCGAGGAGGATGCGGTCGATGTCGGGTGGCAGCGCGGCGGCGCCGGCAACGAGATCGGCCGACGTCGGGGGCAGCTTCGTGGTGCCCGGGACCTCGATCACCTTGCCCATCGTGGCGACGAGCGACGATGCCTCGACGACCTCGGAACGGGACTCGGCGTCGAGCGTGAACTGCCAGAGCACGTCGGCCACCTCGTCGCTGAAGACGTTGTTCGCGGTGACCAGCACACCCAGCGTGGAGGACAAGCCGCTCCGCTCCTCGAGCGTGTCGAGGTCCTTGACGGTCTGGCTGTCCTGGTTGACCCACTTGAGCGGGTCGGACTCGATCTTGAACCGACCTTCGAGGGCCACACCCGCCACGAACAACAGCACCGACGCGATCACCAGCGGGACGGCCGCCGACGGCGCCAGGCTCCCCAGCCACTCGACGACCTTCTCGACCCGTGATTCGGGAAGCTCGGCCGTGGGCGACCGGAACTCGCGCACGCCGAGGATCGTGGCGGGGATCAGGATGCCGCACACCACCAAGGCGACGATGCCGATGGCCAGCATCACGCCGAAGTCCCGGATCATGGGGACCTGGGACACCTCGAGCGCGAGGAAGGCCATGACGGCGGCGATCACGGCGGTGATCAGGGCGGGGGCGATGTTGGCCATCGCTTCGCCGATGGGGTGGGCGTCCTTGTCCAGCGCCGACTCCTCTTCGATGCGGTTGTGCATCTGGATGGCGAAGTCGATGCCCAGCCCGATGAGGATCGGTAAGCCGCTGATGGTGACCAGGGACAGGTCCACACCGATCCATCCCAGGGCGGAGAAGCCCCACAACACGCCGACGACGGTCGACAGGAGGGGCAGGAACCGCCACCGCACCCGGAAGAGCAGGAACAACACGACGGCCATGACACCCAGGGCGATGAGGCCGAGGGTGACCATGCCGCCCTGCAGGTAGTCGTTGATGTCCTTGAGGAACACGGGCGAGCCGGTGACGAGCACGTCGAAGCCGTCGAACTGGGCGTCGTTCATGACGTCGAGCACCGCCTGGGTGCCCGAGGAGAGCGAGTCGAGATCGGCGTTGCCGTTCAGGACGATGGCTCCGACGGCGGTGTGGACGTCGGTGAAGGTGCCCTGCAACGAGGGGCGGATGGCCCGGTCCTCGACGGGCGGCAGCTGCGGCTCGCCGTCGACGACCTCGACGCCGTCGTTGTCGTAGAGCAGGAACTCGTCCCACGTGGGGGTGCCGAGCACCCGCTCGTCCTCACCGGGGAGGCGGGCCAACGTGGTGGCCAGGTACGCCTGACGGATTGCCTTGGCGTCGGGGTCGGGCTCGCGGTTCACCGCGCTCACCAGGGCATCGGTGCCGGCGTTGCTCGAGATGATGTTCTCGCTGTACTGCAGCGCCGTGTGTGGCGTCAGCACCGAGTACACCTCGGGGATGTCGCGCAGCTCGGCCTCGATGCGCTTGAACTCGGCCAGGTTGTCGCCACGGGAGAGGATCTCGCCCACGCTGGCGTCGTCGGTGGCGGTGAACAGCAGGATCAGCGTCTCGCCGCCGAAGCGGTCCTGGAACAACTGGTTGTCGATGGCGGTCTGCGAGTCGCTGTTCAGGTAGCTGTCCTGACCGGTCGCGAAGTCGATCCTCGATGCACCGACCGCGAGCACGGCGGTGACCACGAGGAAGGACAGGAGGACCAGGACCCACCGACGCCCGAGGGTGACGGCCAGAGAACGCCAGCGTTGTTCCACCGCGCGGACCGTAGGCCAGGAACGCCCGGGTGTGCTCGGGTCAAAGGTCCCGAATGGGAGGGCCCGCGGGCGTGGGTGCTGGGCCGGTCAGGCGGAGAGCGTCAGCCCCGCAGCCAGGAACACGCCGTAGAGCAGCTGCACCCGGCCCGTCGCCACCAGCACCGGGATCAGCTCGGGGCCACGGGCGCCCCGACGCACGGAGCCGACTGCGGCCACGGCGCTGGGCGCCGCGACCAGGGCCAGGAGTGCGGCCGGACGGGAGAACGCCAGCGGCACGAGCAACACGAACGCGGCGACGAGCAGGCCCGTGTAGAGCCAACGGGTGCGATCGTCGCCCAGGCGGACGGCGAGCGTGCGCTTGCCGGCCACGGTGTCGCCCGGGATGTCGCGCAGGTTGTTGGTGACCAACAGCGCCGTGGCCAGGAAGCCCACCGCCACCGAGGCCAGGAAGCTGAAGCCGGTGAGCTGCTCGACCTGCACGTAGGTGGACCCGACCGTGGCGACCACACCGAAGAACACGAAGACGAAGACCTCACCCAGCCCGAGGTAGCCGTAGGGGTTGGACCCCCCGGTGTAGAACCAGCCGGCGGCGATGCAGGCCACGCCGACCGCGATCAGCTCCCAGCCGACGGCGACGGCGAGCGCCAGTCCGGCAACGCCGGCGATGCCGAACGACACGAACGCAGCGCGCTTGACCGCCCGAGGCTCCTTGATGCCCCACCCGACGAGCCGGACCGGACCGACCCGGGCGCCCGGGTCGTCGGTGCCCCGCACGCCGTCGCTGTAGTCGTTGGCGTAGTTGGTGGCGACCTGCAGGGCGAGAGCGACGACGCCGGCGCACACGGCCCGCCAGGCGATGAGCGGGCCGTCCACACCACGGGCGGCGGCGGTGCCGACGAGGACGGGGACGATGGCGGCGGGGAGGGTGCGGACGCGGGCTCCGGCGACCCAGGCCTGGACACCGGTGGGCACGGGCGCGGTCATGCCCAGCAGGTTCGCACACGTAGCCTGCGTGCGATGAGCACGCTGGTGGCGATCGAGGCACGCGGCGCCGACTTCGTCGATGCCCTGCGGCGGGCCTGGGACACCGGTGACGCCGTCCTGCCGGTCGACCCCCGGCTCCCCCGGCCGGCGGCCGACCGCCTGGTGCGCGAGCTGCGGGCCGGCGAGCCGGTCGACGACGGCGTGGCCCTGGTCATGCCCACCAGCGGCACCACGGGCGATCCCAAGGGCGTCGAGCTGACCCACGAGCAGGTCCGGGCGTCGTCGACCGCCACCTCGGAGCGACTCGGCGTCGAGCCGTCCCGCCACACGTGGCTGGCTTGCCTTCCCCTGGCCCACGTCGGTGGACTGTCGGTGGTCACCCGGGCGTTGCACACCGGCACGCCGTTCGAGGTACACGACGGCTTCGACCCCGGCGCCGTCGACGACGCCGCCGCACGCGGCTGCACGCACGTGTCGCTGGTGGCCACCGCCATGCGCCGGATCCACGTGACGGCGTGGACCCGCATCGTGCTCGGCGGGTCCGCTCCCCCGGCGCAGCTCCCCGACAACTGCGTGGTCACCTACGGGCTGACCGAGACCGGCAGTGGTGTGGTGTACGACGGCCTGCCGTTGGCCGGCGTCGACGTCGAGGTCGCCGACGGCGAGATCCTGCTGCGCGGTCCCATGATCAGCCGCCGCTACCGCGACGGCACCCCCGTGGTCGACGACGACGGCTGGCTCCACACCGGCGACGCCGGCCGCCTCGACGACGGCGTGCTCAGCGTCTACGGCCGGCGGGGCGACATGATCGTCACCGGCGGCGAGAACGTCCACCCGGACCCGGTGGAGCAACGCCTCCGCGCCCATCCCGCGGTGGCCGATGTGGCCATCGTCGGCCGCCCCGACCCCGACTGGGGGCAGCGGGTCACCGCGGTGATCGAAGTACCTGCGGGCACCCCGCCGCCTTCTCTCGACGAGCTGCGTTCCTGGGTGCGCGACGAGCTGCCGGCGTGGTCGGCGCCGAAGGCTCTGGAGGTCGTCGATGCGCTGCCCCGCACCGCGCTGGGCAAGATCCGCCGGACCCAGCTGCGCTGAACGAACGGTCGCCTCCGCCCGGGACGAGTAGGGGGTTGCCCTCATCGAGAACCCGGGACGTCCTCGATGGGCGGGCGATCGCATCGTTCGTACGGTCCTCTCACCGGCGGATGGACCGCCGGATGGATGAACCGAGGAGCACTCGTCATGAGCACCTACGAACCACAACCCGCCCAACTGCACAGCCCGGCATGGGTGGCGGTGACCAAGATCCAGTTCGGTGTCGCCGTCCTGGCCCTGGTCTTCGGCGTCTGGTACCTGCCCGTCGAGCCCTGGGTGAGCGCCTACCTGGTGATGGGCATCCTCCTGCTGGTGTCGTCGACGGTATCGCTGACCAAGACGCTGCGGGACCTGCACGAAGGCGGCCGCCTGGTCTCCCGCGTGGAGGAGGCCAAGCTCGAGCGGATCCTGTCCATGCACGATCCGGTTCGTCCGTGAGGGTGGTGGGGCACAATCACCGGCGTGCACATGCGGGGACGGGTCGCTCCCGACGGAACCCACGCGGGGGTCGACGCCGGGCTCGACGCGGCGGTGCGGACGTTCCGCACCGCCGCAGCGGTGTGGCTGGTTGCGGTCACCACGCTGTCCTACGCGTCGATCGACAGGCTGGCCGGGGCCGTGATCGGTGTGGCCGCGGCGGTCGCCATCACGGCTGCGTGGTGGCGTCGCCCCGTCGGCCGCTCATCCGCCCGGTTGGTGGCCGCCGAACTGGTGGTGGGAGCGGGGCTGGTGGCTGCTGACGGCTGGGTGTTCGACGACGGGCGAGCGCAGAGCTTCGGTGGCGTGTGGCCGTTGGCCGGTGTGCTCGCCGTGGCGACGCAGGGCGGCACCCGTGCCGGCGTCGCCAGCGGCGCCGTGCTCGGCGGCGCACGGCTGCTCGGCGAGCTGGTCTTCGTCGGCGGCGCCTGGAGCGCGACCCGGGTGCTGGCGGTGGCCTCGACCGGTGTGCTGTTCGCGCTCGCCGGTTGGGCCGCCGGATGGGCAGGCGATCGCATCAGGCAGGCCGAGTCGGAGGCGGCACGGGTCGAGGCCCGGGCCGAGGTGGCGGCCGAGCTCCACGACGGCGTGCTCCAGACCCTCGCCGTCGTCCAGCGCCGCAGCGGCGACGCCGATCTCGTGCAGCTCGCCCGATCCCAGGAGGCCGAGCTGCGGCGCTACCTGGCCGGCCCGGCCGTCGACGACACCGGGTCCGTCAGCGTCGAGGTCCTGCTGCGTGAGCTCGCCGCCGACGCCACCGGTCGCTTCGCTCTCCGGGTGCAGGTCGCCGCCGTGCCGCCGCTGCCCGACCTTGCCGGCGACCGGGCCGCCGCGCTCCGGGGCGCGCTGTCCGAGTGCCTGGCCAACGCGGCCAAGCACGCCGGCGTCGACCGCGCCGTCCTGTTCGCCGAGGCCGACGGCACCCACCTCGTCGTCTCGGTCACCGACGACGGCGTGGGCTTCGATCCGGACACCACCGTCGAGCGCGGCCTCGACGGGAGCGTGCGCCGGCGAGCGGAGGCGCTCGGCGGCACGTGCACCGTCGAGTCGGGCGCCGGCCGCGGCACGACCGTCTCGCTCCGCATCCCGACCGAGGTCCCCCGATGAGCCCGACGGGCAGCAAGATCACGGTGCTGGTGGCCGACGACCACGCCATCTGGCGCTCGGGCATGCGGGCCGAGCTCGGGGACGCGTTCTGGGTCGTGGGTGAGACCGCCGACGCCGCCGAGACCATCGCCGAGGCCCGCCGTCTGCGACCCGACGTGATCGCCGCCGATCTGCGCATGCCCGACGGTGGCGGCCTGCGCGTGGCTGCCGAGCTGTCGGCCGAGTTCCCGGTCGTGATCCTCACCGTGTCCGAGAACCACGAGGACCTGCTCGCCGCCATCGCCGCCGGCGCCGTCGGCTACCTCGTCAAGTCGAGCGATCCCAGCGAGATCGGAGCCGGCCTGGCAGCTGCGTCCCGTGGCGAACCGGTGTTCTCGGCCAGCCTCGCCGCGCTGGTGTTGGGCGACTTCGCCCGGGCCGCGAAGACCCCGGACGGGCGACCGGTGAAGGCGCTGTCCGAGCGCGAGCGAGAGGTGCTGCGCTTGGTGGCGCGCGGGCTCACCTACCGCGTCGTGGGCGAACAGCTGCACATCGCCGAACGCACCGTGGAGAACCACGTGCGCAACATCCTGGAGAAGCTCCGACTCAACCGCCGCGACGAGTTGATCCGGTGGGCGGCCAAGCGGGGCCTCGACGAATGAGCTAACCGGCGGGGCGGATGAGCGCGCCGCCGTCGACCACCATCGTGTGGCCGGTCATCCACGACGACATGTCCGATGCCAGGAACAGCGCGGCGTTGGCGATGTCGGTGACCTCACCGAGCCGGCCCAACGGCTGGCGCTTGGCGATCTGCTCCTCGGCCGGCTCCCACAGGGCACGGGCCATGTCGGTCTTGACCAGACCGGGGGCGATCGCGTTGACCCGCACGCCCGGCGACAGGTCGGCGGCCAGCACCTTGGTGAGGTGGATGAGCGCCGCCTTGGTGGTGTTGTAGATGCCGATCGACGGCTCCACCGACATGCCGCCGATGGAGGCGATGTTGATCACCGCACCGCCGTGCTCCTTCATCGACGCCTTCCACGCCTCCTGGGTCCACACGAGCGGGCCACGGACGTTGACCTCGAAGGTCTTGTCGTAGCGGGGTAGGTCGATGTCGATGGACGGGCCCATGTAGGGGTTGGTGGCGGCGTTGTTCACCAGGATGTCGACGGAGCCGAAGCGCTCCTTGGTGGCGGCGACGCACTCGGCGGCCTGCTCGGGGTCGCCGGCGTGCGCCGCGTGGACGGCGGTCTCACCGTCGATGTCCGCAGCCGCGGCCTCGAGCGCGTCGAGCTTGCGGCTGCTGAGCATGACCTTGGCCCCGCTCTCGGCCAGCCGCTTGGCGATGGCCTTCCCGATGCCCTTCGACGCGCCCGTGACGAGGGCGACCTTCCCGTCCAGAGTGATCTCCATGGCGGCGCACCGTACTTCGACGCCGCCGGCCACCGTGCCGTGCGGTCACTCCACGGTGAACTCGGTGGCCATGCCCTGCTTGTAGTGGCCGGGGATGTTGCAGATCACCACGTAGTGGCCCGGGTCGAGGTTCAGCGACAGTGCCGGCGAGCTGTCCGGCTCGATGTCCTCGATCTCGTCCACCGGCGCGAAGTCGTCGCTCTCGGCCACGTCGCCGTCCTCGGTCGGCAGCTCGTCGGGCGCCAGATCGGTCTGGAAGACCACGAACTCGTGGACCGACGGTCCGTCGTTCTGGACGTGGAACGTCACGTCTCCGCTCGGAACCGTCGTGTCGGACAACGAGATGTCGAAGTCCTCGAGCGTGGCGTCCACGCTGGCGGAGCCGTCGTCTCCTGCGCCGGCCGAGTCGTCGTCTCCGCAGCTCGTGAGCGCGAGTGTCAGCGTCGCGATCACCGCGACGCTCGTCAGCAACTTCTTGGTCATGATGCCCCCCCGGGTCCCCACCGCGATCTGCGGTGCCCGATCACCATGGTACCGGGATGCCAACACGCGTGCTCCGAACCGGACGATACGGACACGGGACGCGTCGCCGCTGCGAGCCCGCCAGGAGGCGCTCGATCCGCCGATACGGTCGGATTCGTGAACCGCCTCGCCACCGAATCCAGCCCCTACCTGCGCCAGCACGCCGACAACCCGGTCGACTGGCAGCCGTGGGGACCGCAGGCCATGGCCGAGGCCGCCGAGCGCGATGTCCCCATCCTGCTCTCGGTCGGGTACTCGGCCTGCCACTGGTGCCACGTGATGGCGCACGAGTCGTTCGAGGACGAGGCCACGGCGGCGGTCATGAACGAGCGGTTCGTCAACGTCAAGGTCGACCGCGAGGAGCGTCCCGACGTCGACGCCGTCTACATGGATGCCGTCCAGGCGATGACCGGCCGCGGCGGCTGGCCGATGACGGTGTTCCTCACCCCCGACGGTCGCCCGTTCTACGGCGGCACCTACTTCCCGCCGGACCGGCGCGGCGGCATGCCGTCGTTCGTCGAGGTCCTCGACGCGGTCTCCGACGCGTGGAAGAACCGCCGTGACCAGCTGTTCGAACAGGCGGGCCAGCTCACCGAGGCCCTGGGCCGGGGTGGGCGCCTCGAGGCCGGCGACGACATCGTCGGCGCCGAGGTGCTCGAGGCTGCCTATGCGCAGTTCAAGCAGGCGCACGACGACGACTGGGGCGGGTTCGGCGGCGCCCCGAAGTTCCCGACGCCTCAGAACCTCGACTTCCTGGTGCGAACCCTCGCCCGCAACAACTCGGCGGTGACCCGGGCGATGGTCGAGACCTCGCTCGACGCCATGGCCTCGGGGGGCATGTACGACCACCTGGGCGGTGGCTTCGCCCGGTACTCCGTCGACCCTCACTGGGTGGTCCCCCACTTCGAGAAGATGCTCTACGACCAGTCCGGGCTGGTGAAGCTCTACCTGCACGCCCACCAGGTGACCGGCCTCGAGCGGTACCGCCAGGTCGTCGAGGAGACCGTCGAGTACGTGCGTCGCGACCTGCGCCTCGAGAGCGGCGGCATCGCCTCGGCCGAGGACGCCGATTCCCCCGGCGAGGACGGTCACCAGGAAGAGGGCGCCTACTACCTGTTCACGCCCGACCAGGTCCGAGACATCCTCGGCGGCACCGGCGCAGCCGATGCGGCGATCGAGTTCTGGGAGCTCGACCATCCGCCGAACTTCGAAGGGCGGTGGATCCCCGCCCGCACGCACCACCGCGGCGACTGGGCGCGATCAGCCGAGCTCGAAGCCGCTCGTCGCCGGCTGCTCGAGGCCCGCAGCCGCCGGCCGCGGCCGGGGCTCGACGACAAGGTGCTGACCGAGTGGAACGCCCACTGGGTGGCTGCGTTGGCCGAGGCCGGTGCCGCACTCGGGCGTTCCGACTGGATCGACGACGCCGAGGAGACGGCCGAGTTCCTGTTCGCGTCGCTGCGGCGTGACGACGGCCGCTGGCTGCGGTCGTGGCAGGCCGACACCGGGGCGAAGCACCTGGCCTTCGCCGCCGACCACGCCGCCCTCGTCGACGCCTGCACCCGCCTGGCCGAGGCCACGGGTCGGGCCCGCTGGATCGAGCGGGCGAGGGCGGTCGCGTCGACCATGCTCGAGCTGTTCTGGGACCTCGACCAGGGGGGCCTCTTCACCACCGCCAAGGACGGCGAGCAGCTGGTGGCCCGCGACAAGGACCTGCAGGACAACGCCGTGCCGTCCGCCAACTCGACTGCCGCCGTGGCCCTCCTGCGGCTGGCCGCACTCACCGGTGACGAGCGCCTGCGCCGACCGGCCGAGGGCATCCTGCGGCTCACCGGGCGGCTGGCCGGCGACGCACCTGGCGGGTTCGGCGTGCTCCTCGCCGCCCTCGACCTCCACCACAACGGCGCCACCGAGATCGTCGTCGCCGGCGACCGGCCCGATCTGCTGGACGTGGTCCGGTCGCGCTGGCTCCCCAACGCCGTCCTGGCGTGGGGCGAGCGGTACGACTCGCCGCTGTGGGAAGGCCGCGACGACGGCCGGGCCTACGTCTGCCAGAACTACGCGTGTGGCCTGCCGGCGTCGACGCCCGACGACCTCGCCGCCCAGCTCGCCACCAGCGACTGAGAATTTCGTCGGTTTGTCAGGACTGTCCTGACAAACCGACGAAATTCTCGATGCGGGGGTGGGGTCAGGGGGTGCGGCCGGTGAAGGCGATGAACTGGGTCTGCACGTCGGCGTCGGCCGCCACCTCGACCTTGGCGGCGAACATGCCCGACTGCCGGAGCATGGCGTCCATCGGCTTCATCCGCTCGTAGACGTGGGCCACGATCTCGGCGGGCAGGGTCTCGTCGGCGCCGATGGCCCGGGCCAGGTCCCACGTGTGCACCAAGAGATCGCTGGTGGGGATGCCCAGCGCCTCGCGAACCGGCCGCTCGCCGCCGAAGAAGGGCACCGCCCGGTCGAGTGCGCCCTCGGAGCGGAGCGCGGCGTCGGCGGCGGCCACGATCTTGCCCCACGCCGCGGCCGGGTCGTCACCGAGGGGCGTGTCGATGTCGGGGTGGGCGCCGAGTCCCTTGGGGATCTGGCGCTGGACGTCGACGGCGTGCTCGACGAGCTGGCGGACGGTGAAATCCTCGCACGGGGTCGAAGCGTCCCACTGATCGGGCTGGACGGCGTCGAGTCGGGTGCCGAAGGCGTCGGCGACGGTGCGCCACTGGTCGATGAGGTCGCTCATGGGCTGCGACCCTACGACCTCGACGGGCTCACCAACGGCTGCGGTGGACGATCTGGTCGAGCGCCGGTCGCGGGCGGGTGGCGCTGCGACCCGGCTCGTCGTCGGGCGAGGGCCAACCGAGCGCGACGGTGCCCACGGCCCGGCGGTCGTCGGGCACACCGAACGCGTCTCGGACCGCCGGCTCGTGTTCGAACTGGCCGAACAGGCAGGCCCCGAGTCCGGCGGCGGTGGCGCCCAACAGCAGGTGCTCGACCGCTGCGCCGCCGTCGACCCACCAGTACGGCACCGGCCACGTCGAGGTGTCGGTGCCCAGCCCGGTGGCGTCCTTGTCGGGCTCGGCGTAGCGCTCGGTGTAGGAGTCGGGACGGACGTAGGGGACGACGAGCACCGGCGCAGTCAGCAGGCCCGGCCACCGGAACTGCGACCGGGCGGCCGGGTCCGGCATCGTGACGTCCCAGTAGCGGCCGACGTCTGACCCTTCCAGCACCAGGAACTCCCACGGCTGGGTGTTGCCCGCAGACGGTGCCCGGCGGGCAAGGTCGAGCAGTTCGTCCACCAGGTGCGCGGGCACCGGACCGTCGGTGAAGCTCCGCACCATGTGGCGGGCCCGCACCAGGTGGTGGAAGCGGTCCACCGGGTCTCGCTCAGGCGTCGGCCGTGGCGCGCAACGAGGCGAGCACGTCGGCGACCCGTGGATCGGACAGCTGCCGGGTGGCGGACTCGAAGGCCACGTGGGTCACCCGGTCGTTGCCCTCGCGGCGCATCATGTTGAGCCCGCCGAAGGCGTGGAGGTCGGCCTGGCTGGGGCGGATCAGCACGACCTTCGCTCCCATGCGCCGGGCCTGGGACACCTCGCGGGCCAACGAGCGATTGGCGTACGAGCGGGCGACCCGCTCGAACCCGTTGGGCGGGTTGGCCGGGTCGTGGCCCATGGGCACCACGGCGACGATGACGTCGGGCCGGATCTTGGTGGCCAGGTCGAGGTTGGTGGTGGAGTGCACGCCGCCGTCGACGAGCGTGCGCCGGCCGACCCGGACGGGCTGGAAGAAGGCGGGGATGGCACACGACGCCTCGATGGCGGTGTGCAGGTCGGCGCGGGGCGGGTTGCGGCGTCCGAGCACCACCCGGCGACCGGTGCGCACGTCGACGGAGACCAGCCACAGCGGCTTGTCGGGCCAGGTGTTGGGCATGAACTCCGACAGTGTCTCCTCGGCGTCGGCGATGGTGAAGAACCCACCGGGGAACAGCCGGCGCAGGGCGCGGGGCAGATGGGGCATCGGCACCCGCAGCAGCGAGCGCTGCAGCACGTACATCGACCCGAGCATCCGGCGGGCCAGGTCGGTGGGACCTTCGAAGACCGCCTCCCAGGGGCCGTCGGGCTGCCCCTCGATGGTGAGCTCGGGGTGCTGGCGCGTGGAGGCGAGGAACAGGTCCTCGGTGCTGAGGCCGGCACGGATCATGGCGCCGACCATCGAGCCGGCCGACGTCCCCACCACCAGATCGGCGTCGTCGGGTCGGAAGCCGCCGACCTCTTCGAGCGCCCGGAGCACGCCGGCGTGGTACGCCATGCCCACCATGCCGCCGGCGCCGAGCACCAACGCGCTTGTCATGTGCGGCGCTTCACGCGAGCTTCTCGAGCTCCTCGGCCATGGCCCAACCGAAGCCGATGACGCACTCGCCGGCCTCGACGTCGAGGTCCTCGAAGAACTCGGCGTAGTCGGCCACCTTCTCGGGCTTGAGCGACTCGTGGTCGAACACGACCGGCAGCGAGCCGTCGCCCTTCACCCGGAACTGCCGGTCGGCGTAGCGGGAGGGCATGATGCCGAACCGCTTGGCCAGCCGCCGGCCCCAGGCACGCTCTTCGCCCGACGCTTTGTGACCCTTGCGGGGAACGATCGACTCGAGCGACTTGAACGCCTCGTACACCGACGGATCGGTCATGCGGGCGGCGATCAGCACGTCTTCGTCGGGGAACGCGAGCACGGCCCGGCGCAGCTCTTCCTGCATGATCGCCCGCAACACGGTGTCGCGCTTGGCGTTGCGCTTGATGCTGCCCATGCCGATGAGCACACACGGCGTGCCACCGATGCGCTCGAGCGTGGAGTACGTGAAGCCCTTCAGCTTGCCGTCGTCACGAGCCTGGGTGACGAGGACCCACGACTCGGCTTCCTTGGTCAGGGCGCCGATCTCGTGAGGAAACGGGCTCTCGGCGTACAGGTCCGCGAACTCGGACAGCTCGACGTCGCTCAGCCCGGTGCAGTCCTTCGTCTCGACCTCGATGGACATACGTGTGGAAGCCCCCGTGTAGTTGGTCTCCGGCCTCTACAGTCCACTCGGAATCGGAGCCCGCACGCAAATCACGACGGGTGCCCGAGGACGGCCGAACACTCATTCTACGAGGGCGTTCGGGCCGAGCAGCACGCGGATCTCCGACACCAGACCGCTGCCGCTGTCGACCCCGTACGCGGGTGGCAGACGCAGGACCTTGTCGTCACCGAGGTGGAGCAGGACCGGGTGATCGCCGGGGTGCTCGAGGAGGATCTCCTTGAGCGAGGAGATCAGATCGGGGTTGAGCCGGTTGGGCATGACCGCCAGCCGGAACGGCTCGGCGCCGTCGGCCACACCCTCGACCACGTCGATCTCCATGGCGATGAGCTTGGGCATGTCGTCGCGCTTGTCGACCCGGGCCTTGACCACGACGATGGCGTCGTCGGCGAGCTTGTGGCCGTGCTCGGTCATCGTGCGCGGGAACACCATGGTCTCGGCGTTGGCCTGCAGGTCCTCGAGGACGAACACGCCCATGAGGTCGCCCTTCTTGGTCCACTTGCGCTGCAGGTTGGTGATGACGCCACCGAAGGTCTTGATGGCGCCGTCCTCGCACTCGGCCAGCGTGTCGAGCGTGCCGTCGGTGCGGCGGGCCAGGAAGTCCTCGGCGCCGAACAACGGGTGGTCGGACACGTAGAGCCCGAGCATCTCCTTCTCGAAGGCCAGCTTCTGCTGCTTGGGGAACTCGACGTCGGGGATCTCTTCGCGCTCGTCGAAGCCGACATCGGCGGCACCACCGCTGTCTGCCCCCGCCGAATCGAACAGGCTCATGACCCCGGCCTCGGCCTCCTTGCGGCGGGCGATGGTCCGGTCGATGATCGACTCGAACACCGTGAGCAGTCCCTGCCGGCGGTGGCCGACCGAGTCGAAGGCGCCGGCCTTGATCAGCGCCTCGACCGTCTTCTTGTTGAGCACCGACAGGTCGACCCGTTCGCAGAAGTCGAAGAAGTCGCGGTACGGGCCGTTGGCGTCGCGCTCGGCGATGATCAGCTCGCAGTGCCCGGTGCCCACGCCGCGCACGGCCGACATGCCGAACACGATCTCGGCGCCGACGATGTCGCCGGCGTCGTTGCGCTCGAGCTCGGGGGCGAAGTCGACCAGCGAGCGGTTGACGTCGGCGACCGTGACCGGGATCTCCATGGCCCGGCACTCGGCGAGATAGACGCCCGCCTTGTCGAGGTTGTTCTTGACGCTGGTGAGCAGCGCCGACATGTATTCGGCCGGGTAGTTGGCCTTCAAATAGGCGATCTGATAGGCGATGAAACCATAGCCATAGGAATGCGATTTGTTGAATGCGTAGTCGGCGAACGGCTCGATAATATCGAACCACTGCTTCCCAAGATCCCTGCCATACCCGGCATTCTCGCAGCCAGATTCGAACTTCTCGCGTTCCTTTACGATCAATTCCCGGATCTTTTTTCCACAGGCTTTACGTAAATTATCGGCCTCGGCCAACGAGTATCCGGCGAATTTCTGGGCAATCCGCATCACACTTTCCTGGTAGATCATGAGCCCGTATGTGGAACCCAGGATCTCCTCGGCGTCGGGATGCAGGTACTCGATCTCCTTACGCCCGTTCTTGCGGTCGGCGTAGTCGTTGTGCATGTTGGCCGCCATCGGCCCAGGTCGGTACAGGGCGACGAGGGCGGCAACGTCTTCGAACGTGTCGGGAGCCAGCGAGCGCATGAGCGCACGCATGGGCGGTGACTCGAGCTGGAACACGCCCACCGTGTCGCCACGGCGGAGCAACTCGTAGGTCGGTTCGTCGTCGAGGGGCACCCGGTCGATGTCGGGCATCTCGCCGCGAGTGAGCTGGATGAGGTCGAGGGCGTCGGAGATGATGTCGAGGTTGCGCAGGCCGAGGAAGTCCATCTTCAGCAGGCCCAGGTCCTCGACGCCGTGCATCTCGTACTGGGTGACGACCGGTGCTTCCTCGATGGGCTTGCCCGGCTCGGGCTTGCGCTGGATCGGCAGGTAGGTGGTGAGCGGTTCCTTCGTGATCACCACCGCGGCCGCGTGGATGCCGTCGGAGCGACGCAGTCCCTCGAGCCCCTTGGCCACCTCGATGACCTCGCGGGACACCGCGTCGTTCTGGTGCATCTCGCGGATCTCGGTGGCCATCTTGAAGCCGTCGGTGTACTTGGGGTGCTCCTCCAAGCAGGCGTACAGCGGCGTGTCGCGCCCCATGATGAGCGGCGGCATGGCTTTGGCGATCTTGTCGCCGGTGCCGTAGTCGTAGCCCAGCACGCGGGCGGCGTCGCGCACGGCCTGGCGGGCCTTGATGGTGCCGAAGGTGATGATCTGGGCCACGTTCTCGCGGCCGTACCGCTCGGCGGCGTAGCGGATCATCTCGTCGCGGTACCGGGTGTCGAAGTCCATGTCGATGTCGGGCATGGACACGCGACTGGGGTTGAGGAACCGCTCGAACAGCAGGTCGTACTCGATGGGGTCGAGGTCGGTGATCCACAGCGTGTACGCCACGGCGCAGCCCGCCGCCGAATTGTGCACGATGTAGGAGTCGGTGAGGAACGAGTGATCCACCGGAACCTCGAGGTCGAACACCTCAGAGACGTCATCGGTGGACTCAACGGACCGGACACGCGAGTACACGTAGTCGTCGTCCGCCCATCCGAACTGCAACTTCGGTGGCGTGAGGTTGGGTGTCGTCCGAACTCGCCAAGCGATCGAACGATTCACGTACTCGGGACGATCGTCGGCTCGATCGTCGACCGTGACGCCAGCTGGAGCCCCGACCGCCCACAACAGGTCTCGTACCTGCTGCATGAGCTGCGGAGAGGAGGTGGCGTACATCGACCGCTCCGCGCTGGTCGAACCGTCCCCCCACCAGAGTCCGGCGAGCAACGCCCGCTTCTGGTCGATGTCGAGATCGCTGCACCATTCCGGGAGGTGCTTCGTCTGGGCGGTGTACCGGTAGCCCGGCACCAGGTGATGGAACAGGGCCCAGACGGCAGCTGACCGCACGAACGTCTGCGTGAGGTCCTTCGTCGCATGGTTGGACCGGGTGACCTCCAGCCCCCAGGTGCGTTTGATCATCAGCGGCAACGTGTCATCAAGCTCGGACCGTCGCTCTGCGAAGCCGACCACCCGGTTGCTGTCCTTCCGGATCCAGCCATCCGAGACGAAGGCACCCAGCACGAACAGCAGGTCTTCGTTGACCACGACGTGTCTGGGCGTCCGGATTTCGATGTTTGCGGACCTCCGGACGTGCTCCTCCCACGCAGGGAAGGAGTGGAATCCTCGGGAGCGGAGTTCCGAGGCCAGTGCGTCCCGCGCCTGGACGCTGACCGACCCCGCGGCCTTGACGTGCTCGATGGGACCGGTCTGTGGGTAGGTCGCCAGGACCTTGCGCAGCGTCGGCATGTTGAGCCCGGCGGCCTTCGCCACCGCCGTCGCAGAATGCGGATAGCGAGTCCGGCCGTCGTTGCGCACGAGGTGCTCCTGATACGCGCGGAGCGACTCGAATCCTCTCGCGCGCAACTCGACGACGAGCCGGTCACGCATGAGCTCCGAGCTGGTGCCGTGGCGGGTTGTCACAGGGAGAGGACCCTGGAACGGAACGCGACGCATCAGGATCGTCTGGATGGCATTCCTACTCACACCGCTCGCCCGAGATACTTCCCGGATCGAGTGCTGGTAGGCCGAATTCGTCGGGACCCGTTCGATGATCTCGTGGTCGGTCACCTCGAACTCGCATTCCCCGAGGGGCTCCGGAAGCAGCGGCGCAACATCGATCGACATCGGAGCCGTGCCCGGACTCGGTGGACGGGGGATGCACAGAAGATCGCCGACTCGAACGTGACGTGCCTCGACCCACTCGAGCGGTGAGGAGACGTGCCGCGCCAGCACAGCCCCTCCGCGGCGTCGCCGTTGATCGGTCTCGCATTGGCCGCGCCGGACGAGCACCTTGTGATCGGCCGTCATGGAGACGCCATGGCCTCCGCTGTACCCGCAGATCGTCACGAGAGGTTCATCCACCTCGTAGCGGAACGTGTTGGAGACCTTGCGGATCGCCCCGGTGTGGGTTCTCACCTCGTCGCCGACCCGGACATCACGAATTGGCTTGTACCCGGCGGTGGTCCAGATGAGTGAGTCGCCGTGCAGGCAACCTCGGCCCGGTCCGACCCGGATCTGGTTGTCGCGGGCGTGCTTGATGAGGTCCCAGGTGATGAGGAAGTAGCTCGAGAACCCCATGTCACCGATGACCTTGAGCTCGTAGAGCAGGCGCTCGGTGATGCGGTCGTCGAGGTTGTCGCCCCAGCGCTTCTTGGCCCCCTCGAACACGAGGTGACGCAGGTACTCGTCGTCGGACTGGAAGCCGGGAGGCAGGGGGAAGTTGGGCAGCTGGGGCTTGCCGAACTCGATCTCGACGTCGCAGCGCTCGGCCACCCAGAGGGTGTTGTCGCAGGCCGTGGGGAGCTCGCGGAACAGGTACCGCATCTCCTCGGCCGACTTCAGGTAGTGGTCGTCGCCGTGGAACTTGAAGCGGTTGCTGTCGGAGACCAGCGAGTTGGTCTGAACGCAGAGCAGGGCGTCGTGGGCCTTGGCGTCTTCGCGGTGGACGTAGTGGCTGTCGTTGGTGGCCAGCAGCGGCGCCTTGATCTGCTTGGCCAGCGCCGCCAGGCGGGGGTTGGACCACTGCTGGGCGGGGATGCCGTGGTCCTGGAGCTCGACGAAGAGGTTGTCGCGCCCGAAGATGTCCTGGAGCCGGCCGGCGAGCTTCACCGCGTTGTCGAAGCGCTCGTCCTGAGACAGCGGGTCGGCCTGCTGCTTGTCGGGGTCCATGATCGCCTTGGGCACCATGGCCTGGAGCACGTGCCCACCCAGGCACCCGGTGGTGGCGATGAGCCCTTCGCTGTGCTCTTCGAGCAGCTCCCAGTCGACCTTGGGCTTGCGGTAGTAGCCCTCCATGAACGACCGGGAGGCCAGCTGGATGAGGTTCTTGTAGCCGGTCTCGTTCTCGGCCAGCAGCGTGAGGTGGTACCAGGGCTTCTTGTCGCCCTCGCCCTCTCCCCCGGTGTCGTCCATCTTGCCCCGGGCGGCGATGCGCTCGGTGCGGTGGTCGTGGGCCATGTAGGCCTCGGTGCCGAGCACGGGCTTGACGCCCTGGTCCTTGCACGCCCGGTAGAAGTCGAGGATCCCGTACATGTTGCCGTGATCGGTGATGCCCAGCGCCGGCTGGCCGTCGGCCGCCGCGGCGGCCACCAGTTCGTCGAGCCGCGCCGCACCGTCGAGCATCGAGTACTCGGTGTGGACGTGGAGGTGGGTGAACGAATCCGCCACCGATGGGCCCCTTCTCGCTGCGCGCCGGTCACCTGCTCACGTGCCCGTTCTCCACAGACACGTCCACAGCCGTTGTCCACAGCTGTGGACAAATCACACGGGTGTGATTCGCTGTCCCGACGGTAGCAGCGCGCGGTCCGACGCGGGGCCTCGGGAGCGATCAGCCGATGAACGACACGACGACGGCCCCCGCGCCGTAGGCGGCCAGGGTGCCCACACCCTCGAACCCGATGCCGCGCCGTTCACGGCGCACCAGACCGGCACCGACGATGGCGACGAGGACCATGGTCCAGCCGAGGACGAACACGTCGACCTGGGTGGCGGCGGCGTAGATCGAGCCGTCGCGGCTCGGGGAGCGAGGTCGTCGTGCTCGTGAAGAAGGTGCCCACCGCCGTGCCCTCCAACCCCGTCGACTCGATCAGCGTCAGACCGGCCTGGGCCACGACCCAGCCGGCTGCGGTGACGGCGGCGGCGAGCGCGGCGAAGCGTGCGAACAGGCGGCCGAGCGATGCGGTCGCCGCGTCACCGTGTCGGGCGCGGTCGGTGGGCGGCTCACGATCGTGAAACCCGGACCCGGTGCTGCGATTTCAGTCGGCGAGGGTGAACAGGTCGCCCTGTCCCGACGGCGGCCCGGGCAGCGGCTCGGGCGCCGGCGGGTCCTGCCCGGTGGAACCGGACCGGTCGGATCGGTCGGATCGAGTCGGGTGGGTCGGCCGGACCCGGGTGGGCCGGCCGCTTGGCGGGCGACCGGGTCGTCGATGACCGGATCCCATGGTTCACCGTCCTTGGTGACCAACCGTTTGTTGCCGGGTGGGCCGACGAAGCGCAGGTCGTGGCGGGTCTTGAGCGTGTGGCAGTGCCCGCACGCCCAACCCAGCTCTTCGAGCTGGGTCACGTAGGTGTCGGCCCAGTCGTCGTGGTGTTCGATGTCGAGCCGATGCAGGCTCCCGCACCGCTCACACCGCGGCCCCCGAGCCTCCAACGCCGTGCGCTGATGCGCGGTGGCCTGTCGGCCGAAGTGGGTGACGTGCAACACGTCGACCCCGTCCTTGATCACCACCGCCAACATCGCATCACCCAACAACGCCCGCACCGCCGACACGCTGACCGGCCCGACCCCGGCGATCTCACACGTCTCGCCGGGCTCGACGCGACCACGGTTCAGCGCCGCCAGCTCGATCAAGGCGATGACCTTCTTGTCCGGTCGCACCGCCTGCCCCGTCCGCCGACCACCACTGCCGTGTCGGCGCTGCGGCCGGTGAGCAGATCACGGACCACGTCGGCCGCGTACTGCTCCCACGTCTCGAACGTCCCCGAATCGCGAGCATCGGCGTAGGCCCGGTCGACCTTGCGTTGCAGCACCGCGTCGACCTCGGCCATGTCCTCATCGGGCAACTTGAGCAGCAGGTTCTGCAACCCGTCCCGGTCCTTCCAACGCCGCACACACCGCGCCTTGCGCTGCCGACGACGCCGCTCCTCCCGGTCCTGCTCGGCCTTGGCCCGGGCCTCGTCCGCCTTGCGACGCAACTCGTGCAACCGATCCGTACCCGCCGAGGCCAACAACCGGTCCTCGTCCTCAGGGGAGGCATCCGCCCCCGAGGACACCTCATCGGCCTGCTCATCGGACAACTCTCCCCGACGGACGGCGTCATCGGTCTTGGGATGCTTGGCCAACCGCTTGCTGGTGGCCAACTTCCGCCGGGCCGAACGGTTGCTGGTGCCGGTCTTGCGGGCCACCTCGTCCTCGGGCGACTTCGCACCGTTGCGCTTCCACGCCCCCGACTCCTCATACCGCGCCGTCAACCGGGTGACCGCACCCGACGCCAGGCGCTGCATCGCCACCACAGCGTCGAACACGCCGGGTACCTCATGATCACCCAACACCGACGGATCCAGCCGACCACACACGTCACGCACCTGCGTGAGCGTCCCCAGCACCTCCTCGGCAGTGGCCGGCATCCCCATACGTTCCACGATAGCTCGAACTGATGTTCGATACAACCGATTCGCGGCATTTTTCGCCGGCGTCAGCTGGGGCCGTAGATGCAATGGCCGTCGTCGGGTGGTGGTACCAGGCCATCGAGGCCCGGGTCCCCCCGTCGACGTGAGCCGCGTCACCGTCGGCTACCACACCGTCGGCGTTGGACCACTTCAGCGGGAGCGGAACTCCAGGCCCTCGAACTGGCCCGACGACCGCCACTGGTCGATGTAGGCGAAGTAGGCCACCGGACCCTCGGGGTAGCCGACGCCGTTCAAAAGCCCGCGGCGGCCGGCGTCCTGGCCCTCGTTGTTGTAGTAGCCGGGCGTGCAGTCGGCCGCCCCACCGAAGCGCCGGCCGCCGGCGACCAACATGTCGACCCAGGCGTCCTCGGCCTCCTCGGTGACCTCGACCTCGGTGGCGCCGACCTCGAGGGCGTGGGCGACGATGGCGGCGATGGTCTGGCCTGCCTCGGTGAGGTTGTGCGGGATGTTCGAGATCAGGTTGGCGCCCTGCGACGGACCCACGATGAACACGTTGGGGAACCCGTGCACATGGATGCCGTGCAGGCTGCGCATGCCGTCGGCCCAGTGCTCGGACAGCGTGCGGCCGTCTCGACCGACCATGTCGTAGCCCGACCGGCGGGTGTAGTCGGTGCCGACCTCGAAGCCCGAGGCGTAGACGATGCAGTCGACCTCGTACTCCCGCTCACCGTCGGGCGTGTCGATGACCACGCCGCGCTCGGTGATGCACTGGACGCCCTTGCCGTCGGTGTCGACCAGGTGGGCGTTGGGGTGGTTGTAGGCCTGCAGGTACTCGTCGTGGAAGCACGGCCGCTTGCACAGCTGGCGGTACCAGGGCTTGAGCGCCTCGGCGGTGGCGGGATCCTCGATGATGGCATCGACCCGGGCCCGGATCTCCTCCATCTTCTCGTCGTCGGACTCCTCGTAGGCCCGCTGGAACATCTCGGGGCTGAACTCCCCCAGCTCGAGCACCTTGTCGCGGATGCGCTTGGAGATGTCGGTCCAGCCGTCCTTGACCAGGTCCTCGTCGGCGAACCCGCCCGTCTGCAGGATGGTGAAGTTCTCCAGCCACTTCTGCTGCCAGCCGGGCTCGTTCACCTCGCGCTCGAACCAGTCGCGGTCGACCGGGTGGTTGTTGCGCACGTCGATGGAGCTGGGCGTGCGCTGGAACACGTAGAGCTCGCCCGTGGCGCGCGCCAGGTGGGGCACGACCTGCACGGCGGTGGCGCCGGTGCCGATGACGGCGACCCGCTTGTCGGCCAGCTTCTCCATCGGCGCACCCGACGGGTCGCCGCCGGTGTAGTCGTAGTCCCAGCGGCTGGTGTGGAAGCTGTGGCCCCGGAAGGTCTCGATGCCCGGGATGCCGGGCAGCTTGGGGACGTGCAGCGGGCCGGTGCCCATGCAGACGAACCGGGCCCGCATGCGGTCGCCACGGTTGGTCTCGATGATCCAGCGGGAGGCGTCGGCGTCCCACTCGAGCGCGGTGACCTCGGTGTGGAACAGGGCGTTGTCGTACAGGTCGTAGTGCTTGCCGATGCGCTGGCAGTGCTCGAGGATCTCGGGCGCGTGGGCGTACTTCTCGGTGGGGACGTGCCCGGTCTCCTCGAGCAGGGGCATGTACACGAACGATGCCGTGTCGCACTGGGCACCCGGGTAGCGGTTCCAGTACCAGGTGCCGCCGAAGTCGCCGCCCTTCTCCAGGATGCGGACGTCGTCGACACCGGCTTCCTTGAGGCGGGCCCCCGTGACCAGGCCGGCGAAGCCACCACCGATGAACACGACGGTGGGCTCGTCGAACAGCGGCTCGCGCTCGACCTTCTCGACGTACGGGTCCTCGAGCAGGTGCGGGAAGTACCGCTTCACCTCGATGTACTGCTGGTTGCCGTCGGGGCGCAGGCGCTTGTCCCGCTCTTCCCGGTACTTGCGCCGCAACCACGCGCGGTCGATCGTCCCCTCGCTCACCGGCGCGAGGCAAGCACGACTTGACCCGCTGGTCAAGTCTGGGAGCTATGCGGCGCCGGGACGGGTGACGGCGTGCTCAGCGGAGTCGATCCGCTTCCACTCGGCCAGGTGTCCCTCGAGCACATCGTCGTCGCCGGGGACGGTGACGACCGCGCCGTCGATGGCCACCGAGTCGACCCCGCTGGCGGCAAGGAAGGACTGCAGCTGCTCGACCAGACGGTCGTGGAAGACCCGGGCACCCTCGCCGGCGGTCTCGGGCAGGATCGTGGCGAACCGGTGCAGCGACCCGTCGTAGCCGTGAGCCACGCGATCCATGCTGCGCACACCGTCTTCGAGCTTGCGCCCCAGTTCGCGCAGCGTCGTGCGGCGCCGGCGAGCCGGCAGCGCGTCGATGCCGCCGGCGGCGATCTCGACGAACGACACCGAGAACACCGTCTGGTAGCGCTGCGACCGGGCCTTCTCGAGGTCGATGTCCTGGAGCAGGAACCGGGCGTTGTTGACGCCGGTCTGGTCGTCGATCTGGTCGTACAGGTCGAGCTTGTCGAGCGACATCTCGAGCGTGCCGCTGGCCCAGCCGCCGACGGCACCGAACAGGAAGTAGGCGATGCCACGAGAGATGACGAGCCCCGAGAACTCGCTCCAGCCCACGGCGTCGATGGCGTCGGAGCGCAGCCAGACGTAGACGGCGGTGGCGGCCGCCGCGCCGAGGATGCCGCCCGGGAACCCGAAGAACAGCAGCAGCAGGAAGATCGGGGCGAACAGCAGGGTGGCGACGACCTCGGTGGTGTCGACGCTGCGCATGAGGAGGACGGCGACGAGCACGGCGAGGATCGCCAGACCCACGAGGCTGAGCAGCAACCTGGCCCGCCGGTACCCCATGCGCGCCAGCTGGGCTGACATCGTCGTGGTGGCCATGGGCGGGACAGTACCGGACCCCCGTCACGACATCGCGGCTCTGGCTGTGGTTCGATACCTGTCGATGTGGTTACTGCCGATGTCCCTCCGGGCCAAGATGGCCAGCGTCATGCTGCTGGGGATCTTCTTCATCCCCTTCGCCACCTCGGACCTGCGCGGCCTGAGCCACGTCCTCACCTGCCAGGACCAGGTCACCGCCACGCTGCTCATCAACAACGACCAGGACCAGCCGGTGCTGGGTTCGTCCGACTCGGTCTCGCGTGACGAGGTCGGGCTCGGCCTCTGCGGCGGCCTCGAGGTGAACCTGCAGGTGACGTCCACCCGGGGCGACCGGGCCACCGTGTTGGTGGCGATCACCAACACGACCAAGGACGACTGGCAGGGGACGGTCGAGCTGCACTTCGGGAGCACGCCGGTCCCGCTCGCCATCGGTTCGATCGACGCCGGCGACACCGAGAGCGACAGCGTGCAGCTGCGGGTCCATCCCGGCCGGACCTACGACGTGACCGGCACGCTCCTCATCGGGCCATGACCGAATCTGGCAGCTGTTCGCACCGCTTCAGCAGCTGGGCCGAGGACCCGGTGCAGGCACACGACGGTGCCGACGCCAGCAGCTGCCAGATTCCCTATAGGTAGTTGCCGGGTGGGCGGCCGGCGTCGTGCTGGTCGCCGGCGGCGAGCTGGTGGCGCATCTGGTCGAGCTGCTGGCGGGCAGCCGCCTGCTGGGCGAACAGCGTGGCCTGGATGCCGTGGAACAGCCCCTCGAGCCAGCCGACCAGCTGGGCCTGGGCGACGCGCAGCTCGCCGGCCGAGGCGGGTGCGTCGCCGAAGGGCGATGCCAGCCGGTGCAGCTCCTCGGAGAGGTCCTCGGACAGCGCACCGGACAGCTCCTGGACGGACTGGTCGTAGATCTCACGCAGCCGCTCGCGGCCGGCCTCGTCGAGTTCGGCGCTGCGGACCTCTTCGAGCAGCTGGCGGATCATGGCGCCGATGCGCATGACGCGGCCCGGCTCCTCGACCGACTCGCGCGCCTTGTCGTCGTCCTGGTCGTCGGCCGGCGAGACCAGTTCGCCGCGCTCGATCCGGTCTTCTTCGTCGGTGTCGGCGTTCGTCACGTCGCGATCGGACACGGTGGGTACCTCCGGTGCGGGAGCGGTCAGACGGTGGCGGCGAGGAACGGCACGAGCATCTCGTCCTCGGTGAGCGAGCCGTGTCGGCCGACGAGCCGGTACGGCCCGGTGTCGAGGGGATCGACGTACGCGATGGGCTCGCGGGCGACCAGCGCGACGTCGCCCAGGCGGGCGCGGGCGGCGTCGGTGACCGTGGGACCGAACCAGCCCTCGTCGATGACCTGGTCGCGGGTGACGACCCAGCCGGTGTCGGCATGGGCCTCGGCGGCCTCGCGCAGCTGACGGGCACGACCCGGACGGGCGTGCAGCCAACGGAAGCGACCCTCGCCCGACTGCATCGACAGGTGCGAGCGCACGTCGGGGTGCAGCTCGACCAGGTTCTCGCCGACCTCGACCTGGCCGTGGTCGGCGGTGACCGCCAGCACCGTGCCCCGCGGCAGGGCGCCGAGCAGCTCGGCCACCAGGTGATCGGCCCAGCGCAGCTCGCTGTCGTAGGTGGCGCCGAGACCGTACTCGTGGGACACCTTGTCGATGCCGTCGTAGTACGCGTACACGAACGGCTCGCCGCCCCGGACCAGCCGGACGACCTCGGAGGCGAGGGTGCCCAGGGTCCGGTAGCCGACGAAGCGGGCGCCGGCCAGGTGCGCCTCGGTGAAACCGGAGCTGGCGAACTCGGCCCGGGTGACGACCGGCGGTCGCTGCCCGTCGAAGGGCTCGTAGTTCTGGAAGACCTCCGGACGCATGGCCTTGCGGGCGTCGCCGTCGGGGGTGGCCCAGCGCAGCACGTTGAGCACCTGGTCGTCGACCGCCATGCGGTAGCCGATGACCCCGTGCTCGCCGGGGGGCTTGCCGGTGGCGATGGACGTGAGCGCGGTGGACGTCGTGGAGGGTGCCACGGTGCTGATGGGACCGCCCTCGAGCACGCCGCACAGGGTCGGGCAGACCCCGACGCGATCACGCAGCTGGTTCCATCCGAGGCCGTCGAGCGTCAGCAGCACCGCCGACTGCTCGATCTCGGCAACCGGGCGCGGCACCCAGTCGGGCACCTCGTCGAGGGGGTGCTGCACGACTGCGGCGACGTTGGTCACGCACGGGCCGGAGTAGTCGGGGATCAGGGGTTCGTCAGCCAACGCGGTCACGCTAGCGACCGCAACCGCGTGCGCCCATGTCCGGTTGCCTACGATGCCCGCCGTGCGGGTGTCGACCAGAGGTGACTACGCCAGCCGGGCGTTGCTGTCGCTGGCCCTCCACGGCGCCGACACCCCGGTGTCGGTGCGCGACATCGCCGCCCGGACCGGTCTGCCCCAGCCCTACCTCGAGCAGATCCTGCTGGCGCTCAAGGGAGCCGGCCTGGTGCGTTCCAAGCGCGGCGTCGGTGGGGGCTACGTGCTGGCGCGCGACCCATCCGCCATCACGCTGGGCGACATCGTGTCGGCCGTCGACGGACCCATCACGCTCGGCGACTTCGGCGAACCCCACACCGGCGGCGCCTGCGACCACGAGGGCCAGTGCGTGCTGCTGGCCGTGTGGGCCGACGTCGCCGAGCACATGCGCCGGCACCTCGACGGCCTGCGCCTCGACGACCTGGCCCGCATGGCCCGCGGCGAACAGGACTGGCCCGAGAAGCCGCATCATTGACGCTTCCTCGCTCCTGCGTCGCTGCGGGGAGCGTCCACGTTCGCACGGAGCAGTTGGCCATCGTTGCCTCGACCGGTCGGCTGGCGCCGCCCTCCGGAAGGACCGATCAACTCACTCGACGGGTTGGAGGGGGGCGAGGAGAGTCTGCAGGTCGGGCGGGAGGGGGCTGTCGAAGGCCAGCGACTCGCCGGTGACCGGATGACGGAAGGCCAGGTGCTCGGCGTGGAGGAACTGGCGGGGGGCGGGGAACGACTCGCGTGCGCCGCCGTAGCGCGGATCGCCGACCACCGGGTGCCCGATGGCCTGGAGGTGGACGCGGATCTGGTGGGTGCGGCCGGTCTCCAGGTGGCAGAGCACCTGGGTGCACTCGACCGGTAGCGCGTAGCGCTCGACGACCTCGTAGGTGGTGCGGGCCTCGCGCCCTCCGACCACCACGCCCATGCGGGTCGGGTCCTTGGGTGAACGGCCGATGGGGGCGTCGACCTGGCCACGAGGCTCCTCGACCAGACCCCACACCAGCGCCCGGTAGCGGCGGGTGACCGTACGGTCGCGGAGCGCATCGGTGAGCGCCTGGTGGGCCTCGACGGTGCGGGCGACCACCAACAGACCGGAGGTGTCGCGGTCGAGGCGATGGACGATGCCGGGACGGAACGGCTCGCCGACGCCTTCGAGCTCGGGATAGCGGGCGAGCAGACCGTGCACCAGGGTGCCCGTGGGGTTGCCGGCGCCGGGATGGACGACCAGCCCGGGCGGCTTGTCGACCACCAGCACGTGGGCGTCCTCGTGGACGATGACCACGGCCACGCCGGCGTCGGCCTCCACGCCGGTGTCCTCGGGCCGGTCGGGCACGCGGAAAGCCACCTCTTGTCCGGCCTCGAGCCGATCGGCCCGCCGGGTGCGCACGACACCGTCGACGCGGACCTCGCCGGCGTCGACGAGCTCGGCGGCGACGCTGCGGGGCAGGTCGCCCAGCAGCGCCACCACGCGGTCGAGCCGGTCGCCGGCCAGGGCGTCGGGCAGGTCGGCCCGAACGTCGGTCACCGTTCGCCGCCGGCGTCGAAGGCCTCGCCCCCGGTGGCGACGCCGACGACCAGCAACACGATGATGCCGATCACGAGCGACGCGTCGGCCACGTTGAACACGGGGAACCACTGCAGGTCGACGAAGTCGATGACGGGGCCGCCGAGCAGGCCGTCACCGTCTCGGAAGAACCGGTCGGCCAGGTTGCCGAGCGTGCCGCCCACGATCATGCCGTAGCAGACGACGATCCACGGCGATCGTTGCGAGCGACTGGCGACGACGAGGTACACGACCACGGCGAGGGCGATGACCGTGACGTAGGGGCCGCTGTCGGACGTGAGACTGAACGCCGTACCGGTGTTGAACACGACCCGGAGTCGCAGCGTCCAGAGCAGGTGGATCTCGCGGACCGGATCGGTGAGGGCCTCGAGCGCCCACCACTTGGTCAGCTGGTCGAGGGCGACGACCACGGCGGCGACGACGAGCAGGACCGCAAGGGGACGCCGGACCCGAGCGGTCGGCGGCGCCGGGTCGGGCTGGGGTGCGCCGGCGACCGAGGGCTCAGCGCCGACCGAACCCACCGACCTTGTACTCGACGCGCTCGCGGGCCCACGGGATGGCCTCGAGGCGCTCCTCGGGGATGGGATCACCCGAGACCTCGCAGATCCCGTAGGTGCCCGTCTCGAGCTTGGCCAGGGCGTGGTCGATCTCCTCGATCATCTCGAGGGCCTTGGCGGCCAGGGCCAGGTCGCGGCCGCGTTCGACGGCGATCGTGTCGCCCTCGCCCGACTCCTCGTCGAACTGCACGTCGCCGGGGTCCATGTCCATGACCAGGCTGTCGGCCTCGGCGCGCAGCTGCTTGGCCTGGCGCTCGTAGGTCTCGCGCTCGGACACCAGGAGCTTGCGCATGCGCTCGAGGAACTTGGAGTTGAACGGCGACGACGCCTTCTTCGAACTCCGACCGGACGACTTGGGCGTGGTGGCGGTCTTCTTGTCGTTGGAGCTCGTGGCCGTGCCCTTCTTGGATGCGGCGCCCTTCTTGGACGCGGCGGTGCCCTTGGATGCGGCCTTCGTGGTCCGCTTCTTGGTGCCGGTCTTCTTGGCGGTGCTCTTCTTGGCGGCGGACTTCGTCGCCGCGCTCTTCTTGGCGACCGGCTTCTTGCCGGCCGACGACGCCTTGCTGGCTCTTGCCACGTGGTGCTCCTCCCGCGCAAGGGGAGCCGGAAGGATAGGGGCTGGCGGGTCGCGCAGCAAGGACCCTCGGCCACAGGCCGCTCGGGCCGAACCGGCCAACCGAGATGGGTGCCGCGCGGACCCGGCCCTACGATGGCGGGATGCCCGCAGCTGGCCCGCACCCGGACGACGCACACGCGGACGACGCCTATCCCGACGTCGACGCCCACCCCTCCTTCCCGCAGCTCGAGCGCGAGATCATCGAGCGTTGGGAGGCGGAGAAGACGTTCGAGCGGTCCATCGAACAGCGCGACGGCGCCGACGAGTTCGTCTTCTACGACGGTCCGCCCTTCGCCAACGGGCTCCCCCACTACGGCCACCTGCTCACCGGCTTCGTGAAGGACGCCGTCCCCCGGTACCAGACGATGCGGGGCAAGAAGGTCGAACGGCGCTTCGGCTGGGACTGCCACGGGCTGCCCGCCGAGATGGAGGCCGAGAAGCGCCTCGGCGTCTCGGGGCGGCTGGCCATCGAGGAGCTGGGCGTCGGCGAGTTCAACGACGAGTGCCGGATGCTGGTGTCGGGCACCGCCGATTCGTGGCACTCCTACGTGCACCGCCAGGCCCGCTGGGTCGACATGGCCAACGACTACAAGACCATGGACCTCACGTTCATGGAATCGGTCATGTGGGCCTTCAAGTCCCTGCACGACAAGGGCCTGGCCTACGAGGGCCAGCGCGTCCTCCCGTACTGCTGGGAGTGCGAGACCCCGCTGTCCAACTTCGAGACCCGCATGGACGACGCCTACCGCGAGCGGCAGGACCCGGCCGTGACGGTCTGGTTCGAGCTCACGTCCGGCCCGCACGCCGGCAAGCGGCTGCTGGTGTGGACCACCACGCCGTGGACGCTGCCGTCCAACCTCGCCGTGGCCGTCGGCCCCGAGCTCGAGTACGCCGTGTTCCACGACAACGACGGACACGACTACATCCTGGGCGTCGGCACGGTGGAGACCTACGCCCATCAGCTCGAGGGCGCCGAGCAGGTGGGCACGCTGCGGGGTGCCGAGCTGGGCGGCGCCACCTACACCCCGATGTTCGACTTCTTCGCCGGAACCGAGAACGCCCACCAGGTGCTGGTGGCCGACTGGGTGGCCGTCGACGAGGGCACGGGCATCGTCCACATCGCGCCGGGCTTCGGCGAGGACGACAAGGCGATCTCCGACGAGGCCGGCATCCCCACCATCGCTCCCGTCGACGAGAAGGGCGCCTTCACCGCCGAGGTGCCGCCCTACGTCGGCATGCAGGTGTTCGATGCCAACAAGGAGATCATCCGCGACCTCAAGGCCCGCGGCGTCATCGTCCGCCACGACTCCTACGTGCACAGCTACCCCCATTGCTGGCGCACCGACACACCGCTGATCTACAAGGCCGTCTCGTCGTGGTTCGTCGCGGTCACCGAGGTCAAGGACCGCATGCTCGAGCTCAACCAGCAGATCAACTGGGTGCCCGAGCACGTCCGCGACGGCTCGTTCGGCAAGTGGCTGGAAGGCGCCCGCGACTGGTCGATCTCCCGCAACCGGTTCTGGGGCTCACCCATCCCGGTGTGGAAGTCGGACAACCCCGACTTCCCTCGGATGGACGTGTACGGCAGCCTCGAGGAGCTCGAGCGGGACTTCGGCGTCACCGTCACCGACCTGCACCGCCCGATGATCGACGAGCTGGTGCGACCCAACCCCGACGACCCCAGCGGGAAGTCGATGATGCGGCGCATCCCCGACGTCCTCGACTGCTGGTTCGAGTCGGGGTCGATGCCGTACGCCCAGGTGCACTACCCGTTCGAGAACCGCGAGTGGTTCGAGAGCCACTTCCCGGGTGACTTCATCGTCGAGTACATCGGCCAGACGCGCGGCTGGTTCTACACGCTGCACGTGCTGTCCACGGCGCTGTTCGACCGTCCGGCGTTCGAGACCTGCGTGGTCCACGGCGTGCTCCTCGGCGACGACGGCCAGAAGCTGTCGAAGCGGCTCGGCAACTACCCCGACCCGGTCGAGGTGTTCGACACCATCGGCTCCGACGCCATGCGCTGGGCGCTGTTGTCGTCGGCCGCGGTGCGGGGCGGCGACATGGTGGCGGCCAAGGGCCCCATGCAGGACGCGGTGCGCCAGATCCTGCTGCCGATCTGGAACGCCTGGTACTTCCTGGCGCTGTACACGGGCGCCGGCACGACGCTGCGCCGAGGCCGTTCCGTCGGTGCCGCCGACGCGGCCGGCGACGAGCACGTGCTCGACCGCTACATCCTGGCCAAGACCCGCCAGCTGCTCGAGACGGTCACCGCCGAGATGGACGCCTACGACCTGTCCGGCGCGTGCGCCGAGATCGGCGCCTTCCTCGACTCGCTCAACAACTGGTACATCCGCCGCTCACGCGAGCGCTTCTGGTCCGAGGACCAGGCCGCCGTCGACGTCCTCCACACGGTGCTCGAGCGCCTCTGCCGGGTCGCTGCTCCCCTGCTGCCGCTGCTCACCGAGAAGGTCTGGGGTGATCTCACCGGCCAGGGCTCGGTGCACCTGCAGGACTGGCCCGACCCGTCGTCGCTGCCGGACGATCCCGACCTCGTCGCCCGCATGGACCTGGTGCGCGACGTGGCGTCGGCGGCGAAGTCGATCCGCGAGGCTCGTGGGCTGCGCCGGCGCCTGCCGCTGCGGTCGCTGACGGTGGCCATGGCCGACAGCGAGCAGCTCGAGAGCTTCCGCTCGCTGCTGGCCGACGAGGTCAACGTGAAGTCGGTGGAGCTGGTGCCCGCCGGCTCGCTGGGGGCCGAGCGCTTCGAGGTCGATCTCAAGGTGGTCGGCAAGCGGCTCGGTCGCGACACGCCCCGGGTCGTGCAAGCCATGAAGGCCGGCGACTACACCTACGACGCCGACGCCGACCAGCTGGTGGTCGGCGAGGGCGACGACGCGCTGCGGTTCGGGCCCGACGAGTACGTCCGCAAGCTCGAGGCCGACGATCCCGAGGCCACGGCGGCGTTGCCCGGCGGCGCCGGCCTGGTCCGCCTCGACCTCGACGTCACCCCCGAGCTGGAGGCCGAGGGCCTGGCTCGCGATCTGGCCCGGGCGGTCAACGACGTGCGCCGCAACGAGCGCCTCGACGTCGCCGACCGCATCAAGCTCGTCATCGACCCGGGCCACCACGACGCCGTCCGCGACGCCATCGAGGACAACCGCGAGTTCGTGATGGAGGCCACCCTGGCCGTCGAGCTCGAGCTCGCCCCCGAGCACCGCCCGCTGGCCGACGGCCACCGGGTCGAGGTCGGCGACGGCCTCGCCGTCCACGTCGCCGTCCACCGCCGGTCGTAGCCACACCGCCGCGGGAATCTGGCAGTCGCTGCGTACCACCTGGCGGACCGCTGTTACGCAGCGGCTGCCAGATTCGGTACGGACGAGCTGCCAGTTTCAGGAGAGGCGGCCGTCGATGTCCTTGAGGATCGTCTTGCGGCCCTGACCGGTGAGCTCGCGCTCGCGCACCTGCTCGAGCTGGCGGTCGCTGAGGTCGGCGAGCCGTGGGCGGATCTGGGCCACGGTGAGCTCGTCGTAGCCGGCGATCGGGAATCGGCTGTTGGCCGACGCCTTCTTCTTGGTCGCCCGCTTCTTGGTGGCGGACTTCTTGGCCGTGCGAGTCTTCTTGGTCGCCGCCTGCGTGGCGGGCGCCTTCTTGGCGGCGGACTTCTTCGAAGCCCGCTTCGTGGCGGCCGACTTCTTGGCAGCCGGCTGGGGGGCGGGCGGCGCCGAGGCGGACAGGCGACGATCGATGTCGTCGATGATGGTCTTGCGGTTGTCGCGGGCGGCCTCGTGCTCGCGGACCGCTTGGAGCTCGTCGTCGGACAGGTCGCCGAGCTGCGGGCGGATGGCGGCCACGTTGAGCTGGTCGTAGTCGGCGATGGGCAGACGGGCTGTCGGCGCCTCGGCCGGTGACGCCTCGGCGGCGACGGACTCGGCCGCGACCGGTGCGGCAGGCGCCGGCTCGGCAGCGGTGGGCGCCGGGGCGGCGGGCGCGGACGGCGCCGGCGTGACCTGGTCGGTCTCCTCGTCCCAACCCGCCAGCTCGAGCTCGCCCGACAGGTACCGGTCGATCTCGGTGATGAGGCTCTTGCGGGCCTGGCCGGCGACCTCGCGCTCCTTGACCTCCTCGAGCTCGTCGAGTTCGAGCTGGGGCAGCAGCGGCATGATCTGGGCCACCGTGAGCTCGTCGTAGTCGGCGATCGGGAAGACGTAGTCGAGCTCGTCGTCGGCGTCGTGGAAGGAGATCTCCGGCGCCTGGGGCGCCGCCGGCGCGGGCGTGGGGGCGGGCGAACCGGCGGCGACGGCCACGTCGGGCTCGGCGGCGGCCTCCTCGGCCTCCTCCTCGAGGCGGTCGGCCTCGGTGCCGGTCTCGGCCAGCTCGGCCAGGCGGTTCAGGATCGTGGAGCGGTTCTTTCCGGCGCGCTCGCGCTCGGCGACGATCTCGAGCTCGTCGGAGTACAGCTGCGGCAGCAGCGGCATGATCTCGTTGACGGTGAGCTCTTCGTAGTCGGCGATGGGGAACTCGACCTCGAACTCGCCGGCTTCGGTCCAGCCCTCGTCGTCGGCCCAGTCGTCGTCGTGGACCCAGTCGTCGTCGCTGGTGGCTGCCCCGGTGGCAGTGATGACCGGCTCGGGCCGGGGTTCGGGTTCGGGCGCGGCCTCGACCGGCTCGGGCTCGGGCACCGGCTCTGGCTCGGGCACCGCCTCGGGCTCGGCCGGCGCGACCGGCGCGACCGCCGGGGTGACCGCGGTGGCGTCGGGACCGGTGGGCTCGAGATCGGTGTCGAGCGCCTCGGGCTCGGCGGTGGCCGCTTCGCCCTTCGGTCGCGACAACCAGAAGGCGAGCGCGAGGACGACCGCTGCGGCGAAGCTCGACGCGATCGAGAAGTAGATGAGCGTCAGGCCGTCGTCACTCAGCAGGCCGACGATCAACAGGATCGTCGCCAACAAGACGAGACCAAAGCTCACGAGAACCAGCACGTTTGCTCACCTTCTTCGAACCCCTACAGCGGCGGGCCATCCTAGACAGATCCCCGCGCAAAGGGGCGAAGTGGACGCGGCGTGCGTTCAGTGGGCGACGTCGGAGTTGTTCGACGCGAACGGCGAGAACGACGAGTCGAGCTGGTCGTCGGCCTCGTCGTCGAACACGCGGATGGTGTCTGCAGCGGGCACGGCCTGGGTGGGCTCACCCTCGTCGTCGAAGATGGTGGGCGGGCGGTCGCCGCCGACCACGGTGGCGTCGTGTGTGTCGGGTGCGATCGATTCCGAGGCCGTATCGGAGCCCACGTCGGCGGCCGCATCGGAGGCGGTGTCGGGACCCTCGGCGCTCGCGTCGACCTCGGGGCCGATGCTGGCGTCCTGGTCGGTGCTGTCCTCGCTGAGCTCGGGCACCGGCAGCTCGCGCAGCGCGGCAGGGTCGTCGATGAGCCGCTGCAGGTCGCGGGCGGTGGTGCGCATGCGCGAGCGCTGCTCGTCGAGCCAGCGGCGCAGGGCCCGGACGTCGTGGGTGAGGGCCTCTCGGTCTTCGCGCAGGGACAGGACCTCGGCCTCGATGGAGCGCCGGGCCTCCTCGCCGGCCCGCCGGGCCTCGGCCTCGGCGTCGGCGCGGGACCGGGCCAGCAGGGCCTCGGCCTCGCTGCGTCGGGTGCTGGCGATGGACTCGGCCTCGGCCCGGATGCGCTCGGCCTCGGCCCGGGCGTCGGCGATGGCGGCCTCGGCGGTGCGCTCGGCCGCGATGAGGATGCGCATCGGCTCCTCGACCGACGGCTCGCTGGCCGGCTCGGCGACGGCGGGCTGGACGTCGGGCTCGCTCACAGGCTCGGCGACCGGCGCGGGCGCCTCGTCGGCCGGTGCCACCGGCTCGTCCCGTTCGACGACGGCAATCGGCGGCTCGGCGGGCGCGGTGGCCTCGCCGCTGCCGCCCTGCGCCAGCTGGGCACGCAGCTCGGTGATCGCTTCCTCGGCGCGTTCGGCCCGATCGAACTCGGCCTTCAACCTGGCCAGGAGCACGTCGAGCCCCTCGGCGCACCGTTCGAGGAAGTCGTCGACCTCGTTCATGTCGTACCCACGGCGTGCGGGCGCGAACTTGGCCTCGAGCAGCAGTTCCGGCGTCAGATCCATGCCCGCGAGCGTAAACCCGCGCGTCGCGCGACGGGGTGATGCCCGGCCGGCGTCGGGAGCGCCAGCGAGCAGCCGGCACGCGACCTGCGGAGCAGGTCGCCATCAGCACGGGGTGATGCCCGGCCGGCGTTGGGAGCGCCAGCGAGCAGCCGGCACGCGACCTGCGGAGCAGGTCGCCATCAGCACGGGGTGATGCCCGGCCGGCGTCGGGAGCGCCCCCCGACGTTCACACGACCAGAATCGACGGGATCCCGTCAGATCTGGTCACGTGAACAGGAGACCCGGGGGCGATCAGCAGATCAGGCCGGCGAGCAACTGCAGGCCGATGATGACGATGATCGGCGAGAAGTCGATGCCGCCGAAGCTGGCGCCGATGGCCCGCCGGACCGGCAGCATCACCGGGTCGACGAAGCGGCCGATGACCTCGCGGATCTGGGCGAGCCCGCTGCCCGGCTGCGTGGGGAACCACGACAGCAGCGCCCACACGATGATGACGATGACGTACAGCTGGATCAGCTGACAGAGGATCTGCACGTCGGCTCCGTGCTCAGCGCCCGCGACCCAGGCGGCGCCGCTCCTCGTCGGAGACCTCGACGCCGACGGGGGTCAGCAGGTACACGCCCGGCGCCACTCGCTCCATGTGGCCGCCGAGGGCGTAGCACATGCCCGAGGAGAAGTCGATGAGGCGCCGGGCCAGGTCACGGTCGCCTTCGGAGAGGTCCATGACCACCGGCTGCTCGGCCTTGAAGCGGTCGGCCACGTGCTTGGCGTCGTCGAAGGAGTCGGGGGAGACCACGGTGGGCTTGGCCGAAGTGGGACGCATGGCCCGCACCGTAGGCGTTCGGTCGCCGCCGGCCCCACGTGGCTCGTCGGGCGCGCGGGACGGCATCGGACGGAGCGTGCCGCCGGGCCGCGGGGCAGGCCGCGGAGGCAGGGCGACGCCCTCGTCGGGCTCGACGGGACCACGAGGGCCGCCCCGTTGGGCGCGGGGATGCGCCGTGGGACCTGGGCCGGGACCACCGCCGTAGCCGACCGGGCCGGCCGGACCGCGGGATGGCCCGGGTCGCAGCGGCTGGTCGTCGTAGCCGTAGTCGTCGTACTCCTCGTCCGGGGCCAGGCCCAACCAGACCATGGCCTTGCGGAACACGCCTGCCATCGGATCCTCCTCGACCGGCTCCGGCACCGGTCTGTCCAGGGTTTCAGTCTCGCATGCGGCACCGCGAATGCCGCGGACCGCCAGGGGGTGTGGGGGTCACGGCCGGGGACGCTGGCCGAACAGCGCCGTTCCGACACGGACCATGGTGGTACCGGCACGCACCGCGGCCGCCAGGTCGCCGCTCATGCCCATCGAGCGCTCCTGAAGGTCGAGGCGGTCGGCCAGGGAGGCCACGCTGGCGAACGCCCGCTCGGTGGCGGCCTCGTCGCCGAGCACGCCGACGGTCATCAGCCCGGCGACGTGCAGGCCGGCATCGCGGGCCCGCTCGACCAGCCCGGGGACCGCATCGAGCGTGGCGCCGCCCTTCTGCTCCTCGCCGGTGGCGTTCACCTGCACGAAGATCCGAGCGCCCGGGGCCCGCGTGGCGAGCTCGCGCACCAGCGACGCCCGGTCGACGCTCTGCCAGCACGCCACCCGGTCGGCGACCTGCTTGACCTTGTTGGACTGCAGGCGGCCGATGAAGTGCCAGCGGGGCTCGGGCAGCTCGCCGGCAGCCACGGCGGCGTCGACCTCGTCGGCCTTGTCGTGCAGCTCCTGGGCGTAGTTCTCGCCCAGCTCGACCAGGCCGGCGCCGAGCGCGGCGATCGGGGCGGATGCGCCGAAGCCCTTGGTGACGGCGACGACGGTGATGCGCTCGGGATCGCCGCCGGCCGAGGCCAGCCGGTCGTGCACGCGGTCGAGCGCGGCGCGGACCTGGTCGGCGGTGGGCGCGGCGGCGTCGCTCACGTCGCCTCCTCCCCTGACCCATCCCCACCCGGGCCGTCGGTGCCGGGCGCCCGCAGCGCGATGGTGGCGGCCTGGCGGCCGGCGTCGTGGCGGGCCCGGTGGGAGAAGTACGCCTCGGGCTCGCACGCCGTGCAGCCGCCGGCGTCGACGACCGTGACCCCGAGGGCCTCCAACGCCGAGCGGATGCCGGCCAGCAGGTCGAGCGCCGGCGTGCCCCAGGCGGTGGTGGACCGGACCCGGTCGCCGTAGCGGGCGGCCACCGCGTCGAGGTCGCCGGCGCCGAACTCGTAGCAGCGGGCGCGGATGTGCGGGCCGACCACGGCGGTGGCTGCCCCGGCCCCCAGCCGACCCATGGCGGCGACCGTGCCCTCGAGCACCCCGGTGACCAGGCCGCGCCAGCCGACATGGGCAGCGCCGATGACCTCGTCGGCCTCGGCCGACAGCAGCACGGGGACGCAGTCGGCGGTGTGGACGGCGAGCACCGCGTCGGTCGCTGCGGTGACCGCGGCGTCGGCCTCGGCGCCGGCGTGGGCGCCGGGCTCGTCGACCACCACCACACGGTTGCCGTGGACCTGGTTGAGCCAGGTCCACTCCCCCGGCGCCAGCCGGCCGCGGCGGGCCGTCAACTGGGCGGGGTCGCCTCCGATCTGGAGGTCGCCGTCGGCGCGCCGGGAGAACCCGAGGGTGACCGAGCGGCCCACCGGGCCGGTTACTTCAGGAACGACGGCACGTCGAAGTCGTCGTCGCCGTCGTCGCCGAAGAGGTCGTCGTCGTCGCCGAGCACGTCGGCCAGACCGTCGCGGCCGCGGCCCTCGAGCTGGCCGGCCGAGGGCTTGGACGGTGTGGAAGCGTCGCCGTCGAAGCGGTCGAACCCGGCGGCGATGACCGTGACCCGGACCTCGTCGCCCATGTCGTCGTCGACCACGGTGCCGAAGATGATGTTGGCCTCGGGGTGGGCGACGCCGTGGATGACCTCGGCGGCCTCGTTGACCTCGAACAGGCCCAGGTCGCTGCCACCGGAGATGGTGAGCAGGATGCCCCGGGCACCTTCGATGGAGGCCTCGAGCAGCGGCGACGAGATGGCGTTGCGCGCCGCCTGCAGGGCGCGGCCCTCGCCGGAGGCGTAGCCGATGCCCATGAGGGCCGAGCCGGCGTTGGACATGATCATCTTCACGTCGGCGAAGTCGGTGTTGATGAGGCCGGGCGTGGTGATGAGGTCGGTGATGCCCTGGACGCCCTGGAGCAGGACCTCGTCGGCCATCTTGAAGGCGTTGAGCATCGACGTCTTCTCGTTGGACACGGTGATGAGCCGGTCGTTCGGGATGACGATGAGGGTGTCGACCTTCTCCTTGAGGCGCTGGATGCCCTGCTCGGCCTGGACCGAGCGGCGGCGACCCTCGAACGCGAAGGGCCGGGTGACCACGCCGATGGTGAGGCTGCCCAAGCTCTTGGCGATCTCGGCCACGACGCCGGCGCCACCGGTGCCCGTGCCGCCGCCCTCGCCGGCGGTGATGAAGACCATGTCGGCGCCCTTGAGCACCTCTTCGATCTCTTCGCGGTGCTCCTCGGCCGCCTGGCGGCCGACCTCGGGGTCGGAACCGGCGCCCAGGCCGCGGGTGAGCTCACGGCCGATGTCGAGCTTGACGTCGGCGTCGGACATGAGCAGCGCCTGCGCGTCGGTGTTGACGGCGATGAACTCGACGCCCTTGAGCCCGGCGTCGATCATGCGGTTGACGGCGTTGACGCCGCCGCCGCCGATGCCGACGACCTTGATGACGGCCAGGTAGTTCTGCGGGTTCGCAGCCATGGAACGAGATTCCTCCACTCGAGGGTGTGCCGCAGCCGGAGAGAGCCGAAGCACTCAGGGCCGACATGAGCTTCAGGGTATGCGCAGGATCGTTGGTGGATGGGTGATGGGCGGCCCGAGGTGGGCGCCGTGAGCGAGCGGTTCGGCGGAACGCGGCGGACCGGACGGCACCCGCCGCCCGGCGTCACGCTCTGGTCGAGGTCGAGATCGAGGTCGAGGCGGCGTGGTCGAGGCTTCACCCTCGACCTCGAGTACGGGTGGACACGCTACGAACACCCGTCCCTCCGGGTCAACACGGGGTGGGTGGGCACCCGCAGGTCGATGCGCTGCACGCACGTCTGGTCGACCCTGGCGTAGACGGTGCGGAAGGCCTCGACCTTGTCGTCGAGGGTCCGCTCGTCGCCGAGGTCGACCACGGCGCCGTCGAGCAACTGGAGCCGGATGCCGTCACCCAGGTGGACGGCGGTGACCACGCCGGCCGGGTTGGCGCGCAGGCGGGAGGCCAGGTCGATGGCGACACCCAGATCGGAGGTGGGTCCGGCCGGGGCACCGGTGGCACCCGTGGCGTCGGGGCCGAGGACCGACACACCGGGACCGGGCGGTGCGTCGTCGACGATCACGTGGACGTACGGGGGGTCGGCGGAGGCGGGGGCGTCGCCGAGCACGACCCCCTCGTCATCGACCAGGACGGCGCGACCGCCGCCGGAGACCACGGCCACCGGCTGACGCTCGACCAGGTCGACCACGACGGTGCCGGGCGGGTCACGTCGGACGTCGACCGACGCCACCGACGGCAGCCGCCGCAGGGCGGCCTCGGCGCCGTCGAGGTCGGCGAGCAGCAGCGGTTGGCCCCGATGGATGCCGGTGAGCTCACGGATCTCCTGCGGGTCGAGCGTGGACGCGCCGCGCACCTCGATGGTGTCGACGTCGAGGATCGGGCTGCGCAGCACGATGACGGTGGCGAGGGCGACCAGGGCGACGGCGATGAGCACGAGCAGCCGCTTGAGGCGGCGCCGGCCGGCGTCCTTGCGGACCGCGATGCGCCGGGCCCGGAAGCGGGGGTCGACGACGACGGTGGGCAGGTCGGGTGCCAGTGCCTCGGCCGTGGGATGGGTGCGCGGTTCGGTGTCGACGCTCAACGGAAGACCGCCTCGTCGAAGCCGACCAGCCGGGTCTCGGGGTGGAGGCGCACGCCGGTGGCGTCCTGGACGGCGTCGCGGACCGCCACCATCAGGGCGAACACGTCGTCGGCGCTGCCGCCGGCGTCGGCCTGGATGAAGTTGGCGTGCTTCTCGGACACCGCCGCGGTGCCCAGCCGCATGCCCTTGCACCCGGCCAGGTCGACCAGTCGACCGGCGCTGTCGCCGGGAGGGTTGGTGAACACCGACCCGGCGTTCTGGCCGCCGGGCTGGTTGGCCCGACGCCACCGCACGATCTCGGAGATGGTGTCGGAGGCGGTGCCGGCCTCGTCGGGTGCCAACTGGAGCGTGGCGGCGGTGACGACCTGGTCGGCGCCGACGGCCGAGTGGCGGTAGCCGAGGTCGAGGGCGGATGCGGGCACGTCTTCATCCTTCCCGGTCCGGCAGTCGAAGACGTGGACCTCCACCAGCGACGCCGCCATGTCGGAGCCGTGCCCGCCGGCGTTCATGCGGACGGCACCGCCGACCGAGCCGGGGACGCCGACGGCCCACTCGAAGCCGGTGAGGCCGGCCTTGGCCGTCTTGCGGGCCACGACCGGAAGGAGGGCGGCACCGCCGGCCACCACCCGGGTGCCGTCGACCAGCACGTCCTCGAAGGTGCCGCTGAGGTGCAGGGCCAGTCCGGGGAAGCCGGCGTCGGAAACCAGCAGGTTGGAGCCGTTGCCGACGACCAGGACCGGGACGCCGCTGGCCGCCACGGCCCGGCCGACCCGGCTGAGCGACTCGGCGTCGGCCACCTCGGCGTACAGGGCGGCCGGCCCACCCACCTTGTAGGTGCTGTGGGCGGCCAGGGGCACCATCTTCTGGGCGAGGTCGCCGAGCTCGTCCGCGGCGCGGTCGAGGGGGTTGGCGTCGGTCATGCGCGTTCCTCCAGTCGGGCGAGGACCCGGTCGGGGACGGTGGTGAGGTCGCCGGCGTTGAGGGTGAGGCACAGATCGCCGGGCCGCAGCGTGCTCGTCAGCCACTCGACCGCCTGGTCGAGGTCGGCGAGGAAGGTCACGTCTGCGTCGGGGTGGGCGGCGGCGACGGCGTCGAGCACCAGGCGGCCGGAGACGCCGGGGAGCGGGGCCTCGCCGGCCGGGTACAGCTCGGTGACGGCGAGGACGTCGGCGTCGACGAAGGCGTCGGCGAACGCGCCGGCCAGGTCGCGGGTGCGGGTGAAGCGATGCGGCTGGAACACGCACACCACCCGCCGGAACGGGCCGCCGCGGGCCGCGGCCAAGGCGGCGGCGACCTCGGTGGGCAGGTGGTCGTACGAGTCGACGAACGTCACGCCGGCGGCTTCGCCGCGCTGCTCGAAGCGCCGGGCCACCCCGGCGAACCGGGTGAGCGCCCGAGCGGCGTCGGCGAGCGGGACGCCGCGGACCAGGCAGGCGGCGAGCGCACCGGCCGCGTTGCGGGCATTGTGCAGCCCCGGTGCGGCGGGGACCTCGACCGCCACCGACTCGCCGCCGTGGTGGGCGCGGAAGGCCACGCCGATGCCGGCGGGGCCGACGTCGGTGATGTGCAGGTCGGCGTCGGGACTCGTGCCGTAGGTGAGCGGCCGGCGGGCCACCTCGACGAGGGCGGCGCTGCCCGGGTCGTCGAGGCAGAGCACGGCGGTGCCGTCGAGGTCGGCGACGAAGCGGCGGAAGGCGTCGACGAGTGCCTCTTCGGTGCCCCAGTACGACAGGTGGTCGGCTTCGAGGTTGGTGACGATGGCATCGGTGGCGCCCAGGCGCAGGAAGGTGCCGTCGGACTCGTCGGCCTCGACCACGAAGCCCGGTCCAGCGCGCCAGTCGGCGGCCCGGCCCAGGCCGGTGATTCGGGTTCCGGCGAGGTAGCCGGCGCCGTCGCCGGCGCCGACGAGGGCGGTGGCCACCATGCCGGTGGTGGTCGACTTGCCGTGCGTGCCGGCGACCGCCAGCACCGACCGCTCGGCACAGATCGACGCCAGCGCATCGCGCCGGTGCAGCACCGGGACGCCGGCGGCACGGGCGATCCGCACGTCGGGGTGATCGCCGGGCGTGGCCGTGGAGGTCACCACGGCATCGGGGAGCGGGCCGTCTGCCGCGTCGGTGAGGACGCCGGCGCCGACGGTGATGTCGACGCCGAGGTCGCGCAGCGGCGGCAGGAACGGGGTCTCCTTCTCGTCGACGCCCTGCACGTGGTGGCCCATCTGGGCGAGCACGGTGGCGACGCCGCTCATGCCGGCTCCGCCGACGTTGATGACGAGGACCCGTCGTGGACGCGACAGGTCGAGCCCCGGGCCGGCCTCACCGCCCGGGGTGTGGCGGTCAGCGGTCATGGCCGGGCTCCCCGGGGCGGCCGTGCGCCTCGACGAGGTCGGCCACGCGATCGGCGGCGTGCGGCGCGGCGAGTGACGAGACGGCCTTCGACATGGCCTCGAGACGTCCGGGGTCGGCCAGCAGGGCGTCGACCTCGGCCACCAGGCGGTCGGGATCGAGCTGATCGTCGGGGACGACGACGGCGCCACCGACCGCCTCGACACGGGCGGCGTTGGCGACCTGCTGACCCCCGGTGGTGACGAGGGACGGCACGATCACGGCCGGCCGGCCGGTGGCGGCCAGCTCGAAGCACGTGCCCGAGCCGGCCCGGCACACGACGAGATCGGCCTCGGCCAGCCGGCCGGGCATGTCGTCCTCGTACTCGACGGCCTCGTAGACGAGCTCGCCGGTGTCGTCGGGGCGTTCGAGGCGTGGCCAGTCACGCTTCCCGATGACGTGGTGGACGGCGAGGTCGCCGCGGAGGCGCCACCGCTCGACGGCGCCCAGCGTGGCCCGGTTGATGGACAGCGCACCGAGTGAGCCGCCGAACACCAGCAGCTGGCGCCGGCCGTCGGGACGCGGACGGCGGTCGAGATCGAACAGCTCGGCCCGCACCGGGTTACCGACGACGGTGGCACGCCGCAGGGGCGTGTCGGGGAACGACACGGCGCTGCGGGCCGCGAAGCGTGGACAGCAGGCGATTGGCGGCCCCGGGCACCGCGTTCTGCTCGTGCACGATGACCGGGACGCGCCACACGAGGGCGGCCAGGCCGCAGGCGACGCTGGCGTAGCCGCCGACGGCGACGACGGCAGCCGGTCGCTGGCGGCGGACCAGCAGCACCGCCTGCACCACGGCCCGCAGCAGTCCGACGACGGCACCGACGTTGGCGACCAGGTCGGACGGGCGCAGGCTGCGGGCGATGCCCCGGCCGGGCAGCAGCGTCTGGTCGAAGCCGGCTTCGGGCACCAGGCGGGCCTCGAGGCCGCGCTCGGATCCCACGAGGTGGACGTCGTGTCCGCGGTCGCGCAGGGCCCGGGCGATGGCGAGCGCAGGCAGCACGTGGCCCGCGGTACCACCACCGGTGACCAGGACCTTCACCGGCGGGCGGCTCACCGGCCGTGCGGCCGCGGCGCGGCGGTCGAGGCCAGCCGACCGGCTGCTGCCTCGGCGGGCGGCGTTGTGGGCGCGGCGGGCGGCGACGCGGGCCCGCACCGGGTGCGGGGGCGAGTCACCCTGGAGGGCCACGTTCACCAGCAGGCCGGCGGCGAGCATGGTGGCCATCAGGGACGAGCCGCCGAAGCTCACGAACGGCAGCGGCACGCCGGTGATGGGCAGCAGCGAGAGCACGGCACCCACGTTGACGAAGGCCTGGAACGAGAACCAGACGGTGATGCCGATGGCCAGCATCGTGCCGAACGTGTCGCGGGCCCGGGCGGCGATGCGCAGGCCGCAGACGATGGTGGCGGCGAACAGGGCGACCACGAACAGGCAGCCGATGAGACCGAGCTCTTCGCCGATGATGGCGAAGACGAAGTCGGTGTGGGCCTCGGGCAGGAAGCCCCACTTGGCCCGGCTGGCGCCCAGGCCGGTGCCGGACACGCCACCCGAGGCGACACCGATGAGCGACTGGATGGTCTGGTACCCGGTGTTGCCGGCGTCCTTCCACGGGTCGATGAAGGCGGTGACCCGGGCCCGCCGGTAGGGGGCGGAGAGGGCGAACACGAGACCGAGGGCGGCGCCGGCGGTGGAGAGGACGCCCAGGACCCGCAGCGGGATGCCGGCGTAGAGGAGCATCCCGCCGACGATCACGCACAGCACGATGGTGGTGCCCAGGTTGGGCTGGAGCATGAGCAGCGCGGCGAACAGGCCCAGCACCACCAGGACCGGTCGCAGCACGGCGTGCACGTCGTCGATGCGGTGGTGGTGACGGGCGATCAGCGCGGCGCAGAAGACGATGATGGCGAACTTGGCCGGCTCGGCCGGCTGGAGCTGGAGGCTGCCGAAGCCGACCCAGCGCTGGGCGCCGTTGACGCTGACGCCCACGCCGGGCACCAGCACGGCCACCAGCAGGCCGGCGGAGCCGAGCACGAGCACGGGCACCAGCGAGGCCCAGCGGTGGTAGTCGATGCGGGCCCCGAGGTAGAGGCACAGGCACCCCACCAGCAGCCACAGGCACTGGCGGGTGAACACGGCGAAGGACGAACCGGTGAGCTCCATGGCCTCGACCGACGACGCCGACAGGATCATCACCGACCCGAGCAGGCTGAGCACCAGCACCAGCACCACCATCGTGATGCCCAGACGTTGCTGCGGCGTGGCACCGGTGACCTCGGCCTCGCCCCGGGCGGCGTCGGAGCCGACATCGGGGACGAGCCGCAGCCGACGGGCGCGCCGCAGTCCGGCGACGGCGGTCATGGGGCCTCCTCGAGGGTGTGGACGGCGGCGGCGAAGTCGTCGCCGCGAGCTGCGTAGTTCGGGTACCAGTCGAAGGACGCGCAGGCGGGTGAGAGCAGGACGGCGTCGCCGGGCTGGGCGAGCCGCCGGGCGGTGGCGACGGCCTCGGGCATGGACGTGGCCACCTCGACCGGGCGGAGCCCGTCGAAGGCGGCGGCGACCTCGGGCGCGGCGTCGCCGATGGCCACGACCGCACGCACGTGGGGAGCGGCCTCGGCCAGCGTGCCCAGATCGAGACCCTTGTTGCGGCCGCCGGCGATGAGCACGACCGAGTCGAACCCCCGGACGGCCGCGATGGTGGCGTGGGGCACGGTGGCCTTGGAGTCGTCGTAGAAGGTGACGCCGCCGATGGTGCCGACCGGGGCCACGCGGTGCGGCAGCGGACCGAACCTGCGCAGCACCTCGACGACGGCGTCGCGCGGGCAGCCGGCGGCCTCGGCGGTGGCGGCGGCGGCCAGGGCGTTGCTGCGGTCGTGGGTGAGCGAGCGGGGCAGCTCGTCGACCACGACCAGGGCGCCGTCGGGCCCGACGAGCAGGTCGCCGTCGAGGTGGTATGGCGCCGAGCGGTCGTCGAGCGAGTAGCCGACCGCACGGCCGGGTGCCACGGCCAGGTGGCGGGCCACCACGGGGTCGTCGAGGTTGCCGACGGCCACGTCGGTGGTCCGCTGCGACTGCCAGATCCGGGCCTTGGCCGCTTCGTAGTCGGCGTGGGTGGCGTGGACGTCGAGGTGGTCGGGCGCCAGGTTCAGCCAGGTGCCGACCCGGGGCGCCCAGCCGTGCGTGCGGCCGAGGCGGAACGACGACGCCTCGACCACGAACCACTCGGGCTCGGGATCGTCGATGGCGCTGACCAGCGGCAGGTCGTTGTTGCCGGCGTCGACGCAGCGGATGCCGGCGGCCTGGAGCATGGCCGTGACCATGGTGGTGACCGTCGTCTTGCCGTTGGTGCCGGTGATGGCCACGACCGGACGGTCGTCCCACGCGGCGGCCAGGTCGAGCTCGGTGACGGTGGGGACGCCCAGCTCGCCGGCGACGGCGAACACGGGATGGCGGTCGGGCAGCCCGGGCGAGGGCACGACCAACCCGCGGCCGTCGCGCAGCTCGGCGACGAGCCGGCGCAGCGCGGACTCGTCGGGCGCCTCGACCAGGGTCACGCCGATGGCGCCGGCGGCCTCGCGGGTCTGGTCGGTGGGATGGTCGTCGGTGGCGGTGACCTGGTGGCCGCGCGCCACCAGCGCGGCGGCCACGGCGCGGTTGGTGGCGCCGAGGCCCACCACGAGCGCGCGTTCGGGCACCGCGATGGGCATCAGTCGATGCCTCCGGTGCCGATGAAGTCGGCGTAGAAGAGCCCGAGCGCCAGGGCGATGCCGAGCCCGGCCATGATCCAGAACCGGATGATGACCGTGGTCTCGGGCCACCCGCCGAGCTCGAAGTGGTGGTGGATGGGCGCCATGCGGAACACGCGCTTGCCGAACAGCTTGAAGCGACCCACCTGGAGGATGACCGACAGCGTCTCGAGCACGAACAGCGAGCCGATGACCGGAAGCAGGAGCTGGGTGTTGGTGGTGAGGGCCAGCGTGGCGAGCGCGGCGCCGATGGCGAGCGAGCCGGTGTCGCCCATGAAGATGCGGGCCGGGTTGGCGTTCCACCACAGGAACCCGGTGACGCCGCCCAACATCGACGCCGCCACCACGGCCAGGTCGAGGGCGTGTTCGACGGCGTAGACCTCGGGATGGCGGAACGTCCAGAAGCCGATGACGACGAAGGCGATGAACGCGTAGATGGAGGCACCGGCCGCCAGTCCGTCGAGCCCGTCGGTGAGGTTGACGGCGTTCGTCGTACCGGCGATGAGCAGCACCGCCCACACCAACCAGATCGGGTCGGAGATGTTCAGGCCGGGCGAATCGAAGCGGGTGAAGGAGATCGTGGTGTGGACGTGGGTGAGCGTGAGCGTCGCCACGGCGAACCCCACGGCCACCACCAGCAGGCCGAGCATCTTGGCCCGGCTCGACAGCCCGAGGTTGCGCTCGCGCGACACCTTGATCCAGTCGTCGAGGGCGCCGACCGCGGCTGCGGCGGTGATGGTGCCCATGACGATCAGCCCCGTGCGGGTGAAGACGAGGCCGGAGCGCACGTGGGCCGCCAGGTAGCCGACCACCGCAGCACCGACGAAGGCGACACCGCCCATGGTGGGCGTGCCCGCCTTGGTGACGTGGCCCTGCGGGCCGTCTTCCTGGATGGGCTGGCCGACCTTGTGCGCGGTGAGCCAGTCGATGAGGTAGCGGGTGCCGAGCAGCGAGACGAGCAGCGAGATCCCGCCGGCCAGCAGGAGGGGGATCATCGGGCCAGCACCTCGCGGATGGCCTCGGCGGCCACGACACGGTCGTCGAAGTCGACGACGCGGTCGGCGAAGGTCTGGGTCGTCTCGTGGCCCTTCCCGGCGATCACCACCACGTCATGCTCCCGCGCCTCGCGCGCTGCGTGGTGGATGGCCGACGCACGGTCGACCTCGCGGTGCACGGTGTCGGCGGTGCGGCGCTCGGGCGGCATCCCGGAGAAGATGGCGTCGATGATGGCGTCGGGGTCCTCGGAGCGAGGGTTGTCGGAGGTCACGATCACCACGTCAGCAGACTCGGCGGCGATCTTCCCCATCTCGGGGCGCTTCGCGCGGTCCTTGTCGCCGCCGCATCCGAACACGACCAGCACGCGTCCGTGCTCACCGGCGCGCTGGCGGGCCGCTCCGAGCACGGTCTCGAGCGCGTCCGGCGTGTGGGCGTAGTCGACGGCGACGATGAAGTCCTGGCCCTCGTCGACCAGCTCGAACCGGCCGGCGACCGGGCCGACCGAGGCGATGCCCGCCGCGGCGGTGCTGGCGTCGATGCCGAGCACCTCGGCGCAGGTGGCGGCGCACAGGGCGTTGGCGATGTTGTGGTCGCCGGCCATGGGCAGCTCGACCGGGATGCCGTGGAGCTCGAAGCGCGACCCCGCCGGCGTGACGGTGCGGGGATCGGCGTCGGCCAGCGCGTAGGGGTGCAGCACCAGGCCACTGCCCTCGAGCTGGCGCAGCAGGCGGTCGCCCCACTCGTCGTCGGAGCGGATCACGGCGTGGTCGGTGCGGTCGGCGCGGAACAGCGACGCCTTGGCGGCGAAGTACGACTCGACGTCGCCGTGCAGGTCGAGGTGGTCGTGGCCCAGCATCGTGAACGCGGTGGCGGCGAACCAGGTGCCCTCGACCCGGCCCATGGCCAGGGCGTGCGACGACACCTCCATGGCGACGACCTCGACGCCGTCGTCGCGCCAGCGGGCGAGGCGGGACTGGAGCTCGGGGGCATCGGGTGTGGTCGGCGGACCACCCGGCACGGAGGTGAGCGTCCCGATGACCTCGCAGCGGCGGCCCGCAGCCTCGGCGATGGCACGGATGAGGGCGACGGTGGTGGTCTTGCCGTTGGTGCCGGTGACGCCGACGACGGCCAGGTCGCGGCTGGGGTCGCCCCAGAAGCGGGCGGCGAGTGGACCCATGGCGAAGCGCACGGAGGGAACGACGACCTTGGGCACGTCGACATCGACCGGCCGTTCGATGAGCAGCGCCGTGGCGCCAGCCCGGACGGCTTCAGCCGCCAGCTCGTGGCCGTCGACGCGGGAACCCGGGATGCAGCAGAACAGGGTGCCCTTGCGCACCTCGCGGCTGTCGTGGGCGATGGCGGTGACGTCGGCGTCGCCCGTGCGTTCGTGGTCGATCCCGGCGTCCGCGAGACCGCCGACGAGGTCGGCGAGCCGCATCAGCGCGTCGCGCCCGTGACCGGCGGGATGCGGAACCGGTTGAGCGCGAACTTGGCCAGGTCGGCGAAGACGGGGGCGGCGGCGGAGCCGCCGTAGATGGTGGCGGTGGGCTCGTCGATGACCACGATGATGGACAACGCCGGGTCCTCGGCGGGAACGATGCCGGTGAAGGCGGCGACGTAGTGGTAGTGCCCGCCGAGGTCCCGGTAGGTACCGGTGTCCTGCGGCTTGCGGGCGGTACCGGTCTTGCCACCCACCGAGTAGCCGGGGACCTTCGCGTTGGTGCCGGTGCCGTGCTCGACGGCCTCGACGAGCATCTGGCGGACCTGCTGGGCGGTCCGTTCGGAGACGACCCGGTGGGTCGGGGTGGGCGCGACCGGGGTGCGGACGCCGTCGGCGTCGACGGTGGCGGCCACCAGGCGGGGTTCGACGTACATGCCGTCGTTTGCGATCACGTTGTAGGCGTCGAGCATCTGCATGGCGGTCACGGCGATGCCCTGCCCGATGGGGATCGAGCCGATGGACGTGCCGGACCACTTGTCGGGGGGCAAGAGCAGGCCCCCGGACTCGTTGGGGAAGTCCAACGCCGTTCGAGAGCCGAAGCCGAATGCCCGGAGGTACTGGTCGATCCGGTCCTTGCCCAGTTTCTGGCCGAGCATGATCGTTCCGATGTTCGACGACTTGGCCAGGATCTGCGTGACGGTCATCGGCTCGGTCGGATGGGTGTGGTCGTCGGAGAACAGGTGGTCCGACACCTGGTAGCGCCACGGCACCTCGAAGGCGGTGTCGGGTTCGACCAGGCCCTCCTCCAGCGCAGCCGAGATGGTGATGACCTTGTTCACCGACCCGGGCTCGAAGACGTCGATCACCGAGCGGTTGGCGCCGGCGGTGATGATCTTGCCGTCGGTGTTCCGGGTGATGTTGGCCATCGACAGGATCTCGCCCGTGTCCGGCCGGCTGACGACGACCATCCCACCCTTGGCGTCCATGGCGTCGACCTGCTCGGCCAGGACCCGTTCGCTCTCGTACTGCAGGCTGCGGTCGAGGGTCAGCACGACGTCGTCGCCGGCGCGGGGAGCGATGCGCGTCTGCCCGGCGGCGGCGATGGTGCCACCGTCGCGGGCCCGTTCGTAGGTGACCTCGCCGGGTGTGCCGGTCAGGAGCTTGTCGTAGAGCAGCTCGATGCCGGTGGCGCCGGTCTGGTCGGGGGCGACCCGGCCGATGATGGAGCGGGCCAGGTCCTCGGCGGGCGTGAAGCGAGCCGGCTCCTCGAGCAGGTGGATGCCGGGCAGGTCGAGCTCGACCACCCGCGACGCCAGATCGTCGTCGATCCGGCGGGCCAGGTAGGTGAACTGGTTGTCGCCGGCGAGCTTGGCGGCCAGCTCGGCGACGTCGGCCCCCAGCACCGGTGCCAGCTGCACGGCCTCGCTGAGCGGGTCGTCGATCTGGCTGGGGTCGGCGAAGACGGTGGGGCGCAGCACCGACAGCGCCAGGTCGCGGCCCTCACGGTCGAGGATCCGGCCACGGTCGGCGTCGAGGGTGACGGTGCGCAGCCGCTGCTGCTCGCCGACGCTGACCAGGTGGTCGCGCTCGACCACCTGCACGTGGACCAGCTTGCCGACCACGGCCAGCAGCAGGACGACGAGGAACGCCTTCAGCAGGCGGGCGCGCCGCTCGGGATGTCCGGGTCGGCCGACCGTGACCGGCGGCCGGCCGCCGGGGCGCCCGCCGGCGCGACGGACGGACGGAGCGGGCCGGGACCGGTGCAGCACCTCGGTGCGGGGAAGCGAGACGGTACGCGAGCGTGGCGGCTCGGGGCGCCGGGGCGCGGTGGGCCGCGGCGCGGTCAGCGAGCGGTCGAGGCGCAGGCCTCGTCGGCCACGCTTCGGGAGGCGGGTGACCGTGCGGTGTCCCCGACGCGAAGATCCGTTCGCCGTGTCCTCGGCGAACGGATCGACGTCGAAGTCCTCCCAACCCTCACCCCAGTCGGGGTCGATCGGGCCCCAGTTCACTCGTCGCGTCCCCCTTCGCTCGGCAGGTCACCGGTGGCGTCGTTCGGCGCATCGGTGGCGACGGCATCGTCGGCGATCGGCTCGGCGCCGTTCTCCGGCCTGATGGCTCGGTCGGCGACATCGGCCGGGTCGTTGGCCGGGTCGTCTGCCGAGGCATCGACCTCGGGCTCGGGTGCGGGCTCGGCGGCGGGGACGCGCACGGGCGCCTCGTCGACGGCGCCGACGGGCGCCGGGAGGAGGTAGCCGACCTCGCCCGGCTCGACCATGCCCAGTCGCTGGCGGGCGGCGTCGAGCACCCGGCCGGGCGACTCGAGCTCGGCTTCGCGCAGCTCGAGCCGCCGGATCTGCTCGTGCTCGGAGGCGACGTCACGTCGCATGGCGTCGAGGTGGACCTGGCCGCTGATCAGCAGGGCGTGCATGGCGGCGAGGGCGAACAGCGCCACCAGCACGATGCCGACGCCGACGAGCACCGGCACCGCGGGCGAGCGGCGGGGCCGCGGCGGCGAAACGGGGCGCAGCCGGCGCGACTCCCGGACGGGCCGGCGACGGCTGGGCGCGGGGACGACGTCGAGTCCGACGGCCTCGTCGAGCGCGGGGCCCGGCCGCAGCGGGGCGATGACGCTCACGAGGCCTCACCGAGTTGCTGGGCCACGCGCAAGCGGGCGCTGCGGGCACGGGGGTTGGCGGCGACCTCGTCCTCGGACGCGGTGATCGCCTTGCGGGGCACCAGGCGCACGCTGGGAGCACCACCGCACCGGCAGGCGCCGGCGCCCGGGGGGCACACGCAGTTGTCGGCGGCCGCGTCGCGCATGCGACGGGCCACGATGCGATCCTCGCCCGAGTGGTAGGTGATGACCGCCAGGCGGCCGCCGGGCGTGAGGACGTCGAGCGCGTCGCCGAGAACGGCTTCGAGCTGGGCGAGCTCGTCGTTGACCTCGATCCGCAGTGCCTGGAACGTCCGGGTGGCGGGGTGCCCGCCGGTGCGGCGAGCGGCGGCGGGGATGGCGTCGCGCACGACCTCGGCCAGCTGCGTGGTGGTGAGGATGGGCCGGGCGGCCACGATGGCGGCGGCCACGCGATCGGCATGGCGCTCGTCGCCGAAGCGGCGCAGGATGCGCACCAGCTCGCCCTGCTCGGCCTCGTTCACGATGTCGGCGGCGGACCGGCCGGCGGTGGGGTCCATGCGCATGTCCAGCGGTCCGGTGTTGCGGTAGCTGAACCCGCGGGTGCCACGGTCGAGCTGCGGCGACGACACCCCGAGGTCGAGGAGCACGCCCGAGACGCGCACGGGTGTGCCGGCGGCCGTGGTGGCGACCTCGTCGTCCACGTGATCGGCGTCGGAGCGGCTGCGTCGGAGAAGTCCCATGATGTCTGCGATCTGGTCGAAGCGGGAGTGGACCACCAGCGCCCGATCCCCGAACCGCGCCAGGCGCTCCGTGGCCACGGCCACGGCGGCCGGGTCGCGGTCGAGGCCCACGACCGACAGGTGCGGATGGGCCTCGAGGATCGCCGTGGCGTGTCCGGCGCCACCGAGGGTGCCGTCGATCACCCACCCGGGCGGGACCGGTGCGAAGGTGTCGACGACCTCGTCTCGGAGGACGGGGACGTGAACGAAGTCCTGCTCCTCGTCGGAGCCGGGCTCATCGGAGCCAGGTCCGCTCACCGGCAGCCCCCCGGATGCCGAAGGTCCGCCGGGATGTCTGCCCCGGTCGGACACGATGAAAGAGCGGGCGGAGAGTAGGGGCCTTCCATCTCGACACCCGAGAGGCTGCGGGTGAGCGGCGCATGGACTTCGTTGGTGGTCGACGGTTCGGTGATCGCACTCCCTTCGGTCACGGTGGTGGGTGGGTCTGTGGTGGACGGTTCTGTGGTGGGCAGGGGCGACGGCGGGCGGCGGGTCAGAAGCGAGCCCGGTCGAGGGCGTCGACGACCTCGTCGTCGACGCTCATGGCGGCGTCCAGCGAGTCGGCGCCGGCGGGCAGGACCTCGATGCGGGGCCCGGCACCGAGGACGAGCACGTCGCGGTCGAGGCCGGCTTCGATGCGCACGGCGTGGGGCACGACGATGCGGCCCTGGCTGTCGGGGGACACCGGGTGGGTGTTGGACAGGAAGGACCGGACCTGCGCGCTGGTGAGCTCGTGCTCGCCGACGAGGTGGTTCAACTGGTCGACGGCGTCGCGATAGGTGAGCTCGTCCCAGATCACGCCCCGGCCGTCGAGGACGACGAGGTTGCCGCCGTCGGCCAGGGCCTTGCGCATCTGGGCGGGCAGCGTGAGCCGGCCCTTGTCGTCGATGGCGTACTCGCCGCGACCGCGGAACTGCGAGGCCGGGTGGGGCGACCGCGACGACGTCACGCCAGGGAGACCGTGGGTCAGGTCCCCACTTTGCTCCCGTTGACTCGTCGTGGTCTCCGCCATGCAGGGAACACTACGGCAAGTGAGGGAAAGAGGTCAATAGGTAAGGGACGGTCAGGGCAGGAAAGTTCGCCGGTGCCGCGGGCGGGGTTCAGGACAGGTCGGGTGAGGTCAGCGCCCCCACCAAGGCCCCCACCAGGGCGTCGGCGTCCACGTCGACGCCGAGGCCGCGGCCGACCGCGGTCAGCGCGTCCACCGGCGGCGACGGCACCAGCAGCCGGGCCAGCGGTGCGGGATCCCATCGCCGCGGTACGGCGCACTGGAACCGGGCGGTGTCGCGGGTGCGCCGCTGGCTCATGCCCACGACCTTGGCGGCTCCCTCGATCGTGGGCCGGTCCAGCACCTCGCCGGGACCGACGCCGGCGAAGCACACCAGGTCGGACCAGGCGGTGCGCACGAGCGGGCCTTCGTGCACCCACGTGTCGCCGACGCCGACGGCCTCGAGGGCCCGCTGCCACGCCCGGCCGATCGGCACGAAGCTGGCGCCGACGTCGTCCCGCCACAGCGGATCGTCGCGAGGCACCAGGACGTCGACCCAGATCGGGTCGTCGGGCGCCACCCACACCGCTCCCCCGCCACTGCGGCGGCGCACGACATCGATGTCGGCTGCGGCAGCGGCGGCGCGGTCGACCATCGACTCGGACTGGGTCGAGCCGAGGACGACCGCAGGCCGCGTCACGTCCAGCACCCACACCCGACGCGCGCCGTCGTCCGGTGGGACGAGGGCGTGCAGCTCGGCGGCGGGGCCCCGGTGGTGCTCGACCTCGACCGGGTTCATCTGGGCGGAATCATGCGGTGAGCGCCGACTCCGTGGCGATGAACGGCTCCCAGTCGTCGGGGATGGTCGCCACGGACACCACGATCCACGAATGGCCGGCGGGCGGGCGCGGCGTCGTGCGCAGGGTCATCGACGTCTCGTGCAGCAGGCGGTCGCGCTTGCGCACGTTGCACGGCCGGCACGCGGCGACCACGTTGTCCCAGGAGTGGGTGCCGCCCTTGGCCCTGGGGATGACGTGGTCGATGGAGTCGGCAGGGTCGCCGCAGTACTGGCAGATGCCCCGGTCGCGGGCGAACACGCCCCGGCGGTTCAGCGCCGCCCGCCGGCTGAACGGCACCTTCACGTAGCGGCGGAGCCGCACGACCGACGGCACCTCGACCACGATGCGCTCGGCGTGGAACAGCTGACCGCTGGTCGAGACCAGTTCGGCCTTGTCGCCGAGCACGAGCACCATCGCCCGCCGCGCCGAGACCACCGACAGCGGCTCGTACGAGGCATTGAGCACCAGCGCCCGCCGCATGCCCCCGACCTACCTCGCACCTCTGCCTGCGGACGCGGCGTGCACCGGGGCCGCAGGCCGGACGGTGTCGGTCCACGCCAGCCAGACGAGCAGGTCGTCGACGTCGATCGGGGCGTCGGGGTCGCCGTAGGCCGTGGCCATCCGGAACCGCAACCACGACCGGGACGGCAGCGGGAGGAACGGGCGTTGTCTCCACCAGCGACGCGGGACCAGGGCCCGAGCCTGGCGCAACGCCGCCCGCCACAGGCGCGGCCGGACGAGCACGGCGCCGGCGGCCGCGACCATCCCGTTGCGCCGGGGCGCGCTCACCCCGCTTGCTGCTGGGCCTTCCACGACTCCCCCGCGCTGGCCGGACGGGGCTCCTTGGGGAGCCCCAGCACCATCTCGCCGATGATGTTGCGCTGGATCTCGCTGGAGCCGGCGTAGATGGTGCCGGCCCGGGCGTTCATGAACGTGCCGACCCATGACGCCGGATCGTTGGGCGCCCCCGGGTCGTCGGTCTGGAAGCTGCTGGCCGGCCAACGCCCGCTGGGGACGGTGGCGTCGGCGCCGAGGATGTCGACGGCCAGCTCGGTGACCCGCCGGTGGTACTCGGACCACTGCAGCTTGAACAGGCCGGCCTCGGGTCCCGGTGCCGCGCCCTTGAGGTAGTTGGTGAGCGTGCGCAAGCCGTTCCAGCGCATGACCTCGACGGTGGCGTAGGCATCGGCCAGGCGCTGGCGGATGCGCGGATCGTCGGCCACGCCGCGCGACCGGGCCAGCTCGAGCAGGCGGTCGAGCTCGATGCGGAACATCACGGGGAAGGTGGCGGCGGCCTCGCCGCGCTCGTAGCCGAGCAGGGTCATCGCCACCGCCCAGCCGTTGTTCACGCCGCCGATCACGTTCTCCTTGGGGCAGCGGGCATCGGTGAAGAACACCTCGTTGAACTCGGACTCGCCGGTGATCATCCGGATGGGCCGGACCTCGACGCCGGGCTGATCCATGGGCACGAGCAGGAACGAGATGCCGCGGTGCTTGGGGGCGTCGGGGTCGGTGCGGGTGAGCACGAAGATCCAGTTGGCCAGGTGGCCGGCCGAGGTCCAGATCTTCTGGCCGTTCAGGACCCACTCGTCGCCGTCGAGCACGGCACGGGTGCCGAGGTTGCCCAGGTCGGAGCCGGCGTTGGGCTCGGAGTAACCCTGGCACCACTTGTGCTCGCCGCTGAGGATCTTGGGGATGAACTCGCGCTTCTGCTCCTCGGTGCCCCACTGCAGGATGGTGTTGCCCACCATCTGGATGGAGAAGGTGTCGTTGGTGCCGCCGGTGGGCACGCCGGCCTTGGCGAACTCCTCGGCCAGCACGACCTGCTCCTCGGCCGACAGGCCGGGACCGCCGTACTCCTGGGGCCACGACGTGGCCAGCAGGTGGTTGTCGCGGAGGACCTCGCGCCAGCGCTCGATCCACGCCTCGACCTCGTCGCCAGGCAGTGCACCGATGCCCTTCCAGTCGGCGGGCAAGGTCTCGGCCAGGAAGGCCTGGATCTTCTCGCGGAACTGCTCGGCGGACGGGCCCCACGTGGGTTGCATGCCGAGAGTCTTGCACGGAACGCAGCCGGCATCGGGCCGCACCTCCCGGTTCTGGCAGGCGCTGCGTCACACCCTGGTGGCGCGCGGCCGCGGTCAGAACCCAGGGGTTGTCATGATCCATGTCATCATGACATGATTCGTGACATGCCCGCTGCCGCCGGCATCACCGAGCGCACCCGAGCGACCATCGTGCAGGCGCTGGCCGACGTCCTCACCCACGAGCATCCGGCCGCGGTGAGCGTCCCGGCGGTGGCGGCCCGGGCGGGCGTGTCGGTGCGCACGGTGTATCGCTACTTCCCCACCAAGGCCGCGCTGCTCGACGCTGCCGCCAGCCGGTTCCAGGAACGGGTGGCGCCGGTGCCGCCGACCGGTGCGGGTGGCGACTTGCAGACCTACCTGCACCAGATGTGGTCGGCGTTCGGCTCGGACGTGGAGGCGGTGCGGGCCGAGCACCTGTCACCCGCCGGCCGCGCGCTGCGCGCCCGCCGGCTGCCGGGGTCACGGCGACTGGTGCGCGACGCGGTGTCGGCGCAAGCCCCGTGGCTGGAGGAGCGCGAGCGCGACGCGCTGGCCGACCTGATCATCACGGTCACCGGGTCCGCGACGTTCCTCGAGCTCGTCGACCGTCTCGGCCACGCGCCGGCGGACGCCGCCGACCTGGCGGCGTGGGCGGTGCAGGCGATGATCAGCGCCGCCGAGCGCGACGGCGCCGTGGGACGCACACGAGAGAGGAACGATCGATGACCGCGACGACGCATCCGCCCGTGCCGGGCGCTCCCACCGACTGGCCACGTCCCGGCCCGGGCACCTGGGTGCTCGACCTGGACCACACGGGGCCCACCCCGTCCCGGCAGGTGCGGGACCTGTTCCCCGAGGCCGCACGGCAGGGCTTCGCCGAGGGCTTCGCACTGCTCGGTGCACCGCTGGCCACCATCGACACGGCGTTCGTGAACGGGCGCTTCTACCGGCGCACGGTCCCGGTGGTGGGGGCGGACCGCGACGCGGGACAGCCGCCGGCCCCGGTCCTGTGGATGGCGACGCGACTCAGCCCGACGTTTCGGCGGCTGGAGCGGACCGCGCGCGCCGCCCTGGCCGGACGCATCTGGCGCCAGGAGCTCGATCGCTGGACGTCGACGTGGCGCCCATCGATCGTGGCCGTCAACCAGCGCCTCGGTGCGGTCGACCCGTCCGAGCTCGACGACGTCGGCCTGGCCGCCCGCCTCGGCGCGCTGTGGGACCACCTCCGGATGACCACGGCGCTCCACTTCCGGCTCCACGCCACCGATGCCGGGCCGATCGGCCTGCTGCTGGCATCCACCGACACCTGGGGCCTCGACCGGGCCGACGTGCTCGGCGCCCTGGCCGGCGCCTCACCGGCCACGAACGACCCGGCGACGGCGTTGGGTGCGGTGCGCCGGCTCGTGGCCACCGCCCGGTCGGACGACGACCCACCCCGCACCCTGGACGACGTCCGTGCCCTCTCGGCCGAGGTGGCCGAGGCGGTCGACCGCTACGTCGACACCTACGGGTGGCGGCTGACCACCGGCTACGACCTCACCGATCGCACGCTGGTCGAGCTGTCGGACCTGCTGGTCCGGACGCTCACCGCCCCGCCGGACGCGCCCATCCCCTCGGGCGCCACCCAGGGTCGGGTCCTGGCGAGCGGCCAGGCCAGCGTGGCGGCGCTGCGGGCACAGGCGCCCGAGCACCAGCGCCGCGAGTTCGACGCGCTCGTCGACGACGCCCGGGCCTGCTACGGGCTGCGCGACGAGAACGGACCGATCACCTACGAGTGGCCGGCGGGCCTGCTGCGGCGGGCGCTGCTCGAGACCGCCCGTCGGCTGGTTGCCGCCGGTGCGCTCGGTGCTCCCGAGCACGTCTTCGACGCCTCGGTCGACGAGCTGCGCGGCCTGCTCACGGACGACCGAGGACCGACAGCCGGTGTGCCGGCGGCTGGCCTGCCGACGGCTGGCGAGCTGCACCGGCGCCACGACGAGCGTCTGCGCTGGGCGTCCCTCGAGCCGCCGGCCACGCTGGGCCCGCCCGAACAGGAGCCGCCGCTGAAGGTGCTGCCGCCGAGCATGCGCCGGCTGATGGGCGCCACCACCGCCATCTTCGAGCTGCTCGACGGGGCCGAGGCGGGCGGCGCACCGCCACTCACCGGTGTGGGCGTGGGCGATCGCAGCTACCGGGGAACGGCCCGAGTGGTCCACGACGCCGCCACCGCGTTCGACGTCGTCGAACCGGGCGATGTCCTGGTCACCACGCGGACGGTGCCGACGTTCAACACCGTGCTCACCATCGCCGGGGCCGTCGTCGTCGAGGCCGGGGGGCTCATGAGCCACGCGGCGGTCATGGCCCGCGAGCTCGGCCTCGCCGGCGTGATCGGCGCAGCCGGCGCCTGCACGACGATCCCCGACGGCGCCACGGTGGAGGTGGACCCGGTCGCCGGGCGGGTGACCGTGCTCACCCCGCCCGCTGGCCGGCCGTGACCAGACGACGCGAGATCGTGGAGGTGTGACGCAGCGCCTGCCAGATCACTGCACGCCGATGTCGATCCCGCGGGCCCGGAGCGACACGGCAGCCGCACCGATCAACGGCCCGGCCGGTCCGAGCCCGACCGGCACGACCCGGGTGCCCACGGAGAAGTCGAGGGCACAGAGGCGGTCGACCTCGGCCTGGGCGGCCGCGAAGAACGGCTCCCCGTAGCCGAGCGCCACGGAGCCGCCGACGACGGCCAGGCGCAGATCGAGGAGATTGGCGACCGAGGCCACGGCACGGCCGACCAGCGTTCCCGTACGGCGACGCACCTCGTCGGATGCGTCAGCAGCCGGCGCACCGGTGCGACGAGCGATCGCCGTGCCGCTGGCCTCCGACTCGAGCAACCCGGCCGGGTGGTCCGGCCACGGCTCGGTGCCGTCGGCGACGAACACGTGGCCGATGTGGCCGGCGTTCCCGGAGGCACCGTCGAGCAGCCGACCACGGCTGACGATGCCGCCGCCGACGCCGGTGGAGACCACCATGGCCACGTAGTCGTGGACGCCTCGGGCGGCGCCCCGCCACCCCTCGCCGAGCGCCAGTGCCTTGGCGTCGTTGTCGACGTGGGTCGGCGCACCGACGTGGGCCTCGAGGCGGCCGCGCAACGGGAAGTCGCGCCACGCCGGGATGTTCAGCGGCGAGACGGCATCGCCGCCTGGGGTCATCGGGCCGCCACAGCCCACGCCGCAGGCGTCGACGATCTCGTCGCCGAGCACCTCGTCGACCAGGGCCGAGAGTCGTTCGAACAGCGCGTCTGCGCCGCCGGCGACGTCGGTCGGTCTGGCCGAGTGCCGCACGAGCTCACCGTCGTCGGTGACGATCCCCGCAGCCAGCTTCGTCCCGCCGATGTCGACCGCCAGCGTGGTCATCCTGGCCACGGTAGCCAGCACCGACGGCCCTGTCGGGCTGTCCGGCGGGCTGTCCGGCGGGCTGTCCGCCGTGCGCCCGCCCCCGGTCGGAGGCGAGGGCGGATCACCCCTCGCCACCGCGTAGTCTCGACACTGTCGGGCGGTGACGTGTGTCCCGGACCGCCCCGTGCGACCCGACGCCGAACGGCAGACCGTCCAGGAGGACAAGCGTGTCGACGACGCCACGATCCACAGCGCGATCCTCCTCGGTGGGCGAGATCTGCGACCGGCTGGCCGACGAGGTCGAGACGGTCATCTCCGGCAAGCGCCCGGTCATCGAGCTGGTCATCGCCGCCCTGCTTGCCGACGGCCACGTGCTGCTCGAAGACGTCCCCGGCGTGGGCAAGACCAGTCTGGCGAAGGCCCTTGCCGCCGCCATCGACGGCGAGTTCGGCCGCATCCAGTTCACGCCCGACCTCCTGCCCACCGACGTGTCCGGCGTGACCATCTACCGCCGGGGCCGCGACGAGTTCGAGTTCCGCCCCGGGCCGGTGTTCGCCAACATCGTGCTGGCCGACGAGATCAACCGGGCGTCGCCGAAGACGCAGTCGGCACTGCTCGAGGCGATGGCCGAACGCCAGGTCACCGTCGACCGCACGACCTACCCGTTGGCGGCGCCGTTCCTGGTCATCGCCACGCAGAACCCGATCGAGCACGAGGGCACGTTCCCCCTGCCCGACTCGCAGCTCGACCGCTTCCTCATGCGCATCGACGTCGGCTACCCCGACACCGAGGCCGAGCTGCTCATGCTCGAGAACCACGGCGACTCCGACCCGCTCGCCGACGTCCAGCCCGTGGTGACCACCGCCGACGTCCTCGCCATGCGCGACGCGGCGGCCGCCGTCCACGTGGCCCCGGCGTTGAAGCAGTACCTGGTGCAGCTGGCCGACCGCACCCGTCACCATCCCCACCTCGAGCTGGGCATGTCGCCGCGCGCCACGCTGAGCTTCCTGCGCGTCGGGCGCGTGTGGGCGGCCATGCACGGCCGCGACTACGTCACCCCCGACGACGTGAAGGCGCTGGCCGAGCCGGTGCTCGCCCACCGGCTGCTGCTGACGCCCGAGGCCGACCTCCAGGGCATCAGCCCCAACCGGGTGGTGGCCGACGTGCTCGACACCGTGCCCGTCCCCCGTCCCCGGACGGCCTGACCGTGCGGCCGACCCGGGCCGGCACGCTGGTCGCGCTCGCCGGCGTGGCCCTCGTGGTGGCCGGGCGCGTGCTGGGCCTCGCCGAGCTGTACGCGGTCGGCGCGTCGGTCGGGCTGCTCGTGGTCGCCAGCGCCCTGTGGGTGGGTGTGCGCGAGCTCGACATCTCGGTGGTGCGGACGGTGCGGCCCAACCGGGTGCACGTCGGCAACCCGTGCACGGTCGAGGTCGCGGTCCGCAACCGTGGCCGCCGGTCCACCGCCGTGCTCCGCCTGCTCGACCCGGTCACCGACACCGCCGGCGCCGATCTGTTGCTCCCGCCCATCTCCGTGCGACGGACGGCGACGGTCGCCTACCGCTTGCCCACCGCGCAACGCGGCATCGTCACCGTCGGGCCGATGACCGTCGAGATCGCCGATCCGTTCGGACTCACGGCGGCGGTCGCGCGGGCGGCGGGTGCCGTCGAGGTCACCGTCCTGCCGCGCGTCGACGACATCCCCCCGCTTCCCCGCAGCACCGGCCCGGATCCCGACGGCACCACCGAGACGGGATCGGTCGGGCGCTCGGGCGAGGACTTCGCCGCCCTCCGCGCCTACCAGATCGGCGACGACCTGCGTCGCGTGCACTGGCCGTCGTCGGCCCGCACCGGCGACCTCCTCGTGAAGCAACACGACGTGCCCTGGCAGGGCCGCATCTGCGTGGTGCTCGACCTGCGCCGCCAGGTCGTCGACGCCGACATGGTCGAGCGGGCGGTCTCGGCCGCTGCGTCGATCGTGCGCACACACCTCCGGCGGGGCGATCACGTCCGCCTGGTCACGACGACCGGGGTCGACAGCGGCTACGGCGTCGGCGCCTCACACCTCGACGGGATCCTCGAGTACCTGGCGGTGGCGGCACGCAGCAACAGCGGTTCGCTGCACGTGGCGCTCGAGATCGTCGAGCGCGGCGTCAGCGGCGCCACCGTGCTCGTCACCGGCGGTCCCACCGACGGCGACATCGAGCTCTTCGAGCAGTCCGGCCCGGCGGTGAAGATGCGGCGGGTGGTCCGCTTCGACCGTGCCGAGCGGCGTACCAGCGCCCGCCGCACCGAGATCCTGGGGATCCCGCCCAGCGCCGCCTTCCAGGACACGTGGACCGACGCCACCACCAGTTCGGCGCGCGGCCGAGGTCGTGGCGGCTCCCGGCGCCAGGGGGTGCGGACGTGACCGCGGCCACGACCCACGACCTGCACGGCACCGCCACGGCGTCGTCGTCGCTGCCGCTCGCCGCGCTCGCCGAGGGCGCGCTGGCGCTCGTCGGTCTGGCGGCGGTGATCGGCCTGCGCCGCGTGTTCCTCGGCGCCGACTGGTTCCTCCCGCTGCTGGTCCAGGTGCTCGCCGCCCACGCCACCGTCACGCTCCTGCGCCGCCAGCGCATCTCCACCGCACCGGCCGTCCTGGCCGCGGTGGTGGTGGGCGTCCTGGCGATCTGCTGGATGTACGCCGGCGAGCTCACCACGTACGGGGTCCCTACCGCCCAGACCTTCGATGCGCTGTGGACCTCGGTCACCGATGCCTTCGGTCAGTTCTCCGACGTCAAGGCGCCGACCGAAGCGCTGGACGGGTTCGTGATCGCCACCGCGGCCGCGGTCTGGATCGGGGCCATCCTCGGCGACTGGGCGGCGTTCCGCGCCGGCGCGGTCCTGGAGGCGGTGCTCCCCTCGGCCACGCTGTTCGGCATCGGTGCCGTGCTCGGCGCCGACGTCGACCGCATCCTGGTCACCGGCGTCTGGATCGCCACCGTGCTCGCCTTCGTGCTGGTGCGCCGCGCCGATCAGCTCGGGCAACGGTCCCGCTGGGTCGGCGACCGCACGGGCCGCGGTCCGCGCACGCTCGTGGCGCTCGGCGGCCTGCTCGCCTTCGCTGCCGTGGCCGTCGCCGCGCTGCTCGGTCCCCGTCTACCCGGCGCCGAGTCCCCGGCCATCGTGTCGCTCACCGACATCGGCGACAACAGCCCGGGCACCCGCGTCACGGTGAGCCCGCTGGTCGACATCCGCTCGCGGCTGGTCGACCTGGCCAACGTCGAGGTGTTCCGCGTGCGCAGCGACGTCCGGTCGTACTGGCGGCTGACCTCGCTCGACGAGTTCAACGGCACCATCTGGAAGTCCAACGGTTCGTACGGAAAGACGTCGGGCGGGCTCGACGAGGGCGTGCCGGTGGCGTCCGACCGCATCAGCGTCACCCAGCAGTACGTCATCGAGGCGCTGTCCCAGATCTGGCTGCCCGCCGCGTACGAACCGCAGGAGGTCGACGTCGACCAGCCGGTCCGCTACGACGAGGTCTCGGGCACGCTCATCGTCGACACCGACGTGCCCACGGCCGACGGCACCACCTACGGCGTGGTCTCGGCGCTCCCCCAGCACCGGCCCGATGCGCTCGCATCCGCGTCACCTGCGGTCCCCGGCGACATCGCCGACCGGTACCTGGGCCTGCCCGGCGACTTCCCGTCGCGCGTCCGCGACCTGGCCGACCAGATCACGGCGGGCAGCACCTCGCGCTACGAGGCGGCGCTGCGTCTGCAGAACTTCTTCCGTGACAACTTCGAGTACGACCTCGGCGTCGGCCCCGGCCACGGTGACGGCGCCATGGAGTCGTTCCTGTTCGAGTTGCGACGCGGCTACTGCGAGCAGTTCGCCGGCACGTTCGCGGCCATGGCCCGCAGCCTGGGCATCCCCGCCCGGGTCGCGGTGGGCTTCACCCCGGGCGTGCCCGATCCGTCCGATCCGAACGTGTACATCGTGCGGGGCGAGCACGCCCACGCGTGGCCCGAGGTGTACCTGGGCGAGTACGGGTGGGTGGCCTTCGAGCCGACCCCTGGTCGCGGTGCGCCCTTCGCCGAGCAGTACACCGGCGTGCCCGAGCAGCAGGTGCAGTCGGGCGGTGACTCCACCACCGCCACCACGGCGGCGAACCCGCCGTCGACCACCACCCCGGACAGCGCCACCACGATCCCCGAGCCGTTCCCGAACCGCGAACCCACCGATCCCCTCGGCGACTTCGGCACGGACACCGCCGGCCAGGAACCAACTCCCAACCCGTGGCCCGAGCGCATCGCGGTGGCCGCCGCCGTGTTGCTGGTGCTGGGCCTGCTGTACCTGCTCGTCGTGCTGGCCGTCACCGCCTGGCGGCACCACCGTCGCCGGCGGGCCGCGGTGACCGCCACCGACCGGGTCGCGCTGGCGTGGGACGAGACGGTGGCCACGCTCGGACGGGCCGGGCACCCGGTGCGGCCCTCGGCCACGCAGTCCGAGGCGGCGGCCGACATCGCTGCCCGCTTGCCGTCGATCGAGGCATCGGTCCGCACGCTCGCCGGGTTCGTGCAGGATGCGGCCTATGCGCCCATTGCGCCCACCGAGGAGACCGGCGAGACCGCACTGGCCCTGGCCGACGAGATCGAGCTGCGCGTCCGGGCCACCCAGTCACCGCGCCAGCGCATGCGGGTGCGCCTGCATCCGCGCCGCCTGCTCGACTGAGGCGGCACAAGCGACGGAGCCGACTATTCGTCGTCGTTGCGGCGGAACCGCTCGCGCATGCGCTCGGACGAGTTGCCGAGGTAGTCGCGCAGGCCGTTGCTGGCCTTGAGGGTCTTGGTGACCGATTCGAGGCCGGCCCGACCCATCTTGCGGGCGTTGCGCTCGATGACCAGGGCGGAGCCGAGCATCACCAGGAAGCCGCCGAAGGCGAAGAGCCACGAGGTCGAGAGCAGGACCACGAGCCCGGCCAGACCCACCAGGAAGCCGACCAGGGCGAGCTTGATGTTGCGCCAGGCGTGGCGGTAGAGCGTGGTCTCGCGGACCTCGCGGGCGAACGCCGGATCGTTCTCGTAGAACTCGCGCTCGATGTCCTTGAGGATGCGCTCTTCGTCCTCGGAAAGCGGCAACTCGCTACCCCTTCTCGCCCTGACGGACCGGTGCTCATGCTCATCATCGCACACGCGGTTTCGAGCAACAACGCGCGACGCCCTCCGGATCGGCTCAATCGCGGGTGTCCGTTGCGTCGTCCGACTCGCCCGGACCCCACTGCTGATCGCCCGTGCGCTTGGCTCGGAGGCCACCACCGCGCGCCAGCGCGGCGGGCAGGAGGGCCTCGGCGCCGAAACGAGCCCGGACGGCGTCGACCGCTGCGGTGACGGCCGACCACGACGGCCCGTCCGCAGCGGGCGGAGCGCCACCCCCGCGCACCGCATCGTCGAGGGTGAGCTGGCGGGGCGCGTCCTCGACCAGGTTCGACAGCGTGACCCCGAACAACCGCACGCCTGCTCCCACGTCGACGGCGTCGAGCAGCGTCGTGGCCGCCCGCACGATCGACGGTCCGGTGTCGACCGGCTGCGAGAGCGTCAGGGAGCGGGTGATCGTGCGGAAGTCCCCGAACCGGACCTTGATGGACACCGTGCGCCCGGGCAGACCGTGGTGCCGGGCGCGCGCCGCGACGGCGTCGGACAGGCGCACCAGCTCGACCTGGAGGTGAGCGTGGTCGTGGATGTCCTCGGCGAAGGTCTCCTCGTGCCCGATCGACTTCGGGGCGTGGTCGGGCACCACCGGTCGCTCGTCGATGGCCCGGGAGAGTGCGTGCAGGTGGCGCCCGTGGGCATCACCGAGCGCCCGGGTCAGCACCGGCAGCGGGAGCTGCTCGAGATCGGCGACCGTGCGCACGCCCAGGCGGTGCAGCTTCTCGAGCGTCCGGGGGCCGACGCCCCACAGCGCCTCGACCGCCAGCGGTCGCAGGAAGGCGCGTTCGTGCCCGTGGTGGACCACGGCCACGCCGGTCCCTGGGACCGGACCGTCGACGGAGGCGCGGGGCTTGGCCTGCTCGGTCGCCAGCTTGGCCAGGAACTTGTTGGGAGCCACGCCGACCGAGCAGCGCAGGCCCTCCTGGTCGAACACCTGCTGGCGGATGCGGGCCGCGATGGTGGGGCCGTCGCCGTGCAGGCGCCGGCTGCCGGTGACGTCGAGGAACGCCTCGTCGAGGCTGAGCGGCTCGACCAGCGGCGTCGCCGCGTGGAACAGCTCCATCACCCGCCGGGAGACCTCGGCGTAGTGGGCATGGTCACCGGCCACGAAGACGGCCTGCGGGCACAGCCGCTGCGCCCGCAGCGACGGCATCGCCGAGTGGACGCCGAACGCCCGGGCCTCGTAGGACGCGGCGGCGACCACGCCGCGCCGGCCGGCACCGCCGACGATCACCGGTCGGCCACGCAGTTCGGGACGCCGGAGCTGCTCGACCGACGCGTAGAACGCGTCCATGTCGACGTGCAGGATCGTCGCGCGGGGTCGGCTCGCCGGTTGCGGGCAGCGGCGAGCTCACTCGAGCCGCACCACGTTGGCGTCGGCGCGGCTGATGCCCTCGAGCCGGTAGCGGTAGGTGCGCGGCTCGAGCCAGCGCTCGCCCAGCCAGGCGAGCATGGGTTCGCGAGCGGGCAGCCACGACGTCGACAGGCACTCGTGACAGCCGTTGAGGTCGAGCCAGGCGGCGTCGACCACGATCCCGTCGGGATCGTCGACGGCGATGTCCCCGTCGAAGCCCGTGGCCCGGTGGACCTCGACGCGCAGCGTCCAGCCCATGTCGGGCGCCTCGGCCTCGACCAGCCACAGGGGCCCCTCCCAGCCGGTGACCGAGAGACCCGTCTCCTCCTGCACCTCGCGCTGGAGGGCTTCGATCAGCTCTTCGCCGGGATCGACCACGCCACCGGGCGTGGTCCAGTCGAGGCTGCCGTCACGGCGCTGGTTCTTCACGAGCAGCAAGCGACCGTCCTGCTCGATGAGACCTCCGGCAACCGTCCACGCACGCACCTCGTCCATTCTGCCAGCGACCCCACCCGCGTCCGGGGTACGGCGCTCGCGCCCACGAACAGGACTCGTACCCCGGAACGAGAGGTGGGGGTGGTCAGCGGAGGCGGAGTCGGACCCGCACGACGTCGTGGTCGGGCCCCTTCTCGAGCACCAGGTCGGCACGCTCGCGGGTGGGCAGGACGTTCTCGTGGAGGTTGGGCAGGTTGATCGAGCGCCAGATCCCCCGGGCCAGGCCCTCGGCGGCGTCGTCGTCGAGGTCGGCGAAGCGGTGGAAGAACGCACCCTCGTCGTCGCGGGCGCCGGCCACCAGCGTGCGGAAGCGGTTGAGGTACCACTGCTCGATGTCGGCCTCGTCGGCGTCGACGTAGATGGAGAAGTCGAAGAAGTCGGACACGAACACCGACTGGTGCCGGCCGCCGGTGGTGGGCGGCACCTGCAACACGTTGAGTCCCTCGACGATCACGATGTCGGGTTGGTCGACCACCTGACGCTCGTCGGCCACGACGTCGTAGACCACGTGGCTGTAGATGGGGATCTCCAGCGCCGGCCGCCCGGCCTTGAGATCGGCGAGGAACGACACCAGCCGGGGCGTGTCGAAGCTCTCGGGGAAGCCCTTGCGCTGCATCAGGCCCCGCCGCTCGAGCTCGGCGTTGGGGTACAGGAACCCGTCGGTGGTCACCAGCTCGACCCGGCGGCGCTGCGGGCCGCGGGACAGCAGCGTCTGCAGCACCCGCGACGTGGTCGACTTGCCCACCGCCACCGACCCGGCCACGCCGATCACGAAGGGGGCCTGCGGACGGAACTGTCCGAGGAAGGCGCCGGTGGTGTCGTGCAACGAGCGGGTGACACCGGCTCGCAGGTGCAGCAGGCGGGCGAGCGGGACGTAGACCTCCTCGATCTCCTGCAGCGACAGGTGCTCGTTGATGCCGCCGAGGCCGGCCAGGTCCTCGTCGCGCACCGGGACCGGCTCGTGGGCACGCAGCGCCGCCCACTCGGGTCGCTCGAAGGTGCGTTCACCCCACCGGTCGTCGCTCACGGCGGCTCAACCTATGGTGCGGCGCACCGGCCCACGTAGCCTGCACGTCGTGCCCGAGGTCCCCGATTCCGACTACGCGCCCAGTGCGCTGCCCTCCACCGGCGCACGCATCGCCGCCTTCGCGGCGATCCTCGTTGCCGGCCTGTGCGGCGGGCTGATCGGCTACGCGGTGGTCGACCTGCAGTGCACCGGCGACTGCACCGTCCTGGCCGGCATCGGCGGACTGGTGGGCGCCGTGCTGTTCGCCGTCGGCGTCGGCGTGGTGGCCGTGCTGGCGCTTCGTGCCATGGGCGAGTGGCGGGTCATCGAACATCAGCGCCAGCGCCGGCCGGGCGGGTGAGCCCGCCCGACCCCACCTCCACCGACGCCGCCGCCCTGCGCGACGTCGCCGTCACCGTGGCCGATGCGGCCGGGGCGCTCCTCGTCGACGCCGTCGCCGGCGAGCGGACGCTGGTCGACACCAAGTCCTCCCCCACCGACATGGTCACCGAGATGGACCGGGCCAGCGAGCGCCTCCTCCTCGAGCGCCTGCACGAGCTGCGCCCCCACGACGCCTTCGTCGGCGAGGAGGGCGGCGACCGCACCGGCACCACCGGGGTCACCTGGGTGGTCGACCCGCTCGACGGCACCACCAACTACCTGTACCGCTACCCGGGCTGGAACGTGTCGGTGGGTGCGGAGATCGACGGCGTCCCCGTCGCCGGCGCGGTGGTGGTGCCGGCCACGGGCGACCGCTTCGCCGCGGCCACCGGCCACGGCGCCACCCGCAACGGCGCCCCCATCCACGTGAGCGAACCCGCACCGCTGGCCACCAGCCTGCTGGGCACCGGCTTCAACTACGACCCGGCTACCCGACGCGCCCAGGCCCAGGTCCTGGTGGCCATCATCGACCGGATACGTGACATCCGCCGTGGTGGCGCCGCCGCCGCCGACCTGTGCTCGGTGGCCTGCGGCCGGCTCGACGCCTTCTACGAGATCGGCCTGGCGCCGTGGGACCGGTCGGCGGGCACGGTCATCGCCCGCGAGGCCGGCGCTCGCGTCGAGGTGCTGGCCGACACGCCGCTGGCCGACGACTGCACCGTGGCCGCCCACCCCGAGCGCTTCGACGAGCTCGTCGCCATGCTCGCCGATGCCGGTCTGCTCACCTGACCCCATTCGCGAAATTTCGTTTGCTCGTCACACCTCTGGTGACCCAGAAACGAGATTTTCGGGTCGGGGGTGGGGGGATGCCCGCGCCGAGCGCTTCCCATGAGGCACGATGGTGCGACTATGGCGACACGAATCCTCACGGTCGAGGATGACGAACGGATCCGGACTGCGGTGAAGCTGGCCCTCGAGGACGAGGGCTGGACCGTGGCCGAGGCCGACACCGGCGAGACGGCCCTCGAGCTGTTCCAGCGCGAGCCGGCCGACGTCGTGCTCATCGACATCATGCTTCCCGGGATCGACGGCTTCGAGGTGTGCCGCTCCGTGCGACGCATCTCCGACGTGCCGATCGTGATGGTGACTGCCCGGGCCGACACCCACGACGTGGTGGCCGGTCTCGAAGCGGGCGCCGACGACTACCTCACCAAGCCGTTCGCCCCCAAGGAGCTGTCCGCTCGCATCCGGGCGCTGCTCCGGCGCACGCGGGCGGGCGAGCACGGCCACACCCACATGCGCTTCGGTGACCTCGAGATCATCCCCGACGAGGGCGTCGTCAAGCGCGACGACGACGAGGTCCACCTCACCAAGACCGAGTTCCGGCTCCTGAACGAGCTGGCCTCGTCGCCGGGCCGGGTCTTCTCCCGTGAGGTGCTCCTCGAGCGGGTCTGGGGCTACGGGTACTTCGGTGACGGTCGCCTGGTCGACGTCCACATCCGCCGGCTGCGCACCAAGATCGAGGCCGATCCGGCGAATCCTCGTCACGTCGTCACGGTCCGGGGGCTGGGCTACAAGTTGCAGGCCTGACGGGTGGCCGGCGTCTCCACGCTCGACGCCCCCGCCGCCGGCTCCCGTGACGTCTCCGGGGAGGAGGCGCAGGCCTGGTTCCGTCGCCGTCTCGGGCTGCGGACCCGGGTCACGCTCGCCTTCGCCATCGGTGCGTTGCTGCTGTCGCTGTCGATGTCGTTGCTGGTCATCGGTGTCACCCGCACCAACCTGGTGAGCTCCCGCGAGGCCACCGCGCTCCAACAGGTGTACTCCAATGCGGTCAACGTCCGATCCGGGGTGAGCCTGGGGTCGCTCCAGACCCCGGAGGGCGCCCGGCCGATCCTCTACCGGCGGGCCGACGCCGTCGACAGCGATCCCGGCAGCGGCTGGACGTCGCCCGACCCCGAGTTCGGCCGCACCGCCATCCCCAGCGAGCTGCGTGGTGTGGTCCTGGCCGGCACGCCGGCCAAGATGCGCTTCACCGACACCCACGGCGACAAGAGCCTGGCCATCGGGATCCCCATCGCCGATCTCGACGGCGCCTACTTCGAGGTGGTGTCGTTGCAGGGCATCGACAACACGCTGTCGTCGATCTCGTTCACGCTGGTCGGCGCCTCGATCGTGACCGTGCTCGCCGGCGCCGCGCTCGGCTGGTACGCCAGCCGGCGCATCCTGCGGCCGCTGGGCGAGGTGGGCGTGGCCGCCCGGTCGCTGGCCAGCGGCGAGCTCGACACGCGGATCCGCGCCCTGGTCGACCCCGATCTCGAACCCATCATCAGTTCGTTCAACGGCATGGCCGACACGCTCGAAGCCCGCATCGAGAAGGACGCCCAGTTCGCCTCCGACGTCAGCCACGAGCTGCGTTCGCCGCTGATGACCCTGCAGGCATCGGTCGAGGTGCTCCAGAACCACCGCGATGCGCTGAGCGAGCGCGCTGGCTCCGCCCTGGATCTGCTCGCCGAGGACCTCGACCGCTTCCGCGAACTGGTCGAGGACCTCCTGGAGATCTCGCGCTTCGACGCCGGTGTGATGCGCCTCGAGCTCGACGAGGTCCTCCTCGCGCAGTTCGTCGGTCACGCCGTGCGTTCCGCGGGGTTCCAGGTGCCGGTGAACATGGTCGAGGGCGTCGAGGTCCCCGAGGAGTTCGGCGACATCATCACCGCGCTCGACAAGCGGCGAGTGGCCCGGGTGCTGGCCAACCTGCTCAGCAACGCCCAGAAGTACGGCAGCGGGCCGATGGGTGTGTGGATCGACGCCGACGACGAACACGTCCGGATCATGGTCGACGACGACGGGCCTGGCGTGCCGGTGGACGACCGCGAACGCATCTTCGAGCGCTTCAACCGTGCCGGCGCCGCCCACCAACGTGGCACCGGCACCGGCGTCGGCCTCGGCCTGGCCCTGGTGGCCGAGCACGTGCGCCTGCACGGCGGACGGGTGTGGGTCGACGATGCCCCGACCGGCGGTGCCCGCTTCGTGGTCGAGCTCCCCCGCGTCGAGCTGGACGAGGAGGAGGAGCAGCTGTGAGACGTCCCCACGCGGTGCTGGCCGGCGCGGTCGCCGCGCTGGCGCTCATCGCCGGCTGCTCGGTCCCCAACAACGAGGAGCCGGTGGAGCTCACCGGCAAGGTGCCGTCAGACCTGCTCTCCACCACCACGTCGACGACCACGACGCCGCCCGAGGCTGTCACCAAGCAGGTGACGATGTACTTCCTCGACACCAGCGAAGGGTCGGGCCAGCTCGTGCCCGTGACACGGAGCGTCGACGTCGGCGCCGGCATGCAGGAGATCCTGTCGAACCTGTTCACCGTGCGCCCCGACGCGTCCGGGAACACCGACGAGAAGGGGCTGGTGAGCGCCATCCCCGAGAGCGCCACCCTGCTGTCGGCCGAGATGGAGCCCGAGACGTCCAAGCTGGTGGTCGACGTCCGTGGCCTGTTCGGCAACGAGGGCATCCAGGGCATCGACCTGCGCAACGCCCTCGCCCAGATCGTGTGGACGGCCACCGAGGACCCGAAGATCAACCAGGTGTCGTTCCGCAACAACGGGAGCCAGGTGCAGGCGCTGATCGACGACCTGGCGCTGGCCGAGGGCCCGGTCAACCGCAACGACTACAACCGCGAGGGATAAGGCTCCGTCGGCCGCTGTGCGGCCTCGTCGCGTGACGAATGCTTCGCATTCGTCGGCCGTTGCCAGGTCCCGCGTCTCGGCTGCGGGGGTCGTCGCCTACAGGCCCTGGGCGAGGCGGATGATGCGATCCCGCAGGATGGTCGGCGTCATCTGGGTGGTGGCGGCGATCAACCGGGCGTCGGCGCCGACCAGGTAGCGGGCTCGGGGCATCGGTGACTGCAGTGCCCGGCCGATGACCCGGGCGCACGTGGACGGCTCGCCCATCAGGCCGGCCCACAGCTGCGTGAGCGTGCCGATCCGGTGGTAGGCGTCCTCGTAGCGCGAGCCGTCGCGCTTGGCGATGTCGCGCTCGAGGTCCTCCCAGATGTTGGTCTTGAAGCCACCCGGCTCGACCAGGCTGACGTGGATGCCGTCCTTGGCCACCTCCATGCGCAGCGCGTCGGAGAGGCCTTCGAGGGCGTGCTTGGCCGCCTGGTACCAGCCGGTGAGAGGTGTGGCGGTGAGCCCGTAGATCGACGACACGTTGACGATCCGGCCTCCGCCGGCCGCCCGCATGCCGGGGACAGCCAACCGGGCGAGTCGCATCGGCGCCACGACCATGGTCTCGAGGACCTGGCGGGCCTCGTCGTCGGACACGTCCTCGATGGCGCCGGTGTGGCCGTAGCCGGCGTTGTTCACCAGCCCGAACAGGGTCCCCACCGCGTCCATCACCTGTTCGCAGCCCTCGGCGTCGGTCACGTCGAGGATGCGGGTCTCGACGTCGACACCGGCGGCCTTGGCGGCGTCGGCGACGGTGGACGCCTTGGCCTCGGAACGCACGGTGCCGGTCACCCGGAAGCCCTTCTTGGCCAGGTGGAGCACCGTGGCCAGTCCGATGCCCGAGTTGGCGCCGGTGACCAGGACATGCCGTTGCTCGCTCATGACGGCACGGTATCGGCGGCACAATGCCTGCGCAGTGCTGTGGACGGTCTCGAGGGAGGCGCCAGCCGACCAGCTCTGATGAGCGAGTTCTGAGGCGCAGCCGAAGAACTCGGGGAACCCGGAGGTCGCTCCGCGACCCACGCGTCCGGACGAATGCGAAGCATTCGTCAACGAACCCGAAGGGTTCGCTCACACAGCCCAGAAGACGCGCGCCACTCCGTACAGCTGCGGGTCGACGGTCTTGAGCCCCCGAGCCTTGGCCTCCTCGAGCGAGATGTGGCCGATGCGGCCGGCATCGAGGCAGACCATGTTGCCGTAGCGTCCTTCGTGCACCAGGTCGATGGCGGCCACGCCGTAGCGGGTGGCCAGCACCCGGTCGAAGGCGTTGGGCGTGCCGCCGCGCTGGATGTGACCGAGGATCGTGACCCGGGTCTCGTATCCGGTGCGCCGCTCGATCTCTCCGCCGATGGTGGTCCCGATGCCGCCGAGGCGCTGGTGCCCGTACACGTCGACCTCGGGAGGGGGCAGTTCGAGCGTGCCCGGCTTGGGGATGGCACCCTCGGCGACGACGACGATGGAGGCGAAGCGGCCGGCCTCGTGCCGGCGCTTGATGGCGTCACACACCGCTTCGATGTCGAAGGGCTCCTCGGGGATCAGCGTGACGGTGGCCCCGCCGGCGATGCCCGACCACACGGCGATGTGCCCGGCGTGGCGTCCCATGACCTCGACCACCATGACCCGGTCGTGGGATTCGGCGGTGGTGTGCAGACGGTCGATGGCGTCGGTGCAGATCTGCACCGCGGTCTGGAACCCGAAGGTCATCTCGGTGCCGCCCATGTCGTTGTCGATGGTCTTGGGGACACCGACGACGGGGAAGCCGAGCGTGGCCAGGTCCTTCGCCGCACCGAGCGTGCCCTCGCCACCGATGGCGATCACCGCGTCGATGCCCAGCGCTTCGAGCGTGTTCCTGGTGCGGTCGACGCCGTCGGCGTCCATGAACGGCTGGTAGCGACTGGTGCCGAGGATCGTGCCGCCGATGGGCAGCTTGCCGCGGAGGCTCTCGACGTCGAGCGTCAGGTGCCGCTGGTCGACCAGACCCTGGTAGCCGTCGAGGAATCCGACCAGCTCGTCGCCGTACTCGCGCACGCCCTTGCGCACGATCGCCCGGATGACGGCGTTCAGGCCGGGGCAGTCGCCCCCACCGGTGAGGATCCCTACACGCATGTGCCGGAACCTACCGGCGCGCGGCCACCGGTAGGTTTCCGCTCCATGTCCGTGGTCGTCGCCATCGATGCCGGAACCACCGGCGTCCGTTCCTTCGCCGTCTCCGAAGCCGGCCTGCCCGTGGGCATGGCCTACCGGGAGTTCACCCAGCACTTCCCCCGCCCAGGCTGGGTCGAGCACGACGCCACCGAGATCTGGGAGGCCGTGCGGGCGACGCTCACCGACCTGATCGCATCGCTCGACGAACCGATCGCCGCCATCGGCATCACCGACCAGCGTGAGACGGTGGTGGCGTGGGACCGTCGCACGGGCGAGCCCCGCCACCGGGCGATCGTGTGGCAGGACCGCCGGACCGCCGGACGGTGCGACGAGCTCGCCGACGCAGGACACCTGCCTCTGGTGCGCAACACCACCGGCCTGGTGCTCGACCCATACTTCTCGGGCACGAAGATCGAGTGGCTGCTGCGCCCGGCCGACCAGGGTGGCGGTGGCGTCGAGGCCGACGAGCACCTGGCCGTGGGGACCATCGACACGTGGCTGCTGTGGCAGCTCACCGGCGGCCGGGTGCACGCCACCGAGCCGTCGAACGCGTCGCGGACGATGCTGTTCGACATCCGGACCCTCGACTGGTCCGACGAGCTGTGCGACCTGTTCGGCGTGCCCCGGGCCGCGCTCCCCGAGGTGCGGCCGTCGTCGGGACGCTTCGGGACCACCGCCGTCGGGGTGGGCGTGCCGGCGGGCATCCCGGTGTCGGGCGTGGCCGGCGACCAGCAAGCGGCCCTGTTCGGCCAGGCCTGCTTCGAACCGGGCATGACCAAGAACACCTACGGCACCGGCTCCTTCGTGCTGATGAACGTCGGCCCCACCTGCCCCGAGCCGGTCGAGGGCCTGTTGACCACGGTGGCGTGGAGCCTCGGTGCGGTCGACGCCGCGTCCACGACCTATGCGCTCGAGGGCGCCATCTTCGTGACCGGCGCGGCCATCCAGTGGCTGCGCGACGGCCTCGGCATCATCGACGAGGCCGCCGAGACGGGTCCGCTGGCCGAGTCGGTGCCCGACACCGGCGGCGTGATGCTGGTGCCCGCGTTCACCGGCCTGGGCTCGCCCTGGTGGGATCCCTACGCCGCGGTGCGCTGGTGGGCATCACCCGTGGCACCACACGGGCGCACCTGGCACGGGCGACGGTCGAGGCGATGGCCTTCCAGACCCGCGACGTGGTGGAGGCGATGTCGTCGGCCAGTGGCCACGACGTGACCGCCATGCGGGCCGACGGCGGTGCGTCGGTCATGGACCTGTTGCTCCAGCTGCAGGCCGATCAGCTCCAGGTCCCGGTGTCACGACCGACCGTGCAGGAGACCACGGCCCTGGGTGCCGCCTACCTGGCCGGTCTGGCCGAAGGGGTGTGGTCGTCGCCGGCCGAGGTCACCGAGAACTGGGCCCTCGACGTGGAGGTGGCACCACGGGCGAGCCGCCAGGATGCGGACGCCGCCCACGCCACCTGGCTGCGGGCCGTCGAGCGGTCGCGAGGATGGGCCACCGAATGAACGACCGAGCTCGTGCCGGAACGTCGGCGGACGTCAGGCGAAGAGCCCGAGGAGCTGCACGAGCACCTCGGTGAATCCGGCGACGAGCCCCACGCTGGCGATGAGGAACAAGGCGGCGTGCGTCTCGGACGCGCGCTCGGCCTGTTGGGCATCGAGGAGCGCGGCGACCGCAACTGCGGGATCGGATTGGCGCTGCACCGGGGTCTGGGGGGCATCGGTCATGGTCATGCCGCGATCCTTCCCCATGCGCCCGACGGGTCAGATGACCGTGATGGCGTGGTCGGCTACGATCTCGTCGACAAGGCGCGCAGAGCGGACGCGAGAGAGATGATGAAAGCGACAGCGGTAATAGAGGAGCCAGGCGAGAAGATCTCGCTCCTGGCGGCGAGCGACGAGATCGTCTACGAAGGAGAGAAGGATAGAAGATGGATGAGAGATAGGGAATGGAGAAAAGAGAAGAGAAGGAGAGAGGAGAATAGGAGAGATAGACGGCAAGAATGCGCTCGGTAGATAGGCGGCGAGCTGGAGGCGGAGCTGCAAGATCCACGGCGAGGCAGCAGCACGACGCCGCCGGTCGAGACGACACGAGACCACCACCTGGGTGGCCACGACGACCGCTCGTGAGCCGGCGAAGATCCCGATGCCCGCGAGAGGAGGGCGCCGATCACCACCGGACACGACGGCCCGCCCGGACCCAGGAGATCGGTGCCACGGCCGTCGAACGCGGCGCAGCCGACGGCGCGCCCGGGCGCCTCAGCGCCGGCCGCTGGGGTGGGCCCGCCGGGCGAAGTCGACCAACCGGGCGTCGGCGATGCGGGCCAACGCCGACACCTGACGGCGCTCACGGGCCCGGAACCCGCTGCCGTCGCGTCCGACCACGACGGCCAGCCGAGCGGCGGGCAGCGGCGCCCAGACCACGTCGTCGGGAGCCGCCCCACCGGCCACGACGCGAGCCGACGAGCGACTGCCCTCGACGAAGGCCACCAGCCAGGCCTCGGAGGGCGCCGGCCCGGTGGAGGCGACCACTTCGGCGGCGTCGAGGTGCACGATCGCCAGCCAGCTCCCGCCGAGCACCCGGCGTCCGTGCACGGCGAGCGCGTCGAGCAGGCCAGCGCGGGTGGTGGCACCGACGATGACGGCAGCGACGTCGAGCGCGTCGGAACGGGGATCGTGCACGCCACCGTCGAGCAGGCGGATCTCCTCGACGTCGACGCCGTCGATGGCGTGGATCGCCTTCGACAGCGGTCCCACCATCCCGGGGTCGGGCAGCTGCACGGCCAGCTCGTCCACCGCACGACCGGCACCCCGCTCGAGGATGTCGATGCCGACGATCTCCGCACCCAGCTCACCGATGCGGCTCGCCACCTCGCCCAGCGCCCCGGGACGATCGGACAGCCAGACACGGACGATGTACGTCTCCATGGCCGGCACGCTACGACCTGCGCGTGAACGGCCGGTTTCGCCCACCGAACGCCTCGATTTCGCCGTCCTGGCCATCGGCGGTACCGGCGGCGACCGTGGCGGGGACACCACAATTGACCGATTGGTCAAGTACCGTGCCGGCCATGGCCCGGCGATTGACCCCCCGAGGCGAGCAGCGACGAAGCGAGCTCCTGGCGTTCGCCACGAAGCGGTTCGCCGCCAACGGCTACCACCCCACGTCGGTGGCCGAGCTGGTCGATGGTCTCGGCGTCGGCAAGGGCGTCTTCTACTGGTACTTCGAGTCGAAGGAGGACCTCTTCATGGAGATCCTCCGTAGCGGCGAGCACGACCTGCGCCACGCCCAGCACGTCGCCATGGGCGACGAGGCCGATCCGGTCCACCGGCTCGAGCTGGGCATCCGCGCCTCGATGCACTGGTGGTCCGAGCACCGCGACCTCTACACGCTGATCCAGTTCGCCACCACCGAGGCCAGCTTCGCCGAGGGCGTCCGCAAGGGCGAGAAGGTGGCGCTCAACGACACGCTGCGACTGGTCGAACAGGCGATGAGCTCGGGCGCCGTTCCCGATGGCGACCCCACGGTGATCGCCCAGGCCATCCTCGGCGTGTCGTCGGTGCTGGCCCGCACCCACCTGCTGCAGAAGGGGCGGCCGGCCGACGAGGTCGCCGACGCCGTCATCGAGTTCTGCTGGCACGGCCTGCTGGGTCGCGACCAGCGGTCGGGCGCGGCCAAGCGCACCGCGTAGAGCGGTGCGGACGGCTCAGCCGCCGAGCTCGGGCAGCGCCCGCTTGATGCCCCGGATGGCCTGCTGGATGCGCTGCTCGTTCTCGATGAGCGCGAAGCGCACGTAGCCCTCGCCGCCCGGGCCGAAGCCGACGCCCGGCGAAGCCGCCACCTCGGCCTCGGTGACCAACTTGCGGCAGAAGTCGACCGACCCCAGGTGGCGGTACGGCTCGGGGATGGGCGCCCAGGCGAACATGGTGCCCTTGGGGCGGGGCATGTCCCAGCCGATGCGGTCGAGGCCGTCGCACAAGGCGTCGCGGCGGGACTGGTAGACCGCGTTGACCTCCTTGGGGTACTCGGTGGCCTCGTTGAGGGTGACGGTGGCGGCGATCTGGATGGGCTGGAACGTGCCGTAGTCGAGGTAGCTCTTGAGCTTGGCCAGCGCGCCCACCACCTGCGCGTTGCCGGCCATGAACGCCACCCGCCAGCCGGCCATCGAGAACGACTTGGTCATCGAGTACAGCTCGACCGCGCACTCCTTGGCGCCCTCGGCTTGGAGGATCGACGGCGGCTGGAAGCCGTCGAAGCCCAGGTCGGCGTAGGCGTTGTCGTGGACGACGACGATCTCCTGCTCGCGGGCGAAGTCGACCAGGCCCTGGAAGAAGTCGAGGTCGACACACCGCGTGGTGGGGTTGTGGGGGAACGACACCACGATGACGCGAGGGCGAGGCCACGAGTAGCTGAACTGGTGGCGGATCCGCTCGAGCAGGTCGCCACCGCCGTCGTCGTGGCGGTCCATCGGGATCTCGCGGATGCTGGCGCCGGCGAACAGCGGCCCCCACAGGTGGATGGGGTAGCTGGGCGAGGGCACCAGGGCGGAGTCGCCGGGGCCGAGCAGGACCCAGCACAGGTGCGAGTAGCCCTCCTTGGCACCGATGGTGTTGATGACCTCGGTCTCGGGGTCGAGCGCCACGCCGAAGCGGCGCAGGTACATGTCGGCCGCCGCCTGCCGGAGCTTGGGGATGCCCTTGGATTGGGAGTACCGGTGGTTGCGCGAGTTGTGTGCCGCCTCGGCGAGCTTCTCGACCGCGACGTCGGGCGAAGGCAGGTCGGGGTTGCCGAAGCCGAGGTCGACCACGTCGTGTCCGGCGCGCCGTGCGTCCTGCTTCAGCCCGTCGATGATCGTGAAGACGTAGGGCGGCAGCCCGGTGATGCGACGGAACTCCATGCGGCCCACGCTACTCCCGAGCCCGGCGGCCTCCGATCATCGTTCCCGCGGCGCCGGGCCCGATGGCGATGTCGGCGCGCGTGTCACGGAGCGCTACACAAGGGACGTGACCGAGCACCCCCACACGCCTGGCGAGACCATCGACGTCGTGGTCGAGATCCCGCGCGGCAGCCGCAACAAGTACGAATTCGACCACGACCGCCATGTCTTCCGCCTGGACCGGCGGCTCTTCTCCGCCACCGTGTATCCCGCCGACTACGGCTTCATCCCCGACACGCTCGCCGAGGACGGCGACCCGCTCGACGCGCTCGTCGTGATGGAGGAACCCACCTTCCCCGGCTGCTGGATCGCCGCCCGTCCGGTCGGCGTGTTCTGGATGACCGACGACGCCGGACCCGACGCCAAGATCATCTGCGTCCCCGCCGGCGACCCCCGCTGGGAGAACGTGCCCGAGGTCGAGGACCTCCCCGAGTACCTGCGCGCCGAGATCGAGCACTTCTTCACCGTCTACAAGGACCTCGAGCCCCACAAGTTCTCGTCGACCCGCGGGTACGAGGGGTCAGAGGCGGCCTGGCAGGAGATCCGCGCCGCGGTCGAGCGCCACCAGGGTTAGACCGCCGGGGGCGGCGTCCCGGCGTTGACCGCGGCGCCGATGGCACCGGCCCGCTCGCCGAACGCGGCCGCCGTGATGACGACGGCGGGCCGCTGGTCGTGGAACAGCACCTGCTCGGGCACGGCGGCCCGGATGCGGTGCAGGAGCACGTCGCCGGCCTCCATCACGCCGCCACCGAGGACGACGATGCTCGGATCGAGCAGGTCGATGAGGTTGGCCGTGCCGGCGGCGACCCACCACGCGAACTCGTCGAGCACGGCGCCGGCTCCGGCGTCGCCGGCGCGCGCGGCGGCCACGACGTGCTCGCCCCGGACGTCTTCGGCGTCGCCGCCGGACAGGGCGACGGCGGCGTCGAGCTCGCCGGCGAGGGCGGCGTCGCGCCCCATGCGACCGAGCCCCGAGCCGGAGGCGAAGCGCTCCCAGCACCCGCGCCGGCCGCACGGGCACCGGGGTCCGGTGGGGTCGACGAGCATGTGCCCGGGCTCGCCGGCGAAGCCGTGGGCACCGTGGCGCACGGCGCCGCCGGCGACCACCCCACCGCCGATGCCGGTGCCCAACGTGAGCAGCACCCCGTCGGTGTGGCCGGCACCGGCACCGCCCCGGAACTCGGCGTAGGTGGCGCAGGTGGCGTCGTTGTCGACGACGACGTGTCGTCCCGTGCGCTCCCCCAGCGCACCCGCGACGTCGACGTCGAGCACCTCGGGGAGGTTGGCGCCGGCCCGGAAGACGGCGCCGTTCTCGACCAGACCGGGGATGCCGATGCCGAGGGGGCCGGTGCCGCCGTGGTCGAGGGCGTCGACCAGCGCCGAGATGCCGTCGAGCAGCGCGTCGGTGCCCCGTGGGGTCGGAAGGCGCTGCGAGGCCAGGACCTCGGTGGGCGCGGCGGCGTCGACCACCACGCCCAGCATCTTCGTGCCGCCGATGTCGATGCCGACGAAGCGGGTCATGGATCGCAGCGCACCGGCGCCGCTCAGTAGCGGAGCAGGGCGCCGATGCGACCGAGCACGTCGAGGTCGGCGTTGCCCGTGCACACGTCGACCTGGCACGACTGGGCCAGGGCCTCCTCGACCGCCTCCTCGACGACGTCGACGACGTGGGCCATCTCGGCACCGCACCGGTCGCACTGCCGGCCCACCGTGGCCAGACGGTTGCACGACTCGCAGTACCAGCCTTCGTGGGCGAAGCCGTCGCTGACCAGCAGACGGGCGACGCGCCGGTCGCCCAGCGCCTCGAGCACCGGGCCCAGCCCGGCCAGACCCCGCCCGTCGCCACCGACCGCTGCCCGCAACTCGTCGACGAGCTCGGCCTCGCGGGCCCGCTCGATGTCGCGCTCGGCGTCGATCGCGGCCCGGCGGAACTCGGAGTCGGACGCGTTGGCGGCCACGTCGAGCCAACCACGGAGACGCTCGCGCAGGTACGGGTGCAGGTCCTCCTCGAGCTCGGATCGCACCGGCTCGGCAGCGGCGACCACCAGGTGGTCGAACTTCTCCGCCTGGTACACCTCCCAGACCAGGTCGGCCGCGTGGCGGAGGTGCTGGTGGGCCAGCTCCTCGCGGTGGTGCTCGACGCCACCGCGATCGTGCTCGCCGACGGTGTCGTAGTCACGACCGAGGTCGTCGGTGCGCTCGCGACGTTCGATCAGCTCACCGAGCCGGAAGACCAGCACCCTTGCCTTGGCCTTGTCGGCGGCGAGGACGGCGACCTTCTCGGACTGCTGGACGACGACCTCGAGTTGGCCCACCGCCGCGGTCCGGTTCACGACCAGCTCGTTGCGCACCGACACGGGAAGCTCGAAGACCTCGAACAGCTGCTGCTCGGCGCAGGCGAAGATCGCCACGCCACGCACCACGCCGCGGTCGAAGCCCTCCTTGACCCGCTCCTGGACCCGAGCGAGATCCGCCGACACGTCGGTGCCTCCGTCACGTTCTCGTGCCCGCCGCATCATGGCCTCGAGCGCTCGCTCGTAGTCGGCGGGACGCACGTACCGGGCACCGTCGACGTCGAGGTAACACGACACGATCGGTGTCGAGCTGCGGACGGCGGACAGGGCGCGGATGTCAGCTTCGGTGATCACGGACGGACGTCTCCCGGTGGTCGTGTGCTCGCGTGGCCCGCATCGTAGAGGTGGTGCCAGACGCCCGCGGCACGCAACCCACTCAATCCACGGAGATGCGCTCGAACCCTCCGTCGGGCCCGTCGTCGTGGTTGCCGGAGCCGGACGCGCCGTCTTGTGGGGCGACGGGGTCCTGGTCATCGGCGGATCGGCGGCCAGTCGGCGGCGGCCACGATGCAGCGAAGCCGGCCACGGCTTCGGTGGCGGTGCGACCGAACGCGGTGACGGTGTCGGCGATGGCCTTCGCCGCCGCCGGATCCTGCAGCACGGCCTCGGCCGCCTCGAGCATCGTGCGGGCGGCCCGGACCGCGTCGAGCGCGGCGCGCTGGAACTGCTCGAGCCCGGCCCGGACCGCGTCGTCGGGTCCCGGTGGGGTGGTGTCGTCGTCGGCCATGCCCCTCCATTCTCGCCGGGCGATCACCCGGGTGCGAAGGTGACGCGCAGCGCGCCGTCGCGCAGGGCGGCGTCGACGACCGCCCGCCGGCGCAGGCTGTCGGGCAGCAGGATCGACCGGCGGTACGGGCCGACCCGGACCAGGAGCTCGTCCTCGCGGCGACCGAGCACCAGGTCGTCCTTGCGGGCGTCGGGCAAGTCGACGGTGAGGACGTCGCCGTCGTCGGTGCGCTCGACGCGCATGGGGGCCACGTCGGCGAAGTGGCCGGCGGGATCGTCGTCGCCGTAGAGCGTCACGCCGAACTCGCGGAGGCGGTCGATGCCCACCAGCTCGTGGGGGGCGAGCTCGGCCCGCAGGACGGGTACGGGCGCGAAGCCCTCCTCGATGGTGGCCAGGTGCTCCAGATCGCGCTGCTTCCACGACTCGAACCAGGGGTCGGACACCGCCTCGGGCAGGAGCCGGTTGGCGACGACGGCGTCGACGCTGTACCCGAACAGCGACAGGTACGTGTAGGTGCGACGGGCCTCGGCCACCACCAGGCGCTCGGGGTTGACGACCAGTCGAGCGGTGGTGACGGTCCGGTCGCCGAGCAGCTCCTTGACGCCGTCGAGCCGCTCGTAGAAGCGCTCGATGGCGGCGAAGACGTCGTCGCCGGGCATCGGGAGTCCGGTGACCTGTCCCAGCAACGGCGACACCGCCCGGTTGACCCGCCGGCTCATCGGGAACAACCGCTCCATCCACCACGACAGCACCGTGGGCAGCGACAGGAGGCGGATCGTCTCGGCGGTGGGTGCGCAGTCGACGACGATGGTGTCCCAGTCGCCGTCGTGGGCGTAGCGCTTGATGTCGGTGAGGGCGAAGACCTCGTCGAGTCCGGGCACGACGGCGAGCTCCTCGGCCTCGATCTCGTCGACGCCGCCCCAGCGGAACAGGTCCTGGAGGTAGCGCTGGATGTCGACCCAGGCGTCCTCCATGCGGTCCTGGGCGTCGAGCTGCTGACCCCACAGGCCGTCGGTGATCTCGACGGCCAGGTCGCCGAGGTCGACGTCGAAGGCATCGGCCAGGGAGTGGGCCGGGTCGGTCGACAACACGATGGTCCGCTGGCCGGCGTCGGCACAGCGGACCGCGGTGGCTGCTGCGGTGGTGGTCTTGCCCACACCGCCCTTGCCGGTGAAGAGCAGGATGCGCACGCTCAGGCCGTGACGTAGTCGCGCAGCTCGTGCAGCGCCGTCGAGATGATGCGGGCCTCGGCTCGACGCTTCACGAACCCGGGCAGCGGGATCCGCAGCTCGGCGGTGAGGTGGTAGGTGACCATGGTCGACCCGTCGAGCTCCTCGAACTCGTAGGCGCCGTCGAGCACCCGCTGGATGTCGCCGGTGACCAGCTTCCAGGGCAGCCGCCGGGGAGCGTCCTCCCAGTCGTAGCAGAGCGTGTAGGTGGTGGACCGGCCCATGGCCGCCGCCCGGTACCGCACGAGCACGGCGCGCCCCTCGGGGTCGCGCTGCAGGACCGTGACCTCCTTGAGGTCCTTGGCCCATCGGGGGTAGTTCTCGAAGTCGGTCAGGACATCCCAGATCCGCTCGAGCGGGGCGTCGATTCGCATTCTCTGGGTGGCGTGGTCGGACATGATCACTCGCTTCCACGATGTGCGGGGGTTGCGCCGGTGGACGCCGGCGATTCTGCCGGATACCGACCACTCAGCGGGGACCGCCCGGCATGTTCCGGCGGATCACCACGAAGTAGTAGCCGAGGAGGATGCCGTAGCCGAGCAGGACCGGCACCAACAGGATGGCCACCACGAGCCAGCGGATCCAGGCCTTGCGGTCGTCGGCGCCGCCCTCGAAGTGGTCGGCCGGCCGCTGGAGGCAGTCGAGCATGGCGACGATCGCCGGGAACTCGAGCCCGACGATGACGAGCCACACCGGCGGCGTCATCGTCGGTCCTCCTTGGCGGCGAACTGCCCGTAGCGGGCGCCCCACACGGCCAGCAGCCCGAGCCCGAGCATGGGGGCAAGGACGACGAACGCGACCGACGTGTACGGCCGGATCGACGCGGCGACGACGGCGACGACGACCTGCGCGGCCAAGGCGATACGGAGGCGGAAACGCACGACCTTGGGTGCCGTGCCGGCGAGGAAGAACAGCCCGCCGAGGGTGATCTGCTCGTCGCGAGAGCGCACGACGCCGGTGGCGTACCCCCACAGGAAGCCGACCACACCCACCGCGAACAGCACGCCGGAGACCGCGGCGGTGAGCGAACCGAACGTGTCGGGCGCCAGGACGCCGGCGGCGGCGACGGCCAGCAGGGCGCCGGTGCCAGCGAAGTCGGCGTTGACGATGCCGGCGCCCTCGATGGGCTCGTCGTGGTCGTCAGGATCGACGGACGCCTCAGCACTCGTGGCGGCGGTCGGTGGGCTGGCGGGTGGGTGGTCGGGCTGTTCGGTCACGGTCCCTCGATGGCGGCGGCCAGCGTGGGCGCCAGCCGGTCGTAGTCGAACTGTTCCACGGCACGGTGCCGTCCGGCGACGGCCATGCGCTCGCGCAGATCGGCATCGGTGAGCAGACGCTCGATGGCGGCCGCCACGGCGTCGACGTCGGTGGGGTCGTCGACCACGAAGCCGGTCTCGCCGTCGACCACCGCCTCGGAGGCACCGCCGCTGTCGCCGGCGACCTGCGGCACCCCGGCGGCAGCCGCCTCGAGGAAGACGATGCCGAAGCCCTCCTGCTCGAGCCCGCCCCATCGGTTGCGACAGAGCATGGCGTAGACGTCGGCACAGCCGTACACGGCGGCGAGCTCGTCGTCGGGTACCCGACCGAGGAAGCGAACCGGGGCACCGGTGGTCGCGGCACGCTTGCGCAGGCGGTCGGCGTCGCGTCCCGACCCGCCGATGGCCACCTGGAGGTCGGGAACGCGGTGCCGCAGGCAGGCGGCGGCGTCGATGAGCACATCCATGCCCTTGCGCGGCACCAGACGGCTGAGGCTGAGCACCAGCGGTCCGTCGCCGAGTCCGTGCCGGGACCGGACCTCGGCTCGCTCGTGGTCGTCGAGCGGCCGGAACCGGCCGCTGTCGATCCCGCACGGGACGACGCTGAGCGGGAGCGACCGGCCGGCGGCGCGCTCGGCTTCGGCCGCGGGGTACCCGCCGAAGGCGACCAGACGGCGGGCACCGCGGAGCACGTGGCCCAACGCCTGCCGGGTCCCGGGCAGGCGTCCGGGCACGGTGACCTCGGCACCGTGCAGGAGCACGTCGTAGGGGTGGTGCAGGTGCCGGCCGACGAGCCCGAGCGGCAGCGCGGGGTCGAGGACGACCACGTCAGCGTCGATCTCGGCGGCGAGGGCGTCGATGCGCTTGACCAGCCCGGGGTGGGGCAACAGGACCGGTTCGCGCGTGCGCTCGATGCGGAAGCCCTGCCGGGCATCCCAGTCGGCGGCGTCGTCGTGCGGCGTGGTCAGCACGGCGAAGGTCGACGGGTCGAGCCGGCGCCACAGCTCCCACAGCAGGGTCTGGATGCCGCCCACCTTGGGCGGGAAGTCGTTGGTGACGAGCAGGTGCGTCATGGCGCCGACTCCGAGGTCGGCGAGCCGACGGCGACGGGGCTCGTGCGAGCGGCGCCCGGCGCCAGCGGTACGGCGTCAGCCAGCGCCACCTCGGCCCGCACCAGCGGACTGGGATCGTCGGCCCGCGAGGCGACGAGGTCGGACAGGCCCAACCGCGCCGCGGTCCACACGGCATGGGCGCGGAGCAGGTCGTCGTCGTGGGCCACGAACCGGGCGATCGGCGTCGCAGTGCTCGGGGTCGCGTGCGTCGCCGATGTTTCCGAGCACGAGGAGGGCGTTGCGGCGCAGGTAGCGGGGCTCGCGGCGGGGGATGTACCACCGGCCGAACCGGTCGAGCAGCTCGGCGTCGTCGGCGCGGAGCAGGTCGAGCACCGCCACCCAGGCGTCGGGCGGCTGACCGCCGTGGTCCCGCTCGTCCTGGGGCTCGGTGTGATCGCGCAGATCGCGCCGGCCGGGCGGGCAGACGTCCTGGCAGTCGTCGCAGCCGTAGATGCGATCGCCCAGCGCCACCCGGTGGGCCCGGGGGAAGACGCCGGTGTCCTGAACCAACCAGGCCAGGCACTTGCGGGCGTCGACGACGCCCGGCTCGACGATGGCACCGGTTGGGCACGCCTCGATGCAGCGGCTGCAGGAACGGCAACCGTCGGGCACGGTCTCCTCGGCGACCGGGAGGACCGCGTCGGTGACGACGGCGCCGAGCACGAACCAGCTGCCGGCGCCGGGGAGCAGGAGGTTGGCGTTCTTGCCCCACCAGCCGAGCCCGGCCCGGTGGGCGGCAGCCCGGTCGACCAGACCGTTCTGGTCGGCGGTGACCATGGCGCGGTGGCCGTTGGCCCGCAGCACCTCGGCGGCGGCGTCGAGGCCGGCCCGCAGATCGGCGTAGTGATCACGCCAGGCGTAGCGGGCCACGGCGGCCGTACCCGGAGGTCGCGGTGGCGGGTTCTCCAGGTAGTGACGGGCACCCACCACGATCGAGCGGGCGTTGCGCAGCAGGCGAGCCGGCTCGGTCGAGCGCCGCGGGTTGCGGAACGTGAACGACATGCCGGCGTGCTGGCCGGCCGCCTTGCGGTGCTCGAGCGACCGGCGGACGGCGTCGAAGGACTCGGTGCCGGTGACACCGACGGCGTCGAGACCGGCGTCGAGGGCCGCCGCACGGACCTGCCGGAGCAGTGCCGCGGGATCGACGGGGGTCACTTGGCTCGCAGTTGACGGCGACGACGCGGGCGGGCGGCGCCGGTGGCGTCGACACCGTCGTCGCCGGACTCGCTGGGTTCGGGACGGGGACGGGCGCCGTCGGTGCGCACGGGCGCCGAGGCGCCGCTGCGGAACTGGACCGGCGGGCTGGTGCGCTGGGCGGCCCTCGCCCGGCGGGCCTCGACCCGCTCGGCGGCGTCGGGCAACCCAGCCGGACGCTCGGTCGGTGACGGGGTGGGCGGCGGTGGCGGCCCGGGTGCCGTCTCGCCGGCGCTCCCCACGGCCTCTCCGGCGCGCCGCGCACGGACCCGCAGGCCCCGGTCGGCGCCGACGCCGGGCCCGGGAGGGGCGATGCCGGGACGTCCGTTGCCGGACGGCGCAGCGGCCGGGCCGTCGGTGCCGGCCTCGTCGGCAACCGGCTCGACCGGCGCTGTGGACCGTCGCGCGTCGGAGGCGGGTTCGGGCGGCGTGGACGGAGGCTGCTGCGGGCTGACGGTGCTCGGCTCGACCAGCTCGACGCCACGCTCGGCGGGCATCCCGTGCTCGGGTGCAGCCTTCGTGGCCGGCTTCGTCGCCGACGCCTTCTTGGCCGGCGTCCGCGTGCTGGCCTGCTTCCGCGTGACCTTCTTCTTGACGGAAGCCTTCCTGGCTGGCGCCTTCTTCCGCGGTGTGGACTTGGCGGTCTTCTTGGTCGGCGTCCGCTTCTTGCTGCCGGCCTTCTTGCTCGCGGTCTTCTTGGTCGCGGTCTTCTTGGTCGCGGTCTTCTTGGTCGGCGTCCGCTTCCTGCTCCCGGCCTTCTTGGTCGCGGTCTTCCTCGTCGCCTTCTTCTTGGTCGCCTTCTTGTTGGTCGCCGTCTGCTTGGTCGACCGCTTCTTCGTGGCCCTCGCCTTCGTGGTCGCCGAGGACGAACGCCGGCGGGCCGTACCGGTGCGTCGCGACCGGCCTGCCGGTGCCGGCGAGCCAGCGTCATCGCCGCGGCCGGCGTCGATCGGCCTGGCGCCGGGATCGCCGATCACACCGTCGACGGCATCGCCGGCCGAGGGGGCCGGCGGACGGTCGACGCCGTCGACGAACCCCAACTGCGAGGCGGTGCGATCGCTGGTGGTGAGCGTGGAGGTCTCGGCGTCGAAGTCCCAGCTGGCTCGCCGGCTCCGCCCCCGCTGGACGTAGTCGAAGTCGATCACCCAGCGATCGGAACCGACCAACCGAGACGACCACGCCGCCTCGAACCCGGCGACGGTGAAGGCCACGCCCCGCTCGGCCATGGCGACGCCGACGGCACGCCGCAGCGGCAGGGCCGAGGCGCCCTGACGTGAGCGTTCGAGATGGGCGTCGAGGGCCCGCTCGACGATCCGGCGCTGCTCGGCACGCACCGGCGGGGCGAACCGTTCGACCCACTCCTCGGTGACCCCGGCGGCGTCGGCGATGTGGTCGATCGCCTCGCCGGCACGGATGCGGGACTGGATCTCGCGCACCGACAGCCGGGATTCGACCCGGTCGTCGGGCTCGTCGGCATCGACGTCGGTATCGGCCTGGTCACCTGCCCGAGCGGCGTCGTCGGACCGGTCGACATCGAGCGCAGCGGCGCGCTCGTCATCGCCGAGGAGCTCGCCCAGGACGGTGAGGAGCTCGTCGGTGATGGGCACCACGAAGCCGCCCGAGCGGGCGCCCGCGCGCGTGCCGAAGATGAGACCACGGCGATCCGTGGTGAAGCCGACGAGATGGAGATCCTGCATGGACGTGGACGCGAACTGCCCAAAGGGAGAGGTGCCGCGTTTCGGAACGGTACCACCGGTTACGTCCTCACCAGATCACGCTCCGCGGTCGATGGGACGATGCCGGAGGCGGGGCACCAGCTCGGCGTCGGCCAGCAGCCGCAGGGCCCGCTCCTCGTTCACGTCGATGACGACGGCGTCGTCGGGATCGCGCTCGCACAGGAAGGTCACGACGCAGTCGTCGCAGGCACCGACGCTGGGGCCGATGCAGTCCTGGCAGTCGATGACCAGCGGGTCAGACGGGGTGAGCCGTGCGGCCATGGGTCGCCCTCCTCGGGATCGGGGCGAGGCCGACACGGTGACGACCTCGTTCCCGGACCATACGGAGGGGGTCCGACACGAACTCCGCAGCCGTCAGGCGTCGTCGGCGATCTCCTCGACGCCGTCGGCGCTGTTGCACCAGCGGCACACCACCGACTCGACGTCCTCGTCGAGGACCTGGGTGTCCTCGACCGTCAGGTCACCACCCACCGAGTAGTGGTGGTAGGCCCGGGTCCGCCTGGTGGCGGTCACGTCGAATCGGGTCAGGTTCCCGCAGTTGCTGCACCGGTACCGGGTCACGGGCCGAGCGTATCGACTCACGAACGGCGTCCTTGACAGACGAACACATGTTCGGTTCACTGCTCGACCATGACGACGCCGACGGGCAGCCAAGCGGCGAATGCAACCACCGCACGCCGCCAGCGTCGGGCACGCCGGCGCACCGCCGGCCAGGCCAGCTTCGACGACCTGGGGACGCCGCTCATCGACGTCACGTTCTGCATCGTCGACCTCGAGACCACCGGCGGTTCGCCCATCGACGACGAGATCTGCGAGATCGGTGCCGTCAAGGTCCGGGGCGGTGAGTGCCTGGGCACCTTCCACACCCTGGTCGACCCCGGTCGCGACCTGCCGCCGTTCATCACCGTGCTCACCGGACTCACCTCCGCCATGGTCCGGCCGGCGCCGCGCATCCAGCAGGTGCTGCCGTCGTTCCTCGAGTTCCTGGGCGACGCCGTGTTCGTCGCCCACAACGAGCGCTTCGACCGCTCGTTCCTCGACGCCGCGCTCGCCCGCAGCGAACGCGACCGGTTGACCAACCCCATCGTCGACACGTGCGCGCTGGCCCGACGCCTGGTCCGCGACGAGGTCCCCGACTGCAAGCTCGGGACCCTGGCCGAACGGCTCCGGCTCGACCACCGGCCGAGCCACCGGGCGCTCGACGACGCGCTGGCCACCACCGACCTGTTGCACGTGCTGCTCGAGCGGGCGTCTGGCTTCGGCGTCTTCGCCCTCGACGACCTCCTCGAACTGCCGTCGGCGGCCGCCCACCCGCAGGCGGCCAAGCTGGCCCTCACCGACTCCCTGCCGCGTGCGCCCGGCGTGTACCTGTTCCGCGACGCCACCGGCCGCGCGCTCTACGTCGGCAAGGCCACCGATCTGCGCTCCCGCGTGCGCAGCTACTTCAGCTCGGACTCCCGCCGGAAGGTCGGCGGGCTCCTGCGGGAGACCGCCACCATCGACCACATCCGCACCGAGTCGCCGCTCGAAGCCGCGGTCACCGAGATCCGTCTCATCCACGAGCTCCTCCCCCGCTACAACCGCCAGGGCACCACCTGGCGCAAGGCGGCCTACCTCAAGCTCACCTCCGAGCCCTTCCCCCGGCTGTCGGTGGTCAAGCAGGCCCGCGCCGACGGCGCCACCTATCTCGGTCCGCTGTCGTCGTCGCGGGTCGCCCGCCAGGTGGCCGATGCCGTGCACTCGGCGCTGCCACTGCGACGCTGCACCGCTGACCCGGGCAGGGACCGACGCAGCGCGCCGTGCGCGCCCGCCCAGCTCGGGGTCAGCACCTGCCCGTGCGCCGGCGCCATCGACGCCGAGGCGTACGCACCGATCGCCGAGTCGGTGCGCCGAGCGCTCACCGACCGACCCGATCTTGTGCTCGACCCGCTGCTCGAGCGGATGGCGTCCCTGGCCGACGCCGAGCGCTACGAGGAGGCCGCCGACGTGCGCGACCGAGCCGGAGCCTTCGCCGCCGCCCACCACCGGGTGCGCCGGTTCGAGCGGCTGCGCCGTGCCGGTCGCCTCGTGGTCGAGCTCGACGGGCGACGGGCCGTGCTCGACGCCGGCCGCCTCGTCCACACCGAGCCACGTGACGAGCCGTCGCTCCTCTCGCTTGCGGGCGTCGACCCCGCTCCCGGTACCACGCTCGTCGCCCCCGAGGAAGCCGACGAGCTGAGCGTCGTGGCCAGCTGGCTCGACCGCAACGCCCACCGCATCCGCGTCGAGGCGGTCCACGGCGAGCTCAGCTCACCACTCCCCCGCCTTCCCGAGCTCCGCCCCCGCTGAGTCCGGCGGCACGAGCCGGGAGCGAACCCGAGGGTCCTCGCCGACGGTGCGCCTGGTGCACCCAACCCGAGGATCCTCGCCGACGACGCCCCCGCACCGAACCCGAGGGTCCTCGCCGACGGTGCGCCTGGTGCACCCAACCCGAGGGTCCTCGGCGAACGTGCGTGTGCGCGGCGTCCCGAGGTAGGGACCGAAGGCCCTTCTCCCCCGCCGACGGTCCGGGCACCCTGGAGGTGAGGTTCGCGACCAAGGAGGCCGTCATGAAGAGGTTCCTCGTCGGTGTGGACGACTCGTCGAGTGGGCAGATGACGCTGCGGTGGGCGGCGGACCTCGCCCAGCGAGCCGGTGTCGAACTGGTCGCCGCCCGGGTGTTCGTGCCCACGCAGGCCGAGCTGCCCCCCGATCAGTTCACCGACCTCCACGAGCGCCAGCTCGGCGAGCTCGACGACTGGTGCGCCGAGCTACCCGGCGCCACCACCGCACCGGTCACGACGCTGCTCGACGGCGACCCGGCCGACGCCCTGCTCGACGCTGCACACGAACACGATGCCGATCTGCTGGTGGTCGGCGGCCGGGGCGCCGGCGGGTTCGCCGGCCTCCATCTCGGCAGCGTGACCCACCACCTCGTCCACCACACCGACGTACCCCTCGCCATCGTGCCCCACGAGCACGCCGACACGGTGACCCACCTGGTGGTCGGCGTCGACGGCTCGACCGACAGCCTGACCGCGGTCGACTTCGCCAGCGAGCTGGCGCCGGCCCTCGGCGTCGACGTCACCGCGGTGCACGCCTTCGAGCCGTTCCTCGAGTGGGTACCCGAGAACGCCGCGGACAGCTGGCACCACCGGGCCGAGACCGAGCTGCGGGACTGGATCGCACCGATCGAGCGGGCGGGCGTCGCGGTCGACACCGACATCGATCGCGACATCCATCCGGTGGCCGCCCTCGAGCGTGCGCTGCGCAACCATCCGGGAGCGATGGCGGTCATCGGCGCTCGCGGCGCCGGCGGTTTCACCGGCCTCCGGCTCGGACGCGTGCCCCTGCAGCTCGTGCACCACACGAGCTCGCCGGTGCTGGTGGTGCCCCGCAGCGGTCGCTGACCGGACGGATCAGGAACGCTCGACCGGCTCGCCCAGTGCCCGAACGAGCTGGGCGATCAGCTGCTCCCACGGCGCGGCGCGGGGTGGCTGCAGGTCGATCGCACCGAACAGCAGGAAGCCGAATCCGACGGCGTGGCAGAAGCGCACGATGGACTCGGTGTCGAGCTCGTCGACGACGAGGCCGCTGTCCTTGGCTTCCTCGACCAGCGCGGCGAACGTCTCGCTGCGCTGACGGAGCAGCTCGCGCATGAGCTCGGCGACCTCGGGGTCGCGCCGGGCGGCCACGAACGCCTCGAGCAACAGGGCCTGCCCCTCGTCGAAGGGATCGGTGAGCAGGTGCGAACCGACGGTGGTGAGCACGTCGGTGACCCGTCCCTCGAAGCGGTGCTCGGCGAAGAGCAGCTCGAGCTCGTTGGTGGTGTGCGCCTCGATGGCGGCGAGGAGCAGCTCGGCCTTGCCCCGGAAGCGGCCGTAGATGGCGCCCGTGGTGAAACCGGCCCGGCGGGCGATCTCCTGGACACCGGCACCGTCGTAGCCCTTCTCGGCGAACACCGCCGCCGCGGCTTCGATCAACCGGTCCCGGGTGGGATCGGCGCTTGCCGGGAGCGGTTCGGACATGTCCGCGATGATAACGGTCGTTATCACTCCGAGACAACGATCCGAGTGGCAACCGTCACAGGAACGACTCGGACGAACCGGACCTCAGCCGCGCGGTGGCGACGCGGTTCGGGCCACCAACCGCTCGAAGACATCGATGACGGCGCCGTCGTCGATGGCCGCCTGCGCCCGGGCGACGCCCTCGGCCAGCGTCTCGACCCGGCCCGCCACCAGCAGGCCGGCGCCGGCGTTGAGCACGGCGATGTCGCGCGCCGGACCGGGCGCCCCGCCGAACACGTCGCGGGCGATGACCGCGTTCTCGGCCGGCGAACCACCGGGCAGTTCGTGGGCCGAGACGGCGCGGAGACCGACATCCTCGGGCCGGACCTGCCGGGCGTCGACGACCTCGCCGTCGCGGATCTCGCGCACCTCGGTGGGGCCGGTGAGCGTGAGCTCGTCGAGCGATTCGTCGCCGTGGACCACCAGGGCACGGACATGACCCCGGGCGGCGAGGGCACCGGCCACCAGGTCGAGCAGGTCACCGTCGCCCACTCCCACGACCTGGCGGGACACGCCGCCGGGGTGGGACAGGGGGCCGAGCACGTTGAACACGGTGGGGATGCCCAGCTCGGCCCGGACGGGCCCGGCGTGGCGCATGGCCGGGTGGTAGGCGCGGGCGTAGCAGAAGCCGATCCCCACGTCGCGCACGACCGCGGCCAGCTCGGCGCCGTCGAACTCGTAGCCGACGTCGAGCTCGCGGAGCAGATCGAAGCTGCCCGAGGTGGACGAGGCCCGGATGTTGCCGTGCTTGCACACGGTGGCGCCAGCACCGGCCGCGATGAAGCAGGCCATGGTGGACACGTTCAGGGCCCGCACCCGACGACGGGGTGACCCGCCGGTGCCGACGATGTCGATCGTCTCCGGAGGGACCTCGAGCGGCGCCGCCGCGTCGAGCATGGCGCCGACCATGGCGGCGAGCTCCTCGACGGTCTCACCCTTGAGCCGGAGGGCGACGATGTAGGCGGCGATCTGTGCCGGGGTGGCTTCGCCGGCCAGGATCGTCGACAGCGCGGCGGCGGCCTCTTCGGGGCGCAGGCTGTGACGGCCGACCAGTCGGCCCAGCACCGCCGGCCACCCGCCGACCACGTCGATGTCACTCATGCGGTGCCGAGACTGACACCCGCTCTCCACGCCCGGCAAGCGAGCGAGCGGCGTAGGGCTAGTCGGTGCGCCCCTCGGCCTGCAGCAGCTCGGCCACGGCCTCGGCCGGGTAGCGGCGGTGGCCACCTGGGGTGCGGATGCTGGGGATCCGCCCCTTGGTCGCCCAATCGGTGACGGCCCGCTCGGACACCTCGAAGAGCAGCGCGACCTCACGGGTGCGCAGCAGCCGCCCGCCCAGGCCTCCGTTCTCGAGGCCGGCGACCAGGTCGCGCGCCAGGTTCTGCCGCTCGTGTTCACTCTTCGTAGCCACCATACTCCCGAGAGTACAGAAGAGTCGGAACCACGGCAAGCACTTTCTCACACGCTCCGTAGTGAGCGGCGAGGACCGGGGTCGGTCGGAACCGGAAGAATCCGTTACTCTCGCAGGTCGCTCAGCAGTTCCTCGATGGTTTCGTCACCGAGCGTGGTCGAGTGCTCGTAGTTCTCGTGCACGACCGCCAAGGCGACGGGACCGGCCTCGAGGGCGTCGATCTGCTCGGGGGTGAGGGAGAACTCGAGGTAGTGCACCGAGGAGGTGATCTCGTCGCGGGTCAGCTGCGAGGCGTGGGCGGCCTCGGGCTCGGCGCGGACCACGATGGGGTCGTCGCCGGTACCGATGTGCAGCTCGAGCGAACGCTCGACGCCGACCAGCTTGGGTAGCCACTCGCGCAGGCCCTCGTCGGAAGTGAGCTCGATGAACATCGTGAGGGCGAGGTGGCCGGGCTCGGGGATCAGCGGGTTGTAGATCTTCAGCTCGGTCTCGATGGCCTCGTCGGACAACAGCCGCTCGACCCGGGCCATCTCCTGGATCTGGAACCGGATGGTGTCGCGGTTCTCGAACAGCACGGTGACGAACGGGCCGACGCCCACCCGGCGACGCTTCTTCAGATCGATGATGTGGGCACGGAACTCGGCCCGCTCGCGCTCGTAGGCGCGCAGGTCGGCGATGTCGTCCAGGGTCAGTTTGCGGCTCATGGTTCGTGCTCCTCGTGGCGGTTGTGGGCGGAGACGGCGGAGGGGGCCGACGCGCGGCCCCCTCCGTCACACTTCGTTGCCGGTTCTTCGGCTCAGGAAACCGACTCGAGCCCCTGCTGGAAGCGGCCGGCGTGGCTCTTCTCGGCCCGGGCCAACGTCTCGAGCCACTCGGCGACCTCGTCGAAGCCCTCGTCGCGGGCCGTCTTGGCGAAGCCGGGGTACATCTCGGTGTACTCGTAGGTCTCGCCGGCGATGGCCGACTTGAGGTTGTCGGTGGTGGGGCCGACGGGCTCGCCGGTGGCCGGATCGCCGACCTCGGCGAGGAAGTCGAAGTGACCGAACGCGTGGCCGGTCTCGCCCTCGGCGACCGAGCGGAACAGCGCGGCGACGTCGGGGTAGCCCTCGACGTCGGCCTTCTGGGCGAAGTACAGGTAGCGGCGGTTCGCCTGGCTCTCGCCGGCGAAGGCCTCCTTGAGGTTCTCTTCGGTCTTCGAGCCCTTGAGCTCAGCCATGGGGTTCTCCTTGGTTGTTGTACGGGGGGTGGACGGATGTCCCGGGATCGGGACGGCATGCCTCCGCGGTCGCCGCGCACGAGGCGCAGCAGCCACGGAAGACGATCTGGGTCTCTCCCACGCGGAAGCCGGCCAGGGCCTCGGCGTCGAGATCGAAGTCTGGCACCGCCAGGTCGATGTCCTGGACCCGACCGCAGCGGTCGCAGACCAGGTGGTGGTGCTCGGCGGTGTTGGGGTCGAACCGGGCCGATCCCGTGCCGAGGTCGAGCTGGTGCAGCTCGCCCATGTCGGCCAGCTGCTGCAGCGTGGAGTAGACGGTGCGCAGGCTCACCGACGGCATGTCGGCGACGACCTCGGCGTGGACCGCCTCGGCGGTGGGATGCGACGGGTTCTCGAACAGGACCCGGAAGATGCGCTCGCGCTGGGGGGTCACCTTGTGACCCGACGCCCGGAAGGCGTCGACGAGATCGGTGGGGGAACGCATCAGCCACCATGCTAGTGCTCCGGTTGCTTCTTGACAACGATTGTCAATGAGCAACCACCGCAGGTGAACACGGCAGCACGCGCCGCGCGGTGGCGCGCTGAGCGGCGGCGATGGGCGAGGATGGCCGGGTGTTCGAGCTCATCGTGGATGACCGGTTGCAGCTGCACCAGGACGACGACGGCGCCATCCGTCTCGGCACGGCGGCCTGGCCCGACTGGTTGGGGCCGGGGCGCTTTCTTTCGGGTGCGAGTGCGGTCGGTGCGAACGAGGACACCTCCCGGCCGGTGTCGGGTGAGCTCGGCCGCACCGGCGCGCTTCGCCTGGTCGCCGCACCGCTCGGCGACAACGGCGTCACCCTGCGTCTGGAGGCGCACCGAGACACCACCGCCACCTCGCCCGGTGGCTTCGGCGACGTGGCCGTGGGCGTGCGCTTCTCCCCCGCCGCCCGGGCCCCGGGCTCCTGGCCGACCGGGCTCAGCGCGTTCGGGCACCAGTACACCGAGTTCGGACTGCCCACTCGCTCGGGCGAGGACCTCGACCGCTGGTTCCTGTTGCCCTTCCGACCCAACGTCGTCCTACCGCTGTGGTTGTGCGCACCCGACGGGTCGACGCTGCTGCTGGCGCCGCTCGACAGCTTCCACGAGCAGGTGCTGGCCGTCCCCACCCCCGACCGTCCCGACATCGGGATCACCTGGGGGTGGCACGGCGACCTCGATCGCGTTCCGGGAGGGTTCTCGTCCACGCTCGCGGTGCTGGCCGGCGACTCGCCCCGCCAGCTGCTCGAACAGTGGGTCGGCATGCTCGACGTCGCGGCTCGTCTGCCCGCCGATCACGACACCCTGGGCCGGCAGGTGTCGTACTGGACCGACAACGGTGCCGCCTACTGGTACCGCACCGAGCCCCACGCCGACGGGCGACCGAGGACGGTCACCGAGACCGTCACCGACGCGGTGGCGTCCGTCGAGGCGGCCGGCGTGCCCGTGGGTGCGGTGCAGCTCGACTCGTGGTTCTACCCGCACGAGTCGACCCGCCCCTTCGACACCGACGAGTGGGTGGTGCCGCCATCGGGGTTGGTCGACTGGGCGCCGCGCGCCGACATCTTCCCCGACGGCCTCGGCCCGCTGCGCGACGGCGTCGCCGGTCGGCCGCTGGTGACCCACTGCCGGCACCTGTCACGGACGTCACCGCTGACCGAGCGCTTCGACTGCTGGATCGACGACGAGTACGCCCACCCACAGGGCAGCGACTACTACGAGCACCTGCTGGACCGGGCGGTGTCGTGGGGCGTGGAGACCTTCGAGCACGACTGGCTGGTCGAGTGCTACCTGGGCGTGCGGGGGTTGCGCGCCGAGCCCGGGCGGGCACGGGCCTGGCAGGAGGGCATCGACCGTGCCGCCGCCGACCGCGACATGACCCTGCAGTGGTGCATGGCCACCCCCGCCGACCTGTTCCAGACGGCATCGCTCGGGCGGGTCACCTCGATCCGCACCTCCGGCGACCACGGCTACCTGGTGGGCCCAGGATTCCTGTGGGCGTGGTTCTGCTACACGAACGCGCTGGCGCGGGCGTTCGGGTTGGCGCCCTTCAAGGACGTGTTCGCGTCCGGCGGCGACCACGCCGAGGTCGAGGCCCTGCTCTCGGTGCTGTCGACCGGTCCCGTGGGTCTCGGCGACGCCATCGGGACCACCGATGCGGGGGTCGTCGCCGCCACGTGCCGGCGCGACGGCACCATCGTCCGCCCCGACGTGCCCATCGCTGCGGTCGACGCGTGCCTGCGGACCCACGCCGTGGCCCGTCCCGTACCGCTGGTGGCCGAGTGCCACACCGATCATGGTGCCGGCCGCTGGGTGCAGGTGTTCTGTGCCAACACCTTCCGGGGCGACGAACCCGTGCGCGGCCGAGCCGACCTCGGACCGGCATGGCCCGAGGGCGAGGTGGTGTCGGTCGACCTGCGCACCGGCGACGTCTCGTTCCCGACCGAACCGTGGCCGGTGGCGCTGGAACCGGCCGAGTGGACGCACCACCTGCTGGCACCGGTCCTCGCCGGTGGGCTCGCGGTGTTCGGTGACGTGGGCAAGCACGCGCCGGTCGGCCGGGCACGGATCGCCGCCATCGACGAAGACGGCGACGGCGTCCGGATCGAGTTGGCCGCCGCGGAGGAGACCGTGACCGTGTCGGGCTGGGCCGCCGGCACGGTGTCGGCCACCGTCGACGGCGGCGACGTCGCGGTCACGACCGACGGGTCGAGGTGGTCGGTCGACGCCCCGGCGGGCTCGACGGTGCGGGTGACGTCGGGGCGCTGATCGCCCCACCCCTCGGAGGGCTCAGAGGCGGCGGGCGAAGCTGACCTCGTGCCCGTCGGGGTCGTCGATGTGGAAGTAGCGCTCGCCCCACGGTGCATCCGACGGCGCCATCGACGGCGTGTACCCGGCGGCGACGGCGCGGGCGTGCATGGCGTCGACGTCGTCGACGTGCACGATGAACCGCCCCCAACCGGTCTCGACGGAGTCGACGAGCTGGAGGTTCAGGAACGTGGGGCCGACCTGGTAGCTGGTGAACGCCGCGTCGGGCCCGCCGTAGGCGGTGTCGAAGCCGAGCGCGTCGTAGAAGGCGCACGAGGCCGCCATGTCGGTGACGCCGATGGTGACGGCGTTGATGGTCTCGGGTCGTCCGGCGGGCACGACCTCATGGTGCCGTGGCGGCAGTGGTCTCGCCACCGGACCCGATGTCGGGCCGGGCGAGCTCGACGAGCGCCCGGCGGACCCGATCGCGCTGCGCGTCGAGGTCGGCGACGACCGCATCGGTGACGCCGTCGTCGCGAACGAACAGGAAGTGCACCTCGGAGACCGGACGGCCCACGGCGGCCTCGACGCCGAGGGCGTACGCCGCCCCCTGGGGGGCGTACCGAGCGAGCGCGGCGGCGACCTCGGCGTCGGTGCGCACGGCGTCGGTCTTGTAGTCGACGACGACCAGGGCACCGTCGTCGTCCTCGAAGAGCAGGTCGACGAACCCCTCGAACAGGTCGACCGCGCCTCCCTCGGCGCCGGCGGTGAGGGACGTGACGGGCGCGGCCACGTGCACCTCGCGCCACCGGCGGGGGGCGGCGACGGCTCGCCGGACCAGCGCGCTGCTCAGGGCGGCCTCGGCCTTGCGGGCGATCTCCGGTGCGGCCTCGGGGACGCCTTCGACGTCGGCCTGCCAGCGGGCCAGGGCGGCGACCTCGTCGGCGGTGGCCCCGCTGAGCTCGGCGTGCTGGAGGACGGCGTGGACCGCGCTGCCGATGGCGGTGCCGGCCCGACCGCGACGCCACGGCTCGCCGTCGGGCACCGGGACCTCGTCGGTGGCGGTGCCCGGCGTGCGTGCACCGCCGGTGCCATCGGCGGGCTCGCCGTCGAGGTGGCGGGCGACGGCGGTTGCGCTGACCACGCCGCCCGAGTCGGAGGCACGCAGCAATGCCGACCGGCGCACCGTCCACTCGTCGGTGTCGGCGTCCCAGCGCCGCTGCACCTCGGGATCGGCCGGGCGCAGACCTTCGACGCGCTCGGGCGCGACCGGGTCGGGCGCACCGCCGTTCGTGACCTCGTCGCCGTCGGCCGGCGCGTGGTCGTCCGTGGTGGTGAACCACTCGGCCAGGTCGGTGAGGGGGGCCTCGAGGGACTGGAGCGTGGTGACGATGCGGCCACCGTGGGACCGGCTGCGGGCGCGGCCGGTGTGGTGGGTGCTGACCACCAGGTGGTCTCGGGCGCGGGTGAGGGCCACGTAGAGCAACCGGATGCGCTCGTGGCTGTCCATCGTCTCCTCGAGGGTGCGGACCTCCTGGAAGCGCGCCGTCTCGAGGCCGGTGCGCATCCGGATGTCGAAGCCGCCCGAAGGACGGAACTGGACGGTGGCGCCCCGCACGCCCTGGGGATCCTGCGCCGACAGGCCCGAGACCACGACGATGCCGAACTCGAGGCCCTTGGAGGCGTGGACGGTCATGATGCGCACGGCGTCGACGTCGGCTTCGGGGATGACCGGGCTGGTGGCGCGGATCTTGTCGTCGCGCTGCAGCGCGGCCCAGCGCAGGAAGGCGCGCAGTCCACCCGGCTCGGCGTCGGCGAACTGGCGGGCGTCCTCCTGCACCACCCGGTAGAGCCGCCAGGCGTCGCGGTGGCGGTCGCCGACCAGGCACAGCTCGAGCAGGCGCCGGTCGTGGACCACGGCGTCGACGATCTCGGGCACCGTGTGGAACGGGGCACGGCGGTGCCGCTGGCGAAGGTCGAGCAGGCCGGCGGCGACGGGGTCGGAGGGGTCGAGATCGGCGGGAAGGCCGAGGTAGGACAGGTGGCCGTGCTGGTCGACCCAGCGGGCCAGGTCGTCGTCGCCGCAACCGTAGGCCGGCGAGCGGAGCGCGCCGGCGACGGCGATGCCGTCGCCGGGGTCGTCGATGGCTCGCAGCACGGCGAGCAGGTCGTTGACCTCGGTGGTGCCGTAGACGAGCGTGCCGCTCTCGATCCGGTACGGGACCTCGGCGTCGTCGAGCGCGTCGCGCAGCCGAGGCAACGTGGTGCGGCTGGGGAGCAGGATCGCCATGTCGGACCACCGGCACGGCCGCTGGCGCCCGTGGTCGTCGACCGCCCAGCTCTCGGTGTGAGCCCGGCGGAGGACGGCGGCGACATCGAGTGCCTCGGCCTGACGAGCGGCATCGGCCGCCGGGTGGGCGGCGCCGTCGCCGAGCAGCACCACCGGCGGGCCCGAGCCGTGGGGAAGGGCCGGCCGCTGCTCGAGCAGGGGGACGTAGTCGGGCTGGGCGACCCGGCCGTGCTCGTCGGCGGTGTCGGTGGCCGGCGCGATGAGAGCGGCGAACACCACGTTGCAGAACCGCAGCACCGGGGCGACGGTGCGGAAGTTCACCTGCAGGGAGGTGTAACCGTCGGCGTAGCGACGGGCCGTACGGGAGAACAGGTCGATGTCGGCCCGGCGGAAGCGGTAGATCGACTGCTTGGGGTCGCCCACGAAGAACAGCCGGCCCGGCTCGACGGTGACCTCGTCCCACGGCGTGGACGGATCGTGGTCGGGGTCGGCGGCGATGCGGACGGCCAGTTCGATCTGGAGCGGGTCGGTGTCCTGGAACTCGTCGATCAGCAGTCGCTGGTACTGCCGGTGGAACCGAGCCCGGACCTCGCGGTGGGTCCGCAACACGCCCCGCGCCAGCACGAGGAGGTCGTGGAACTCGAGGCGCCCCTCGCGCCGGCGGGCCGCGGCATCTTCGAGCGTGTAGGCGGCCAGCTCGCCGCCGAGCCGGGTGAGCACGGCGTCGGTGAGCCCGGCCAGGGCCCGGTCGATGTCGTCGGCGATGGCGGTGGCGGCGGCCGCCGTCTCGGCCTTGCCGTCGCCCTCCCAGTCGCCGGCCTTGCCCTTGCCTCCGGACTTGCCGATGGATGCGGCACGCACCACGGCCAGCGAGCGGTGAGGGTCGGTGCGGTTGCTGCGCAGAGCCAGCAAGAGCGGCTCGAACGTCTCGCGCGTCCACACCACCAGGCGGTCGTCGTCGCGCCGGCAGCGCACGAGCGAACCGAGGAGCGCTTCGATCCGGGAGATCCACGCGTCGACGGGCAGCGTCGACGGGTCGACGACGACATCTCGGGCGGCGTCGACCTGGCCGTGGCGTTGGGCCTCCTCGACCAGGTCCCAGTTCTGGCCGAGCATGGCCGCCAGCACCTGGAGCTGGTCGGTGCCGATGCCCAGGCCCAGCGCGGTGCGCATGGTGGTGGCGAGGTCGTCGTCGTCGAGCAGCCGACGCTCGAAGCGACGCCACCGCTCCTCGAAGCGCAGTACCGAACTGATGTCGTCGTGCACCTCGACCGAGGGCGGGAGCCCGGCCTCGACCGGTGCGGCGAGCAACAGGCGCTGGGCGAAGGCGTGCAACGTGCAGATGGTGGAACGGTCGAGGCGGTCGAGCGCGTCGGCCGCGGCCCGGCGAGCAGCCGGCGTGTCGAGCACCTGGCGGACCGGGCGGCCGGCGGCGACGTCTTCGAGGGTCTGGCGGACTCGTGCCCGCAGCTCGGCGGCGGCCGCCTCGGTGAAGGTGATGGCGGCGATGGACTCGACGTCGACGCCCGGCGTCGGCGTGCGGCCCGAGCCACCCGGATCGCCGACGACGAGGCTGACCAGTCGGCTCACCAGCGCCGAGGTCTTGCCCGAGCCGGCGCCGGCCTCGACGAAGAGGGTGTGGCCGTGCTGGCCGGCGATCCGGTCGCGGGCGTCCTGGTCGGCGAGGACGTCGCTCATGACGGACCCCTGTCCGGCGCCTCGGCGACCACGGAGGCCGAACCCTCTTCGGCGAGCCGCACGAAGCGGGACAGCGTGGGCTCGATGCGCACCCGTTGCCACTCGACATCACGATCGCCGGGACAGATGGCGTCGAACTCGCACCAGGTGCAGTTGGCGAAGTTGCCGAGGTGCCACTGGTGGTCGCCAGGCCGGGCGGGGAACCGTCCGGCGGCGATGCCGTCGGCGACGACAGCCAGCACGCGCCGGAACCGCTCGCGCAGGGCGTCGTCGACCTCGTAGCCGATGATGGTGCCGACGACGTCGGGACGGAGGAGCCAGTAGCGGGCGTACACGGTGTCGACGTCGTGGCGCTCGGCCGCAGCCATGGCGTAGGCCACGAGCTGGATCTTGGTGCCGCCGAGGAGCGGGTCGCCGCCCTTGTCCTCGTCCTTGACCAGGTCGCGGAACCCGCCGCCGCCGGAGTACTTGTAGTCCCACACGTGCAGCGTGCGGCCGGCCCGGTCGACCCGATCGGCCTGGCCGGCCAGACGGACGATGCGCCCGTCGCCGAGGTCGATCTCGAGCGGCGGCTGCCCGCGCCGGCCGAAGGTGAACTCGACGGCGACGGGGCGGGTGCCGAGTGCCGCCCGGCACTCGGTGTCTCGAACCAGCGTGGCCTGGAGCACGCCGTGGATCTCCTGACGGTCGTGCTCCCACCAGCGGGGGTGGCCGGTGAGGCCCCGACGCTCGAGCAGCTCGCACTCCTCGTCGGCGATGTCGGCGAGGCGCTGGCGCTGCGCCGGCGACCAGTCGTGCCCGGGCGCGGGGATCTGGTCGCCGGCGATGGTCTCGGCGAAGAACCGCTCGAGCACGCGGTGCACCAGCGTGCCGCGGTCGCGCGGCTGGATCCGGTCGATGGCCTCGGGGCGGTCGACCTCGCCCAGGCCCAACACGTGTCCGAAGAACCAGCGGCGCGGGCAACCGGCGTAGGTCTCGATGGAGGTCGGTGACAGCACCCCCAGGGCGGTGACGTCGACGCCGTGGCCGCCCAGGTTGCCGTCGAACCGGGTGAAGGCCCGGGCCCGGCGGGACCGCGCCAGGAGCACACCGGGTGCCAGCGTGGGTCCGGCGGCCGGATGCCCGTCGAGCGAGCCGGCGGTCACCAACGCGGCCAGGGCCCGCTCGCCGGCGTCGAGCGCCGCCGTCCGTCCGGTGGCCACCGCCTCGAGCCCGGCGGCGGGGCTCGACACGACCTGGACCCCCTCGACCGGACGGCCGGTCATGAGGTCTTCGGCTCGCGGACGCACACCGGTCTTCTCGCCGAGGACCTGGAGCAGCCACCGGCTGGGCACCAGCGACCGACCCGAGCGCTGATCGTTGCGGGCGTAGGTGAGCACGCGCAGCCGAGCAGCCGACGCCAGGGCGGCGTGGAAGCCACGCCGTTGGGCGAGGTGGCGGTCTTCGGCCACCGACAACCCGGCCGATCGACGGACGGCCTCGCCGAGGAGGACGTCGTCGCGCACCGTCCGCGGCAGCGACCCCTCGGCCAGCCCGACCACGGCGACGGCGTCGAGTGGCGTGACCGGTGGCTGCTCGGGCGTCGTGACCAGCAGCCCGTGGCCGGTGCCCGAACGCCTGGGGGCGGGGGTGTCGAGCACCGTGGCGATGGTGTCGCGCACCAGCCGGCTGGTGGGGGCGTCCTCGACGGCAGCCAACGCGTGGAGTCGCCCGAGCGCCGTGCGCACCGCCGTATCGGCGGTCAGTTCGTGGTCGGGCCAGTCGCGCCGGGTGAGCGGGCCGCACAGCCGGTCGAGCACGGCGGCACCCCAGCCGGCGACGTCGGCCCATGCCGACGGCATCGCCTGACACAGCTCGTCGAGCACGTCGAGGGACCGGCCCAGGTGGCCGAGGACCGTGCGGCGGGCCTCGGCGGCACGCCCTGCCCCGTCGCCATCGTCGTCTGGCGCACCGGCACGTTCGCGCTCGTGCTCGTCGGCGGCGGCCAGCGCCTGACGCCAACGGTCGAGCCCACCGACGACGCCCAGCCGACGGCTGACCTCGTCGAAGCGGGCGAAGGGAAGCACGCCGGCGTCGTCGAAGACGAGACCCGTGGACCACAGGTCGATGACCTCTTGGCGGCCGAAGCCGCTGCCGGCGACGTCGAGCACGCCGAGCAGGACGCGGCCCGGCGCCGACTGCGCCAGCGTGGTGGGGCTGGGCCCGGAGAAGGGGATGCCGGCGCTGCGCAGCACCTCGGCCACGATGCCGGCGTAGGGCGTCCCGCCGGGGTGGACCAGCGCCATGCGGTGGAGCGGGATCGGCTCGGCGTCGGCGTCGGCGTGATGGAGCAGGCGACGCACGGCGCCCCGCACCTCGTCGTCGACGTCGTTGGCACTGAGCACCTCGGTGGTCACGTCGGCCGACGACGGTTGGGGAGGCGGCGCTGCGGCCCCGAGGGCGGCGAACCGTTGGGCCACGACGGCGTCGTCGGGCGACCCGGTGGCGCCGAGCAACACGTGAACGGGGGTGCGCTCGGCGAGTGCCTCGAGGAAGCGCAGATCGACCCGCCCGAGGAGCCCGGGGAGGTGCACGACAACGGTGCCGATCTCGTCGACGGGTGCCTGGCCCGCCCGCAGCACGTCGGTGGCGAGCCCGAGCACGCGCGCGGCACCCGTGTCGCCGATGAGGGCGGCGACACGGTCGTGGAGCCGCACCAGGTCGGCGCGGAGACCCCCGCCGGAACCGATGCGGGCCCGCTCGTCGGGCGCGCAGTCGCCGAGCTCGGCCACGGTGGCGGCGACGGTCTCCCAGGTGGAGCGGTGGTGCCGGATGGGGGCGAACCCGCCCGGATCATTGCCCAGCGCCACGCGGGTGGCGGCCACCAGCAGCTCGTGGTCGACCCCCAACGGAACGCTCCGGTCGGCCAGCCGGAGGGCGGCCACCTGCTCGGCGAGCGCACCGAGCGCGACGAGGTGCACGCCGGCGGCACCACCGGCCCGGCGGGCCAGCAACCGGCGGGTGGTGACCGCCGCCGACGGAGATGGCGTGAGCACGGTGACCGGCGCCAGCGGATCGTCGCTGCGGGCGTCGGCGATGAGCTGCTCGAGCGCGTCGAGGGCGGCCTCGCCGAAGGGCACCCAGCACACGCTCGCGGCAGCGCCGACCACCGGTTCGTCGAACGGGAGCTGGGTGTCCGCCATCACGTCTGCGAACGTACCGGTACCCTCCGACAGGAACGGCGCACCCGGACACGACCCCCTCGGAGCTCGGCATGGACCTCAGGACGATCGTCGTCGGCGTGGACGGCTCGGCGAACAGCCTCGACGCGGCCTCCTGGGCCGCCGACCTGGCCGGCGCCACCGGCGCCGAGATCGTCGCGGTGCACGCCCTCGGACTGCTCGACCGCCTCGAACCGGGCGGTCCGCAGATCCCCACCCAGAAGCACCGAGAGGAGATCGCCGACCGGGTGTGTGGGCCGTGGTCGGCACCGCTGGCCGACGCCGGCGTCCCGTGCCGCCACGTGCTCCACGACGGCAACCCGGTGCAGGTCCTGCTGCGCACCATCGAGGAGGAGGACGCCGACCTCGTCGTCCTCGGCAGCCGGGGCGTCGGCGGTTCGCCCGCACTGCTCATGGGCAGCACCAGCTCGCAGGTGGCCCAGCTGGCGACGTGCCCGGTCACGATCGTGCCGCCCGCCGCGCACCGATCCAAGGCCTGAACGACCCCGCCGATAGGCCTGCACGACCCCGAGGCCTGCACGACCCGGTGGTGACCGAGGTCCCTTCCCGGCCCGCGCCGGCACGACGCACGATGTGGTCATGAACGAACCGGCGCCCGCGCCCCCGGCGCGACCTCCCGGACCGCTGCGTGTCGTGCTGACCGGCGGACCGGGGGGCGGCAAGACCACGGCGGCCGATCTGCTGCGTCGTGAGCTGGGCAGCCGGGTCGTGGTCGTGCCCGAGGCGGCGACGATCCTGTTCTCCGGCGGCTTCCCCCGCGTCCCCGATCCGGATGCCCGGTGCGCCACCCAGCGGGCCATCTTCCAGGTCCAGACCGATCTCGAGGACGTCCAGATCGCCCAGTACCCCGACCGCGTGCTGCTCTGCGACCGAGGCACGGTCGACAGCGCCGCCTACTGGCCCGCCGAGCGGGGCGGCGCCGACGGGTTCTTCGAGCAGATGGGGACCACGGCCGACGAGCAGCTGGCCCGCTACGACGTGGTCATCTTCTTCGAGACGGCGGCGGTCGGGGGCAACTCGATCGAGACCGGCAACGCGCAGCGGATCGAGACCAACGCGCAGGCGATCGCCCTGGACCAACGCCTCCAGGCATGCTGGTCACGGCACCCCGAGTTCCACTTCGTCCGCCATCGCGACTCGTTCCTCGACAAGATCAACCACGCCCTCGCGCTGGTGCAGCAGATCATCGCCGACGCCGACGCCGGCCCCCTCCCGGACGGCCTCCAGGCCGACGCCGGCTGATCTCGGCCGCTGCGGGACACCGCTCTTGATCGAACCCGAGGATCCTCGCCGAACAGACGTCGGTGACACTGAGCGAGAGGACCCTCGCCGACAGTGCAACGGTGCGGGGGGTAACGAACCCGAGGGTCCTCGCCGAAGGTGCACGGGTGAGGCCGAACGAGAGGATCCTCGCCGACAGTGCAACGCTGCCGGGGCTGACGAGGTCCCGTTCGGGACGCCGACGACTGCCGGCGGTCGCGGCATCTTCGCCGCAAGCGGATGATCGGGACGGCGGGTGTCGCTCCGACGTGGCGCAGAGGAGCCACGAACGCACGGCGGTGGCCGGTCCGTTCCCCGGCGAGGTGGGTGTTCACCGAGCGTCGCACTGCAGCGGGATCACGGGCCGACGGAGGATCTGCACCTCGGGCCGCCCCCGGACAGAGGCGGCACGGGTCCATCGCCGGCGTGCGCACGTCATGCAGACTCGGAGGCGATGCACGAGGGACTGCGACGGCTGGCGGACGAGTACTGGGACGACGCCATGGCCCGGCATCCCTTCGCCGCCACGGTCTTCGGCGACCACCGGTTCGACGACCGCGTCGACGACCTCCGGCCGTCGGCCCTGGCCGCCGAGCGCGCCCACGCCGCCGACGTCGCCCGGCGTGTCGCCGCCCTTCCCATCCACGAGCTCGACCGCAACGAGCGTGTCACCCGCGCCCTGCTGATCGACGCCTGCGACGAAACGGTCGAAGAGATCGACTCGCGCCAGATCGAGCTGCAGTCGGACGGCTTCACCGGCTACCCGATCACGCTGCTGCGTACCGCCTCGCGCCACGAGGCGCCCGACGCCGACAGCGCGTGGAAGCAGCTCGGGCGTCTCGGGCAGCTCCCGGAGGCGCTCGACGCCGCCGTCGAGCACTGGCGCACCGGAGCGCGACGAGGTTGGCTGCCGGCCAGCACCATCGTCGGGCGGTCCCGCGCCATGGTCGAGAGCTACCTGGCCGGCGTCGTCGACGACGATCCCTTCGTCCGGCTCTCGTTGCCCGAGCACTGGGACGACGCCGAGCGCTGGCGCCAGGCGGCGGCGGAGGTCGTGACCGACGTCGTGCGACCCGCCTACCAGCGCGTCGCCGAGGCCCTGGCCGCCCTCGAGCGCGACGGGCGCGGCGACGACGAGCCCGGGCTGTGCCACCTGCCCGGTGGCGACGCGCTCTACGCATCGCTGGTCCGGCGGGCCACCACCACCGACCTGTCGCCGGCGGAGATCCACGAGATCGGGATGCACGAGCTCACCGAGGTGCTGCCCGCCCAGTGGGCCGACGTGGGCCGACGAGCCGTCGGGATCAGCGACCAGGGCGAGCTGTTCGAGCGCCTCCGGTCCGATCCGGACATGCGGTACGACTCGGCCGAGGAGATCCTGCGCGTGGCGACCGACGCCATCGAGCGGGCGCTCGCCGCCTCGGTCGATTGGTTCGACCGTCTGCCCGACGCCGGCTGCGTGGTCGAGGCCGTCCCCGACAGCCTGGCGCCCGGATCGCCGCCGGCGTACTACGCCTCGCCGCCCGACGGCAGCGACCGCCCCGGCGTCTACTTCGCCAACACCCACGAGCCCACCCGGCGGAACCGCTTCGAGGCCGAGGTCTTCGCCTTCCACGAGGCCGTGCCCGGCCACCACCTCGAGCGGGCCAGCGCCGCCGAGCTCACCGACGTGCACCCGTTCCAGCGGCGGGGCGGCTACATGGCCTACAGCGAGGGTTGGGGCCTCTACGCCGAGCGCCTGGCCGACGAGATGAGGCTGTACTCCTCGGACCAGATGCGTCTCGGCATGCTGTCGGCCGACGCCTGGCGCTCGGCCCGCCTGGTGCTCGACACCGGCATCCACGCCATGGCCTGGACCCGCTCGCAGGCGCTCGACTTCATGACCACCCACGTGCCGATCGACCCGGCCGAGGCCGCCGTCGAGGTCGACCGCTACATCGGCATGCCCGGCCAGGCGCTGTCCTACAAGGTCGGCCAGCGGGAGCTGTTCCGCCTGCGCGACCGGGCCAGGGACCGCCTCGGCGACCGCTTCGACATCCGGGGCTTCCACCGCACGGTGCTCGAACACGGCGCCGTCCCCCTCCGCGTGCTGGCCACGCTCGTCGACGACTGGATCGCCGGCGCCAGCGAGCGTGTGCCCGGTGGGGCGCGCCTCTAGCCTGCCGCAGGTGATCCCCGGCGCCTTCGACCGAACCAGCAACCTCCGCCGCCTCGGCGACGAGACCTTCGACGTGCTGGTGATCGGTGGCGGCATCACCGGTGTCGGCGTGGCGCTCGACGCGGCCAGCCGTGGGTTGCGGACGGCGCTGGTCGAGCGCGACGACTTCGCCTCGGGCACCTCGTCGAAGAGCTCCAAGCTCATCCACGGCGGCCTGCGCTACCTGCAGAACGGCGACGTCCGCCTGGTCTACGAAGCCCTGCACGAGCGCCAGCGGCTGCTGCGCAACGCGCCGCACCTGGTCAAGGTCCTCCCGTTCCTCATTCCCATGTTCGGCAAGGGCGGGGTGATCCACCCCAAGCTCGAGAAGGCACTCGGCTCGGCCATGTGGATGTACGACGTCACCGGCGGCGCGCGCATCGGCAAGCTGCACAAGCGCATCTCCAAGGAGGAGACGCTGGCCCACATGCCGACGCTGCCGCCCGATCGCGTGGCCGCCAGCTACCTGTACTACGACGCCCAGGCCGACGATGCCCGCCTCACCGTCACGGTCGCCCGCACCGCCGCCGAGTCCCACGGCGCCGTGTGCGTCAACCACGCGCCGGTGGTCGAGCTGACCCACGACGACGCCGGCCGCGTGACCGGCGGCGTGGTCGAGGACGGCGAGTCCGGCGCCCGCATCGAGGTGCGGGCCCGCGCCGTGGTCAACGCCGCCGGCGTGTGGGCCGACCAGGTCCGCACCCTCGACGAGGGGCACGACCCCGACTCGATCCGCCCGGCCAAGGGCATCCACCTCACGGTCCCGTGGTCGCTGGTCCGCAACGACATCGCCGTGGTGGCGCCGGTGCCCAAGGACAAGCGATCGGTGTTCGTGGTGCCGTGGCCGGCGGCCGAGGGCGACGAGCCCGCCTTCACCTACATCGGCACCACCGACACCGACTACGACGGCCCGCTCGACGATCCCCAGTGCACCCGCGACGACGTCGCGTACCTGCTGGGCGCCATCAACCACTCCACCACCACCGACATCCGCGAGGAGCACGTCGTGGGCACCTGGGCCGGTCTGCGGCCGCTGGTGAAGTCGGCCAGCTCGGGGCGCACCGCCGACCTGTCCCGGCGCCACGCCGTGGCCACCAGCGCATCGGGGATGGTCAGCGTCACCGGCGGCAAGCTCACGACCTACCGCGAGATGGCCGCCGACGCCGTCGACGAGGTGCTGGGGCTGCTCGGCGAGTCGCGCTGGCGCAACCGCAGCCACACCAGACGCCTCCGCCTGCTCGGCGCCGACGGGTACGACCCCGACGCCAACGGCACCAACCGTCACCTGCACGAGCGCTACGGCGGCGAGGCGCGGGTGCTCGAGGCGATGATCGACCGCGACCCCGGTCTCGGCGAGCCGTTGATCGACGGGCTCCCCTACCGGCGGGCCGAGGCGGTCTACGCCGTGCGCTACGAGATGGCCACCACGCTCGACGACGTCCTCAGCCGGCGTCTGCGCGGCCTGCTGCTGGCCCGCGACGCCACCGCCCGGGCCGCCGACGCCACCGCCGCACTGGTCGCCCCCGAGCTGGGGTGGTCCGAGCACCGCAGCCGCGACGAGATCGAACGCTTCCGCCAGCTCGCCGAACGACAGCGCAGCTCCCCCGGCCTGCCCGAGAGCACGCTGGCGCTGCTCTCGCCGGCGGGTGAGCCCCCCGACCGAACGGGTACGTAGCGCCAGGAACCGGACTGCAACGAAGGAGCGAGCACGTGCGCATCGGCATCCTCACCGGAGGCGGCGACGTCCCTGGACTGAACGCCTGCATCAAGGCCGTGGTCGACCGCGTCGCCCACGAGGGCCACGAGGTCGTCGGCCTGCGCCGCGGCTGGGCCTCACTCGTCGAGATCAACCCTGACCAGCCCGGCACCGCCGACGCGTACATCCAGACGCTGAACCCCACCGAGGTCCGCACGATCGACCGCACCGGCGGCACGATGCTGCACACGTCGCGGACCAACCCGTCGAACGTCACCACGCCACCGGCGTTCCTCGCCGGTTCCTACGACGGCGACCCGCCGTACGACCTGACCCCGCACGCCCTGCGGGTGCTCGAGCACCTCGGCATCGACGTGCTGATCCCCATCGGCGGCGACGACACGCTCTCGTACGGGCTGCGTCTCCACGACGAGGGCGTGCCCGTGGTGGCCATCCCCAAGACGATGGACAACGACGTCCACGGCACCGACTACTGCATCGGGTTCTCCACCGCGGTGACCCGCAGCGTGCAGTTCATCCACCAGCTGCGCACGTCCACCGGCTCGCACGAACGCCTGGCGGTGGTCGAGCTGTTCGGCCGGTACTCGGGCGAGACGTCGCTCATCGCCGCCTACCTGTCGTCGGTCGATCGGGCACTGATCTCCGAGGTGCCCTTCGACATCGAGAAGGTGGCCGACCTGTTGATGCGCGACCGGGCGAACAACCCCTCGAACTACGCCATGGTGACCGTGTCCGAGGGTGCCACCATGCTCGAGGGCGACATGCACCTCTCTGGCGAGGAGGACGCCTACGGGCACCGCAAGCTCGGCGGCATCGGCCAGCAGGTCGGCGCAGCGCTCAAGGACATCACGGGCGTGCCCATCATCGCCCAGACGTTGGGCTACCTGATGCGCTCGGGCAATCCCGACTCGCTCGACCTGATGGTCGCCATCAACTACGCCGTCATGGCCGCCGACCTGGCGGTCGAGGGTGCTCGCGGGCGCATGGTCGCCCTGCGCGCGGGCACCTACACCGACGTGCCCATCAGCGTCACGCGCGAGGGCGTCAAGCGCGTCGACGTCGACGCCCTGTACGACGTCGACGCCTACCGGCCCAAGGTCCGCCAGGTCACGGGCAAGCCCATGTTCCTGTACTGACCGGTGCCCAGCCGCCGATCGCCGGGACGGCCGATGTGACGGCCCTACAGTGACGACCCGTGCCCGACCCCACCGAGCTCCCCGCCGCCGGCCCCGGTGCCCCCACGCCGCCCATCGCCATCGCCGGCGGCGCGGCCGACGCCACCGCCCGGCTGGGTCACCAGCTGCCGGTCCCCGACCCGGTGCTCGACCGGTTGCGCAAGACCGGCGCCGAGGTGATCACGGATCACGCCGTGCGGGCCGAGGCCAGCCGCGACTGGTGGCCGGGCGCCATGATCTGGGCCACGGCCGGACAGGTCGGCGGGCTCGCCGGCGTCGTCGTCCGGCCCCACGATGCCGATGAGGTGGCCGCCGTGCTCCGGCTGTGCAACGCCGCCCGGGTACCGGTCACCACCGCCGGTGGACGCTCGGGGGTCTGCGGTGCGTCCGTGCCCGCCTTCGGTGGCGTGATCCTGGACACCACCGCGCTCACGGGCGTGGTCTCCATCGACGACGAGTCGCTGGTGCTCGACGTGGCGCCCGGCACCTTCGGCGACCACCTCGAGCACGAGCTGCGCGACCGGGGACTCACGCTCGGCCACTGGCCGCAGTCGGTCGCCCTGTCGACGGTGGGCGGCTGGGTGGCGTGCCGGGGTGCCGGGCAGCTGTCGAACCGGTACGGGAAGATCGAGGACATGGTGCTCGGGCTCGACGTGGTGCTGGCCGACGGCACCACGCTGTCCACCGGCGGGGCGCCGCGGGCCGCCGTCGGTCCCGACCTGACCCAGCTGTTCGTGGGCAGCGAGGGCACGCTCGGCGTCGTGACGGGCGTCCGCCTGCGACTGCACCGCGCCCCTGCCGACGAGCGCCACGCCGCCTGGGGCTTCGCCAGCTTCGACGTGGCCAACGACGTGTGCCGGCGCATCGTGCAGCGGGGCGCCACGCCGGCGGTGCTGCGCGTCTACGACGCCACCGAGGCCGACCGCAGCTACCAGACGGGCGACCGGACCGTGCTGCTGGTGATGGACGAGGGCGACCCCGTGGTGGTCGACGCAGCCATGACCGTCGCGGACCAGGAGTGCCGGCGCACCGAAGGCGCCGAGCCGCTCGACGTCGGACTCGTCGACCAGTGGCTGTCGCACCGCAACGAGGTCACCGCCCTCGAGGCCCTGATCGCGCGGGGCTACGTGGTCGACACCATGGAGATCGCGGCGCCGTGGTCCCGGTTGGCCGACATCTACGCCGCCGGCGTGCAGGCGCTCGGCGAGGTTCCCGGCGTGCTCGCCGCCAGTGCCCACCAGTCCCACGCCTACGTCGACGGTGCCTGCCTCTACTTCACCTTCGCCGGCAAGCCCGCCGGCGACGAGCCCGACGTGGCCACCCGCGAGCAGATGTACCGGCAGTTCTGGGACGCCGGCCAGCGCGCCGTGCTGGCCAACGGCGGGGCGCTCAGCCACCACCACGGCGTGGGGCTCAACCGCAGCCGGTTCGTCGCCGAGGCGCTCGGCGCCGGGCACGGCGTGCTCCAGTCGGTGAAGGACGCGCTCGACCCGAACGGCATCCTCAACCCCGGCAAGTTCGGTCTGCGCTCCCCGTTCGGCGAGGTCGACTACCCGTGAAGGCGCCGGCCCGACGATGAACACGCTCGTCCATCCCCGCTCGGTGCTGGCCGGCGCCGGCGTGGCCTTGGCCATCGCCGTACCCGCCGCCTTGTTCGCCCAGGCGCTCGACGAGTCGGGCACGGTCGACGACAACAGCTCGTGGCTGGTGGTGCTGTTCGGCGTCGTGCTCGCCGGCCTCGTCGTCGGCGGCTACGTGGCCGCCTGGCGTCGGCCCGACGCCCCGCTCACCAACGGCGGCGTCGCCGCCCTCAGCGCCTACGCGCTGGTGCAGGCCGTGGCCGTCATCCGCCTGGCCGTGCTCGGCGACGACATCACCTGGGTGGCCATCCCCTTCTTCGTGCTGCTGTCCGCGGCCGCCGGCGTGGCCGGCGGCCTGCTCGCCGATCGACGGGCCCGCACGCACCGATGACCGTCCTCGTGATCGACGCCGGCACGTCGGGGGTGCGCGCCGTCGCCATCGGCGATGACGGCGCCATCCTGGCCGACGAGCTCGTCGAGGTGCTCCCCGACTCCCCCGCTCCCGGACTCGTCGAGGTCGACGCCGTGCGCACCGCCGAGGCCGCCGTGTCGGTGGCCGGCGCGGTCCAGCGTCGGGTCGGCCGCATCGACGCCGTCGGCATCGCCAACCAGCGGGCCACCACCGTGGCGTGGGATGGCCGCACGGGTGTGCCGGTGGGTCCCGGCATCGGCTGGCAGGACCTGCGCACCGTCGGTCGCTGCCTGGAGCTCCAGGCAGAGGGCGTCCGCGTGGCGCCGAACGCCACGGCGACCAAAGCCGAGTGGCTGCTGCAGCACGCCGACGTACCGGTCGACGCCGTGCGGATCGGCACCATCGACACGTGGCTGGCCTGGCACCTGACCGGCGGCCAGCACCACGTCACCGACGCCAGCAACGCGCTGGTCACCGGGTTGTTCGATCCGGCCGCCGGCGCCTGGGACAGCGACCTCGTTGACGCTGCTCGGGATCCCGGAGTCGGCACTGCCCCGTGTCGTCGACTCGGGTGGCGTGGTGGGCGCCGCCGGCGCCCTCGGGGGCGACCCGGTGCTCGCTGCACTGGTGGGCGACCAGCAGGCCTCACTCGTCGGTCAGGGGTGCGTCCGGCCTGGCGAGGCCAAGATCACGTTCGGCACCGGCGGGATGCTCGACGTCTGTCTCGGTGACGACCCCGGCCCCCGCCCCACCAGCGGAACGTTCCCGATCATCGCCTGGCAGGTCGCGGGTCAGGTCACGTGGGGGCGGGAGGCGGTGATGCTCGCCGCAGGGTCGTGCGTCGAGTGGCTGCGCGACGGGCTGGGACTCATCAGCTCGGCTGCCGACAGCGAGGCCGTCGCCGCCGAGGTCGACGACACCGGCGACGTCTGGTTCGTGCCCGCCCTGTCGGGGCTCGGGACGCCGGCGTGGGACCACGGCGCGCGGGGCCTGCTCATCGGCGTCACCCGTGGCACCACGCGGGCCCACCTCGTGCGGGCGGTGCTCGAAGGCATCGCCCACCGGGGCGCCGACCTGGTCGAGACCACCGAAGCCGACACCGGCCGAGCCATCGCGTCGCTGCGCGTCGACGGTGGCATGAGCGGCAATGGCGTGTTCGTCCAGGCCCTGGCCGATGCCACCGGTCGCACCGTCGAGGTGTCCGGTGTGCGCGAGGCCACCGCGCTGGGGGCGGGCTACCTCGCCGGCATCGCCACCGGCGTGTGGACCGACCTCGCCGAGGCGGCCGCCACCCGGCCCCCGTCGATCGCCGTGGAGCCCCGGCGTTCGTTGGACCGCGACCGCTTCCACGACGCCCGCCGGCGTGCCGAGGGCTGGATCCCCGAGCTGTCGTCACTCGAACTCTGACCCGGCCGGCGCGCAAGCGCCTGGCCGATCCCGGGTACGGAACGAGCATGGCTGACAAGTACGACGTGAACGACGCCGCTGTCCGCAAGGCACGGCAGATGATCGACGCCAACCAGTACGACCTCGAGACCGAGTGGTCCGACGCGGCGCCGTCGGCCGACGAGGCCAACGCGAAGATCGACCGCGACGGCTGGGACGGCTACCAGGAGTGGTTCCTCGGCATCGACACCGAGGCCTCCGAGGAGACCAAGGACCGCTTCGCCTTCCCCTTCGGCGACTTCCAGCGGGTCCTGCGCAGCGGACTGATCGCCGCAAAGGCCAGGGCCGCCCAGCGCGACCACGACGACGTCGAGAAGGTCGCCGACGAGCTCCTCGAGCACTTGGACGCCACCAGCTCGGCCTGAGCCAGCGGCGGTCGCCGCCGCTTCTGGCAGACTGGCACCGCGATGGTGAGTCGGACCGGTGACCGCGGTCGTCGGCGCATGCCGGTGGTCGAGGAAGGTCGGGGCTCCACAGAGCAGAGCGCTGGCGAGAGCCAGGACGGGGCGACCTGTCGGTTCAGGGCAACAGAGAGAAGACCGCCGATGGCGCCGCTCCCCCGGGAGGGGCGCACAGGTGAGGGTGAAACGGTGCGGTAAGAGCGCACCAGCGTCGGTGGCGACACCGGCGGCTCGGCAACCCCCGCTCGGAGCAAGGCCAAGCGCGCCGCGGGTTGCTCGCCCGATCGGCCAGGTGGGCCGCACAGATGGATGGTCACCCACGGGGCTCCGGCCCCGAGACAGAACCCCGCCTACAAGCCGGCTCACCATCGCACACTCGGGATCTCTGGCGGTTCACCCCGTCTGACCTGGGCTTTCGCGGCGTTTCGAGGTCCCAACGGTTCCCACAGATCATGGCCGGATCCCGCCAGATTGAGGACTACTGAGGACTGATTGAGGACCACTCGACGCTCGACTCGGGCCCTACGGTGGCAGCGTGAGCCCCACCGAAAGCAACGGCACCTCGCACTTCCCGCCTGACCTGACTCCCGACGAGATTGCTGCTGCCCCTGTGGTCGAAGGCGTGGAGTCGCTCCTCGTCGAGGACCTCACCGATGACGAAGCCGACGCGTTCTTCGAGGCGCTCGGCCTCTGAGGGCAAGACTGCTGCCCGGCGCGCCGAACTCAGATCGAAGTCACGCCGATGATGTCGACCGCGTTGGTGGCGTACTCGTGACGCCACCACGCCTGGACGTCCACGCCAGGGCGCACGGGGATGACGGCGGTGCGAACTTCGTAGTTCGGCTGGTCGGACATCTCCTCGACAGGAACGCTCGGCGCCGCCCACGGCCGCGAGCCGATCAGCACGAGGAACTCTCGAACAGCGCTCCACATCTCGCCGATCGGGCGATTCCGACTCGACCCAGCGATGAAATCCGCTGGCATCTCGGATGGTCATTCAGCCGGTCGAGTGGGCTCTGTGCTGGCGAGGAACTCTTCGGCGGTCATCGGGTTCGCGTCCGACGCGTTCGCCCGAGCGATCCCTTCCTCGAGCCATGCGCGCTTCTCCGGGTCGGCGAGCGTCTCCTGCGCGGCCTTCCACGAGCGGTCGTAGGCGCGCTGCACCTCGCGCTGCTCCTCGGTCAGGTCGTCGTGTCGCATCGCCATCGCGCTACCTGCACGGTTCGAGTCTGTCCAAGCGTACCGACGGACCCCGACAATCCGCCGGGCGCGGAGCTCGACGACGCTTGTTCAACGCCGTAGGCCATGCCGCACCTCGGCCAGCGCAACATCGAGCGGCACGGCAACGTCCTCGCCGGAATCGATTCGATGCGCTCGGCGCCTCAGCTCGTCCATCCACGCAACGTCAGCCCTCTGCTGCGGACCGAGGCTGGCGAGCAACGCAGAGGCAATCTGCGCCCTGTCGCCTGTTGGAAGCTCCAACACCACGTCGAGGATTCCCTGCGCGTCCACGGGCTCGACGGTACCGACGATGAGGGATCGTGTGCGCTCGGTGATGAGCCCGACCCTTCCCATCAGGTCTCGATGTGAGCGCGGACGATCCCGTCGAATCGATGAGCGTCTTGGTCGCAACGATTGTCCAGGATCGCCGTGTGGATTCACTGGCCGACCTCGTGATCTCGCATTAGGAACGTGCGGTCGTCCGAGTCGGCGACGTGTTCCTCAAGTGCGACGTGTCGACCAAACGGCTGGAGCGGGAACTGATCGCGCTCCGGTCGGTCGAGGTGCCAACGCCCGAGGTGCTGTGGGAACGCATGGCCCCGCCGAGGATCATTGCCCTCTCGCAGGTTCCCGGCGAGCCACTGCGCCCGACGGACGCCGATGAGCGCTGGTCCCGAACCGGAGCGACCATCCGGACAGTGCACGATCAGACGGCACCGGCCGGCCTGCCCGGGTCGGTGCAACCCGGCGACATCGCCGCCTGGATCGACACCGAGATCCGATATGCGACTGACCAGGACCGCTTGCCATGGACCGTGATCGACCGAGCCGATGCCAGCGCACGAGCGCTGCTCGATGCCAACGCACCCGCTGCTTTCTGCCACGGCGACCTCCAACCGGACCACGTGTTCTTCGTGGAGACGGAACTCATCGGGATCATCGACTGGGCCGACGCCCGCATCGGCGACCCGAGCTACGACCTGGCCGTCCTGACCTCGACGGCCAAGGACAAGCTCGCCGCCGAAGGCCACGAGGCCACGAGGCCACCGAGGCCGGCACCCGCCAACGCGAGGCCGATCAGCAGCATCCAGTCCGTCTTGCTTCGCACCCGGAGATGATTCGCCCAGGCGGCCGTTCCCAGGTGCCGCCAAGCGCAGGTAAGTGCCGGATCGCAAGGCGCCGCCGCCAGAGTGAACGGCTGCTATGCGCCATCGTCAGACTCCAAGCCGGCGCCGTCGATGTCGACGAACGCATGGAGATTGACGCCCTTCAGCTTGGACACGTCGTGGAAGCCGGCACGGCGGTAGAGGCGATGCTGGTGTGGCTCGTCGTCGGTGAGGAGCATGCGCTGTCGGACGTGTGAGTACCGCTGGAGGCATGCCTCGATGAGCCGCCGACCGATTCATTGCCCCTGGTGCGATGGCCGCACGAGGACATCCTGCAGGTAGAGGATCGACACGTCGTCGCTCACGTCCAGGTGATCGGACGCTCGCGATTTCCAGTTCGGTAGCGCCCAGGTCGCTGGTCATCCGGCAGTATTCGCGTCGACATCATCGGACCAAGGGGGCGTCGTGCGGGTTCGCAAGGAGTGGGTGATTCTCATTGCGTCGATTGCTATGGCGGTCCTAGTGGTGCTGTTCTTCCTGTCCGACTTCTGAGACTGGACCGCGGGCGGCGGGCGAAGTGCCGTGTGTTGGCGGTCGTCGACCGACCACTCGATCGCGGGTGACCGGTCCCGATCTCCAAGTCGGAGCGGACGTCCTCGCAACGATGCTCAGCGGACCATGCTTCGAGCGAGCATGGCCGCAGCAGCGATTCCGGTAAGGCCAACGATGCGCTGTTGCGACACCGCCATCTCGGAGTCTGTGTTGCGATACACGCAGAGGCCGCCGAGCCCCAGTGCGAGGACGTGGTTGTCGTTGGTGGTCGCAGCCAGCATCAGACCGGCCGCTACCAGCCCGCCAGCGAGCGCGTCGACCAGTGGCCCACGTTGATCACCACGGTGCAGCCATGCGGAAGCGGCCGCACCGGCCATCGCGAGGATCGCGCCTGATGCGCCACCACCTGTTCGTCCACCGACGGCGTATCGGAGAGCGTTTGCGGCGAAGCCCATGCCGACGTAGACGGCCAAGAGGTCGCGCGTGTCGAGTTCGCGTTTCCGAACGCGGGCCAATCACTCCGACCAGCATCGTGTTGATGCCGAGATGAACGAGGCCGCCCGGATGCACGACGATCGAAGTCAAGGGGCGCCAGTACTCGCCGGCGTCGATGCGCTGCGCGGTCGGGACCAGATACTCGACGAGTCGCTCACCGCCGACGTGGATCTGCTGAGCGGCGAACATGGCGACGTTCAGTCCCATCAGCCGGGGCCACATGGGCCGGCTCCGACGCATCTCGAGTGTTGCCCCCGCTCTCGCCACCGAGGGGACTTCGTCGTGAGAGCGAACGATTCCTCTGAGCCGGTCGAGATGCCCGCGCCGAGGTGCCGATCGCGCGGACAGGCCTCGCCGGCTATCGCTCCGCCTCGGTCTCATGGCGGCGGTCCCCCGGTCCCCCGCTGAGGCGCTCCGATCCCGGGCACCGCCAGGGTCGAGGACCGTCGCTGTGCTGGAGGTCAGCGACGTCCATTTCGGATCGAGACTCAGCCATGTCCATGCTCCTCGGTGACCTACGGCGGACTACAGCAGCGTCACTGCGAGGATGTCCACGTTTCCGGTGGCGTAGACATGTTCCCACCAGACCGTGACCGTCGATCCTCCGGGCACTTCGAGTGACACGGTGCGGACCTCATACTCGGGTTGATTCGACACCTCGGGAAGCGGGATGCTCGGCGCCGCCCAAGGGCGCTTGTCGAGCTCCAGGAGGAAGGCCCTCGTCACCCGCTGCGCGGCTGCGCTCGGCGACTCCCGCTCGATCCAGGTGTAGTACTCGCCGACGTCGCCGAGCGGCACTACTCGGGATCGACGGGCTCGGTAGCGGCGAGGAACTCCTCGCGGCTGGTGCCTGGAGCGGACGATTTGTTGACCCGCTCGATCGACGCCTCGAGGTAGGCGCGGAACTCCGGATCGGCGAGCTGACGCTGGGCGTTCTCCCAGGAGCGCTCATAGGCGCGCTTCAGCTGGAGCTGCTCCTCGGTCAGGTCGTCGTGACGCATCGCCATCTCAGGCACCTCTCGGACTGTCGACACGACCATCGTACCGCCGCCCAAGGACAGCGGCCGGCGCATCCTCCCTCACCCTGTCGCCGACCTCCCGCGGCCCCACCGCGGCCTGAGAAGTCCCAAAGGGCGTGTTTCCGCAGGTCAGCGCACTTCCCGGTCTGAACCCCGCCTACAAGCCGGCCCACCATCGCACTTCCGGGGGCGTGGCCCTGCAGCGAATCCGAGGATCCTCGCCGACGGTGCACCGGCGTCATCCAACGAGAGGATCCTCGCCGACGGTGCGCCGGGTGAGCGTGTTCGCAACCCGAGGATCCTCGCCGACGGTGCGCCGGTGACGCTCAGCCAGAGGATCCTCGGCGACGGTGCCTCATCGGGGCCCCAGGGATGACGAAGGCTCAGTCCGCCGGCCCCATGGGCGGGCCGACGATCTCGGCACCGTAGGGGCCGATGGCGTCGAGCATCCGAGCGATGTCGGGCTCGGACGGCGGTGGGATCTCGAGTCGGACTGCCGGTTCGCTGGCGTCGACGTGGAACTGCTCGAACCCGGCGGGTGCGATCAGCTCGAGCTGGCGCACGACCGAGTCGCTGTCGACCCGGAACGTGTGGGGGACGTCCCGGGGCAGCCAGACGAAGCCGCCAGCGTGCACCTCACGGCGGTCGTCACCGACGAGCACGGTGATGGTGCCGTCGAGGACGAGCAGCGCCGTGTCCTCCCGATGGTGGACGTGCCGAGTCAAGCGGAAGTTCCCCCGTCGGGACAGCGCGCCCGGGCCACCCGGCGAGCCGTGCTCGAGGCCGCGAGGGCGCTGTTCGTGGGCGAGGGCTACGGCGCCACGACCATCCGGGCGATCGCCGACCAGGCGGACGTCGCCGTGCAGACCGTGTACGCCGTGTTCGGGAACAAGCGCACGATCCTGGACGAGCTGGTCGACGTGGCCATCGCCGGCGACGACGCCGACATCGTCGTCAACTCCCGGGAGTGGATGCAGCCCGTGTGGGACGCACCGACCGCAGTGGAGCGACTGCGCGCCTATGCCGCCGCCGTGCGGCGCATCATGGACGGCGCCGCCGACGTCTTCGCCGTGGTCGCCGCAGCGGCGACGACCGACCCCGACGTCGTCCCGCTGGCCGACACCACCGAAGCGCGTCGGCGCACCGGTGCCCGTGCCGTCGTCGACTCGGTGCGCTCGGTCGGTGAGCTCCGCCCGGGTCTCGGCGCGGAGCGTGCCACCGACCTGCTCTGGTTGCTGAACGGTCCCGCCGTCTACCTCCAGCTCGTGCGCCGCGCCGGCTGGACCGCCGACGACTACCAGGCGTGGCTGGCCGATGCCATGATCGACGAGCTCCTCCACCCGGACGAGCGCACGACACCCACGGCATGACCCCGATCGAGCGATGACCCACGACCAGACGAACATCCGCCCTGCGGCCTCTCGGGACGAAGCGCGGCTCTACGAGATCTGCCTGCGCACGGCCGACGCCGGCGACGATGCCACCTCGCTGCACAGCGACGGTTCGTTGCCTGGCCACGTCTGGGCCGCCCCCTACCTCCACCACTCACCCGAACATGCCTTCGTGGTCGCGGACGCCGACGACTCCGCCCGTGGCTACGTCCTGGCCGCGCTCGACTCGCGGGCGTTCGAGGTCACGCTCGAGCGCTCGTGGTGGCCGGAGCTGCGATCCCGTTACCCGATCGACGCCGACGGCCGCACACCGGCCGACCAGGAGACCGTGGCCCTCATCCACGATCCTCCCGCGGCGGCGGAGCCGCTCCTGAGCGCCTACCCGTCGCACCTGCACATCGACCTGCTGCCCGACGTGCAGGGACGCGGCCACGGCCGTCGACTGATCCAGACGGTGCTGGCGTCGCTCGCCGACGCCGGTTCGCCGGGCGTCCACCTCGGGGTGTCGGCCCGCAACGTCCGGGCCATCGGCTTCTACGACGCCGTCGGCTTCACCGAGCTCGGCCGGACCGACCACGGCGTCGCCTTCGGCCGGCGCCTCGTCTGAGGGCAGCCCGACCAATCCCCGGCTCTTCTGCGGGGCCGCCTCGCCGGGTAGGACCGATGCATGTCCGACGAGACACCGCTCGACGACGAACGCGTGGCTGGCCGAGCCGAGCTGCTTCCCGAGGAGCAGCGGGTCGGCAGCGACGACCCCGAGGCCCAGGCCGAGGCGATCATCGAGGAGTCGGATGCCCGCACCGAGTCGCGCGACGCCGCGCCGAGCTCGACGGTCGAGCACCGCACCTCCGAGGACGTCGTCCCACCACGAGACTGAATCCCGTCTGCTGACGATGCCGGCCGGCGGCTGCGTCACAGGCACGACCCGGTGGAGACCGGGCCGTCATGTGGTGCGGCCAGGACGGCCCGGAGCTCGGGCGCGTCGAGCGCGTAGGCGGTGCCCGGACGATCGGGGGCGATGGCGAAGGCGATGCCGATCGCCGCGCCCTGGGCGTCGACGACCGCCGCGCCGGAGTCGCCGTGCGCCAGGTTCGACGCCAGCACCAGGACCTGCCGGCGCACGCGGTCCTGGTTGTAGATGTCGCGGCCCACGGCCTCGATCTGGTCGCCCACGGTCGCCGGCGCCACGCGCAGCTGATCCTGCCCGTTGGGGTGGCCGAAGACGGCCGCCCCCTCGCCCACCTCGGCGTCGTGGACCGCGAGCGGTGTGCGGCCGATGCCCGGGGTGCTGATGAGCGCCAGGTCGCGGTTGTCGTCGAACGCCACGACGGTGCCGTCGCGCCGGGAGCCGTCGGTCAGCAGAACCGACACCGACCCCGTGCCGGCGACGACGTGGGCGTTGGTGGCGACCAGGTCCGGCGCGATGACGAAGCCACTGCCCTCCTGGATGCGGCCGCACCCGCGAGCCTCGACGTTCACCGTCGACGCCGACACCTGCTCGACGACGGCGGCGGGTACGGGCAGCTCGGTGGGCGGCGGGCCGACCTCGGGCGCCGGCGTCAGGGCGGAGAAGACCTCGGGGAAGTCGAAGTCGCTCACCCGTTGGGTGAGGTCGCGCAGGGCCGCGGGCGGCTCGGGTGCCGACGTCATCGACCCAGCCGACGATGGTCGACTGACGAGCGGCCCGGGCGACGGCACCGGGGAACAACCCGAACGTCGGCAGCATGAGCCACACCACGACGAGGACGCCCAGCACCCCGGCGACCGCTCCCCCGGCGGCGTCGGCTCGGCGGACGGCGCCCCGGGGCAGGTTCACCCGCAGGCGGGCACCGACGGAGAACCCGATCGCCTGGCCGATGAGCGCCAGGCCGATCACCACGCTGGTGGCCACGAGCAGCCGCACCAGTTCGTCGCTGCCCTCCACCAACGACACCGCCGGGTGCACGAGACGGATCGACACCGCCAGGCCGACGGCCAGCCCGAGCCACGACGCGGCCCTGGCGACCAGGCCCAACCGATAACCGCCGACGGCGGCGAATGCTGCGAAGGCGACGATCACCCAGTCGAACGCGGTCACCCTCTGTCCTCCAGCGGCATCGGCCTGAGGGTAACCACCGCTCCACGGGCTGATCGCGACCCCTTCCGGGTAGGTGCGCGATCGACGGAGACCAGGAGACGTCCATGGCCACCAACGACCCGCTCGAGGAGTACCGGGCAAAGCGCGACTTCGACCGCACGGCCGAGCCGGCCGGGGGCACCGCCATCGAGCACGGAGGGCGCCGCTTCGTCGTGCAGCGGCATCGCGCCCGACGGCGCCACTACGACCTGCGTCTGGAGCACGACGGCGCCCTGTTGAGCTGGGCGGTCCCCAAGGGGCCGACGCTCGACCCCGGCACGAGGCGTCTCGCCGTGCGCGTCGAGGACCACCCGGTGGAGTACGCCGAGTTCGAGGGCGTCATCCCCGCCGGCGAGTACGGCGGCGGCGACGTCATCGTCTGGGACCGCGGCACGTGGGAGCCGGCCACCGGCGACGACGTCCGTCAGCAGCTGGCCGACGGTTCGCTGCACTTCGACGTCGAGGCCGAGAAGGTGCGGGGCCGCTTCGTGCTCACCCGCACCGGCTCCGACGGCGGCAAGGAGCAGTGGCTGCTGATCCACAAGCACGACGACCACGCCATCGAGGGGTGGGATGCCGAGGACCATCCGGTGTCGGTCCTGTCGGGGCGGACCAACGAGGAAGTGGCCGCCGAACCCGACCTCACCTGGCACAGCGACCGCCCCGCCGCGGAGGCGGCCACGCCCACCGACCGCGTGCGGTTCGCCGCCGCCGAGCCGGACGAGCTCGAGGCGCTGGCCAACCTGGACGATGACGGACCCTGGGAGATCGGCGGGCAGGTGCTGTCGGTCACCAACCTCGACAAGGTGCTCTTCGCCGCCCGCCACGACGAGGAGCCGGTGACCAAGCGCGAGCTGCTCGGCTACTACGTCCGCGTCGCGCCCTACCTCCTGCCGTACCTGAAGGACCGTCCGGTCAACCTGCACCGCTACCCCGACGGGGCCGCCGGCAGCGGGTTCTGGCAGAAGGCCGTGCCCGACGGTGCGCCCGAGTGGATCCGTCGCTGGCGCAACCCCCTCGCCGACGCCGGTGAGACCGAGTGGTACTCGGTGCTGGACAGCACGCCGGCGCTGGCGTGGGCCGCGAACCTGGCCGGGTTCGAGCTCCACCCGTGGGTGTCACGTGCCGACGATCCGCAACACCCCACCTGGGCCTACATCGACATCGACCCCGGACCGCGCACCTCGCACGACGACCTCCTCCTGCTGGTCCGGCTGCACCGCACCGCACTCGAGCACCTCGGCGTCGAGGCCCGGCCCAAGACGTCGGGGCGGCGAGGGTTCCAGATCTGGATCCCCATCGCCCCCGACTACACGTTCGAGCGAGACCCGTGCGTGGGTGGAGACGCTGTCGCGGGCCATCGGCGCCACGGTTCCCGAGCTGGTCAGCTGGCGATGGCGCAAGGACGAGCGAGAGGGGCTGGCCCGCCTCGACTACACGCAGAACGCCATCAACAAGACGCTGGTGGCGCCGTTCAGCGTCCGCCCCGGACCCGGCGCGCCCGTGTCGGTGCCGCTCGAGTGGGACGAGCTGGACGACCCCGAGCTGCGCTCGGACCGCTGGACCATCCGCGACGTGCTGGATCGGCTCTCCGATCGGGGTGACCCGCTGGCGCCCCTCGTCGGCCGTCCCCAGCAGCTCCCTCCGCTCGACGACAGCTGATCGGGCTACCCGATGTACAGCTCGGACCGCGCTCGGTCGCCGGCCGCGACCTGAGCCGCCTCGGCCGTGGCGGGCTTCGGCGGATCGCGCAGATCGATGATCTGGTGGCGCGCCCCCTGGCGGAAGCCGGCCCCCGGCCGTCGACGCTCGACGACGGCGTCGAGGCGGCAACCGAGCTCGGCGACGAGCTCCTCGAACGATCGCTGGGCGACACGGCGACCCGCCGCCGCGTCGCCCAGGCGACCGAGCAACCCCGAGGGGACCTCGTAGCGACCGGTGAGCGCGAACTCACAGCCGGGCTCGTCCGGCCGGATCTCGATGGCTCCCTCGAAGGTCGGGAAGAGGTGCCGGCCGGTCACGGTCCACGCCAAGGGCATGCGCAACACGCCGCCGCCCTCCGATCCGGGCCGGCCGACCGTGACCTCGACGACCTGCCGCAGGGTGGTGCCGGCGCCGAGGTCCACGGTGAGCGGCATCGAGAAGCGCCGGCGTCGCTCGCCGTGGCGCTCGTCGCCGCCCAGCACCTCGACCACGTGCTCGTCGAGCGCCCGCCGGGCCATCGTCAGCGGTGCCCGGATGTGCGTGCATAGGTGCATGTCCCTGGCCACGCCTCGATCGTGAGCGCCCGCAGCCGTCGCGCACAGGGACCTTGGTCACATCGCGTCCGGCGGCTCCGACGATCGGCCCACGATCGCACCAGCCCGCATCACCGTCACCGGTCCGTCCTCGGACACGGCGATCACCACCGCCTCGGGATCGTCGTAGCTGTAGCGCAGCGCCGACGTGTGACGGGTCCCTCCCAGCGGGCGCACCGCCTCCTCGGCATCACGGCTGGGCACCAACCGCACACCCATCCAGCGCAGCGTGCCCGTCGGGATCGAAGACCGTGGCACCGTCGGCCTGGGCCAGGGCGTGTCGCAGCGGCGCCAGGTCAGCCGGCCGGTCGATGCGCAGCTCGGGAGGCACGGCCAGCCGGTGCTCGTGGCCGGCGTCCAGGTCGCCGCGTGGGTGCAGCACGAGCAGCGATCCGATGCCGCGGGAACCCAGGTCGTGGACGGCGAAGTCGAGCAGGTTCCCCAGCACCGTCCGGTGTCCACCCTGGAAGCAGCCGGGGACGTCCTCGATCCAGTTGCCCAGTGGCGGTTCGTGGTGCCACCCGGACACGTCACGCCGGGCCACGCCGAAGGGGCCGACCACCCGCACGTGGCCGTCCGGGTGCCGCTGCACGATGCGCCCGCCGGACGCCTCGGCGAGCACCACGAGGTCGCGCTCGCTGCCGGCCGACCGGTCGAAGACCACCAGCTCGTCGAGCCCACCGTCGTGACGAACCGCCCAGCTCGAGAACCCGTCGGCGAAGCGACGGATCTGGGCGTCGAAGAAGTCGACGGTCCGCCGGCGTGACACCTCCAGGCGGGTCCGCGCCCGCCACTCCGGCGGATCCACGGTCGGGTCGACGATGGCGCCGTAGCTGGGCACCCGCCGTTCGTGCACGGGGGGTCGCAGTGCGTAGTCGAGCTCGTCGAGCAGCCCGTCCTCGGCTCCGCCCCGGAGCACGAAGCCCACGCCCTCCTCGTCGAGCTCGGCGGCCAGCCGGCGGCGACGACCGTCGGTGATGTCGTGTCGACGGGCCTCCACGGCCGAGACGATAGGACGACGGCCGGTCCGGGACCGCACGACTACGGTCGAGGACCCCGATCGCAGGAGGTCACATGAACCGGCGGCTCGCCGTGCGCGTCAGCGACGACGCCCTCCGCCAGGTCCGTGGCGGCCATCCGTGGGTCTTCGACCGCGCCATCCGCTCGGTGAGCCCGGAGGGCGAGCCGGGCGACCTGGCGGTGGTGTTCGACAAGCGACGCCGGTTCGCCGCCATCGGGCTGTGGGATCCGACCTCTCCCATCCGGGTGCGTGTCCTGCACGCCGGATCGCCCCGCACCATCGACGACGCGTTCTTCGCCGACCGGTTCCACGAAGCCCTTCGGCACCGTCAGGTCCTGGTCGACGATCACTCCACGACCGGCTACCGGGTGCTCAACGGCGAGAGCGACGGCTTCGGCGGGCTGGTGCTCGACCGGTACGACGAGACGGCCGTCGTCAAGCTCTACACGGCGGCGTGGTTCGTGCACCTGCCCGTCGTCGTCGGCTTGGCCACCGAGGTGCTGGGCGCCGAACGAGTCGTGCTCCGCCTGTCCCGCAACGTGGCCGATCAGCGCACCGGCGATCTGTTCGACGGCGCCGTGCTCGTCGGGACGCCGCCCGCCGGTCCGGTGGAGTTCCTCGAGCACGGCGTGCGCTTCGGGGCGGACGTGATCCGGGGACAGAAGACCGGGCACTTCCTCGACCAGCGCGAGAACCGAGCGCTGGTCGGTGGCCTCGCCGCCGGCGCTCGGGTCCTGGATGTGTTCTCGTGCACGGGTGGGTTCGGCATCCACGCGGCGGCTGGCGGTGCCCGCACGGTCCGCTTCGTCGACCGCTCCGAGCACGCGCTGGCCACCGCGCTCGCCAACCGCGAGCTCAACGACGCACTGGATGCCGTCGCCACGTGTGCCTTCGAGACCCAGGCCGGCGACGCCTTCGAGGTGCTCGACGCGCACCGGCTCGCCGGCCGACGCTGGGACCTGGTGGTCATCGACCCGCCGTCGTTCGCCCCCCGGGCCGAGCTGGTGCCCAGAGCGATGCAGGCCTACGCCGGGCTCACCGAGCTCGGCCTCGCGCTCACCGAGCCCGGTGGCGTCCTGGTCCAGTCCTCGTGCTCATCGCGCGTCGACACCCACGCCTTCTACGACCAGATCCGGACCGTCGCCGACCGCACCGGGCACGTCCTCGAGGAGCTCGCCCGCACCGGCCACGCCATCGACCACCCGGCGACGTTCCCCGAGGCCGAGTACCTGAAGACGATGTTCGTCCGGGTGGACCCGTGACCGCTCCCGAGGTGCACGGCACCGTCGCACCCGGGTTCGACGCGGTGCGCGAGGCCATGGTCGCCAACGCCGTCGACCACGGCGAGGTCGGTGCCGCCGTCGCGGCCTACGTCGACGGCGAGTTGGTCGTCGACTGCTGGATCGGCCGGCGCGATGCCTCCAGACGACAGGCGTGGACGCACGACACGCTGGTCGACGTCTACTCGGTCGGCAAGCCGATCGTCGCGCTGCTGGTGCTGCAGCTGGTCGACCAGGGCCTGGTCGATCTCGACGAGCCGGTGGCGTCGTACTGGCCCGAGTTCGCCGCCGGCGGCAAGGAATCGGCCACCGTCCGCCACCTGCTGTCGCACCGGGCCGGCGTCCCCGCCATCCGGGAACCGCTCACCAACGACGATCTGTTCGACTTCGAGCGCATGACCGCAGCGGTGGCGGCCACCGAGGCGTGGTGGGAACCCGGCACCAGGCACGCCTACCACACCAACACCTACGGCCATCTCACGGGCGGACTCCTGGCGGCCGTCACCGGACGACATCCGGGCGACCTGCTCCGCGCGCGCGTCACCGCTCCCCTCGGCGCCGACGTCCACTTCGGCGTCCCGACGCCGGATCTGCCCCGCTGCGCGGACGTCATCTGGGCGGCGCCACCCGTCGACGTCGACGTCGCTGCGCTCGACGACCTCTCCCCCGACCAGCGCATGACGATGCTGGGCTACGTGAACCCGCCCGGCTACTCGTCGATGGGCGTGGTCAACTCCACCGCCTGGCGGCAGGCCGAGATCCCCTCGACCAACGGACACGCCAGCGCCCTCGGGGTGGCCACCGTGTACCAGGGCCTGCTCGACGGCCGGCTGCTCTCCCCCGAGCTGCTGGCCGAGGCCACACGGGCCCAGTCGGCCGGCTGGTGCCCCACGCTCGCCCAGGAGGTCGTGTTCGGGTTGGGCTTCCAGCCGTGGACCGAGGCACGGCCCTTCGGCCGCACGCCGGGCAGCTACGGCCACTTCGGCACGGGCGGGTCCCTCGGGTTCGCCGATCCCACCCGGCGGATCGCGTTCGGCTACGTGATGAACCACGTCATCCCCCGGTGGCAGAGCCCCCGCAACCGGGCCCTGGTCGACGCCGTCTACGCCAGCCTGTGAGCGGTCGGTGGCTCAGCGGCCGTTGGCCGAGACGTGCATGTAGTCCTTGAACGACGACCAGTCACCACCCCACCCCCAGCCGGCGTCGAGGAACCCACGCACGGTGTCCTCGTCGAGCATGCCCGGCCGGTGGTTGTCACGGTCGACGTAGGCGGAGGCCAGCTCGGGGATGACGATCTCGCCCTTCACGTACGGGTTGTGGAACGGGTTGATGTCGACGGCCCGTCCCTTGGCGTGCTCGGACCACGTCGTCGTCCCCCGGGACGGGCGGCACACGAACGCGGTGGTGTTGTTGCCGTCGCCGGTCGGCGGCGCATCCAGCTCGTCGGGCCGAGTGATGCGCATCTCCTCGATGGGGAAGTCGCGCGCGTAGAGGTCGCGGAAACCGGCGACCACGGAATCGGCCGCATCGGCGTTGACCAGCAGCTCGCCGGTGTGGGCATCGCCGTCGAAGCCGCGGAACGCCACGGTGACGTAGCGGAGCTCGTCGGCGGTGACCGGGCAGCCCGAGGACCAGGTGGACCGCTCGAGCACCGACGCGGGAACCGGCTCGACGGTGGCGTGGAACTGCCCGTCGTCGGGCGGCGGGAGCACATCGGGCGTCTCGAAGCGGCGGTCGACCAGCTCCGGTGGCGTGGGCTGGATCTCGCCGATGCCGGTGTCCTCGTCGATGGGCAGGACGCGGGTGCCGAGCCAATCGGGTCTCGGTACCGCGGTGGACGCGTCCGGCTCGGTCGAGCTCACCGGCACGGTGGTGGTCGACACCGTGGTGGTGGTCTCGCGGGGCGCGGTGGTGGACCCGACCTGGTCGGTCGGCTCCGGTCGGTCGGCGCTCTGGGCGCCTGAGTCGGAGCACCCGGCGAGCACCAGACCCAGCAGGAGTGCGATCACCCCGAGCGTGCGAGCCACTCGGGCCACGCTAGCGACGCCCCGGGCGAACCCGAACGCGGCTACTCGACGCCGTCGAGGTGCACGACGTCGTTGAAGCCGTGCAACGACGGGCCACGATCGCCGATGGCGATGCGGGTGATGGAGGCGGGCGCCACGAACATCCGCCACGAGACCTCGTCACCCACTCCCATGGCCCACGCCACCGCCGCCTTGATGGGCGACACGTGCGTGACGACGACCACGTGCCGTTCGGTGGCGTCGGCGCGCAGCGCCTCGCAGGCGTCGCGGACGCGCACGCCGAGGTCGTGCAGGCTCTCACCGCCGGGAAGGGCGAAGCCGACGTCGGCGCGCCACCGCGCCCACGTGTCCGCGGGGACGTCGCGCAGGGGGGTGCCGTCGAGCTCGCCGTAGTCGAGCTCGATCCAGCGCTCGTCGACCTCGACCGGCGAGCCGAACGCCTCGGCGGTTCGGCGTGTCCGCAGCAGCGGGCTCGACACCACCCGGTCGACCGGTCCGACGGCGTCCGCCAGGGCCCGTGCCTGGCGCTCGCCCGTGGGGTCGAGGTCGACGTCGAGGCGGCCGAGCAGCAGGCCGGAGCGGTTGGCGTCGGTCCGCCCGTGGCGGACGATCGTCAGCACGAGCCGCCCAGGGGCGGGGTGGTGGCACGGGGCAGGCGCCCGGTGCGCTGGAACTCGGCCCGGTGCAGCGGATCGTCGAGACCGACGCGTCGGTACCACCACAGCGCCAGTGCCACGCCGGCGACCTCGAGCAGCAGCGTGACCCCACCTCGCGCCAACTCGGGAGGCCGAGACCCCGAGAGCTCGAGCCCGGTGAGCGGCCACCAGAAGGCATCGGTATCGGCCCAGGTGCCGGAGAACACCAGGTAGGCGAACAGCCCGATCGGGATGCCCAGCAGACGGCGGCGCACCAACCGCCGGCCCCGGGTGGCCAGCATCACCGCAGCGAGCACCGCCACGGCCGTGACGAGGGAGTGGAGCGGGCCCGGACGGCCCAACACGACCTCGCCGACCGGCAGCACAGCGCCGAGCATCACCAACCGATAGTCCAGCGACGGGCTGTCGAACACCGCCCACACGCCCGCCGCGGCCGTCGCCGCGTACCAGATCAGCACGACGACCTCAGTCGCGGACGAGGAATCGGCCGCAGTCCTCGCAGCGGACCGGTTCGTCGGCCGGCAGGTGCTGGATGCGGTCGTTCTCGACCGCCGACAACTTCATGTGGCACGCCCCGCACACGCCGCCGTCGAGGCGGGCGACGGCGACGCCGCCGAGGCGCTGCCGGACCTGGTCGTACTCGGCGAGCGCTCCGGCGTCGATGCCCTCGACCAGCTCGCCCCGTCGCTGGAGGATCTCCTGGCGCTCGCGGTCGATCTCGGCCTCGGCCTCGGCGATGACCTTGGTGAGCGTCGTGGCCCGCTCGTCCAGCTCGGCACGCCGGCCGGCCAGCGTCGCCGAGCCGCTCGTCGACCGGCTCGACCTGCTCCATGAGCTCGAGCTCGTCGTCCTCGAGCGCGGCGATCCGCCCCTTGAACGACGCGATCTCGTCCTGCAGGGCCTGCAGCTGCTTGGGGTCGCCGATGGTCCCGCCGTACAGCTGCTTGTCGGCCGCACCGATCTTGTCGGCGATCAGCGACACCTCGTCCTCGATGCGCTTCTGGTTCTTCTCGAGCTCGTGCTTGACCTGCTCGGCCTGCTCGACCTCGGTGCGGATGCCGGCGAGCTGCTCCTCGATCTCGGCGAGGCTCGCGCGCTCGGGCAGCTGCTGCTGGCGATGGTCGAGCTGGGTGAGCACGGTGTCCAGGGCCTGGACGTCGAGCAACTGCTTCCACGCGTTCATGGTTCGACGAAGTCTCCCGAAGTCGGTGGGGCGGTGGTGGAGCTCTGGGTCGTGGGCGTCGCGGTCGTGGTTGTCTTCCCGTTGCCGTTGCCGTTCCCGTTGCCGTTTCCGTTGTTCCCGGTGGTGGTGTCGGTCGTGCCGCTGCCATCGGCGGTGGTCGGCGTGGTGGTGGCCGAGCTGGTTCGCCGACGCGGACGGCTCGGCGTGTACCCGCCGGCCAGGTCGATGGAGCGGTCCACCCGCAGGTAGCCGGTGGGGCGACGGTAGGGCGGATCGGCGAAGGGCAGCGCCTCGGCGTTCTCGAGCGCGCCCTTCATGTACTGCCCGAAGATCTGGGCCGGGTACGAACCACCGGTGACGCTGCGACCGCCCACGCGTCGCATGGCGACGTTGCCCTGGATGGCGCCCATCCAGGTGGCGGTGGACAGCTGGCGGCTGAAGCCCACGAACCAGGCGTTGGAGAAGTCCTGGGCGGTTCCGGTCTTGCCCCCGATGTCGTAGCCGGGGACCCGGGCGCGGGTGCCGGTGCCGCCGAGGACGTTGTCCTTGAGGATGTCGGCGGCCAGCTGCGCGGTCTCGACCGACACGGCGCGGTAGCCGGACTGGCGGTGCTGGAACAGGACCTTCCCGTCGCGGTCGAGCACCTTGTCGACGAAGTACGGCGGGTTGAAGAAGCCGTCGTTGGCAATGGCGGCGTAGGCGGCGGCCATGTCGAGGGGCGTGACCTCTTGGGTGCCCAGCGGCGTGGAGAAGATCGTGGGGTCGAGCTCGACGATCTCGTTCTGGGCGTTGCGGGTCTTGATGCCCAGCTCGCCGGCGAGCTGGGTCACGGCGGGGATGCCGGCGATCTGCCCGAGCCGCACGTAGCCGCAGTTCGACGAGTTCGTGGTCATCGACCGGATCGAGCCGACGAAGCCACGGGAGTTTCCGAAGTTCTGCACCTCGTAGTCCTCGGCGACGCCCGGCACGTGGAAGCGGCACGGGCCGAGCCCCGACACCGTGTCATCGGGCGAGTAGCCCTGCTCGAGCAGCTCGAGGAGCACGAACACCTTGAAGGACGAGCCCGGCTGCCGGTAGCCCTGCGTGGCCAGGTTGAACTTGTAGTCGTCGCCGAAGCCCGGTCCGCCGATGAGGGCACGCACCGCGCCGGTGGACGGCTCGACCGTGGCCATGGCCACGGTGCCGAGGGCGTCCTGGCCCTGCTGGTCCTTGCCGGCGATGAACATCGACGGCTGACCTTCGGCCGCGAACGGCGCCAACGTGTCGTTGCGGGCCACCCCGGCCAACCACTGGAGGCGCAGGTCGAGGGTCGTGTGGATCTGCAGACCACCGCGGAACACCTTGTCGTAGCGCTCGGTGGCGGTGTCGCCCAGCCGTGGGTCGTCGAGCAGGTGCTGCTTGACCTCCTCGACGAAGTAGTCGTCGGCCGGCGGCCTGGGCTGCACCGGTTCGGTGGGCAGCGGCTCGGCGTTGGCCGACTCGGCCTGGGCCTGGGTGATCTTGCCCTCCTCCACCATGCGCCGCAGGGCGATGCGCCGGCGTTCGTGGGCCACGTCGGGATGGGTGAAGGGGTTGTAGTCGATCGGGTCGCGGATGAGCCCGGCCAGCAGTGCGGCCTCGGCGATGTCGAGGTCACCGACCTCCTTGCCGAAGTAGGTCTCGGCCGCAGCCTGCACGCCGTAGCTGTGGTTCCCCAGGTAGATGGTGTTCAGGTACCGCTCGAGGATCTGCGGCTTGCTCATCTGCTTCTCGAGCCGGACCGCCAGGAAGGCCTCGCGGGTCTTGCGGTCGAAGCTCTGGGTCGACGACAGCACGCTCTGCTTGACCAGCTGCTGGGTGATGGTCGACCCGCCCTGGCTGATGGCACCGGACTCGACGTTGGAGAGCAGGGCACGAATGGTGGCCCGGACGTTGAGACCGTTGTGCGACCAGAAGTTGGCGTCCTCGACCGACAGGACGGCGTCGATCACGTGCTGAGGCACGTCGTCGATGGTGATGGGCGCCCGGTTCTCCTCCTCCTGGAAGGTGGTGAGCAGCGTGCCGTCGACGGCGTAGACGTAGGAGCGCTCGGACAGGTCGCGCAGCTCGACGGGGCCGGCTTCTCCCTGGGCGGCGGACGTCAGGTGCCCGAGCTGGGGAGCCACCGCCATGCCGCCGGCGGTGACGGCCATCGCCCCGATGGCGAGCAGCAGGAACAGCCGCAGGAGGATGTCGAAGACGCGGGGCACAGCGGTCGAAGGGTACCGACCGACACCCCGCATCGGCGGGTCACCACGGCGCACGCCGCCGGTAGGTTCCCTGGCGCAGATCCCCGACCACCACGCAGGAGCACCATGGCCCATCCACGCAGGTTCCGGTTCGGCGTCCAGATGGCCACGGCGGCCAGCGCCGAGGAGTGGGCCGCCCAGGCCCGCAAGGCCGAAGACCTCGGCTTCGACTCGATCTTCATGCCCGACCACTTCGGCGACCAACTGGCACCGGTGCCGGCGCTGATGGCGGCCGCCGACGCCACCACCACGCTGCGGGTCGGAGCGCTGGTGTTCGGCAACGACTATCGCCACCCGGTCGTGCTCGCCAAGGAGGCCGCCACCATCGACGTCCTGTCCGGTGGCCGGTTCGAGCTGGGGCTCGGCGCCGGCTGGATGAACACCGACTACGAGCAGTCGGGCATCGCCCACGACCGACCGGGGGTCCGCATCGACCGTCTCGCCGAGAGCATCGCCGTGTGCAAGGCGGCCTTCGGCGACGGCCCGGTCGACTTCCACGGCGAGCACTACACCGTCACCGGCTACGAGGGGTACCCCAAGCCGATGCAGGCTGGCGGACCTCCGCTGCTCGTCGGCGGCGGTGGCCGGCGCGTGCTGACCCTCGCCGCCCAGGAGGCCGACATCGTGGGCATCAACCCGAAGCTCACCGCCGGAGCCGTCAACGCCGACGTCGCGCAGAACGGTGCCGCCGCCCGCACCGACGAGAAGGTCGGGTGGGTGAAGGAGGCCGCCGGCGACCGCTACGCCGAGCTCGAGCTCAACATGTTGATCTTCGCCGTGGTCGTCACCGACGACGCCGTCGGCACCGCCGAGATGATGGCGCCGGTGTTCAGCCTCGATCCGGCCGAGGTCGCCGACTACCCGCTGGCGTGGATCGGCACCGAGGACGAGATCGCCGAGAGCCTGCAGGCCCGCCGCGAGCGCTGGGACGTGAGCTACCTGGTCGTGCAAGCCGACGCCATGGACGCTGCCGCACCCATCGTCGCCAAGCTGGCCGGGACCTGAGGCGGCGGCGATGACCACCTGGGCGCTGGCGGGCGCAGGCTGGATCAGCGCGGTGCACGGGCTGGCGCTGACTGCGGTCCCCGGCAGCCAGGTGGTGGCGGTGGCGTCCCGCACGCGCGAGGCGGCCGAACAGCGTGTGGTGCAGACCGGCGGCGACGTCGTGTCGTACGAAGAGCTGCCGGCCGGCGCCGAGCTGGTCATCGTCGCCACGCCACCCGCCCGCCACGCCGTCGACGCCCTGCGGGCCATGGCCGCCGGCGCCGGGGTCCTGGTCGAGAAGCCGCTGTGCACCACCCTCGACGACGCCGACCGGCTGGTGCGCGTCGTCGAGGCCGGTGGCCAGCTCACCTACGCCGAGAACCTCCTGTTCGCCGATGCCACGTCGGTCGCACTGCGCGAGATCGGCACGCTCGGCGATCTGCGCCACCTCACCGCCCGCTGCATGCAGCCACGGCCGACGTGGGGGCAGTTCACGACGCGCGCCTGGGGTGGCGGGGTCCTGTTCGACCTCGGCGTACATCCCCTCGCCCTCGTGCTGCGCGCCGTCCGCGGCGCCATGCCGGTGGCGGTCTCGGCCACGTTCGAGGCCAGCGACGACATCGAGGTCGAGGACCGGGCCAGCGTGCGCCTGCGTTTCGACACCGGTCTGGTGGCCGAGCTCGAGGTGTCCTGGTGCGAACCCGAGCCCGTGTGGGACCTGCAGGCCGCGTCCGACAGCGGGGTCGTCTGGTTCGAGCTGCTGCCCGAGGTCACCGTCGAGCGCAGCGGCGAGGCCGTCCCGCTGCCACCCCTCCCGGAGCGGTCGGAGGTGGCGCCCCAGATCCTCGAGTTCGGCTACGTCGAGCAGCTCCGAGCCGTCGAATCGGCCTGGCACGGTCGCCACCACACCGAGATCAGCGACGTCTACCTCGGACGGACGCTCCTCGAGATCGTGTGCGCCGCCTCGCTGTCGGCGGCGTCGGGCGACGAGGTGCCACTGCCCTACGAGGGGCCCCGCGACCGCACCCCGATCGAGCTCTGGCGCCCCGAGGGTTGAACGAGCTGTCGCCTCGACGGACTCCGAGCGACACCGGGGCATCCCGTAGCGTGTCGCCGTGACGTCCCCGACGGCGGTCCCCGACGCACCCGCCGACACCGAGACCGAGCCGACCGGCGACGTCCGCGTCCTGCGGCGCGGCCTGTCCCTGCTCGTCGAGATCGTCCGCACCAACCCCTGGCCCTCGGCGGGCGCCATCGGCGGTGCGGTCGTCTTCGCCGCGGCATCCGTCGCCGGGACGATCATCCTCGGCCGCGTCACCGACTCCCTCATCGTCCCGGCCAGCGCCGAACGGCCCGCGGTGTCTGCCGCGGTGGGCGCCGGACTGGTGATCGTGGCCATGTCGGTCGTGCGGGCCGGCGGCGTGGTGGCCCGTCGGTACTTCGGCATCATGACCGCCCTGCGGATGCACGTGCAGTGGTTCGACCGGCTGTCCGACCACTACATCGAGCAACCGCTGCCGTTCTTCTTCCGCCAGCCCACCGGCAAGCTGCTGGCCCACGCCGACAACGACGCCGAGCGCTCCGCCTTCGCGGTGCAGCCGCTCCCCCTGTCGATCGGCGCCCTGGCCCTGCTCGTGTTCGCGTCGATCAACCTGGCGGTGCTCGACCCGCTCCTGCTGCTCATCGGCCTCACGCTGTTCCCCACGCTCATGTTGATGAACCGCCTCTACTCGGCCCGCGTGGTGGAACCGTCGTCGCGCGCCCAGGCCGAGCTGGGCGCGGTGTCGGCGGTGGCGCACGAGAGCTTCGAGGGTGCGCTGGTGGTGAAGCTGCTGGGCCTGCACCGGCGGGAGCGGACCCGGATGCGCGACGCGTCCGACCGGTTGCGCACCGAGCGGCTGCGCATCGGAGCACTGCGCGCCAACTTCGAGCCGGCGCTGGAGACACTGCCCAACCTGGGCACGGTGGCGTTGCTCGCCGTCGGCGCCTGGCGCGTGTCGGAGGGCACGATCACCACCGGCGACCTGGTGCAGGCGATGGCGCTGTTCTCGATCCTCACGTTCCCCATGCGGGTCATCGGCTTCCTGCTCGAGGAGCTGCCCCGCTCGGTGGTCAGCCGCGAGCGCATCGTCGACGTGCTCGACGCCGACCACCGGCCCCACGACGACGCCCTGCACGCACCGGTCGAGGAGCGACGTCGGCTGCCGGACGGGCCGCTGACGCTGTCGGTGCGGGACCTGTCGTTCGGCTTCGGCGACGACATCGTGCTCGACCACGTCTTCTTCGACGTGCCGGCCGGGTCCATCACCGCCATCGTGGGAGCCACCGGCAGCGGCAAGTCGACGCTGTGCAACCTGCTGGCCGGTCTGGCCCGACCGACCGGCGGCGAGATCCTGCTCGGCGACGTTCCGCTGCGGTGCGCCGACCCGGCCGACCTGCGGTCGGCGGTGGCCCTGGTCTTCCAGGAGACGTTCCTGTTCGCCGACACCGTCCTGGAGAACCTCACGCTGGGCGAGTCGGTCGACGAGGATCGCCAGCAGTGGGCCATCGACATCGCCCAGGCCGGCTTCATCGACGAACTGGCGCAGGGTCGTCACACCGTCGTCGGCGAGCGCGGCGTGACGCTGTCCGGCGGCCAGCGCCAGCGCCTCGCCCTGGCACGAGCCCTGCTGCGCCACCCACGGCTGCTGCTGCTCGACGACGCCACCTCGGCCATCGACCCGCGCATCGAGGAGCGCATCCTCGACGGCCTCCGGGCCGAGCTCGACACCACCACGCTCGTCGTCGCCCACCGGGTGGCCACCATCCGCCTGGCCGACCAGGTGGTCTTCGTGGAGAACGGCCGCGTGGTGGCGCAGGGGCGGCACGAGGATCTCCTCGCCTCCAACCCGCACTACGCCGGGCTCGCACGCGCCTACGAGCAGGGGGAGATCACGTGAACGACCCCGGCTCCCCCATGCACGACGACGTCGACCCGCTGCTCGAGGGCAGCCCCGAGCTCGACAGCGCCGTGGCGGTGCTGCGCCGCGGCGTCGCCGCCACGCCCGAGCTGAAGACCGGGCTGCTGTTCACGGTGCTCATGGCCGTCAGCAGCGGAGGCGGTCGCCTGGCCGTACCCGTGCTCATCCAGCAGATCCTGGACCGTGGCGTCTTCGGCGACCACGGCTTCCGCCCGGGGTTCGTCTACCCCGCCTGCCTCGTCGCGGTCGGCATCATCGTCGGGTTGTTCCTGTTGCAGCGGGCCACCTTCCTGCGGCTGGTCCGCACGGCCGAGGACAGCCTCTTCGGCCTCCGGCTGCGCACCTTCGACCACATCCACCGGCTGGCCATCGCCGATCACAGCGAGTCCCGCCGCGGCGAGCTGGTGGCCCGGGTCACCTCCGACCTGGAGACGCTCGCCCAGTTCACCCAGTGGGGAGCCATCGCCTGGATCGTCAACACGTCGATCATCGCCGGCGTGATCGTCATCATGGCCGTCTACTCCTGGCAGCTCACGCTCCTGGTGGTCTTCGTCTTCCTGCCGCTGCTCCCGGTCATGCGCGCCCTCCAGCAGCGCCAGCTCACGGCCTACGACGAGGTGCGGACCACGGTCGGCACCAGCATGGCCGAGGTGTCCGAAGCCGTCACCGGCGCCGCCGTCGTGCGGGCCTACGGCCTCGAGGACCGGACCCGCCACCGCCTGCGCACCGCCATCCGCGCCTACTACCGGGCCCACCTGCGCGCCGGCGCCTTCTTCGCCCTGCTGTTCCCCCTCGGCGACATCTTCGCTTCGGTCGCCATGGCCGTGGTCGCCGGCGTCGGCGCCATCCACGGACCCAGCCTGGGCGTCAGCGCCGGCGCCCTGGTCGCCTTCCTGTTCCTCATCAACCTGCTGCTGTCGCCCATCTCCGAGCTCAGCGAGGTGTTCGACCAGACCCAGAAGGCCATCGCCGGCTGGCGCAAGATCCTCACCGTGCTCGACCTGCCCGTCGACGTCGTCGACCCCGAACCGGGCGCCGACCTGCCCGCCGGGCCGCTCGGCATCGAGGTGCGCGGCGTGTCCTTCGCCTACCGCACCGGCCCGCAGGTGCTGCACGGCGTCGACATCACCGTGCCCGCCGGCACCAACGTGGCCATCGTCGGCGAGACCGGGTCGGGCAAGACGACCCTGGCCAAGCTGCTGTGCCGCCTGGCCGACCCGACCGAGGGAAGCGTCCGGGTGGGTGGCGTCGACCTGCGGACCGTGGGTGGCGCCGTGCGCACCCGGGCCATCCGCATGGTCCCCCAGGACGGCTTCCTCTTCGACGACACGCTGGCCGCCAACGTGCGGCTCGGCCGCGAGGGCGCCACCGACGCCGACGTGCTCGCCGCCTTCGACGAGCTCGGCCTCGGCCGCTGGGTCCGCAACCTGCCCTACGGCGTGGCCACGCCGGTCGGCGAGCGGGGCGGCAACCTGTCCGTCGGCGAGCGCCAGCTCGTGGCGCTCGCCCGGGCCCAGCTGGCCGAGCCGGGCGTCCTCGTGCTCGACGAGGCCACCAGCGCCATCGACCCCGAGACCGAGCAGGCGCTGGCCGAAGCCCTGCTGCGGCTGTCGGCCGGTCGCACGGTGGTCAGCATCGCCCACCGGTTGTCCACCGCCGAGGCGGCCGACCTGGTCCTGGTGTTCGACAAGGGCCGCCTGGTCGAACGTGGTCACCACGACGACCTGGTCGCCGCCGGCGGCGTCTACGCCCGCCTCCACCAATCGTGGATCGGCGCCACCCGCGACCAGCGCCTCGACCCCACGCCCTGAGCCCCCCAGGCGAAAACTGGCAGCCCGTCCGTACCGGTTCTGGCAGCCGCTGCGTCACACTCGGGCGCACGAGGTGGCCATCGCTGTGACGCGTCAGCTGCCAGTTTTGGTACGGAGCGGCTGCCAGAACGGGGAACGGGCGCTCGCTCGTAGGCTCGGCCCATGCCCGAGCTCATCACCCGGACCGCCACCTGGTCGGCGCTCGCCGACCACCACCGCGAGATCGCCGGCGCGCCACCTGCGGGATCTGTTCGCCGACGATCCCGACCGGGGCGAGCGGCTGGCGGTGTCCGCCGGCGACCTCTACATCGACTACGCCAAGCACCGCGTCACCGACGAGACGCTCCGCCTGCTGGTCGGGCTGGCCGACGAGCGCGACCTCCGCTCGCGCTTCGCCGCCTTCTTCGCCGGCGAGCACATCAACACCACCGAGAACCGCCCGGCGCTGCACACCGCCCTGCGGCGGGCGCGTGGAGACTCGCTCGAGGTCGACGGCGTCGACGTGGTGGCCGAGGTGCACGACGTACTCGACCGCATGTCGGCCTTCGCCGAGCGGGTGCGCGGCGGTGACTGGGTCGGCACCACCGGCGAGCCCATCCGCCACGTCGTCAACATCGGCATCGGCGGCTCCGACCTCGGCCCGGCCATGGCCGCCCGGGCCCTGCGCCTGTGGGTCCGCGACGACCTCGAGCTGCACTTCGTCTCCAACGTCGACGGGGACGACCTGGCGTGGACCCTCCGCCACATCGATCCGGCCCGGACGCTGTTCATCGTGGCGTCCAAGTCGTTCACGACGCTCGAGACGCTGACCAATGCCGAGCACGCCAAGTCGTGGCTCGTCCAGCGGCTCGGCGACGACACCCACATCGAGCGGCACTTCGTCGCCCTCTCGACCAACGCCGACGCGGTCGAGGCGTTCGGCATCGACACCGAGAACATGTTCGGGTTCTGGGACTGGGTCGGCGGCCGCTACTCGGTCGACTCGGCCATCGGGCTGTCGCTGATGATCGGCATCGGCCCCGACGCCTTCCGGTCGTTCCTCGAGGGCTTCCGCACCATCGACGAGCACGTCCGGTTGACGCCGTTCGAGCAGAACGCCCCGGTGCTGATGGCGCTGCTGAACCTGTGGTACCGGAACTTCTTCGGCGCCCAGACCCAGGCGGTGCTGCCCTACAGCGACGCGCTCGGGCGCTTCCCCGCCTACCTGCAGCAGCTCGAGATGGAGTCCAACGGCAAGCGGGTGACGCTGGGCGGCGTCGAGGTCGACCACGACACCGGCGCCATCGTCTGGGGCGAAGCCGGCACCAACGGCCAGCACGCCTTCTACCAGCTGATCCATCAGGGCACGACGCTGATCCCCTGCGACTTCATCGGCTTCGGCCGGCCCACCGACGGCCTGATGGCCGGCACCGACCACCACGACCTGCTCACCGCCAACCTGCTGGCCCAGACCGAGGCGCTGGCCTTCGGTCGGACCGCGGAGGAGGTGGCGGCCGCCGGCGTCGACCCCGACCTGGTCCCCCACCGGACCTTCCCCGGCAACGTGCCCTCCACCACGATCCTGGCCCCGCGGCTGACCCCGTCCGTGCTCGGCCAGCTCATCGCCCTCTACGAGCACAAGGTGGCGGCGCAGGGCTTCCTGTGGGACATCAACAGCTTCGACCAGTGGGGCGTCGAGCTCGGCAAGCAGCTGGCGTCGACCATCGCCGCCGAGATCGCCGACGGGAGCGACGGTGACCACGACTCGAGCACCACCGCGCTGCTGCGCCACTACCGCGCCCTGCGCGCCACCCCTTCTTGATGCTTCACATGACCAGAACCGACCGGATTCGGTCGGTTCTGGTCATGTGAACGTTCAGTCGGCCGCGGGCTCGTCCGAATCGGGGGCGTCGCCCGAATCGGCCTCGTGGGCCCGGCCGAGGAACTCGAGGAGCACCTCGTTGAACTCCATGGGGTTCTCGACGTTGGGCAGGTGCGAGCTGTCCTTGATGACCGCCAGCTCGCCGTCGGCGACCAGCCGGGTGATCAGCGTGGACTCGGCCAGGGGCGTGATGCGGTCGAGCTCGCCGGCCACCACCAGGGTGCGACGGGGCATGCCCCGCAGCGCGCCCATGGCGTCGGGGCGGTTCTTCATGACCTCGAGGGCGGCGATCCAGCCCTCGGGCAGGTTGTGCTGCATGAGGGCGAGCACGTACTCGACCAGCTCGGGCCGGTCGAGCGAGGCCTGCGACAACAGGTTGTCGACCATGGTCTTGGCCAGCGTGGCGATGTCCTCGCCGCCCTCGAGCGCGTCCTGCTGGCGGGTGCGGTTCTCCCAGGTGTCGACGTCGTCGGACTTGGGACGGGTGGCGACCAGCACCAGTGGACCGAGCTTGTCGAGGTGCCGCCGGATGAGCGCGAACGCAAGGTAGCCGCCCATCGAGGCGGCCACGACCGTGGGCTGCTCGAGGCCGAGCTCGTCGAACACGCCGGCGACCAGATCGGCCCACGACTCCATGGTGGCGCTCTTGGGGTCGCGCTCGGGGGCGCTGCTTCCGAACCCGGGGAGGTCGATGCCGATGACCCGGTACTGCGACTCGAGCGCCGCGTACTGGTACTCCCACATGGCGGCGTTGAACGGGAAGGCGTGGAGGAACACCACCGGGTCGCCGCTGCCGCGGTCGACCACGTGCAACTCCTGGCCGGCGACGGTGACGGTGGTCATGGAGGCTCCTCCGGAGGGCAGATCGCGGGCGACACCGAGTTTCTCCCGTCGCCCCGGCCCGCCGCAAACCGGCCTCCGACGGGTGTACGGCGCCCGGCGCCCGGTGTGGGAGGATCTGTCGGAATGGGCGCTCATCTTCGCACCGACCCGAAGCTGCCGCCCCCCTTCCAGCGCCTGCGCGCCGCCGCGTGGGTGTCCAATCTGGGTGACGGGGTCCGGAACGCCGCGCTGCCGCTGCTGGCCGCCGGCCTGAACGGCTCGGCCACCACGGTGGCGCTGGTGGCGGCGGCCAACACGCTGCCCTTCGCCGTGTTCGGCCTGGCCGCCGGCACCATGGCCGACCGCCGGCGTCGGATCCCGCTCATCGCCGTCGCCCACCTGTTCCGATGCGTGGTCATGACGGCTCTCGCCGGCATGGTCCTGATCGACGCCACCACCGCTCCCCTGCTGATCGGCGCTGCCTTCCTGCTGGGGTGCGGCGAGGCGGTCGCCGACTCGTCCGGACCGGCGTTGATTCCCGACCTGGTCGGCGAGCACGAGCTCGAGCAGGCCAACGGCGAGCTCGAGACCGCGGAGCTGGTGGCCAACGACCTGGTCGGCCCGCCGGTGGGCGGCGCGCTGCTGGCCGCGGTCAGCGCCGTCCCGTTCGTGCTCGACGCGGTGTCGTTCCTGGGTGCGGGCCTGCTCGTCCGCACCATCGACGTGGACGAGTCGCACATGACGGCACCGGCAACCACCAGCTGGTGGGACGACCTGCGGGAAGGCGCCCGCACCACCTGGCAGAACCCGGTCCTTCGTTCCACCGGCGCGCTGATCGTCCTGCTCCAGCTGGTCAGCATCGCCGCCATCGCCCCCATCGTCGTGTACCTCACCGACGACCTCGAGCTCACCGCCACCGGGTACGGCCTGTTCCTGGCCGTCGGCTCGGTGGGCGGCATCGCCGGGGCCCGGGCGGTCGCCACGCTGGTCCACCGGTTCGGCTCCTTCCCCGTGCTGGTCGGCGCCGTGCTCACGGTGGGCGCGTCGTTGGCGACCATGGCCGTGCCGTCGGTGCCCGTGGTGGCGGCAGCGTTCGCCGTGTCCTTCGCCGGCGTGATCGTCGGGCGGATCGTCGTGGTCACCGCCCGTCAGCGCGCCGTGCCGTCCCGGTTGCTCGGTCGGGCCCAGGGCACGATCCGCTCGCTGCTGTGGGGCGCAGCCACGGTGGGGGCGGTCGCCGGCGGCATCCTGTCGGACACCATCGGCCAGCAGCCGTTGTTGCTGCTCTGCGGCGCCGGCGTGGTGGTCGGGTTGCTGGTCACGTGGCGAGGCCTGCGCGACGTGTTCGCCGTCACGGCCGACGGCGATGGGTCCCCGGGGCCGGTCAGCCCGGCGCCAACCGGGCCGGAACCCACTCGAGCAGGCGCTCGCGCAGCTCGGCGCCGGCCTCGACCAGGAGATGACCCGCACCGGGGAGGATGACCAGCTCGCCCCGACCGCCGGCCAGTCCGTGCACCACCTCGCTGGCGAACGGGGGCAGGATCTCGTCGCGGTCACCGTGGAAGAGCAGCAGCGGCACGTCACCCAGCGCCTCCGCGTTCTCGCAGCCCGCCGACTGCGTGGACAGGGTGACCACGCCGGCGGCGAAGTCGTCCAGGGCCATGCCCAACTGGAGCGCCACGGCACCGCCGAAGGAGTGCCCCATGGTCACGAAGCGGCGGGCACCCTGGCGAGCAGCGATGTCGGCCACGGCGAGCGAGTCGAGCACGCACCGCCCGAAGTCGTTGGGCTTGCGGTACTGCACGCGGAAGGTGGCGATGCCCTGCTCGGCCAGGGCCACACCCAGGTCGTGGTAGAGGCCGTCGGCCGGGCCGAGCAGACCACCCATGGCGCCCCCCACGGCGATGACCGCCCGGTCGGCGTCGGGCGGTCCGTGCCACAGCACGGTGAGCAGACCCTGCATGGTGAACAGCTCGAGGTGACGAAGCTGCGGGGACAGCTCCACGCTCTGGCGGGCGAGCACGCCGAGCCGTTCGTAGGGCCCCCCGACGCCATCGCGACCCGATGCGTCGGCATCGTCGTCGTCGGCCATGTCGTCCTCCCCTCGTGCGAGCGCGGGCGACGCTACCTGGGCAGCCGGCGACGTGTGATGACACGCCGACTGCCATCGGGCATGCGCAGCTCAAGGAACGGGTAGGAACATCCGATCAAGCTTCCATGATGTGCGCTCGCTGCGCACCCCGTTCGTGACACAACCACCCGATGACGCCCTCGACCTGACGATCGCAGCCCGTGTGCTCGGCCTCGTCGAACGCCTCCCCCACCTGGTGGGCGTCACCGACGATCGCGGCCGCGTGCTGTGGGTGAACACCGCCGGTCGCACCTTCGTCGGCGCCGAACCCGGCCAGGACCTGACGACCGACCAGATCTTCGGTGACGAGGTCTTCGATCTGTACTACGCCGAGATCCGCCCGACGGTGCAACGGGGCGAGCCCTGGACCGGTCGTCTGCGCGTCCACCGGGCCGACGGCACGCTCGGGACGGTCGATGCCGTCATCGTGGCCGAGGTCGGACCCGGCAACGAGGTCCGGTGGTTGAGCACCCTCGCCATCGACGTGACCGACCAGCTCGAGCGCGAGGCGCACCTCAGCCACCTCGCCTCGCACGATCCGCTCACCGGGCTGCCCAACCGCGCCCTGCTGGCCGACCGGTTGGACGTGGCCCGCTCGGTGGCGGCACGGACCGGCGCCGACGTCGCCGTCATGGCGTTGGACCTCGACGGCTTCAAGCGGATCAACGACACCCACGGCCACGAGGTGGGTGACCAGCTCCTGCGGCAGGTCACGGCTCGGCTCGAAGCCGCGGTGCGGCCGGCCGACACGGTCGCCCGCATCGGGGGCGACGAGTTCGCCGTGGTCATCCACCCACCCGAGGGACCCGACACCGCCGAGCAGGTGGCCGAGCGCATCCGTCGCCACCTGGCCGATCCCCCCTACGTGGTCGGTGCGCTCGAGCTCGCGGCCACCGCCAGCATCGGGCTCGTCGTCGCCGACCCGAGGGAGGACCCCGCCCTCGACGAGCTGCTGGCCCTGGCCGACCGGGGCATGTACCGGGCCAAGCGCAGCGGCGGCGACTGCGTCCGCAGGGTCGACATCGCCACCGAGAGCCGGGCCGGTCGGACGGCCGACGACGTCAGCCGGCGGTTGGCGCAGGCCCTCGCCCGAGGACAGATCGTGCCCGCCTTCGACCCCGTCATCGATCTCACCGACGGGGCACTCACCGAGCTGCGCATCGAGGCCGGCTGGGAGCACCCGAGCGAAGGCCTGCTGCACGCCGAGGACTTCATCGACGCCGCGCTGGCCACCGGGTACGTGGATCTCGTCTGGTGGTCGGCGGTGCGCGCCGCGCTGCGCGCCGTGGACGCCGAGCAGCTCGACATCCCGCTCGACATCACGCTGGACGAGGTCCAGCTGCGCAGCTCACCCCTGTCGGAGCGCCTGGCGACGGTGCGGTCGTTCGCGCCCGACGCCCGCATCCGCCTCGAGCTGTCCGGAGCCACGATCCTCTCGCTGGCCGCCGAGGGCTCCGACCTGGGCGAGATCCTCCGAGCGCACGGCGTCGAGCTGCTCCTGCACCACCACGGCATGACCACTCTGCCGCTGGCCGTGCTCGCCGATCTGCCGCTGGCCGGCGTGAAGCTCGATCCGGCGCTGACCGCCTCGATCAACCGTGACCCCGAACCGGTGGCCGCCGCGGCGCGGCTGGCCCGCCGGCTGTCGGTGCCGTGCATCGCCACCGGCGTCGTCCACGAGGACGACCTCCCGTTGCTGGCCCGCCTCGGCGTCGACGCCGTGGAAGGACCGGTGAACGGTGAGCAGTGGGACGCGGTGCGCTTGGCCGACGAAGCCCGCCGACGCTGACCGTCACGGTCGCGGGCGCCGCCCGCGACCGCTCATTCGGCCCAGGCGCGGACCTTCTCGATGATCTCCAGCGGGTTGTCGCCCACGGGCGTGATCTGCAGGTGGGTGACGCCGGCGGCACGGTAGGCCTCGATGCGGTCCTTGACCCGACCCTCGTCGCCCACCAGTGCGGTGGCGTCGAGGAAGTCGTCGGGCACGAGCGCGGCAGCCTCGTCCTTCTTGCCCTGGAGGTAGAGGTCCTGGATCTTCTCTGCCTCTTCCTCGTAGCCGTAGCGCTGGAAGACGTTGTTGTAGAAGTTCTTGCCCTTGGCCCCCATGCCGCCCACGTACAGGGCGGTCATCGGCCGGGCGAAGTTGCGGATGCCCTCGGCCACCTTCGGGTCGGAGCTGAGGGCGACGGTGCCACCGGCTGCGATCTGCAAGGGCCCGAGGTCGTCGCTGCGCTTGGCGGTGCCGGCGTCGAGGTCGTCGCCCCAGACGTCGCGGGCCTTGTCGGGGTGGAAGAACACCGGCAGCCAGCCGTCGGCCAGCTCGGCCGTCATGGCCACGTTCTTGTGGCCGAGGCTGGCCACCCAGATCGGGATGTTCTCGCGCACGGGGTGGTTGATGAGCTTGAGCGGCTTGCCCAGCCCGGTGCCCTGCTCCTCGGGCAGCGGCAGCTGGTACGCCTTGCCGTCGTAGCTGAGCCGTTCGCGCCGCCACACGATGCGGCAGATGTCGATGAGCTCTCGCGTGCGGGTGAGGGGCTTGTCGTAGGGCACGCCGTGCCAGCCCTCGATGACCTGCGGTCCCGAGGCGCCGAGGCCGAGGACGAACCGACCCTGCGAGACGGCGTCGAGGCCGGCCGCAGTGGACGCGGTGAGCGCCGGCGTGCGCGAGTAGATCGGGAAGATGCCCGAGGCCAGCTCCATGCGCTCGGTCTTGGCCGCCAGGTAGCCGAGGATGCTCACGGCGTCGAAGCTGTAGAGCTCCGCCACCCAGATCATGTCGACGCCGGCCCGCTCGTAGTCGGCGGCGGTTTCGGCGGCCTTCACCGGGTCGCCCGAGTAGTTGAGGGTCATCGAGAGCTTCATGGCCCCCTTGCTAGCACGCTCCGTGACGGACGGTGTCAGGGCCAGTCGAGCAGGGCGGTCAGGCCGGGCAACAGGAGCGACGTGTACAGCGCGGCCAGCTCCTCCGGGGTCCGGTCGGGGTGCTGGTTCCACCAGCGACCCAGTGCTTCGAAGGCGCCGTTCATCGCCGTGGCCACGGCACCGACGAGCTCGGGATCGACGTCGCGGCCGGCGTCACGTGCGCCGGCGGCGAGCTGAGCGGCGACGAAGTCGTCCTGACGGGCGCGGATGGCCTCGACCGCGGCGGACACGGGCGCGTCGTCGGTGGCGAGCAGGGCGTCCCAGAGGGAGCGGCGCTCGTCGATGAATCGGAACCAGGCCAGCGCACCGGCCCGGAGGCGCTCGACGTCGGCGTCGCCCGCGGCCAGGACCGCACCCGCGACCGCCTCGGCCAACGCGTCGGCCGCCCGGGCCATGCACGCCTCGAAGACCTTCTCCTTGCCGCCGACCAGGTCGTAGACCACGGGCTTGGACACCCCGATGCGGGCCGCCAACTCGTCCATCGACGCACCTGCGTAGCCCCGCTCGACGAAGAGCTGCTCGGCCACGGCCAGCGCCTGGCGCCGGCGCAGCGGGCGCGGCACGCGGCCGTGGGCATGGGTGGCGACCTCGGCCTCGATGGCGGCCAGGTCGCCGGCGGGCGTCGTGGCATGTGTCACGGAAACCGTCCTTGCGAGGCTACTCCCAGTAGGTTACTACTGGTAGGTATCGACGGCAACCGCCGAAGACGACCCGCAGCACCGGAGGAACCCGTGGCCGACGCGCCCACCACACAGATGCCCGAGCCCGCCGACCGATCCGACCACGTCCGCCACACGCGGGTGGCCGTCGTCGGTGCCGGCTTCGCTGGCATGGGGATGGCCGTCGGTCTGCTCGAAGCAGGACACGACGACTTCGTCATCTTCGAGCGCGCCGAGTCGGTGGGCGGCACGTGGCGGGACAACACGTACCCCAACTGCCGCTGCGACGTGCCATCGCACCTGTACTCGTTCAGCTTCGCCCCCAACCCCGACTGGCCCGAGACGTACTCCCCCGCCAGCGAGATCCACGCCTATCAGCGGCGGGTCGCCGACGAGCGCGGGCTGATCGACCACATCCGCTTCGGCCACGAGGTGCTGGGCGCCGACTGGAACCACCGGACCCAGCGCTGGGAGGTCGAGACGGCGACGCCGGACGGAGTCTGCCGCTGGACCGCCGACGTCGTCGTCGGCGCCTTCGGCCTGCTGGCCGAGCCGTCCTACCCCGACATCCCCGGCTTCGACTCCTTCGACGGCACGGTCATGCACTCGGCCCGCTGGGATCACCGGCACGACCTGCGGGGCGAGCGCGTCGCGGTCATCGGCACCGGTGCGTCGGCCATCCAGTTCGTACCCGGCATCCAGCCCGAGGTCGGGCACATGACGGTGTTCCAACGCACGGCGCCGTGGGTGCTCCCCCACCGAAATCGGCGGATCACCGCGCTCGAGCGCTGGCTGTACCGCCGCGTCCCGGCGCTGCAGCGACTGAACCGGGCGGGCATCTACCTGAGCCGCGAGCTCGTGGCCGCCGGCATGATCCGCAACCGCGGCGTCACCGAGGGCGCCAAGAAGCTCGGTCTCAAGCACATCGACGACAGCATCCGCGACCCCGAGCTGCGCCGGAAGGTCACCCCCGACTTCGCCCCGTTCTGCAAGCGGATCCTGCTGTCCGACGACTACTACACGGCCCTCGACCAGCCCAACGTCGACCTGAACACCGACGGCATCGCCGCGGTCCGGCCCCACTCGATCATCACCAACACCGGCGAGGAGATCGCCGTCGACACCATCGTGCTCGGCACCGGCTTCCACGTGACCGACTCGCCGATGATGGACCGGTTCCGCAACGGCGAGGGCCACTCCATCGCCGACGTGTTCGGCAAGCAGCGCATCGGCGCCTACAAGGGCACCGTCATCCCCGCGTTCCCCAACCTGTTCATGATCCCGGGTCCGAACACGGGCATCGGCCACACGTCGCTCATCGTGATGATCGAGGCCCAGGTTCGCTGGACGCTGCGGGCGCTGGCCACGATGCAGCGGCGGAACCTGGGCTCGATCGAGGTCAAGCAGACGGTCCAGGACGAGTGGTGCGACCTGATGGACGCCAAGACCGAGCCGACCGTGTGGAACTCGGGCTGCTCGTCCTGGTACCTCGACGCCGACGGTCGCAACTCCACGCTGTGGCCTGGGCTGACGATCGAGTTCCGCGCCCGGCTCCGTCGCTTCGACCTCCGCCGGTTCCACACCGCGCCCCGCCCGGCCCGGCACGACGACGCACCCGCATTCACCGTCTGACCGCTCCGGAACCGCACCGGGTGGGGCACACTCGTGGGCGTGGCCGACATCCCGGTGATCGACCTGTCCGCCGGCGGCGCCGCTACCGCCATCGACGCCGCCTGCCGGCGCCACGGCTTCTTCGTCATCACCGGGCACGGCGTGGACGCCGGTCTGTTCCAGCGGCTCACCGACGCCAGCCGGAGGTTCTTCGCCCGCCCCGACGCCGAGAAGGCGACCATCGCCATGGCGGTGGCCGGACCGGCGTGGCGGGGCTGGTTCCCGCCCGGTGGTGAGCTGACGTCGGGTGTACCCGACGGCAAGGAGGGCGTCTACTTCGGCGCCGAGCTCGACGCCGGCCATCCCCGCGTCGCCGCCGGAACGCCGCTGCACGGCCCGAACCTGTTCCCCGACGAGCCGGCCGAGCTGCGTCCCCTCGTGCTCGAGGTGCTCGACGCGCTCACCGAGCTCGGGCATCGCCTGCTCGAACTGGTCGCCGAAGGGCTCGGCCTGGAGCACGACTGGTTCCATGCGCGCCTCACCGCCGATCCGACGATCCTGTTCCGCATCTTCCACTACCCACCCGCCGGCGCCGTGGACGCGGCCACCTGGGGCGTCCAGGAGCACACCGACTACGGGCTGCTCACCATCCTGCGCCAGGACGACGTCGGCGGCCTCGAGGTGCGCACCGGCGACGGCTGGGTCGAGGTCCCCCCGATGGCGGACTCGTTCGTGTGCAACATCGGCGACATGCTCGAACGGATGACCGGCGGCACCTACCGGTCGACACCGCACCGGGTCCGTCTGCCACCGTCCAGCCGCCTGTCCTTCCCGTTCTTCTTCGATCCGTCGTGGGACGCCGAGATCGTGCCCGTCCCCGGCTTCGGTGACACGGGCGCACCGGCACCGGCGCGCTGGGACGGGCGGTCGGTGTTCGACTTCGAGGGCACCTACGGCGACTACCTCACCGCCAAGGTGGCGCAGGTGTTCCCCGAGCTGTGGTCAGCCGTCGGCGATCAGGCCGGGAACTCGTCGTAGTAGGTCTCGGCGCCGAGCCGGCGGACCTCGGAGAGCCAGTTGGTGCCGTAGACGTCGTCGGCCAACTGCACCAGGTCGGACGGCTCGCCCTCGGGCGTGGTGGCGAACGTCCACGCCTGCCGCTTGTAGGTCCAGTTCTCCGGGTGCTTCTCGTGGGCCAGCTTGAACCAGGCGACGGCCTCGTCGGCATGGCCGGTGCGGTGGAGGTGCTGGGCGATCTCGAACGCGGCCGCCGCCTCGGCGTGCTGGGCCGATCGGGGCCGTGAGGCTTCGACCACCCGGTCGGCCGACAGGACGTAGCGGCTCTCGGCCCCCTGCTCCACCCAGTCGGCGATGGCGGCACGGTAGGTCTCGGGATCGGCGTTGAATCGCTTGATCTCGGTGAGCATCTCGCCGAGCAGCCCCATCTCGGGGGTGACCTCGATCTCGCGGAGCTTCGACGGCCGCACATGGGCGGCGTGCGCGGGGCGCACGATCGTGCCGGTCTCGTCGATCCAGACGGCGTTGGGCACGTTCACGAAGCCGAAGCGCTCGGCCGACACGTGGGTGACGTCGACGAGCGCGGGGTGCTCGGGTGCCGCCGCCTCGATGAACGGCCGTGCGGCGTCGGGGCCGCCCGAATCGAGGGCCACCGTCACCACCTCGACACCGCGAGGGGCGAGCTCGTTGCGCAGTTCCTGCCACACGGGCAGGTCGTCACGACAGCCTCACCACGACGCCCACGCGACCAGCAGCACCTTCTTGCCGAGCAGCGAAGACAGCTGGAACGGGTTGCCGTCGATATCGGGCAGCTCCAGTTCGGACGCCACGGCCGACTCGAGTGCTCGGCCGACCACCGTGGCCGGCCCGAGCGCGATCAGCTCGTGGTCGCGGTCGCGCAGCACCGGCATGCCGAGGCGGCCGGCGACCACGTCGACGTTGAGCACATCGTCGTCGACCCACGCCTCGTCGGGAAGCGGCACGCACAGCTGGTCCTTGCACGCGCCCTCGGGCTTCACCTGCCATCCGGTGCCGGCGGCGAGATCGGCGACGGACACGCGGTCGGTGTGCAGGAGCATGGGTCCGACGATAGGCCGTCGTCGACGGAACGGCGGCGGGCCACCCGGACGGTGCGGACCCGCGACTCGACGCCACCTCGGGCCTTTGGTCCCTTCCGTCGCGGTGCGTCCGATGACAGGGTGCGGTTGAGGCACCGCCCGTTCGGGTCGGGTGTCTCCAGAACCCCATGACCGCGCGCCGCGCGTCGCCGCGGCGCAGAAGGTGGTGATCGCCATGCCCGATGGTGTCGTGCAGTGGTTCGACGAAGACCGTGGCGAGGGTCGGATCCTCCACGCCGGCAAGCGCTACGTCGTGCGCAGCGAGGACACGGAGCCGGCGGCCCGGGTGGCCGGGGCACGCGTGCACTTCGACGTGCAGGACGAGATGCGTGCCGTCGACGTGCGCATGCGCAGCGGCAGGCGAACGTCCAAGCGGCAGCGGCGCTTCGGCGACCTGACCGGAGCGGGGCGCACCGACGACAAGGGCGACGCCCCGTTCGCCACGGCGCAGCCCGAGCTCGGACACGACCTCCAGCGACATCCCACGCGGGTCATCGAGCAGTGGGCGGGTCAACTGGCGGCCGAGAACCTCGACCAGGCCATGCTGCTCTACGCACCCAACGCCGCGCTCCACGCCGGCGGCGACGTCATGGTCGGGGCCGATGCCATCCGAGGCTTCCTGGAGGGCTCCCCGCTCCTCGGCCAGGACGCGGAGATCCGCATCCGCGGCAGCAACGGCGACTTCGTCCTGGAGTGGTCGGCCGTGGAGGGCCTCGAGTCGCCCGTCGCCCGCTTCCGTGTCGCCCACGGCGAGATCCTCGAGCAGCACCTGGGAGAGGTCCGCGTCGTGGAGGAGCCCGAGGAGACGCCACCGGCGTCGCTCGAGATCTCGACCTCGGGGCCGGTGGACGACGCCGACGTGGCCTACGCCCTCGACAAGGTCCGCAAGGTGCTCGACGGGGTTGACGGTCCGGTCCTGCACACCGACGTGCGGCTGGTCCTGGCGCCCGATCCGGCGCGTGAACGCCCCGCCATCGCCAAGGTGACGATCGACCTCGACGGCAGTCCGATCCGGTCCCACGTCGCAGCGGCCGTCATGACCGAGGCCGTCGACCTGCTCGCCGATCGCCTGCGCCGCCGGTTCGCGCAACTCTCCGGCCACCGCCAGATGCTCCGCCGGCGCGGGCCGACCAGCGGTGACGGCCAGTGGCGTCACGGCGACCAGACCGTCGAGCGACCCGAGCACCATCCCCGTCCACCCGACGAGCGGGCGGTGGTGCGTCACAAGTCCTTCGAGCCCGAGGAGACGACGATCGACGAGGCCGTCTTCGACCTGGAGGCCATGGACTTCGACTTCTGCCTGTTCCACGACCTGGCCAGCGGCCGCGACGCGGTGGTCCACCGGGAAGAGGGAGGCGGCTACGTCGTGCGCTACGTGTACGGCCCCGATCCGTCGGCGCTGGAGATTCCCTCCGCGGCGGTGGTCCGGGTGGACGAGCGACCGGCGCCGACCCTCGACCTCGCCGAAGCCAGAGAGCGCCTCGACAACGGCCGGGAGCGTTGGGTGTTCTTCGAGGACACGGGCACCGGGCGCGGCCATGTCATCTACCTGCGCTACGACGGCCACTACGGCGTGATCGTGCCGATCGACGAGGCCGAGCCGGCCGACGTGTGGGGCACCGGTGAGGACCTGACGCCCGCCTGATCGACGACTCGATCGGCGCAGACCGTCCGGTTCCGACCCGATTCCTTGGCCCGGTACAGGGCAGCATCGGCCGCGGCGACCAGCGCGGCCGGGTCGTCGCCGGCGTCGAGCACGGCCACGCCCACGCTGACGGTCACCGGCAACACCCCCACGGTCTGGGCCGACCGACGCAGGCGCTCGGCCGCGGTCATGGCGTCGTCGCGGGCGGCGTCGGGTAGCAGGACGACGAACTCCTCGCCGCCGTAGCGGGCGACGAGGCTCTCGGGACGGGTGGCGTCGCGCAGCGCGTCCGCCAGCTGGCGCAGCACCTCGTCGCCCATCGGATGACCGTGGACGTCGTTGACCTGCTTGAAGTGGTCGACGTCGAGCAGGGCGAGGGCCAGCGGCGTGCCGTAGCGATGGGCCCGGCCGACCTCTCGGGTCAGGGCCTCGTCGAACACCCGACGGTTGGGCAGGCCGGTGAGCGGGTCGCTGGTGGCCATCCGTTCCACCTCGTCGAGCAGCTGCACACCCTGGATCGACAGCGCGATGCGGGCGCCGGCCTGCTCGATCAGCTGGAGCTCGTCCACCGGCAGGGTCGCGCGACGGGCCCCGCACTCGACCGCCGCCAGACCGACGTCGCGTCCATCGGCCACCAGCGGCACGACCACGACGTTCGCCGCACCGGGCAGGACGGCGTCGAGCTCGGGCCACACGGCGGGGTCGAGAGTGGCGTGGAGGGTGGCGTACCGGTGACCGTCACCGACCACCGGCCGTTCGCCACCGCGCAACGCCACCGGCACCGCACCGTTGTCGGCGGCCACCACGCCCGACCACGCCTCGTCGAGTCGCACCAGGACGGTGGCGCGGCGCAGCGGTGCCAGTCGTTGCAGATGGGACGCGCCGACCGTGGCGACGTCGACGAGCGTGCGGGACTCCTCGAGCGCCACACCGAGTTCCAGCAGCGTCGTCGCCGCCCGGCGGCTGCGTCGCAGCGCGCGCTCGTTCAGCGAGGCGAAGGCCGCCGTCGCTCCCGCCACGACGAGGTAGGACGCCACCACCAGCGCGACGTCGTCACCGGGCGACGGCGCGGCGGCACCGAAGGGCGACGCCACGTGCGTGGCACTGACCAACAGGAGGGCGTGCCAGACGGCCACGCCCGCGCCCGTGCGGAACGACGCCAGCAACGTGGTGGCGACGATGTGCACGTACACGAGGAACAGCAGCGGGCTGGTGGCGCCGCCGGTGGAGGCCACGGCCGCCACCAGGAAGCCACCGTCGATCAGCAGCGACGTCGAGATCACCTCGATGCCGCGCCGGCCCGTGACGCGACGCAACACCTCGAACCCGGCGGTGATGGCCAGGTAGAGGACGGCGAGGGGGACGAGGGCGATGCTGGGGCGACCCACCGACGGTTCGCCCAGCCAGGCGACCCCTGCGACGGTGGCCGCGAGGAGGAGGCGGGCGCCCTGCAGCGCACCCACGCGGTGGGCCAGCGGGACCAACTCCGCGCGGTCGGTCACGAGAAGCCGATCCCCCGCGAGCCGGGATCGATGGACGATCGGGACAGCTTCGGGTCTCGGCGGTCGCCGCGTCCGAGGACGGCGGCGCAGCCGGCCATGGTGACGATGAGCAGCAGCGGCAGGGCGGGATCGCGGGTGGCCGGCACCGACGGGAGGTGCGGCTCCTTGATGACCTGGAACGCCCGCTCGAGCACGGCGCGCCGAGGCGGCGGCGCCGGGGAGGGTGCGGTCGTCGCCGGCGGTGCGGATGCCATCGGCGGGTCGAAGACGACCCGGACCGGGCGGAACGGCTCCGCCGTGGCGACCACGGCCCGACGGACCGGTGCCGGCCCGACGGCGGCGTGGCTCGGTGCCGGGCTGGTGGGCGGTGGGTCGGCCGCCGGCGCCCGGTGACCGCGGGCGTGGCCCTTCGGGCGGTGCGCGCCGGTGGCGCGGTGCGCAGCACGTCGGGAAGGCTTCGCGTGGTCGGCGGACCGGCGGACCGGACGCATCTTCGGTGCGTGCCGGGATGGCGTCGCCGTGGTGTGGCCGACCCGAGCCGGCGGTCGTCGTGCGGTGTGGTCAGACCCGCTACCGCGCGATGCCCCGGCGGGCACCACGGCCAGAACCACGAGCACGACAGCGCACACGAGGCTCAGCAGGCCCCGCAGCGCCACCCGACAGACGGTCGTCATGGTCACGTTCCTGACTTCGGCTCCCGAAACCGCCCGCTTGAGGAAAATCTAGGTCAAATGACCCAGACCGTCGCGAACCCCCTCGCGAGTTGCGCTCAGCGGTCGAGCTGGTAGGCGGGCCGATCGGTGTCGGGCTCGCCCCGATCGGGCTCGATCGCCACCAACCGGACGATGTCGAGCCGATTGCGCATCTCGGCCTCGACCTCGTCGATGGCGTCGGCCACCTGACCGGCATGCAGCTCGTCACGGAACTCGGCTTTGGCCTCGACCAGCAGGTCCTCCGGCCCGAGGTGCAGGGTGCGGACGTACACGACGTCGTCCACGGCCGGGTGGCTGCCCAGGGCGTCGACGAGTTGCTCCTGGTGCTCGGGCAGGGCGGACTCGCCGAGCAGCAGGCTGCGCATCTCGCGGGCGAGGAAGAAGGCGACCGCGGCCAGCAGCAGACCGATGCAGATGCTGGCCACGGCGTCGTAGACGTGGTTGCCGGTGATCAACGTGAGGATGACACCGGTGTAGGCGAAGGCGAGGCCGATGAGCGCGGCGAAGTCCTCCATGAACACCATCATCACCTCGGGGTCCTTCGACCGGCGGAGGTGCTCGAAGTAGCCGTGGTCGCCCCGCTCGCGCCTCGTCTGGCGGAAGGCCACGAGGAACGACGACCCGTCGGACAGCAGGCCGACCGTGAGGGCGGCGAGCGGGATCCAGGCGGTGCCGATCCCCTCGCCAGGACCGAGCAGCGCGAGGACGCCACGGCCGATCGACAGGGTGGAACCGATGCCGAACATGACGATGGCGACGACGAAGGCCCAGAAGTAGCGCGCCCGGCCGTAGCCGAACGGGTGCTGGGCGTCTTCGGCACGATCGCCGACCAGGCGTCCTCGGAGGAGCAGCGCCTGGTTGGCCGTGGTGGCGGTGGAGTGGAAGGCCTCGGCCAGCAGCGCCGATGACTGCACGAGGAGGAAGCCGGCGTACTTGGCCAGGGCCACGACGAGGTTGGCCATGAAGGCCACGGCCACGGTGCGGACACCTGGGCCGACGTCGTCGTTGTCCGTCGCCGCCGAGACGAGACCGCGCCCGAGGGCCTGTCCATAGGACATCGGTTGCTGATCGGTGGTGGTCTGCGGCACGGACACGCCCTCTGGTCGACGTGCTTTGGCGATTCCCCGTGCGATGCGGAACTAGACGTCAGGCTCTTCGCCGGGGTCGTCGTCCCAGCTGCGCATGTCCATGCCGTAGGCATCGGTCACGAGCGACGGATGCGACAGGACGCTGTCGACCGTGGCGCTGACGACCTCGTCGAGCTCGCCGCCGTCGAGCCAGACGCCCCGGCAGTGCGGGCAGTAGTCGATCTGGACGCCGTTGCGCTCGATGAGCGCCATCCGGCTGCCGTCCGTCGGGCATCTCATGATGGGTGCCTCCTGCTGTCCGGGCTGTCGTGTGGTGGGCTGTCGTGTGGTGGGCTGTCGTGTAGTGGGGCGTCGCGATCGGCGCCGGGGTCGGCGGCGCCATCCCGCTGCTCGTCCGCAGCCAGTTCGTCGACGGTGTCGATGCGGACGGCCGCCAGACCGGCGTGGCGGTGCACGGATCGGCCCACCAGATGCGCCCCCAGCGGCGCGGTGAGGAACAGCAGCGCGGCGGCGAGCAGCAGCTTCGCCGCATCGAGCGCCGGTAGGTCCAGGGATGCACCGACCAGGACCAGGAGCAGACCCAGCGTCGTGGACTTGGTGGCGGCGTGCATGCGGGCATACACGTCGCCGAACCGGTTCACGCCGACGGCGGCCAACAGCATCCACGCCGCCCCGACCAGCATCAGCACCTGTCCGGCCACGACCACGTCAACCACCCCGCCGTTCGATGAAGCGAGCGGCGACCGCGGTCCCGACGAAGCCGAGCAGCCCCACGACGACCACGGCGTCGATGAACACGGCGCGCTCGACCCGGGCGGCGTCGACGGCCAGGGCACTCACCACCACCAGCAGCACACCGTCGAGCGCGACGATGCGGTCGGCGATGGACGGCCCGCGCACCAGCCGCACCAGGAACCCGATGGCCGCTGCCGTGAGCAGCGCGAAGATGGCGACGATCACGACGCCACCTCCACGTCGTGCGTGTCCGGCGACCACTCGAAGGCGGCGACGGCGAGGCGGGCCAGGGTCCGCACGTCCTCGCGTGCGCGCTCGACGTCGTGCAGGTGCAGCACGTGGACGTACAACGTGCACGGTTGCGATCCTCGGACCTCGAGGGTGAGCGTTCCCGGCGTGAGGCTGACGGCGTTGGCCACGAGGGTGACGACCTGGTCCGAGCACACGGGCAACGTCACGGCGATGATGCCCGTCTGGATGCGGTTCCGCGGTGTGACGACCTCTCGGGCGATGACGACGTTGGCCTCCAGGAGCTTCCAGGCGAAGTAGACGAGGAAGCGGCTCGCCGCGACGAGCCGGACCCGGTGCCGGCTGCGGCCACCGCCAGCCCAGGGCAGCGACAGTCCGGCGCTCACCGCAACGGACACCACGAGCCCGCTCAGGACGTTGGCCACCGAGACGTCGCGCCACAGCACGATCCACAGGACGGTGAGCCATCCGATCACCACCAGGCGCCTCATGGACCCAGCACCTCGGTCCGGTACTGGGCCGGGTCGAGCAACTCGGCGGCGGCGCGTTCGGTGAAGTCGTAGAGCGGACCGGCGGCGAGGGCGATGGTGACGCTGACCGCCGCCAGCACCACGGTCGGGGCGACCATGAGCACGGGCGGGCGCCGCTGCGCGGCCGCGACGGGCTCGACGTCGCCGCCGAAGGCCCCGGCCCAGATCTTGGTCATGGAGAACAACGTCAGCGCGCTCACCACGAGCGAGACCCCGACCACGACCCACGCGTGCGCGGAGAGCCCCGCCTCGACGAGCGCGAACTTGGCCACGAACCCTGACAGCGGCGGCACCCCGGCGAGGCTCAACGCGGCGACCAGGAAGACGACCGCCAGCAGCGGCGCCGACCGCAGCAGTCCCCCGACCCGGTCGAGGCGCCCGGTGCCCGTGCGGTGCTCGACCAGCCCGCCCACCAGGAACAGCGTCGTCTTCACGATGATGTGGTGGACGATGTAGATGATGGCGCCGGCGAGGCCGGCCACCGTGAACAGCGCCAGTCCGAAGATCATGTAGCCGATCTGGCTCACGATGTGGAACGACAGGATGCGCTTGATGTCGTTCTGGGCGATGGCGCCCAGAACGCCGACCACCATGGTCAGCGCCGACACCACGAGGAGCAGGGTGCCCATCCGGTCGGCGGGATCGACCAGCAGCGTCTGCGTGCGAATGATGGCGTACACGCCGACCTTGGTGAGGATCCCCGCGAACACGGCGGTGACCGCGGTGGGTGCGGTCGGGTAGCTGTCCGGAAGCCAGAAGAACAGCGGAAAGATCGCCGCCTTGATGCCGAACACGCCGAGGAGCAGCAGCACCAGCGCCTGACGGAGCGCGATCGGCAGGTCCATGAGCCGTTCGGACAGCTGGGCGAGGTTGACGGTTCCCGTGCTGGCGTAGACGAAGCCGACGGCGGTCAGGAACAGCGCGGACGCCACCAGGCTGATCACCACGTAGGTCATGCCGGCACGGATCTGGTCACGCCGTCCGCCCAGGGTCAGCAGCACGTAGCTGGCGGTGAGCATCATCTCGAAGGCGACGAAGAGGTTGAACAGGTCGCCCGTGAGGAAGCTGGCCGACACGCCTGCCGCCAGAACGAGGTACACCGGGTGGAACCCGACGTGGTGACGTTCGGCGCCGCCCTGGCCGATGGCGTAGACCAGCACGCCCAGCAGCACGATGGCGCCGATCACCAGCATCGTGGCCGAGAGCCGATCGACCACCAGCGTGATGCCGATCGGCGCCTTCCAACCGCCGGCCTGGACCGCGCTGGGACCGTCACGGTCGACGAGAACCGCGAGCGCGGCGGTGCACGCCAACACGCCCGCCAGCACGGTGACGCCGATGGCCCGCTGCACGGACCGCGACCGCCCGCTGACGATGGACAGCGCCGCGCCGGCGAGCGGCAGCAGCACCGGAGCCGGCACCAGGAGGTCCATCACGACGTCCACTCCTCGACGTGGTCGCGCTCGAGCTCGGCCTCGGTCTCGGCGAGGTCGGCCTCGACCTCGGGAGGTGCGACACGCCGTGGGATGCGGCGGTCCTCGACGTCGTCCTGCACCTCGTCGTCGCGCGTCAGCACCCAGCTGCGATAGGCCAGACCCAGCAGGAACGTGGTCACACCGAAGGTGATCACGATGGCGGTGAGCACGAAGGCCTGCGGCAACGGGTCCAGCAGCTCGTCGGCCGGCACCGAACCGACGAAGGTGGGCCGCCCACGATGTCCGGCGCCGAGCAGGATGAACAGGTTGGCACCGTGGGCGAGCAGGGCCAGGCCGAGCACGATCCGGGTCAGCTCGCGCTGGAGCAGCAGGTAGGTGCCGCAGCCGAACAGCGCCGCCGCTGCGGCGGCCAGGACGACCGTCATCGTTCCAGCTCGGGCGGTCGATCCTCGCCGAGGGCCTCGAAGGCCATGAGCACGACGCCCACCACCACGGCGTAGACGCCAGCGTCGAAGGCCAGTGCGCTGGTGAGCTTCACGTCGCCGAGCAGCGGTGGGTGCAGCGAGACGTAGTCCTGGGCCAAGACGGCGCCGCCGAACACCAGCGGGACGATGGCCGCGGTGACCGAGACGACCAGGCCGGCGCCGAGCACCATCCAGGGCGGCACGGGTAGCAGACGACGAACGTCGTCGAGGCCGCCGGCGACGTAGACCAGCGCGATGCCGGCACCGGCCACCAGGCCACCGATGAAGCCGCCGCCGGGCTGGTTGTGACCGGCCGCGAGCAGGTACAGCGACAGGACCGCGGACGCGAGCACGACCATGCGGGCGCTGACGTCGACCACGAGCGACCGCTTCACGTCGGGACCTCCTCACGCGTGGACGCCCGTCCGGCCGGTCGGCGCCCGACGCGAGCGACGGCCACGACACCGACCGCGGCGATCGTCAGCACCGTGATCTCCCCGAGCGTGTCCAACCCGCGGACATCGACCAGCACGACGTTGACGACGTTCTTGCCACCGCCCTCGGGCTGCGCAGCGGCGACGATGTCGTCCGACACCGGCCGCTCGGCGGTGCCGGCGCTGGTCATCATCGCCAGCGCGAACACGCCCCCACCCACCAGGCCGGCGATCCCGACCCGGAGCACGTTCGCCACTCGAAGGCGCCGTGGACGGAAGTCCTGCGGCAGGTGGCGGACGACCAGCATGAACACGACGACCGACAGCGTCTCGACGGCGAACTGCGTCAGGGCGAGATCGGCCGCACCCTGGACGGCGAAGAGCAGCGCCATCGTGTAGCCGACGGCGCCGAGCAGGAGCACGGCGGCGAAGCGACGTCGGACGGTCGCCACACCGAGCGCCGAGGCCACGAGCGCCACGGCGAGCACCGGCTGGCCGGCCACCTCGGCGACATCGGGCCACCCCGGCCACGTGCCACGGGCGATCAGCACCACGTTGGGCGCACCGACGACGACGAGCAGGATGACGCCGATGTACACCGGCAGCGAGCCGGACTGGACGAACCCGGTGACCCTCCGAGCGGTGACGCCGAGGCCATGGAGCACGGCGCCGAAGCCGGCTTCGGCTCGAAACGGTGGCGCCAGCCGCTCCTGCACACCCTCGACGCGCTGGCGGACGGCGACGAGGGTGCAACCGAGGCCGATGGTGACGGCGGAGAGCAGCAGCGCCAGGTTCCAGCCGTGCCACAGGGCCAGCTTCGGCGCGCCGACCTCGGCGTCGAGGGCGTTGGCAGCGGCGCGGACGAGGCCCCCGAGGCCGGGCGCGACGGCGACGCCGGCCGCGACGCTGCCGACGGCGAGCAGCACCGGTGCGGCGACGAACAGGGCCTTCGGGGCGTGCTCCGCGGCGGACTCGGTCGGGCGCAGGTTCAGGAACGGTCGGACGAAGCGGGCGCTGTAGGCGAAGGTGAGGACCGAGCCGGTCACCAGGCCGGCGAGCACGAGCGCGTCGCCGAGGTCGCCGTGGGCGAAGGCCTCGTAGGCCGACTCCTTGGCCACGAACCCCACCAACGGCGGGACCCCCGCCATCGACGCCGCCGACACGACGGCCACGATTCGCACCCACCACCACCCCGACGCCAGCCGCGGCAGCTCGCGCAGGTCGCGGGTGCCCGTCTCGTGGTCGACGATCCCGACGACCAGGAACAGGGCGCCCTTGAAGAGTCCGTGGGCGAGGAGGAGCACCGCCACCGCCTTGGTGGCCTCGGGTTTGCCGGCACCGGCGAGCACCAGCATGAAGCCGAGCTGGCTGACGGTGCCGAAGGCGAGCAGCAGCTTGAGGTCGTGCTGGCGCAAGGCCCGCAACGCCCCGGCGATCATCGTGGTGAGACCGATCGCGAGCACGAACGGACGCCAGACGCCCACGACGGCGAACGCGGGCGCGAAGCGGGCCGCCAGGTAGATGCCCGCCTTCACCATGGTTGCCGAGTGCAGGTACGCGCTGATGGGCGTCGGCGCCACCATCGCGCCCGGCAGCCAGAAGTGGAACGGGTACTGGGCCGACTTGGTGACCACCCCGACCAGGACCAGGCCGAGGCCGACGCCGACCGTGGCACCCGAGGGCGGTGCCGCCAGGATCTCCTGCATCGACCAGGTGCCGGCCGCCTGCGCGATCAGGATGAAGCCGCCGAGCATCGCCAGTCCCCCGGCGGCCGTCACCAGCAACGCCTGGAGGGCAGCCGTTCGCTGCTCGGCGCGCGCCTGGTCGCCGCCGATCAGCAGGAAGGACGTGACCGAGGTGAGCTCCCAGCACACGTAGAGCCAGCCGAGGTTGTCGGCGAGGACCAGCCCCAGCATCGACCCGGCGAACAGCACCAGCAGGCCGGCCACGCGCGGTCCGGCGCGGCTCGTGCCGAAGTACGACGGTGCGTATGCCATGACGGCGACGCCCATGCCGCTGACCAGCAGCACCATCAACAGCGCGAACCCGTCGAGGTGGGTGTCGGCCAGCAATCCCAGCCCCTTGACCCACGTTGCCGACGATCGGACCACCTCGCCGTCGACCACGTCGGTCCAGTGCGCAGCTGCATACGCGAGGGCGGCTGCCATCGGCAGCGCACCCACGGCGAAGGCGGCCCGGCCGATGCGGCGCGACGACAGCAGGATGCCGACGCCGACGACACCATGCATCGCGAGCAACAACAACAAGATCAGAGCGCTCCTGGGCCGCGGACGTCGGGCTTGCCGACCAGGCTTCCCGGCGCTCCGGGCACCAGCATGCCACGGGCCGGTGCGCACGCCACCGCGGCGACCCCAGTCGTTCGGACGATCGCGACCGGCATGACCGCCGAAACACGCCGGCGGAGTCCATACTGCACAGGTGCGAGCGCGCATGGGTGGCACGCGGCCCGGTGGACGCATCGAGGGCCTCGACGGACTGCGCGGCCTCGCGGTCCTGGCCGTCGTGGCCTTCCACCTCTGGCCCTCGCGCGTCCCCGGGGGCTTCCTCGGCGTCGACGTCTTCTTCGTGCTCAGCGGGTTCCTGATCACGACGTTGTTGCTGCGCGAACGCTCGCGCGACGGTCACGTCGACCTCCCCCACTTCTGGCAGCGGCGGGCACGCCGGTTGCTCCCCGCACTCGTGACCGTGGTGACGGTCAGCGTCGCCGCAGCATGGACCGTCAGCGCCGACCTCCTCGTGGGCATCGGCCGCCAGGTGCTGGGCGCTCTCACGTTCAGCAGCAACTGGCTCGAGGCCGCCGCCGGGTCCGACTACTTCGACCGCACCGCCCCGACGCTGTTCGAGACGTTCTGGTCGCTGGCCGTCGAGGAGCAGTTCTATCTGCTGTGGCCGATCGTCTTCGGCACCATCCTCGCCCTGGCTCGCACGAGACGGCACCGGACCAGGGTTGCGCTCGCCCTCGCCGCCGGGTCGGCGCTGCTCATGGCGATCCTGTACACGCCGGGCGCCAACCCGACGCGGGTCTACTACGGCACGGACACGCACCTGTTCGGCCTGATGCTCGGTGCCGCGCTGGCGTTCGCATCCGACGGCCGCGGCACCGTGCTCGCCGGACCCCGCTGGCGACCGTTGCGCAACGCCGCCGGCTTCGCCGCCCTCGCCGGCCTGGGAGTGCTGGTCGCCGTGGTCGACAGCGGCCAGGCGTCGACCTACCGGGGTGGCATCGCGCTGGCGTCGGTGCTCACCGCCGTGGTCGTCGCCTGCCTGCCCGGCGATGCGAACGCCCTGCAGGCGGTCCACCGGCTGCCACCCCTCGTGTGGGTCGGCCAACGCTCGTACGGCATCTACCTGTGGCACTGGCCGGTGATCCTCATCGCCACGGCAGCCCTTCCGGCGGTGGCACCCGGTGCCGGACCCAGCACCGCCGTCGTCGTGACCACCCTGGTGCTCACCTTCGGACTCTCGGCCGCCAGCTATCGCTGGATCGAGACACCGGTGCGCCGGGACGGGTTCCGGGCGCTGTGGCGACCGTTCGTCCACGCCGAGCGCGGGTTGGTCCCCGCGGGGGCCTTCGCCCTGGGCTCGGTCGCGGCGGTGCTCGCGCTGGCGGGGTTCGCGGTGACCACGGCGCCGCCGAAATCGGCCGCCCAGCTGGCGGTCGAGCGAGGCCAGCGGTCCATCGCCCAGGCCGAACGAGCCTCGGAGGTCCGGCCGGCCACCCCCACGACCGTCACGACCGTCACCGCCGTCCCCGTGCCCACCGACGGAGCACCGGCCGAACCCCCAGCGCCCCCGCCGGCATGGCCGCCTGGCCACTCGGTTCCACCCGGCGACCTCATGGTCGGCTTCGGCGACTCCGTCCTCTCCGGTGCGGCGCCGGCGATGTACCAGCACTTCCCGGGCATCACCCTCGACGCCGAGCCCATCCGGCAGTGGAGGGACGCGCCCGAGCTCGTCGAACAGGCCGTGGACAGCGGCACGATCCGACCGGTCGTCGTGCTCAACTTCGGCACCAACGCCGGACTCAAGTCCGAGGAGAACCTCGCCGCCCTGCGTCAGGTTCTCGACATCCTCGGCCCCACACGTCGGATCGTCCTGGTGAACACCGTCGGCGTCAGCAACTGGGTGCCGTCCACCAACGACACCCTCGCCGCCATCAGCGCCGAGCATCCCAACGCCATCGTCGCCGACTGGCATGCCGTGGTGACGGCGGACCCGACGCTGTTGCACAGCGACCGCACCCACCCCAACATGCGAGGCATCGCCGTCTACGCCGACCTGATCGCGCAGGCACTCGAGCAGCTCGGTCCCTGAGCGCCACGGCCAGTGCGGTACCGCCCGACAGATCGGGACCAACTCCCCTGGCGATGACGACCAGCAGGGCCAACGCTCACAGACATGAGGCAAGGAACCCCGCCGCCGCTGCCTCGACGTGCGCTCGACGACTTCTGGGCCCAACTGGTCCAGTGCGATCGCAACCTGCCCGCGCTGTTGCGAACGGTCGCCCAGCGGGTGGTGGACGCCATCGGCGACGGCTGCGTGCTCACCACCATCAGCCCTGACGGCACCACGCTCGAGCCGCAGGTGATCCTGCACGCCGATCCCGCGGTCGGGGATGCGATGCGCGAGGTCCTCGGCACCGACTCCGTACGCCTCGGTGAAGGCATCGCCGGATCGGTCGCCTCGGACCGCCGACCCGTCCTGCTCAACGACCTCGAACCGCAGACGGTGGCGGAGACGACGCCTGCTCGCTTCCTGCCCTTCGTGCGCGACCACCCGATGCGTTCCCTGATGATCGTGCCGTTGCTCGCCTCCGGAGAGCTCGTCGGGACCCTCGGCGCCGTCCGGACGACGGAGACCGGCGGGTACACCGCCGACGACCTCCGTCTGCTCGAGGCGCTCGCCGAACGGGCGGCCCTCGCCGTGGCCGACGCCCTCGCTGCCCCGCGGTTGGTGGACGCCTCCGACTACGAAGCGATCTACCGCTACAACCCCGACGGCGTCCTGCTCACGACACCGGATGGGCACATCCTCGCCGCCAACCCCGCAGCGTGCTCGCTGCTGGCCACCACCGAGCGCCAGCTCATCGCCGGGGGCCGCGATGCCGTCGTGGTCGCCGATGATCCGAACCTGGCCGACGCGCTGGCGGCACGAGCCACCACCGGCCACACGAGAGCCGAGCTCACGATGCGGCGCGGAGACGGGACCACCTTCGTCGCCGACGTCTCCTCGACGATCTTCACCCACCGCAACGGCAAGATCCGGGCGACGGTGGTCTTCCGGGACGTGACGTCGGCGGTCCAGGCGAGGGAGGCCGCGCACGAGCGCCTCGCCGAGCTGACCGACGCCGCCGAGCGCGATCCCCTCACCGGGCTCCTGAACCGCCGGGGGTTCGCGATCGCCGCGCAGCACGCCCTGGCCGCAGCGGACCGCGAGCGACACACCACCCAGGTCGTCTTCATCGACGTGAACTCGCTCAAGACGATCAACGACACCGAGGGACACAACGCCGGCGACGCCGCGCTGCTCGCCATGGCGTCCGCGATCCGCCACGCGTGCCGCGACGCTGACGTGGCCTGCCGACTGGGTGGTGACGAGTTCGCGCTCATCGCCGTCGACACCTCACCGGCGGAGATCGACGCGATCGTCGAACGGATCCGCGGGGCGCTCCGGACGACGACCGGCGCCGGCGCGGTCTCGTTCAGCTTCGGGCGGATCGAACGCCTGCCGGTCTCCGAGCTGACCCTGACGGAGCTGCTCGACGCCGCCGACCGGGACATGTACCAGCAGCGGATGCTGGATCGTCTCCGCCGGCGGAGTTCCGCAGGCGGCGCGTCCCCCGGTGCGCCGCACGACAGGTGACTTCCGGCCCTGTCGGGTCGACGCCGACCGTTCGTACGGTCGCACGGACCACACCATCCAGGAGGAAGAACATGAAGGCGCTCGTCTACCACGGTCCCGGCAACAAGGCGTGGGAAGAGGTACCCGACCCCCAGATCCAGAAGCCGACCGACGCCATCGTGCGGGTCGACACCACCACGATCTGCGGCACGGACCTGCACATCCTCAAGGGCGATGTCCCCGCCGTGACCGACGGGCGCATCCTCGGCCACGAGGGCGTCGGCACCATCACCGCCATCGGCGACGCGGTCAAGGGTCTCCAGGTCGGCGACCGGGTGATCATCTCCTGCATCACCTCGTGCGGCTCGTGCGCCTACTGCCACCAGCAACTGCCGTCGCACTGCCTCGACGACGAGGGCGCGTCAGGCGTCGGGTGGATCCTCGGTCACCTGATCGACGGCACCCAGGCCGAGTTCGTGCGCATCCCCTTCGCCGACAACTCGCTGCACCGCCTGCCCGACGGCGTCACCGACGAGGCCGCCCTCATGCTGTCGGACATCCTGCCGACCGGCTTCGAGATCGGCATCCGCAACGGCGACGTCCAACCGGGCGACGTGGTGGCGGTGGTCGGTGCTGGTCCGGTTGGCCTGTCCGCCATCATGACGGCCAGCCTGTACGGACCGTCCCGCGTGATCGCCATCGACCTCGACGACAACCGGCTGCACCTGGCGACGACGTTCGGGGCGACCGACACCGTCAACAGCGGCGAGTCCGACTGGCACGAGCAGGTCATGGCCATGACCGACGGGCTCGGCGTCGACGTCGCCATCGAAGCCGTGGGCCTGCCCCGCACCTTCGACATGTGCACCACGCTGATCCGCCCGGGCGGCGCGGTCGCCAACGTCGGCGTGCACGGCGCGCCGGCCGAGCTCAAGCTCCAGGACCTGTGGATCAAGGACGTGTCCATCACCACGGGTCTGGTCAGCGCCACGACCACCCCGATGCTGCTGAAGCTGGTGGCCCAGGGGAAGCTGACACCGCAGCTGTTCGTGACCCACCGGTTCTCGCTCGACGAGATGATGGAGGCGTACGACACCTTCGGCCGGGCCGCCGACACGAAGGCCATGAAGGTGGCGATCGCCCGCTGACGGTGCTCACACCAACAGCTGGACCACCAGGACCTTGGCCAGCATGGCGGCCGGGAACACCAGCGCGTAGGCCCGGCTGATCCGCTCGTCACCGCTCGTCCGGTCCGCGGCGTAGGCCAGCGCCGCGGGCTGCGTCTCGATGCCGGCGAGCATGCCCGCGGTCTGCACCGCATCGCGCTTGCCGAAGACCGTGAGCACCAAGGGCACCGCGGCCGCGAACAGGGCGGCGACGACCGCGCCCGCGCCCGCGAGCACGAGCCCGTCGCGGGTCACGATGGCGTCGGCGAAGGCCGTCCCCGAACCCAGTCCGGCGCAGGCGAGGAACATCAGGATGCCCAGCTGGCGCAGCACCAGGTTGGCGGCGTGCGGGATCTGCCAGGTGATGGGGCCGGTGCGTGACGTGACACCGAAGAGCAGACCCACCACCAGCGGTCCACCGCCGGTTCCCAGCGACAAGTCGACCGATCCGAGATGGATGGTGATCGCGCCGACCGCCAGCCCCACACCGGCACCCAGCGCGAAGCCGAGGGCATCGACCTCGGAGAGTCGTTGCTCGGAGTCCCCGAGCAACGACGCGACGGCAGCGAGCCGATCGGTGGGCCCGACGACGCGGACGCGATCTCCCAGCTGCAGCTCGAAGGCGTCCGTGGCAAGCAGGTCGTCGTCGCCCCGGCGCACGCGGGTCGGGATGACGCCGTGATGGTGCGGCAGGTCGAGCTCGGCCAGGCTGCGGCCGGCGAGGTTCCGGTTGGAGACGACGATGCGCCGGAAGTCGAGCGTGGCCCGATCGAGCGGGAGGTGGCGGTCGCTCCGGGTGCCCACGTCGGCGGCGAAAGCAGCCACCACGGCCTCGGGGCCGAGGGCGACGATGAAGTCACCGACCTCCAGCTCGATGTCCGTCGAGGCCACGACGACGGCGCCGTCGTGCTCCACTCGACTGAACCCGATACCCGGGTACGTGACCCGGAGCGTGCCGAGGTCCGGGAGGCCGTCCGCCTCGACCCGTACCGTCCAGTTCACGAGGTGCTCGGCCCGCGGGGCCGGCGCGGGCGGCTCCAGCGTGGCCGGAAGGGGCAGCCGGCGGCCGAGCACGAGCGTGACCATCACCAGCATGGCCAGCACAGCCGATGGGTAGGCCAGCGAGTAGGCGACGACGGGGTTGCCGGCCGACACCGCCTCGGCAGCAGCCTGGAGCGCAGGCGTGTTGGTCGTGCTCCCGGCGAACAGCCCGGCGCGATCGGCAGGGGCGAGATCGAGGATGGCTGCGGCGCCGGCGCACAACCCGGCGAGCGCGACCACCACGGCCACGGTCAGACCGATCGCCGCCAGGCCACCCCGACGGACACCGTTGACGAACGACGGTCCCGATGCCAGCCCGACCGTGTAGGTGAACAGGACCAGGCCCAGCTCCTGGAGCACGCCGAGTCCCGTCGCCCCGCTGAGTCGTTCGTCGAGGGCGCCGATGCACAGCCCCATGAAGAGCGCTGCGGCCGGTCCGAGCGAGACGCCGCGCGTGCGGACCGTACCGACGCCGGCGCCGATCCCCATGACGACCAGGACCAGCAGGACCGGGTCTCCGGAGAGCAGCTCGATCACGGCTGGACCCGTCGTCGTGGGTGAGTCATCACGTGGGCTGAGCGGCGGTCACCCCCGTCGCCACGTTCCGGGCCCAGCCGTAGTCGGCCTTGCCGTTGGGCGCCCGCTGCACCCGCTCGACCACGATGCAGCGCCGCGGCGCCTTGTAGTGGGCGAGCTGGTCGCGGACGTGGGCACGCAGCTCGTCCTCGCTCGGTGTGGATTCAGAGCAGCCGACCACCGCCACCACGCGCTGACCGAATCGCTCGTCGGGGACGCCGACGACGAGGCAGTCGTCCACCGCCGGATGGGTCTTCAGCGCCTCCTCGACCTCCTCGGGGAAGATCTTCTCGCCGCCGGAGTTGATGCAGTTCGAGCCACGACCGTGCAGCGTGATGGTCCCGTCCCCGTTGCGCGTCGCCCAGTCGCCGGTGATGACGTAGCGGGCGCCGTCGATGACCTTGAACGTCCGGGCCGTCTTCTCGGGATCCTTGTAGTACCCGTACGCGCCGGTGCGGCTGGCCAGGAGGCCGGGCTCGGGTGAGTCGGCTGGGAGGGGCCGGTCGTCGAGGTCGAGGAGCAGGGTGTCGGGTGCCGGCGTGAACCGAGCGGTGGTTCCGGAGGCTGCCGAGCGGCCTGCCGTGACCTGGGCGTAGCCGCCACCCTCGCTCGAGCCGAGCCCGTCGACGAGCACGGCGTCGGTGAAGCGAGCCAGGCCGTCCTTCACCTCCGCGCTCCACATCGCACCCGACGAGTTCAACGTGCGCAGCGACGACACATCCGGCACCACACCGCGTTCCGCAGCTGCTTCCAGCGCCCGCAGGATCGGACGGGCGAACGCATCGCCGACGATCGCCAGGCGCGTCACCCGCTCGCGTTCGACGACCGTCAAGAGCTCGTCCGCGTCGAACGACCTCCGTTCGAGCAGCACCACCGTGCCGCCCGTGTGGAGGGCGGGCATGGCACCCACCCACATGCCGGTGCCGTGCATCAACGGACAGCACGGGATCGACACCATCGGACCCGACGCTCGACACTCCTCGACGAAGCGGGGCACGTCCTCGACCGACGACGGCGCGTCGATGCCAGGCAGGGCGAGTGCGACCGCTTGGTAGAGGCCGGCGCAGAACACGCCGTTGCGGTACATGACCCCCTTGGGCATGCCCGTGGTGCCTCCCGTGTAGAGCATGTACACGTCGTCCGGGTCGGGCGGGCGGCGAGCCTGCGGCTCGTGTGCCGCGAGCAGCTCCTCGAAGTCGACGGCGAAGTCACAGGGCGTGTCGTCGTCACGCACGACGACCAGGAGGCGAACCCTGTCGAGCCGGTCGCGCACCCGGGCGACGCGATCGCCGAGCGACGAGTGGAAGACCAGGACCTCGCTGTCGCTGTTGTCGACGAGGTAGACGAGCTCTTCGTCGAGGTACCGGTAGTTGACGTTGACCGGCCCGCAGCCGTGCTTGAACGCCGCTTGCTGGGCGATCAGGTACTCGGGGCAGTTGTAGAGGTACAGGGAGACCTGGCTGCCCCGGGCGACTCCGGCCGCCTCGAACGCCTCGGCGATGCGGGCGCTGTCCTCGTCGAAGCGGCGGTAGGTCCAGCGACGGTCACCCTGAACGACGGCATCGACGTCGGGCACGGTGTCGGCCACCCGCTCGTAGGCCGACGCGAAGTGGAAATCCATGTGTGCTCCCCCGGAGGTCTGTGATCGGGGAACGTAGTGCGACGGCGGAGTCGCTCGGGTGACGGACGGCGAGACTCGTCCGGGAAGCGCTGGACCACATCAAATAGTTCTAGAATACGATGGAGATAACCGGCGACGATCTCACCGGCACCAACGGTGCGGAGGCGGTCTCATGACGACGTTGCAGCGCCAGGCGAAAGCCATGGGCGACCCGACACGGCACCGAATCTTCCGGTACCTGGCCGGGGCCGGTGCGCCGGTCGACGTCGCCGAGCTCACCGCCCACTTCGGGCTGAACCACAACGCGATCCGCCAGCACCTGGCGAAACTGATCGACGCCGAACTGGTCGAGGAGAGCACCGCCCCGCGCCAGGGGCGGGGCAGGCCGAAGCTGCTCTACGCCGTGAGCCCGAACGCCGACAGCCGGTGGGGTGTCACCGGCCCGTACCAGCGCCTGAGTCAGCTCCTGGCCGAGGTCATCCGCACCGGGGACTCACCACTCGAGGTCGGCCGACGCGAGGGTCGCCGCCTGCGCGCGGTCGCCGACGGGCCGGTCACCGTGGCTGGAGTGGAGATGGCGATGGCGCGCGAGGGCTTCGCTCCCGAGACGCGAACGAAGCGTCGAGGCGCCGATCTGACCTTGCAGAACTGCCCGTTCGAGGCGACCGCGGCCGACGATCCGGACACCGTCTGCGCCCTGCACCTGGGCATCGCAGAAGGGCTCGTCGGTGACTCCGACACCGTCATCGTCGACGAGCTGGTCCGGAAGGACCCGCGCCGTGCCGGCTGTCGTCTGCGGCTCGGCGTGCGCGACGAGAGCTGAGGGCGTTCAGATCTGGGTCAGAACAGACCCAGTTCGAGCCGGGCGGCTTCGGAGATGCGAGCTCGTGACCAGGGAGGGTCCCAGAGGATGGTGACCTCGACCTCGTCGACGCCTGCGATGCGCTCGACGGCGGCGTGGGCGTCTCGGGCGATGACGTCGCCCATGCCGCAGCCGGGTGCGGTCATGGTCATGTCGATCTCGATGCGTCGGCGTCCGTCGTCGAGCGGCACCTCGTCGCAGCGGTAGACGAGGCCGAGGTCGACGATGTTGATCGGGATCTCGGGGTCGTAGACGCCTCGCAGCGCCTGCGTGACGGCGGCGAAGTCGAACGCGCCGGTCTGACGCGTGACGTGCACGGTGCGCTCGGGTGACGGGTCGAGGCCGAGTGCGTCGGCGTCGGCGCCATCGATGCGCAGGAGCGTGCCGAGTTGAGTGCGGACGGTGATGCTGGAGCCGAGTCGTTGGGTGATCTCGACCTCGCCGCCGGCGGTGAGGGCGACGCGTTCGCCGTGCGGGACGGTCAGGGCGTCGCAGTCGCGCTGCAGGACGACCGGGTTCCAGGTCTGGGTCATCGATCCTCCTCGCCGAACCAGCGGCTGACGTGATCGCGCAGTGACGCCGGGTGGAGTTGGTCGACGACCGCACGGGCGAACGCGCCGATGAGGACATCGCGTGCCTCGGCCTTCGGGATGCCACGGCTGCGCAGGTAGAAGAGGGCGTCTTCGTCGAGGCGGCCGGTGGCCGAGCCGTGGTTGGCGCGCACGTCGTCGGCGAAGATCTCCAGCCAGGGACGACTGTCGGCCTGTGCGGTGCGGTCCAGCAGGAGGTTGTCGGTGCGCTGGTGCGCGACGGTGCCGACGGTGCCCGGCCGGACGATCACATGTCCCGTCGACGACGTCCTGGCCCCGTTCGGGACGACGGAGCGGTCGCTGAGGTCGCTGGTGCACCGGGATGCGGCGTGGTCGACGGTGACGGCGTGGTCGTGGTGGGCGCCGGGTCGCGGTGTGAGCAGCCCGGTGATCCGGCACGAAGCGCCCGGCGCAGACAGGTCGACGTCGGTGGTCAGCCGGGCGGCGCGCGCACCACGGGACAGCACGGTGATCGCGACATCCGAATCGCCGTCTTGGCGGACCTCGAGCCGCCCGACGTGCGCAGCGCCTGCGGGCTCGTCCTGGATCCGGTGGACGGTGAGGTGCGCGTCGCGTGCCAGGCGAACGGTGGTCGAGGCGTTCGTGGCCCCTGCACCGATGCCGACGTGGGTCTCGATCAGGTGCAGGCGGGCATCGACGCCGACGTCGACGACCAGGCGCGGGTGCGCCGGGCGGGCACTGCCGCTGGAGAGGTGCACGACGTGCACCGGGTCAGCCAGCTCGGTGCCGTCGGTGACCAGCAGGTACACGACGTCTTCGGACGCGGCCCGGTTGAGTGCCTCGAACCCGTCGGGAGGGTCGGTCATCGGTGTGGTGAGGTGCTCGCGGATCGTCGGCGACAGGTTCCGGCGGGTGCCACACCACAGCCCTGCGGGGAGGTCGGTGTCGGACCAGGCCGCGTTGTGGACCCCGTCGACGAGCACGATGCGCGACCCGCCGTGGCGGCCGGCGAGGCGGTCGACGTCGGTCTCGACCAGCGCGACCCGCGGTGCAGGCGCTGTCGTGGACGCGTCGAAGCGGGCGCGGAGCTCACGGATGGGTGCGTACCGCCACGCCTCCTCGCGGCCGGTGGGCAGGCCGTGTTCGGACAGCCAACGCCGTGCGACGACCGCTTCCTCGGTCATGACGGGATCGTCGACGGCGGTCATGCCGGCACCGCCCCGGCGACCCCGGCGTAGCCCTCGGCCTCCAGCTGGACCGCCAGGCCGTGATCGCCCGAACGGGTGATCCGACCAGCTTCCAGGACGTGCACCCGGTCGGGGCGCACGAGCTCGAGCAGGCGCGGGTAGTGGGTGATGACCAGCATCGAGCGCTCGGGCGATCGCAGCCGTTCGATGCCCGCGGCGACGATGCGCAGGGCGTCGATGTCGAGGCCCGAGTCGGTCTCGTCGAGGATGGCCAGGCGCGGTTGCAGCAGCGACATCTGCAACACCTCGTTGCGCTTCTTCTCGCCACCCGAGAACCCTTCGTTCACCGACCGGCTGAGGAACGCGGGATCCATGTCGAGCGCTGTGAGGTGCTCACGAGCGACACCCAGGAACTCGGCCGCGCCGATCTCGTCCAGCCCGTGGGCACGGCGGATGGCGTTCAGCGACGTCCGCAGGAAGTAGGCGTTGCCCACGCCCGGCAGCTCGATCGGGTACTGGAAGGCGAGGAACACGCCGGCCGCGGCGCGCGCCTCGGGATCGAGGGCGAGGAGATCAGCGCCGGCGAGGGTCACCGTCCCCTGCACGTCGTAGCCGTCGCGACCGGCGAGGACGTTGGACAGGGTGCTCTTGCCGGCACCGTTCGGCCCCATGACGGCATGGACCTCACCGGCCGGCAGGTCCAGATCGAGACCGCGCAGGATCTCCTTGCCGCCGACCGAGGCGTGCAGGTCGCGGATGTGCAGCATCAGCCCACCGCTCCTTCCAAGCTCAGGCGCATCAAGGCATGCGCCTCGACCGCGTACTCCATGGGCAGTTCGTCGAAGACCTCACGGCAGAAGCCGTTGACGATCATCGACGTGGCGTCCTCTTCGTCGAGGCCACGCTGGCGGCAGTAGAAGAGCTGGTCGTCACTGATCTTCGACGTCGATGCCTCGTGCTCGACCTGGGCCGAGTCGTTCTTCACCTCGATGTACGGGAACGTGTGTGCCCCGCACTCCGAACCGATCAGCAACGAGTCGCACTGCGTGTGGTTGCGCGCCCCCTCGGCCGAGCGCAGCACCTTGACCAGCCCTCGGTAGGTCTGCTGCGCCTTCCCCGCCGAGATGCCCTTCGACACGATGGTGCTGCGGGTGTTGCGCCCGATGTGGATCATCTTGGTGCCGGTGTCGGCCTGCTGGTGCCCGGTGGTGACGGCCACCGAGTAGAACTCGCCCACCGAGTCGTCGCCCTGCAAGATGACGCTGGGGTACTTCCACGTGATCGCCGACCCGGTCTCGACCTGCGTCCAGGAGATCTTGGCCCGGTTGCCACAGCGTCCGCGCTTGGTCACGAAGTTGTAGATCCCACCGACGCCATCCTCGTCGCCCGGGTACCAGTTCTGCACGGTGGAGTACTTCACGTCGGCGTCGTCCATGGCGACGATCTCGACCACCGCGGCGTGCAACTGGTTCTCGTCGCGCTTGGGTGCCGTGCACCCCTCGAGGTAGCTGACGGTGGCACCCTCCTCCGCCACGATCAGCGTGCGTTCGAACTGTCCGGTCTCGGCCGCGTTCATGCGGAAGTACGTCGACAGCTCCATCGGGCACCGGACACCCGCCGGCACGAAGCAGAACGACCCATCCGAGAACACCGCCGAGTTCAGTGCGGCGTAGAAGTTGTCACGGGGCGGCACGACCGAACCCAGATGATGGCGGACCAGCTCCGGATGCTCGCGGACCGCCTCGGAGAACGAGCAGAAGATCACCCCAGCCTCGGCCAGCGTCTTCTTGAACGTGGTGGCCACCGAGACCGAGTCGATGATGGCATCGACCGCGACGCCCGACAGCCGCTCCTGCTCGGCCAGCGAGATCCCCAGTTTGTCGAACGTCGCCCGGATCTCCGGATCGACCTCATCGAGGCTCTTCGGCGCCGGACCCTTGGGTTTCGGCGCCGCCCAGTAGTGCATGTCCTGGTAGTCGATCGGCGGGTGGTGCACGTTCTGCCACGCCGGCGGCTCCAGCGTCAGGAAGTGCCGGTACGCCGACAACCGCCACTCGAGCAACCAGTCCGGCTCACCCTTCTTCGCCGAGATCAGTCGCACCACGTCTTCGGTCAAACCCCGTGGCGCCAGCTCGGTGTCGATGTCGGAGTGGAACCCGAACTCGTACTTGCGCTCGACCAGCTCCTGCACGATGTCGGTCATCGGGACGTCCTTCCGTCCCGAATAGTTCTAGCAGATCATGTGTTTATTCGGATGTGACGTACGTCACTCCGGCATCAACGGTGCTCGACCGGACGCCACACGCCCTTGCCGAGAAGCCGCTGCGCCATCGCCCAGGCCATGCCGGTGGCCCGCTTCTTCGCACGGTCGGCGGTGGGGCCGGCCCAGCCGGTGTCGACCGTCTCCCGGAAGATCTCCAACCACCGATCGAGGGCATCCGAGGTCAAGGCGCGTCGTTCGTGCACGGGGCGATGGCGCTCGATCGGATCGATCGGGTAGTCGGGTGCGTAGAGCAGGACATGGTTCCAGAAGTCGGTGACGCTGCCGATCAATGCCTGCCAGTCGACGGACCCCTCGTCGACGGCGAAGTACGGGCCGAGCAGGTCGTCTTGGACGACCACGGCGTACTGGCGGGTGACCATCTCGAAGATCTCCGCGGGATCGTCGAGGTCACGGCCGCGATGCTCCCACGGGCCGGCGGCACGAGGCGACGGCGGTGCCTCGGGGTGCAGGTCGGGCACCATCCCGGCGTCGGGCTCCCGATAGAACTGCACGAAGAAGCGGGCGTCGGTGGACGGATCGACACGGTGGAGCACGTCGGGTGGGATGACGACGCTGTCACCCGCCTCCAGTCGCTCATGGCGGGGCTCCTCGCCCGCGAGTTCGCTGTAGTCGACGTCGCCTTCCTGCACGTGCAGCGTCGCCCACACCGTGGTGCGATGCGACGTGGCGAGCGGCGAAGGAAGCGACTCGAAGTCGAACAGAGGGGTGCGCCTGGCATCGAGCAACCCGACCGGCAGGGTGACATCGTCCATGCCAGGAGCTCTACCACGTTGCCGCCGGTTCCCGAACCGGCACCGGCGTCAGGTGTCGGCGCCGAGGCTGGTGAGCAGCTCTTCTTCCTGGGCGAAGTGCAGGCGGAGAATGGCGTCGAGCGCGTAGAGCAGCCGTCGTGCCTCGCTGCGATCGGCGGGATCGAGATCGTCGACGCCCGGATCGGTGACGACCCGGTCCAACAGCGCGGTGAGGTGGAAGATCTCCTGATGAGCGCGGCTCATGGATGCGAGCGGGTCGTCGCCGCTGAGGGCGGCGGCGATGTCGGGGTAGATCTCGGATTCGTCGAGCCGTTCGTGTGGGAGGAGCTCGGTCCGGATCCGCTCGCTCAGGGCTCGGAGCACCCGTAGCGCCTGACGGTCCGGAAGCTCATCGAGCGCAGTTGCTGTGGCGCGGACGTCGTCGAGGAGGAGCCGGAGCGGCCCGTGGCCACCGGCGAGCTGGTGGGCCCAGGCCTCGGGGATCGTGACGGGGCGCGCCTCGGCGCGGGGTCGGCGCAGGGCCCGGAGCGCGTTGGCGATGGCGGCGACGTCGATGAGCTCCTGGGCAACGGCGCCGGCCACGGGCGGGAGCAGGCCCGCGGCGGCGAACCCCATGCCGACGAAGGACAACCCCATGCCCAGCAGGACGCTCTGGCGGGCGATGGTGCGTGCCCGCTTGGCGGCGGTGATGCCTGCGGCCAGGCGGTCGAGACGGTCGACGACCAGGACGGCGCCGGCGGCTTCGGAGGACGCGGTGGCGCCGCGCGCACCCATCGCCACGCCGAGGTCGGCCGCGGCGAGGGCCGGTGCGTCGTTGACACCGTCTCCGACCATGACCGTCGTGCCCGGGCGCGCCGTGGCCTCGAGCCGGACCACGTCGACCTTCTCGGCCGGTGACCGGTCGGCGTACACCTCGTCGACCCCGACGGATCGACCGATCGGCTCGGCGACCTCGAGGCGGTCACCGCTCACCATCACCACTCGATCGACGCCGGACCGGCGCAGTGCACGAAGTGCCCGTGGCGTGTCGGTGCGCAGCTCATCGGCCAGCAGCAACAGCCCGGCGACCTCGCCGTCGACGGCAACGGCAACGGTGCTGGCGCCCTCACGCCGCGCCCGCCGTTGACCGGCGTCGAACCAGTCCGGCGCCAGACCCGGGATCACGGTGGTGATCGAGCCGACCTCGACGACGTGCCCGTCGACCGTTCCCGTGACGCCCGAGCCGGCCTCCTCGTGCACCGACGTGGGCTCGGAGAGCGGAAGCCCGCGGGTGAGCGCCTCGGTGACCAGCGCGCCGGCCAGGACGTGCGGGGACGCCTGTTCGACCGAGGCCGCCAGGCGCAGGACCTCGCCCGGGTCGAGCTCGGGAGCGGTGATGACGGCGCCGAGGCGGGCGCGCCCGCTGGTGAGCGTGCCGGTCTTGTCGAAGAGCACCGTGCGCGTGTCGGCCATGGCCTCGAGCGCACCGCCGTCCTTGACGACCACACCCTGCCGGGCGGCCGACGAGATGCCCGACACGATGGCCACCGGCGCCGCCAGCACCAACGGACAGGGGGTGGCGACGACGAGCACGGCCAGCGCCCGCACCACGTCGCCGCTCCACGACCAGGCGACCGCAGCGGCAATCAGCACGACCGGGATGAACACCAGGGCGTAGCGGTCGGCAAGCCGGACGAAGGGTGCTCGGTCAACACCCGCCGAGCGGACGAGCTCGACGATGCTCGCGTATGCACTGTCGGCTGCGGCCGCACTCGAGCGCATGGCGAAGGCTCCGCCGGCGTTGACGGACCCGCTCCGAACCAGATCACCACTCGACCGCTCCACCGGGCGGGCCTCACCGGTCAGCACCGACTCGTCCACCACCGCCGCGTCGATCACCGCTCCGTCGACCGGCACGACCTCGCCGGGCTTGACCAACAACAGGTCTCCGGCGTCGACGTCGTCGACGGGAACATCGTCGTACCCGCCGTCGACACGGCGGTGGGCGATCTTCGGGGCGAGAGACAGCAGCGCCGACAGCTCACGTCGGGCCCGCCGATGTGCGTACTGCTCCAGTGCATCGCCCGAGGCCACCATCACGGCGATGACCGCGCCGGCGAGCAGCTCACCGAGCCCGAGCGCTCCGACCAGCGCCAGCAGCGCCACCACGTCGACCGCGATGCGACCCTCACGCAGACGGGTGACCGTGACGACGACCAACTCGACGGCAACCACCGCGACCGCCGCGCCCCAGAACGCATCCCTGGCCGCCGACGCGCCGGCGACCGCCGCGCCACCACCCACGACGAGCAGAGCCACGACGGAGGGCAGCAACGCTCGGCGCGCCTGTGCAGACCAGGTCACGTCCCGATCATGCTGGTCGACGGCGTCCGGAAGTAGGGGCCTTGGTCACGAGAGCCCTTCGGCCACCAACAGGACGCCGAAGACGACGAACGAGAGCGAGGCACCGATCCGGATCACCCGTTCGGGCAGGTGCTTGCCGAGGCGGGCGCCGATCCCGATCGCCAGGGCGTCTGCGGCCACCATGCCCACCGTCGAACCCGCCCAGGTGCCGAACCATCCCCCGGTGGTGGCCAGGGTGATCGTGGCCAGCATCGTCTTGTCTCCCAGCTCGGCCAGGAAGAACGCCACGCCGGCGGCGAGCACCGCGGAACGGGTCCGACGATCCACCCGGCTCGTCTCGTCGTCGTCGAGCTCGTCACCGTGCAAGGTCCACGCGGCGAACCCGAAGAACGCCACGCCGGCGACGATGTTGATCGTGTCCGTCGGCAAGGACGCTCCCAGGAGCCCACCGACCAGCACGGAGCCGGCGTGGACGATCGCGGTGGCGACGGTGATGCCGACCAGGATCGGCAAGGGCCGGTACCGGGTGGCGAAGGCCAAGGCCATCAGCTGGCTCTTGTCGCCGAGCTCGGCGACGAAGATGACAGCGAAGCTGACGAGAAAGGCGTCCACAGATCCTCCGGGTTGTTCCTGCCCGGAAGAAGCGGGGGAACGCCTCGACCGGGCATCGCGTGCGATGCCGGTCGAAGGTCTTGCCCACCCGCCGCAACGGGCCCGGGGACCGGGGCTCATCACCCAGCGTGTCGATCACCCGGCGTAGGACTACTCCCCTTCGCCGACGACCACCATAGCGGTCCCCGCCCACACCACGGCGATGCAGTCGGAGGTGAGGCGGCTGAGCGCGTACGATGCCCACCACGTCGACGGATCCCCCATCTGACGTTCGACTCGGCCTACGGGACAACCTGGCCCAGTTCTCGCTCCTCGTCGGCGTGAACGCGCTGGTGGGCGGGATGATCGGCCAAGAGCGCACCGTGCTGCCGCTGCTGGCCACGGACGAGTTCGGGCTGACGGCGTTCACCGCCACGCTCACCTTCATCGCCGCGTTCGGTGCCGTGAAGGCGGCCACGAACTTCTTCGCCGGCACCCTGTCCGACCGGTTCGGCCGAAAACCCGTGCTCGTCGCCGGCTGGGTTGTCGGCATGCCGGTGCCGGTGTTGCTGATGTGGGCGCCCTCGTGGGGCTGGGTCATCGCCGCCAACGTGCTGTTGGGCGTGAACCAGGGCCTGGCCTGGTCGACCACCGTGATCATGAAGATCGACCTCGTGGGGCCCGCACGCCGTGGCCTGGCCATGGGCTTCAACGAAGCAGCCGGCTATGGCGCCGTCGCCCTGACCGCGCTGGCCACCGGGTGGATCGCCGAGGTCCATGGCCTGCGCCCGGGCCCGTTCTTCCTCGGCATCGCCTTCGCCGGTCTCGGCCTGGGCCTGTCGAGCCTGTTCGTGCGGGAGACCCACGCCCATGCCAGACACGAAGCCACCGCGCACGTGGCCCGGAGCGAGCATGCGCACGAGGGCCTGTCGACCACCGAGGTGTTCGTGCTGACCAGCTTCCGGGAGAAGGCCCTCTCGGCTGCGTGCCAGGCCGGGATGGTGAACAACCTCAACGACGGTCTGGCGTGGGGCCTGTTCCCGTTGTACTTCGCTGCGGCCGGACTGTCCGTCGGTCGCATCGGTGTGCTGGCCGCCATCTACCCCGCCGTATGGGGTGTCGGGCAGCTCGCCACCGGCGGTCTGTCGGACCGGATCGGCCGCAAGCCCCTCATCGTCGGGGGCATGCTCACGCAAGCGGCCGCCATCGGCTTCATCGCCGCCAGCTCGAGCTTCTGGGCGTGGGCGGTCGGCGCAGCCGTGCTCGGCGCAGGCACGGCCATGGTCTACCCGACCCTGCTCGCCGCCGTCGGAGACGTCGCCCACCCCCGCTGGCGCGCTCGCTCGGTCGGCGTCTACCGGCTGTGGCGCGACGGCGGCTTCGCCGTCGGTGCGCTCCTCGCCGGCGTCATCGCCGACGCGGTCTCCGTCGAAGCTGCCATCTGGGCCGTCGCCGCCCTCACCGCCGCCTCTGGCGTTGTGGTGATCACCCGCATGTACGAGACCCACACGCCGGCGTGAACGAGGCATTGCCCCCGGCGGCGGGCGTCGCTCTTGGTTGTCATGAGTCGCGTGCGCCTGGGTAAGGACCGCTCAACGTGTCTGGGGAAGGCAAGACCATGTACGAAACGACCGCGCTCCGATCTGACCGCCTCGCTGCTGCTGAGGCCCGACGCTTCGTCCAGGAAGCAGTGGACGACACGGACCTGTTGGATGCGGATCAGCGCGAGGTGCTGCTGCTCCTCGTCAGCGAGTTGGTCACCAACGCGGTGCTACACACCACCGGCTCGTCCGAACTGACCCTGCGGCTGGAAGGCGATGCCATGTGGGTCGGGGTCACCGATGACGACCCGCACGCACCCTCACGACGACCCAAGGACGATCAGGACAGCGGCGGATTCGGTCTGTGGCTACTCGACGAGCTGGCCCGTGACTGGGGAACCATGCACCGAAACGACATCGCCGGAAAGACCGTCTGGTTCACCCTGCCCATGCGCACGCAAGCGGCGAATGACGATCGGCCGGACGGGCCACCGCGCGCGGCAGAGCTCCAGCACTGAACATCCGCTGGCCCGAAGCCGAACCACCGGAAGGAGGGTTCGATGGGAACAAGCCATGGCGGAACCTCGGCCCCCGAGCTCGACTGTGACGTACTCGAACCCGACGGCGAGGTGCTCGTCGCCGTGCGCGGCGAGCTCGACATCGCCACGCTCGACGAACTCGAGGACTGCCTGGACGACGTGATCGAGCGCGACAAGGACGCGTTCCTGCACCTCGTCGACACGGAGTTCGTCGATGCCCGCAGCATCCAGGCGATCTTCCGGGCGGCACGGGCATTGGCGGCCCGAGGACACCGGCTGACGGTCGCCACCCGCTCGCAGCTGACACAGCGGCTGCTGACCGTCGCTCCGGGAGCCCCCCGGATCCGGGTCATCCTGGTGTGACAACAGGAGGAGTGCTCGGTTCCGCCGCAGCGTTCTGGCAGACCACGGGCGGGGACCTTCGGCCCTAGCACCTCCAAGTGCGCCAGCGCAGCGTGACGGACGGGTGGCGATCTCGCTGCCCTGCCCCCTGGATGGCGTCGCCGTCGACGGGCGGCGGCGACGTCGTCATCAGCAAGGAGTCCCATGATGATGCGCCGAACCCTCGTCGCGTTCGTGTCCCTGGTCGCAGTCGGCGCCTTCTTCGTGTCCAGCTGCGCCGACGACGCCACCAGCGACACCACTCCCACCACGGCCACAGACCAGGACCGGGACCAGGACCGTGATCGCGACCAGGACCGCGACCGGATCCATCAGTCGTTGGTCGCAACGCTCGACGCCTGCGGTACCCAGGACCGAGAACAGCTGCAGACGCAGCTGCGCGAACAGCTCCGCCAGCAACTCGACGACACCGCGTACCGCTACGGAGCCGGCACGACGTTCCAGCTCGTCGACGAGCAGTACACGTTCGACGGCGACCGGGCGACGGTCCAGACCCGACTGCAGATCGAAGAGCAGAACCAGCAACGCACCGCGGCCCAACTCCAGTGGCAGTTCGAGCTGACGAACGACACCTGGGAGCTCAGTGAACTGCCGCTGTGCCTCGACGGCGGCACGACCCCGAGCACACTCCAGGACCAAGAGCGCGATCAGGACCAGGACCGCGATCAGGACCGGACCGGCTGATTGCTGCTCACGGACCGAATCGTTCCTGTTCGGTTGCGGAGAAGCTGTCTTCGAGCACGCGGTCCTTGGTGGCGTCGTGGATCCAGCGGGAGAAGTCGTGTTCCTGCGCATGGTGTTCGATCACCGAGGGCGGCATTCGTCGGCGTGAACCCGGCGACCCGGCATTTGTCGGTGTGAACCCGGCGACGCCGCGTGGTCCGCTCCGTGCGGTCGACGGATCGTCAGCTGCGCCCGAACCGCTGGTAGGCGGCCTGACGGGTGGTGTCCAATGCGGCGCCGATTACGGCCCACGAGTCGCCGGCTTCACGAGCGGCCCGCACGGCTGCGCGGAGTTCGTTCTCGGCTTCATCGACTTGCTGACGTGCTGCGATGATGCGGCGGAAGTGGGTGGCGTCTCGGCCTTCATGGGTGGAGGGGTCGACGGTGTCGAGTCCGCTGTTGTCGGTTCTGTGCTTCGTTGTCATGATGCGCCTCCCGTCATCGGAGGAAGTCGTGGAACTTCGGGCGGAGTCGGTCTGCGTGCACGATGCGGGTCGGTTCGTCGGCGGGGACCGCGACAAGTTCGAGAAGGTTGCCGGCGGTGTCGGGGCCGATCACGAGGAGTCTCTCCTCGCCGTCGTACTCGTACTCGACGTACCTGAGAGCGTTCTCCCAGGCGTGTGTGATCGAGGCATCGTCGACCCCGTGCTTGCGGGCGGACGACGTGATCTCCAGACGTGTAAACCGTACCTTTACGGGCGATGAACGTCAAGGTCAGGTTTACGCCTTCGAGTGGCGACTGGCTGGCACGGCGCCGATCATCCAGTGTCGCGCACGCCTTCCCGTACCCCGAGAGCGGAATGGAAGATCGCGATCGTCGCCATCGGTGGCCTACCTCCCGTTGCCGCGCACGAAGGGTGGTGCAGTGGATGCATCTGCCTGAGCGTTCTGCACCCCTCCTCGGGGCAGATGGCACCTGACAGGCTGTTCGCAGTGATTGGCGCCCGTTTCGAGTCGCAGCTCCTCTGCCGTCGTGACGCCCTGCCCGTGGTCGATGTCGTCGGCCGGCTCCTCGCCGTTCAAGCGCAGGACCCACGTGGCGCGCGTCTGGCGGTTCGCGCCCGCTCGGCAGGGCTGCACGTCAGCGATGTCGATGGCGCGTTGACCGACGCGCGTTCGGTCGTGGTGACCACGCTCAACCGGGGCACCCTCCACCTCGTCCGGGTCGACGACTACTGGTGGCTCCATGAACTGACGACTCCGCAGCTCAGCACGGGCAATCTGCGCCGACTCGCGCAAGAGGGGGTGACCGCCGACGACGCGGAACGCGGCCTTGCAGTGATCGACCGATTCCTCTCGCAACACGGCCCAGCGTCGCGAACGCAGCTCCGCGAGGCGCTTCGCGCCGCCGGTATTCCTGTCGACGGGCAGGCGTTCATCCATCTCGTGTTCCTGGCGAGCAATCGCGGGCTTGTCGTCCGCGGCCCCGTGGTCAGAGCCGAGCAGCGATTCGTGCTCGTCCGTGACTGGCTCGGCGCGCCACCCGCGAAGCGTGACCGTGGCGAAGCCCTCGCCGAGCTCGCCGTCCGTTATCTCGCCGGTCATGGCCCCGCCAACGACCGCGACCTGGCCAAGTGGGCCGGCATCACACTGGGAGATGCGCGGAGCGGCCTGCGCGACGCCCGCGGGGTACAGACCAGTGGAGGCGGACGCGCCGCCCTCCGGAGGTCACCGAAGGAAGACGACTCGCCACGTGCCATCGGGGCGAAGGCCTGCACGCCACCGCCCCGCCTGCTCGGTGCCTTCGACCCGTTGCTGCTCGGGTGGGCCGACCGCACCCCCGTGGTGGGCGAGCACGCTCAGAGAATCGTGTCGGGCGGCGTCTTCCGCCCCTTTGCCCTCGTCGCCGGTCGCGCCGTGGGAACGTGGTCACTGCACAAAGGGCACGTCGTGCTCGACCCGTTCGTCGACATCGACGGCCACGCGGCAGCAAGCCTGGAGGCAGACGCCGCCGACGTCGACCGATTCCTCGCGCCGCTGCCGTGACCGGCGTGCGTCCCCGCCGAGAGACCGGTCGAGCGTCGAAGGACCGGTAGTCACCAGCGACAAGTGCCGCATCAACAAACCGCCCGATGGCTGGGGCGTCACCTTCGTATGCTCGCCGGATGGGAACGGGCACGGCTCCGTCGGTAGCTCGCCGCAGCCCGGTGCAACCGACGTGCCGCTCGGGGGCATTCGGTGCGTGCTGAACGGGCGGGCGATGGCGAGTGTCTTCAGTCCGACCTCTCTGAGACCGAGCGGCCAGCGAGTCCGGTGGCTCCGAGGAAGAGGAAGGCCATGGCCAGAAAGGTTCGCTGCGCCACGCCCTTGTGCGGTGAGTCAAGCCGCGTGGTTGCCCCGGCCATGACGAAGGCCGCGATTGTCGGAGGGGTCACCACGCGCGCCAAGCGCGGGTACCAGCCGTGCCCGTCGGAGCGTGCGGCGACCACCGGCATCGCCGCCCACAGAACGAAGGTGACAATGCTGGCGGCGCCGTGTCCAAGATCCGACATGGTGGCTTCCGGATCGTCCGGCTGCGGGCAGCTGCGGTCGCTCACCTGGATGACCCCGGCCGCAAGTGTTGTCGCGGCGGCGACCCGGACCAGTCGTCGCAGAGCCGGCGTCGGTGCCGCAACGATGCCTTGGGCGGCCGCCAGAGCGACAAAGCCAGGCACCATGACGGTTGCAGACCTCTGGCCACGAGCAGCGAGACCGCTGACGTGGTCACGTCGGTGGGAGTACCCCGTCGCACGTCGAGCCGCAGCGATGGCAGCGGCCGCGAATCCAGCTGCTCCCCAGAGCCCCGCGGTTCGACGCAACATGAGCGCATCTTGGCAGGTGTAGAGCGCTGGGAGCGCCCACGGGGTGTTCCTCACGCCGTGCCGTGCCGCTCGCCGGTGGCCGCCGTCGGCGCCCTCGATGACCAGCACGCCGCCCGCCATTGCCATGCAGGAGTGGACGGCCGGCGCACCACCGGGCAGTCTCGTGCGGCACCGTCTCGTGGGTTGTGAGGGG
>CAWDAJ010000007.1:0-364577 GCA_963800295.1 uncultured Acidimicrobiaceae bacterium
GTGTCCACAAACCGGCAGGCGAAACGGGTCGGTCGACCCCCTGGGGCGGACGCGGATCGCACGAGGAAGGTGATCCTCGACGCCGCGCTCGAGGCGTTCGCGCATCGAGGGTTCGAGGGCGCGTCGATCCGAGAGATCACCGGCGCAGCAGGCCTGGGACACAACTTGGTCCGGCACTACTTCGGCTCCAAGGAGGATCTCTGGCGGGCGACGATCCACCACGCGCTCGATCCCGGTGCCGAACAGATCGTGGCCGTCCTCAGCGCCGGTCACGAGGGTTCCGCCGAGGAGACGATGCGGGCCGGCCTCCGGGTGCTGCTCTCGGGGATCGACCTCAACCCCGACGCGATCCGACTCTTGGTCGCCGAGGCGTTGCGCGGCGGTCCCCGGTTCGACGAGATCTACGAGGAGGTCCTGGCGCCGGTCGGTGATGTTCTCGTGTCGTACTTCGCAGAAGCCGGTTCGGGGCTCGCGGACGTCGACCCGCGCGTCGTCGGTCTCTACGTGTTCGGCGCGGTGTTCGGCTCGCTCTCCTTCGAGGGTCTGCTGCAGCGGCTCGAGCTCGGACCGGACACCGGTTCGCTCGACGCAGCGATGACCGACGACCTCCTCGAACTGGTCCTGAACGGACTGCTCGGTCGCAGGTAGCGGCCAGCCAGCGAACCTCGACAGAATCCGATGATGACCGAAACCGAGACCGGGCGCGAGCAGTTGCGCTCGCAGACGAGGGCCTGGCTGCGCGAGCGCTGGCGTCCGGGCACCGACCGCACGGCGTTCGTATCCGCCGTCATCGAGCGTGGGGACGCGGTTCCGTCGTGGCCGGAGGAGTGGTATGGGCGTGGCCTCGCGCCGGAGCTCTCCAAGGTGATCGCGCAGGAGTACGCCGCCGCCGGCGCCCCGGGCGCCGGGCAGGACGTCCACAACCTCTGGGCCAACACGTTGCTCTCCTTCGGTACCGACCAGTTGAAGCGGGAGTTGATCCCGCGGTTGCTCCGCAGCGAGGTCTCGATGTGCCTGCTCTACTCCGAGCCCGGTGCTGGCTCGGATCTGGCCGGCATCCGCACTCGTGCCGACCGTGATGGTGACGAGTTCGTCGTCGCCGGTCAGAAGGTCTGGACCTCGGGTGCTGCGACGGCCGACTACGGGATGCTCATCGCCCGCACGGACTGGGACGTCCCCAAGCACCGAGGCATCTCGTTCTTCTTCCTGCCGATGAAGCAACCGGGCATCGAGGTCCGGCCGATCAAGCAGATCACCGGCGAATCGCACTTCAACGAGGTGTTCATCGACGGCGCTCGGGTACCCGCCGGGAACATGCTCGGCGAGCCGGGCGACGGGTGGCGCGTCCTGCAGACCGCGTTGGCCTACGAGCGATCGGTGATGGGCGATGTCGCTCGCGGCCCGAGGTCACCCAAGGGCGACGAAGGGTTCGGTTCTGGAAGCAACTCGGGTGCCGAAGTCGATCTGGTCGCCCTCGCTCGTGCCTTCGGCCGCGACCAGGACGCGACGATCCGTCAGGACCTGATGCGGATCCACTCGCTCCGCTGCGTGAACAAGTGGAACGCCGCTCGCGCCAAGGCCCAGCTCCGACAGGGCACGTCATCGCCGATCCTGTCTCTCGGCAAGCTGGCCATGTCCCGCATCCTCCACCAGGGCGCGCACCTCCAACGCCGGATCGTCGGTGCCGAGGCCCTGCTCGATGGCCCGGACCACCCCGACGGCGACGCCGCCAACTTCCTGTCCCTGAACGCGTACTTCACGTCCATCGGTGGCGGCACCGATCAGATCCAGCGCAACATCATCGGCGAGCGCGTCCTGGGCCTCCCCAAGGAGCCCGAGGTCGATCGTGATGTGCCCTTCCGCGACGTGACCGGCAACCGCTGAGGTATCCAGCGTGTGCCCGGTCAGTTCTCCAGGCGGATCCGTGCGTTGTCCCAGCTGAGGAGGGGACCGGCGGGGTCGAGCCGGATCACGGCCTGGCCGCGGTAGTGCGCTTCGGTCGCCTTGGGCATCCGTGATCGAGCGGGGCGGAACGCTTCGTACTTGGTGGCGAACCGTGTGTTGACATCGTCGGCCTCGGGGCCCGGCTCGAGGATCGTGGCGCGAACGGGGAGCTCGACCGCGGCGAGCTCGACCCATGCCTCGCCACGCTCGACCAGGAGGCACGCCCGGTCGTCGTTGCGGATGCGAGCGACCTTCTTGCTCGCCTCCGGTGTGGCGACGTAGATCACACGCTCGTCGACCACGTACCAGAGCGGGAGAGAGACGGGCCAGCCATCACGTCGCAGGGTCGTGAGGATGGCCGTGTGTCCCTCCGCCAGGAACTGCCAGGCTTCGTCTTCGCTCAGGCGAACGCCCATCAGCTGGTGCAGCGGATCGGCACGTGCTTGGCGCCGCCGACGAAGTGCGACTTGGTCCACTCGGTCGGACCGGTCGCTTCGATCGAGGTGAACTCCCGGCGCAGACCGTCGAGGACGGCGGTGATCTCCATGTGTGCCAATCGGGAGCCGAGGCAGAAGTGGGGGCCGTGTCCCCAGCCGATCTGCCGGCTGGCGTTGGAGCGGGCGACATCGAGGCGGTGCGGGTCGTCGAACACGTGGGGGTCTCGGTTGGCTCCCGGGTACGACAAGAAGCACGCGGTCGCCGGCGGTGAACGAGTGACCGGCCACCTCGATGTCGTCCTGGGCGTGCCGGATGAAGTGGCGGACGGGGGACACCATCCGCACGACCTCGTAGGCGGCGTTGCCGACGAGATCGGGCTCGGCGCGCAGCTTCGTGAACTCGTCTGGGAAGCGGCACAGCGCGTCGACTCCGCCGGCCATGGCGAACGAGGTCGTGTCGTGGCCGGCGGTGGCGATGATGACGTAGAGGCCGATGGCCGTCATGGTCTCGAGCGGCGTGCCCTCGATCGCACCGTTGGCGATGGCCGACGACAGGTCGTCGGTGGGGTGCTGCTGCCGGTCCTGCATCAACTCGGTGAAGTACCCGGCGACCTCCATCATCGCCGCGTACGGGTCTCCCTCGCCGAGCTCGTCGTCCTCGGAGCTGAACATCTGCTGGGTGAGCTTCAACAGGACGGGCTCGTCTTCGCGGGGGACGCCGAGCATCGACATGATGACGCGCAGCGGCAGCGGCAGTGCGATCTCCGTGGAGAAGTCGCACTCGCCGCCGAGGTCCCGCAGGTGGGCCATCGACTCGGCGACGAGGTCGTCGACCGCCGGCTTCAGGACCCGCAGGGTCGAGTTCTTGAACCAGTCGACGATCAGCTTGCGGTGGGCCAGGTGGTCGGGCCCGTCCTGGTTGATGAGCATCTTCAGCTGCTCGCCGACCTCGGTGATGTCGACCTGGTTGCCGCCGGCGACCTTCGGGGGCAGCAGCGGTGCTGCCGTGTTGAGCGAAGACATCGGCCTGGCGGGAGACGTCGAGGAGCACCTCGAGATCAACGGTGGCCCACACCGTGCCATGCAGCACGTCGTCGAAGCGCACGAACGGGCCTTGGCTGCGCAGCCCATCGACGGCGCGGTGCCACGCCTCCAGGTCGAGGAACGTCGCACCGTCGGTGAAGAGCCGGTCCGGCGTGAGCAGGGATGTGTCGTCGGTGATGGTCATGGGAGGCTCCTTCGGGCTGGGGTCCTCCTCGAGCAGCCGGCGCTTCAGCAGCTTGCCGGTCTCGAGGCGGGGGAGCTCGTCGACGAAGACGAGCTCCCGAGGGCACTTGTAGTGGGCGAGCTTGCTGCGGCAGTACTCGATGAGGTCCGCGGCGAGCTGGTCGGGGTCGTCGGGCGGTGTCCGGGCGACGACGAACGCCTTGACCCGCTCGCCCATCTCCGGATCGGGGACGCCGAGCACGGCGACGTCGTGCACGTCGGGGTGCACGGTCAGCACGTCCTCTGCCTCCTGGGGATAGATGTTGACCCCTCCGGAGATGATCATGTTGGACGCCCGGTCGGTGAGATACAGGTAGCCGTCCTCGTCGACGTGGCCGATGTCGCCGTAGCTGGCCCAGCCGCGAGGGTCGGTGGCGCGGCGGGTCTTGTCGGGGTCCTTGTGGTACTCGAAGCGGCCCGCGGCGTCGAACCACACCTGGCCCGTCTCGCCAGGACCCACCTCATCGCCGTCCGGACCGACGATGTGGATGCCGCCGAGCATGGAGCGGCCGACGGAGCCAGGACGCTCCAGCCACTCGTCGGCGCCGATGTTGCAGAAGCCGAAGCCCTCGGAGCCGCCGTAGTACTCGTCGACGATGGGCCCGAACCACTCGATCATCTGGTGCTTGACGGGGATTGGGCACGGGGCGGCGGCGTGAATGGCCTTCTGGAGGGAGGAGACATCGGCCTCCGCCCGGACCTCGTCCGGGAGCCGGAGCATGCGGATGAAGTGGGTGGGGACGAACTGGGCGTGGGTGACTCGGTGCTGCTCGATCGCCTCGAGCGCCAGGGTGGGGTCGAAGCGCTCCATCATCACCACCGTCGACCCGAGACGATGAGCGGCGATGGTCCATCCCAGCGGTGCGGCGTGGTACATCGGCGCCGTGTTCAGGTAGACGGAGGTCTCGTCCATGCCGTAGAGGCCCTTGGCGACCGGGGTGATGCCTCCCCGTGCCTCGCCGAAGGGTGACCGGGGCAGCGGCGGGAGGATGCCCTTCGGCCGGCCGGTGGTACCCGACGAGTACAGCATGAGCGACCCTTCGCGCTCGTCGCTCCGGGGTGTGGGGTCGATCTCTGCGATGGCTTCGTCGAGGTCGACGTAGCCGTCGATGCCGCCCCCGGCCGACAGGCAGACCTCGAGGCGCTTCGCACGCGGGCCGAGGTTGGCGACCACGTCGGCCAGGCCAGACTCGGTGATCATGGCCGTGGCGTCGCAGTCCTCGACGATGTAGCCGGCCTCGTCCGGACCGAGGTGCCAGTTGATCGGCGTCAGGTACAGGCCCGCACGCAGCGCCGCCCAGACGACGTCCATGTAGTCGAGTCCGTTGTGGAGCAGCACGGCGACGTGGTCGCCGGGTTCGAGGCCGGCGTCGTCGAACCGGCGGGCCAGCCGTGTGGAGCGTTCGTCGAGCTCGGCGTAGGTCCTGGTGGCGCCGGTGCCCGCCATGACGACGGCGATGGTGTCGCCTCGCCGGCGGAACAGGTCGCTGGAATGGTCGTCGCGGGCGTCGTCCATGGCTCAGGCGGGCGTGGGAACGGCGACGCCGGTCAGCTCGGCGGCGTTGTCGTGCACGATCCGGCGCTGGTCGGCCTCGGGGAGGTGCCCGATCTCGTCGAAGATCTGCACCGGCGCCTCGAGGCCCTCCATGTGCGGGAAATCGGAGCCGAACAGCACGTGGTCGACACCCATGAAGGACACGACGTCGTCGATGTCGTCCTCCCAGAACGGGTTGATCCACGCGTGGTTCCGGAAGACCTCGGCCGGGTCGTCCTGGAACCAGTGCGTGTACTTGTCCTTGACCGAGTCGAACATGCGGAACAGGTCGTGCAGGTACACCGCGCCGTTCTCGACCGACGCGACGCGCACGCCGGGGAACCGCTCGAAGACGCGGTCGAACACCAGCGCAGACAGCCAGTCGCAGATGGCTCGCTCCATCTTCCACACCGCCAGGGAGGGCCGGCGGCCACCACCCAACGTCGCCTCGGCGCCGCCGCCCGCCGGGTACCCGTTCGCGTCGTAGCCGGAGTTGCCGACGTGGGCGATGACGACGATGCCGGCGTCGGCGCTCCGCTGCCAGAAGCCGTCGAACATCTCGTCGCCGGGGGAGCGCTGGCCGTCCCTGGTCGTGACCGGGGCCGGTCGCATCACCACGATCCGGGCGCCGCGATCTGCGACGTAGTCGAGCTCGGCGCAGGCCTCGTCGGGGTCGGCGAGCGTGATGTAGGGCGCACCGAAGATGCGGTTCTGGTAGGCGAAGCCCCAGTCTTCCTCGAGCCAGCGGTTGAAGGCCCGGTGGACGGCGACGTTGGCGTCGACGTCGTGCCGCAGGACCTCCTCGTAGTGGACGGCGGCGGTGGGGAACAGCCAGCAGCCCTCGACGCCCTGCTGGTCGAGTACCTCGATGCGTGCGTCGCGATCCTGGTACGCGGCGGGGAGGGGCTCGAGGTTCGAGCGGATCAGTTCGGCGAAGCTCTTCCCGTTCGGGTTGCCCTTGTAGTACTCACGCAGGACGCCCGGCTTGGAGATCGGGTCGAAGGTGGGGTTGGGGACCTGGAAGTCGACCTTGCCCTTGACCATGTGCCGCTTGTGACCGTTCTCCAGCGTCACCCACTGCACGCCCCGCTTGCGGAACTCGGCGGGGAGGTGACGAGAGAAGGCGTCGTGGGCCTCGTAGTAGTGGTTGTCGGCGTCGAACATCGGCAGGGGGGCGGTGCTCATGGGATCTCCATTCGGGATGCGGTCAGCAGGTTGCGCGTCCGGTCTCCGACGGTAGCACGAGAACTGGACGTCTGTACAGTAATGCGTCCGTCATTCGTCGGCGCCTGCGTCACCAGGCCGGTACTCGTTGCCGAAGTGCTCCTCGCGCCACTTCATGGCGGCCGTGAGGCCGTCGCGCTCGGCACGACGCATGAACTCGTCGCCGGCCTCGCCGGTCTTCGGGTCGCGCTTGGCGTAGAGGCCCTGCTCGCGGAAGGACGCCACGGCGAGCAGGTCGACGCTTGCGGCGATGCCGGTGCGAAACCCCATGATCTCGAACTGCCGGTTGATGCTGCGCTTGGTCAGCATGATGAGGTCGGTGGGTGTGAGCGCGATCTGTTGCGCGAGCTCCTCGGTGCGTGCCTCGAGCTGGTCGGCCGGCACGGATTCGGAGGCCCACTGGCATTCGGCGGCTTCCTTGCCGCTCATTGGTTCGGAGGTGAACATGTAGTACTTGGCCTTGGTCATGCCGACGAGCCAGGGGATGTACTGCAGGTTCCCGGGAGACCAGTTGCGCCCGACCGGCCAGCCGATCTTGGCGTCGTCGGCGACGACACGCAGGTCGCAGAATCCCGCCAGCTCGGTACCGCCCGCCAGGCAGTGACCCTGGATCTGGGCGATCACCGGCTTCTGGAGGTCGAAGAGGGTGAAGAAGACGCGGGCGTGCTCGAGGTCGTAGGACTGCCACAGCCGATCGCGCTCGGGGTGGATGTAGCCGCCCTGGGGCATGTTCCGCTGGCGCTCGCCCTTCTTGACCGGGGTCATGTCGTAGCCGGCGCAGAAGGACGGCCCCTCGCCCTTGATGATGATCACCCGGATGTCCTCGTCGAGCTCGAGCCACTTGGCCGCCATCTCGATCTGCATCAGCCGCTCGTAGCCGATCGGGTTCCGCTTCTCCGGGGAGTTCATGACGATGCGGCCGATGGGCCCGTCGCGCTCGATCTCGACCAGGTCGAACTCGGGCAGCTCGACGTTCTCCTTGCGGTAGGGGGGTGACCACTTGACCATGCGGTGCGGGTCGTCGGGGCGGGTCGTGTGGGTGACGTGGTCGTCTGCCATCGGGGAGTCCTTCTGGTTGGGTGTCAGGCGGGTTGTCGGAGGGTGTCGGCGATCGCGGTCCACGCGTTGTCGTCGGGGTTCGGCTGGGGTCGCTCGTAGCTGGTCACCCGGCTGACGACGTCGCCGTAGCGGCGGTGCAGCTCCCGGACGATCTCCTCGGGACGCCCGACAACGGCGAACGTCTCGAGGATCTCGTCGCTGATGAGGCCGCCCATGGCGGTCCACTCGCCGCGCTTGGACATGGCGTGGAGCTCGGTCTGGAGGTCTCCCCAGCCGTGGAGCTCGAGCACCGAGCGGTACGCGGGCGTCGACCCGTAGAAGGCCATCTGCCGTCGAGTGGTGACGAGGGCCGCCTCGATGGCGGCATCGTCGACGCCGGTCACCACGAAGCCGGGGGCCACGATCTCGATGTCGTCGAGCGAGCGCCCGGCACGGTCGCAGCCCCGCTGCAGGGCGGGCAGCGTGCGCTCGCGCAGGTAGCGTTCGGAGGAGAAGCCGTGGCAGATGAACCCGTCGGCCACCTCGCCTGCGACCTCGGTCATCAGGGGTCCCACGCCGGCGAGGAAGATCTTGGGCGGACCGAAGCCGTGCGGCCGGGGCGTGAACATCGGGGTCATGAGCGTGTGTCGGTAGAACTCGCCCTCGAACGCGAGCGGGGCTCCGTGCTCCCAGGTGTCCCAGATCGCCCGGAGTGCCCGGATGAACTCGCGCATGCGGGCCGCGGGCTTCGACCACGGCATCGAGTACCGGTTCTGGATGTGCGGCTTGATCTGGCTGCCGAGACCCAGCAAGAAGCGACCACCGGTGAGCTCCTGGAGGTCGTGTGCCGTGCTGGCGAGGGTCATCGGCGTGCGCGCGAACGCGATGGCGATGGCCGTCCCGATCTCGATCCGTTCGGTGGCCGCGGCGGCGAGCGCGCAGGAGAGGAAGGGGTCGTGGTTGGTCTCGGCCGCCCACAGGGCGTCGAAGCCGGCTGCTTCCGTCGCCGTCGCCAGCTCCTCTGCGTTCGTCGGTCGGATCGTCGCCCCGAGGTCGACCTTCACCGCTTGCCCCCGTAGGACTCCAGCCGCGCCGTGAACGTCGGGTCCTCGCGGGTCACCTCGGTCTGGATCTCGAGCTCCATCCGGATGATCAACGTCAGGTCGTCGATGGCCAGCGCCCGGTTGAGCATCTCCTTGGTGCGCTTCAGCCCGAGCGCCGACTTCGACACGAGCTCGTCGACCACTCGCTCTGCGGCGGCGTCGAGCTCGGCGTCGGGAACGACCTCGGAGACGAGGCCCAGCCGTTCGGCCCGCTCGGCATCGATGGTGCGTCCGGTCAGCATCAGCTCGGACGCAAGCGACAGTCCGACCATGCGTGGCAGGAAGTACGAGATGCCGACGTCGCAGCCGCTCAGTCCGATGTTGATGAAGGTGTCATCCATGCGCGCGCTGCCGCCGGCGATGCGGATGTCGCTCGCCAGGCCCATCACGAACCCGCCTCCCTTCACCGCGCCGTGCAGCAGGGACACGACCGGTTGAGGGCATGCTCGCATCAGCGGCATCAGCTCGAGGATCCGCTGGGTGTCCTTGCCGCCGCTGGCCAGTTGTGCAGCGAGGTCGAGGCCGGCGCAGAACGAGGGACCAGCGCCGCGGAGCACTACCACCCGGAGCTCGTCATCGCCGGCGGCCCGTTGGAAGTAGTCACACAAGCCGTCGATGAGCGCGGCATCGAGGGCGTTGTGCTTCCGGGGCCGGTTGAGCGTCAACCACTCGGCCTCGCCGCGCCGCTCGATCAGGAGGACGTCGTCAGCCGTCACGCGGACACGCACCGCACGGGCACGTGCTTGGCGCCACCGACGAAGTGTGCCCTGGTCCACTCGGTGGGACCGGTCGCCTCGATCGAGCTGAACTCGCCTCGCAGGCCGTCGAGGATGGCCGCAACCTCCATGTGCGCCAGCCGGGCTCCGAGGCAGTAGTGCGGGCCGTGGCCCCAGCCGACCTGCCGGTTGGCGTTCGGGCGATCGACGTCGAGGCGGTGGGGTTCGTCGAAGATGCCAGGGTCGCGGTTGGCTGCCGGATAGGACAGGAAGATGCGGTCACCGGGCGAGAAGCGCTGACCGGCGACCTCCGCGTCGACCTGTGTGTGCCGGATGAAGTGCCGGACCGGCGACGTGAGCCGGACCATTTCGTAGGCGGCGTTGTCGACCAGCGACGGATCCGCCCGCAGGAGCTGGAACTCCTCGGGGAAGCGGCACAGGGCGTCGACGCCGCCGGCCATCGCGAACGAGGTCGTGTCGTGCCCTGCGGTGGAGATGATGACGTGGAGCCCCAGCGCCGCCATCGTCTCGATGGGTGTCCCCTCGACGGTGCCGTGCACGATGGCGGAGCAGAGGTCGTCGGTGGGTGACGTCTTGCGATCCTCCATCATGCTCATCAGGTAGGTGGCGACCTCGTGGATCGCCGCGAGTGGATCGCTCGAGCCCAGTTCCTCGTCCTCGGAGCTGAACATCTCCTGGGTGAGCTTGAGCATGACCGGCTCGTCCTCGCGAGGAACGCCGAGCATCGACATGATCACGCGGAGCGGGAGGGGGAGCGCGATCTCCGCGGCGAAGTCGCACTCGCCGTCGAGCTCGCGCAGGCGGGTCATCGCTTCGGCCACCAGATCGTCGACCGCGGGCTTCAGCACGCGCAGCGTCGAGTTCTTGAACCAGTCGACGACGACCTTGCGGTGGGCGAGGTGGTCGGGTCCGTCCTGGTTGACCAGCATCTTCAGCTGGCCCCAGACCTCGTCCTTGCCTTCTCCGGCGAGGCCAGGAGTGGCGAGCAGCGCCGGCTCGTCGGTGTTGGCGAACTCGTCGGGACGCCGTGACACCTCGAGCAGCACGTCGAGGTCGGTGACGATCCACAGTGGGCCGTACACGTGGTCGTCGACGGCGATGAACGGCTCGGAGCCGCGGATGCTGTCCACCTGCCGGTGCCACGCCTCGGGGTCGAGGAAGGAGGTACCTCGGAGGAACAGCCTGGCGGCGTCCGATCGGGCTTCGTGAGTCCGGGTTGCGGTCATCGATCGCTCCTGTTCGTTCGCGTCCGCGTGGTGCGCACCGTAACAGAAGAACTGGACAATCGTATAGTAACGTGCCCCAGCGGCCGCGGGACCCGCCGTTCAGTGGCTCACCGCGGTCCTTGTCCGTCGTCGACGGTGACGACCGTGCCGGTCACGCACTCGGACGCGGGGGAGACGAGGTAGAGGAGCGTGCTGTCGAGCTGGGCGGGGTCTCCCATGCGCTTCCGCGGGAAGTGCCTGGTCACGTCGCCGACGCGCTCGACCATGCCGTCCATCATCTCCGAGCGTGAATGCGCCCGGGGCGATGGCGTTGACGTTGATCCCGTAGCGGGCCCACTCGACGGCGAGCACCTCGGCCATGCGCGCCATGCCGGCCTTGGTGATCGAGTAGAGCGCGGCGGCGCCGCCGGCGTAGTGGTGGGCGCCGACGGAGGAGATGTTCACGATCCGCCCGGGCCTCTGTGCGGCGATGAGCCTCCGGGCCACCTCGCACGAGAGGATGTAGGGGCCGCGCAGGTTGGTGTCGAGCACCCGGTCGATGAGATCGATCGGCATCTTGTGGGCTCGCTGGGCGTCGGGGATCCCGGCGTTGTTGACGAGGATCGTGACGGTGCCGAAGGCGTTCTCGGCGGCATCGACGCTGTTGAGGAGCGACTCCGTGTCGGTGACGTCGAGGGCGACCGGCGTGGCCGCGCCGCCGTCCTCCTCGATCTGGCGGCAGAGGTCGTCGAGCTTGTCGATGCGGCGCGCCGCGACGGCCACCGAGGCGCCGGCGGCAGCCAGTACGCGGGCGAATCGCCAGCCGAGGCCGGAGGACGCCCCGGTGACCAGGGCGACCTCGCCCTGCAGGTCGAAGGACACGTTCGGCAGTGGGTAGTCCAGGGTCATGTCTCAGTTTGGTCTGGTCTCGGTCGGCGATCCGCGCATCGTGTTCGCTTCTCCAGAGAACTGGACGGACGTACAGTAAACGCCTATCGTGCCGCCGTGCACGAATGCGAAGGCAGGATCCCGTGAACTTCGAGGACACACCCGAACAGGCCGCGTGGCGTGCCGAGTGTCGTACCTGGATCACCGAGGCGCTCGCGCGGCTCGGTGAGGTCGACACCCCGATCGACCGGGCCAAGGCGTGGCAGGCGGCCAAGTTCGACGCCGGCCTGGCCAAGATCACCTGGGAGCCCGAGCTCGGCGGACGCAACGGCTCGGCCGAGGAACAGATCGTGTTCAACCAGGAGGAAGCAGCGCAGAAGACGCCTCCCGACCTGTTCACCGTCGGGTTGAACTTCGTCGCCCCGACGTTGCGGGCCCATGGCACGCCGGAGCAGAAGGCGCGGTATCTCCGTCCCTTGTTGCGGGGCGACACGGTGTGGTGCCAGATGTTCTCGGAGCCCAGCGCCGGCTCCGATTCGGCGGGACTGGCGACGAAGGCCGTGCGCGACGGCGACGAGTGGATCCTGAACGGCCAGAAGGTCTGGACCTCGGGTGCTCACATCGCCGACTACGGCGAGGTGCTGTGCCGGACCGATCCCGACGTGCCCAAGCACCAGGGCATCACGGCGTTCGTCGTCGACCTCCGGGCCCCCGGGGTGACGGTCCGGCCGTTGCGGCAGATGACGGGTACCGCGGAGTTCAACGAGGTCTTCTTCGACGACGTCCGGGTGCCGCACGAGAACGTCATCGGCGAGGTCGACGACGGCTGGCACGTGGCCGTCACGACGCTCATGAACGAGCGAAGCTCCCTCGGCGGTGGGCGTGCTGGCCCCAGCACGCTCCCGGCGCGCCTGGCGGACCTCGCCCGACGACGGGGGACCCTCGACGCCGTGACCCGACAGCGCATCGTCGACATCCACATCCAGTCCGAGCTGTCGAGGTTCCTCGGCATGCGCACCCTCACCGCGGCGCTCCAGGGTCGCCGGCCCGGACCCGAGGGGTCGGTCGCGAAGCTGGGGGCTACCAAGCTGAACGTCGACGCCGCGCAGCTCGGCATGGACCTGCTCGGTGCCACCGGCCTGCTCGCCGAGGGCGACGACTCCCGCTGGGTGCGGAAGTTCCTCTGGTCGCCGGCGCACCGCATCGGCGGCGGCACAGACGAGGTCAACCGCAACATCGTTGCCGAGCGGGCGCTCGGGCTGCCCGGCGAGCCCCGCAGTGACGACACGCTGCCCTGGAACCAGGTGCCACGTTGAGCGACCAGGCGTGGTTGTTCGTCACCGTTCCGGCGGTGACCGCCTTCATCGGCTACGTGACGAACTGGGCGGCCGTGCGGATGATGTTCCACCCGGCAGAGCCCCGCGGCATCGGTCCGCTCCGCTGGCAGGGGATCGTCTACCGCATGGCCCCGAAGTTCGCTCGGGAGATCGCCAACACGACCGGACAGGTGCTCACACCGACGGACATCGCCGAACGGGTCGACCTCACGGGGCTCGTCGAGCGGCTCTCCGTGGATCACGAGGACCTTCTGGACGAGTTGGTCGGTGCGAGCCTCGACGAGCTCGCCCCCGGCACGTGGTCTTCGATGGCGCCGGAGGCCCGGACGCAGCTCCGCACCATGTTGTTGGCCCAGGCCACGGGGTCGGTCGACGGTCTGGTGGGCGCCCTCGGTGACCGGCTGCCCGAGTTCCTCGACCTCGATGCGCTGCTGGTCGAGGAGCTCACCGGCGAGAACGCCGGCCGACTGGCGCGTGTCGCGGAGGAGATCGCCGGCCGCGAGCTCCGCTTCATCGAGCTCTACGGCGGCATCTTCGGGCTGATCGTCGGCGTGGTGCAGGCGGCGCTGTTCGGCGTCTTCGGCATCTGGTGGACCATGCCGATCGTCGGCGGCATCGTCGGTCTCGGCACCAACTGGCTCGCCATCCAGATGATCTTCCGGCCGCTGGAGCCGACGCGCTTCCTCGGGGTGTTCACCTACCAGGGCATGTTCCCGAAGCGGCAGCGGGAGATCGCCGCCGACTACGGGCGGATCACCGCTCGGGAGATCTTCACGCCCGAGAAGCTGGTGTCGGCGGTCGTGGACGGACCTGGACGCTCTGCGTCGGAGGCGGAGCTGCGATCGGTGGCCGTCGAGCGGCTGGGGGAGTTCCGCCCGATGCTGGGCATGCTCACCGGAGGCGCCGAACCGTCTGATGAGACCCTCCACCGGGTCGTCGGCGTGCTGCTCGACCGGCTTCTCGAGGTCGAGCCTGCGCTGCGACCGACGGTCGAGTCGCACCTGGCCGAGACGCTGCGCCTCGAGGAGCTGATCGAGGATCGACTGGGGTCGCTCGACAAGGCGCAGTTCGAACGGATGCTGCGCGGCATCTTCGAGGAGGACGAGTGGATCCTCGTCGTGGTCGGAGGCGGGCTCGGTGCCCTGATCGGGGTCGCGCAGGGACTGCTCGCCCGTGCCATCCAGCACTGAGCGCGACCCGACGCGGGCCCTGGCGTGTGCGAGAATGAACCAAACGTACAAATAGGTGAGGAGGCAGCGACGTGACCTCGTCGCAGGGAGCCCGGTCGACAACGCAGCAGAGCGCAGGGCTCGGCCTGTTCCACGACCCGGCCGAGTGGGAAGACATGGTCGGCTGGCACGAGCGTGTCGCCGAGCTCCGTCGTCAGCAGGGCGCCGTCTGGGTCGATGCCCCGGACTACCAGCCCTACCTCGCGCTGCTGCGGCACGCGGATGTGTACGCCGTCGAGCGGAACCACGAGACGTGGAAGAACACGACGCGGGTCACCCTCGCACCCGACGCGTTCTTCGAACAGGTGATGGGCATGGGCATGCCGGAACCGAAGTCGTTGGTCCAGCTCGACGATCGCGACCACCGCCTGCACCGTCAGGTGGCGAACGACTGGTTCAAGCCGGCGGCGACGCGAACGTTGGCAGGCGCGCATCGACGAGATCGCCGAGGAGTTCGTCCAGCGGATGTGTGACCTCGGCGACACGTGCGACTTCGCGGTGGACATCGCCCAGCCGTACACGCTGCGGGTGATCATGGAGATCTACGGCGTGCCCGAAGACGACGAGCCCCTCATGCTCGAGCTCACCCAGGGTGTGTTCGGTGGATCGGACCCCGAGTTCGTGGGGGAGGGCGAGGACATGCTGATGTCCGCAGCCGGCTCGGTCTTCACGTTCATCCAGTACTTCAACGAGGTCACCGAGGACCGGCGGGCCCATCCGCGCGACGACCTCGCCAGCATCATCGCCAACGGCGAGGTGGACGGGCACCTCATGGACGACGAGCACCGCCTCTGGTACTACATCATCGTCGCGACCGCGGGCCACGACACGACGTCGTTCGCGCTCTCGGGTGGGCTGCAGGCGATGCTCGAGCGACCGGAGCAGTTCCGCCTCCTCCAGCACGATCCCGAGCTGGTGACGAACGCCGCCGAGGAGTGCATCAGGTGGACGTCGCCGGTCCGGCACATGATGCGCTACGCCCACGCCGACACCGAGATCGCCGGGCGCTCGATGCCCGCCGGATCGCGGCTTCTGCTCTGCTACCCCAGCGCGAACCGCGACGGGGCTGTCTTCGAGCGGCCGATGGAGTTCGACGTCGAGCGACCAGATCTCGGCAACCTCATCTCGTTCGGGCTGGGCCCGCACTTCTGCCTCGGTGCGCACTTCGCGCGGCGTGAGATCCGCACCATGCTCGGCAAGCTCGCTTCCCGGTTGGAGACGATCGAGCTCGCGGGCACGCCGGTCAACTCCCGAGCTCACTTCGTCTCGGGCACGAAGCACCTTCCGATCTCGTATCGGTTCCGGTGACGGCGCGCCGGCGGCGTGGTCGCCGTTGGTCCGCCGAAATCACGCATACATGTAAATTTGCATAATCATCGCAAAATGCCCTACCTTCTCGGCGGGGTCCATGCACGGGGGAATTGCGATGGCCGGACAATCACGTCTTCTGGGGCTGCCGGGTGCGTTCCTCGACGCGTTGGGTGGCATGGCCGCCCTGGCGCTCGAGGGAAGCCGGCGCACCTGGGACGTTCGCCGGTGGTGGCGGGAGTTCCTCGACCAGTGCGACTTCCTGGCCAGCGTCACGATCCTGCCGGTGATGTTGGTCGCCATCCCGTTCGGAGCGGTGATCTCCCTCCAGCTCGGTCAGCTGGTCGCCCAGCTCGGGGCCCAATCGCTCACCGGCGCGGCCGCGGTGACCGGCATGGTGCAGCAGGTCGCGCCGATCGTGACGGCACTGCTCATCGCCGGTGCCGGAGGCTCTGCGATGGCCGCCGACATGGGTGCCCGGAACGTGCGCGACGAACTGGCCGCCATGGAGGTCATGGCCGTCAACCCGACCCACCGGCTGGTCACGCCGCGACTGTGGGCGTCGACGGTGGTGGCGGTCCTGCTGATCTCGCTCGTGGTCGTGGCCGGCACCGCCGGAGCGTTCGTGTTCAACGTGTTGGTGCAGGGCGTGTCGCCGGGGGCCTTCTTCAACGGGGCCACCACGCTCGTCAGCCTGCCGGACCTGATGGTCGGTCTGTTCAAGGCCGGCGTCTTCGGGTTCGTCGCGGCCGCCATCGCCTGCTATCGGGGAATGACCTGCGAATCCGGCCCGGCAGGCGTCGGGAAGGGCGTCACCAACTCGGTCGTGCAGACCTTCCTGGCCGTGTTCATCCTCAACTACGTGATCACCGCGGTCTACCTGACCCTGTTCCCGCCGGCGATCTGATGACCGTCATCGCCCCTCCGGCCTCTCCCGTCTCCCGCACGGCACGCACGCTGCGCAACGCCGCCAGTTCGGTCACCGGCTCGGTCACCGAGGTCGGAGACTTCGTCCTGTTCTCGGCGCGCGCCCTGTCCTCGATCATCACCCAGCTGGTGCTCCGGCGTCGGTTCTTCAAGGAGGTCGCCCGTCAGGTCTCCGACGTGGTCTCCGGTGCCGGTGCGATCGTCGTCGGCGGCGGCATGGTCTTCGTCGTCGGGGCGATGTCGCTCGCCACCGGTGCCACCGTCGGCATCCAGGGCTACAAGGGCCTGCAGACCATCGGCGCCGAATCGCTGACCGGCATCATCACCAGCCTCGGCAACGTGCGTGAGATCACACCGATGATCGCCGGCATCGCGCTGGCCGCTCAGGTCGGCTCGAGCTTCACCGCAGAGCTCGGGGCGAAGCGGATCAGCGACGAGATCGACGCGCTGTCCGTCATGAGCATCCCGCCCATCGCCTATCTCGTCTCGACGCGGATCCTCGCGGCCCTCATCGCCATCGTGCCCCTCTACCTGGTGTCCCTCTTCGCGTCGTTCGCTGCCTCGGAGCTGGTCACCGTTCGGCTGCTCGGGCTCTCGCCCGGCGTGTACGACTACTACTTCGGCCTCTTCCTGCCGCCGATCGACCTGCTCTACAGCCTCGTCAAGGCGGTGATCTTCGCCGTGCTGGTGGTGCTCATCCACTGCTGGTACGGATACAACGCACGTGGCGGACCGGCGGGCGTGGGCGTCGCGGTCGGCCGGGCCATCCGCACGTCGATGATGACGATCGTCGTCGTGAACCTCCTCCTGTCCTTCGTGTTCTGGGGCACCACGACGACGGCGTCACTCACCGGCTGAACGATGTTCCTCGACGCAACCCGCACCCGTTTCATCGTCGGGCTGATCGCCCTCGTGGCGACGGGCGCCGTCGCGTCCCTGATGGTCTTCGCCGCCACCGGGGCGTACGCCGACGACTACCAGCTCACGGCGCAGACGACGCGCACCGGCTTCGGGCTCGACAACACCTCCGAGGTCAAGATCCGGGGGGTCAAGGTCGGGACCGTCGATCGGGTCGATCTCCTCGACGACGGCACCGTCGAATTGACGATGAACATCGCCAAGGAGATCCGGATCCCGGTGGACGCAACGGCCAGCATCGAGCCGCTGTCGGTGTTCGGCCCCAAGTTCGTCGACGTGGATCCCGGCCCGCACGAGCTCGACGGACCGTTCCACGCGCCGGGGAGCTCGATGGGGTCGATCGTGGCGCCCACCGAGCTCGGCGACAGCCTCGACGCGGTCACGACCCTGCTCGAGACGGTCGATTCGACCGACGTGGCGACGATCGTCTCCGAGTTGGCGCGCGGGCTCGACGGCCTCGGCGGGGAACTCGGGTCGTCGATCGATGCCGCGAGCGAGCTCGCCGCGCGGATCGACGCCAAGCAGCCGCAGATCGATGCCCTGCTCGCCGATGCACGATCCCTCGCCGCCGAGCTGGCGAAGCGGCCTCAGAGCCTGCACGTCCTCGCCGCTGACGGGCAGGACGTCCTGCGGACGATCGATGCCAAGGGCGACGCGCTGGGGGAGCTGCTCACCGGGCTCAGCGAGCTCGCGCTGCGTGGCGACGACCTCGTCAGTGCCGTCGGTGACGACCTCGACCCCGCGCTCGCCGGGCTCGAACGCGGCGCAGGCGTGCTCCACGAGCAGCTCCGGTTCCTCCCGGACTTCGTCGACGGGCTCGACGCGGTGAGCGCGCTGCTCGGGACGGGGCTGCTCCAGTGGAACCGTGGCGACGGTCTGTGGGGTGGGATCGGACACGGCATCCTCGACTTCTCGCCCTGCGGTCTCGTCGGCGACGCCAGCTGCCCGCCGCGCCAGGGGTACGACGGCTGATGTTGCGTCACCCCCGGCTGCTCCTGTTCGTCGCGATCAGCGGCGCACTGACCGTCTGGATCGCCGGTCAGATCACCGGGTTCGAGCGATCGACCGATCGCTACCAGCTCCATGCGACGTTCGCAGACGCAACGAACCTCGGCGCCGGCGACCCCGTGAAGCTCGCCGGGGTCAGGGTCGGCAAGGTCAGCTCCACGAAGCTCGTCGCGGGTGAGGCGGTGGTCACCTTCGACGTCGATCGTGGCGTCGACCTCCCGGTGGACTCGATCGTGTCGGTGCAGGCGAAGGACCTTCTGGGTCGTCGCCAGCTCCGACTCGATCCCGGCACCGACGCGCGTCTGCTCACCGACGGAGACGTCGTGCGGCACACGTCGTCGGCGGTCCAGTTGGGCGAGCTCATCAACGAGCTCGGTCCGTTGCTCGAGGCCGTACGTCCCGAGCAGGTGAACGAACTCGTTTCCGCCCTGAACGAGGCGGTCACCGGCAATCGCGAGACGATCGCCGGGCTGACCGACGACCTCGCCACGGTGCTCGACACGGCCGCGTCGCGCAGCGACACGATCGCATCGCTCACCGACGACTACTCGGTGCTCATCGACCAGGTGGCGCACCGAGACCGCAGCATCCAACGACTGCTCGACAACCTGGTCCGGCTGTCCGAGACGTTCCAGGCGTCCGAGGACGTCCTCGCCGACGCACTCGACACGCTCCCCGGAACGACGGATTCCCTCCGGTCGCTGCTCGAGGACAACGCCGCCAACGTCGACTCGATGCTGTCCGATCTGGCGAAGGTCACCCGGTCGCTTCGCCCGAAGCTCGGCGACGTGGACTACATCGCTGCCGGCCTGCCGACGGTCCTGCAGAAGGTGTGGTCCGTGCTCGACGAAGGTCGCTACATCAAGATCGACTTCGCCTGCGTCTCGGCGACGCCGCCTCCGTGTCCTCATCCGGTCTCCGGGCAGACCGAGACGGGCGAGGACGCTGGCCTGGCAGAGACGCTGCTCGGGGTGCTCGGCCTGTGAGGTTTCTCGACTTCTCGTTCCGCGATCTGCCCGTGCGAGTCGTGGGCGTGGTCACGCTGCTCGCAGCGGTCGCGGCGACGCTCGGTGCCTACGCCGTCGGCGCGACCGATCTGTTCAGCGACACCTACGCCGTCAGCGTCGTTCTTCCGGAGACCGGAGGACTCCGCGCTGGCGATCCGGTGCGCGTCGCAGGAATCGACGTCGGGAACGTCGCATCGATCACCCCGGACTTCGACAACGGATTGGTCGTCGCGACACTCGATGTCGACTCGGGTACGGACCTCGGTCCGGAAACCACCGCCGAGGTCGCGCTGGCGACGCTGCTCGGTGGGCGGTACGTGCGCCTCGCGGGGCCGGTGGAGGAGCCCCACCTCGAAGACCTGCCGGCGGAGCAGCGTCGGATCCCGGTCGAGCGCACACGGGTTCCCCTCGGGGTCATCGATGCGCTCGGCCAGCTCACCACGACGGCGGAGGACATCGACGCCGATGCCGTCGACCAACTCCTGCACCAAGCGGCAGGACTCGCGCGGGACAGCGCTCCCGAGACGGGACGCATCGTCGACGATGTCGCCCGCCTGGCCGAGATGCTCAACACGCGAAAGAAGAAGATCGACCGTCTCCTGGACGACACGGCACAGGTGACCGACGCGCTCGCGCAGCGCGATCAGACGATCGGTCGGCTGATCGACGCGTCGCAGGCCCTCCTGGCCGAGATCGCCGCACGCAAGGAGGAGCTACGGACCCTCCTCGGCTCGGGGAGCGAAGCCGTCACGACCCTCGCGAATCTGATCGAGCGGAACCGCGACGAGCTCGACACCATCCTCAGCGATCTCGACGCCACCACCGACGTCCTCCGCACGCGGACCCCGGAGCTGAACACGGCCCTGGCGACCGCGGGACCAACGGTCGGAGCGCTGGCCGACATCGGCAAGACCGGGCCGTGGGTCGACGTCGTCCTCACCGGCCTGTCCGTGGTGCAGCTGCGGAACATCTTCTTGGACGCCGTCGGATGAGACGTCTCGTGCACGTCGTCGCGGTCGCGCTCACGAGTGGGTTGCTCTTCGGAGGTTGCGCGATCTCCGGGCCCGGGACCTACGAGATCGTGGCCCGGTTCACCCGAGCGGTCGCCCTCTACGAGCAGAGCGACGTGAACGTCATGGGCGTCACCGTGGGTCACGTGCGCGACATCGAGATCGACGGCGACGAGATCGCCGTGACGTTGGCGATTCGTGACGACGTACCGCTTCCCGCCGACGCAACGGTGGCCATCGAACCGGCCTCGCTCATCGGCGAGCGCAACATCGTCCTGCCCCCCTGGAAGCCGGGCGACGAACGGATGGCCCCCGGCACCGTGATCGGACCGGAGCGCACCATCATTCCCGTCGAGCCCGACGAAGCGCTCCAGGCGGTCACCGACCTCGTCGGGGCGCTCGACCCGACCGCGGTGAACGACCTTCTGGACGCGACGGCGGGGGCGCTGGCCGGGAGGGGCTCGACCATCAATCGCGCCCTGGCGGCGCTCGCCGAGCTCGTACCCACGCTCGCCGAACAGGACGACAAGCTGCTCGCGATCGCCGACGACGTCGACCGGCTCTCGGCGGTCGCGCGGGCTCGTGAGGCCGAGATCGGCCGCCTGCTCGACGACTTCTCGACGGTTGCCGGCGTGCTCGACGACGAGCGACAGGACATCATCGACTTCGTCGACGCCATGCTGCGCCTGACCCGGGAGGGCAAGGCGTTGCTCACCGCTTACAAGGTGACGCTTCCGAAGGACCTCGAAACCGTCGGAACGGTCGCCCTGACGATCAAGGTCGACGCCGACGCCGTCAAGGAGCTGGTCGACAACCTGTTCTCGCTGAACGTCGAGATCATCGATGCCTACGACGGCCAACACAAAGCCATCCGTGGACGAGGGCCGGCGGAGCGATCGGCGCTGGAGCAGCTCCTCCCCATCCTCGACCAGCTCGCCCAGGTTCCCTGTGTCCCCACTCCGGGGGTGACCTGCAAGTGACACGCGGCCATCCGGGTCGCGATCTCAGCCGCCGCGTGCGTGCTTCTGGTCGAGCGCGTGCACCTTGCAGACGACCGGTGCCGTGAAGGGACACGCCCGGTTCTTCAGTCGCTTCGACGACGTCCAAGAGCTCGTCGTCGGTCACACGGTCCGCATCTCCGACGTGAACGTCGGAACGGTCCTCGACATCGAGCTCGACGGCTACTCCGCCGTCGTGGAGTTCACCATCGAGGACGGCCGGGAGGTCCCCGAGGGCACGACCGCGTCCATCGCTTCCACGTCGCTCCTCGGCGAGAACTACATCGCACTCCACCTCCCCGACGACTCCGAGGACGCCCGCCCGTTGGAATCGGGCGCCACCATTCCCTCCACCGGCGCGACGGCCACGGTCGAGGAGCTCGCCACGCAGCTCCTCGCCCTGACCCGCGCCGTCCAAGGGCGCGACGTCTCCTCCATCGTGGAGGCCGGCGCAGTCGGCCTCGGGCCGCGCGGCGAAGAGTTGCACCAGCTGATCGGCACGGTGGGCTCCGTCACGGACAACCTGGCCGGGCAGTCCGCAGCGTTCGACGCGCTGCTCACCGACCTCGACGGACTCCTGTCGTCCCTGGCGCCGGACGCTGCGGACATCGGTGAGACGATCGAGCTCGCCGCGGACGCCACCGGGTCGCTCGCCCACCAACGCACGCGCATCGTCGGCCTCGTCGAGAACCTGACCGACCTCGCCACCACGCTCGACACCGAGGTGCTCGCACCACACCGGGAGCAACTGACCCGCATCATCAGCGACCTGGCACCCGTCGTCTCCGAGGTGGCGAACGATCGAGACGCGCTGATCAAGACGGTCGAGCAGCTCGTGGTCGTCACGCGGCGCCTCCCGACCGCGATCCACGATGGTGGCGTCATCGGCTACGCCTGGCTCGACGACTTCAACTACGGCGACGTCCAGCTGCAGACCACGACACTGGGCCGGGCGCTCGGTGCGCTGCTCCTCGGGCCGCAGCCATGAGGCGGATCTACGTCAACCTCGTCGCCTTCGGCGTGATCAGCGCCCTCACGCTGACCTGGTCCGCCCTCAACTTCCTCCACATCGACGCCGTCGAGCATCCCTACGTCGTCACCGCCGAGTTCGCAGAATCACCGGGATTGCGACCGGGCTACGAGGTGACCTACCTGGGTCATGCCGTCGGCCGCGTCCGGCACGTGACGCTCGCTCCCGGCATGAGCGAGGTCCGACTCGCGATCAACCGCGGTGTCGACCTCCCCGCCGACGTGGTCGCCGCAGCGCGACGGCGCTCCGCCATCGGTGAGCCCTACGTGGATCTGGCCCCCGCACCCGGATCCGATCCCGCGACGGGTGCCCGTCTCGCCGATGGCGATCGCATCGCGCTGTCCAAGACCTCCAGCCCCCTCCAGTACGGCGACCTCTTCCGGTCGCTCGACCGGCTGGTCGAGGCGATCGATCCCGCCTCCCTCGGCGTGGTCGTCGAGGAGCTCGCGGCCGCGGTCGACGGCCGTGGCGACGACATCCGGCGCATCGTGACCAGTTCGCGAGATCTGACGAAGACGCTCGCCGACAACGGAGACAAGATCGACGACCTCATCGACGGCGTCGCCGAGATCACCGACGTCCTCGCAACCAACCGAGACTCCCTCGGCGCGGGGATCGACCACCTCGCCAGCCTCACCCAGACACTCGAGCAGGCGCGGACCTCCTTCGACGGTCTGGTCGACGAAGGGCCATCGTCGGTCGCGCTGATGAACGCGATCATCGACGCAAGCGACAGCGCGATCATCTGCACGGTCGATGGCACCGCCGTGCTCGACGCCGTGCTCGACGCCGAGGCCGTCCGTTCGCTGAGCGGACTCCTTCGTCGCTCGGCAGCCTTCGCCGACGTCGTCCGCCTCGTCCAGGACCAACGAGACGGCGTCTTTCGCCTCATGATCTCGCCGAGCGGCGGGAACCCTCCGACGGTCGAGTTCGCGGAGCCGAAGCCCTTCCCGAACACGCCCGAGATCCCGGCCTGTCCGGCTCACGACGTGGCGATCGCACAGGCTGCCGTCGCCGACGAGGCGGCGCCGGGAGCCGGGGGCTCTCGGCCATCCGCGGGAGCGCCTGCCGTGGATTCCGAGCGGCCAGGAGCACGGCCCGACGACCTGGCGAGCGGCTCGAGCGACACCACCCCTGGTGACTCGCTCTTCAGCAGGCTGGGGTCCGCGCTTCGCCGGTGGTTGGTGCCGCTGCTGCTCGCCTGCGCTGCCGCGCTGTCTCTCTTGATCGCTCGCAGAAGGAGTAGCCACGAATGACCGACATGGCACCGACCGTTCGACGGTGGCCCCGGATCGCCGTGACCTTGGTGTTGCTCGCCGGCTTTGGCCGGCGCAGTCGCGTGGGGAGTGATCCAACGGAGTGATGCCCGCGCCCTGCAGGCACGCATCGACAGGGAGCGCGATGCGGTGCTCGTCGCGACCGGGTTCGTCGAAGCCCTCATGAGCTACGACCACCAGGACCTGGACGCCCAGCAGGCCGCCGTCGAGCGATTCGCGACCGACAAGTTCCGCAGCGAGTACACCGATGCGTTCACGAAGGATGTCCGGAGCCAGATCGTCTCCGAGGAGGCGACGTCGTCGGTCACCGTCGACGGCGTCTACGCCAGCACCGATGATGGTGACGAGCGCACCGCGATCGTGCACGCGCTCTCGGAGGTGTCCAGCGGTGGTGGCGCCACCGCGCAGCTCGAGTCGTACCTGCGGGTTCGTCTCGTGCGCCTCGGCGACCGCTGGAAGGTCGACGATCTCACGTCTCTCGGCACACGGGATCTGAGCCCACCGTTGGAGAACCCGGACGCGGCCGCAGAAGACGCGCCAGCCGACGGATGACGAGCGATCACAGGGAGGAGATCGGATGACGGGCCTGCGCGAGCGGAACAAGTCCAAACGCCGGACAGCGATCCTCGACGCCACGGTGTTGCTGCTACGTGAGAAGGAGTATCCCGAGGTCACGATCGAGCAGGTGGCCGCGCTCGCCGAGGTGTCGCCGCACACCGTCTACAACCTCATCGGGACGCGTGACGAGCTCGCCTACGCGCTGATGGGTCGTGTGGTCAGGCACATGGCCAAGACCGCGCCGATGCCCGACGAGGCTCCGGATGACCCCTCCGAGGGACTTCGGGCGATCACGAACCACGGCGTCGAGGCGTTGACCGTGGAGCCGTCGGCGTACCGCTCCATCATCCGCGCGGTGTCATCGCTTCCGCACTGGCCCACCAACGTGCGGGAGCCGTTCATCGTGTACCAGGACGCTGCGCGGATGCTGGCCGACGCACGCGCGCTCCGCCGCGGCGTCTCCCACCGGGTGGTCGCCCGGCACACCGTCCTCGGCATGTTCGGCTCGATGATGGCCTGGGCCCGAGGGCAGAGCGATCAGCAGTTCCGGGACGATGCACTCCTCAACCTCGCGCTCGTGCTCGCATCGACGACCACCGGCGTCGCGCACGAGCGAGCGCTGCGCGACGTCGAGCGGCTCGGCCGAGGTGTCGATCCGCTGATCTGACGTCGCATCGCGAAACCCGGCCCGGCGTCGTGGTCAGTCACCGCCCTCCTGAGGCGTGGGCAGCCACCGATCGACCTCCGGTGGGAGGTGGCTGCGGTCGTTCCAGCGGTCGAGCACACGGACCTCTCGCTTCCAGCCGAGCGCACTCACGCTGCCGGTGCCGAGGTCGAGGTGCCGCCCGTGGATGACCTCGAGGCCGAGCCAGCGGATGGCGAGCGCCTTGAGGCTGTGTCCGTGCCCGAAGACCAAGACGTCTTCACCGGCGGCGCAGCTCTCCAGCAGCGTGTCGACCACGCGATCGAGGCGATGCGCGACGTCCCGCGGTGACTCGCCGCCGGGTGCGCCGTCGCGCCACAGATCCCACGTGGGGCTCTCGGCGCGGATGTCGGCGGTGGTGCGACCCTCGTAGTCGCCGTAGTCCCACTCGACGAGGTCGTCGCAGACCTCGGCCCGATCGGCGAATCCGGCGATCTCGCAGGTGTCCCGAGCCCGACGGAGGGGGCTGGTGAGCACGCGGTCGAACACGGCGCCGTCCAGGCGGCGGCGCAGGTGCTCGGTGAGCTCACGGCCCTGCTCGGTGAGCGGCAGGTCTGTCCGGCCGGTGTGCTGGCCGCTCAGACTCCACTCGGTCTGCGCATGTCGAACGAGGACGATTCGTTGGTTCGGGTACTCGGCGCCTTCATCCATCGAACGATTCCATTCCTGGTGGGCCGGGCGGTTCTGCGCAGAGGTCATCGACCGGTCACGTGCACCCACGGTCGACGGGTTCGGTCGTGCCGCTCGAAGGTGGCGACCTCCTGCTCGAGGCGTCGGGCCACGTCGAGGTCGTCGAGCCCTTCGAGCAGCGCGGTCCGTCGAAGCGCTGCCAGGTCGAACTCGATGGTCCGTCCGTCGACCTCGATCGTGGCGCCGGCGACGTCGACGGTGAACGAGGCGTGGGACCGGGCGGCATCGCTGAGCTCGGCGACGATGGATCCGGGCAGCGCGATCGGGAGGATGGCGTTGCGGAAGCAGTTGGCGTGGAAGATGTCGCCGAAGCTCTCGGCGATGACCACGCGGAAGCCCATCCCCTTGATGGCCCACACTGCCGTCTCCCGCGAGCTGCCACAGCCGAAGTTGGCCCCGGTGACCAGGATCTCGTCGCCGGCGTGCACGGGGTCGTCGAAGGGGTTGGGCTTGGGGCGCCCGTCGTCGTCGACGCGGAGGACCTCGAACGCGTGCTCCACGAAGGTGCCGTCCATGACCCGGTGCATCGGGGTGATCACGTCGGTGTCGACGTCGTCGAGCGGCAGTGGCGTTGCCGTGCTCTCGACGCGCACGAGCGGCTCGAGGGTGGCCATCAGCCGAGGCTCCGCACGTCGGTGATGGTGCCGGTGACAGCCGAGGCGGCAGCGGTGGCCGGGCTGGCGAGGTGCGTGCGAGCGCCCGGGCCCTGCCGGCCGACGAAGTTCCGGTTGGAGGTGGAGATGCAGCGTTCGCCGGCCGGCACGGTGTCGCCGTTCATCGACATGCACATCGAACACCCCGGCTCGCGCCACGCGAACCCAGCCGCCCGGAACACCTCGTCGAGTCCACGCTGCTCGGCCTGCCGCTTGACGGCCTGCGAACCCGGGACCACCCAGGCGCGTACGCCGGGCGCCACCTGCCGTCCTGCGACGACGGCCGCCGCCGCTTCGAGGTCCTCGATGCGGCTGTTGGTGCACGATCCGATGAACACGTGGTCGACCGGCACGCCCTCGAGGGTTCGGCCAGGTCGGATCCCCATGTAGCCGAGCGCCGCCTCCCACGCCGCAGCGGTCGACGCGTCGGGCGCGGCGGCCGGCGACGGGACCGGTTCGTCCACGGCGACGGTGTGAGCCGGGCTCGTGCCCCAGCTCACCTGTGGTGCGACGCCACTGGCGTCGATCTCGATGACGCGGTCGAACGTCGCGCCATCGTCGGTCCGCAACGCCCGCCACGCGGTCACGGCCTGCTCCCACGCCGGGCCCGACGGGGCGTGGGGTCGGCCGTGGAGGTAGGCGAAGGTGACGTCATCGGGTGCGACGAAGCCCATGCGGGCACCGAACTCCACCGAGAGGTTGCACAGGGTGAGACGGCCCTCGACGGAGAGGCGCTCGACGGTGGAGCCGCCGTACTCGATGGCGTAACCCGAACCGCCGTCGGCACCCTCGCTCGCGATGAGATGGAGGACCAGGTCCTTGGCCACGACGTTCGGAGCGAGCGCGCCGGTGATGTCGACGAGCATCGTGCGGGGCCGCTGGACGTTGAGCGTCTGCGTGGCCAGCACCTGGGTGACCTCGGTGTTGCCGATGCCCCACGCCACGGCGCCGACCCCACCCTGGGTGCAGGTGTGGCTGTCGCCGCAGACGACGGTGGTCCCGGGCAGGGAGAGGCCCTGCTCGGGGCCGACGACGTGGACGATGCCCTGCTCGTCGTCGTCGAGGTCGAAGAGGCGGATCCCGAGGTCGTGCGTCGAGGCGCGGAAGATCGGGAGGAGCTTGGCGCCGGCGTCGGAGGAGTCGTCCCTCCTGCCCGGTTCGGTGGACACGCCGTGGTCGGGAAGCGCCCAGGTGAGATCGGGACGGCGCACCGAGAGCCCCCGATCCTTGAGCGACTTCATGGAGAAGGGCCCACTGAGGTCGTGCAGGAAGTGCCGGTCGATGTAGAGCAGGTCGACGTCGTCGGAGAGCGAGGTGACGACGTGCTGGTCCCAGACCTTGGCGAACATCGTCCGTGGGTCGGTCATGGCAATGCCCTCCGGACGGCATCGGCGAACCCGGTGGTGGTGGACGTGCCGCCCTGGTCCGGCGTCAGGGTTCGACCGTCCGCGTACACGGTGCTGATCGCGTCGTCGAGGGCGTGCGCCTCGTCGGCGAAGCCCAGGTACTCGAGCATCATCGCCGCCGACAGCATCGTCGCCGTGGGGTTGACGGTGCCGGTACCCGCGAGGTCGTCGGCCGTCCCGTGGGCCGACTCGAAGTACGCGGCGGTGTCGCCGTAGCAGCCCGACGGCGCCAGGCCGAGGCCGCCGACCAGACCGGCGGCGGCGTCGGACAAGATGTCGCCGTAGAGGTTGGGAAGGACGACGACGTCGAGCTCGTCGGGTCGGGTCACCAGGCGGTGCGCGAAGTCGTCGACGATGAACGTCTCGTGCACGATGTCGGGGAAGTCCTCGGCGACGCGCTCGCCGACACGGGCGAACAGGCCGTCGGTCTGCGGGAGCATGTTGGTCTTGGCGGCGACCGTCACCTTCCCCGCGGATCCGGCATCGTGCCGCCGGCGGGCGAGCTCGAACGCGAACCGGATGACGCGCTCCGACCCGGTGTCGGTGATCGCCTTGATGGCGTACCGACCCGGCCCCAGCTCGTGGGCCTTCCGCCCGGCGGTGAGGCTGGTCTTGTCGAGCGGCGCCAGCTCGGCCAGATCGCCCTCGAGGAACAGATAGAGATCCTCGAGGTTCTCCCGCACGATCACGAAGTCGAGCCCGTCCGGATGGGCCAGCGGCGACCGGTACCCGCGACGGAACCGGCAGGGCCGGACGTTGGCGTACGTCTGCCAGCCCCAGCGCAGGTGGAACAGCGCCCCCACCGACGCACCGGAGGTCGCCCCGAACAGGGTGGCGTCCGCCGCGTCGATCATGTCCCGTGCCTGGTCGGGGAAGCGCGAACCGTGTGATGCGACGGCGGCCTCGCCGACCGGTGGGTGGACCCAGCGCAGGTCGACTCCCAGGGAGTCGACCACGGCGACCGTCGCGTCGACGGCCTCGGGTGCGGACCCCTCACCCGGGACGACGGCAACGGTCTTCGAGCTCATCGGCACGTGTCTACCGCGCGGGTGGTGAACCCACCGGTCGTCGTCGTCGTGACTCGACCCGCCCCCCACGCTCCCAGGACGAGCGAGCTACCGTTCCGGCAGCTGATCGGGGGTTCGCCATGACGGACACGTGGAGCATCTCCACCGAGCGCGGCACCACCGTGCCCGCACACGAGCTCTCGGAGGCGGTGGCTCGCCACCACGAACGCGTGGTCGCGGCCTGGCGGTCCTTCGGTCCCGACGAGTGGGCGGCGCCATCCCGCAACACGGGCTGGACGGTGCACGACACGGCCCGCCACGTCGCCGACGTGATGGACATGGTCGCGGCAGAGGCGCTGGGGGAGCAGCCGCCCTTCTCCATCGACGGCTTCGATCCGAGGACGACGCCTGCGCAGTGGATGCAGGCATCGGAGGCGGAGGATCCGGACGGCACGATCGAGCGGTTCGCCCGTCGCGCACCGCAGTACCGCCGGCACGTCGAGCAGCTTCTGTCCGCTGGCGGCGACGAACGAGCCGTCACGGTCTACGGCCCGGCGCACTGGCACCTGTCGATCATCCACGTCTTCTGGGATTCGTGGCTGCACGAACGAGATGTGTTGCTCGCCCTCGAACGCCCGGCCCCGTCGACGGAAGCCGAACAGCGCCTCGCCGTGCTGTACGGACTGTTGATGACCTTCGTCCCGGCCAAGCTCATGGGCTCCGAGGGCTCGGCGACGATCGGGTGTTCGGGGCGTCACGCCCGCTGCCTCACCGCCTCGTTGTCCTCCGGTGAGATCACGAGCAGCGAGGTTCGGTACGACCCCGACATCCCCACGGCCGACATCGCCGATGTGGCCGACGCGCTGTCGGGCCGTGGCGAACCGCTCCGCGATCTGTTGCCCGGCGCGCCCGAGGGCCTCGACTTCTTCGCGGCCTTCATGTCGGGTTGAGCAGGGCGGGTTCCCGGATCAGCGCACCGTCGCCATGCGCTCGACGATCTGGTCGAGCACGTGCCGGGGGGTGGCGATGTTGACCCGGACGTGGCCGGGCGCACCGCAGGCCGCGCCGTCGGTGAGCGCGACGCCCGCCGTCCGATAGCGGTGCCCGAGGTCGTCGAGCCCGAGGGCTCGGCAGTCGAGCCAGGCCAGGTAGGTGCCCTCGGGTGGGGCGTGGACGACGTCGGGCAGGTGCTCGTCGACCAGGGACACGAAGTGGTGCCGGTTGCCGTCGAGGTACGCCAGGACGTCGTCGAGCCAGGGCCGGCCATGCCGGTACGCGGCGATGTTCGCGATGGCGCCGTGGATGCTGGTTCCGTGTTCGGCCGATCGGGGCCGGCCCTGCCAGCGCTCGAGGTCATCGTCGTTCGTCAGCAGCACCTGCGCGCACTTGAGTCCGGGAAGGTTCCACCCCTTCGACGCCGAGGTCGCGGTGATGGCGTGGCGGGCGGCGTCGGTGGACACCGAGGCGTACGGGATGTGCTCGTGGGGTTCGTAGACCAGAGGGCCGTGGATCTCGTCGGCGAAGACGCGGCCGTCGACCGCATCGATCATGTCGGCGAACGCGAGCAGCTCGTCTCGCTCGTAGACGCGACCGATCGGGTTGTGCGGGTTGCACAGGATGACCAGTTGGGCACCTTGCTCGAACGCCCGGGCGATGCCGTCGAGGTCCATGCCCAGCCGGCCGTCGGGGCGGCGGATGGCCGGCACCTCGATGACGTCGCGGCCGTGGTCGACGGGCACGGTGAAGAAGGGCATGTAGGCCGGGGTCGGCACCACGATCGGTGTGCCCGGTTCGGTGAAGTCGTCGATGGCGACCTCGAGGGCGCGCACCACGTCGGGCAGCGGTCGGATGCGGTGCGGTTCGACGGACCACCCGTACGCCGCCTCGTTCCAGGCCGCGCACGCGTCGGCGAGCTCGCTGGCGACGCCGTCGGGCATGTAGCCGTGGCGGGCGCCGTCGACGGCGAGACGGAGGGCGTCGGTGACGGCCGGCGCCGTGCCGAAGTCCATCTCGGCGACCCACGCACCGAGTGCGTCCGTCCACCGGGTCCACTTCAGCCCGCCGGCCGCCCGCAGGTCTGCGACGCTCAGGTCATCGAACGAGCGCATGACGTCGACCGGCGACGCCCCGGCTACTCGCGCTCGAGCGAGACGGCCATGCCGGGCAGCTGGACCCAGGGCTGACGGTCCACGCACCAGACCTCGACCGTGGGCTGCACGTCGGACGTGTCGTCGAGGGTTCCCGCCTTGACCGCGACGGCCCCACCCGCCTGCACCAGCACCGACACGATGGGCGAGCCACACGACGGACAGAACTTCCGGTGGACGTACTCGCCGTCGTCGTTCTCGCCGGTCTCGACGTAGGTCGCCAGCTCGCCGTGCACGGTCAGCTGCGACTCGCTGGCCACCAGGTTCACCGAGAACGCGCCGCCGCTCTGGCGTTGGCAGTGCTCGCAGTGACAGACCGCGGTTGCGATCGGGTCACCCTCGAGGTCGTAGGTCACCTTGCCGCAGAGGCATCGCCCGGTCCGAGTCATGGAGCGGACCGTATCCCAACCCCGGGCGACGCCGTGCGGGTGTGGCTCAGGCCACGGCGGTCGGCTCGGGCCGGGCGCCGTCACCGTCGAGCCAGGTGCGCCACGCCTCCTCGACGTCGGTGGTGTCGTGCTGGAGCGGGTGGAAGTCGGGCCGGTTGTAGTCGGCGATGCGGGCCCGGAACTCCTTGGACACGAGCGGGTTGGTCCGCAGCCGCCAGAGGCTGCGCAGCAGACCGAACCGGCGCCAGCTGCGCGGGTCGCGCAGCGCTCCGGCGACCGTGTGGTAGCCGGCGATGAAGACGAGCGCGAGGGTGGACATGCGCAACGCCTGGCGGCGCATCTCCTCGGTGCCGCCCACCGCCTTGTACACGTCGAAGGCCACCGACTTGTGCTCGCACTCCTCGATGGCGTGCCACGCCCACATGCGGAACAGGTCCTGGTCGGCGAAGCTCGACTGGAGCTCGCCCGAGCGCAGCAACGTCTCGGCCATGGTCGCCGTGTAGTGCTCGAGGGCAGCGGTGATGGCCAGCTTCATGATCGGTTCGGGCTCGAGCTCCTCGTCCTCGTCGAGCTGCTCGCCGACGTCCTTCAGCGGACCGAACCGGGTGACGACCTCGAGGATGCGTCGCATGCCGGGCGTGATCGGCCGGTCGGCGTGCAGCAGCGCCTCGACCAGCGGGGCCCGGTAGCCGAGCTCGCCGAGGCGGGCGTTGAGACGGCGGTGCTCGCGGCCATGAGTCACTTCCTGGCCGATGAAGGCGTTGACCTGGCGGAGCAGATCGGGATCGGTGATCTGGTCGCGGTGGAGGCGGACCGCGTCGATGAACAGCTCCTCGCCGTCGGGGAACAGCCCGGACAGCGCAGCGAGCATGTGGGACATGATCACGTCGCCGTCGGTGGCGAAGTCGCGATCGAGCTGCTCGATGACCGTCTCGAAGTCGATGCGACGGACGGGGAAGGAGCGTTCGGGATCACTGGTCTGTCGCGGCGCGGTCGCGGTGCTCATCGCGTCTCCTCGGTGGGGGTGGGGGGCGGTGAAGAACTGAGGGTTTCGCTCATTCTCTCATATTTCGCCGGCGGCCGCTACCCTGAGGTGAGTGCCACCGGTCACCGAGCAGACGTCGCGGGGCGAGCAGACTCGCCAGGCGCTTCTGGATGCCGCCCGCGACCGGTTCGCCCGCGACGGCTATCGGCGGTCGTCGGTCGCCGACATCTCCCGCGACGCCGGCGTCGGCGGTACCACCGCCTACGTCCACTTCGCCAACAAGGAAGCCCTCTTCTTCGCCGCGGTCGACGCCGACCTGACCGCGCTCTTCGAGGAGTTCGCCGCCGCGCTGATGGGGTTGGACCCCGGCGATCACGTGGCCGAGCGACTCCTCCCTGCGGTGCTCGCCACCATCGACGACCACCCGCTCGCCCGACGGCTCCTCGCCGGACTGGAGCCGGAGTTCACCGCCAGGGTGCTCGGCACCGATGCGTTCGCTGCGCTCCGCACGCGGGTCGCCGAGCTGCTGCGGGCCGCACAGGACGCCGGCGAGGTCCGTGCCGACGTCGACGCCACCGATCTGGCCGACGGCCTCGTCGCTGCCGTCGTCTCGGTCGCCATGGCGTCCGTGCAGATCGGTGACGCCGTGCTGGCGAACTTCGGCGACGGCCTGGCGAGCATGCTGCGCCTGGTGCTGAGCAGGGACCCGCGCCTCACGGACTGAGCGTGGGTGGGCGTTGGCTCAGCCGACGCCGGCGCCGGCCAGCAGCCGGGTGAGCTCGTCGGTGGATGGCACGCGACCGGCGACGATGACCGTTCCGTCGACTTCGAGGGCCGGCGTCGTCATGACGCCGGCGGCCGCGATCTCGGCCATGTCGTGCACCTCTTCGACGGTGGCGTTCAGCCCGGCGGCGTTCACGGCTTCGGTCGTGTTGGCGGTGAGGGCCCGGCACTTGTTGCAGCCGGAGCCGAGGATGCGGATCTGCATGGTGACGCTCCTTCAGAGGACGACGTTGAACAGCACGCCGACCGTGACGATGCCCACGGCGACGACGGCGATGTAGACGGCGATGAGGCGCGGCCGCAGCACCCGGCGAAGCAGGATCATCTCGGGGGCCGACAGGGCGACCACGGCCATCATGAACGCCAGCAGGGTGCCCATCTCGACGCCCTTGTCGTGCAGGGCTTCGACCAGCGGCAGGATCCCGGCGGCGTTGGAGTACAGCGGTACGCCGAGCAGCACCGCGATCGGCACCGCCAGCGGGTTCCCGCCGCCCGCCCATCGCTCGAACAGGTCGGCGGGCGCCCAGCCGTGGATGATCGCACCGAGGCCGATGCCCACGAGCAGGTAGGGCCAGATCTTGCCGAGGATGCTCCCGACCTCGTCACGTCCCAGTTGGATCCGGTCGGCCCAGGACAGGCCACGACCGGGGTCGACCGGCTCGCCCCGCAGACGGGTCTCGAACACGAACGGTTCCACCCACCGCTCGACCCCGAGGCGCCCCAGCACCGCGCCGCCGACGATGGCGATGCCGAGCCCGGCGGCGACGTAGAGGGCGGCGACCTTGAAGCCGAACAGCCCGTAGAGCAGCACGACGGCGACCTCGTTCACCAGCGGCGAGGCGATGAGGAAGCTGAGCGTGACCCCGATGGGCACGCCGGCGGCGACGAAGCCGATGAACGCGGGAACCGCCGAGCACGAGCAGAACGGGGTCGCCACGCCCAGTCCGGCGGCGGCGACGTTGCCGAACCCCTCGCGGCGGCCACCGAGCAGGGCCCTGGTGCGCTCGACGGACAGGAAGCTGCGCAGCACGGTGACCGCGAAGATGATCCCGGTCAGCAAGAGGGCGATCTTGGCCGTGTCGTAGACGAAGAAGTGCACCGCATCGCCGGTCTTGGTCCCCTCTCGCAGACCGGCGACCGAGTAGACGAGCCAATCGGCCACGGAGCGGTTCAGCCGGTACAGCGCCAACCACGTCAGCGCCGCAGCGGCCACCTGCACGGCGAGCAGCCGATGGCGCGGCGACCGGGCGTGGGGCAGTCTGACGTTGGCGACCACGTCCTGAGGGTCGGCCATCGCGGGGCGTTCGGGCAGGGCCGAACGTCCCGTTCAGGGCGGTTTCAGCACGTGGTCAGGACGACCCCTCGGACAGCGACGCGAACCTCGTGCGCAGATCTCGCTTGAGGATCTTGCCGCTCGGGTTCTTCGGCAGGGCGTCGACGATCACCACGTGCTTGGGCGCCTTGTACGCCGCCAGCCGCTGGCGGGCGTGGGCCACCAGTTCGTCGGCCGTCGCGGTGGCGCCCTCGCGCAGCACGACGGTGGCGGTGACCGCCTCGATCCACTTGGCGTCGGGCACGCCGAACACGGCGACCTCGGCGACGGCCGGGTGCTCGAAGAGACACTCCTCGACCTCCTTGCTGGCCACGTTCTCGCCACCGGTCTTGATCATGTCCTTCTTGCGGTCGACGACGGTCAGGTAGCCGTCGTCGTCCATCACGCCGAGATCACCGGAGTGGAACCAGCCGTTCCGGAAGGCGTCGGCGGTCTTCTCCGGGTCGTTCCAGTAGCCGGTCATGGCGTGTGGGCTCCGGTGGACGATCTCGCCCATCTCGCCCCGGGGGAGCTCGACGTCGTCCTCGTCGACGATGCGCGTCTCGACGTTCAACGTCGCCACCCCGGCGGAGCCGGCCCGGGACACCTGCTCGTGTGGCTTGAGGATCGTGGCCAGCGGTGCCATCTCGGTCTGCCCGTAGAAGTTCCAGAGGTCGACGTCCGGCAGCCGCTCGCCGAGCTCGCGAAGCACCTCGACCGGCATGATCGATGCGCCGTAGTAGCCCTTGCGCAGCGAGGACAGGTCGTGCTGCTCGAACGCTTCCGAGCGCAGCAGGGAGATCCACACCGTGGGCGGGCAGAACAGCTTGGTGGCCCGCTCTCGCTCGATGGCCGCGCAGATCAGCGCCGGATCAGGGCGCGGCAGGATCACGCTGGTGGCGCCCACGTACACGTCAGGCGTCAAGAAGCAGTGCAGCTGCGCGCAGTGGTAGAAGGGCAGCGAGTGGATCTCGACGTCGTCCTCGGTCATGCTCCCCTCGACGATGCAGCTGACGTACTGCGCGATCAGCGACCGGCTGGTGAGGGTGACGCCCTTGGGCCGTGACTCGGTGCCGCTCGTGTACATGAGCTGGATCGGGTCGTCGTCGGCCACGCCGACCTCGGGGACGGAGTCGTCGTCGTGGGCCGCCCAGTCGAGGACATCCTCCCAGCCATCGGGGCGACCGCTGGCGTTGCCGTCGCTGGTGATCCAGCCGCGCACGCGCGCCGTCGAGCCGCCGCCGCGCTTCCATGCCTCGGCCATGGTGTCGGCGAGGACGTCTTCGGCGATGAAGCCGACCGGCTCGGCGTGACCGACGATGTAGGCGAGCTCGTCGGCGTTGAGCATGAAGTTGGCCGGGACCGAGATGGCGCCGATCTTGGCGAGCGCGAAGTAGCAGAGGATGAACTCCCGCGAGTTGTGCGCGAACAGCATCACGCGATCGCCCCGCCCGACGCCCCGTGCCGTGAGTGCGTTGGCGAGGCGGTTCACGACCCGGTCGAGGTCGGCGAACGTGTCGACGGAGTCGCCCCACACGAGCGCCCGGTGCTCGGGCCGCCGCTTCGCCGTGCGATGGAGCAGGTCGCCGATGCCGTGCCGGCGTGCAGCGGTGACGAAATCGTCGGTCGGTGCCACGTGAGTCCCCTTCGTCGTGGTGCGTCGTGCGCTGATCCTGTCGGCGGCGACGCGAGCCGTCAACCGGCGCCGTGACGGGGAACACGTCTCATGGCTCTGAGCGGGGGGAACGGACGTTCCACACGTACCGAGCGGCCCACGGGCCGGAGGAGATGATCGACATGGGTGACGCACCAGCGAACAAGGACGAGGCCAAGGGCCGCGTGAAGGAAGCGGCCGGCAACCTGACCGGCGACGAGGACCTCGAGCAGGAGGGCAAGGTCGACCGGGTCGTCGGTGGCGTCAAGGACACCGTCGACAAGGCGGCCGACAAGGTCAAGGACGTCTTCCGGAAGGATTGACCGCTCGGGCGGTGCGCTCCGGTCAGAACCCCGGAGCGCGCCGCCGAGCGCTGACGAAACGCGTGGCGACGACGGCGCTGGTCGCCGCAGCGGCGACGGGGTGGGCGCGTGTGACGCGCCCGCCCCACGCGTTGGGGAGCTGTCGTCGCCACCACACCACGCCGGCGCACACCCACGTGGCGCACGCCGCCACGGTGGCCGGATACGCCCGGCCGGTCCGGGGCCCGGCGGCGACTGCGGCGGCAACGCCGAGGTCGATCGGCACGCAGAGGGGAAGGGTTGACAGGCATTGCCCCACGCCGGTCGCCACGCCCTTGCCGCCCTGGAAGCCGTGCGTCACCGGATAGCAGTGCCCGAGCACCGCGGCGACGCCGGCCACGTGCTGGCCGGTGTCACCGCCCAGCCGCCTTCCGATCCGGCAGGCGATCACTCCCTTGGCGATGTCCGCGGCCATCACGGCATGGCCCCACCGTCGGCCCAGCACGGTGCCGGCATTCGTTCCGCCGGGGTTGCCGCTGCCCGCCGTACGCAGATCGACCGTGCCCCCGGTGGCCGCTCGAGCGGCAAGGGACGCCGACGGGAACAGGCCAGCCACGTACCCGGCCGCCGCGGCCGCAACCAGCTTGTCGTCCATCGTTCCTCCTGGACGGCGCAGGCTACTGACGCTCGATGGCGACTCCGCGAAGATGCGGTGCCGGGTTCGCGGGCACCGGTACCGTCCCCCCGGTGTCGGGTGATGCCATCGCAACCGCAACGGTGCTGCTCGTCATGTTCGGGCTGCTCGCCGTCGACCGGTTCCCGCCTTCGGGTGTGCTGCTGGCCGGCCTCGCCGCGCTCGTGCTCGGCAACGTCATCGACGTCGACACCGGGTTCGCCGGGTTCTCCAACCAGGCACCCCTCACCGTCGCCGCCCTCTACGTGGTCGCCGCCGGCGCGCGGCGCACCGGGCTGCTGACCGGCATCACCGCCCGGGTCCTCGGCGGCACCGGTGGTCGTGGGTCGGTGGCGCGCCTGTGCGTACCGGCCGCGGGTCTGTCCACGGTGTTCAACAACACGCCACTGGTCGCCATGCTGATGCCCGAGGTGTCCGCCTGGGCCCGAAGCCGAAGGTTGCCGGCGTCCCGCTTCCTGATGCCGTTGTCGTTCGCCGCCATCCTGGGCGGCACCGTCACCCTCATCGGCACCTCCACCAACCTCGTCGTGTCCGGCGTCCTCGAACAGCAGGGCCGCAAGCCGTTCGGTCTCTTCGAGCTGACGCCGGTGGGCCTGCCGGTCGCGTTGGTCGGCCTCGCCGTCCTCGTCGGCATCGCCGTCCGGTGGATCCCCGACCGGACCGACCCGGCGGCCCAGGCTGTCACCGCGCTGCGCGAGTACGCCCTCCACCTGGAGGTCCAACCGGGCAGCACGCTCGTCGGCCAGTCGGTCACCGAAGCCGGGCTGCGCAACCTCTCCGGTGTCTACCTGGCCGACATCGTGCGCGCCGACCGCCACCTCGGTCCCGTCAACCCCGACGAGGTCCTCGAAGGGTCCGACATCCTCATCTTCGTCGGCGACGTGACCGATGTGATCGACCTGCGCTCGCGGCCCGGTCTGCAACCGCCGGGCGACCAGGCCGAGGTCGTCGCCAACTCCCGGGCGCCCCGATACTTCGAAGCGGTGATCGGACGAGAGTCGCCGCTGGTCGGACGCACCCTCAAGGAGGTCGGCGGCCGCACCGGGTACCGGGCCGCCGCCATCGCCATCCACCGCTCGGGTGCGGCCATCGAGGGCAAGCTCGGCGACGTCGAACTGCACGCCGGCGACACGCTCGTCCTGCTGGCCGGCAGCGACCTCCGCTCGGCGCGACGGGCCATGGAGGACTTCCTCGTCATCGCGCCGCTCGACCACGCCGTGCCGGTCATCGATCGTGGGGCGGGTTGGGTCGCACTGGCTCTGGCGGCGTTCGTCGTGTGTGCCACCTTCGACCTGACCTCGACCTTCGAGGCCGCCCTCATCGCCGCCGCCATCATCGTCGGCTCCCGCGTCGTCACCTTCGCCGAAGCCAAGCGGAGCATCGACCTCGATGTCGTCCTGATGATCGCCGCCGCGCTGGGCATCGGCGCGGCGGTCGAGTCCAGCGGACTGGCGCAGAACATCGCCGATGTCGCCACCGACGGCCTCGGGTTCCTCGGCGCCGCCGGCATCGTCGTCGGGATCCTGCTGACCACCACGCTCCTCACCGAGATCGTCACCAACAACGCCGCCGCCGCCGTCGTGGTGCCCATCGCGCTGCGTGCCGCCGAGAGCGCCGACCTCGATCCGCGGGTGATGGCCGTCGGGGTCGCGGTCGTCGCTTCGTCTTCGTTCCTGACGCCGATCGGCTACCAGACCAACGCCATGGTGTACGGCCCAGGTGGCTACCGGTTCTTCGACTTCGTGCGCGTCGGCGGCGTCGTCAACCTCACCGTCATCGTCATGGCCGCCGCTGCCGTCCTGATCCTGGCCTGAACGCGCCAGCCCACGGGGTGGGCGTCACGGCCGGTGTCGGGCGATGACGGTCTCGCCGTATCGGGCGATGGCGTCGAGGGCGGCGTCTGGCGACGAGCCGGGAAGCCCGACCTGGACCCAGGTGACACCCATGGTGGCGAGATCGTCCAGGCCGGCGAGGTGGGCGTCGGCATCGAAGTCGTCGGCCCACGGCGTGCCGCCGGCCGGGTTCGAGAAGGAGATGTCGATCGTGTCGGGGTCGCGCCCGGCCGCGACGACGCGTGCGCGCAGGTCGTCGATGGCGACGGCGAGCAGGTCGGGGGTGTCGAGCGCCGCGGTGCGGGCCGTGCGGGCCAGAAACGCCGGTGCGGGGAACGGGCACCACCCGTCGCCGAGCTCGGCGACTCGCTGCCGGGCTGCGGCGCTGTTGCCGCCGATCCAGATCGGCGGGTGGGGATCGCTGGCGGGACGGGGATGGCCGGACACGCCCCGCGCCGAGAAGTGGCGACCTTCGAAGCTGACCTCGTCGGTGGTCCAGATCGCCTTCAGCACGTGCAGGGCTTCGTCGAACAGCTCGTTGCGCTCGGCATGATCGACGCCGAGGGCGGCGAACTCGCCCTTCAGGTAGCCGGCGCCCGCGGCCAGCGTGAAGCGACCGCCCGACAGCACGTCGAGGGACGCCGCCGCCTTGGCCACGACGAACGGGCTGCGGTACGGCAGGACGACGATGTTGGGGATCAGCCGGAGCGTGGTGGTGGCGCAGGCGACGAAGCCGAGCGCCACGAAGGGGTCCAGTGCGTCGTGCCCGCCGGCATCGAGCCATCGTTGCGGAGGTGCCGGGTGGTCGGTGAAGCCGTAGCCGTCGAAGCCGGCATCCTCGGCCGCTCTGGCCATGGCGGCGATGGTGGGACCGTCGACGAACCCGGGGTGTGACGGGTGCGACAGCAGCGGGTGGGTGATCGTGAACCTCATCGTCCTGCGGGCCTCCGTCCGTGCCGCGATCGGCTCCGGGGCAGGCTAGGTGGATCGCCGGTGCCGTTGGCTACTGTGCCGAACCGTTCCGAAATCGAGGTCGACCCTGGCTGGAGGAGAGCGATGCACGTTCTTGTCGTCGGTTGCGGCCGTGTCGGATCCGGGCTCGCACACGAGCTGTCGACGCGCGGCCACGACGTCGCCGTCATCGACCGTGATCAGACGGCGTTCCGTCGTCTCGGCGACGAGACGAAGGTCCACACGCACGTCGGCATCGGCTTCGACCGGGACGTCCTCGAAGCCGCCGGCATCGAACGAGCCGATGCGGTCGCCGCCGTCACGAACGGCGACAACTCCAACATCGTCATCGCCCGGGTCGCCCGGGAGACCTACGGGGTCGAACACGTGGTCGCCCGCATCTACGACCCGCGGCGCGCCGAGATCTACCAGCGCCTCGGCATCCCCACCGTGGCCACCTCGAGCTGGAGCATCGAGCAGGTGCTGCACCACGTGATCCCGCCCGGCCACTCGCTCGAGTGGAGCGATCCCGCCGCCGAGGTCTCTCTGGTCGAGCACCACGTCACGCCGGCCCTCGCCGGCACACCCTTCTCGCAGCTCGATCTCGACGGCGTCGCCCGGGTGATCGCCTACAGCCGCCTTGGGCACACCGACCTGGTGTCGCCCGACCTCGCCTGCCAGGAGGGCGACATCATCTACCTCGCCGCACGCAACGACCACTTCGACGAGCTCGACGCCCGGCTCGCCGGCGCCGTGGACGAGGCCCACTGATGAGGATCGTCGTCGCCGGCGCCGGCAACGTCGGGGCGTTCGTCGCCTCGCAGCTCCTCGACGCCGGACACGAGGTGGTCGTGATCGAGAACGACCCCCATCGCCCCGATCAGCTCGACCTGCCCGGCGCCACCATCGTGGTCGGCGACGCGTGCGAGCCGACCCAGTTCGCCGACACCGAACCGGCCCGGGCAGACGTCCTCGTCGCCGTCACCGGAGATGACGAGGACAACCTGGTCATCTCGTTGCTGGCCAAGCAGGAGTTCGGTGTCCCTCGGGTCATCGCTCGCGTCAACAACCCGGCCAACGAGTGGATGTTCGATGCCCGCTGGGGCGTCGACCTCAGCGTCTCCACCCCCCACCTCCTCACCGCGCTGGTCCAGGAAGCCGTCTCGGTCGGTTCCCTCGTCCGTCTGCTGTCCTTCGAGCAGGGCAAGGCGTCGTTGCTCGAGATCACGCTCGCCGACGATGCCGGCATCATCGGCAAGGAGATCGCCGGTGCCGGCTTCCCCCGTGACAGCACCGTCGTCGCCGTCCTGCGCCGCGATCACGTCGTGGTCCCGCGCGGCGACACGATGTTCAACGCAGGCGACGAGGTCCTCGTCCTCGTGACGCCAGACAGCGAACCCGATGTCCGAGCGCTGCTCACCGCGTCGCGGTGAGGCCCCACGTCAGATCAGCAGCGTGTACCCGGGATTCATCAGCACCAACCGGTTCCGATCGGTCTGGGCGAATCCCTCGAGCACGATCCGCTGCCCTGGCGTCATCCCGCCGATGGACCGGCGGCCGGTGAAGACGGCGACGATCTTGCCGGTGCCGTCGTGCACCCGCACCTCGAGTGACGGCGAGCCGTGGCGGGGGACGACCTGCACCCCTTGGACCTCTCCACCGACGCAGACCCGGCTACGGGGAGTCACGTCGGCGATGGACGTGGCCGGATGGTCGGCCCACTGCTCTCGCAGCTGCTCGTGGTGGAGCTCGTCGGGCGACGCCGTCAGGCGACGGCGAAGGTCTCGGAAGGCCATGGCCCCATCCTCACACATCAGAATCGAGGTGGATCTGTGTTCTCGGTGCTGAAGCGCATCGTCGTCGGCAGTCCTCTGGCGTCGAGCGAGGAGAGCCATCAACGACTCGGGCGCCCCACGGCGCTGGCCGTGTTCGCGTCGGACGCCATCTCGTCCACGGCGTACGCGACGGAGGAGATCCTCCTCGTGCTCGTTCCCGTCGCCGGGCTCGCCGCGCTCCACGACCTGGTCCCGATCGCCCTGGTGGTCGTCGCCCTGCTGACGATCGTCATCACCAGCTACCGCCAGACGATCTATGCCTACCCCAACGGCGGGGGCTCCTACGTCGTGAGTCGCGAGAACCTCGGCGTGACGCCGTCACAGGTCGCCGGCGCGTCGCTGCTCATCGACTACGTCCTCACCGTGGCCGTATCGATCTCGGCCGGCACGGCGGCGATCATCTCCGCCTTCCCCACGCTCGAGCCCTACCGGGTCGAGCTGTGCCTGGCATTCATCGCCATCATGACCTTCGCCAACCTGCGCGGCATGAAGGAGTCCGGTCGGCTGTTCTCGGGACCGACCTACGTCTACATCCTCTCCCTCGGCAGCCTGGTCGGGATCGGTCTCGTCCGGGTCTTCTTCTTCGACCTCCCGGCCATGGCACCGAATGCCGACCGCCTCGCCGACCTGACCAACAACGGGACGACATTGGGTGCGGTGAGCATCCTGCTCATCCTGCGGGCGTTCTCCTCGGGCGCCGTGGCGCTCACCGGCATCGAGGCGATCTCCAACGGCGTACCCGCCTTCAAGAAGCCCGAGAGCCACAACGCCGCCACCACGCTCATCGCCATGGGCACGATCCTCGGCGGCTTCTTCTTCGGGATCTCGGTGCTCGCCAACCACATCGCCCCGACGGTGAGCGAGGACGAGACCCTTCTGTCGATCATGGGGCGCTACGTGTTCGGCGGGGAGAACGTCCTGTACTTCCTGCTCCAGTTCTCGACGTTCGCCATCCTCACGTTGGCGGCCAACACCGCCTTCGCCGACTTCCCGCGGGTGTCGTCGATCATCGCCGCCGACGGGTACCTGCCCCGCCAGCTGGCCAACCGGGGCGACCGGCTCGTGTTCTCCAACGGCATCGTCGTGCTGGCCGCCGTCGCGTCGGTGCTCATCGTCGCCTTCGGTGGCGAGACCACCGCCCTGATCCCGCTCTACGCGGTGGGCGTGTTCACCGGGTTCACGCTGTCGCAGTTCGGCATGGTCCGCCACCACCGACGCGTCCGCGAGAAGGGGTGGCGACGGAACCAGGTCATCAACGCGTTCGGCTCGCTCTCCACGCTCGTCGTCCTGGGCGTGGTGGTCGTGTCCAAGTTCGCCATCGGCGCCTGGATCCCGGTCGTCCTCATCCCGATGGTCGTGTTCCTGTTCAAGTCGATCGGTCGCCACTACCAACGGGTCGCTGCCGCGCTGGCCGTGCCCGACGACTACCGGGCCCGCCGCCGTACCCACACGGTCGTCATCCCCGTCGGCGGGGTCCACCGGGGCGTGCTCGACGCCATCGCCTACGCCCGCACGCTGGCCCCCGACCGACTCATCGCGGTCAGCGTGGTGAAGGACGAGGACGAGCAACGGGCCATCACCGAGCAGTTCGAGCGCTACGACCTTCCGGTCGAGCTGCGGACGATCTACTCGCCGTACCGGCAGCTCACCGACCCGGTCCTGCGCTTCATCGACGAGATCGACGAGGACTGGCCCGACGACATCATCACGGTGATCGTCCCCGAGTTCGTGCTCAAGCACTGGTGGGAGCAGTTGCTCCACAACCAGAGCGCGCTGATCCTCCGGGCCCGGCTCCGGCTGCGGCCCGACACCGTGGTCACCGCGGTGCCCACCCACATCTACGCCACCCAGGACGAGCACTACATCCCCGAGCTCTGAGGAACTCCGGGTCGGAGCGCGACCCGGTGAACGCATCCGCCAACCTGGGGATAGGCTTCGATCATCCCTCCTTGGGGGAGTCGCCATGCTTGGGTCGGACGGCCCGCAACGGTCCGTCACCCTCCGCAGGCCCGACGCCTCGCCTGAGCCGATCATCGGAGCGCTCGTGCCTGGCAGTCCTTTCCCCGAATCGTCCCTTCGTCTGGTCCCGCCGGTGCGCACGTTCGGCATGCTGGGGACGTTCCCGCCGACCGCCTGCGGCATCGCCACCTTCTCGGCTGCGCTGTCCGCCGGCCTGATCGCCGAGGGGCACTCCGTCGACGTTGTCCGCGTCGACCCGCGTCCCGGCCTCGACGATCCGCTCGTGCTGGCAGCGATGACCGGGCCCCCCGGGCCCGCAGGCACCGCCGTCGAGGTCCTGGACCGCACCGACGTCGCCATCGTGCAGCACGAATACGGCATCTACGGCGGTCGCGACGGCGAAGACCTCCTGGCGGTGATGGACGCGCTGCGTGTTCCGACGGTGGTCGTGGCCCACACCGTGCGGCGGACGCCGACGCCAGGCCAACGGCGCGTGCTGACTCGGGTCTGTGCCGCCGCGGGTGCCGTGGTCGTGATGACGCGCAGCGGGCGTGACGGCCTGATCGAGGAGTTCGGGGTCGACCCGTCCAAGGTGCACGTCATCGCGCACGGTGCGGCCACGCCGGCGGCGCCGGCGCGGCCTCCGGGACTGCGCCGCCGCCAGCGGTTGCTGACCTGGGGACTGCTCGGCCCCGGCAAGGGCATCGAGTGGGCGATCGAGGCACTCGAGGAGCTCGAGGGGGTGTACCCGGCGCCGGAGTACCTGATCGCCGGTGCGACCCACCCGAAGGTCAAGGAACGGTCGGGCGAGGAGTACCGCCACATGCTCATCCGGCGGGCCTGGGCCTCGGGCGTGGCGCCACGCGTCACGTTCGACGACACCTACCGTGACCTGCCGGCGCTGAACGAGCTCATCACCTCTGCCGACGTGGTGGTGCTGCCGTACGACTCGGTCGACCAGGTCACCTCCGGGGTGCTGGTCGACGCCGTCGCCGCAGGACGGCCCGTCGTGTCGACGTCGTTCCCGCATGCGGTGGAGCTCCTCGGCTCGGGAGCCGGGATCGTGGTGCCGCAGCGGGATCCGGTCGCCCTGGCGGACGCCATCCACTCCGTGCTGAGCGATCCCGAACTGGCTGCTGACATGGCCGCCGAGGCCCGACGTCTGGCGCCGGGCCTGTCGTGGGGCTCGGTGGCCGCCGAGTACGCCGATCTCGCCGAACACCTCTTCGCGGGACGTCAGCGGGTGAACCGATGACGGTCGCCACACCACTGGCCGCGGCTCCCGGTCCGCGCTTCGACCATCTCCTGTCCATGAGCGACGCGATCGGCACCTTCGAGCACGCCGAGTACGCGCTGCCGCGGCACGACCACGGCTACTGCACCGACGACATGGCCCGGGTGCTCATGGCCGTGGTGCGGGAACCGACGCCCAGCCCGTCGGTACGAGCCCTGGGACGCACGGCCATGCGCTTCCTCGTGGATGCCCAGGACGTGCTCGGTCGGGCGCGGAACCGTCGCGACCGCCACGGCCGCTGGAGCGGACCGAGCGGCGTGGACGACTGCTGGGGTCGCAGCATCGCGGCGTTCGGCACCGCCGCGAGCCGGGGCCAGGACGACTGGCTCCGCCAGATGGGCGCTGCCTCCTTCGGTCATGCCGCCCACCAGCGTTCCGGCTCGCTCCGCGCCATGGCGTTCGCCGGCATCGGGGCCGCCGAGGTGCTCGGGTCCGATCCACATCACTACGCGGCGCGGGCGTTGCTCGTCGATGTCGTCGAGACCATCGGATCCCCGGGCCGCGATCCCCGATGGCCGTGGATCGAGACCCGGCTGGCGTATGCCAACGCGACGGTGGCCGAGGCCTTGCTGGCGGCCGGGCATGCCCTCGCTCGCCCCGACGTGGTCGAAGACGGTTGTCTCCTGCTGGGCTGGTTGCTCGAGCGCGAGACCGTCGCGGGCCATCTGTCCCCGACGCCGGCCGGTGGTTCGGGGCCCGGCGACGTGGTGCCGGCCTTCGACCAGCAGCCCATCGAGGCTGCCGCCATGGCCGATGCCTGTGCGCGTGCCGAGGCCGTGACCGGTGACCCAGCATGGAGTCGGGGTGTCGATCTCGCCGTCGGCTGGTTCCTCGGTGACAACGACGTCGGCGTGCCCGTGTGGGACCCGGACACCGGTGGTGGCTACGACGGGCTCCACGCCACCCGGGCCAACCTCAACCAGGGTGCCGAGTCGACGCTGGCCCTGATCTCCACGCTGCAGCACGCCCGCAGCCGGGCGCTGCAGGCGTCATGAGCGGCGAGCTCGCGGTCCGACAACCGCTGCGACTGCGGGCCGATCCGGCACGCGTCATCACCAAGTTGTTCGTGCCCGGGCATCCCGAGGCCCGCAGCGAACGGCAGGTGGCAGACGCCGTCAGTCATGTGCTGGCACTGGACGAGGCGGGTGTCGCCGCCGATCTCGCCGAGCTCCTCGATCGCTTCGGGCACCGTCACCGGAACCTGACCGCCACGTTCCGACACCACGCCGACCGGATCGCCAACCGCATCCCGGAGGGTTGCGTGCTGACCGATGAGCGTCGGATGCTCCTCGGTGCGGCGTTCACGCACGAGTACAGCATCGAGGCGGCAGCGCTCTGCAACCCGTCGCTCGTGCCGGCGCCGAGCCAGCTCGACGCCCGGCCCGGCAGCCTCGACCTGGTCATGAGCATCCGGGGGATCGGCGAGGGTCACCGTTCCTCGATCGGCTTCCGTCGAGCGTCGGTGGACGAAGACGGCCAGGTCACCGTCGACCCCGCCGGGCCGTGTGCTGCCACCGGGACCGTGTCGTCGGGTGTCCTGCGGGCCGAGGCGTTCCGGGAGATGGCGCTGCGCAACCGCAACGATGCCGAGGTGACCGCATGGGTCCTGGGCGCGCTGGGGGAGGAGTTCACCCAGACCGAGCTGGACGGGCGACTCGCCGAGCTCGAGGATCAACGCGACACCCGACCGGGAGTGGGACAGACGATCCGCCGCCTGCGGGCCCTCGCGGCGCGCGGCTACCGGGTCGACTTCGACCGGGCGTCGGCGCTCGACGAGCGGGTCCTCTACCCGGTCGCCGTCGTCGAGCGAAACGGGGTCGAGGACGCCCGCTTCGTCCGCTTCCTCGACGGAGCACGCGCCGCCTACTACGCGACCTACACCGCCTACGACGGTCGCGACATCGTCCAACAGCTCGTGGAGACCGACGACTTCGTCAGGTTCGAGGTGTCGGCCCTCCAGGGATCCGCCGCCCGCAACAAGGGCCTCGCCCTGTTCCCACGGCGGATCGGTGGCCGCTTCGCCGCCCTGTCCCGCCACGACGGGTCCAGCAACGCCGTGGCGCTCACCGACGACATCCAGCACTGGCCCAGCGCCAGCCCCCTCGTGGGCAGGACCAACCTGTGGAGCTCGATCCAGGTCGGCAACTGCGGCCCGCCGATCGAGACCGACGCCGGCTGGCTCGTGCTCACCCACGGCGTAGGCCCGATGCGGACCTACTCGATCGGGGCCTGCCTGCTCGACCTGGATGACCCGACGCGCATGATCGGCGAGCTCGACCGGCCGCTGCTCAGCCCCGGGCCCGACGAGCAGGACGGCTACGTCCCCAACGTCGTGTACTCCTGTGGCGCCGTTCGCCATGGCGACCATCTGGTGATCCCGTACGGGATCGGTGACTCGTCCATCGGGTTCGCCACCGCCAGCGTCGATGCCGTCGTCGCGGCGATGACCGACACCTGATCAGAAGCTCCCCGTGCACCAGACGCGACCCGTCGCGTCGGCGATGGAGACGGACCGGATCCGGTCGGCGTCGACCTCGGTGGTGATGCCCCAGCTGCCGTTGGCCTCGTCGAAGGCGATGTCGCCCAGGTCGATGGTGGTGCCGTCGTCCAGCTCGGCTCGGAGGACGTACTCGCCGGGCGCGCCACCGGGTTCCTCCCAACGGCGCCAGCCCGGCACCGACACGAACACCCACGACGAGTCGTCGGAGTACCGCCAGGCGGCACCCACGTCGTGACCGGCGGGGGTGACCATCCGGGCTTCGGCGATGGCCGGCGTGTCGTCGGTGACCACCAGCACGGCAGCGAGCGCGATGACGAGCAGGACGGCGGCGGCGACGGCGAGCAGCGCTCGTCCGATGCGGCGGCGAGAGGTGCCACCGTGCACGTGCAGCTGGTCGAGGACGCCGGCCTCGAACCCCTTCGGCGGCTCGGCAACGGGAGCCGCCAGCAGGACCTGATCGACGACCTCGGCCAGCTCGTGGACCTGGCTCCGGCACGGCGGGCATTCGGCCAGGTGGGCCAGCGTCTCGGCCCGGACGCGCCCGTCGAGCTCGCCGAGGGTGAAGGCGACGAGGACGTCTTCGTCGGGACAGGTCGGGGTTCGGTCAGTCATGGGATGCCTCTTCGTGCAGCTGCTCCCGGAGCTTGTGCAAGCCGTCGCGCAGACGGGTCTTCGCCGTGCCCACGGGGATGTTCTCGATCTCGCTGATCTCGCGTCGGGTCCGCCCGCCGACCGTGGCGAGCAGGACGCAGCGCCGCTGGGCCTCGGGGAGCGCGGCGAGGGCACGCAGGACGCGGGCCGTCTCGGTCGAGGTGACGGCGCTGTCCTCGGGCCCGGTCCGGACCGACCGCCGCAGCAAGGTGGCGGGGTCGATCGGATCGGCCGGCCGCACGGCTTCCATGCGGCGCCGGTCGATGGCCAGGTTGCGGGTGATCGACAGCAGCCACGTGGTCACCGACCCGCGCCGGGGGTCGAACGAGTCGGCGTGGCGCCAGGCCCGCACGAACGCGTCCTGGGCCACCTCCGCGGCTCGTCCCTCGTCGTGGAGCACGCTGAGGGCCAGGCCGAACAGCCGGTGCTGGAAGCGACGGACGAACGCCGCGGAGGCGACGGGGTCGCCCGAGCCCATGGCGGCGAGCAGCGCTTCGTCGGAGGCATCCCACACGTGGAGAACTACGTCCCGACGCCACGGACGGATTGGATCATCCAATCCATCATCGCCGTCCGCACGTAGGAGGGGGTGGACATCGACGAAGGGACATCGGACATGCGCATCACACGGCTACTGGCGCTGGTCATGGCAGCGGGGCTCGTCCTCGCCGCCTGCGGCGACGACGACACCTCCACGAGCGCCGCGCTCACCACGACCACCGCCGCACCCGACACGACCACCACCACGGCCGACGCGGCCAGCAGCGGCCAGGGCTACGACTACGTCCAGCCGGGCGATGGAGCGGACTCGGCGGGTGCGGCATCGATCGGCGTGGCCGCTGACGACGAGCTCGGTGACCACCTCGTCGACGGCGCCGGCCGCACGCTGTACCTCTTCGAGAGGGACCAAGGCACCACCACCGCCTGCACCGGTGGGTGCGCCGACAACTGGCCGCCGCTCGTCGCCGACGGGACGCCCAGCGCGCTCGACGGCGTCGACGCGGCCGAGCTCGGTACCTCGCCCGACGGGATCGAGCCCGGCCAGGTGACCTACCACGGTCATCTCCTGTACTACTTCGCCGGCGACCAGGCGCCCGGCGACACCAACGGCGTCGGCATCCCGTCGTGGTACGCCGTCGATCCCGCCGGCGAGGCGATCGACCAGGACTGATCAGCCGCGGTACGGGCGCAGCGCGTTGGCCGGGATCGTGCCGAGACGGCCGGCGTTGAAGTCGTCGACCGCCTGCTGCAGCTCGGCCCGGGTGTTCATCACGAACGGGCCGTACTGGGCGACGGGCTCGCCGATCGGGCGCCCACCGAGCAGGTAGAGCTCGAGCGCTTCGGAACCGGGCGCGGCGGTGAAGCTGATCGCTTCGCCCGGTCCGAAGACCACCAGCTGTCCGGTCTCGATGGCGGCGCCCTCGATGCCGACCTCGCCGTGACCGGAGAGGACGTACGCGAGGGCGTTGAAGTCGGCGGGCCAGGGCAGCCGCAGGCGAGAGTCGGGTGAGACGGTGGCGTGGATGACGGTGATCGGCGTGTGGGTGGAACCCGGCCCGACGTGGCCGGCGAGGTCCCCGGCGATCAGGCGGACCAACGACGCGCCGTCGGGTGACGCGAGGAGCTCGACCCGGTCGGGCTCCAGGTTCTGGTAGCGGGGCTCGACCCACTTGCTGGCCGCCGGCAGGTTCACCCACAGCTGCAGCCCGTGGAACAGGCCGCCGCGCACCACGAGCTGCTCGGGCGGCGTCTCGATGTGCAGGATGCCCGAGCCAGCGGTCATCCACTGCGTGGCGCCGTTGGTGATGCTGCCACCACCGCCGTGGGAGTCCTGGTGCACGAACTCGCCGTCGATGATGTAGGTGACGGTCTCGAAGCCGCGGTGCGGATGCCAGTTGGTGCCGCGTGGCTCACCGGGGGCGTAGTCGACCTCGCCCATCTGGTCCATGTGCACGAAGGGGTCGAGCACCTCGCGCGGCACGCCGGCGAACGCCCGCCGGACCGGGAAGCCCTCTCCCTCGAAACCCCGGGGCGCGGTCGTGATCGAGCGGACGGGCCGCTCGGGGGCGTCGACGGACGGGTTCTGGACGACCGGGAGGGTCGTGGGATCGGCGGTGACGGCGGGCATGTCCGCTCCTGAAAGGTAGTTGCTTGTGCAATTACTTACAACGGGTGAGAGGGCTTCGGCATTCCCGGCGGCGGCGTGCGGCGCTGTGGAAGGGTGTCGGCCCGCACGCACGCCAGTGGTCGACCATCGAGGTGCCATGATGCTCCAGCCAGACGCTGCCCGCCTCGACGGCAAGGTCGCCGTGGTGACCGGCGGCGGAGCGGGCATCGGTCGGGGCATCGCCGAGGGGCTCGCCACCTTCGGGGCGTCGATCGCCGTCTGGGAGCGCGATCCCGGCACGGCTGCCGCGGTCGCCACGTCGGTGGACGGGCTCGGGTTGGTCGTCGACGTGCGTGACGGCGAGGCGCTCGACCGTGCCCTGGCCGAGACGCTGGACCGACTGGGTGCGGTGGACATCCTCGTCAACAACGCGGGCGGCACCTTCCGGGCGCCCCTCGTGGACACCTCGGACAACGGCTTCGACGCGCTCCACCAGGCCAACCTCGGCCACGTCCTGCGCTGCACCCGCCGGGTGGCGGCGGCGATGATCGACGCCGGCCGCGGCGGCAGCATCATCAACGTCACGTCGATCGAGGGCGTGCGTGCCGCACCGGGTTACGCCGCCTATGCCGCGGCCAAGGCCGGCGTGATCAACCTGACACAGACGGCAGCCGTGGAGCTCGGGCCGCACGGCATACGTGTGAACGCCCTCGCCCCCGACGTGTGCCTGACCGAGGGCCTGACGGCGATGATGACGCCCGACGACGAGTCCCGCCTCGACGACATGGTGCCCCTCGGCCGGCCTGGCCACGTCGACGACCTGGCCGGTGCGGCGGTGTTCCTCGCCTCGGATCTGGCCCGCTACGTCACCGGCGTCACGCTGCACGTCGACGGAGGGACCCACGCCGCCGGCGGCTGGTACCGCAGGGACGGCGAGTGGGTGCTCGGCCCGGCCTGACGGCCGGGCTCGGCCCGGCCTGACGGCCGACGTCGTCCACAGGTTCAGGCGGCGCCGGCGCGGACCCGGGCGAACGCGTCGCTGACGGCGGGGCTCGGTCCGAACAGCAGGTGCAGCAGGGCGACTGGCGTCTGGACGGCCTGGGCGGCCAGCAGCTCCTCGAGGCGGTTCTCCGTCGGGGCGATCAGCCGGTGCCACTCGTCGGGGATCGTCGACAGCGTGGCGAGGACGAACGGGCGCAGGAGCGCCCGTTGGGGCATCGGCACCTCGGAGAGCTGGACGGTCGCGTCGATGAGGCGCCGGGTCAGCTCGGTGACGAACAGCTCGGGGGTCCACCGACGCATCAGCGACCGCAGCTGCGACACGTTGGTGGGCAGCTCGCCCTCGTCGATGAGCGGCAGCGGGAGGGTGCCGGCCTGCAGCGCTGCCCTCCGGGACGGGTCGTTGAACACGTCGTCGAGATCGACTCGCGGGTCGAGCAGCGCGGCGTGGGTCGACTGCTCCCTGACGAACCGATCGGCCCGTCGGCGTGGCAGCCGGCCGGACCCGAAGCGCTCGGCCATGACGAGGATGGAGTCGGTGAGCGTCATCGAGACCCAGGCCTGCTGGTGCGGGTCGCCGGCGTCGAACTCGATGCCGTCGACCGCGCCCCGGACGGTGCGGTGCATGGCCCGGACGCGGCGGGCCGACCGGTACACCTCGTCCATCGAGCCCAGGTTCTGCTGCTGCACGTACGCACCGGTGCGTCGCACGCGCCCGAGGAAGTCGTCGTAGAAGGCGCCGGTGCTGTCGGTGGCCGTGGGGATCGGCGCCGACAAGGTCTGGAGCAGCGCGGCGCGCAGGCCGGCCAGCGTCTGCGAAGGCTGTCCCACCAGCTGCCACGTCGGTGATCCCGGTCCGAACAGGCCCGGATCGCCGGGAGTCGCATCGGGGTCGAGGGCACTGGTGAACAGCCCGGTTCGCTCCAGGAGCTGATCGCGCACGTACGGCAGCCCGTCGGGCACGACCCGCGCCACGACGGCGCCGGGGGTGGGTAGGAGCAGCGGCATCGGGTCGTCCTCCGAGCAGTCTTATTGGACAGCGTCCAACAGCGTGTGTAGTCGTCGTGCCCCGTCCGGCGCAACGGAGCTCCGGCTCGGCAGGACTTCGCCCCCGATCTGTTGAACGATGTCCAGTAGGTCTCGCGCACGAACTTGCAGGAGCGACATGCACCAGGACGAACCCAGCGTGGCCGACGTCGGCTTTCGCGGCCCCTATGCCGACGGCCCTCCACCGAAGGCGCTGGAAGTGCACCCCACGCGACTCGACCGGTTCGGTCCCGCCGAGCTCGGACGCATGGTCGTCGTCATTGCCGTCCTGGTGATCTTCGTCGCCAAGGGAGCGGCCTCCAAGCTGGTGCACCCCCGCTCCCGTTCGCTGCTCGAGTGCGCCGCCACCGGCATGATCGAGGCGTTCTTCGTCCTCGGTCCGACGTTCGTCAAGATCGGTCAGGTCATCGCCTCGTCACCGGGGTTGTTCCCTGACGCGCTGTCACGCCCCGCGCAGCGGTGCCTCCAGGAGGTTCCGCCCTTCTCGACCGCCACCGTCCGGCGGGTCATCGAGGAGGACCTGGGTGCGCCCGTCGGGCGGGCGTTCCGCTCGTTCGACGACGTGCCCCTCTCGGCCGCGTCCGTCGGCCAGGTCCACGCCTGCGTGCTGCCCGACGGCCGCAACGCCGTCGTGAAGGTGCAGCGCCCGCGGATCCGTGCCCGGATGCTCACCGACCTGCGCATCAGCTACCGCATCGCCCTGCTGCTCATGCGCACCGACGTCGGCCGGCGTGCCAACGCCGCCGGGCAGGTGCGCGACCTGCACCGCATCACCATGCAGGAGCTGCAACCGCCGCTGGAGGCGCATCGCCAGCACCGCTTCCGCCAGAAGCTGACGGCGTTCGGGGACAACGACCGCATCGCTGTCCCAGAGGTGTACTGGAGCCACTGCGGCCCGCGCACCATCTGCATGGAGCGCGTGCACGGCGTGCCCATGGATCGCTTCGACGAGCTCGAACGGATGGGCTTCGCCGCCCACGACCAGCTGCGCCGCGGCATGAAGGCCTGGCTCGAGGCGCTCACCGTGCACGGCCCCTTCCACGGCGACCTGCACGCCGGCAACATCTGGGCGCTGCGCGACGGACGGAGCTGCTTCCTCGACTTCGGCATCATGGGTGAGCTCGACGACGAGTGGCGCGGCCTCGTGCGCGACATCCTCTACACGTTCATGATCGACGGTGACTTCACGCGCATCGTCGCCGGCTACAAGCGCCTCGGTGTGCTGTCCGACGACCTCGGCGACGATGAGCAGCTCGCCGCCATCATGAGTGCGGCCTTCGGCCCGATGATGTACCAGCCGATGTCCGAGCTGAACTTCGGTGAGATGTTCCAGCAGTCGTTGGACATGGCCGAGCAGATGGGCGACATCTCCTCACCCGAGGAGCTCAGCCTGCTGGGCAAGCAGTTCCTGTACTTCGAGCGCTACGTGAAGGGCATCGCTCCCGAGTACGTGATGATCGCCGACCCCTACCTCGTCAAGAACATCTTCCCCGAGGAGGCCGCCGAGGCGATGGAGCGACGCCGCAACCAGAACCCCGGCTTCGTGGTCGACCCGGACCGCGACGTGGCGACACCCGAGGATCCCGTCGCCCCGCTGGTGCTGCACGAGGACGCCCCGGACCCGGTGGTCGACCCCCGGTAGGCGCCCGTCGAAGCTCAGCGCAGCTGTCGTCGCAGCGCGACCGCGGCGAGGTCGGCCGCCGACACGACGACCAGCAACGCGACGGGCGGCCCACCACCGGTGCGGGCGAGCTCGCTGGCGGCTGTCCCTGCCGTGGTCGGCGTCGAGGGCGCCACCGTGCTGGTCGTGGTGCTCGCCGTCGTCGTGGTGGTGTCGGCCGGTGCCGCAGCGAAGACGTCGTCGCCGAAGGGGGCGAGTCCGTCGGCCGCGGCGAAGCCGAGGTGGTCGACACCGAAGACGTCCTCGACGGTGCGCAGCAGCGAGTAGTGGTTGTACGGCGTGTCGTTCACGGTGCCGGCCGTGATGAACGGCGAGACCAGCACCGCACCGACACGACCGCCACCCAGCCCGTAGATGCCGGGCATGGGGCTGTTCGGGCCAGGGATCTCGCCGCAGCAGGCGGCCGCTCCGTCGGGGCTCCCCGGCTCGGCCTCGTCGAACGTGATGACCAGCAGGCCGTCCTCGCCGAACGCGTCGGATGCCAGGATCTGCGGCACCCACTCCTGCAGGAAGGCGTCGGCCGAGGCGAGACCGCCGGGCTGGCCGTCGACGCACGGCTCGTCGTGGCCGTCGTGGCACAGGTCGGGCGCGATGAACACGTACTCGGGCGTCGATTCCGCGGTGGCGAGATCGTCCGGCAACTCGCTCAGGTCGACGACGTGTGACGCGCAACGGTCGCTGTCGTCGATGATCGAGTGGAAGTACATGAACGGGTTGTGCCGGGTGGCGTACTGGTCGCCGATCTCGGCCGACTGGGTGTCGTCGGTGGCGTTCAGCTCGGGATGCCGGCACGGAGTGCCCATGCCGTCGAAGTAGCCGCGCCAGGTGTGGCCGGCGGCTTCGAGCTGGTCGGCGAGGTTCGGCACCGTTGCCGGGTAGACGCATCCCTGACCGACCGCCTGACCGGCTCCGTCGATCACCGGATCGGGCGGGACGAAGTCGGTGAAGTTCTGGCAGTCGGATTGGGTCACCGGGTTCGGGGCCTGGCCGCTGACCATGGCGATGTAGTTGTCGAGGCTCACGTGCCCGATGCCGTAGTACTGCGTGAGCAGCTGGCCCTGTCCGGCGAGTGTCTCGGAGAGGTACGGCGCCGGGCTGTCCGGTCCGAACGTGACGTCGTAGTCCTTGTTCTCGAGGACGACGACGAACACGTGCCCGACCGGTGCCGCGGGCTCGACGGCAGGAGCGGCGGCGGCCACGCGGGGCCGACCGCCGAGCACCCCTGCCGTGAACGCCACCGTCAGCGCAGCCAGCAGCGTGATGGCCCCAGCCGCGCGCGGGAGGGAACCGCGTCGCATCGTCACGGCCGAGGACCATATGCGGTGCACTACCTTCTCGCCGCATGAGCTCCACGGACTTGGCTGGCAAGGTCGCGATCGTCACCGGCGGGGCCGGTGGCATCGGCCGAGCCACGGCGAAGCTGCTCGTGGCCGAGGGGGCCCGCGTGGTCGTGGCCGACCTCGACGCCGAGCACGGCGCCGAGCTCGCCGACGAGCTCGGCGACGCCGCGGCGTTCCACCAGACCGACGTGAGCGATGCCGACCAGGTGCAGGCGCTCGTCGACTTCACCGTCGACCGCTTCGACGGCCTGGACATCATGTTCAACAACGCCGGCATCGGCAGCCCCCTCACTCGGTTCCTGCACGACGATCTCGAGGACTTCTCCCGGATCATGGGCGTGAACCTGTTCGGTGTGATCGTCGGCGCCCAGCGCGCCGCCCGCTACATGAAGGACCACGGCGGTGGGTCGATCATCAACAACGCCTCGATCGCCGCCGTCAACGCCGGCGCGGGCATGATCTCCTACCGGTCGTCGAAGGCGGCCATCGCCCACGCCACCAAGTGCATGGCCATCGACCTGGCGCCCTACAACATCCGCGTCAACTGCCTCACACCGGCCCACATCCGTACGGGCATCACCACCTACGACATGGCACCGGTGATCCGTTACATGCAGCCCCTCGAGCGCGAGGCTCAGCCCGAGGACGTCGCCAACGCCGTCGCCTTCCTGGCCAGCGACCGGGCGGCGCAGATCACCGGCATCGTCCTTCCCATCGACGGTGGCACCACGGCCGGGCCGCCCCTGGCGCAGACCAAGCTGATCATGTCGTCGGCGCAGCAGCAGGCAGGCGGCGCCGGCACCTGACGATCAGAGGCGCCTGACGATCAACCCGCGGGCGTCAGGTCGAGGTGGAGCTGCTGCAGGCCGCGCAGGAAGAACGTCTTCAGGTAGTCGTAGCGCCGGTCGTCGGCCGGGCCGTGGTGCTGCTCGGAGATGGCGATGTCGGCGGTGCGATCGAGGACGCGGGTGATCGCCACCCGTCCCTCGGCCCGGGCCAGCGGCGCCCCGGCGCAGGTGTGGATGCCGTGGCCGAAGGCCACGTGCTGGCGGGCGTTGGCCCGGTCGATGTCGAACTCGTGCGGGTTCTCGAACACGCGTGGGTCGCGGTTGCAGGCGCCGGGAACGAGCATGACCGTTCCGCCGGCCGGGATGTCGACACCGCCCAGCGTGGTGTTCACGCGCGCCATCCGGAACTGCGTGCGCAGCGGGCTCTCGAGGCGCAGGGTCTCCTCGATGAAGTTGGGGATGCGGTCGCGCGACTCGCGCAGAGCCTGCTGCAGCTCGGGGCGCTCGCCGAGCAGGCGCAGCGCGAACGACAGCATCCGCACGGTGGTCTCCTGCCCGCCGGTGAACAGGTTGGCGGCCAGCAGCGCAGCGTCTTTGACCGCGGGCGTCGATCCGTCGGGGAACGTCGCCGTGGCCAGACCGGTCAACACGTCGTGGCGGGGGTCGGCGCGCCGGTCCTCGATGTACTCGCAGAAGCGGTCGTAGAGGAACTCGAGCGGCTTGTGCTCGAACTGCGACTGCATCGTCGACAGGTGCTCGCGGAACATGGAGTGGTCGTCCTCGGGAACGCCCTCGAGGTCGGCCACCACCGTGAGGGTGAACGGCTCGGCGAAGGCGCCGATCCACTCGCACGACCCGTCGTCGACGAAGGCATCGATGAGGCGGTCGGCGTACCGCCACATGAAGTCCTCGTTCTCCTTGAGGCGCTTGGGGGTGATCAGCCGCATCATCAGATGGCGGTGGGCGGTGTGCATCGGCGGGTCGAATGCCGGGAGCTGATCGCTGAACGGCAGCTCGTGGCGGTGCTCGATGATGATCTGGCTCACGTCGTCGCCTTCGAGCGGCACCTCGAACGGGGCGAACGGTCCGCTGACGACGTTGCACGACGACCAGGTTCCCGACGGCTCGTCGTCGGGCGGGAAGGTCGCCGGGTCGGTGTAGATCGCCATCGCCTCGGGATGTCCGGTGATCAGGAAGACGCCGTAGTTGGGCTCCTGCCACACCGGCGACTGCTGGCGCACCCAGTCGAAGTAGTCGTAGGGGTCGTCCTGGATCGCTCGATCCCGGAAGAAGTTGGCGTTCTCGAAGTCGCTCATGTCCAGTTCCTGGTCGGGTTGCGGTCAGGGTCGGAGGCGGTACGTTCTCGCCATGGCACTCGAGATCGACATCGACCGCGACGTGTGCATGGGTTCGGGGAACTGCGTGTACACGGCGCCGGGTGCCTTCGACCTGGACGACGACTCGATCGCCGTCGTGGTCGACCCTGCCGCCGCGCCGTTGGAGCAGATCGTCACCGCGGCCCGGCACTGCCCGACGGGAGCCATCACCGTGCGGCAGGACGGCGAGGAACTGACCTGACCGAGCCCGGTCACCGCTGGAACCCCTGTCGTCATCTCGCCCCCTTCACGCCTCCGGCGCGCTCGTGCGGGCCGGAAGCTAGCACCGCTCGTTGACGATTGCTACGAAGCCGAAGTAATCTGCTGCGGTCCGCGAGAGGGGAGTGGAGCATGGCCGTTGGCACGAAGACGGTGACGTATCCGAGCGACGGTCTCGGTGCGCCCAAGGATCGGCAGCCGAGCGCGCTCACCGATGTCGGGCTGCCGGCGGGCACGCAGGTGTTCTCGGCCGACAACCACATCTCGCTGGCCGACGACATCTTCCACGAGCGTGCGCCCGAGGCGCTGAAGGACCGGGTCCCGCGCGTGATGGAGGCCAACGGCGCCTGGACGCTGGGCATGGGCGGCAAGACGATGCTGCCGCCGGCGTTCACCGACGTCCTCGAGCAGTACGACCCGTTGCCCGGTTCGCACACCGGCGACGTGGAGGCACGCCTCGCCGCGCTCGACTCCGAGGGCGTCGACGTCGAGCTCGCCTTCCCCAACGCCATCCTCGCGCTGCTGCACTGGCCCGACCGCGAGGTCCGCGAGGTCTGCTTCCGGATCTACAACGAGTACCTGGCCGAGGTCCAGGAGCGGTCCAAAGGCCGTATCTACGGCGTCGGTCTCGTCAACTGGTGGGATGTCGACGGTGCTCGGCGCACGGTGAACGAGTGCAAGGACCTCGGACTCAAGACGTTCCTGCTGCCGCTCAACGCCGGCAAGGACGAGGACAAGCGCCCCATCGACTACGCCAGCTCGGCCCTCGACGGCGTGTGGGAGGTCATCGAGGAGTCGGGGCTCCCGGTCGCCCACCACATCGGCGAGAACCCGCCGTCGGCACCCATCGAGTTCAACGGCCTGGCCGGCGCCATGCTCGTTTCGGTGTCCCCGTTCCGCGACACGTTCGGTCGGTACGTGTTCGGCGGCATCCTCGACCGCCATCCCGGACTCCGCGTCGGCTGGTTCGAGGCGGGCATCAACTGGGTGCCGTCCACGATCCAGGACGCCCAGCACATCGCCGCGTCGTTCCACCACATGTCGAACCTCGAGCTGCAGCACGACCCGCAGCACTACTGGGACCAGCACATGATGGCGTCGTTCATGGTCGACCCGCTCGGGCTCGACCTCATCGATCGCATCGGCACCGACCGCGTGATGTGGTCCACCGACTTCCCGCACAACGAGAGCACGTACGGCTACACGAGCGACTCGCTCGCGTCGGTGGTCGAGGCCGTGGGCCCCGAGGCCGCTGCATCCATCGTCGGGGGCAACGCCAAGCGCTTCCTGAACATCGACGGCTGATGACCTCCGGACTGATGACGGCTGCGCCGCCGGCGCCGATCCCGGCGATGCCGGACTTCGCCCGCATGCGCCGGGACCGCATGCAGCGGATGCACGACGCCATGGCCGAGCAGGGCATCGACGCTCTGGTGCTGCTCGGCAACACCAACGTCACCTACGCCACCAGCGTCGGGTTCCCGTTCAGCGACCAGGGGCGGGCCACGTTCGAGCGGCCGGTCGCCGTGGTCCTCGCCGGCGATGAGGCGCCGCACCTGTTCACGCCGATGCGCGAAGACGACCGGTTGCGCGACCAGCTCCCGGCCGACCACCTGCACGGTCCCGCCTACCTCGACTTCGACGAGGGCGTCGAGGCGTTCGTGCGCGACCTGGCCGAGTTGGTCCCGGACGGTGCACGGCTGGCACTCGACGAGTGGACGCACGCCATGGCCCGCGAGCGATCGATGCTGTTCGCCGGCGACGGACCGAAGGACGCGGGACGCGTGCTGGGTGGCGCCAAGCTGTGCAAGACGCCCGACGAGGTGGCGTGCCTGCGTGAAGCGCTGCGGATCACCGAGGTCGGGGTCGCCGAGGTCCAGGCCCGGGTCGCCCCGGGCGTCAAGCAGACCGATCTCACCGGCACCTACCTCCGGGCGATCTTCGAGGCCGGGGCCGACGCCAACATCCTCGACCCCATGTGGCAGGTCATGCCCACGCGCGTCGCCGACGGTCCGTGGACCACGACCGGCGACCTCGCCGTGCCGTTGCTCACCACCGAGCGCGAGCTCGAGGTCGGCGACGTCCTGTGGAGCGACGCCAGCACCACCTTCGGTGGCTTCCACTCCGACTTCGGCCGGACTTGGATCGTCGGCCGCGAGCCCGACGTCCGCCAGCGGGCGCAGTTCGATCGCTGGATGGCCATCGTGCGCGCCGTGCTCGACGTCACCAAGGCCGGGGCCACCGGCTCGGACCTCACCCGTGCGGCCATCGAGGCCAACGGCGGCACCAAGCCGTGGCTGCCGCACTTCTACCTCGGCCACGGGCTCGGCATCGACAGCGCCGAGATGCCCTACATCGGCAGCGACATCGGCGAGGCGTTCGACGAGTCGTACGTCCTGCAGGCGGGGATGATCCTCGTGCTCGAACCCGTCGTGTGGGAGGACGGCCACGCCGGCTACCGCGCCGAGGAGGTCGTCCTCGTCACCGACGACGGCTTCGTTCCGCTCACCGACTACCCCTACGACCCGTTTTGAAGCCGCCGCTGTCCACCGCCGAGGTCCAGCCCGACGACGCCGCCCTGCGGCTCGCCCGACGCGAGCGGGTGCTCGCCGAGATGGAGGCCGCCGACGTCGACATCCTCGTCGTCGGGCGCGAAGCCAACGCCCGCTACGTCGCCGGGGCACCCCGGCTCTGGCTCGCCGGCACCCGGCCGTTCGGGCCCGGTGCCGTCCTCGTCCGCCAGACGGGCTCCGTGTATCTGATGAACACCTGGGACGAGGGCGTCCCCGACGACATCCCGCACGAGCACCTCTTCGGCATCACGTTCAACGCGCTGAACTTCATCCAGGCGCTGCGCGACGTCGACGGTGCTGCCACGGCGCGAACGGTCGCCACCGATGCCATGAACGGGGGAGCGATGCGCATGTTGTCGCAGTCGTTCCCCGACGCCGACCTGGTCGACGGCGAGCAGCTGCTGCAGCGCGCACGTCGCACCAAGCTGCCCATGGAGATCGACGAGATCCGCGCCGCGGTCGCCGTCGCCGAGCACGCACTCGAAGCGGCCGAGGCCGCGCTGGCACCGGGGGTCACCGAGCAACAGCTCACCGGCCGGTTCATGGAGGCGATGGCTGCCCAGGGTGTGACCATCCCCTCGACGCAGGACGTCGCCTGGATCACCTCGCGCCAGCATCCGTGGCACCGCACCCGGCGAGACACGCCGATCGCGCCGGACGATCTCGTGGCGTTCGAGGCCGGGGTGATCCGCGACGGCTACATCGGCGAGTTCGGCCGGACGCGCGTCGCCGGCGAGGCGAACGCCCGAGCCGCAGAGCTGTTCCGCCGGCGCGACGACCTGTGCGAGCGGTTGATCGCCGCCTGCCGGCCCGGCGCACCCCTCACCGGCCTGCTCGACGCCTACGACGCCGCCGGCGTCGCCGCGCCGCCGATGCCCGTCGCCCGCGGTCTCGGGCTCGGCTACGACACGCCGGTCGTGACCCACGCGCTGCGGCAGACGGCCTCCGCTGAGGTCTTCGAACCCGGCATGGTCCTGGTGCTCGCTGCCTACGTCTGGCAGGCGGGCGTGGGGGCTGCGTACGGGCAGGAGCCGGTGGTGATCACCGAGGGGCGACCCGAGCTGCTGTCCTCGACGCCCATCGTCGACCGCTGAGCCGCCGGCGATGAGCCCCAGCGACACGGCACCGCCACTGACCGGCCTTCGCGTCGTCGACCTGTCGACGTGGATCGCCGGTGGGTACTGCACGAAGCTGCTCGCCGACGGCGGCGCCGAGGTCATCAAGATCGAGGCGCCCGACGGAGACCCGCTCCGCCGCTGGTCGGCGTCGGGAGCGGAGATCCCCGCCGACGACGACGGCGCCCTGTTCAACTTCCTCCACAGCTCGAAGCGCAGCGTCGTGGTCGATGCCGGCAGCGATGCCGAGCTGGCGTCGCTGCACGACCTGCTGGACACCGCGGACGTCGTCGTGTGGTCGGCCACCTCGCCATTCGCAACGGTCGACGGGCTCGCACCCGCTGCGATCCGGGACCGACACCCGCAGGCCACCGTCACCGCCATCTCGCCCTACGGCCTCGACGGCCCGTGGGAGGGCCGCCCCGCGTCCGAGCTCACGTTGCAGGCGTGGTCGGGGGGCGTGGTCCGCCTGGCGCGAGGCCGGCCGGACCGGGCGCCCACCTACGTCGGTGGGCAGGTCGGCGAGTGGCTGACGGGCACGTACGCGGCGGTCGGTGCGCTGGCGTCGCGACGGCGGGGTGGAGACGACGGGTGTCTCGTCGACGTCTCGATGCTCGAGACGCTGGCCTCCTGCCTCACGTACTACCCGGTGACGTTCCACGACCAGCTCGGCCGACCGATCCGCGAGGACCGCTTCGTGCCCACGCCCGGGGTTGCCGAGGCCAGCGACGGCACCGTCGGCCTGGGCACCGGCACGGGCCAGCAGTGGCTCGACTTCTGCGCCATGGTCGGCCGGCTCGACTGGGCCGACGAACCGGCGTACCTGAAGGACCGCACCGTGCTCGCGCCGGAGATCGACGCGTGGGTGGCCGAGCACACCGTCGAGGAGGTCCTCGACCTGGCCAGTGCCTTCCGGTTGCCCAACGCCCCCATCGCCAACGGCGCCAACGTGACCGACATGGAGCAGTACCGGGTACGGGAGACCTTCGTCGCCAACCCGCGAGACGGCGCCACGAACCCGCGTCCACCGTTCCGGTTCGAGCAGGTGAACCTCCGCCCGCCGGCGCCCGCGCCGCGGCTCGGCGAGCACTCCTTCGACGACCTGCACGATCGAGATGTCGGCGCCCCGGCTCACGCCGGGGCGCGCTCGCTGCCGTTCGAGGGGCTGCGCGTCCTGGACATGACCGCGTTCTGGGCCGGCCCGGTGGTCGGACACACGCTGGCCCTGCTGGGTGCCGAGGTGATCCACGTCGAGTCGCCGCGGCGGCCCGACGGCGTCCGCTACGTCGGCGGCGTGCCCCAGTCCGAGGACCACTACCTCGAGCGCAGCCCGATCTTCGCCGCGCTCAACACCAACAAGAAGAGCCTCTCGGTCGACCTGTCGGACGAGCGCGGCGTCGAGGCGCTGCGCCGGGTCGTCGCCACCTGCGACGTCGTCGTGGAGAACTACACGCCACGGGTGCTCGACCAGTTCGGTCTCGACCACGACACGCTGCACAGCATCCGCTCCGATCTGATCACGGTGCGGATGCCGGGCTTCGGCCTCGACGGACCATGGCGCGACAAGGCGGCCTTCGCCTTCGTGATCGAGGACGCCTCCGGGCTCACGTGGCTGAGTGGTCATCCCGACGTTCCACCGATCGAGCCGTACAGCCTCGGCGACCCGAACGCCGGCCTGCACGCGCTGTTCGGGCTGCAGCTGGCGCTCGAGCACCGCGACCGCACGGGTGAGGGCGGACTGGTCGAGTGTGCGATGGTCGACGCTGCGCTCAACATCGCCGCCGAGCAGGTGATCGAGCACTCGGCGTACGGGGCGCTGCTCGGTCGCACCGGCAACCGCGGACCACGCGCCGCGCCGCAGAACCTGTACCAGGTGGCCGGGCGCGACGAGTACGGATTCGAGGACTGCTGGGTCGCCATCGCCGTCACCACCGACGACGAGTGGCAGGCGCTGCGGCAGGCGATCGGTGATCCCGACTGGGCCGCCGACCCGGAACTGCAGACCTTCACTGGGCGGGTGCAGGCGCAGGACCACATCGACGAGCGTTTGCAGGCGTGGTGCCGCGGTCGGTCGGCCGACGACGTCGTCGACACGCTCTGGGGTGTGGGTGTCCCCGTCGCATCCGTCGTGCAACCACACCGCCAGGTCGAGCTCGCTCCGTTCCAGCATCGGTGCTTCTTCGAGGAACTGGACCATCCGATCATCGGCCGGTCGCGGTACAGCACGCTCCCGATGCGCTTCTCCGACGGGCCCGAGCGGCTCCACCGCCGACCCGCACCGCTGCTCGGTGAGCACACGGCCGAGCTCCTCGCCGAGGTCGGCGTGACGGCCGATCAGCTGGCCGAGCTGGAGGCTGCCGGCGTGATCAGCCGGCCGGCCACCGGGGACACCGCAACGTGACCCGGCTCGACTCGTATCCTTCGACGTGATGGCACTGCAGCGCGCGCCCTTCGATGTGGTCGAGGCCTCCCGGCGCGTCTGGCTGCAGCGGTGGGACCCCGAGGCAGCGTCGGGCATGGCCGTGTTCACCGCCATCCTCCGCTCGTTCCAGCTGCTCAAAGGCCAGGTCGACCAGACGATGCGGAACCACGGGCTGACGTTCGCCCGCTACGAGGTGTTGGCGTGGCTGGCGATGGACCCCGAGTCGTCGCTCACGTTGAGCTGGATCAGCAAGACGCTGCGCATCCCCCCGGCCACGGTCACCAACATCATCGACTACCTCGAGGACGAGGAGCTGGTGCGTCGGGTCACCCACCCAACCGATGCCCGCACCACGCTCGCCGTCATCACGCCACGGGGTCGTGACGTGGCCCAGACGGTCACGCAGGACCTCAACGCCAACGTCTACGAGCGCATCGGTCTGTCCGAAGACGACCGTGCCACGCTCACCGAGCTGCTACGCGACCTGCGGGCCAACGGCGGCGAGTTCGACGTCGAGCGCTCCGATCAGGTGGTCGAGGACGTCGACAGCCGTCACTCCCGTGCCGGCGGCGACGACGGCGAAGCCTCGGTCGCCTGAGCGCGCCGGCGGGTCAGGCGCGACGGGTCGATCCGCCAGGTCCCGCCCTCACGCAGGTAGAGGCCGAGCTCAGGCTCGTGCCAACTTCGGCGCCCACTCGTCGCGCAGCGTGCGGCGCAGCACCTTGCCCGACGCCAGCCGGGGAACGGTGTCGACGACGACGACGTGGTGGAGCCTCTTGTAGGTGGCCAGCGCGTCGGTCACGAGCTGCTGCAGCTCCTCGGGCGTGACCGGGTTCGCCGGGTCGATCTGGACGGCGGCGGCGGGGACCTCGCCCTTGGCGTCGTCGGGGATGCCGAAGACGGCGCAGTCGACGACACTCGGGTGTCCGTGCAGCACGGTCTCGATCTCGGCGGGGGCCACCTGGAAGCCGCTGACCTTGATCATCTCCTTCGAGCGGTCGGTGAGGTGCACCCACCCCTCGGCTTCCATCCAGCCCACGTCGCCGGTGCGGTACCAGCCGTCGTCGGTGAACGCAGCCTCGTTGGCGCTGTCGGGCAGGTAACCGGCCATGACCGACGCGCTGCGGGCCTGGACCTCGCCGATCTCGCCGGCCGGGAGCGCCTCACCGGTGTCGAGGTCGGCGATGCGCAGCTCGACGTCGCCGACCGGCAGGCCAGCGGCGTCGAGGCGCCACCGGTCGGGCTCGTCCACCGGGTTGACGGCGAGCACCGGCAGCTCGCTGGCGCCGTACCCGGGCAGCCATCCGACGCCCGTGCGTCGCGTGACCTCCTGGGCGACGCTCGGCGTCACGGGTGTGGCGCCCCAGAGGATGTACCGCAGCGAGGACAGGTCGAAGTCCTCGAGGCGGGGGTGCTTGGCCAGGGCGAGCGCGATCGGCGCCACGGCCATCTCGAGCGTCGTGCGGTCGGATTCGACGCGGCGCAGCACCTCGTCGATGTCGAAGCGCAGGTGCAGGCGCACCGCGGCCCGGGCCTCGGCGGCGGTCAGCAGGTTCAACAGCCCGAGGATGTGCGACGGCGGGGTGGTCACCTGGAAGCTGTCCTGGTCGGTGAGCCCGAGGGCGTCGACCCAGTGGCGGGTGGCCACGAGCAGGGACGCATGCGTGTGCCGCACCGCCTTGGGCATGCCGGTGGTGCCCGAGCTGAAGACGAGGACCACGTCGTCGTCGGGTCGGGCGTGCTCCTCGGGCAGCGGTGCTCGGTCGCCGCCGAAGGCCTCGTCACGGGCGGCGTCGTCGTCGAGGTCGAGCACCCGGTCGGTGTCGAGGATGCTGGCCAGGACCCCGACGCCGGCACCGTCGGCGACACCGCGGACCGGATTCGTCAAGGAGAGGGCGTGGCTCACCTCGGCCGACTTCCACGCCGGGCTCAGCAGGACCGCAGCCGCACCGACCTTGCTGATGCCGTGGACGACGGCGCTGAACTCCACGCGGTTGCTGAGCATCACGGCCACGCGGTCGCCGTGGCCGACGCCCTGGGCGTCGAGGTGCCGGGCGAAGGCGTTCGCCATCCCGTCCAACTCGGACCAGCTCCACTCCTGGTCGCCGGCGCGGATGGCGACGTCGTGGGGTGCGTCCTCGGCGGCTCGCTCGAGCACGTCGTGCAGCAGATGGGGACCGGTCACGTGCGCTCCTCGGTCGTCGGGTCGGCGGCGTTGACGATTACTTCGAACCCGAAGTAATCTATCGCCCGTTCCGACCCAGGGGGAGGCGAAACGTGATGGATCCCGGACCGCTGCGCCACGCCGACCTGTTCCACACGGGGATCATCGTCGACGATCTCGAGGCGGCCAAGCACGAGTTGGGCGAGCAGCTCGGCGTGACGTGGTTCGAGGGTGGAGCCGAGGTCCGGGTGCTCACCGACGACGGCGTCCGCACGGTGCGCACCGCCTACACGCTCTCGCGCGAGGGTCCCCACCACGTCGAGCTGACCCAGTCGGTCGAGGGCACGTTGTGGACGGCCGTGGCTCCCGGTCACGCCCACCATCTCGGCTACTGGGTCGACGACGTGCGGGCGGCGTCGGCGTCGCTGGCCCAGCTCGGATCGCCGAAGGTCGCCACCGTGGCCATGGCCGACGACGCGCCTCCCATGTGCGCCTATCACCAGGCGAAGAACGGGCTCTACGTCGAGGTCGTGAGCCGCAAGCTGCGTTCCGCGCTGTTGCCCGAGACGTGAACCTTCTCCCAGACCCGAGGTGCGAGCGATGACCACCGCAGACCCGCAGACGCGAGCCGGCGACTCCGACGACGCCACGCCGGGCGAGCGCTTCTACCAGCAGCTCCTCGACGAGGAGGTGCGCGAGGTGCCGGTCAGCCTCCGGGCGACCTCGGCCGGGTACCTCGATGGCGACGGGATCGCGCCGGCCCGCTACTTCGACCCCGAGTTCCACCGCCTCGAGGTGGAGCGGATCTGGAACCACACCTGGCAGATGGCGTGCCGCGAGGAGCAGATCCCCGAGGTCGGCGACTCGGTCGTCTACGAGCTGGCCGACACGTCGCTGATCGTCGTGCGCACGGCGGCGGACGAGATCCGGGCGTATCACAACTCGTGCCTGCACCGGGGAACGCAGCTGCGCACCCGCTCGGGCAAGGTGAAGAACTTCCGCTGCCCGTACCACGGTTTCACCTGGAACATCGACGGATCCCTCCACGAGATCCCGTCCGGTTGGGACTTCCCCCAGGTCGACGAAGCCGAGTTCTGCCTGCCCGAGGCACAGATCGGCACCTGGGGCGGGTTCGTCTTCGTGAACGTCGACACCGAGGCCGGCCCGCTGGAGGGGTACCTGGAGGATCTGCCCCAGCACTTCGCCACCTGGCCGTTGCAGGACCGCTACCTCAGTGCCCACATCGTGCGGGTGATGCCCTGCAACTGGAAGGTGGCGCTCGAGGCGTTCATCGAGGCGTACCACACCGTTGCCGTCCACCCGCAGCTGCTGCCCACCGCGGCCGACTCGCTCACCGAGTACGACGTCTACGGTCCCCACGTCAGTCGCATGATCACCGCGGTCGGCATCAGCAGCGAGCACCTCGCCAGCCAGCCCGACGACACCGAGATCGTCGAAGCGATGCTCGGACCGAAGGCAGTGAACGGCGACGTCGAGCCCGGGTCGGCGCGACGGGTCGTGGCCGAGGGCGTGCGTGCGTCGCTGCAGCGACGCACCGGGCGCGACTTCTCCGAGGTCAGCGACGCCGAGATCCTCGACGGCATCGAGTACTTCCTGTTCCCCAACTTCATGCCGTGGGGCGGCTGGCTGACGTCGTTCGCCTACCGCTTCCGGCCCGACGGCCACGATCCCGATTCGTGCGTGATCGACATCATGGTGCTGCAGCCCGTGCCCGAGGCCGAGCCCCGTCCGGCAGCTGCACCGACCCGGTACCTGGGTCCGGACGAGAGCTGGGCCGACGCACCCGAGCTGGGCGTGTTCGGTCGGGTGTTCAACCAGGATGGTTCCACGTTCGGCAGGGTGCAGCGGGGCTTGCGGGCCTCGGTGAGGCAGCGGACCACGCTGGGCCGCTACCAGGAGAGCCGGATCCGCCACTTCCACGCGACCATCGACGCCTACATCGAGCGCTTCGACCACCAAGGAGATCCCACGCATGGCTGACCTACCGATCGAGGACATCCTCGAGATCGAGCAGCTCCTCGCCAAGTACGCGGTCGCCGCCACCAAGAACGACGTCGAGATGCTGATGGAGGTGTTCACCGAGGACGGCACGTACAGCGCCTTCGGCGACGTGTACACGGTGGACGACTTCCCGAACCTGTTCGCGGCGGCACCGTCCGGGCTGTTCTCCACCGGCACGCCGTACGTGCACCTCGACGTCGAGGCCGGCACCGGCACCGGCGAGCAGACGTTGATGTTCGTGGCCCAGACCGACCACCACTTCCGGATGGGCTGGTACACCGACACCTATCGTCGCACCGACGCCGGCTGGCGCCTGGCCACGCGGAAGATGACCTTCCTGCGGCGCAGCGGTGCACGCGACTCGGGCCGCCCGCACGATCCGAACCGTCCCCAGGCGAGCCGGAAGGCCGACGACTGATGGCCGGCGACAGCACGCGCCCGTCCGCAGAGGAGATCGTCCTCTACGAGAAGGACCCGGCCACCAAGATCGCCACGATCACCTTCGACCGGGCCGACGAGCTCAACGCCATGACCATCGACGGCATGCACCGCTTCGCCGAGTTGGTCCGTCACGCCGGCGTCGACGACGACGTGAAGGTCCTCGTCATCCGGGCCAACGGTCCCAACCTCGGCAGCGGTGCCGACCTGCCCGAGCTGCTCGACATCATGGCCGGCCGCGGCGACGTCACCATGAACCACGTCGTGCGCGTCCCCGACGACGCCGACGTCGAGTACCCGCCGAAGGGTTCGTACCGCTACGGCGCCACCAACGTGCAGTCCTACACCGACCCGGGCGCCGGTATCCGCAGCCTGCAGGACTTCAAGAAGATCAGCATCCTCGAGGTTCGGGGCTACTGCTACGGCTGGCACTTCTACCTGGCGGCCGACGCCGACATCGTCATCGCGTCCGAGGACTCGCTGTTCGGCCACGCCGCCTGGCGCTACGCCGGCTTCGCCGCCCGTCAGTGGCAGTGGTGCACGATGATGGGCGTTCGAAAGTTCATGGAGATGGTGTTCACCGGTCGGCCGTTCACCGCCGAGGAGATGCGTGAGTGCAACTTCGTGAACGCGGTGGTGCCCTTCGACGAGCTCGAGGCCATGACCGAGAAGTACGCGCTGGCCTGTGCTCGTACGCGCCCGACCGACACGGTGTTCGCCCAGAAGGTCTTCTTCGAGATCTTCAAGCAGCACCAGGGCGAGTACATGGGCAGCCTCCTCACCGGGCTGATGGAGTCGACGCTGCGCCAGCTCAAACCCGATGCCAACTCGTGGGAGCTCGACCGCGAGGCGATGGACCGGGGCATGACCAACTCGGTGCGCGACAACGACGAGAACTATCCGCCCGAGTGGCGGCTCAGCCAACGAGGCCGAGCCGACGATTGAAAGGAACCGACATGGGGAAGCTCGATGGCCACGTGGCCTTCATCACCGGTGCCGCGCGTGGCCAGGGTCGCGCCCACGCCATCCGCTTGGCGCAGGAGGGCGCCGACATCATCGGTGTCGACATCTGTCAGCAGATGAAGTCGGTCGGCTACCAGATGTCGACCCGCGAGGACCTGGACGAGACCGTCCGTGAGGTCAAGGACCTGGGGCGGCGCATCGTCGTCCACGAGGCCGACGTGCGCGACGCGGACGCGCTCCAGCAGGCGTTCGACGACGGCGCCTCGCAGCTGGGTGCCGTCACCGTCGTGGTGGCCAACGCCGGCATCGGCCCCGGCGGCTTCGCCACCGAGGACGAGCAGTGGGAGGAGGTCATCGGCGTGAACCTGAAGGGCGTCTGGAACACCGGACGTGTCGCCATCCCGTCGATGATGGAGCACGGCAAGGGCGGCTCCATCGTCCTCACCAGCTCCACGGGCGGCCTGACCGGTTCACCTTCCAACATCGCCGGCATGCTCGGCTACACGGCGGCCAAGCACGGCGTCATCGGCCTGATGCGGTCGTGGGCCAACTACCTGGCGCCGCACAACATCCGCGTCAACAGCGTGGCCCCCACCACCGTGCGCACGCCCATGGCAAACAACGGCGACGTGTCGCTCATCATCAAGCACGTTCCCGAGCTGGAGAACTCGCTGACCAACGCCATGCCCGTCGAGGCGGTCGAGGCCACGGACGTCGCCAACGCGGTCGCCTGGCTGGCCTCCGACGAGGCCCGCTACGTCACCGGTACCGTGATCCCCGTCGACGCCGGCAACGTCAACCGCCGCTGAGCGTGCGACACGTGGCCGGCGGGGGCGGCCCAGCGCCAAGACCCTCCGGGAGCCCACCGTGAGCAGGATGTTCGAGCAGCTCGACCGGCAGGTCACGCCGATGGGCGAGATCAGCGTCCGCCGTCGGCTCGACCCCGTCCTGGGCGTGGACGTGTACGAGGTGAAGCTCGGTGACGAGCACCTCATGTCGAACGTGTTCACCGCAGCGGAGATCGCGCTCGCCGACCTCGCGCTCGCCGAGGTCGACGGGACCGACATCGACGTCGTCGTCGGAGGCCTCGGGCTCGGATACACCGCCCGCGCTGCGCTGGCCGATCCCCGGGTGCGGTCCGTCGAGGTGATCGAGGCGCTCCCCGCCGTCATCGACTGGCAGCGACGTCGGCTCCTGCCCGATGCGGATGCGCTGATCGACGACGATCGCTGCAGCCTGGTGCCCGGTGACTTCTTCGCCATCGTCGCGGGTGGTCTTCCGTTCGGGCCTCGCGGGCTCGAACGCTACGACGCGATCCTCCTCGACATCGACCACACGCCCACGCACGTGCTCCATCCCAGTCATGCCGGCTTCTACACCCGTGAGGGACTGGGTCGGCTGGCCAGCCGACTGCGACCGGGTGGAGTGTTCGGACTGTGGTCCGACCGGCCCGACGACGACTTCCTGGCGACCGCCCGCTCGGTCTTCGCCGACTGCGTCGCTCACGAGGTCCGCTTCCCGAACCACCACACGGGCGGCGAAGGTGTCAACACCGTGTACGTCGCCTCAGTTGATCAGTGAATCGTGTCCCGCCCAGTAGCGCTCCCGTAGGACGCGCTTGTAGAGCTTGCCGTTGTCGCTGCGGGGCAACTCGTCGATCACGTCGACCGAGCGCGGACACTTGTAGGTGGCGAGGTGCTCGCGGCAGTAGGCGAGGAGCTCGGCTTCGAGCTCGGGCCCTGCCGCGCCCGGATCGACCAGCTCGACGACGGCCTTGACCGCTTCGCCCATCTCGTCGTCGGGCACACCGATGACGGCGGCGTCGAGCACCGCCGGGTGGTTCACGAGGACGTTCTCGGTCTCCTGCGGGTAGATGTTCACGCCGCCGGAGATGATCATGTGCGCCTTGCGGTCGGTCAGGTAGAGGTAGCCGTCCTCGTCGAGGTACCCCATGTCGCCGAGCGTCCGCCAGCCCTGCGGCGTGGTGATCGACGCCGTCTTGTCCGGGTCGTTGTGGTACTCGAACGAACGGCCACCGGCGAAGTGGACGACGCCGACCTCGCCCGTGGCCACCTCCTCGCCGTCGGGCCCGACGATGTGGCACTCGTCCTTCGGCCGTCCGACCGAGCCGGGGTGCTCGAGCCACTCCTGCGGGGTGATGAACGTGGCGCCGATGTCCTCGGTGCCCGCGTAGTACTCGTGGATGATCGGGCCCCACCAGTCGATCATCTGGCGCTTGATGGACACGGGGCAGGGCGCCGCGGCGTGCATGACGACCTGCAGGCTGGAGACGTCGTAGCGCCGGCGCACCTCGTCGGGGAGCTTGAGCATGCGGACGAACATCGTGGGCACGAACTGGGCGTGGGTGACGCGGTGGCGTTCGATGAGGGCCAGGCACTCCTCGGCGTCGAAGCGCTCCATCACCACCACGGCGGCGCCGAGGCGGTGCATCGACATCGAGTACACGAGTGGCGCCGAGTGATAGAGCGGCGCGGGGGAGAGGTACACCGACCGCGGGCCGGCACCGAACGCGCCGATGCCCTGGGCGATCTGCACCGGTGCCGCCGCCGGGTCGCCCAGCGGTGTGCCGGGCAGCTCCTTGCGCACGCCTTTCGGCTGACCCGTGGTGCCCGACGAGTAGAGCATCTCCCGGCCCTCGAGCTCGTCGGTGAGGTCGTCGGGCGAGGCGCTGGCGAGGAGGTCGTCGTAGCGCTCGAAGCCGTCGAGGTCGCCCAGCGCGCAGACGCGGGTGGTCAGCTGCGACAGGTCGAGCCCGTCGATCACCTCACGCATGGACTCGGAGGCGATCAGTGCGGTGGCGCCGCAGTCGTCGAGCACGTACTGCACCTCGGCCGGACGCAGATGCCGATTCACCGCCGTGTAGCGCAGGCCGCTGCGCTGCGCAGCCCACAGCATCTCGAGGTACGGCCGGTTGTTCTCCATCAGTATGGCGAGGTGGCTGCCCGGTTCGAAGCCCCGCGCCCGGAGGGCGGCGCCGAGGCGCCGCGACCGGTCCTCGAGCTGTGCGTAGGTGGTGGTCTCTCCCGAGGACCCCATGATGATCGCCGGCGCCTCCGGTGTCTGGCGTGCGTACGCCCCCGGCGTCAGGTCCCCCATGAGAACATCCCTTCCCTTCGCTACATTGGCGTTCTCCGCACTGTAATCGGCGTTCTCTCGGACGTCGGCGGGAGCGGCAGGAGCGGGAGCGAACCCTGCCCCGGTCGATCGGCTGAAGGAGAACGTCGTGGTGGTCCGTGTGGTGCAGTGGACGACGGGCAACGTCGGCCGCGAGTCGGTGAAGGCGATCGTCGCCAACCCCGGCCTCGAGCTGGTCGGCTGCTACGCCTGGTCCGAGTCCAAGGTCGGCGTCGACGTCGGTGAGCTGGCCGGCATTGCGCCCGTCGGGGTCACGGCGACGAACGACATCGATGCGCTGCTCGCGCTCGACCCGGATTGCGTCGTCTACAACCCGATGTGGCCGTCGGTCGACGAGCTGGTGCGGATCCTCACCGCCGGCGTCGACGTCGTGTCGACGGCGGCGTTCATCAATGGCCGGCGCCTCGGCGCCGACCGCGACCGGTTGGTCGAGGCCTGCGAGCAGGGCGGGGCCAGCTTGTTCGGCACCGGCATCAGCCCGGGTTTCGTGGAGCTCTTCGCGCTCACGGCGGCGGGCCTGTGCAGCCGCATCGACAAGGTCTCGGTCCACGAGACCGCGGACACCACGTTCTACGACTCGCCCGATACCGAACGGCCCGCGGGCTTCGGACACCCCATCGACCACCCGGGACTGGCCGACATGGCACGCGAGGGCACCGCGGTGTTCGGCGAGGCGGTGGCGATGATGGCCGACGCGCTGGGCGTCGAGCTGGACGAGATCGTGTGCGAGGCCGAGTTCGCCCAGACCACCGAGGACCTGGAGATGGCCTCGTGGACCATCCCCGCCGGCCACGTCGCCGGCGTGTCGGCCAGCTGGCAGGGCCGGGTCGGCGACCGCACGCTGGTCGAGCTCACCGTGCGCTGGAAGAAGGGCACGACGCTCGAGCCCGACTGGCCAATCGAGCGCGACGGCCACGTGATCGAGATCCAGGGGCTGCCCACGGTGACCACCACGCTCGAGTTCCTGCCGCCACCGGACTTCCAGGCGGAGACGCTCGAGGACTTCATGGTGATCGGCCACATCATCACCGCCCTGCCGGCGATCAACGCCATCCCCGCCGTCGTCCATGCGCCGCCGGGCGTCGTCACCTACGCCGACCTCGACATGCCGTTGCCGCGTGGCTGGGTGCCGACCGCCTGACCGCTACCAGAGGAACTCGAACAAGCGGGCGTCGCCCAGCGGTGTCGGGTCCGGTCGCAGCACGCGGTTGACGCCGACGCCGTAGCCGTCGGATGGACCGTCGAAGCTGACCTCGGGCATGCCGGCTTCGGCGAAGCAGCGTCGAACCTCCTGCCGGGGGTCGTCGTCTTCACCGCCGTGCGTGCCTCGGGTCCAGATCACGTGGCCGCCGGCAGCGACCATCGACGGCACGTGGTCGGTGATCAGCTCACGCACCTGCCGCCGCTCGACGTTGCCGAAGATGCCGCACAGCATGAGGACGTCGACGGGCAGGACGTCGCGAAACGAGGTCGGATCAGCTGCGTCGGCGCACCGGACGTCGACGCCACGGAGGGCGGCTTGTTGAGCACTGTCCCTGGCTCGCCCGGCCAGCGCGTCGTCGAGCTCCACCAACACTGCCCCGATCCGGTGGCCCCTGGGATGCGACGCCAAGACGGGAACGACGTCGCGCGCGTCGCCGGCGCACAACGACAGCAGGCGGATGGTGGGGTCGAGGTGCTGCTCCAAGACGGCGGCGAGACATCTCCGGACCACCTCGAGCCGGCGGGAGAGACGGCTATCGGGATCGTCGTAGTCGTCGTGCCAGCGTCGCCAATCCATGTTCGCACCTCTCGGGACCAACGCACCGTACTGACCCCGCGGGAACCGCGGCCGAGCGTCAGCTGAGGTTCGGTGGTTCGTACCAGTGGGCTGTCGAAGCGTTCGCCGGTGGGGTGTTGGTAGCGCGCCGCCGGCGGTGGCGCGGTGGTGGGTGGTCGGGCGAGCCCGCCGGCGGACAACGCCCGGCGACGACGGTCGAGCACCCTCGGGTCGTCGGCCGGACCCCGGATCGTGATGAGCCCCCGGTGATGCAGCCGGTGATGATGCGGGCAGACCAGCAGAAGGTTCCACAGCTCGGTGGGTCCGCCGTCTTCCCAGTGCCAGATGTGGTGGGCATGCAGACCGGCGGTGGCCGAACAACCCGGCACCTCGCAGCAACCACCCGCACGGCGCTCCAATGCCCGGCGCAGGCGGCGGGGGATCTCCCGGGTGTCGCGGCCGACACCGATCGGCTTGCCGTCACGTTCGAACCAGGTCTCGACCTTGGCATCACAGCCCAGGTAGCGGCGCTCGGCCTCGGACAAGGCCGGGCCGACGTGCAGCCCGGCCAACTGGGACTCGACATCGAGGTGCACGATCACCGTGGTGCGATGCCCGTGCGGGCGCAGATGCGCCTCGGCATCCAGGCTGTGCTGGCACATCCGCACGAACGCATCGGCCAAGGTCGGGAACGGCGCCAGCACCGCATCGGGTTCGGCGTCGGACTTCTGGCGCTTCCACTCGTTCACCAACGCATCCAGGTGCGACCGCAAGGCGGCTTCACACAGCGCACCGTCGAGCTTGGACAACCGCACCCGGCACAACCACTCGTCGAGATCGTTCCAGTACGCCGACACCTCGTTCTCGGGCGGATCCAGCGGCGACGGCTCCGCCTCGGGCTCATCGGGCGCAGGCTCAGGCTTGGGTGCGGCCCGCAACGCCCGCCGCAGCTGGGACACCGACGCCGTCCTGGCCAGCTCGGCGTAGTGACCGTCGCTCTCGGCCGAGGCGCGGTGGGCGATGACCGCCGCCTGGTCCACCGACAACAGACCCTCTCGCAACAACCCCACCGTCTCGGGGAGCTCAACCATCCGCTCTGCGATGGCGGTCAGGTCCTTGGCCCGACCCGACGACACACCCAGCTGCCACGTGCAGAAGTGCTCCACCGACCGCAACCCCGTGCCGCCCAACAACTCGTCCTCGAACTCGGACACCTCACCGACCAGCTCGGCGATGCGCCCGTCGATGGCGTTGCGCTGCCCGCACAGCTCAGCCAACTCGTCACAGATCTCGTCGAACCGCGCCTCACCCACCGACGGCACCGGCGGCGACACCGACTCCCCAGGCCGGTCGAGAACGGACGAAGCGGACACGTCTCCAACCGTACGACCACCCACCGACAAGAACCCGGCCGACCGGGCCGGCCCTCAGGCGACGACGCCGTCGGCCCGCAGCGCAGATATCTCGTCGTCGGCGAACCCCGACGAGCGCAGCACGTGGTCGGTGTGCTCGCCCAGCAGCGGCACGCCCAGCGCCGCCGCCGCCGGCGTATCGCTGAAGTGCGCCGCCGGCCCGGCCTGGCGCATCGGCCCGGCCGTCGGGTGCTCCCACTCGACGACGATGCCGTTGTGCGCCACCTGCTCGTGGCGTGGCACCTCCTCGAGCGACAGCACCGGGCCCACCGGCACGTCGTGCTCCTGCAGGCGCTCGATCGCCTCGGCGACCGTCAGCTCGCCGAACCCCTCGCCGATGGCTGCGCCCAGCGCCGCCCAGTTCTCCGGCCGCAGGCGCGTGGCGCCGTCGGCCCAACGCTCGTCGTGCTCCCACTCGGGATGACCGAGCGCCCGGGCCAGGTTCCAGATGTCGCCCGGTTGGACCACCCAGTACACGAGGTGCCCGTCGGCGCACTCGGTGAGCCGGTACGCACCGGCCATCGTGGGGCCGGCCGGCGCATCGGGCCATCCGTCGCCGGGCACGACCGTGGTCGACATCATCCCGTCGGGCCACAGGAACGAGATGGCGGCGTCGAGCATGGCGATCTCCACGTGCTGGCCGGCGCCGTTCCGCTCACGGGCGAACAGGGCGGCGGTGATCGCCTGGGCGGCCATCAGCGCCGTGGCCTTGTCGCACACGGTGTTGCGCACGAGATCGGGGAACGGGATCTCGGGGTTGACCTGGATGGCCACGTGGCCGCTCATCGCCTGGATGATCGGGTCGTACACCGGCCGCTGGGCCCACGGCCCGTCCGGTCCGAAGCCGGTGATCGAACACGTGACCAACCGTCGGTTGCGGTCGCGCAGCGCGTCGGCGTCGAGGCCGAGCCGTTCGGCGACACCGGGGCGGAAGTTCTGCACGAACACGTCGGCGGTGTCGATCACCCGGCGGAGCGTGTCGACGCCCCGCTCCGAGCCCAGGTCGACGGCCAGCCCGAGCTTGCCCCGGTTGTTGTTGGCGATCAGCGCGTTGATGCCGCCGCGTGCGAAGTGCGTGAACGGGCGCAGCACCTCGCCGCCGTTGGTCGGCTCGACCTTGATGACCTCGGCGCCCTGGTCGGCCAGCAGCACCGTGGCCCACGGCCCGCTGATCACCTGCGAGAGGTCGACGACCCGTATGCCCTCCAGTGGTGCGGACACGTTTGCCTCCTCAGCGCCGGTTGCCGAGCACATCGCGCCCCGCACCCGCCGTGCGCTCGCCGGCGATGGCGGTCGCCGGCTGGTCCCAGCCGTCCAGGTCCACGACGTCCCCGAGCGGGCGCCGTCGGACCGGCCCGTGCTTGCCACGAGGCCAGCCGACCACGACGTGACCGGCCAGCAGCCAGTCGTCGGGGATGCCCACGGCCTCGCGCAGCAGTTGCTCGCCGCCGTAGGAGGCCCAACTCGTGATGCACGTGCCGAGGCCCTGGGCGCGCGCCGCCAGCAGGAAGTTCTGCATCGCCGGGTAGATCGACCCGCCCAGCAGGATCTCGGATGCGCTGTCGTAGTGGTAGGTCAGGAACAGCACCGATGTGCGGTCGCCGGCCCGGTCGTGCAGCTCATAGGTGGCCCGGTTGTTGCGGGCCCGACGGCTCTGGTCGTCGTCGGCCGGGCGCTCCATGCCGTAGACCGGTTCGATCACCTCGAGCGCCCGACGAGCCGCCTCGGCGACGGCGGCGCGCATCTCGGGCGAGCGCAGGACCACGAAGCGCCACGCCTGGGCGTTGGCGCCGTTGGGCGCCCACGTGGCCGCCTCGAGGCACCGGCGCAGGGTCTCGTCGTCGACCGGCTCGTCGGTGAACCGCCGGATCGTACGTGCGGTGGACAGCGTCTCCCACACGTCGTTCGTCGCTGGCATGACCGGCTGTCTACCGCGCGTCCGGCAGCTCGGCGAGGACGTCCGCATGCGTCGCCTCGAAGCTGAGGTACCCGGCGATCGGGCTGGATTCGGGCAGCGGATCCTCGTAGCTCCAGGCCACGTCCTCCACCACGGTGTCGCCGATCACCGCTGACCAGTAGGTGGTCCATCCCTTGTAGTTGCAGTAGGTGGTGGTGTCGGAGGGCCGCAGCAGCTCGGTGCGCACCGCGTCCTTGTCGACGTACAGCTTCGGCGCCAGGGACGTCTCGAACAGGATCGTGGTGTCGTCGGTGTCGACCAGGACCGTGCCCGCCACCTCCACCCGCAGCCGGCGGCGCGTCGGCCGGCAGTCGATGCGGTGGTACGGGTTGGGCGGGTAGTGCACGAGGCGCCGGCCCTCCTCGAACCAGGCGTCGACCGCATCCCACGGCACTCGCACGTAGCCGGGCGCGTCCGGCTCGGGTTCGTGCGGCAGGTCGCCGACCTGATCCGCGGGGAAGAGGTAGGTGAGCGGCCGGCCGGCGCGGTGGACGATCAGCGCCGCCTCGGTGTCGAGGACGGTGCGGCTGTCGACCTCGGCCTGGATGCGGCGTGCGTGGGGCTCGATGTAGACGACGCCACCTTCGGGCAGCGGGGGGACGAAACGGCCGGCGGGGTCCTGGCCCAGCGGTCCTCGTGCGGTGGTCAGGGTCACATCGCGCTCCGGTAGTCGGCTTCGTTGGACGGATCGGCGAACCCGCGGACCATGGCGTCGACGGTGAACGACGCCAGCAAGCCGCCGGCCTCGTCGTGGACCCGGCACTCGGCGTGGGTCATCCCGTCGGCGGCGCTCGTCGAGCGGTGGTGGTACAGCATCCAGTGGTCGGCCCGGACGTCGGCGTGGATCGACAACGTGATGGCGTTGATCGCCGTGGACAGCGTCCGGTGGGCCTGGTCCTGGCCGATGCCGCGGTGTGGTCGCAGGGCGGCGGCGATGGACAGGTGACCGGTGAACTGGGCGAGCAGGCCGGCGTGGATGGCCGGGTCCTCGGGCACCCGCCGGAACCGGACCCAGGCGCTGAGCTCGGGCGGGCCGAGCGGCGCATCGGGATCGCCGGTGTAGGCGTCGTCGACGATGCGTAGATCGCGCCCGGTCACGCCCATGTCGAACGGTGTCGACTCGTCGGGACCCGGTACCTCGGGTGGGGATTCGGCGTGGCGGATGACGTCGGGCGCGGTGACATCGAGCAGCAGCGTTCCGAACGCGCAGGTGCGTTCGCCCTGGACGGCCTCGGTGCGCACGGCGGTGAACGTGCGTCCGGTGGAGACCGGATCGAGGGCGATCGTGAACGGGGTCCGGGCGTCGACCCCCCGGTTGAAGACCATCGACGCCGACACCGGCCGTCGCCCCGGTGCGAACCGCGAGGCGGCGACGATCGATTGGCCGAGGATCTGGCTGCCCTCCACCACCGGCCGCCGCCAGTCGCTGCGGGCGGCGCTCACGAAGTGCGTGTCGGTCTCGGGCTGCACGTCGAGGATGTCGACCAGGTCGGCGGCGTCACCCCAGTTGGGGAAGCGGGTGACGGCGACATCGCGCGCATCGGTGCCGGCGGTGTCGTCCACCAGCTCGAGTGTGACCCGGTCGTGATCGAAGGTCACGTGGTCGGCCAGGTCGCCACTTCCTCCGCGCCAGCGGCCAGCGGCGGTGGCCGGGTGCATCACGTCCGTGCGGGGGAACCAGAGCTCGGGTGCGTCGCCGTCGCCGTCGACACGCACCGTCCGCCGCGACTCGGCGACGGTCACGTCGCCGACGGTGGCACGGGCCAAGTAGGGCACGGATGTGCGTGTGGTGCTCATCGGCGGCGGCGTCTCCGTTCGTCGTGCGGCCGTTCTCCCGGTGCAAGAATATGGTTCTCAACGACCAGGGGGCGACTGCAGCGATGGCGATGACCGACGTGGTGATCGGTGGGGGGTCCGGCATGGGCGAGGCGATCGCCCGGCGTCTGGCGGGAGGCGACCGGAGACTGGTCGTCGCCGACCGCGACCTCGACGCCGCCGAGCGCGTCGCCGCCGAGCTCGATGGGGGCGCCGAGGCGGTCACCTGCGACGTGACCGACCAGGACGACGTCGAGGCGCTGGCCAGGAGCAGCGGCGACGTAGGCCGTCTCGTGCTCACCGCGGGTCTGTCGCCGACCATGGCGCCGGGACGCACGATCTTCGCCGTCGACCTGGTGGGGCCCGCACGCGTGCTCGACGTGTTCGCCCCCCGCATGGGCGCCGGCTCGGTCGCCGTCGTCCTCGCCTCGCTCGCCGGTCACCTGGCACCGGCGCAACCCGAGGTCGACGCCGCGCTCGACCGTCCGCTGGATGCCTCGCTGCTCGACGACCTGGCCGCCGCCGGTGTCGATGTCGACGAGCCGGGGACCGCGTACACGTACGCCAAGCGAGGCGTGCTCCGGCTGGTGCGGCACTGGTCGAAGCCGTTGGGCGAGCGGGGTGCCCGGGTGGTGTCGATCTCGCCCGGCATCATCGACACCCCGATGGGTCGGCAGGAGAACGAGGCCCAGCCGGTGATGGCCGACATGGTCGCCGGCAGCCCGCTCGGGCGGATGATCGACGCCGACGAGGTCGCGGCGGTGATCGAGTTCCTCGTCTCCGATGCCGCAGCCGCCGTCACCGGCACCGACGTCCTGGTCGACGGGGGTGTCGTCGCCCAGCTGCTGGGCTGACGCGGCTGCATCAGCCGCTGCTCAGCAGAGGAAGCCCCGGTCGGGGGTGAGTCGTTGCCACGTGCCCGACCGCACCTGCACGGCCACGAAGCATCCGTGCGTCTGCTCGGCGCCCAGCTCGATCGGACCCATCATGCCGCCGGCGTCGTAGGAGCCGGTGGCGCCCAGCTGGGCCATCAGCGCCTGGCGGGAGATGGGGCCGGGGAGCGCCTCGAGCGTGTCGAGGAACGCCTTCACCGACGTCCAGGAGTCGGCGGCGAACACGTCCTTGACGTCGCCGGGTGCGACCCGGTCCATCCACTCGACGAACGCCGCCACCTCCGCGTTGTTCGACGCGTCCTCGTTGGGCAGCGTGCGCAACCAGGAGATCGCGCCTTCGGCGGCCGGTCCGGCCAGGTCGGTGAACTCGGTGCCGTAGGCGAAGGTGAAGTACTCGGCGAACTTCAGGTGGTACCCGGTGTCGGCCATCGAGCGGGCCATCGAACCGTTGGCGTTCACGTCGCCGATGAAGAAGAGGTAGTCGGCGCCGCTGTTGGCAACCGATCGCGCGGCCGAGTCGTAGCTGAGGGTCGAGATGGGCAGCTCCTGCGTCTGCACGATCTTCAGGCCGGCGGCCTCCATGAGCCTCCGCTGCACCTGGGCCTCGGCACGGGACTGGTCCACGGCGAGGTAGGTCTGCGAGACCTTCCGAGCGCCGTGGTCGTACAGGTAGCGGTACTTGCCGATGACGGCGTTCGGGTCGGCGTACGGGGGGTTCATGTCGAAGGCCGTCGGCAGCTCCTGGACCGCATCGGCCGAGGGCACGTTGACGATGGGGAGCTTCTGGGCGGCGATGACGTCGACGCCGCCCACGTCACCGAGTGCGAACCCGCCGGCGATGCCCAGCACCGTGGGTCCGAGCTCGCCGACCACGCTGCGGTAGCGGCCGTTGTCAGTGCCGTCGTCGGCCGCCTTCAGCTCGATCGTTCGACCGCACACCCCGCCGGTGGCGTTGCGGTAGGCGACGTAGGCGCGGGCGGCGGCCGCCGCCGAGGCTCCCAGACCCGGCACCGGTCCGGACAGCGACGAGATCGAGCCCAGCGCGATGGTGTCGTCGGTGACGCCGGGTGCGGTCGACGGCGCAGCGCACGGGAGTGCGGCGGGCGGCGCCGTCGTGTCGCTGGACCGGTCCGAACCGCTGGCCGAACTGCTGGACGGGCCGGTGGCGTCGTCGGCGGACGGCTGCGCACCGGCGACCGCCGTGGTCGGACCACCGCCGTTCGCGACGTCACCGGTCGCGCTGGTGGTGACCGTCGGCGACGGCACGTCGGTCGCATCGCCGATCGGTGATGCGACGATCGAGCCGCCCGTCGTACCGCGGCTGGTGACCTCGGCGGCCTGCTCGTCGGACCAGCGGGCACCACAGCCGGTGACCACCACGGTCAGGACGGCGAGCACGCAGACAGAGAGGCGGAAGCGCCTGGCGGTCGTCACGGACGTGGAGGGCGTCTACTCGGGTTTGGTGGTGAGCTCGACGGGGACGTACTCGGGGTCGTTCTCGTCGCGCATGCTGAAGCGCCACTTGCAGCACACGTCGCCCTCCGCCTTGCGGGGCGGGATGGCCAGGATGTCGACCTTCATGTTGGGGTTGTACATCTTGGTGGTCACGATCATGGACTTGGGGCATGTCGAGTGGCAGTTCTTCTCGAGGATGTCGGGCCGGCCCATGCCCTCCCACTGGTCGACGGCGACGCAGCGGTTGAACGCGAAGGTGCCGACGCCTTCCTCGGGCATGTCGAAGGTGAGGTCGAAGGCCTTGCCCGGCATCGACGTGGCGTCGATCTGCAGATCCTTCATCCAGTCCTCGACCTGGTCGCCCGTGATGCCGAGGTATTGCTCCTTCAGCCGCTTGGCAGCCGGCAGGACGGTGTCGCCCCAGAGCACGTACTGGATGTCGAACATCTCGTCGAGACCGGAGCGCAGTATCACCTGCGTGGCCCACGCCTCGATGCACTGCAGCAGGTACTCGTGGCTGCCGAGCAGCCACCGGACCAGCTGGGGCTTCGAGAGCTCGACCGTGTCGGGCCGGGGCGTGAACAGCCCTCGGTAGTCGACACGGGTGTGTGATCGGTCGGCCTCGGAGACGGCGGCGTTCGGGTCGACGTAGGTGGTGCCCTCGGGGAGGAACTCGGCGATCCAGCGGTCGATCTCGGGGGCGATCTGGTCGTTCCACGCCGCCCACTCGATCTCGGCCATGGTCTCGGCGCCGAACCGCTTGGTGATCTCGGCGGCCCATCCGTCGACGCACGCCAGCGTGTAGTCCTCGGCGTAGGGGAGGAGCTTGGCGGCCAGCGCCGCCTTCGAGAAGTCGGTGAACCGGAAGTCCTGCCGGTAGGGCCCGCTGTAGTCGTCGAGCTCGGCACCCGAGTCGACGTCGGTCTGCCAGCGGATGTCCAGGTCGCCCTTGGCGAACGTGACACCGTCGTCGACCGCCTTGTCGAACTTCGGGAAGTTCACCAGGTCGACGCCCAGCTGTTGGGCGAACTCGTCGTTGACCTTGACGCCGTCGAGGTGGGCGCCGGGCTTGCGGGCGGCGAGGAACTCGTCGTAGTCGTTCTCTGGCATGGGGTCCCCCCTGCGATCGTGCCGTGGGGGTCGAGACTAACCGATCGGCTACCCAGCGTCTAGCCGATCGGCTATCCATTCGGCGACGGGCAGAGGTAGCGTCAACGGATGGCCGAGACTCCGCCAACTCCGATCCGCCGGCCTGCCGACTTCAGCGCGGCGGAGCGTCGCGTGATCGCCGCCGCGCTCGAGCTGTTCGCCGAGCGGGGCGTCAGCGGGACGTCGCTCCAGATGATCGCCGACGCCATCGGCGTGACGAAGGCGGCCGTGTACCACCAGTTTCAGACCAAGGACGAGATCGTGCTTGCGGTGGCAGAGCACGAGCTCGCCGAGCTCGAGGACGCGCTCGTCGACGCCGAAGGCCTGCCGTCGAGGGACGAGTCCCGGCTCGGCCTTCTCACCAGCGTCATCGACCTTGCCGTGCAGCGTCGCCGGTGGGTCAACGCCCTGCAGAACGACCCGGTCATGATTCGCTTGCTGGCCACGCATCCGCCGTTGCTGGACCTGATGAACCGCGTCTACGCCCTCCTCCTCGGTGAGGAGCCGGCCACCGCCGACCGCGTTCGCATCGCCGTCGTCTCGGGTGCCATCGGCGCAGCCGTCGTGCATCCGTTGGTGGCCGACCTCGACGACGCCACGTTGCGCGCCGAGCTGCTGGCGGTGGCCGAGCGCCTCTTCGACGCCTTCGCCGACGCTGGTTGACCGGTCCCCGCCCGGTCGTATCCGGGCAGGACTGCGCTGCGCTGACGACGAAGTCCCGCACAGAGTCGACGGACAGTGGGGGAGTGGTGGACGCGATGCGAGGACGGCGCCGTGCACTGGCGCTGAGCGTGGTGGTGGCCGTGCTGGCGACGCTGCTGGTCGGCCAGGAGGCCGTCGCCGATTGGGACGCGAACCAGCTCGGTGTGACCGAACTGTTCCAGCACCACGTGTGCGGCACGCAGGACCTGCCCGAGGGCGACATCCAAGGCCACATCCCGTCGGCCGACCAGATCGACCGCGACCCGGAGACCGGCCGCACGCGCGCCGAACGGGGCTACAACTGCGGCCTTGCCCTGGTGAGCCACGCAACGCTCGACTTCGACGGTCGGCCCGCCACGGGCAACGCCAACATGGCGTGGGCGGGCGACTGCGCGTACGTGGCCGGCTCCAACGGCGCTTCGGTGGCGCCACAGACTCCGCCCAGCCCGCCAGAGGGTGCCGGCGTGGCCGTGGTGCATGTTGACCGCAAGGGTCGGGCCGAGCACGTCGGCAACCTGCGATCGCCGGGTGCGCTGGCCACGTCGGAGACCATCCACGCCGTCACGACGCCCGAGGGACGGTCGATCCTCGTCGTGGGCCAGTACGGCAACGACCCGGTCAGCGGACCCAAGCCGATGGACGTCTACGACGTGACCGACTGCGACCATCCCCGGCACATCCCGAACCCCGAGGAGGACCCGGACGGTTCCAAGGGGCTGGCCACCTACTACTGGCCGGAGAACATCCACAACCTCACGATCTCGGGCAACGGGCGCTACGTGTTCGCCACCATCCCGGTCCAGGCCGCGGACATCTCCGGCTTGTTCGACGAGGATCCCGCGACCGGTGTCGTCTACCTCGGCAACCTGGCGAGCGAGTTGCCGCGTCCCCCGCTCGCATCTCCCGGTCCGGTCGCCGATCTCGACGATGCCCTGCCGGCCGAGGTCAACTCGGTCGCGCCCCGCAAGGCGCAGCAGATGGGGCACGAGGCATGGATGACCGACGACGGCACCACGCTGTACCTCGGTGCCCAGCAGCCCACCGGCGAGATCCTCTCGATCGTCGATCTGCACCGATTGGCTGCGACCGTGACCAGAACAACCATCCGGCCGGACCTCCGCAACTGTTGAGCCAGCGGGCGGGCCGGGGCCACAGCATCCGCAGCGGCCACCATCGGTGGCGAGCGCTACCTGCTGCACTCCGAGGAAGCGGTCTTCGGTACCGCCTACGGCTGCGTGCCCGAGACGGCCAACCCCTTCGCCGGTCCGGCCCAGCCCTGGCTGACCCGCATCCAGGACCCCACCGACCCCGAGCTCGTCTCCCAGATGGGGCTGGAGATCAACCAGGTGGACAACTGCCCCGACCAGCTCGACGCGCAGGAGAACGACTCGGTCCACTACCACGACGTCGACGACCCGGACGACACCACCTTCGTCATGGCGTCGATGTGGAACGCCGGCATCCGCATCTTCGACGTGCGCGATCCGGCGCGCCCGACCGAGGTCGCCTACTTCAACCCCGGCGACATCGACCCGACGGCGAACGTGCACCTCGACCACGCCTGGGCGCACATCCGGTACGTGCCTGAGCGCGGCCAGATCTGGTTCACCACCGCCGACGGTGGGTTCTGGGTGGTGCGCATCGAGGGCAAGCTGCGGAAGTACCTGGATCTCGACCGGAAGAACGAGGCGCACGGTCGCCCGGCACTGCACGTGCCGGCGAGCGACCCCGGACGAGCGGGGACCGTCGGCGTGTCACTTCCCCTGCCGCCGGGCGGGTTCGTGGACGTGACGCCCTTCTACTGCACGCTGGGCAGCACGCTCGTGGTCAGTCCGCCTGCGCCGGCCGACCCTCCAGCCGGCCGAGCTGGCGCTCGATGAGGGCGACCGTCTCGTCGAGGCCGATGTGCATGCCCAGCGCCCGCTCCATGACGAGCGTGCGCGACACGCTGGCGATCAGCACGAGCACGGCCTCGGGCGGTGTCTCGGCCGGGTCGAGCCCGATGGCCTCGAAGTGGGGCGCCAGGGCCTGCAGCTGGGCGGCGCGAAACCTTTCGGCGTAGGCGGCGAACTCGCGACGGATCGCCTTGCGGTGGTTGGCCAGCGCCATGAACTCCATGATCAACCGGGTGCCCGCCGGCTCCAGGCTCCAGTCCCACAGGGCACGTAGCGGCTGGTCGGACTGCAGGAACCGTTCCTGGCGCTCGAGCTGCTGCTCGCCCCGCCGGCGCAGCACGGCGAGGAAGAGGTCGTCGATGGTGCCGAAGTAGTAGTGCACCAGCGCCGCCGTCACGCCGGCCTCTGCGGCGATGCGCCGCGAGCTGACGGCTGCGTACCCGTCCTTGCGCATGACGCGCTCGGTCGTGTCCAGAAGCAGCGAGCGGGTCTCGGAGCTCTCGCTGCCTCTCCGGGGTCCTTTGGCCATGAGCTGGTGGGTCCTGACGGGGGAGTCGACGTACCGCGTCGGAGGCTACGGTGCGCTGCGTGAGCGACGGGGGCGAAACGACCGAGCGCCAGTACCACTACGTCCTGCAGTGCCCCTGCGGAGACTCGCTGACCGGCGACACCGAGGACGACATCGTCGAGGTCTCGTTCGCCCATCTGGCCGACAAGCACCCCGACATGGCCGACGCCTACGAGCGCGAGCACATCCTGTTCATGGCGCTGCGCCTACCCAAGTAGCCCTTCAGCGCTTGTAGACCCGCCCGTCCTTCATCACGAACCGCACCTGCTGGGTGACGGTGATGTCGCTGAGCGGGTCACCGGGGACGCCGACGATGTCGGCGCGCATCTCGGGTGCGATGCGCCCGAGATCGGGCGCGTCGATGAGCTCGGCGCTGACCGTCGTGGCGGCGCGGATGGCCTGCAGCGGAGTCATGCCGCGCTCGACGAGGACGACGAGCTCCTCGGCGTTGCGGCCGTGCCAGATGGCCGGGGCGTCGGTGCCGCAGGCGATCTTGACGCCGGCTTCGATGGCGTCCGACAGCGACTGCCTGGCCTTGGGGAACACCTCGGCCGCCTTGGCCTGCAACGCCGGCGGCTGACGCGACACGTCCCAGTTCTGGGTCGAGCGCGTTGGTCGAGACGAGGAAGGTGCCGGTGTCGACCATTCGCTGGATCGTCGGGGCCGTCATCATGAACCCGTGCTCGATGCAGTCGATGCCGGCGTCGAGGGCGGCGTTCACGGCGACGTCGCCGTGGCAGTGCGTGGCCACCTTCAATCCCCGGCGGTGGGCCTCGTCCGCGATGGCGGCCAGCTCCTCGTCGGAGTACTGCTGGGCGCCCGGCACACCGGTGGGTGACATGACGCCGCCGGACGCGACGCACTTGATGAGCTTGGCGCCGTGCTTGATCTGGTAGCGCACGGCACGGCGGATCTCGTCGACGCCGTCGGCGATCCCCTCCTCGACGCTCAGCGGCATCATGTGCGGGGCCAGGCCGCTCTGCGCGCTCGGATCGAGATGACCCCCGGTCGGGCAGATGGCATGTCCGGCGGGCACGACCCGGGGTCCCTCGACCCACCCGGCGTCGATCGCCTCGCTGAGCGCGACGTCCAGCAGGTAGCCACCGGTCTTGACGAACAGCCCGAGGTTGCGGACGGTCGTGAACCCGGCGCGCAGCGTCCGGCGGGCGTTGGCCGCCGCCCGCAATGTCATCTTCACCGGGTCGGTCACCACCGGATCGGTCAGGCCGGCGCCGGGGCCGCCGAGCACCAGGTCGACCTCCATGTCCATGAGTCCGGGGATGAGGGTGAGCTCGGGCAGTTCGATGACCTCGTCGGCGTCGCGGGTCACGCCACTGTCGGTGTCGACCGAGGCGATCCGGTTGCCCTCGACGACGACGTACGCCCCGTCGATCACCTCGCCGGTGTCGACGTCGAGCACGCCCCGGGCGTGGAGGACGGTCACGGTCTGGTCGCTCATTCATGATCCTTTCGGCACGGCGTGGCCCCCGTCGTCGGTTGCCCGGCGATCGGACGTCACTGTACGGTCGTTCAGCACCAGGGGCGAAGGGCCTCGTGGGGGAGTGACGGATACAGGAGCGACACCATGGCCCTCCGACACGCGCTGGTGGTCACGCGATGAGCGCCGTCCCCGCCTGGTCCGGCCCGCGCACCGCCATCGTCACCGGCGGCGGCCGGGGCATCGGCGCCGCCATCAGCAAGCGCCTGGCGGCAGAGGGAGCCGCGGTCGCCGTCTTCGAGCGCGACGCCGACACCGGTGCGGCCACGGCCGAGCAGATCACGGCCGACGGTGGCCGAGCGGTGGCCTTCGAGGTCGACGTGACCGACCGCGCCGGCGTCGACGCCGCCGTGGCCGAGGTGCGCGAGTCGCTGGGTGCGGCCACGATCCTGGTCAACAACGCCGCGCTCACACCCTTCAAGAAGTTCCGCGACATCACCCGCGAAGACCTCGAGCAGGTCTTCACCGTGAACGTCTACGGCACGTTCGACTGCTGCCAGGCGGTTCTGCCCGACATGGTCGAGGCCGGCTGGGGTCGCATCGTGAACATCGCCTCGTCCAGCGCACAGACCGGTAGCCCCCTGCAGACGCACTACTCGGCCACCAAGGGCGCCATCATCGCCTTCACCCGCTCGCTGGCCCGAGAGCTCGGGTCCAAGGGCATCACCGTCAACACGGTGCCGCCGTCGTTCGTCGACACGCCCAGCCTGCGCAAGGCCGAGGAACAGGGCTTCCTCGGACCAGGGGTCGAGACGCTGCTGCAGTCGATGCCGGTCAAGCGGGTCGGCACACCAGAGGACATCGCCGCCGCCTGCGCCTACCTGGTGCGCGACGAGGCCAGCTTCGTCACCGGCCAGGTGATCGGCGTCAACGGCGGCCGGGTCATCGGCTGAGCGAACCCGACCACACACGAGGAGCGCCATGTACGACGTACCCGACGAGATCGTCGTCGAGGCCGACGGCCCGATCCGCATCGTGCGGCTCAACCGGCCCGACGACCTCAACGCCGTGAACCACGAGCTGCACGAGGGCATCGCCGACCTGTGGCCGCAGATCAGCCTGGACACCGACGCCCGCGCCGTCGTGCTCACCGGCAACGGGCGGGCCTTCTCGGCCGGCGGCGACTTCGCCTACCTGCGCGAGCAGACCACGAACACCGACCTGCGGAAGCTCACGCTGGCCACCGGTAAGCGCCTGGTGCTCAACATGCTCCAGTGCCGCGTGCCGGTCGTCGCCGCGGTGAACGGTCCGGCGGTGGGCTTGGGATGCAGCCTGGTTTCGCTGTCGGACACCGTCTTCATGAGCAACCGGGCACACCTGGCCGACCCGCACGTGTTGGTGGGCCTCGTCGCCGCCGACGGCGGACCGATCACCTGGCCGCTGCACACCAGCCTGCTGCTGGCCAAGGAGTTCGCCTTCACCGGCGACCGCATCTCCGCCGAGCGGGCCCACCAGATCGGGCTGGTGAACCACGTCTGCGAACCCGACGAGGTGTTCGATCAGGCCATGGCGTGCGCGCAGCGGATCGCCGGTCTGCCGCAGTACGCGGTGGAGACCACCAAGCGGGTGATGAACATCCACCTCGAGCGGGCCGTGCTGGCCACCATCGATTTCGCCCTGGCCGGCGAGTACGAGTCGTTCGGTACCGACGACGTCAGGGCGTTCCTGGACGAGAACGCTCCCGAGGCCTGACCGAAGAAGATTCTGGGCCGCGGATCGCCGCGTCTGGGACAGACCTCGCGGCCCGGAACGGGCTGAGCGGTCGGTCAGTTGGTGGCGAGCGCCGGTGCGCCCACCAGCGGGGTGTTGTCGACGTTCATCAGGCGGGCCAGGTTGCCGCCCATGAACTTGCGGATGCGGTCCTCGCCGTGGTGCTTCAGGTCGTCGACGTAGGCGACCGGGTTGGCGAGGCCCTCGGGATGCGGGTAGTCGGAGCCGAAGAGGACGTTGCCTTCACCGAGCAGGTCGGCCAGGTGGCCGTAGTCCTCCTCCCAGAACGGGCTGATGTGGATGCAGCGACGCATGGCGGCGATCGGGTCCTCGGGGAACTCCTGGGGCATCTTCTTGTAGGTGTCCTTCATGGCCCGCTGCAGCGGCTCGACCCACGCGGCGCCGTTCTCGACGACGGCGATCTTGAGCTGGGGGTGGCGAGTGAGCGCGCCGTGCATGACGAGGGACGCCACCGAGTCCTCGATGGGACGCCACGCCGACAGCATCCGGAACGCCGCCGGCTGGAACGGGAGCATCTCCTGGTCGCTGCCCTCCCACCAGTTGGCGATCTCGTCGTAGCCGCTGTCGGAGGAGTGCAGCGCGACGAGGATGTCGTGCTCGACCACCTTCTCCCAGAACGGGTCGAACTCGGGCAGGGCGAACGAGCGCGTGCCGCGGTAGCCGGGCACCGGCGCCGGCCGGATGAGCACGACCTTGGCACCGCGCTCGACGACCCACTCGAGCTCTTCGATGGCCTTCTCGACGATGGGCAGCGTGATGACCGGCGTGGAGAAGATGCGGCCCTCGTAGTCGAACTGCCAGGTCTCGTACATCCACTGGTTCAGGGCGTGGATGGCGGCGTGCAGGAACTCGGGGTCGTTCTTCATGCGCTGCTCGAGGACGCTGGCCAGCGTCGGGAACATCAGCGTGCGATCGACGCCCTGCTCGTTCATGAGCTCGAGTCGGGAGGCCGGTTCACGGAACGCGGGCACCGCCCGGATGGGCTCGCCGAACAGCTCGCGCCGGCTCTTCCCCTCGGGATTGCCCACCCGGTAGTACTCCTCCTGGGCCCCCGGTCGGGCGACGACGTCGAAGGTCGGGTTGGGGATGTACTCGCTGATCTTGCCGCCCACGGCGAGCTTCGTGCGCCCGTTCTCCAGCTTCACGTACTGGATGGCGCTGCGGTACCGATCGGGCAGGTGTCGGGTCAGCGACTCCGTCGTCTCGTAGAAGTGGTTGTCGGCGTCGAAGACGGCAATGCCGGACGGTGTGCTCATCGTTCCCCTCATCGTGTGTCGCCTGGAGTTGGCGGGACGAGTAACCGCGTCCTCACCACCGGAGAACTCCATTCTCGCAACGGGCGACCGCGAGCGCAAGGCAGTCGGGGCGCGTTTTGCGGGCAGGTGTCAGGCGCGGGCGGCGGTGATGACGCCGTCGCCGAAGGCGGCGAGCGTGGCCGGCGGCGCGAAGTCGGTGAACCAGACGTAGGCGCGCTCGACGCCGCGCGCTGCGAGCGCGGCGAAGTGATCGACCAGTTCGGGTGCCGTGCCGATGACCATGGTCGGCGCGAGGGCCGGGTAGCGGCGATGGGCTTGCTGGGTGACGTGCTCGCGCTCGGCCTCGTCGCCGACGAGCGCCACCAGCTGCTGGACCGACGGGCGAGCGTCGCCGACCTGGCCCCGGAGCTCATCGAAGCGGTCGACGTCGGTGACGGGCACGTTCCACCAGTCGGCGTGGCGGCGGACCAGTCCGAGCATGCGTGGCCCGGCGCCGCCGATGACGACGGGAATGCGGTCGAGCGGCGTCAGCGCCTGCCGGGCACTGCGCAACCGGTGGTGCCGGCCGGCGTGGTCGACGGCATCGCCGGACCACAGCAGCTCCAGCACCTCGAGCGTCTCCGCCAGTCGGTCGACGCGCGGCCCCACCTCGGTGGGCGCGATGCCGAACGTGTCGAGCTCGGTCGGAACCGAGCCGGCGCCGATGCCCAGTTCGAAGCGCCCGCTGGACGCGTGGTCGAGGGTGACGGCGGCCTGGGCGAGCACGGCCGGGTGACGGAAAGCGTCGCAGAGCACCAGTGCGCCGGCGCGCAGGTGTGACGTGCTGGCGAGGATCCAGGCCGAGGTCGCCATCGCCTCGAACATCGGTTGGTCGGGGGCCATCGGCGGCGAGAGATGATCCATCACCGCGACACCGTCGAAGCCGGCCGACTCGGCGGCCCGGGCGCGCTCGACGATGGCCTCCATGGTCATCCGCATCTGCGGGAGGTAGGCGAAGAACTGCAGCGCTCGCCCCCTCGCCAGCGTCGGTTGCGTTATTCTCCGAGCCGGACAATAACATTCTCGCCGGTGCGCCGAGAGGGACCGGTGCGAAAGGGGAACGCAGACCATGGCCTTCTGGCACGACTCCAACCTCCTCCTGATCGACGGCGAGCTCGTCGCAGGATCCGGCGGGCAGACGTTCACGTCGATCAACCCGACCACCGAGGAGGTCATCGGCGAGGCCGCCGACGGCACGGTCGCCGACACCGAGCGCGCCATCGCCGCCGCCCGTCGTGCCTTCGACGAGACCGCGTGGTCCACCGAGCCCAAGCGACGTGCCCAGGGCCTGCGCGAGTTGGCGGCCGCCATGCGCGACAACCTCGAGGAGCTGCGCGAGCTGACGGTGAGCGAGGTCGGCGTGCCCATCTCGATGACCACCGGTCCGGCCCTCGAAGGCCCCATCGAGATCCTCGACTACTACGCCGACATGGCCGAGCGCTACGACGGCACCGTCGACCTCGGCACACACGAGGCGTACGGCGGCCTCCACCAGCGCACCATCCTGCGCGAGCCCTACGGCGTGGTCAGCGCCATCTCGGCGTACAACTACCCGACCCAGCTCAACCTGGCCAAGCTCGGCCCGGCGCTGGCCGCCGGCTGCACGGTGGTGCTCAAGGGCGCGCCCGACACGCCGCTCATCACCCTGGCGCTGGGCAAGCTCATCGCCGAGCACACCGACATCCCCGCCGGCGTCGTCAACGTCCTGGCTTCGAGCCAGGTCGAACCGGGCGTCGCCATGACCACCCACCGCGACGTCGACATGGTCACGTTCACCGGGTCCACCGCCGTGGGCAAGTCGATCATGGCCGCCGCCAGCGACACGCTGAAGAAGGTCTTCCTCGAGCTGGGTGGCAAGTCGGCCATGGTCGTGCTCGACGAGGCCAGCGTCGACGGTGGCGCCTTCGGCTGCTCGATGGCCGCCTGCTCGCACGCCGGCCAGGGCTGCGCCATCACCTCGCGCCTGGTGGTGCCCCGAGCCAACCTCGACCAGGCCGTCGACATGGCCAAGAGCATCCTCGAGAGCCTCAAGGTCGGTGACCCGCACGAGCTCGACACCTACCTCGGGCCGCTCATCACCGAGAAGCAGCGCCAGAAGGTGCAGGGCATGGTCGACCGTGCCGTGGCCGACGGCGCCACCGTCGTCACCGGCGGCAAGGCGACCGACCACGAGAAGGGCTTCTTCTTCCAGCCCACGCTCATCGTCGGCGCCGACGAGAACAGCGAGATCGCCCAGGACGAGGTCTTCGGTCCGGTGCTGGTCGTGCTGCCCCACGACGGCGACGACGACGCCGTCCGCATCGCCAACAACTCACGGTACGGCCTGTCCGGCGGCGTGCTGTGCGAGGACGAGGCCCGCGCCGTCGAGGTGGCCAAGCGGATCCGCACCGGCACCATGAGCGTCAACGGCGGCATGTGGCACGCCCCCGACGCCCCGTTCGGCGGGTACAAGCAGTCGGGCATCGGGCGCGAGAACGGCACCGCCGGCCTCGAGGAGTTCCTCCAGACGAAGCTGCTCGCCACGCCGGCCACCTGACCCGGATGGCCGAGCCCGAAGCCGAACTCGAACCCGACCCGGTCAGCCTGGCCGCCCGCGTCACCCAGCTCGCCACCGAGGACCCCGACCGCACCGCGTTGGTGCACGTGGCGCCCGATGGCACCGAGACGTCGTGCACCTGGGGCGAACTGCACCGGCGCTCCAGCCAGCTGGCCGGGGCGCTGCGCGACGAGCGTGGGCTCGCCCATGGCGACCGGCTGGCCATCGGACTGCCCAACACCCCGCAGCTGGTGTTGGCCGCACTGGCCGCCTGGAAGCTCGGTGCCGTGCCCGTGCCCCTGCGCTGGGATCTGCCCGAGTGGGAGCGCGACCGCCTGCGCCAGGTCGTCGACGCACCGGTGCACCTCGACGAGGGCAGCGTGGCGTGGATCGACGGCACCGCCGCACGCGAGGTGCCCGATCTGCCCGACGTCGTCGCGCCATCCATGAACGGCATCTGCAGCAGCGGGTCCACCGGCACGCCCAAGGTGATCCTGCTCGGCTTCCCCGGCGTCTACCAGGAGACGTTCGGCACGCCGATGGTGGAGAACTGGCACCCGGTGCCCAAGCCGCAGGTGATCCTGGTGCTGTCGCCGATGTACCACACCAACGGGTTCGCCACGCTCTACACGCTGCTCGGCGGCGACCAGCTGGTGCTGCTGCAGAAGTTCGATGCCGGCCGGGTCGTCGACATGATCGAGCGCTACCGCGTGTCGACCTTCACCGCCACGCCGACCATGCTCAAGCGCATCGCCGACGTGCCCGGCATCGACGAGCGCGACCTGTCGAGCATCGAGTGGATCCTGCAGGGCGCCGCCCCGATGCCGCCGTCGCTGGTCGACCGTTGGGCCGACCTCATCGGCGCCGAGCGGATCGTCATGGCCTACGGCATGACCGAGGCCATCGGCCTCACCGCCCTGCGGGGCGACCAGTGGCAGGCACATCGGGGGAGCGTCGGCACGGGTTTGCGGGGCACCGAGATCCGCATCATCGGGCTCGACGGCACCGTCCTGCCACCCGGCGAGATCGGCGACATCTACATGCGCTCGCCCTCCTACGGCAGCTCCACCTACCTCGGTGCGTCACCCATGCCCGAGACCACCGACGGGTTCGCCACGGTCGGCGACATGGGCTGGCTCGACGAGGACGGCTACCTGTACTTGGCCGATCGGCGTGTCGACCTCATCGTCAGTGGGGGCGCCAACGTGTTTCCCGCCGAGGTCGAGACCGCGCTCATCGACCACCCCGGCATCGCCGACGTGGTGGTGATCGGCTTGCGCGACGAGGAGTGGGGCCGCCGAGTGCACGCCGTGATCCAGCCACGCGACCCGGCCGATCCGCCGACGCTCGGCGATGTGGTCGCCTTCGCCAAGTCGCGCTTGGCCGCGTACAAGGTGCCCAAGACCATCGAGATCGTGGAGGCGATCCCCCGCAGCGCCGCCACCAAGGTCAACCGCAGCGCGCTCGTGGCTCAGCGCGGCGGATGAGCGCCGCGGGAGCGTTCCGGTGCCAGGGGCGCGTGAAACGTAGGGCTACGACGCTCGGACGGCGACGAGCTGGGTGGACAGTGCGAAGCCGTCCTTCGTCTCGAAGGGTGCCAGCATGTCGGCGATGGTCGCTCGCACGGTCGCTCGCTCGCCATCGGTCAGGCGCTCGACCGTCGCCTTGACCGGACCCGCCAGACTGGTCTGCGTGTCCCAGTAGTCGTCGGCGTCGAGGACGTCCATGGCGCCCGAGATCTGCTCGATGTGAATGTCGACGAATCCTGCGTCGCTGAGGAGCTCGCGGTTGACGTCTGGAGACGAGAGGCCGAACGGTCCGCCCGTCGCGAACGGATTGCCGGTCACCGGCTGGTGGCCGTTCTTGATCAGCGCGCCCATCATCACGGCCATCCAATCGTTCTGGTCCGGTGCGCCGATCACCGCGTAGGCCACCGTGCCACCCGGGCGGACGACACGCCGGAGTTCTCGCAACGCGGCCGCAGGGTCGGGAACGAGCATCAGGCCCATTCGGGAGATGGCGGCGTCGACAGCGTCGTCACCGAGGTCCAGTTCCTGAGCATCCATCACCCGGCACTCGACGTTGGCGAGCCCGCGGGCCTCGGCTCCACGACGGGCAGCGGCGACCATCGTCGGGGACAGGTCGGAGGAGATGACCCGCCCCGTCTGCCCGACGGCCTCGGCGACGAGGAAGCCGGTCTCTCCGGGTCCGGCTGCCACATCGAGAACGACCTGACCCGGTCGTGGGTCGATCGCCTCCAGCAGCCACTCCGACGCCGCACGGAAGGATTCGAACACCCGCTGTCGGTTGGCCTCCCATGCGTCGGCAACCGATTCCCACTCGTTGGACTGAGCGTCGTCGGGCATGCGGCCCCCCGCTTCCTGCCTCATCGGATCGACCACAGATCCTCGAGTAGTTGACGATACCGGAGGGACGGAGAGCTGGTCGTCTGCTTGCTCGCACGGCGGCTTCTTCACGGTCTACGACGGTGTCATCGGATCCTCGCTTCGTCGCTGCGTGCCCGGCGGGGGTCTACTCGCCGGCCGTGGTGATCGGACCGGACAAAGAACGGAGGATGTCCTCGACGTTGCGTTGCAGGTCGGGGGGGACCTCCAGCGTGGCCCACCGTTCGGCATCGCTGGGAAGAGCCCAGCCGGCGGTGGTGCCGGTGATGGCTACGTCGCCGAGTCCCTCGATCGGGTGCCAGTCGACGAAGCCGCGGGCGAGTTGGTTCGCAAGCATCGTGGCGGAGGCCTTCTCGATCACGGACAGGGTGATGTCGTGGCCAGAGTAGGACCAGCGACGAGCCCGGTCCCGGGTCGTACCGCCAGGGTCGAAGCCGACGAGGTGCATCGCCGCCACGGGCAGCCGGAAACCCGATTCCTCGGCGGTGATGCCCAGACTCCACAGGCGGAGCTGCTCTTCCCGGTCGGCGACGAGAGGAGTGTCGTGGCGCCAGTACGCGTTCAGCAGCCACAGTTCGCCCGACGGGCGGCGCCAGCGCATCGTCGCCGTGGGTTCGGCTTGCGGTACGTCGACCCAGGCTTCGCCCCGGGCGTCGGAGAACCAGTCGACCGGCCTGGCCGCCCCCTCCCAACCGCTGGCCGGCCCCGGGCGCACGGTCAACGACAGATACGCGTCGTCGCTGGCCCACACGGCCGCGGGCATGGTCGCCGGTCGGAACAGCGTGTCGCTGCGTGAGGACGGCGCCGGACAGGCCGAGGTCGTAGGTCGGCACCGTGTCGGTGCCATCGCTGCCGGTGTCCGGCGGCACGTAGATCAGTCCCGACGCCTGTTGGACCAGTAGGCCCGGTACCGGCTCACTCGAGCGTTCCTGGCCTTGGGCGTATCGGAGGAGCCCGTTGCCGGTGAGCATCAACACGCTGCCGGTTTCGCCCAGCCACACCGGCCCGGCTCGGGCGTTGTCCACGACCACCCGAATCTGCCGGGCGCCGGGCCGTCCGATGTACAGCGAGGTCGTGCGCCCGATCGGGTCGGGCTCGAGCAGCGACGGTCGCAGCCGCAGCGGCACCGCGGCGACCGAGCCATCGTCGGTGACCGCCATCGTCACCGACCTCATGGCCGCCGCGGCCGTCGGCATCGACGGACCAAGGGTGGCGTGCCGGGGATCGTCGAGTCGCACGACCTCCTGGTGGCACTGGGCAACGTCGTTGCAGCTGACCCGGGCGACCGTGGTCGCCGACGTCGCGTAGACCTCGCCATCACCCAGATCGGTGGTCCCGTCGCTGGTCACGAGGTAGCCGTGACCGCCGGCGTTGAACACAACACCCGACGCGGTGCCCGCCACGGGGAACGCTGGCACCGCGAACGGGCCGTCAATCCGGGAGCCGTCGGTGGTCACCAACGTCGCAAGTAGCTGACCGTCCTCGCCGGGGTCCTGTGGCTCCACGATCACCCACAACCGATCTCCCGTCCCGGCCGGCAGCAGCGCCACGTACTCGAGGAGGCGATCTTGACCGTCGTCGAAGATCACGGGCCGGAACGGTCGCCGCTGCGCCGGCGCATCCCCCGGCGGCAACGTCAGCGCCCACGGCGCCTGGTACCGCCGCTTCAGGTACACGACCATGCCGTCCAGCGGAATGATCTGATCGGCGGCCACGCCATCGAGTTCGGGCACGCGGGTGAGCCAACCGGTGGTCAGGTCCAGCCGACGCCAACCGCTCTCACCACCGACCAACAGCACCGAACCTGCCGCTGCCTCATCGAAGACCGGAGCCGGTCCGCCGTCGAGGTACTCGCCGTTCCCGTTGTCGTCGACCGGCGTCGTCGTCGACGTCTCGGGCGCAGTCGTCGTCGACGACGCAGTCGGCTCGGCGTCGGAACCTTCGCCTCGGGCGACGACAAAGACCCCCGCCGCAACGACGGCCACGACGACGGTACCGAGCAGCATCCATCTCGGACGACGAGCTGCGCGCTTCACCGTCGCATGCGCTGCGCCGGGGTGCTCAGCCTCGTCCTCGGCCACGGAGTCCTCGACCAGCTCGATCGCTGGAAGCTCATCCCCCTCTCGTCCCACCACCCCCATCTTGCACCCACAACGCCGCGCGCAGGTGCTGGTTGCCGCTGGCGACTTGGCACCGGGCTGCGGCCGCGTCGGCAACGAACCGGTCCCGACCGGCGCTCAGCATCACGAGCTCGGGCTCCTCAACCGTGCCGAGGGGTCCCAGGTCGTGCGTCGAACGTTGCGGCGGGCGTGTCATCCTCGAAGGCCCGCTCGTTCGTGTGGTGGGTGTGGAGGCGGTTTCGAGGAGCGGTCAATGACGGGTGGGAACGGACAGGAGTCGGTGCCCTTGGATGCCGTGATCGTCGACGACAGGGATTCCTTCGAGGAGTTCTTCCGGTCCGAGCGCCGGGCGCTGCTGCGGTTGGCGTGGTCGCTGACCGGTCGCCGTGATCTGGCCGAGGAAGCCGTGCAGGAGGTGATGGTCACCGTGCACCAGCGGTGGTCGAAGATCTCTACGTACGACCGGCCGGGGGCGTTCGCCCGACGGGTGCTGCTCAACGACCTCATCTCCACTGCACGACGACAACGGGCCGAGCAGCGAGCCAACGCACGGTCCCAGCGCGGGCGAGTGCAGACCGAGCCGGCGGTCGAACCGCCAGATCCGATTGTCTGGGAGGCGTTGCGGGCGCTGCCGGAGCGGCAGGCACAAGCTGTTGCCCTGCACTACCTCGACGACCTGCCCCTCGCCGAGATCGCCGACGTGCTGGGCGTCACCGAGGGAACGGTCAAGGTCCACCTGCACCGTGGCCGGCTGGCACTGGCCGAACGGCTCCGCCCGGAGCTGACGAAGGGAGAGGCGTGATGGAGGAGACCGAGCTGCTCGACGCACTCGACTGGCACATGCGCTCGGCGGTCACCCGCCTGGACGCAGCCATCGGCGACGAACCCGACGAACTCCCAGCCCCACCTGCCACGACACCGCGACGGCCATGGCGGCCGTTGCTCGCGGCCGCGGTGACCGTGGTCGTTGCGCTCGTCGGCACCCTGTTCCTGCTCCGGGGAGGCGATGGTGCCGGTGAGGAGAGCACCATTGCCGGACAGCCCGACCAGACGACCGTCGTACCGGGCGAACCGACCCGCCTTGGTCTTGCCGACCCGGCCGCAGACCGGATTCGGGTTGTACGCGGCCCTGGATGGCCCGACGAGCGTCGCCGGTGCGCCGACCGGCGAGCTGTCCGCTCAGGCGCCGGCCGACGCTGAGGATCCGTGGGCGTCGTCGGTGTTCGCGGTGTCCGGCTCCACCCCGGAGGACCCGCAGATGTACTTGAAGGGTGAGGTCGTCGACATCGGCACCGACGCCGTGATCCAACCGATTGGACCGGGCACGACGATCGCCTGGCTCGGCGACGGCGTGATGCATCGGATCGGGTCGACCCGCCTGAACCGGGACCAGCTCGTCGATGTCGCCCGCTCTGCCGTGCAGGCCAACTACCAGACCGGCGCCCTCCCCGGCTTCCAGGTGTTGCACCACGGGACATGGGACGACTTCTACCGGGACCTGACTCGTCCGGTGTTCTCCAGCGACATCGATCTGCTCGCCTACCACCACCCCGACGGGCTCGACTTCGTCATCAGCTTCGAGACCGGCGACGACACGGTGTTCGAACTGCCGCTGGTCACTGCCGAGGTCCTGGGCCGCCTGACGGTGCACGGCAACGACGCCGTGGTCACCAGCTACGGAACCAGTTCGCCGATGCGGATGGTCTCCTGGCGGGAAGCCGACGGCACCATCGTCCGGCTCGGCACCACGGCCGACCCCGGACTGCTGCTCGGCACCATCGGATCCGCGCTCGAACCGGTCGACTCGGACGCGTTCGCGGCGATGGTCGAGGCCACCGACGTCCCCGAGGATCAACCGCTGCTGCGTCGTGGTGTGGTTCCCGAACACGTCGACATCAGCTCCGACGGGTTCCCCGACGACGACCAGGCCGTGCTCGCCGGCCTCCGCCAGGAGGTCGACGGGGTGGACTACCGCGCCGCGATCACGCGGGACGGGTTCGGGGTCGCACGCCTCGAAACCCTCGCCACCAGCGGTGTGGGTGGAAGCGGCACCGCCGCCCCGCTCACCGACCTGCAAACGCTCATCCTCGATGGCGGCGGCATCGACATGAACGCCGACGGCACCCCGGTGCGCTCCGACACCCTCGTCGCTGGACTCGTGCCACCCGACTTCGACCACATCGACGTGTTCGACCGAGACACCGGTGAGCCCCTGCGCACCTCGGTCCTGCAACTGCACACCGCGGTCGACGACACGTCCTGGCGTCTGCTCTTCGCCGTCATCGACCTCGGCGACGTCACCGACGGCTACCGCGGGCTCGAGATCCACATCGTCGCCGGCGAGCGGACCATCCGGTACTGGGTCTGAACACTGCTGCACAGGCTGTGGCACCGGTACGTCAGCGCATCGCCCGAAGATGTCGTCTAATGACTTCGGTGGGCTCGTGACTTGGCGTAGTGGATGGAGCGGGACGCAGTGGACTTCGAGGCGTGGTACCAGCAGCAGCATCCGCGCCTGCTTCGCACCATGCGCGTCGCCGCCGAGCGTGAGCGGAGGCCCGCCGGCTACCGGCACCTCGGCGCGGTCGAGTCCGGGGCTGTGGCGTTGCACCAGCGCAACGTGACGGCCCAAGTCTTCGCGAGCGTGAGGCCTGGCGAAGGGGGTTGCAGCACCGCAACACCACAGCCCAGGCGCTTCTGCGGCTGTACGACGGCACGGGAAATGCCGGTTCTTCTTGCACCTGGTCGAGTCTCGTAGCACCGGTGGCGGGGAAGATCTCGCCCCGGTCCAACCCGTAGTTCCTCAACGGTCGAGCGGATTCACCGCACACTTCCCACCACGTCAGTCCCAGCAGAGGCAGAACGGGTGACCCGCGGGGTCGAGGTAGACGCGGAACGAGTCGCCGTCGTCCTCGCCTGGTTGAACCTCGTGCCTCCTCGCGCCGATCGCGAGCACCGCCGGCTCGGCCTCGTCGATGTCGTCGATGGTCACGTCGAGATGGAACTGCTGCGGTCGCTCGGCCGTGGGCCAGGTGGGTGGCGCGTAGTCGTCGGCCCGCTGGAACGCCAGGCGCCGTCCGGGCTCCGGCTCGAGCACGACCCAATCGTCTGCGACGGACGAGACCTCTCCGCCCACGAGGCGTTGGTAGAACCCCGCGAGGGCAGCCGGGTCTGGGCAGTCGATCACGACCGTGCGCATGCGGGCGATGCCGATCATGGAGCGCTCCTCCTCGAGACGGTGACGAGCCACCAGTCTCTCAGCACGTCGCGCCGGGAGGAGCGTGCGGCGATGACATCGAGCCCCGCCGCTCGTCCACACTCCAGACAAGATGGTCCCAGACCGGGGCCGGTACGAAGAAGCATCACGACGTCGAGCGCGGAGCCCGCGCCGCACTGCTCGGTACCCTCCTCGGATGGCGCTCAGGCTGGACAACGTCGGGATCGTCGTCGAGGACCTCGAACCGGCGATCGAGTTCTTCCGTGAGCTGGGCCTCGAGCTGGAAGGTCGCGGGGTGGTCGAAGGCGAGTGGGCCGGACGCGTCACAGGACTGGGCGACCAAACCGTCGAGATCGCCATGATGCGCACGCCCGACGGCCACGGGCGGCTCGAGCTCTCCCGCTTCATCGCGCCGCAGGTGGTCGCCGATCATCGGGACGCTCCGGTGAACGCCCTGGGCTACCTCCGGGTGATGTTCGCGGTTGACGACATCGACGACACGGTCAACCGGCTGGCCGAGCACGGTGCGCGTCTCGTCAGTCCTGACGTGGTCGAGTACGAGAGCTCGTACCGGCTCTGCTACGTCCGTGGGCCGGAAGGCATCCTCATCGGGCTCGCCCAAGAGCTCACGTGAGCCCGATGACGCGGTGGCGACCCCGCGCGTCGAGAGGTGAGTCAGCGGTGTGACAGCTGTCATTGTGGTGCTCTTGACCCGCTGGTCAAGATGTCGTCGTTCTCGCTGACTTGGGGCTTGCTGACTGGGGCTTGGAGGACGTCATGAGAAGGATCGCAGCGAAGGTGGCCGTCTACCTACGGGTGCTGCCGCGGGCGAGGCGGAAGCGCCTCGACCTCGTGAGCTGGCTGGTCCGCCGGCCGCAGATCCTCGCCGGGATCGGCGCCTACGAAGGTGCGCTCTTCGTGGCGAACCGCGCGGAGGATCGTCTCAAGTTGCTGGCCCAGCTGCGCGTCTCCAGCTTGATCGGCTGTCCGTTCTGACTGGACATCGGCTCTGCCGTGGGCAGAGCAGCCGGTCTGACCGACCAGGACGTTGCCGACGTGTCCCGGTTCGAACACAGCGATGCGTACAGCGAACTGGATCGCCTCGTACTCGAGTTCGCCACGGCCATGACGGCGACCCCCGCCGACGTCTCCGATGAACTGCGCGAGCGCTTGCTCGACCGACTCGGTCCTGCGGCGTTGGCCGAGCTGGCGGCGACGATCGCCTGGGAGAACCATCGGTCCCGGCTGAACCGGGCCCTCGGCGTGCAACCCTCGGGCTTCAGCGACGGTGCGGTGTGCGCGGTGCCGGCGCACCCGGTCCAATCCGTTGGTGGAGGTGAGCAGCCATGACGCAGATCGACGCCCGCGCTGTCTCGGCCCCGCCGCCGCTCGCCGACCTGGCGCACGAGGATCGGCACGACCCGTGCGCGTGATCGGTTCGGGCTTCGGACGCACGGGCACCACCTCGATGAAGGCCGCGCTCGAACAGCTCGGCTTCGGCCGCTGCTACCACATGCAGGAGGTATTCAAGCGCCCCTCCCATGCCAGGACCTGGGGGCAGTGGCGACCGGGCACGAGGCCGAACCTCGACCGACTGTTCACCGGCTTCGGGGCCGCCGTCGACTTCCCAGCGTCCCTCGTCTACGACCAGCTCCTGGATCGGTTCCCCGACGCCAAGGTCGTGCACACCGTCCGTGACCCCGACCGCTGGTACGACAGCACCGCCGAGACGATCTACCGAGCCCGGGACGTGTTCCGCTCGGCGCCGCTGCGGTACCTCCCGCCCGTCCGAGACCTCTACGAGATGCTCGATGCTGTGATCTGGGATGGCCTCTTCGACGGTCGGTTCGAGGACCGGAACCACGCCATCGACGTCTACGAGCGATGGACTCGACACGTGACGTCCACCGTTCCCGCCGACCGGCTGCTCGTCTTCGACGTCGCGGACGGCTGGGAGCCGCTGTGTGCGTTCCTCGACGTACCCGTTCCGCAGCGCCCCTTCCCACGGGTCAACGACAAGGCCGTCTTCCAGCGGCGACTCCGGGCGATCCGATGCGCGTCGCGGAGCGTGCCGGCGGCCGTGGCGCTCGGTCTGGTCGCCGGGAGCCGGCGCATCGCCTCGTCCCGATAGGCCCCGATCAGTCGCAGTGCAGTTCGGCAACTGGGTGAGATGGGGGTGGGTGAAGCGGTGGTACCAAGGAGTGGGGGCGTGCCCGGCCGACGGCGACCGGTGGCGTGTACCGGGCGTCCAGATCCGGCGGTGGGTGTGGGTATCTGGTGCCGGCGTGTCACCTCGGCGAGGATCCTCGGGCTCGGTGTCTAGGACGCACGTTCACCGAGGACCCTCGGACTGCGTACGCCCGGTGACCGCGCTTCGACGGCGAGGATCCGCTCGTTGCATGCATCGGGAGCCCCTTCGCCGAGGATCCTCTCGTTCGCCGTGGAGGACCTGACCCCCGGCGGTGTGACGCAGCGCCTGCCAGATCGGGGACGGGGCTCCTACGGGAGCGTGATGGGCAGCGCCTCGTAGCCGCGGACGGTGGAGGTCTGGGCCTTGCGGGCGCCGGCCTGGTCAACGTCCCAGCTGGGGAAGCGGGCCAGCAGCTCCTCGAGCGCGACGCGGGCCTCGATGCGGGCCAGCGCGGCACCCAGGCAGAAGTGGATGCCGTGACCGAAGGCGATGTGGGCCACCGGGTCGCGCAGCACGTCGAACTCCTCGGGGCGCTCCCAGCGGCTCTCGTCGCGGTTGGCGGCACCGATGAGGGCGAGGATGGTGCTGCCCGCCGGCACGACCTGGCCGTGGAACTCGACGTCCTTGGTGACGTAGCGGGCGACCTGGCGCGACGCCGGCTCGTAGCGGAGGAGCTCCTCGACGGCGGCGGGGATGCGCTCGGGGTCGGCGGCCAGCGCCTGGCGCTGGTCGGGGTGGTCGGCAAGCAGCTTGCCGGCCCAGCCGATGAGCTTGGTGGTGGTCTCGTTGCCGGCGCCGGCGACCACGCTGAGGTAGATCTTCAGCTCGTCGCGGGTGAGGGTGCGGACCGTGCCGTCGTCGTCCTCGATCTCGGCGTTGAGCAGCGTGGTCATGATGTCGTCGGACGGATGGTCGGCCCGCCAGTCGAGGTACTCGAGGAACCGCTCGTTGCCCAGGTCGGCCTTGACCTCCATGGGCTTGCCGGCCTCGGTGCGCAGGTTGGCGTCGGAGGCGTCGCGGATGGCCCGCCGGTCCTCCTCGGGGATGCCGATGAGCATGCCGATGACCTGCATGGGCACGATGGAGGCGAAGTCGGCGATGAGGTCGAACCCGTCGCTGCCGACCAGCGGGTCGAGGCACTCGGCGCACAGTTCGCGGATCTTCGGCTCGAGGGCCGACACCTTGCGCGGCGTGAACATCCGGGCCATGAGCTTGCGGTGCCGGGTGTGCGACGGCGGGTCCTCCATGATCACCGTGCCGGGCGGCAGCTCGATGTCGGACTTGATGATCTCGAGGATGTTGCCCTTGGCCGAGCTGAACGTCTCGGCGTCCTTGAGCACCCGCTCCACGTCGTCGAAGCGGCTGACGGCGAAGAAGTCGTGCTCGGCGTTGTGGTAGAGCGGCCGCTCGTTCCGCAGGCGGCGGAACACGGGGTAGGGATCGTCGTTCAGCTCGACGTCGTAGGGGTCGTAGGACAGGTCGTCCCGCTCGGCGACGGACATGGGGTCTCCTACCTGTGAGGCCTATCGAGAGATGATCGACACGCCGGCGGTGCCGGGTGCGCCGTACAGCTGGGCGTAGCCGACCTTGGGCTCGCCCGGGACCTGGCGGTCGCCGGCGGTGCCGCGCAGTTGGTGGACGAGCTCGTGGACCTGGCGCAGGCCCGAGGCGCCGATCGGCTCGCCGTTGGCGATGAGGCCGCCGTCGGTGTTGATCGGCATCGGGCCGTCGATGTCGGTGGCGTGGTCGGCGATCAACTTCTCCTGCTCGCCGTCGGCGCAGAAGCCGTTCTCGGCCATGTGGATGATCTCGGCGCCCGAGTCGGTGTCCTGCAACTGGATCACGTCGACGTCTTCGGGGCCGATGCCGGCCTGCTCGTAGGCGGCGCGCGAGGCGTAGACGGTGGGGGCGGCGTCCTGCTCGATGGCCGCCCACGAGGCGTGGACCTCGAAGGCGCCGTATCGGCGGGTGCGCAGCGTCGCCGCTCGGAGCTGCACCGGCGTGCCGGAGTACCGAGAGGCGAGGTCGGACCGGCACAGCACGACGGCGGCGGCGCCCTCGTCGGGCGCGCAGAACATGTAGTGGCGCAGTGGGTAGTTGAGCATCCGCGAGGCGAGGATCTCGTCCTCGCTCAGCGGCTTGCGGCGGAAGGCGTTGGGGTTGAGCGAGCCGTTGCGGTAGTTCTTCGCCGCCACCCGGGCCAGGGTCTGGTGCGAGATCCCGTGGTCGTGCATGTAGCGGTTGATCTTCATGGCGAAGAACTTGGTGGTGAGGAAGTGCCCGATCTCGCCGTACCAGGCGGGGGCGGCGTAGTCGACGGGGTCGGACGTGAACGCGCCCGGTTCGTGCTTGTCCATGCCGACGGCCACGGCCACGTCGTACTGACCCGAGCGGATCGAGTCGGCCGCCAGTTGCAGCGCCGACGCGGCGGTGGCGCAGCCGTTGTAGACGTCGATGAACGGGATGCCGGTGAGGCCCAAGCGGCTGGTGACGGCGTCGGGGTTGTCGACCTCGAAGCTGCCGCCGAAGGCGACCTGCACGTCGGACCACTGGGCGCCGGCGTCGGCCAGCGCGGCTCGCGTGGCCTCGGCGCCCATGTCGATGGCGGACTTGTCGCCGAAGCGACCGAAGGGGTGCAGTCCCACCCCGATGATGGAGACGCCTTCCATGTCAGACCGTCCTCTCGTCGGGCGGGGAGTCGACCGGTGCGAACGCGAACGTCAGGACCTCGGTGCCGTCGGGATCGGTGCGGAACGGCACGATCCGCAGCTCGAGCTCCATGCCGATGCGGAGCCGCTCGGGGTCGGCCTCGGTGAGCCGGGACTCGACCCGGACGACGTCGTCGAGCTCGACGATGCCGACGCCGTAGGGGCGGAACGTCTCGGGCGTCTCGCCGCCGGCGTAGGGCTCCTTTGGCAGGAACTCCTGTGTGGTGAAGGTCCACAGGGTGCCCCGCCGGGGGAGGAGCTCTTCGTCCACGTCGACCGATCCGCACCGGGCGCACGAGCCCTGCCTCGGGAACGTGACGGCGGAGCACGCCGTGCACCGACCGCCGATGAGCCGTGGCTCGTCGGCGGGCCACGTGAAGACATCGGGTGCGAAAGCGACCTGGGACATGGGCCCCTCCTGTGGGTCGAGCGTGGAACGAACCTAGAGCATTTCTGACAGTCCGGTCAAAGGACACGCACGGGAGCTCCGCCCCCGTGGACCCCCGACTCCGGGCTCCGCCCGCTGCTCACAGGAAGGCCTCCTCGAACAGGTGCAGGTGGCGCCACGCCAGCGCCGGTGGGATGCCGCCCACCATGGGGTGGAACACGGGCATCTCGGGTTCGTCGACGGCCGCCAGCTCGGCCGCCCACTGGTCGGGGGTGACGATCCGGTACTGGCCGCTCGCGCGGACCTCGTCGACGCTGGACATGGGACGGAAGGTGGCGGGGCGGCCGGTGGCGGCCGCCTGCTGCTCCCAGCCCCCGTACGTCTGGGTCTCGTGCAGGAAGTAGCGACCGAGCTCGTCCCAGGCGGCGTCGACGTCCTCGGCCAGCACCACCTGGTCGCCGAAGCTCTTGATGGTGCACGGCCCGGGGTCGGGCTTGCCCAGCTGCAGGCACTCGTCGCGGTAGTGCTCCCAGCACTGGGGTTCGGACGGCACGAACCCGTCGGCGATCCGGGCCGCCCGGCGAGCCGCCCCTTCCGACGTGCCGCCCATGAGCAGCATCGGGCCACCGGGGTTGGTGGGCGCTGGCGTGACCTGGACGGTGCGGCCCCGGTACTCGAAGGGCTCGCCCGTCCAGGCCGACCGGCAGACCTCGAAGAGCTCGCGTACCCGCTTGGGGCGCTCGCGCATCGGCACGTCGAACATCTCGAACTCGCTGGGCAGGTAGCCGCCGCCGACGATCAGCACCAGACGGCCGCCCGAGACGAGGTCGACGACGGCGGCGTCCTCGGCCACGCGCAGCGGGTCGTGGAACGGCGCCACCAGCGCGGCGACGGTGATCATGGCGCTCGAGGTGCGGGCGGCGATGGCGCCGGCCATCACCAGTGGGCTGGGCAGGTAGCCGTCGTCGGAGCCGTGGTGCTCGGAGACGGTGAGCGCCAGCGCGCCTCGCTGGTCGGCCCACTCGCACATGTCGAGTGCCGCCTGCATGCGCTCGGCGTCGGTGACGCCGGCGAACGAGGGGTTGCGGAGGTCGAATCGGAGACCGAACAGCACGTGAGCCCTCCCGGGGTGTCGCTGGCCACAGCCAAGCAGATGGAGATCGGTCAGATCTGACAGATGGGTCAACAGGGCGTCTAGATTCCACGGCCGTGGACGCCCAGCGCGGAGACCCCTCCGGCCACGTCGTGACCGAGCTCGGCCTCGGCGTCGAGCGCGTCGGTGACGAGCTCCACGGCTCGGCGCCGGTCGTGCCCGAGATGCACGTGCCCGGCACCGATGTGCTGCGCACCTCCGTGCTGGCCACGTGGGTCGACACCGTCGCCGGACTGCTGGTCGTCGACGTGGTGCGTCCGCGCGTGCCGGTGACGCTCGAGCTCGACGTGCACCTCCAGGCACCGCCGAGCGGGCTCGGGTGGGTGCACCTGCGCGGCCGGGTCGTGAAGGCCGGCCGCACCGTCGTGGTGCCGACGGTCGAGCTCCTCGACGAGGACGGTCGTTCGTTCGGCTTCGGCGCCGCCTCGTTCATGGTGGCGCCCGACCCCGACCTGCGCATGCCCGAAGGCGTCGGTCTCGAGGGCCGGCCGCCGGGTGCGTCGCGGCTGCGCCAGCCGCTGGCCGAACGCGTCGGTCTGGAGCACCGAGCCCCCGGGGTGGTCGCGCTCCCCCGCATGGACGACGGGCTCAATGCCTCCAACACGGTCAACGGTGGCCTGCTCGCCCTGGCCGTCGAGGACGCCGCGCTGTCGCTCACGCCTGGCGCCACGCTCGAGTCGCTGGCGCTGCGCTACCTGCAACCGGTGCGCATCGGCCCGGCGGTGGCGGTGGCCGACGTGCGCGACGGACTGGGACGTGTCGCGGTGCGCGACGCCGGCGCCGGCGACCGGCGTGCCGTGCTGGCGACCACCCGCACCGCCCACTGACAGTGCCTTCCGGGGTGCAGATCACCGTGTCCGGCACAGATCTCGCGGCCCAGAACCCGAAGCCGAGCCGTTCTGGGGTGCAGATCACCGTGTCGGGCACAGACCTCGCGGCCCGGAATCGGGAGGCCGGCCGCTACGCGACGGCGGTGCCGAGGTAGGCGGCCTGGACCGCCGGATCGTTGCGCACCGACTCGGGCGACCCGCTGGCGATGATCTCGCCGAGGTCGAGGACGCACAGGGTCGAGCACAGCTCGATGACCAGGTCGATGTCGTGCTCGACGAGCAGCACGGCCAGACCGCTGGCGCGCACCGACCCGAGGATGTCGGCCAGACGTGCGGTCTCGACGTCGTCGAGGCCGGAGGCGGGTTCGTCGAGCAACACGACCTTGGGCTTGGTGGCCAGCACCCGGCCGAGCTCGACCAGGCGCGCCTGACCGGTGGGGAGGGCGTCGGCCCGGCGGTCGGCGATGGCGCCGAGGCCGACCAGGTCGATGACGTCGTCGGTCACCGAGGCGGCGGACCGCATCGACTCGCGACGGCCCCGGGCGGCGATCTCGGCGGCGGTGAGGATGTTGTCGCGGGCGCTCATGGTGCCGAACACCTCGAGCCGCTGGAACGTGCGACTCATCCCCAGTCGGGCCCGCCGGTGGGGCGGCGCGTCGGACACGTCGACGCCGTCGAGGGTGACGGTGCCGGTGCACTTCTGCACGCCCGACACGGCGTTGAACGTGGTGGTCTTGCCGGCGCCGTTGGGGCCGATCAGGCCGACGATCTCGCCGGCATCGACATCGAGGTCGACGTCACGAACGGCCTGGTGAACTCCGAAGCGGACGTTCAGTCCGCGCGCTTCGAGCACGGCCATCGCTGCCCTCCTCTCCGTCGTGCCGGGCGACGCTTCGCAGCGTGGCCATCAGTTCCTGGTGGTCCTGGCGACGGGCGTGCTCGCGCTGGCGTGCCTCCTTGATGCCGACCGTCAGCCAGTGGCTGAAGAAGAGCAGGGCACCGATGGTGGCCAGCGCCAAGCCGAGCAGGCCGCCCGAGATCAGATACGGGATCTGCTCCTCGACCAGGGTCGAACGGGCGGCACCGAACCAGCCGAGCAGGATGGCGGTGAGCCCCATGGTCATGGTGGCGGCGGCGATGGTGGGGAGCAGGCGCGAGTCGTCGGCGAGGGAGCCCCGGGCGCCGGTCAGCTCGTCGGCCCCCGTGGCCAGCGCCTCTTGCCGCTCGTCCAGAGGACGGCCGCTGGACAGCACCGGCCGTGGTGCGGTGGTGGTGGTCATGTCTCCTCCAGGGGGCACGTGTCGTTGGGCCCGGTGCCGAGCACCGCAGCTCCGGCCCGGGCGATGCGGCTCCCGAGGAACGGCTGGGCGAGCAGGGCGAGCAGGGCGAGGGCTCCGATGCCGGCTCCGAGCGACGCCAGGGGCGTCTCGGTGTTGGCCGCCGGTGCCGTGGGCATGGCGGCGGGGGCAGGAACCGGTGCGGCAGACGCCACCGGTGCGGGGGCGCGGGCGATGGGCGGGCTCAGTGCGGGCGTCGGTGCGGCCGCGACGACGGACGGGCTCACGACGGGCGTGGACGGCACGAAGTCGGGTGCCACGTATCCGGGACGGGCGGTGAGCGAGACCCGGGCCCGACCCACGTCGAGGGTGACCAGGTGCGTGGCCTTGACGAACACCAGGGCGTCGGCGATCCCCGGTGCGCCCGGGACAGGCGTCTCGACCGGAGGGAGCATGTCCGCGAGCTGGCTCAGCTGCGGCGCCGTGCGCTTCGACAGCTCGAAGTCGATGCGAAGCCCGGTGCTGCCCATGGTCCCCGAGGACTCGCCGTCCTGAGCCACCGGTCCGGGGAGCGTGATCCGGATGCCGGCATCCTCGAGCATCTGCAGCACCTGCTCGGGCGCAGCGTCGCGAACGGCGCCGAACAGCGGCACCTGTGGCGAGTCGGACTTCGGATCGGTGCGGATGCCGTCCTGGTCGATGATGACGGGCTGGTCCATGAACGTGGCGCCGCTGACCACGGTGCCCCCGGCGACCTCGGTGTCGGATCCGGACGAGCTCGCCACGACGTCGGTGACGATGGAGTCGATGTGGAGGAGCCCGAGCAGGTCGAAGTCGGAGACCTCGGTGTGGGCGTGGACCCGCACGGTCGAGTCCTCGAGCGTGGTGGTCGAGCGCGAGTGGACCGAACCGACCGTGACCAGTCCGGGTGCCGCTGCGGAGGCCGTCTGGGCGTCGGACGTCGATCCCGAATCGGTGGCTTCGACCCGGGCGTCGAGGCCCGGGGCGGGCTTCGACTCGGCGCGGGGCTCTCCGACCGTCGAGTTGGCGGTGATCCGGTACGGGTAGGCCGGAAGGGTCCCCTGGGGATACCGGGGGTCGGCCTGGGAGAACAGGGCGTCGGGATTGACCAGGAGGTCGCCGGGGTCGGCGACGGCGGCTCGGGCGAAGGTCACGCCACGCGAGATGGTGGCCAGGGCATCGGGAGCGCCGGCATCGAGCACGGCAGCGGTGGGCAGCAGACCCTCGGGGTTGTAGAAGGCGTGCACGCCCGAGGCATGGGCGGTGCCGTTGTAGCCGCCGAGGGAGGGGACGTCGTCGGCGGTCTGGGCACGGGCCGACCCTCCCAGCAGCGTGGATGCGGCGATCGTGGCCAACGCCATGGCGGCGACGGCGCGAGCGCGGCCGGTGACGTTGCGACGTGGTCTCATGGGGTCCCCTCGAGTTCAACGGCGGGGGGCCGGGTCGGCCTCGGCGCGATCGACCGGACGGGTGGCCGCCACTGCCGTATCCGGTCGAGGCGGTCGAAGAGCACGCCCGCCAGGCCGTTGGGCTGGCGTCCGAGGCCGATGGCCGCGGCCCCGACGGCGACGAAGACCAGCCCGCCGAGGCTGGCGACGTTGGACTCGGCGTAGCCGAGCAGGGCGAACAGTGCGCCGGCGATGAGGGCGCCGGCCACGGTGGTGATGCCGCCGACGTAGGCGAACAGGACGATGACCAGGCTGGCGACCGGGTCGAACTGGGTGCCCTGCACGGCGCCGGCGGCGCCGCCGAACAGCGCGCCGGAGCACCCGGCGATGAAGGCGGAGAAGGCGAAGATGGCGACCTTCACCGCGCGGACCCGCAGGCCGAGGGTGGCGGCGGCCAGCTCGCTGTCGCGGATGGCGGTGAGCTGGCGGCCGAACCAGCTGCGGCGGAGGGCGCCGACCGCGACCGCCAGCACGGCGAAGACGACGGCGCACCACACGGCGAACGCCGCGTTGGAGCTGGTGGAGATGCCGAGGACGTGGGGCCGGCCGACGGTGAGGCCGCCGAGCCCGAAGATGCGTGGGTCGCCGAGGATGGCCTCGCGCCCGACGAGCGCGATGCCGAAGGTGCTGAGCGCCAGGTGCAGCCCCCGCAGGCGCACGGCCGGGAGGGCCACGACGGCGCCGAGCGCGGCGGCGACCAGGCCGCCGAGCAGCATGCCGAGCACGCTGTCTCCGCCGAAGGCCGACCCGGTGACGAAGGCGCCGATGCCCACGAACAGGTACTGCGTGAGCGAAACCTGACCTGACAAGCCGGTGAGCGCCACCAGCGACAGGGCGATGACGGCGACGACCATGCCGCGCACGACGTCGCCGTGGACGTCGCTGGGCAGGACGTTCACGAGCACCGCCACGCCGAGGATCACCGCCGCAGCCGACACCAGCGAGCTGCGCAGGGCGGGGACCCTGGGCTCGTCGCGGCCCACGACCCGGCCGGCGGTGAGCCGGGCGCTCGGGAGCAGGAGCATGGCGGCGATGAGGAACAACCCGGGGATGGCCAGCTGGATGCGGACGAAGACGGCGCTGTCGGGCCACAGCCACGACACGTTCGTGAGCTCCTGGATGAGACCGAGCGCCAGTGCGCCCACGAACGTCATCGGGAGGTTGGTGAGCCGACCGACCATGGCCGCGCCGTAGGCGTTGAGCACGAGCAGGGTGAGGACGATGGCGTTGAGGTTCTGCCCGCCGGCGAAGAGGACGCCGCCGAGTCCGGCCAGGGCGAAACCGATCATCCAGCTCAGGCGGGCGACGGTGGTGGATCGGACGCCGTTGAGCTGAGCCAGCTCGCCGTCGTCGACCACGGCCCGCATGCGGGCGCCGAGCGCGCTGCGGAACAGCAGGGCGCGCAGCCCGAACGCCACGGCGGCGGCGACGACGACTTGGAAGATGCGGTCGTAGGTGATGGGGACGCTGGCGATCTCGATGCGCCGGTCACCGAAGAGGTAGGGCGAGAACCGGGCCTCGCCCGGGTCGTAGAGACGCTGGGCCATGCCGAGGAGCCCGACGGTGAGCGCCACGGTGACGACCAGCGACGTGGCGTAGTCGGCACCGCGGAAGCGACGCAGGAGGCGCTCGGCGACGAGCCCCATGAGCGGAGCGAGGAGCAGGACGACCACGGCGACGGCGAGTGGCGTGGGCCAGCCGCGGTTCACCCGCAGGTCGTAGTAGACGAACGCGGCGAGCATGCCAACGGCGCCGTGAGCGAAGTTGAACACGCCGGTCACCGTGTAGGTGAGGACGAGCCCCATCGCCGCGATGGCGTAGATGCAGCCGAGCATCAGCCCGAACAGCGTGAACTGGAGCAGCTCGGTCATGCGTGGCCCCCGAGGTACGCGGCGTGGACCGCGTCCATGGCGGTGTCGGGCCGGCCGGCATAGGTGATGCGCCCGCGCGACATCACATAGACGGTGTCGGCGTGGCGCATGCCGATGGCGGCGAACTGCTCGACCACGAGGACCGAGACGCCGGTCGCGGCGACCTGGGCCACGGCTTCGTAGAGCTCGTCGACGATGATGGGGGCCAGGCCCATGGACAGTTCGTCGACGAGGAGCACGGCGGGGTCGCTGCCCAGGCCACGGGCCAGGGCCAGCATCTGCTTCTCGCCGCCCGACAGGGTGCCGGCCAGCTGCTTCTGGCGCTCCTGCAGGCGGGGGAACAGGGCGAAGGCCACATCGGTGAGTCGGTCGAAGGGTGTGCCGCTGGACGAGGCGACCCGCAGGTTGTCGAGCACGCTGAGGTTGGGGAACACGGACCGGCCCTCGCGCACGTGGCAGATGCCGATGCGGGCCAGTTCGTCGGCGTCGGCGCCGTTGACGTGCCGGTCGTGCACGTGACGGCAACCGCGGCTCGGGCGGATGAGGCCGCTCATCGTGCCGAGCGTGGTGGTCTTGCCGGCGCCGTTGGGGCCGAGCAGGGCGGCGACGCCTCCGTCGGGCACGGCGATGTCGACGCCGTGGAGCACGTCGATGCGGCCGTAGCCGGCGTGCACGCCGATGAGCTCGAGGGGCGCCGACGACGGTGCGTCGGCCAGCGGCGTGGCGGCGGTCTCCGGAGCCGACACGGTCAGCACATGAACCCCTTGTCCGGCGCCACGCGTCGCCAGGCGCCGGACTCGTAGCGCATCAGGACGACGCAGCCGTTGCTGATCTGGGGGCCGAGCTGGATCGGCCCGAGGAAGCCGCCGGCGTCGTACTCGCCGACCGAGGCGATCTGGTCGAGCAGGGCCTTGCGGGTGATGGGGCCGGGCAGGGCCTCGAGGTTGTCGACGAACGCCTTCGAGGCCACCCAGGAATCGGCGGCGAAGGTGTCGGCCGGCTGGTCGGGTGCGACGCGGTGGAACCACTCGAGGAAGGCGTCCTGCTCTGGCGACGCACCGGGCTCCTCGTTGGGCAGGGTGCGGATGGGCGAGACCGCTCCGTCGGCCCCGGGACCGGCGAGGTCGGCGAAGTTGGACCCATAGGCCTGGAGGTACTCGGCGAACTTCAGTCCCTTGTAGCCGGTGTCGTACATCGCTCGTGCCATCGAGGCGCTGATGCTGCCGTCGGCGAGGAAGAACAGGTAGTCGGCACCACTGTTCGCGACCCGCCGCGCGTACGAGTCGTAGCTCAGTGTGCTGAGCGGGATCTCGATCTGGTCGACCACCTCGATGCCCGCAGCGATCATCTCCGGCTTCTGGCGCAGGTTGACCTCGGACCGGGTCTGGTCGACCGCCGTGTAGGCGATGGCAGCCTTCCGAACACCCTGCGAGTGGTAGTACTCGAACTTGGGCAGCGGCTGATGGATGTCGGCGAAGTACGGGTTGATGTTGAAGGTGACCGGCGAGTCGTCGAAGGGCTTGGAGATCGGGACGTTGACCACCGGGATGTCCAGCTGGGTGACCGTGTCGGCGCTGCCGGCGTCGCCTCCGCCGAGCCCGCCCATGATGCCGATGACCTTGTCGTTCATCTCGGTGACGATCTGGCGGTGGCGCCCGTTGTCCATGCCGTCGTCGGCGGTCTTGAGGACGAGCTGGCGACCGCACACGCCGCCGGTGGCGTTGCGATAGGCGACGTAGGCCCGCGCCGCCGCCTCGGAGCTGGCGCCCAGGCCGGGCACCGCGCCCGACAGGGTGGAGATGGTTCCGATGGTGATGCTGGTGTCGGTGACGCCGGGGGCGTCGGACGGCGCCGTGCACGGCAGGGCCTGACTCTGCGCCTGTGCCTTCGGCTGCGCAGGGGCGGCGCCGGAAGCCGGCGTGGTCGCCGCCCGCTGGCCGGTGTCCTCTGCGCCGGCGGCGTTGGTCGGCGTCGGGGCGGCGGTGGTGCCCTGCCCCTCGGTGGGACGTCCGGCGGTGCCGAGCGCCTGACCCGTCGTCATGTCGCCGGGAGCCGCGGCCGCCAGCTGCTGTCCGTCGGTCTGCGACAGCACCTGCTCGCGCTGGGCGTCGTCCCACCGGGCGCCGCATGCGGAGGTGGCCAGCAGGACGCCGACGCACAGGATGGCCAGACCGGCCCCGCGACGGCGCGTTCGGCCCGACCGGCGTGCCGGCTGCCTGGTCTCGGTGTGCGTCGCGGACATGAGTCCCCCTGTCCCGGAGTGCGCTCCGTGTGCGGCGGTGCGTCGTGCCCCCGCCGCAGGCAATGGTTCGCTGCGGGGCGGCGCACCTCCTGCACGGAGGCGTTCCGCCTTCGGCCAGATTGGCGGAGAATGGGACTCTCTGTCCAGTAAATGTCGATTTCGACCCCGGCCGGCCGCGCGCTCCGAGCGCTGCCGTCAGCCGCCGGTCGGGGGCATGCGCGGGACCACGGTGACCGAGGGGATCCGCGCGCTGGGCCGCCGGTGCAGCACCGCGCTGACGGTGTCGACCAGCTCGTGCACGTCGATCAGGGCGCCGGCCACGTAGCCGCGCTCGTACCACTGCGTGACCAGGTCGGCGGCCAGCTCGCGGTTCCAGTCGTCGGCGAAGCCCGTGGCGCTGTCGCCCTCACCCCCGCCACAGTCGCCGACCGTGACGCGGGTGAAGCCGACCTCGGGGTGCTCGGTGTGCCACGCCTCGACCAGCTTGTCGAGGGCGGTCTTCGACGTGACGTAGGCGGCCAGCCCCGGCCAGGGCGGCGTGAGCGACGCGCTGATCGAGGAGAAGTACGCCGCCGTGCCCTGGGACTCCTTGAGGAAGGGGAGGGCGGCGGCGGTGGCGACCGAGGCGCCGACCACGTTGGTGGCGAAGCTGTGCATCCAGTCGTCGGCGCTCAGCTCCTCGATGCGGCGGAGGATGCCGACGCCCGTGGTGTACACCAGCGCGTCGATGCCGCCCAGCGCCTCGGCGGCCTGTTGGACCGCCGACGTGCACCCGGCCTCCTCGACGACGTCGCACTCGATCGCGACCGCGGTTGGTCCGCCCTCGGCGGCCGCCTGGTCGAGGCGGTCCTTGCGCCGGGCGAGCATGGCGACCGGTTCCCCCCGTTGGGCGATGGCCACGGCCAAGCTGCGGCCGAGCCCGCTCGACGCCCCGATGACGACCGTTCTCATGGAGCGAGACTACTGTCTCCGCTCGGCGCAGGTCACGTTCTCACGGTGGCCGACGACGCCAGGGGACCGGAGCAAGAGGAGCGCTCGTGCAACTGCAGCTGACGTCGGACCAGGAGTTCTTCCGCGAGACCACGGCGCGCTTCCTCGACGACCACGCCCCCGTGGGTGCGGTGCGCGCGCTGCGCCACGACGAGCTGGGCTTCGACCCGGCGCTCTGGCGGCGGGGTGCCGAGCTCGGCTGGACGTCGTTGCTGGTCGGCGAGGACCACGGAGGCGGCTCGGTGTCGGGCAGCGGCCTGCTCGACCTGTGCCTGGTCGCCCACGAGTTCGGCCGCCGGGCCGCGCCGGGGCCTCTCGTGTCGACGAACGTCGTGGCCGGCGCCCTCAGCGCCGCCAGCGCGCAGCCGGAGCTGCTGGCCGGTCTGCTGGACGGGTCGGCGGTGGCCACGTGGGCGCATGCCGAACCGCCGCCGAACGCCGGTCTGGGCCAGGTCGCCCTGCAGATCCGGGCCGAGGGAGACGAGCTCGTGCTCGACGGCCAGAAGCGGCCGGTCGAAGCGGCCACGGCCGCCACGCACTTCCTGGTGACCGGCCGCAGCGACGGCGGCCTGACCCAGGTGGTGGTGCCCGCCGACGCCGCCGGGCTCTCGATCACACCGCTGCACAGCATCGACCTCACCCGGCGCTTCGGGGCGCTTTCCTTCGACGGCGTGCGCGTCCCCGCCGACGCCGTGGTCGGCCAGGTCGGCAAGGCCGACGGCGACATCGAACGCCAGCTGCAGCACGCGCTGGTGCTGCTCAACGCCGAGGCCATCGGCGCCATGGAGTCGGCCTTCGAGATGACGGTCGAGTGGGCGTTCGACCGCTACTCCTTCGGCCGCCCGCTCGCCTCGTACCAGGCCCTGAAGCACCGGTTCGCCCACATGAAGTCGTGGCTCGAGGCCAGCCACGCCCTCAACGACGAGGCGGCCGAGGCGGTGGCGGCCGGCGAGGCCGGCGCCGGCACGCTGGCCAGCGCCGCCAAGGCGTTCATCGGCGAGTACGGGTCCGAGCTCGTGCAGGACTGCGTGCAGCTGCACGGGGGCATCGGCGTCACCTACGAGCACGACGTGCACCTGTACCTGCGCCGCCACACCGTGGACCGGGCGCTCCACGGCACCCCGGGGGAGCATCGACTCCGCATCGTCGACCTCATCGAGCAGGAGGAGCGCACGTCATGACCGACGCCATGGAGGATCTCGACGCCTTCCGCGAGCGGGCCCGCGCCCACATCCGCGCCAACCTCGAGCTGGTGGGCAGCCGGACGGTGTCGCTGCGCGACCGCTCCGACGAGGAGGAGCTGGCCGGTGTGGCCCGCGACCGCGCCGTGCAACGCTCGCTGTTCGACGGTGGTCTGGCCGGCGTCTGCGTCCCGACGGCCTACGGCGGCCAGGGCCTGACCCCCGAGCACCAGAAGGTGCTGGCCCAGGAGCTGGCCGGCTACGAGTACCCGATGCGCCTGCAGGTGCCGACCATGACCCCGTGCCTGGCGGTGCTGCTCGACTTCGGTTCCGAAGAGCAGAAGCAGCGACACGTTCCGGCCATCCTGCGGGGAGACGAGATCTGGATGCAGTTCCTGTCCGAACCCGGCAGCGGTTCCGACCTCGCCGGCGTCACCACCACCGCGGTGCGCGACGGCGACGAGTGGGTGCTCAACGGTTCGAAGGTGTGGACCACCGGTGCCTGGTGGTCCGATTGGGGCCTGTGCCTGGCCCGCACGAACTGGGACGTGCCCAAGCACCGCGGTCTCACCGTGTTCATGCTGCCCATCGACCGGGAGGGCATCGAGGTCCACCGGATCGAGATGCTCAACGGCAACCGCGAGTTCTGCCAGGAGTTCTTCACCGACGTGCGCGTCCCCGACGCCGACCGGGTCGGCGACGTCGACGACGGCTGGACGGTGGCCACCCGGTGGATGTTCCACGAGCGGATGCTCTACAACTCGCCGTACGTCACGCTGCCGGCGGGCACGACGCTGGGCGACAAGGGAAGCAGCTCGCTGCTGCCGCTGGCCCGGGCCGCCGGACGTGGTGACGACCCCGCCGCCCGCGACCTGGTCGGCGAGTCGACGATGCTCGATCTGGCGGCGGGCGCCCTGCGACGGCGGGTCGCCAGCGGCATCGCCAGCGGCGCCATGCCCGACCAGTCGGCCGCCGTGGCCCGCCTGTTCGGCGGCATCATCGGCACCCGGCGCACCACCATCGGCTTCGAGCTGGCCGGCGCCGCCGGTGCGGCCTGGTCGGACGACGACGACGCGCTGGCCGACCTCGGGAACGACTTCCTGATGCGCCAGGTCGGCTGCATCGGCGGTGGCACCACCGAGATGGCGGCCAACGTGATCAGCGAGCGCGTGCTGGGCATGCCCCGCGAGCGCTCCTTCGACCGCGACGTGCCCTTCCGCGAGGTGCCCCGGGGTGCCTCGTAGGCACCGTGGCGCGTTGCCGATTCAGCCGAACCGTTGCGGTCGGCTCGCACGCTTCGCCTCCCTGGGGCTGGGCGCCGCTGGCGCTCTGCTCGCTCAGCCGAGCTTGCGGAAGTCCCAGCTCGCGACCTTGGTCGGTCGCAGGCGCAGCCAGGCGTGGGCGCCGTCGACGATGAACGTCCCGCCGGTGTACTTCTCGCCGAACAGTCGCTCGGGCACCTCGAGCTGCGGGTCGCTGTCGTCGGGGGTGCGCGGCGCCGGGCCGACCGGTTCGACCGTGCCCAGCAACTCGGCGCCCCGCAGCTCCAGGTACTGCTCGCCGGCGTCCACCACCACGCTGACGCGCGGGTCGCGCGCCAGGTCGGTCCACCGCTGGCTGCGCACGAGCGAGTTCAGCCACAGCGCCTCGCCGTCCCAGACGAACCACAGCGGAGCGACGTGGGGCGAGCCGTCGGCGCCGACGCTGGCCACCCGGCACGTGTGCTGGGTGCGCAGGAACTCGTCGAGCTCGTCGCGGCTCATGGCGATGCGCCGGCCGCGCCGCTGCTTCGTGGTGGGATCGTCGCTCACGTGGTCCTCCTCGATGGGTCGGGGAACGGATCTTCGCGCAGGAGGGAAGACATGACCGAGGGACTCGACGATCTCGACTTCCGGCTGGGGGGCCGGCGGGCGCTGGTGACCGGTGCCGGGCAGGGCGTGGGGGAGGGCATCGCCCGCCTCCTGGCTGCCGCCGGCGCCGAGGTCGTGGTCAACGACTACGTGGCCGAGCGGGCGGAGGCGGTGGCGGCCGACATCGTGGCCGCCGGTGGTCGCGCCGTCGCTGCGCCCTTCGATGTCACCGACCTGGAGGGGGTGCGCTCGGCGGTCGACGAGGTCGGACCGATCGGCATCCTGGTCAACAACGCCGGCAACGCGGGCGCCGACGGCTTCGGCATCCCGTCGCTGTTCGTGGAGACCGGTCCGGAGGACTGGCACAAGTTCCTCGGCGTGAACCTCCACGGGGTCCTGCACTGCACCCACGCCGTGCTGCCCGGCATGATCGACGCCGGGTGGGGGAGGGTCGTCACCGTGATCTCCGACGCCGCCCGCACCCCCGAGAAGGGCATGGCCGTGTACGGCGCGGCCAAGGCCGCTGCGGCCGCCTTCGGCCGGGGCATCGCCGCCGAGGTGGCCCGCCACGGCATCACCGTCAACAACGTGGCGCTCGGCACCATGCGGACGCCGCTGACCGCCGGCCTCTGGGACGACCCCGCCAACGAGGTTCAACAGAAGGCGCTGCTGTCGCGGTATCTCGTCCGTCGGCCAGGCGACCCCGCCGACGTGGCCTGGATCGTGGCGACCCTGGCCAGCCCCCGCGCCGACTGGATCACCGGCCAGACGATCCCAGTCGACGGTGGCTACACCGCGGCGCTCTGACGACACGGGCCGGAAGCCGCGTTACAGTTCGGGGAGAACGTAGTTCTCACAGGAGGTGTCGACGGTGCGTGTCGGAGTGATGTTGGGGCCGGAGCGGGGTCGGTACGCCACGAAGATCGACCGGATGCTCGAGGACGCCCGATGGGCGGAGGACGCGGGCATGGCCTCGGTGTGGATCCCCCAGATCCCCGACGACTTCGACGCCCTCACCGCAGCCACGCTGGTCGGTCGTGAGACCTCCCGGCTGGAGGTCGGCACTGCGGTGGTGCCGGTGCAGCCCCGGCATCCGATCGCGTTGGCGCAGCAGGCGCTGTCGACGCAGGCCGCTTGCGGGGGGCGCCTGTCGCTGGGCCTGGGCGTGTCCCACCACTGGGTCATCGACGAGATGCTCGGCCTGCCCTACGACAAGCCGGTGTCGATGCTGCGCTCGTACCTCGACGTGCTGGAGCAGGCCTTCGATGGGCCCGGCATGGTCGATGTCGACAACGACCACTTCCGGGTGCACAACCCGCTGGACATCACCGACATCACGCCGACGCCGGTCCTGCTGGCTGCGCTCGGTCCGGTGATGCTGCGGCTCGCCGGCGAGCGCACCGACGGCACCATCCTGTGGATGGCCGACGAGCGCGCCATCGGCGACCACATCGCGCCCACCATCACCAAGGCGGCCGAGGCCGCCGGTCGCAAGCCGCCGCGCGTGATCGCCGGCGTGCCCGTGTGCCTGTGCGGCGCCGACGAGGTCGACGAAGCCGTGGCCCGCACCAACCGGGTGCTGTCCGAGGCCGAGGTCTCGCCGAACTACCAGGCCCTGCTCGACCGGGGCGACGCCCAGATGGTCGGCGACCTGCTCGCCGCCGGCACCGAGGAGATGATCGAGAAGCGCCTGCGGTCCTTCGCCGACGCCGGCGCCACCGACATCTCGGTGCGTGTGGTCGCCATCGGCGCCGACCGAAACGCCAAGGTCGAGTCGTCTCGCCGCACTCGCGACTACCTCGCGTCCCTGGGCGGTGAGCTGAGCTCCTGACCGAATGGGCCAGGGCGCGGTCACATCGACCGTACGCTCGGTGGTGTGCAGCAGTACCTCGAACTTCTCGAGCGCGTCCTGACCGAGGGAACCGTCAAGGGCGACCGCACGGGCACGGGCACGCTCAGCGTGTTCGGCCACCAGATGCGCTTCGATCTCTCGATGGGGTTTCCTGCGGTGACGACCAAGCGGCTGCACATGCGTTCGGTCGTGGGCGAACTGCTGTGGTTCTTGCGTGGCGACACGAACGTTCGCTGGCTACAGGATCGTGGCATCACCATCTGGGACGAGTGGGCCGACGAGAACGGCGACCTCGGCCCCGTGTACGGCTCGCAGTGGCGTAGTTGGCCGGCGCCCGACGGCACACGCATCGATCAGATCTCGAAGGTCCTCGACCAGATCCGAGTCGACCCGGACAGCCGGCGCCTGCTGGTCAGCGCCTGGAACGTCGCCGAGGTCGACGACATGGCGTTGCCGCCATGCCACACGATGTTCCAGTTCTACGTGGCGGAGGGCCGGCTGAGCTGCCAGCTCTACCAGCGCAGCGCGGATGTGTTCCTCGGCGTGCCGTTCAACATCGCGTCCTACGCCCTGCTCGTCGCGATGGTCGCCCAACAGACAGGACTCGAGCCGGGGGAGTTCGTGCACACCTTCGGAGACGTGCACCTGTACTCCAACCACGTCGAGCAGGCCCGGCTACAGCTGTCGCGCGAGCCGCGACCGCTGCCCGAGCTCGTGCTGCACGAACGACCGTCGATCGACGCGTACGAGATCGAGGACGTCGAGCTCGTCGGCTACGACCCTCACCCGGGCATCAAGGCACCGATCGCCGTATGAGCATCACCTGATCGCCGCCGCTCGTCATGGGCCGCAAGACGTACGACTCGATCGGTCGACCAGGCGCCCGACGGTGACGCGCAGTTTCCCGAATGGGACCGCACCGCCTGGCACGAAGTCAGCCGCGAAGAGCACAGCGGCTACCGGTTCATCACCTACGACCGTGCCTGATGTCAGATCGGGCGGAGGCTGTCGAGGTAGGCGAGGACGGCGATGACTCGGCGGTTGGCATCGTCGGTCTCGGCGATGTCGAGCTTGGTGAGGATGTGCCGGACGTGTGCTTCGACCGTGCGTTCGCTCACGACGAGGCGGCTGGCGATGCCCGAGTTGGTGAGACCCTCAGCCATCAGCTGCAGCACGCCGCGCTCGCGTTCCGACAGGCGATCGACGGGGGTCCCGTTGGTGGGAGCGACGAGGCTGGCGACGACCACCGGATCGAGGGCGGAGCCGCCGGCGGCGACGCGCGCAGCCGTGGCGAGGAACTCGCCGACTTCCAGGACGCGGTCCTTCAGGAGGTAACCGAACCCACGACGCGAGACGAGTGCGACGGCGTGGGTCGTCTCGATGTGCTGCGAGAGGACGAGTACGCCGACGTCAGGGTGCTCGTCCTTGATCGCGAGCGCGGCGCGGGCACCTTCGTCGGTGAATGTCGGTGGCATGCGGACGTCGAGGACGACCAGGTCCGGTCGCTCGCTCTCGACGGTGCCGAGCAGGTCGTCGGTGTCGGCGAGTGTCGCAACGACGTCGTGGCCGCCGTCGCGGAACAGCCGTGCGAGCCCTTCTCGCAGCAGCGCCTGGTCCTCGGCGATCACCACGCGCATGGGAACTCCGCGAGAAGTGTCGTGCCGGTGCCGTTGCTGTGGATGCGAAGCGTGCCACCGTGGGCGGCGACCCGGTCGGACAGCCCGGTCAGGCCCGAGCCTCGGTCGGTGGATGCGCCGCCGACGCCATCGTCCGTGACGGACACGACCAGCGCGCCGTTGGTGCGTCGCGCTCCGAGCACGACCCTGGAGGCGCGGGCGTGCTTGACCACGTTGGTGAGTCCTTCGCAGGCGCAGAAGTAGGCGGCGGTCTCGACGTCAGGTGGGAACCGTTGGCCGTCGGCGTCGACCTCTACAGGAAGGGGAGCTCGCCTGGCGAGGTCGTGCAGTGCGGCGCCGAGCCCGGCGTCGAGTGCGGCGGGCCGCAGCCCGCGGGCGAGCTCGCGGAGTTCATCGATCGTCACGGTGATCTCGGCGACGGCGTCGTCGAGGGTCCGGCTCACTTCGATGTCGGCGGACCCGAGGGTGTGTTGGGCGTGGCGGAGCGCCAGGCCGATCGACACCAGCCGTTGCTGGGCGCCGTCGTGGAGGTCGCGCTCCATGCGGCGTCGCTCGTCGTCGGCGGCCGCGACGATCCGGGCCCGTGACGCCTCGACCTCGTCCAGTTGGTGGCGCAGCTCGACGCGAAGCCGGGCGATCTCGACCGCCAGCGACCCGGCTTCCAGCACCTTCGTGACCAGCGAGCGGCGCTCGGCGAGCTCCGCCGGAGCGACGACGGTGCCGAGCAGCGTCCCGGCATGGCGGATCGGCCAGCTGGTCTGGCCCGCGGCGAGGTCGTCGGCCACCGGCGCGCCGGCGATGTCGACGATCGACCCGCCGTGGGGCAGCGCCAGGCGGATTTCGAGATCGTCCACACCCAGTGCCCGACGGAGTGCGCGCTCGACGTCCTCGGGCTCGGCGCGCCCGGAGCGGAGGTCGTCGAGAAACCCCGTCATCTGTCGCAGGGCGTCGAAGCGCGTGCGGTTGAACCGGCGGTCCACCGCGATCTGGATGCGCTGGCGAAGGGGGCGGAACACGGCGGCGACGGCGAGAGTGGCCCCGGCCGTGACCCAGGCCGAGCTCCGGCCGACGGCGGCGCCGAGCACCACTGCGATGGCCGCGTAGAGGCCGGCGAGGAGCACCGTGAGCGTGGCATAGGCGAGGGTGCGGCTGACGACGAGGTCGATGTCGTAGAGGCGGTAGCGGAGGATGGCGATGCCGGCGGCCACCGGGATCGCCGTCAGTGCCAGCGCGGTCAGCGGGCGCACCGCGGGTGCCACGCTCCACAGCAGGGCCACCGTTGGCAGGACGACCGCCGCGCACACCGACGCGAACGCGAACCAGCGCAGCTGGAGCCGTTCGACGCCGGTCGAGCGCCGGAAGCGCTGCACCAGCGGCACGATCGCCACCACCAGCGAGCCCAGGAAGAGCGGCATGCCGATACCGAGCAGCAGGTCGATCGGCGCGCCGTCGACGGCGTAGGGATTGCGGCCGCCGATGAACTGGTCGCCGAGATTGGGGTTCATGGCGAAGCCAGGCAGCGCGACCGCGGCACCGATGACGCTGACCCACGCCAGGGCCTGCCAACCGCGCCGGGTGAGGTGACCGTCGGGGAACCACAGGAACAGGAGCACCCCGAGGGGAGCGGTGGGGATCCAGCTCCAGAGCGCCACCCACTCGCCGAAGGTGCCGCCCGGCAAGTCCTGTTCGGCAGCACGCAGACCCCAACCTTGCGCCGCGTCGGCGGCGACGGCGGTGAAGATGCCGTCGACGATGAAGAGCCATCCGATGCGGTGCCCCCGGTGCCGGGACACGATGAGCGCGCCCACCCCGACCTGGGTCACTGCGTAGAGCGCGTACAGCGTGGTGTCCCAAGCGGGCTCCAAGCCCCACGACAGCGCGATCGCGACAACCTCGGTCACCAGCGTCGCGACGACCAGCGCCGCCGGCCACGGGCGTAGACCCAGGTTCTTCACTGAGCCGATTGTCATCGCCGGCGCCGACGACGGCAACCGTGCTGGTGCGCAGCTGCACGCAGTGGTGGCGCGTACCGCGGAAGCCGCGCCAGCGCCGATGACCTGCCGCGTCGCCGGTGGGTACAACGACACCGGTCCACGAAGCACCAGGAGGAGCGCCGATGACCCCGACCCAGGATGTGCAGATCCGTCAGACCCGCCAAGGGGCCGTCGCGTTCATCGTGGCCGCAGCGGCGACCGCGGTCGCCGGCGCCGTGCTGTTCCTGGGCCTCCAGCCCTCCACCCACATCAGCGAGGACATGTGGCGTTACCCGTGGGAGAGCGGTGACGCGTTCGTCGCGTTCTCCCTCCTCAGCTCGCTGCTGCACGGCCTTGTGATCGTCGGCCTGCGCGCCTTCGGACGCAGCGGCGTGGCGGGCCGATCCCCCGCCGCGACGCGCGGCGTCGCGCTGGCGGTCATCGGCACGGCCGGGCTGCTGGTCGGCGAGCTGGCTTCGATCCCCATCAGCGACGCCGAGACCAGCGATGCCAGCGCCACGATCGTGGCCGTCTTCTTCGCCGTCGCCGGTCTCGCGTCGATGATCGGGTTCCTCCTCGCCGGGCGGGCCACGTTGCGGGCCGGTGCGTGGCAGGGCTGGCGGCGATTCACGCCGCTCGCTCCCGGTGTCTGGTTGGCCGTCATGATGTTCCTTCCCGAAACGCTGCTCCACGGTTTGGTCGGCATCTATGGTCTGTGCCTGCTCACCATGGCGATCGCGCTCTACACCCAGCCCGCTCCCGTGGTGGCCGTCGGTACCGGCCGGTTGGCCGAGCTCGCCGTCGAGTAGTCGTGGCCGCCATCGAGCTGTGCGGGCTCACGAAGTGGTTCGGACAGGTTCGAGCGGTCGACGACGTCACCGCGTCGATCGAGGCCGGGAAGGTCACTGCGTTCCTCGGGCCGAACGGCGCCGGCAAGACGACGACGCTGTGCATGCTGCTCGGGCTCGTCGCGCCGACCAGCGGCACGGCGACCTTTGGCGGCACGCGCTACGACGAACTGGCCGACCCCGTCCGTCACGTCGGCGCGGTGCTCGAGACGTCCGGCTACCACCCCGGTCGCACGGCGATCGACCACCTGCGCATCCTCGCCACCGCAGCACGGCTCGCCGACGACGCGCCGATGCGAGTACTCGCCGCTACCGGGCTCGCCGAGGATGCGCAACGACGGGTCGGCGAGTACTCGCTCGGGATGCGCCAGCGGCTGGGCCTCGCTGGAGCGATGATCGGCGACCCGGCCGTCCTCGTCCTCGACGAGCCGACGAACGGTCTTGACCCCGACGGCATCCGATGGTTGCGCAGCTACGTTCGCACTCTCGCAGACGAGGGCCGCACCGTCTTCGTCTCCAGCCACGCACTGAGCGAGGTCGAACAGACCGCCGATCATGTGCTCGTCATCGCCGAGGGCCGACTGATCCGCTCGTCGACGCTCGCCGAGCTGCGCGCCGAGGCCGGCGTCGGCTGCCGGGTCCGCACCCCCGAACCAGAACGACTGTCCGCCGTGCTCACCGCGGCCGGACACCGCGTGCGCCTCGATGACGGCGAGCTGGCGGTCGACGCCGCCGCCGAACAGGTCGGCGAGCTCGCCGCCGCACACCAGATCGTCTTGCACCGCCTCAACCCGACCGCCGGCCTGGAGGACGCCTTCTTCCGCCTCACCGAGCAGGCCGCACCCGTCGCCGAGCCGGCATCCTCGGACGAGCTGGCATGATCGCCCTCACCCGGGCTGAGCTCATCAAGCTGCGCAGCACCCGCATGCTGGGATGGCTCCTGATCGGGACCCTCGCCATGGTGCTGGTGACGATCGCCGCCTCCGTTCCCTCAACCGGGTCGGCCAACGACCCGACATCCCTGGACGATCCCGCGCTGCTGGCCCGCATGGTCGGCGTCAGCTTCCTCTGGCCCCAACTGACGGTCGCGCTCCTGGGCGTGCTCGCCTACACCCAGGAAGAGCGGCACGGCACCATCACCTCGACGCGACTGGTCGAGCCGAGACCGCACCGAGTCCTCGCCGCCAAGGCCGGCGCGCTCGTCGTCGCGGGTGTCGCCGTGGCGGTCGCGACCCTGCTCGTCTCGTCCGCCGCGATCATCGCGTTGGTCCGTACTCGACACGGCAACGCAACCGCCGGGGCCGAGTTCTGGCAGGTCGCCGCCGCGGCGTTCGCGGTCATGGCGCTGTCCGGGCTGATCGGTCTCGCCGTCGGCGCCCTGGTCCGCAACCAGATCGTCGCCGTGACCGCCACGCTGGTGTGGCTCACCGCCGGAGAGCACCTGCTCATCGAGGCGCTCCCGCAGGTCGCCCGGTGGACACCCGTGGGCGCGACGGCCGCGTTGCTGCAGCTCGGCCCCGAGGCCACCACCACCGGCACCCTGCTGAACGCACCGATCGGCGGCCTGCTCCTCGTTGGGTACACGGCCGTCGCCACCACCGTCGCGCTCGTCGTCGTGCCACGAAGAGATGTCCTCTAGGTCGCAGCGCCGGCTTCGAGGTACCCCTCCCGTCAGCGAACGAGAGCCGGTTCGCCCTCGGGTTCGTCCCGCTCGTCGGAATCGTCGCTGTCGGCCTCGTCGTCGATGGGCGCGGCCTCCTGGAAGTGACCCTCCACATCGATGGTGGGCAGCAGCCGGTCGAGCCAGCGGGGCAGCCACCAGTTGCGGTCGCCGAGCAGCTCCATGGTTGCCGGCACGAGCAGCATGCGGACGATCGTGGCGTCCAGGAAGATGGCCGCGGCCAGTCCGGTGCCCATCAACTTGAACGTCCGGTCGTTCTCCAGCACGAAGCTGCCGAACACCACGACCATGATCGCCGCCGCGGCGCTGATGACCTTGGCAGTGGCGGCCAGTCCGTCGGCGACCGAGGTGCGGCTGTCGCCGGTGCGGAGCCACTCCTCGCGCACCCGCGAGAGCAGGAAGACCTCGTAGTCCATCGACAGGCCGAACACGATGGCGAACAGCATCATGGGCATCCAGGCCTCGATCGGGCCGGGGGCCACGCCGGTGAGGTCGCTGAGCCAACCCCACTGGTAGAGGGCCACGACGATCCCGTAGGCCGCGCCGATCGACAGCAGGTTCATGATCACGGCCTTGAGCGGTACCAACAGCGACCGGAACACCGCCATCAGCAGCAGGAACGACAGGATCAGGACGGCGGTGAAGAAGACGGGCAGGCGGTCGGCCATGTAGCGGGAACCGTCGATGTTGGCCGCCACGATGCCCGTGACCTTGATGTCGACGCCGGTGGAGGCCTCCACCGGCGGGAGGACGTCGTCGCGCAGGCGGCGCACGAGGTTCTCGGTGGCCTGGTCCTGGGGACCGGAACCGGGCGCCAGGAACCAGCGAACGGCCGTACCGTCGGCGTTCGGCTGCGGGCCGAGGATCGCCACGACGTCGGGATCGCCGGCGACCGCCTCGTTCACCGCACCGAGTGCGCCGATGTCACTGCCGGCCGGCACCTCGGACACGAGGAACAGCGGGCCGTTGAAGCCGGGACCGAACCCCTCGACCAGGAGGTCGTAGGCCTGGCGGGTGGTGGTGTCCTCGTCGTAGTTGCTCTCGTCCGAGAAGCCGAGGCGCAGCCCCAGGACGGGAGTGGCGAGCACCAGCAGCAGCGCGGCGCCACCGATCGCCGCCGTCCAGGGGCGGTGCTGGATCACCCGGCTCCAGCGCCAGGCCAGCGTCTCGCGCCGGTGCTTGGGGGGCCGGTGCGCCACCTCGCGCTTCAGTGCCGGCACGAAGGAGCCGACGACCAGCACCACGAGCGCCAGCGGGAAGGCGGCCATGAGCGCCGGGACGTCGAGGCCGAACCCCACCAGACCGACGGCAACGAGGCTGGCTGCGACCAGCCCTCGCCAGCGGGTGCGCTCGACGTTCCCGCCGGCGAAGCCGAGCAACGCCGGGAGCAGCGTGAGCGAGGCGGCGACGGTCAGGGTCACCGTGATCGCCGCGGTGACGGCGAGGCCGTTGATGAACCCCATGCCCATGAAGAGCATGCCGAGCAGCGAGATGACGACCGTGGCGCCTGCGAACAGCACCGAGCGGCCAGCGGTGTCCATGGCGATCCCCACCGACTCGCGCACCGTGTGCCCCGCGTGCATCTGCTCGCGATGCCGGGTGACGATCAGCAGGGCGTAGTCGATGCCGACACCGAGTCCGATCATGATGCCGACGAACGGCGCGAACTCCGGAACCTGGATGAGGTTGCTGAACAAGACGACACCGGCGCCGCCGATACCGATGCCGATCAGCGCCACCGTCACCGGCAGACCCATGGCCAACACCGAGCCGAAGGCCACGATCAGGATCACCACCGCGAACGCCAGGCCCAGCGCCTCCGAGCTCGGCTCCTCGAACTCGGCGAAGATGAAGCCCCCCAGTTCGACGCGCAGGCCATCGATCCGCGGGGCATCGGCGAGGACGGCGTCACGGACGTCGGCGGTGAGCGCGAAGTCGACGTCCTCAGGGAACTCGACGTTGGCGTAGGCGATGGTGCCGTCCTCGGAGATCAGACCCGGGCGGCCGCCGTACGGGCTCTCGACGTTCGTGACGCCTTCCAGCTGGGAGACCTCGTCGAACAGCGCGGACATCGCCTGCTGGACCCGCGGGTCCGTCACCCCTTGCTCGGCCTGGAACACGATGGTGCCGGTCTGGCCAGCACCCTGCCCCTCGAACGCGTCGTTCAGGATGTCGAAGCCCTGCGACGACTCGGCGCCCGGCAGGCTGAAGTCCTGGCGGTAGTTGTCGCCGACAGCGCCGGCGATGCCGTTGGCGACGATCAACGCGGCGATCCACAGCGCCAGCACCAGCCGGCGCCGATCATGGCACCACGGACCCAGTCGAGAGAACATGTCAACAGACTCCTCCCCGCGCAGCGCTGGGCATGCACGGTTTACGGACGGCTGCGAGCGGGCGGAACGCGGCCGTTGCGAATGATCAAGCGGTCGTACCGCGGTGTCAAGCAGGCGGAGCAGTTGCCGCCCGATGTCACACCGTGGTCCCGGGGAAGAGACGTTCCTACCGCCGCGATCTCATCGCGGCGGCGCAGATCAGTCGCTCGGTTCAGGGCTCGGCGTCGTCACGGAGGAGCAGCCGGCGCCAGGTGTCGGCGAGCCAGTCCTGGTAACGGTCGAGCGTCCAACCCCGTTCTCCGGTGAGGAGCAGGAACAGCTCCGAGCTCGCCGTCGCCCACACGATGTCGGCCGCCTCGTCGACGTCGAGACCCCGGCGTAGGACGTCGTCGCCCAGCGCGGCGACCAGTCGGCGCATGTTCGCGGCCCGGCGTTGGCTGATCTGGCTCCACACCTGTTGCGCCTCGGGCTCCGTGGACGCGGCGTCCCGAAGGGCGAGCAGCAGTGGTGCCATGCGCGTCTGGATGGCTCGCACGGCAGCGGCGTAGATCTCGAGCTGTCGGATCGGATTGGGTTCGGTCTGCATCCGTTGCACGTAGTCGCGCGCCTCGGGGTCGAGGGGCCGGTCGGTGCCGGAGATGGCGCGTTCGATGAGCTCCCGCAGGATCTCGGGCTTGCGCCCGACGAGCGTGTAGAGCGTGTCGACGTGTACCTCGGCGTTGCGGGCGATCTTGGCGACGGTTGTGGCTCGATACCCCTTGGTGACGAGCAGGTCGCGTGCCGCTGCGAGAATCCGACGGCGGGTTTCCTCGGACTGCGCCCGCCGACTCGCGTTGTCGTAGGACCGCCCGGACCGCTTGACAGTTCGTGCCACGCGCCGCACAGTACCCGGATCGAGCCGAATAGTGTTCGGATCAAATATCGGAGGCATCCATGCCGTACGCGTTCACCCAGGACGTCCCCATCGACGCCGCGTTCTATCAGCGCATCCGCGACGGCCTGGGCCCTGAACTGCCCCCGGGGCTGATCATCCACTTGGCGGTGGAGCTGCCAGAGGGCGGCATGCGCTACTACGACGTCTGGGAATCCGAAGAGGACTGCGACCGCTGGGCAGAGGACCGCCTCCATCCCGTCGTCCACTCGCTGCTCGCCGAGGTCTTCGGCGAACAGCTCCCGGATGAACCCGCTCGCACCCCGCTCCCCGTCGTCCACGCGTGGGGCTCGGGATCGAACTGAGCCGTCGTCCAGAACAGTCTGGGCGGCCACCTCGGTACCGTTCGCCCCCATGGAGACCCCTCGCATCCGCAACCGCGTGACCGACATGCTCGGCGTCGAATACCCGATCGTCCAGGCCCCGATGGGTTGGATCGCCCGCAGCCAGCTCGCGTCCGCCGTGTCGAACGCCGGCGGCATGGGGATCATCGAGACCTCGTCCGGTGAGCTCGACGTGGTGAAGGACGAGATCCGCAAGATGCGGCACCTCACCGACAAGCCCTTCGGGGTGAACATCGCCCAGGCGTTCGTCCGCGACCCCAGCATCGCCGAGTTCGTGATCGATCAGGGCATCCGGTTCGTCACCACGTCGGCCGGCGATCCGACGAAGCACACGTCCAGGCTCAAGGAGGCGGGGCTCACCGTGTTCCACGTGGTCCCGACGCTGAAGGGCGCGCGCAAGGCGGTGGACGCCGGCGTCGACGGCCTCATCGTCGAGGGCGGTGAGGGTGGCGGGTTCAAGAACCCGCAGGACGTGGCCTCGATGGTCCTGTTGCCGCTCGTGCGGTCGGCCGTCGACGTGCCGATCATCGCCGCCGGCGGGATGATCGACGGCGCCACGATGGCCGCGGCGTTCGCGCTGGGTGCGGAGGGCGTACAGATGGGCACCCGCATGGTCTCGGCCGCTGAATCACCGGTGCACGACAACTGGAAGCAGGCGATCGTCGACGCCGCCGAGACCGACACCGTGTTCCTCAACCGGTTCTCCAAGCCCGGTCTGCGCGCGCTGCGCACCGCACGCACGACCCGGCTCGAACGTGAGGAGGCGGTGTCGATGGCCGAGTTCGGCACGGCCAAGGACCTCTACTTCGGCGGCGACATGGAGGCCTGCATCGCCCTCGGTGGCCAGGTGATGGGGCGCATCGGCTCGGTCGAGCCGGTCGCCGACATCATCCACCGCAGCGTCGAGGAGTTCTTCGAGATCCTCGGCGACCTGGCCGGTCGCTACCTCGACGGCGATCGTTGAGCAGCGGCTCTCCGGCACACGGCAGTTGAACGAAGGGTCGCGTTCGCGGTCCTCGAGTGCGCAGTCCCAAGCAGTGTCTGATTTCGGCGTGCTTGAGCGTCGTTAGGTGCGCAGCGCCACGTCGTAGCGACCGGCGTCGATGCCCGAGCTATCGCCGGCTATCCAGCACCTTGGCGTGTCCGGTTTCTGGCTGATCGTGCGTTGATCTGTGCGGTCTGACCGGTTGTTCTGCTGCGGACGCGCCTCGTGCGCGAGCAGAGGGAGTGCAAGGGCATCGCCGGTACGATGAGCGCATGAGTGGGAAGCGGTTTCCTTCGACGGTCCAGGAGCTCGAAGAGCGACTTGCGGGCGCTGCGGGTCCGTCCGCGGACGATCAGTCGAGGACCGCTGATGGGGAGGTGCTCGATACCCGCGAGGCGGTCGAGCGGTTCCTCGAGGATGTCGAGCGCGCCCGTTCGGGCCGGCAGGACGCTTGAGCTCGGGGGATCCCGGTTTCGAGGGGCCGCCGGATCTCGATGTCGGTCGCATCCTGGAGACCCTTGACCGTCACGGTGTCACGTATCTGATCGTGGGTGGCATCGCCGCCACGATCCACGGCGCGAGCCGTCAAACGACCGACTTCGATTGCCTGCCTGCTCGGACCGAGCAGAACCTCCGACGGCTTGCGGCAGCGCTGACCGAGTTGGGGGCTCGCCTGCGCGTGGGCGGCCTGACCGACGAGGAGTCGAAGGCGCTCGGTGTCGTCATCGACGACGTGACACTCGACCGGGCCCAGCAGACCACGTGGCGTACCGATGCCGGCGACCTCGATGTGCTCACCGAAGTCGCACATCGCGGTGGACGGACCGGCTACGAGGACCTCGCGTCAAGATCCGTGTCACTGCGCTTGGACGACATTGACATTCGGCTGATCTCCCTCGACGACCTCATCGCCTCCAAGGAAGCCGCAGACCGCGACAAGGACCATGAGGCGCTCCCAGAGCTGCGCAAACTCCGACGCGACGACTGACCGGCGAATCTGCCGCACCGATCACGTCGACCGATCTCCGCCGTAGACGCCCTGTCGGGCAGTGGAGATCGGCGCATCGGCGCAGGTTCAGGCGGCTACGTCCAGAGACAGAACGGGTGGCCGGCGGGATCGATCATGACCCGCAGCCGCCTCAGGTCTCGCCCCTCGGGCTGACTTCCGCTCTGCTCAGCGCCGCACGCCTGCGCCCACTCGACCCCGGCCTCGAGGTCTTCCACCCAGATGTCGAGATGGATCTGCATGCCGGGCTTCCCCGGCTCACCGGGCCAGGTGGGCGGCCGGTGGTGCTGCTCGTACTGGATCTCGATCTTGGTGCTTCCATCGCCAGAGCGCAGCCGTGACCAGCCGTCGTCCTTCGGGTTGCCAGGACGTGGCCCTTCCTGCGCCTCGACCTCCCAACCGAGCAGCCGTGCGTAGAAGCGAGTGAGGGCCTCGACATCCGCCGTGTCCAGCACCGGTCCGGACACCTTCATCTCAGGCCGCTCCATCCCACCGACTATCGCGCGCCCCGAACAACGCCAGCATCGGACGTCGGGCCGCCGCCGAACGGCGCGTAGCCCGCTCACCCCGCCGGACACTTCAGGGTGCTCGACGCCGGTCTTCGAAGGGCCGCCGCCGTTAGAAGCACCAGGAGGAAACGGTGTCCCTGGATACGACGATGGCAACCGTCGCGAGCGCTGAAATCAGCCCGGTCGCTGCCCACGGCTTCCACGCTCGGTGCCAGGCCTTTGCAAGAACGGCCCAAGACACCGGCGCGCCGGTGATGCCCAAGCCGATGATTGCCAGTCCGAGACGAAGATCCGAGACGCCGACGCTGAGGTCTTCGCCGCACGTCGACGTCCCGAACGATACGACTACCGCAGCGAAGTACCCGACGAGGACAACGCCAGCCGTGAGCACGACCCCGACTGCATGAAACAACACCCGTCTCGCCTGGGTCCGCCCGCCCGCTGAGTTCACACCCGTCAGGCTGCCAGCCCGTGACGGTGTACGGGGTGCCAAGGACGCCGAACGTCCCGGTCAACACGCCGCGAGACCCAAGGCGTACCGCGGCAGGCCAGCACCGATCGACCCGCGCCAAACGCTCGCCTGTGGTCGCCTCCGAGCCGCGCATAGCGGCGCGTCGTGGGCGGCCCGTCTACGTGCGAAGTTCCTTGCGCCAGACGACACGAAGTCCCGACCAGACATCGCTGATCGCACAGACCTTGGTGTCGACAAGTCCGAGCGGCAGGGCGATCTCGCGGACGACATCCTCGGTGATGTCGGTGGGCACTCTGGAGGACTTCTTCGGCCAGCCAATCCAGATGAGGCCCGCAGGAAACACGGCTGCGGCGGCTTCTTCGATTCGGCGCTGCAGCGGGGCGCGACGCTTGGAGAAGACCACGACGGCATCGGGTGAACGACCGATCGACTTCCTCAAGCGCACGCCATCTGGCAGCGGCGCAAGCCACTCACGAAATCCCGGCGGTTCGTTGAGCACCGCCCAGGTGGAACCGGTCTTCACGCCGAGCTTCTTGGCGAGCGGTGTGCCCGAGTATCCGGCTGCCGCCATCAGCAACCCCCGAGCCCGTCCGCTCCGATCACGCGCTCAATACTGCATGCCTCCCAACGTTGACGCACGCCCCGAACGGCGCTTCGTCGAGGAACTGGGATCATGGACGCGGTGGTGCGAGCAGCGGTGTTCCCCCGCCACCGATCGAGCGGACGAGAGCGTCAGTGACATCGGTCGGGTCATCCCACTCGACGCGCTTCCACCACCGGAACCCAACCTTGTCGGCGACTCTTCGAGACGGCTGGTTGTCGATATTGATGAGGCAGAGCATCTCTCCGTCGTCGTAGCCGTCGGCAATGCCGAGCAGGGCGGTTGTCGCCTCGGTCGCGAAACCTCGGCGTCGGGCCTCGGGAACCAATCGCCAGCCCCACTCGAGACGGTCGATGCCGTCGAGGACGACAGTTCCGACACCGGTGTAGCCGACGATGACCCCGGAGGTCCGTTCAACGATCGGCTGCTTGGCGTACGGCACCGATTCGGCCAGACCGAGCATCCGATCGAAGCGCTGGTTGGCGGACTCGATGTCGTGCGCGCCGTCGGAGAAGACGGTGAATGCCTCGTCCGTGAACAGTTCGACGAACCGATCCCGGTCTCGTTCGACCGGGGTCCGAATGATCAGCCGGTCCGTCCGAAGTTCCTCCACCGCCTCTGCACACTACGGACCAACCGCGGCTCCTTGACCGACGTTTCCGGTCGCGCCGGCACCTGCGTGAGAGACCCTCAGCTGATCACGGCGCACGGGCTTCCCACTGAGGTCAGTAGATGTCGCCAGCGCAGACCATCTGATCGCAGGCAGATCTGCTCGCCAGAGAACGGCGCTTCGGCCTGCCCTCGAGCACCCACGGAACAGCGATCCCGATCTCGGTGTTGTCGTGGTCATGGCGGTCCGAGGCTGGCGGCTGGCAACTCTGGGAACGGCGGCGGTGACTGCAGCTGCCGTGGCGTTCGCGCCGGTGGTGTCGACCTCGTCGTGCTCGACGACATCAGCTGGTGGAAGTTCCTGCACATCGAGCCAAGCGTCGCTTGTCTCGACAGAGGGTCGCGCGGTGCTGCTCATCCTGGCGGTACCCGCGCTGATCGCCCTGCTGTCCGTGGTCGGGGCCTCTGAGCGCTCGACGACCGTCGCAGCAATCACACTGACGGTGGTCACCGTCCTGGCGCTCATGTCGGTCGGCATCTTCTTCGTGCCCACTGTCGTCCTCGCCTGGGTCGCAGTCGCTGCGTCCAAGCGCCCCAGCTCCGCCCAACAGCCGCGCAGATCACCCACTCAATAGACCTGCCGACGAACCTCCGATCGCGCAGGAGAACGGCGCGTCGCGAGATGCGCGATCGGGGATGCCCATCGACGGTTCTTTGGAGACAGGTCGGCGATCACGAGACCGTCGCGTAGCCGGCGGTGGGTTATGGTTCTGGTCTCTGGTAGTCCCGCGCGTTTCGGGATACCCGGGGACTACCGCTCGGTGGGTGCGGGAATGACGAGCATCGCTTCCTCGTCGTCGTCCACGAAGGTCTCGATCCGCTCCACGTAGTCGAGTAGCACCGTTGCGATCTGCGCCGTGGACGTGTTGCCGACGCGAAGCCAGACGACCTTCGGTGGCGGGCCGTGAAGGAAGGCCAACTGCCGGAAGTCGGAGTCCTTCGATACCACGATCAAGTCGTGCTCGCCGGCGTACTCCCAGATCTCCCGATCGGTCACGGCGTCCAGCTCGACATCGACCACGTGGACACTGTCCGGGTACGCATCTCGCAACATCCCGAGCAGCCGACGGGACAGGTTCTGATCGAACAGCAACCTCACGCCGAGGCGAGACGACGCTCACGCGTTGCAGCGAACTCCAACGCCGCCCTGACATGCTGCGGGGAGAGCTCGGGGAAGTCGGCCACGATCTCCTCGGTCGTCATGCCAGACGCCAGGTAGTCGAGAACGTCGTAGACGGCGATGCGCGTACCGACGAAGCAGGGCTTGCCGCTCCGCACTCCAGGCCGAGTCTCGATCATCGCTCCGTCCACGGGTCCCAGGGTACTGGGCGCCATTTGGAGATGCGTGGCCAACGTGCCGGTGCGGGCGAGGCCTCCGACGTGTCCCCAAAGTCAAGGACACATGTGGCCGCCGCGCGGACCTACTCATGAGCGTCGGCACCTGCTTCGACGGCGGCACGAGCGTCGGCCTCGAGATCGAACACTTTGATCGACGACTCGACGTTGAGTGTCGGAATCGGGAACAGCTTCCACGGTTCGGTGCCGTCGTAGCGGTCCACTGCGGTCACGAAGCGGGCGGCCAGATCGGCCTTGACGCCGCCTCGGTGGTCGAGGAACTGCCCCCATGCCGAGGATCCCTGGAACGCGTACACCTCGGTTCGCTCGGTCGCCGAGGAGATGTGGGTGGCCGGGAACAAGGCGCAGTACGACTTGGTCGAGTAGAGCCACGACGTGCCACGCACCCGTCGGGCGCTGGGACAAAGCTCTGAAGCGGCTGCCAGCGCGGCGCGAAGCTCGCTGCGGCGTAGTGGAAGGCGCGACGCGTCGAGTGGGCTCCTGCTGTCTGTGGTCTTCGGCACGAAGTGTGTGCGGAGCAGGTCACCGACGGCATGAACGCTGAACGGGCCGGCGCGGGCGACTGCGGACGATGGTGGCGGCACCGCCCAGTTCGACGCTGCGTAGTCGCGGGTCCAGCGCACCTGTGCGGAGAGGTCCGACTGAGCGTCGAGACCGTCGAGGTATCGAATCCATCGCTCGTCGGCCGGCTCGCCGGGGTCGCCGAGACCGAGGCGACGATGGAGGTTCGTGAGCTGCGTCATCGCGCTGGCGAAGTCGTGCGTGCCAACCACCTCCGCCCGACGCGCGAAACGCAGCTGGAGTTCGACGTAGCCGGCCGGGAGATCCAGACCACCACCAGGCATCGCGCCAGTCTGCCCGAACCATGCATGACCCGATCGACACTTGGTCATCACGACGCGGTCTGTCGCGAGGGATGCCAGGCTCTTGCGATGGAGAACTGCATGGCGTGCGATCTCGCCGATGGACATCTGCCCCTGCCAGGCGGTCGGCTGCATGAGACGATGTTCTGGCTGGTCGAGCATTGCGTTGGACCGCTTGGCCTGGGAACGCTCATCGTCAAGCCTCGTCGCCATGTGACGTCCGTGGGAGACCTCACCGAGGACGAGGCGGCGGAGCTCGGCCCGCTGCTGCGAGCGGCATCGGCTATCGCCGGGGAACTCGTCGCAGCGGACCAGGTGTACAACTGCCTCTGGTCGCACGCAGGTGGCACCCCGGTGCACATCCACTACGTCGTGCAGCCGGTCACGAAGGACCTGATGGACCAGCACGCGTCGCACGGTCCCTCGCTCCAGGTGGCGATGTTCACCGACGGCCAGGTGCCAAGCGAGGAAGAGATCGAGGACGTAGCCCAGCGGGCGAGAGCGGCGTTCGAGCGGAGCGGTCCCCGCTCCTAGCAGCGCTCGGTGCGCACGAGTCGCGGATGCCGCTGCGAGTCGGAGCCAAACGTCTCAGGCGACGTTCAGAGGCAGCAGGAGAAACCGTCCCCGAGGTGCCGGTGACCGCGAGGGCGAGCTGACGCGAGGAAATGTCGTCCCCAACCGGAGCGATATCCAGCGTGCATCGTGCGTCGCGATCCAGCGATTGGCGCGGCCCCCTACTCGGGGTTGAGCGGCATCAGGCTCTCCACGGCTTCGACAAGCCTTGCGCCAAGTTCGTCACCTTCCACCGAGCGGAGTTGGTCGATGGTGCATCGCCGTGCGAGGTCGTCAAGGTTCGCAGATCGGAGCAGGACGTCCAGAGCCACGAACTCGAAGTCCACACGCTCGGCGTGGCCAGATGCTGAGGCCTCGACGACGAAGTCCAGGCACCACTCCGGTCGATCCAGCTTGACGTCTGTCCGGGTACGCAAGAGCTCGACCGTCGTGGGCCACCGCGCGGCGAAGACCTGTGCGCCGACGCAGTAGAGGAACGAGGGGCTGCCGTCAGGTGCCCATCCCGGACCGCCGGGGCCGAAACCTCGCGCGGACATCTGTGGCGATAGCGATCGCTGGATCACATCCACGAACTCCGTGCTTCCCACGGACGGATTCTCCCATCCGCTGTGCCGCACCGGCGCGCTGACCGCGCGGACGTCGACCGCCCCCTATCGCACGCGCATACCCACGTAGGACGCGTCACGAAGGTGCCGGTAGGCCCGCACAGATCGAGCGTCACATAATCACGTCCGGAAGCGTCACGAGACCGCCGGCTATCGGCGCGCATTTGGGATGCTGTCGCACGAGATTCTGGGAGACCCGATGGCGACGAGATGCGACCCGGTCCCGGCGTTGGGTGATGGTCTGCCGTGTCGGGTTCGAGGACGTTGGTGATACCCGACCCCGCAGCTCGGAGGTCAGACCCTCGCTACGCCGTGGCCAGTGGTTCGATCTCGTCGAGAGTGCCGGCGAGTCGGTCGCGCTCGACTTCGAGCTCGTAGCGGCTCTGCAGGTTGAGCCAGAACCGCTCGCTCGTGCCGAAGTACCGGGCGAGGCGGAGGGCGGTGTCCGCGGTGATTCCGCGCTTGCCGTGCACGATCTCGTTGATCCGCCGCGGCGGGACGCCGATCGCGACGGCGACGCGGTGCTGGGTGATCCCGAGGGGCTCGATGTACTCGAGCATGAGGATCTCGCCGGGGTGGATTGGGTCCATAGTGGGTGCGGTCATGTCGGCTCCTCTCAGTGGTAGTCCACGATCTCGACGTCCTCCGGGCCCGCGGGTGTCCATCGGAAGCAGATGCGCCACTGGTCGTTGACGCGGATGCTGTAGGTGTTCGCCCGGTCGCCCTTGAGCTTTTCGAGTCGGTTGCCGGGCGGTACGCGGAGGTCGCCGATCTGGTCGGCGGCGTCGAGAATGAGCAGCTTGCGCAGGGCCGCTCGTTGGATCGGTTGATCGAGGCGCTTCGATCGTTGGCGTTGCCATACCCGCTCGGCGTCCTTGTCCCGGAACGACTGCAACACACCGACGACTATAACGCTGAGCGTTATGAACGACCGTCGGTTCCCGATCGAGCCGCCTGGGTTCGGGTCGGTCGCTCAGCGGCCGTGGACCGGACGTGGGTCCTCGCCCGGCAGCAGGCGCAGAGCGGCGACGAGCGCGTTGAGGTCGCCCTGGTCAATGGTGGTAAGGGCCTGGTCGGTGAGCTCGTTGGTGCGACGCTCGCAGACCTCGACGAGCGCCCGGCCGCCGTCGGTGAGCTGGGTTGCGTCGGCTGCAACAAGGTCGCGCTGGCGGAGATCGGCGAGCCGGTCTGGGTCGGGATCCGCGCCGGTCCACACGTCGTGCAAGGCCCTTGTTCGAGGCCCTGCGAGAGCGTGCTCGGCGAGCGCGGCCGCGTGGAGATCGGAGCGGAGGTAGCGCAGCTCGGTCACCCCTCCGACCAGCTGCCCGGCGGGGTCGTTTGGCAGGACGTGCCTGGCCGAGCGCTCGCTGTCGAAGGCTGCGAGTCGCACCCTTCGGGCGGGACGCAGTCCGAAGCACTTCGTCCGGATGGCGGAACCGGAAATGGCGTTCTACACTGCGCAGAGTCATCCTCTGTGGGGACGTAGGGGAACAAGCGCAGGAGGCATCGCATGGCCCTCGAGACCAAGAAGCTGACCGAGACCGTGGGTGCCGAAGTGCTCGGCGTCACGCCCGAGGCCCTGCTCGAGGACCCAGACGTCCCGCAGGCCGTGCTCGATGCTCTCGAGGCCAACGGCGCCCTGGTGTTCCGCGGGTTGCACCTCGACGACGCCCAGCAGGTGGCGTTCAGCAACCGGCTCGGACGCTGCGAGATCCTTCCTCGGGCGAAGGGTCCCCACCCAGAGATCTTCCGGGTGTCGCTCGACCCGGCGAAGACCCCGTCGGCCGAGTACCTCAAGGGCACCTTCGTCTGGCACATCGACGGCATGACCGAGGACGTGCCGATCATGGCCACCATCCTCAGCGCCCACGCCGTGGCCGACGAGGGCGGTGAGACCGAGTTCGCCAGCACCTACGCGGCCTACGACGACCTCTCCGCCGAGGAGAAGGAGCGCTTCGAGTCGGTGCGGGTCATCCACACCATCGAGGCGGCGCAGCGCACCCACATCGCGAACCCCACACCCGAGCAGGTGGCCATGTGGCGCAAGCGCCCGCCGAAGGTGCACCCGCTGATCTGGACCCACGAGTCGGGCCGCAAGTCGCTGGTGCTCGGGGCCACGACCGAGGGCGTCGAGGGCATGGGCCCCGACGAGGGGCGTGCGTTCCTCGACGAGCTCCTCGAGCGCTCGACACGTCCCGATCGTGTCTACCGGCACGAGTGGTCGGTGGGTGACCTGGTGATGTGGGACAACACCGGCGTGCTGCACCGCGCCTGCCCGTACGAGCCGACCTCGCCCCGCGACATGCACCGCACGACGCTGCACGGCACCGAGCGCGTCCAGTGACGCCGCGGCTGACGCCGCTGGCTCCGCGTGAGTGGCCGCCCGAGATGCGCGACGCGCTCGCTGCGCTGACGCCGCCCAACCCCACGCACCCGCTGCCCGAACGGCGTGACGACCGGCCGAAGGGGCTCAACATCCTCGGGCTGCTGGCCCACCACCCGGCGCTGACCCGGGCGTACCACACCTTCAACGGACACATCCTGTTCGCCACGACGCTGTCGCAGCGCCAGCGTGAGCTGCTCGTGCTGCGCGTCGCCGCCCGTCGCGGCGCCGACTACGAGTGGGTGCAGCACACGGTCGTCGCCGGCGACGTCGGCGTGTCGAGCGAGGACATCGAGCGGGTCGCGGCCGGACCCGACGCCGAGGGTTGGATGCCGCTGGACGCCGCGTTGGTCCGGGCGGTCGACGAGCTGGTCGACGAGGCCCGCATCGGCGAGCAGACGTACCGCCAGTTGGCCGCCGAGCTCGACGCCCAGCAGCTGCTCGATCTCGTGTTCACCGTCGGTGCCTACGACGCGCTCGCCATGGCGATGCGCACGTTCGACGTCGAGCTCGACCCCGACCTCCAGCTCTGGAAATGAGATTCTCTTTTCCCGAGATGTTTGCTATCATCGTCGAGACGACCTGACCGGAAGGACCGACCCATGGCCCACTTCCCCAAGCCCGCCGAGGGCAGCTGGACCGAGCACTTCGGCCTCGACACGGCCGACCGCTCGTACGAGGACTCGATCACGCCCGCCGTCTACGACGTCGAGCGCGAGGCCATCTTCAAGCGGACGTGGCTCAACGTCGGACGTGTCGAGCAGCTGACCCGCCGGGGCACCTACTTCACCAAGGAGCTCGACGCCGCCTACACGTCGGTCATCGTGGTGAAGGGCCTCGACGAGGAGGTCCGGGCCTTCCACAACATCTGCCGCCACCGCGGCAACAAGCTGGTGTGGCAGGACTTCCCCCGCGAGGAGACCGCCGGCGCCTGCCGTCAGTTCACCTGCAAGTACCACGGCTGGCGCTACGACCTCGAGGGTGCGCTCACGTTCGTGCAGCAGCAGGACGAGTTCTTCGATCTCGACCTGTCCGAGTACGGCCTGGTGCCCGTCCGTTGCGAGGTGTGGGAGGGGTTCATCTTCGTGAACTTCGATCCCGACGCACCGTCGCTCGACGAGTACCTGGGCGAGTACGGCAAGGGGCTCGAGGGCTACCCGTTCGGCGAGATGACCCAGGTGCACAAGTACCGGGCCGAGGTCGGCAGCAACTGGAAGCTGTTCATCGACGCCTTCATGGAGTTCTACCACGCACCCGTTCTGCACGCGAAGCAAGCGGTCGACGACGAGGCCCGCAAGCTGCAGGAGTACGGCTACGAGGCGCTGCACTACGGCGTCGACGGTCCCCACAGCATGATCGCCTCGTGGGGCGGCATGTCCCCGCCCAAGGACCTCAACATGGTCAAGCCCATCGAGCGGGTGCTGCGCAGCGGGCTCTTCGGCCCGTGGGACGTCCCCGAGGTCGATGGCCTGGCGCCGGATCAGCTGCCCGAGGCCGTGAACCCCGGCAACCACAAGGCCTGGGGTCTCGACACCTATCTCTTCTTCCCCAACTTCAACATCCTGATCTGGAAGACCGGCTGGGTGCTCACGTACCACTACTGGCCGACGGCCTACAACACCCACATCTTCGAGGGGACCTGCTACTTCGTGCCCCCGAAGAACGCCTTCGAGCGGCTCCAGCAGGAGCTGGCGGTGGTGACGTTCAAGGAGTACGCCCTCCAGGACGGCAACACGCTCGAGGCCACCCAGTCGATGCTCGAGAGCCGGGCCGTGGAGACGTTCCCCCTGTGCGACCAGGAGGTCATCCTCCGGCACCTGCACGTCACCGCCAAGAAGTACGTCGACGACTACGAGAACGGCCGGGGTGCCACACCGGTCCGCGTCTCGGCGGCGTCGTAGAGAGGATCTCCCGATGCCCGCACTGCCTTCCGCCTTCGCCGACCTCGAGCCGTTCGCCGACTGGGCCCTGCCCAGCGAGTACGACCGCTACGCCAAGCGCATCGCCAGCACACAGGACGAGCTGCAGGCGTTCTACGACGCTGCCTTCCCGCGCCTGCAGGAGAGCACCGAGTACCTGCAGGGGGTGGCGCTCGACGGGATCTCCGACGAGGACCAGAACCTGCTGTGGTTGTTCTGCTCGCTGGTGACCGTGTCGTTCCCGGTCGAGGTCTGGCGCCAGCCCAAGGTGCCCGAGAGCGGGGCGTCGTCCTTCGACGTCTGCGTCGAGCCTCGCCCCTAGCGCCGCCCCGGAGGTCCCGGGCGCTCAGCGTCGTGCCGGTTCGGCATCACCACCGGGCGCCGGAGAAGTGCTCGCGGATGATGCGGTCCGCGGTGACGAGCGGCTCGCCGGCAGCGATGGCGTCGGCGACGATGAGCCGGTCGAAGGGATCAGGCGTCCAGGCCAGATCGATCGCGGACGCCACCACCCGGTCGAACGGGACGTCGGAAAGGCGCAACTCGACCCGGGCCTCGAGGTCGGCGATCACCTCGGCACCGATCGGCCGGATGCGCCCGACCTCGTGGAGGTACTGGAGCTCGAGCGCGACGACAGGCGAGATCACCGGTGTGGATGCATCGAGCGCCTCGAGCGCCGCCTCGCTGAGACGCGGATCGGCAGCGTGCAGCCAGACCACGACATGGGTGTCGAAGCGGGCCACGCTCAGCTGGCGTCGAGCTCGTCGGGTCCGCCCCACTCGTGCTCCCACGAGACGTCGACGAGATCGGCGGTGTCGTCGACGATCACGTCGACTCTGCGCACCAGCCGCGAGCTGCGAGGTTCGGGCTCGTCGAGCACGATCAGCAGGCGGCGACCCTTGCGCGAGATCTCGACCGGGCGTCCGGTCTCGAGCACCTCGTCGAGGATCCGGTAGATGTCGGCGCGCAGGGCGGACGGACTGATGGGCACGCCCTCAGCGTAGCCGTACGTACGTCCTCTCAGGCGTGTACGTACGTGACCGGTGGACCTCAGAACGACTCGTACTCGACCGTGACCTGCGAGCCCTCGGGGAGGGCCTGGCAGGTGAGCACCCAACCCTCCTCGACCTCGTCGGGCACCAGGGCGTTGTTGGTGCGCATGGTCGCCGAGCCCTCGTGGAGCAGCGCCATGCACGTGGCGCAGTTCCCGGCCTCGCAGGAGAACGGTGGCTGCAAGCCGCCGCGGCGCGCCGTCTCGAGCAGCGTGTCGCCCGGGTGGTAGCCCACGTCGGTGCGCTGGCCCTTGAGGATGAACGTGACCGTCTCGGTGGCGCCGGCATCGCGGGCGCCGTCTTCGTCCGAGTCGTTGTCCGTGGCGCCGTCTGCCGGCAGTTCGGTGGCCGGCGACGGCGGCTGGTCCCCGAAGCGCTCGACGAAGATGCGGTCGGGTGCCACGCCGGCGTCGAGGAGGGTCTTCTCGACCAGGTCCATGAACGGGGTCGGCCCACACAGGAAGCAGAGGGCCTCGTCGGCGACGTCGGCGACGAAACCGGTGATGTCGTCGGGCTGGAGGTAGCCGCCGGCGCTGTCGAGGTGGTGGTGCAGGTGCAGACGCTCGCCGTGTTCGTCGGCGAGCTGGTCGAGCACCGGTCCGAAGATCACCGAGTCGGCGTCGCGGTTGGCGTAGAGCATCCGCACCGGCCGACCGGTGGAGGCGAGCACGCTCTTGGCGATCGACAGCACGGGCGTGACACCGCTGCCGCCGCAGAAGGCGACGACCGGAGCGTCGCCCTCGGGGACGCAGAAGACGCCGGCCGGTCGCGTGACCTCGAGCGCGTCGCCCGGGTCGACGTGGTCGTTCAACCAGTTGGACACCACGCCGCCGGGCACCCGCTTGACCGTGACCGTCAGGTGGGGGTCGGTCTCCGGCGCACTCGACATCGAGTAGCAGCGCAGGTGCTCGTCGCCGTCGACGTGCACCCGGAACGTGCAGAACTGGCCGGGCCGGTAGCGGAACAGCTCGCGGTCGTCGTCGGGCACGTCGAGGACGAACGAGCGCGTGTCGGCGGTCTCCTGGACCACCTCGCGCACGGTGAGCGGGTGGTAGCCGTGCAGCCGCCGGATCTCGTCGTGGTCGCTCACGCTGGCTCGCTCACCGGTGTCTGGGTCAGGAACCCGTGTGCACGGGAAGCCGCGACCATCCCCGGACGGTGGAGGTGCGGGCCTGGACGGCGTTGTCCCAGTCGACCTCCCAGTCGGGCCAGCGCTTCAGGACCTCGTCGAGCGCCACCCGTCCCTCGAGGCGCGCCAGGTGCGAACCGAGGCAGAAGTGGATGCCGTAGCCGAAGGACAGGTGGTTCACGTTCTTGCGGTGGATGTCGAAACGGTCGCCGTCGGGGAACTTCCGGTCGTCCCGGTTCGCCGAGCCGTTGAGGAGGGCCATGACGCTGCCGGCGGGCACGGTCTGGCCGTAGTGCTCGACGTCGGTGGTGACGAGACGCGCCTGCACCGGTGACGGTGCCTCGTAGCGCAGGATCTCCTCGATCGCCTGGGGGATGAGCTCGGGCTCGCGCACCAGGTCGTGGCGCTGGTCGGGGTGCTCGGCCAGGATCTTGCCGGTCCATCCGATGAGCCGCGTGGTCGTCTCGTTGCCGGCGGCCGCCAGCAGGTTGACGAAGTTGAGGACCTCGTCGCGGCTGAGGCGGCGAACGGTGCCGGTCTCGTCCTCGAACTCGGCGAGGAGGAGCTGGGTCATGAGGTCGTCGGAGGGGTGGTCGGCGCGCCAGTCGATGTAGTCGGCGAACACGCCGCTCTGTCCCCGGTCGTCGGAGACGGGCGCCTCGGGCATCTCGCCGTCGGCCAGGGCGAGGCCCTCGTCGATCTGCTCGCGGATGGCCACCTGGTCCTCCTCGGGGATGCCGAGCAGCATGCCGATGGTGCGCATGGGCATGTAGGCCCCGAGGTCGGCGATGAAGTCGAAGCCGTCGGACCCCACCAGCGGGTCGAGCGTCTGGGCGCAGTACTCGCGGACCTTCGGCTCGATCTCGAGCATCTTCTTGGGCGTGAAGACCCGCGACAGGATGCTGCGGTGCCGGTCGTGGGGCGGCGGGTCCTCGAAGATGATCGAGCCGGGCGGCATCTCCATGTCGGCCTTGATCAGCTCGATGAGCGTGCCCTTGGCCGAGCTGTACGTCTTCCAGTCCTTGAGGGCGGCCTCGACGTCGTCGAAGCGGCTCAGTGCCCAGAAGTCGTAGCGCTCGTTGCGGTACAGCGGTGCCTCTTCACGGAGCCGTCGCCAGATCGGGTACGGGTCGGTGTCGATCTCGAAGTCGTACGGGTCGTAGTAGAGGCCGGCGTCGGATTCGGTGGCGGTCATGGTCCCCCCTCGGGCGTGCTCGTCGCTGCACCGCCCCCTTGGTGTGTCATCAGGTTGGTGCGTCATCAGGTCGGTGCGCCGCCAGGCTAGCGCGAAGTTGCAACCACCTTCTCCCCGGTCAATAATCATGTTCTCATCCGCACAGGGGAAGGCAACAGATGTCCACGGGCAGGCCCGAGACCATCCCGGCGATGACCGCCGACGCCGCCCGGCGCCTCGGATCCGACCCGGCGGTCGTCGACGGCGACACCCGCCTCAGCTACCACGAGCTGCTCGACCGGGCGCGCGCCTTCGGCGCCGGGCTCGTGCACGCCGGCGTCGGTTCCGGCGACCGCGTCGCCATCTGGGCGCCGAACAGCGCCCGCTGGATCGTCGCCGTGCTCGGGCTCTGGCAGGCCGGCGCCGTGCTGGTCCCGGTCAACACGCGCTTCAAGGGGCCGGAGGCCGCCGACATCCTCGAACGGAGCCGGGCCCGCGTCCTGGTCACCGTCACCGACTTCCTCGGCACCGACTACGTGGCCATGCTGCGGGGGAGTGGGCGCGAGGGAGCGGGCCGGCGCTGCCCGACCTGGCGACGGTCGTCGTCGCCGACGGCCCGGTTCCCGACGGCGCATGCTCGTTCGACGACCTGGTCGCGGCCGGCGACGCCGACGATCGCGCCGAGGTCGAACGACGGGCGGCGGCGGTGCGCGCCGACGATGCCAGCGACATCCTCTTCACCTCGGGCACCACCGGCAAGGCCAAGGGTGTGGTGCAGACCCACGGCCGAACGCTGCAGGTCGCCACCGACTGGGTGGCCATGACCGGGCTCACCGCAGGCGACCGGTACCTGATGGTCAACCCGTACTTCCACATGTTCGGGCTCAAGGCCGGCATCCTCGCCTCGGTCGCCGCCGGCGCCACCATGTACCCCGAGCCGGTGTTCGACGTCGAGCGCGTGCTCGCCCGGGTCGAGTCCGAGGGCATCACCGTGCTGCCGGGTGCGCCGACGATCTATCAGTCGATCCTCGATGCCCCGTCGCGCGCCGAACGCGACCTGTCGACGCTGCGGGTCGCGGTCACCGGCGCCGCCGACATCCCCGTCGAGCTCATCCGTCGGGTCCAGCAGGAGCTGCCCTTCTCGGTGGTCGTCACCGGCTACGGCCTGACCGAAGGCGGCACCGCCGCGGCCACGTCCCCCGACGACGACCCCACCACCATCGCCACCACCGTCGGCCGGCCCCGACCGGGCTTCGAGCTGCGCATCGTCGGCGCCGACGGCACCGACGTGGCCGGCGGCGACACCGGCGAGATCCTGCTGCGCGGTCCCAGCATCATGTCCCACTACCTCGACGACCCCGAGGCCACGGCGGCCACGCTGTCCGACGACGGCTGGTTGCGCACCGGCGACCTCGGCGTGATCGACGACGACGGTCACCTGCGGATCGTCGGTCGCTCGAAGGACATGTTCATCGTCGGCGGCTTCAACGCCTACCCGGCCGAGATCGAGGACAGCCTCCTCCGCCACCCCGACATCGCCCAGGTGGCGGTCATCGGCATCCCCGACCAGCGGCTCGGCGAAGTCGGCATGGCCTTCGTCGTCCCCCGCGTCGGCACCAGTCCCAGCGAGGACGAGATCGTCGCGTGGAGCCGTGAGCAGATGGCCAACTACAAGGTGCCCCGCCGGGTGCAGCTGATCGAGGCCCTGCCGGTCAACGCCACCGGCAAGGTCGTCAAGGACGAGCTGCGGGCCCGGGCGGCGACCCAGGAGGAACGCTGATGGACGTCCGTCTCTCACCCGAGCAGGTGGCGCTGCGAGATGCCGCCGCCCACGCCGTGGCTCGGCTCGGGCCGACCACGGTCGCCGCGCTCGACGACACCGACCGAGCAGCCAAGCTCGACGCCGCGGTCGTCGAATCGGGCTGGCGCGAGCTGCGGACGGCCGACGACGACGGCGTGCCCTGGGCCTCTGGCGTCGAGGTCGCCCTCGTCGCCGAGGAGCTGGCCAGGGGCAGCGCCGATGCCGCTTACCTGGGCCCGGTGCTGGCCGCTGACCTGCGCCGCCTGGCCGGCGCCCCCGAGAGCCTCGGGCGTGAGACCGTGGCCCTGCGGCCCGACCTGTCCGGCCTGGCCCGGGCCGGCGAGCGCGCCGTGGCCATCGACGCGTTCGGCGACGCCACCGCACTCGTCCTCGTCCCCGACGGAGGCGACTTCACCCTGGCCGCCGTCGGCGCGCCCGAGCGCGGCCAGGGCCCTGACCTCACCCGGCCCACGGTGGCGGTCGACACGAGCGCGGTGGCGCCGGGCGACAGCGAAGGCCGGCTCGGCGCCGCCGAGCTCGACCGGTGGACGGCACTCGCGCTGGCGGTCACGGCAGCCGACCTGGTGGGCGTCATGCGCGGTGCCATCGACCTGACCGTCGACTACGCCAAGGAGCGTCGCCAGTACGGCCACCCCATCGGTTCGTTCCAGGCGGTGCAGCATCTGCTGGCCGACACCCTGGTCCACCTCGAGGGATCGCGCAGCAGCGCTCTGTACGCGGCGTGGGCCGTCGACGCGCTGCCGCCGGCCGAGGCGCTGGCGGCGGCGGCCACGGCCAAGGCCTATGCGTCACGGGCGGCCCGCGAGGTCTGCGAGACCGCCATCCAGGTGCACGGCGGCATCGGCAACACGTGGGAGTGCATGGCCCACGTCCACCTGCGTCGGGCGCTGCTGTCCACCGATGTGCTGGGCGGCATCGGACCGAACCTCGACCGTGTGCTGCGCCACGCCGGCGTCGCCGTTCCGACCTCGTCACGCTCACCACTGGGAGCCCACTGATGGACTTCGCAGACTCCCCGGACGAAGCGGCGTTCCGCGCCCGCTTCCGCGAGTGGATCGCCGACAACAACCCCGAGCTCGGGGCCTCGTCCACCACCGACGAGTACTGGGAGGCCCAGCCCGCCTGGCACCGCGCCCTCTACCGGGGCGGCTGGTTCGGCCTGTCGTGGCCCGAGGAGTACGGCGGCCACGGCATGCCCAGCGTCTACGACGTGATCCTCGACGACGAGCTGGCCAACGCCGGTGCGCCGCCCCGGCCGAGCCTGGGCTACCTGGTGCAGGGCATCCTCCACCACGGCAACGACGACGTGAAGGCTCGTTTCCTGCCTCGTCTCATCAGCGGGGACGACCGCTGGTGCCAGGGCTTCAGCGAGCCCGACGCCGGGTCCGATCTCGCCTCGCTCCGCACGCGGGCGGTGCGCGACGGTGACGAGTACGTCGTCACCGGGCACAAGGTGTGGACCAGCTACTCCGACCTGGCCGACTGGTGCTTCCTGCTGGCCCGCACCGATCCCGACGTCGCCAAGCACAAGGGCCTGTCCGTGTTCGCCATCCGCATGGACCAAGCGCAGATCGAGCAGCGGCCGCTGAAGATGATCAACGGCATCACCCGCGAGTTCGGCGAGGTCATCTTCGACGGGGCGCGGGTCCCGGCCGACAACATGATCGGCGAACCGGGCGAGGGGTGGCCGCTGGCCATGACCATCGTGAACCACGAGCGCGAGCCGCACGAGCTGGGCAACGCGAGCCGCTACCGCAAGACGGCCATGGCGCTGCGAGCCAGGGTTGCCGCCGAACCCGAGCGCTACGACGCCGAGCAGCGGCGCGAGCTGGCCTGGGCGATGATCGAGGCCGACATGTTGCAGCGCCTCGTCAGCCGCCGCCTGTCCGATCGCCTCGACGGCATCGAGCACGGTCCGCAGGGGTCCATCGACAAGCTCCTCATGACCTGGGTCGAACAGGCCCTGGGCCGGGCGGCCGTCACCATCAGCGGCGCGGCGTACGACGGCGGCGACGACACCGACCTGCGCACCTACCTCTACAGCCGGGCCCAGAGCGTCATGGGTGGCACCGCCCAGATCCAGCGCAACCTGGTCGCGGGGCGGATCCTCGGCCTGCCGATGTCGTGACCGGACGGCACGTCGCCGTCGGGCAGAACCCGAATACTACGAAGTGGAAGTGACGCTCGCGTACCTCGCGATCGTGATGCTCGCCCGGTAGCATCCACGTTCATGGCAGACGACCCCGGCGCGCCCGACGCCACCATCGACGCCACCGTCGACACAGCCGACTCCGGGTGGCGCGAGCGGGCCATCGAGCGCTCGACCCGGGGCGCTCGTCAGCGGGCAGCCAAGCGGGTGCAGCAGTTCCTGGACGCCTCGCGCGAGATCATCGCTGAGAAGGACTCGATCGAGTTCACGGTGCAAGAGGTCGTCGATCGCTCCAACCAGTCGCTGCGCAGCTTCTACCAGTACTTCGACGGCAAGCACGAGCTGCTGCTGGCGCTGTTCGAGGAGGAGATGGCCGAGGCCGTCGGCCGCATCGAGTCGGCCACGGTCGAAGGCGACCCCCTCGAGCGGCTCGAGCAGGCGGTGCTGGTCCTCTACGAGCTGTGCTCGCCCGACCGGGCCTCGATCCAGCCGCTGTTCTTCGAGTTCGCCCAGCGCCTGTTGGTCTCGCACCCTGCCGAGGTCGCCGCCGCCTACACGCCGCTGTTCGACTACGTGGTCAGCATGGTCGAGGAAGCCGCCGAGGCGGGTCTTCTCCGGTCGGGTCGTCCCCGCCGGCAGGCGGCCATCGTCCTGCAGGCGGCCACCACCACCGCCGGTCGCAGCGCCGGGGGCGCCCATCCCATCACCGCCCCGGAGATGTGGGAGTTCTGCCTGCACGCCATCGTCCCCGACGACGTCGCCTCGTCGCGGGCCAAGACGACCGGTCGTCGGGCCTCGGTCTGACGGGCGAACAGTCCGCACGCCTCAGTCGGGCGTGGGGTTCAACCCGGCGCCGGGGCGCTGCTGGTGCCGACCTCGAGGAAGCGCTGGATGCGGTCGGCACCCTCGTCGGTGGGGCCGGCCCACGACACGTGGCCGTGCTCCATCACCACGACCCGGTCGCACAGCGCCAGCGCGTGGGAGACGTGCTGCTCGATGACCAGCAGGGCGCTGCCGGCCCGGTGGAGGGCGGCCAGCGACTCGTAGGTGTGCTGCACGATCTGGGGGGCCAGGCCGAGGGACAGCTCGTCGGCCACCAGGACCTTGGGTGCGTCGACCAGCACGCGGGCCATGGCCAGCATGCGCTGCTCGCCGCCCGACAACGTGCCCGCCACCTGGTTCCGTCGCTCGGCGATGCGGGGGAACAGGTCGTAGGCCTGGTCGAGCCCGGCGCGCACCCCACGCCGCCCGCGGATGCGGTGGATGGACAGGACCAGGTTCTCCTCGACGGTCAGCGTGGCGAACACGGATCGCCCCTCGGGGGCGTGGGCGACGCCGGCCTGCGCGAAGCGGTGCGCGGCCATGCCGGTGAGGTCGACGCCGTCGACGAGGACCGACCCGCTGGTGGGCGGGATGAGGCCCGACGCCACGCGCGCGATCGTGGTCTTGCCGGCGCCGTTGGGGCCGACGAGCGCCACCGCCTCGCCGGGGCCGACGGTGATCGAGATGCCGAACAGCGACCGGAAGGCGCCGTAGCCGGCGTCGACGTCGCGCAGCTCGAGGGCGGGATGCTCGCTCACGTGGGGACCTCCATGTCGCCGAGGTAGGCCTGGCGCATCTCGGTGCTGGCCATGACCTCGGCCGTGGGTCCCGACAGGAGCACCCGGCCGAAGTCGAGCAGGTAGCTGCGGGTGGTGAACGAGGCCACCAGCTCGATGTCGTGCTCGACGAGCAGGATGGCGAAGCCGCGCTCGGCCTGCACCTCGCGCAGCGTGGCGGCGAGGGCGGCGGTCTCGCGTCGATCGAGGCCCGATGACGGCTCGTCGAGCAGCACCAGGCGCGGCTGGGTCATGAGCGCACGGGCCACCTCGACCAGCCGTCCCTGTCCCAGACTGAGTCGTTCGATGGGTTCGTCGGCGAGGTCGTGCAGGTCGAGCAGGTCGAGCATCTCGTCGATGCGGTGGGCTTCGCCCGGGTCGGGGCGCCCGCCGCGCATCAGGTTCGTCCACCACCGGCGCTCGTGCCGGGTGGTGCGGTCGGCGATGATCAGGTGGTCGCGGACGGTGGAGTCGGGGAAGAGCTCGATGCGCTGGAACGTGCGGGCGATGCCACGGCGTGCCCGCTCGTGGACGCGCAGTCCGGAGATGTCCTCGCCACCGAAGCGCACCACGCCGAGGTCGGGTTGCAGCAGACCGAGGATGCAGTTGAAGAACGTGGTCTTGCCGGCGCCGTTGGGGCCGATGAGGCCGACGCGCTCGCCCTCGTCGACCTCGATGTCGACGTCGCACAGGGCGGCGATGCCCGAGAAGCGCTTGCTGATGCCGCTGGTGCGGAGCAGGGCGGTGCTCACGAGACCGGCTCCTCGACGGGCGCGGCGGTGCGATCGGGCGGCGGTGCCGGCGGATCGGTGGGCGGAGGACCCTGCCGGCGGGCGTGCTTCTTGGCCCGCAGGCTCGCCGCTCGTCCCCGCATCATGTCGATGACCCCCTCGGGGTGCTTGGCGTACTGGATGGTGCCGAGGCCGAAGAGGACGAAGATCCAGTTGGCCGAGATCGGGAAGACGCCCGGGATGCGGTCGCTGCTGCGCAGGATCCAGCCGAAGAGCTCGCCCTGCAGGATCAGCTTGTCCATCAGCGAGAAGGCGCCGGCGGCGAGCACGGCGGCCATGGGCTTGCGCACACCGAAGGTCACCACGAGCACCAGCCAGAACAGGGCGCCGAGCGGTGCGAAGTTGTGGTCGTAGGCGACGGCCTCCTGGTGCATGGCGACCACGGCACCGCCGAGCGCGGCGATGAACGACGCGACGCTGAAGGCGATCAGGCGGCCCCGTGCCGGGGAGATGCCGATCGACTGCGAGGCGATCTCGCTGCCGCGGAGCGCCCGCACGACGCGCCCGGTGTCGCTGCGCCCGAACAGGACGACGGCGCCGCCGACGAGCGCCAGGATGAGCACGGCGAGGACGAGGAACGCCCGGTCGTCGGCGAAGTCCCAGGGGCCGAGCACCGGACGGGGAACGACCTGCCGGGCGCTGCCGTCGGCGGTGCCGCCCGCCCACGAGAACTTCACCATCACCGCGTCGTAGAAGAACGCGAACGCCAGGGTGGCGATGGCGATCCAGATGCCGTTGAGGCGCAACAGGGCGAGCGAGAGCAGGGCGCCGACCACCGCGGCGAGCAGCGCACCGGTGATGGCTCCGACGAGCACGGGCACGTCGTAGCGGTCGGCGAGCTGGAACATGGTCATGCCACCGATGGCGGCGAACGCCCCCTGGGCCAGCGAGATGTGCCCGGCGAAGCCGGTGATGACGGTGAACGACAGGTAGACGATGGCGAGCGCGACCGCCTGGGTGACCAGGAACGTCCACACGCTGTCGGCCCGGGCGTAGACCACCGTGGCCAGGATCACCAGCGCGACGACGCCGAGCACCCGGCGGATCATCGCTTGGCGGGGGTCGAGCGGGAAGGCAGCGGCCAGGGAGGACGGCGGCGGGTCGACCCCGGACAACGGATCGGCTGCCCGTTGCGATCGCCGGATGGCGGGGACGAAGACCATGATGCCGAACAGCACGATGAAGGGGATCGCCGGCGTGACGTTGTCCTTGATCGGCTCGAGCCAGCTGAAGTCGTTGGCCCACCGGGGGACGAACGTGGTGAACAGGGCGATGAGGATGCCGAGGCCGACGCCGCCGGCGAAGGCGCGGGGAAGGCTGACCAGCGACCCGACGGCCGCCGCGGCGATGGCGATGACGACGATGTTGAGGAACTGGCCCGACGACAGCGTGCTGAACCGGGGAGCGATGAGCACGCCGGCGAGGCCGGCGAAGAACGAGGACAGCGCCCACGCCGAGGCCGAGACCCGGTTGGCGTCGATGCCGTTGAGCTCGGTCATCCGCGGGCTCTCGACCACCGCCCGCATGCGCACGCCGACGATCGAGAACCGGAACAGCGCCAACAGCCCGAGCACGGCCAGGGTGGCGGCCACCATCGACACCAGCTCGTTGCGGCTGAAGGAGTAGACGCCCCACACGTCGTAGAAGACGCTGTTGCCGTTGGGGGCGATGCCCTCGGGACGCTGCCCGCGTGGGGTGAAGTCGAGGATCAGGTCGGCCACGGCCGGGAGCGCCACCGTGAGGCCGATGGCCACGACCAGGCCGGCGACCGGTGGCGATGTCCGCAGGTGGCGGAAGACCACGAACTCGAGCACCACGCCCAGCAACGGCGCCACGACGACGACGGCGAGGACGAACGAGGCCAGCATCCCCCAGCCCCACTCGACGTGGGCGGTGAAGAAGACGACCGCCGAGACGTAGGCCTGGGCCCCGAAGGCCAGGTTGAACACGCCCGAGGTCTTGTACGCCAGGACGAAACCCAGCGCGACCAGCGCGTAGACCGTGCCGGGCGGTGCTCCCTGGAGCACCGCCCGGAGCAGGTCTTCAGCGACCGAGGCGAACATGACGGGGTGGTGTGGGCGCTGCGGTCACGGTGATGCGATCAACCCATCGTCTTCGCTTGCGTGTACTCCTCCATCGGCAGGTCCCAGCAGAAGAAGGGCTCGGCCGGGTCGCCGACGAGCTCGAGCTGGCCGCTCTTGACCCGCAGGAACGACGTGCACGTCTGGTGCGGTTCGTCGGGCTTGGGAGCGTCGTGCGCCTTGGTCCAGTCGACCCCCGGGAGCAGGCCGCCCGCCGTGTAGTCGGTGATCTGGTTGGTGGCGTCGATGACTGCCGTGCGACTGAAGTCGGGACCGGCGGCGAGCAGTCCGGTGACGGCCAGGTCGGCGCTCATCCAGCCCTGGATGGCGTAGTCGTTCACCTGACCGGCGTCCTTCAGGCGGTCGATCATGGCGGCCATGCCCGAGTTCTCGGGCACGTCGGCCTGGACCGGCCGGTACGCCACGCTCAGGATGTCGCCTTCGAGGACGTCGGCGTTGGTCGAGAGGTACTCGTCGTCGCCGTAGCCCTGGGGCAGGGCCACGATCACGTCGTCCATGCCCTGGCGCTGCAGCTCCTGCTCGAGCGTGAGGGCGCTGGTCTGGTCGATGCAGGTGGCGATGAAGTCGACACCGGCGTCCTTCATGGCGGTGACCTCGGGGCCGACGCCGTTGGGGAAGCCGAAGGGCAACTCGTTGTTGAGGTAGGCGAACTCGACGCCGAGGGCCGGGCCGTACTTGTCGATCTCGTCCTTCACCCGGGTGGCGCAGTCCTTCGAGACCTGCGACACACCGAAGCCGAGGGCGGCCACCTTGGTGGCGCCGGCGAGCTCGGCCGACTTCACCGTGGTCGGGCTGATGCAGTTCACGCAGATCGTGCCGCCGGGCACGTAGATGTTCTTGAGGCCGTCGGCGTCGGGCGAGGCGGGGAACGTGGTCCACATGGGCACGTCGGTCTTCCCGATGTCGGCGAAGCCCGAGTAGAGCAGCGGGGCGGAGAAGATGCCGAAGATGCTGTTGTCGTCGGCGAGGTCGAGCAGCGTCACCTGGGTGTTGCCGGTCTCGTCGTCTTCGACCCGGCTGATCTTCAGGTCGCGGCCGTGCACGCCACCGTTCTCGTTGCGGTAGTCGAAGTAGGCCTGCACGCCGGCTTGGAAGCACTCGAGCAGGCAGTAGCCGAGCGGGTTGGACGGGCCGGTACCCATGACGGCGAAGTCGATCTCGTCGTCGGTGACGCCGGGAACGCCGGAGAGCGACTGGAACTCGCCGGTGTCGAGCTCGCCGGATTGACCGCCGGCGGCGGTGGTCGATGACGAATCGGATGCCGCCGTCGTGGTGGTCGAATCGCTCGCGGAGGTGCCCCCGTCGTCGTCACCGGAGTTGCCACAGGCGGCGACGAGCAGTCCGCAGGCCGAGAGGACGGCGAGCAGTCGCCAACGCAGGGCGAGAGTCCGGTGTGGCGTGGTGCGCATGGAAGGGTTCCTCCGAAGTGGTGCAGCGGTGCGGATCACGACGGGGGCCGGTTCCCGTGGTTCCCCCCACCGGTGCTGCCCCCTTCGATCCGAGAACTCTACTTCCGCGAGATGAGAGCACAAGTTGCACCCCGGGGTTTTTCCGGGGTTCTGCCGGGCGAATCAGTACGACTTGGGCAGTCCGAGAACCTTGTTGCTCACGTAGTTGCAGACCATCTCCTGGCTGACCGGAGCGATCTTCATCAGGCGGGCCTCGCGCCAGTACCGCTCGACGTGGTACTCGCGGGCGTAGCCCATGCCACCGTGGGTCTGCAGGGCGCGGTCGCAGGCGAAGAAGGCGGCATCGGCCGCCAGGTACTTGGCGGTGTTGGCTGATTCGCCGCTGGACAGGCCGTTGTCGAAGCGCCACGACGCCTCGCGCACGGCGAGCTCGGCGGCGTGCAGCTTCATGTGGGCCTCGGCCAGCGGGAAGGCGATGCCCTGGTTCTGGCCGATGGGCCGGTCGAAGACGATGCGGTCGTTGGCGTACTGCACCGCCCGCCGCATGGCGGCCCGCCCGATGCCCAGCGCCTCGGACGCGATGAGGATCCGCTCGGGGTTCAGCCCGTCGAGCAGGTACCGGAAGCCCTGGCCCTCCTCGCCGATGCGCCGGCTGACCGGCACGCGCAGGCCGTCGTAGCGGACCTCGCAGGAGACCACGGCGTTGCGGCCCAGCTTGGGGATGGGGGTGATGTCGACGGCCGGGTCCTGGAGGTCGACCAGCAGCAGGGTCATGCCCTGCGTCGGCTTCTCGCACTCCTCCCGGGGCGTGGTGCGCACGAGGAGCAGGCACAGCTCGCAGTACGGCGCCTTGGTGGTCCACACCTTGGCGCCGGTGACGACGTACTCGTCGCCGTCGCGCACCGCCCGGGTGCGGATCGAGGTGGTGTCGGTGCCGGCGTCGGGCTCGGTGACGCCGAAGGCGACGTGCAGCTCGCCGCTGGCCACCCGGGGCAGGACGTCGTCGGCCAGCTCGGGGGAGCCGTAGCGCCGAACGGGTTCCATCCCGAAGATCGACAGGTGCACGGCCGAGCAGCCGTTCATCGCCGCACCCGACGCCGCGATCTCCTCGAGCATGATCGACGCCTCGGTGATGCCCATGCCGCCGCCGCCGTACTGCTCGGGGATGGCGATGCCGACCCAGCCGCCCTCGGCGAGCTTGTCGTAGAACGCCCACGGGAACTCGTGCGCCTCGTCGACCTCGGACCAGTACTCGTCGGGGAAGTCGGCGCAGATGCGCCGGACGCCCTCGCGGATGGCCTCGTGGTCGTCGGTGCGGGTGAAGTCCATCAGCGTTCGCTCCCGTCGGCGGCGTGGTCGCGCACCAGGGTGCGCAGGTCGACCTTGCGCACCTTGCCAGACGGGGTGCGGGGGAACTCGGACACGATGCGGAGCTCCTCGGGCCACTTCTGCCGGGCGATGCCGAGCTGGTCGAGGTGGGCGGTGACGTCGGCCAGCTGCAGCGGTTCGACGCCGGGTTGCATGCGGACCACCGCGCAGGCGTGCTCGCCGAGTCGCTCGTCGGGTGCGGCCACGACCGCGACCTCGGCGACGCCGGGCACGGCGGACATCGCCTCCTCGATCTCGGCCGCCGACAGGTTCTCGCCGCCGCGGATGATGATGTCCTTCACCCGGTCGGTGATGGTGAGGCAGCCGTGCGCGTCCAGCACCCCGACGTCGCCGGTGTGGTACCAGCCGTCGTCGTCGAAGGCGGCGTTGAGGGCGGCGTTCGTGTAGCCGAGGCACAGCTCGGGACCGCGGGAGACGATCTCGCCTGGCGTGCCGGCCGGCACGTCGGTGCCGTCGGGGCCCACCAGGCGCAGCTCGACGCCGGGCATGGGCGGGCCGTCGGTGCGGTGGCGTTGCTCGGCGGGGTCGTCGAAGCGGCTGCCGGTGATCGACGGGTGCTCGGTGGACCCGTAGGCGCGGATGATCCTGATGCCCAGCGCCTCGGCCCGTTCACCGAGTGCCACCGGGACCGGAGCGCCACCGAGCCCGATGCGAGCCATCTTCTCGGCATGCGCGGGCGAGAAGTCGGGGTGGTCGAGCAGCGTGGCCAAGAAGACCGACGCCCCCGTGCCACCGCCGATGCCGTGGGCGGCCATGACCTCGAGCGCGTGCCCCGGATCCCACCGGTCGATCAGGTGGATGGCGCTCGCCCGATTGAGGGGGCTCAGCACCGCACCCAGCATCCCGGTGGCGTGGGCCACGGGCGAGCCCATGAGGTTGGGGTTCTCGGTGCCCCACGCCTCCATGTGTCGCAGCTCGCTGAGCAGCGTGCGGTGGTCGTGGATGACGCCCTTGGGGTCGCTGGTGGTGCCCGAGGTGTAGGCGAGGACGACCACGTCGTCGGGTGCGACCGCCGGCAGCTCGGTGACCGGCGGGTGCTCGGCGACCTCGTCCCAGCTGACCCGCTCGATGCCGGCCGGCGCCGGCGTGTCGTCCACGTTCGCGTCGGACGAGACGACGACGTGCAGCTTCAGCGAGTCGGGGGCGTGGTGGTCGACGATGTCGAGGTGGTCGACGTGGCCGAACGAAGCCGGCGACAGGTAGGCGTCGGCGCCGCACTCCTGGAGGATGAAGCCCACCTCCTTGCGGCCGTAGATGTGCACGATGGGCACCAGCACGTAGCCGCCCATGGCCAGGCCGGCGAAGGACACGACCGCCTCGCGCCAGTTCGGGATCTGGAAGGCGACCACGTCGCCCGGTTCGATGCCATGGGCGCGCAGCAGGGCGACGAGCCGGCGGGCCTCGTCGTCGATGTCGGCGAACGTGCCGTGCCACGGGTGGGTGCGCGAGTGGATGTCGACCGTCGTGTCCGGCGCGGCCGACAACCAGTCGGCGATGCGGCCGCCCAGGGTGGCGTCGGTCCACCAGCCCTCGGACCGGTAGCGCTCGACGAGCTCGGCGGGCACTGTCCGGCGCGTCCAGCTTCGTTCGGTCATGGGGACATCCTCCTGTGCGGCTGCGGTGGCGGCGTCACAGCTCCACCAGGCGTGGCGCCCCACCCCGGCGCACGAGCTCGGCGCCGATCTCGCCGGGCAGCGTGCGCGACGACCCCAGCACCAGGTCGACGACGATGGTGCGCTTGAGCCAGCGGTGGAAGGGGTGGTCGGTGGTGAACCCGATGCCGGCCAGCACCTGCTGGGCATTGGTTGCCGTCGTCCGGGCGGCGCGGCCGGCCAGCGACTTGGCCAGCGCGGCCAGGAGCGGGTCGACGTCGTCGGTGAGCACGTCGGCGACCGCCGCCGCCCCCTCGATGTGGACGAGCGCCTCGGCCAGCTTGTGCCGCACCGCCTGGAACGAGGCGACCGGACGGGCGAACTGGACCCGGTCGACGGCGTGGGTCCGGGCCTGGTCGAGCATCGTGCGCGATGCGGCCACCAGCTGGTGGGCCAGGGCGGAGCGGCCGGCGCCGACGGCGGCGTCCCACGTAGCGGTGGTGCCGGCCGGCTCGACGGTGGCGTCGTCGAGGTCGACCCGGAGTCGGCGGTACGCCCGGCCGGGGTCGAGGGCCGTCCGGTCGGCTCGGGGGAGCAGCGAGGCGTCGACGCGGACCAGCTCGGTGACGCCGTCCGACGCCACGGCGAGCAGGGCGGTGGTGGCGTGCTCGAGCCGGCTCGACGCCATGCCGTCGATCGTGATGCCGGTGTCGGTGCGTCGCCCCGCTGGCGACGAGGAGCCGGGCGAGGGGAGCAGCACCGCGGTGGTCGCGGCCGGCTCCAGACCCAGGGCGTGGGCAAGGACGTCGTCGAGGATGCCGGCGGCCGACCCGGTGGTGCCGAGGGCGGCGAAGGCGGTGGCCGCGGCCTGGGCGGGCGCGGTGGCGAGGACCTCGTCCCAGCCGAGCTCATACAGCGGGGCGGAGGCGGCGTCGCCGTCGGGGTCGGCTTCCATCGCCGCGCCGAAGCCGGCGGCGAGCATGGCCAGGTCGTCGGCGTCGAGCTCGCTCATGACTCCGGACCCAGGTCGAGGAGGCGGCGGGCCACGATGTTGCGCTGGATCTCGCCGGTGCCGCCGTAGATGGTGGCCGCCTTGGAGTACAGGTAGTCCTCGCGCCACGCGGACGCGGGCGCATCGTCGTCGAGCTCGATGACGCCGGGGAGCAGGGCCCGGGCGGTCTCGAACAGCTCCTGCTCGGCGGTGGCGATGAGGATCTTGTCGATCGAGGTCTCCGCCCCCAGCGACCCGCCCGCGGCCAGCCGGTGCTGGGTGGCCAGCGACCGCATGCGGAAGGCGACGACCGCCTGGTACGCCTGGCCGAGGGCGGTGGCTGCGCCCGGCGAAGGGTCGTCGCCTTCGGCGACCGTGGCCACCAGCTCGTCGCAGCGCTGCAGCAGGTGGGCGCCCCGGTGCCAGAAGGTGGTGGACCGCTCGTAGGGAAGGATGCTCATGGCGATCTGCCATCCGCCGGCGAGTTCGCCGAGCATCCGGTCGCCGGGCACGACCACGTCGTCGAAGAACACCTCGCAGAACTCGGGTCTGCCGTGCTGGGTCTCGATCGGGTGGTAGGTGATGCCGGGCGAGTCGACGTCGACGAAGAAGGCGGTGATGCCCCGGTGGGCACTGTCGGGCGCGCCGGTGCGGGTGAGCAGGACGCAGCGCTGGGCGTACTGGGCGTAGCTGGTCCAGACCTTCTGGCCGTTGACGACCCAGTCATCACCTTGCTCGGCCGGTCGGGCCCGGCAGGTCAACGACGCCAGGTCGCTACCGGCGCCCGGTTCGGAGAAGCCCTGGCACCACAGCTCGTCGCCCCGCAGCAGTGCCGGCACCATCTCGGCCACCAGCGCCTCGGGTCCGAAGGCGATGACGGTGGGGGCGAGGACCTCGATCATCGACCAGCAGCCCGGGTCGGCGAGCTGCCGGGCGGCGACCTCCTCGCCGACGACGGCGCGCAGCAGCGGGGGCCCGCCGAGACCGCCCACCGCCTCGGGCCAGCCGCAGCGGCCGAAGCCGGCGTCCCACAAGGCCCGCTTCACCCGGAAGTACTGGGCCATCTGGTCGTCGAGCGTGCCCGGCCCGGCGAACGGCGGGGCGAGGCCGGCGGTGTCGAGCCAGGCCACGAGGTCGCGGCGGAACGACGCGGTGTCCATCGGGATCTCGGTCACATCGGGATCTCGGTCATCGGTCGTCCTCGCCGGCGAGAGCGGACTTCGTCGGCTGCGAGAATATGGTTTCCGCCGGCGCCAGCCAAGCGGAGACCGACTCTGGGACGCGAGGTCTGTGCCAGATGCGGCGATCCGCGGCCCGGAAGCGAGCCTCAGGGCGCGGTGGCGCCGGCGAGGACGAAGGCGGTGATGGCATCGCGCTCGGCGCGCGACGGGCGGGTGCTCGCCCACAGGTGGTCGGCCAGCGCACCAACCACGGTGTGGCCGGCGAGCGAGGCGTGCAGCTCGGGCTGCGTGCTGCCGAGGGTGCGGAACGGCTCGACCAGCAGCTCGGCCAGCGGTGCGCTGGCCGCCGCCGAACCCAGCCGGTTGCCGACGGCACCGCCGGCGTTCCACAGCACGGCCAGCGTGGTGGCGGCCACCTCCTCGTCGACGGCCTGGGCGAGCACGCCCTCGACCCACCGGCGCACCTGGTCGGCCGGGTCGTCGGCCTTGCCCATCTGGTGGGCGAGGTAGCTGCGCAACCGCTCGGTGCCGTCGTCGAGGATGGCGGTGACCAGGGCGTCCTTCGACCGGAAGTGGCGGTAGAACGCCTCGTTGGACAGCTCGGCCTCGGCGACGATGTCGGCCACCTTGGGGCGGGCGGACGTGCCGTTGCGGCGCATGACCTCGCGGCCGGCGTCCAGGAGCCGTCGCACCTCGCGGGAGTAGTCGAGGCCGCGGGCCGCCAGCGTCCGCTGGGCGATCCGTGTCGCGAGGTCGTTCTCTGGCACGTCGTTCTCGGGCTCCGGAATGGACATCGTCACTTCCAGAATCCTATTCTGCCCGCGCCGCCAGGGGGAACAGCGCCCCCGAGGGGGAAACCGACGACGAGAGGAGGGGGATCCGATGTCGTGGGACTTCGAGACCGACCCCGAGTACCAGGCCAAGCTCGACTGGGCCGACGAGTTCGTCCGTGAGCAGGTCGAGCCGCTCGACCACCTGTTCCCGCACCAGCAGTTCGTCCCGCTCGACGGCGCCCGCCGCGCCATCGTCGACCCGCTGAAGGACGAGGTCCGCGCCCAGGGCCTGTGGGCCACGCACCTGGGGCCCGAGCTGGGTGGCCAGGGCTTCGGGCAGCTCAAGCTGGCGCTGCTGAACGAGATCCTGGGGCGGTCGTCCTGGGCACCGGTGGTGTTCGGCACCCAGGCACCCGACACCGGCAACGCCGAGATCCTGGCCCACTACGGCACGCAGGAGCAGAAGGACCGCTACCTGCAGCCCCTGCTCGACGGCGAGTGCTTCTCGACCTTCTCGATGACCGAGCCCCACGCCGGCGCCGACCCGACGATGTTCAAGACCCGGGCGGTCAAGGACGGCGACGAGTGGGTCATCAACGGCGACAAGTACTTCTCCTCCAACGCCCGCACGGCGTCGTTCCTCATCGTGATGGCGGTGACCAACCCCGACGTCAGCGCCTACCAGGGCATGTCGATGTTCCTGGTCCCCAGCGACACGCCGGGCATCGAGATCGAGCGCAACGTCGGCCTGTTCGGCGAACCCATCGGCGAGGGCTCGCACGCCCTCATCCACTACCGCGACGTGCGGGTCCCCGACTCGGCGGTGCTCGGCGGCGAGGGGCAGGCGTTCGCCGTGGCCCAGACCCGCCTCGGCGGCGGCCGCATCCACCACGCCATGCGGACCATCGGGATGGCCCAGCAGGCGTTCAACATGATGTGCGAGCGGGCGCTCAGCCGCGAGACGCAGGGCTCGCTGCTGGCCGACAAGCAGTTCGTCCAGGGCTACATCGCCGACTCGTGGGCCCAGCTCGAGCAGTTCCGCCTGCTGGTGCTCCGGACCGCCTGGCGCATCGACACGTTCAACGACTACCGCAAGGTCCGCAAGGACATCGCCGCAGTGAAGGTCGTGATGCCCACGGTCCTGCACGACATCGCCTGGCGGGCCATGCAGGTCCACGGCGCCCTCGGCACCACGAACGAGATGCCGTTCTTCGGCATGATCCTGGGCGCCGGCGTGATGGGTCTGGCCGACGGACCCACCGAGGTCCACAAGATCACCGTCGCTCGGCAGGTGCTGCGCGAGCACCGCCCCACCGACGGCATGTGGCCCACGGGGTGGATCCCCGGGAAGATCGAGGCGGCCAAGGCCAAGTACGCCGAGCTGCTCGAGCTCGAGGAGGGCAACCTGTGACCGCGACCGACGCCCACGAGCCCGCCCTCGACGCCGGCCAGACCGAGCGACTCGCCGCATGGATGGACGCCGAAGGGCTGCCCGGCGCCGGGGCGCCGCTCGAGTCGCGCTTCATCTCCGGGGGCAGCCAGAACGAGATCTACGAGCTGCGCCGGGGCGACCTGCACTGCGCCATGCGCATCCCGCCCCCCACCGCCCCCGACGCCCGCGACGAGGGCATCGTGCGCGAGTGGCGGATCATCGAGGCGCTCGACGGCACCGACGTGCCCCACACGCCGGCGGTGGCGCTGTGCACCGACCGTTCGGTGGCCGGGCGCACCTTCTACCTCATGGGCTTCGTCGACGGCTGGTCGCCGATGGAGCTGGTCAGCGGACCCGACGGACGCCGCTGGCCCGAACCGTTCCACTCCGACGTCGAGGCTCGGCGTGGCCTGGCCTACGAGCTGGTCGAGGGCATCGCCCGCCTGGGCAACGTCGACTGGCGGGTGCGCGGCCTCGAGGACCTGGGCCGGCCCGACGGCTTCCACGATCGCCAGGTCGACCGGTGGACCCGGTTTCTCGAGCGCATCAAGGGACGCGAGCTGCCCGGCTTCGACGAGGCCGCGGCCTGGCTGCGCTCCCACCGTCCGCTCGACTACGTGCCCGGGATCATGCACGGCGACTACCAGTTCGCCAACGTGATGTACGAGCACGGCGCGCCGGCGAGGCTGGCCGCCATCGTCGACTGGGAGATGGGCACGGTCGGCGACCCCAAGCTCGACCTCGGCTGGGTGGTCAACTCGTGGCCCGAGGAGACACAACCCGGGGATGGCACCGGCGAGGGCACCGTCGGCGGCTACGTCGACATGACCCACATGCCCAGCAGGTCCGAGGTGCTGGCCCGGTACGCCGAGGTGTCGGGCCGCCAGGTCGACGACATCGACTACTACTGCGTGCTGGCCAAGTGGAAGCTGGCCGTGGTGCTCGAGCAGGGCTACCAGCGGGCCACCGACGAGACGCCGGCGCTCCAGGCCTTCGGGCCGATCGTGCTCGACCTCATGCGCGACGCCGCCGAGCTGGCCGAGTCCAGCGATTACTCGTCGTGACCCACCGGTGGTGACGGGCGTGCGCGCGGCGATGTGCCGGAAGCTCGGGCCGCCCGAGGTGGTGCGCGTCGAGGACGTGCCGGAGCCCGTGCCGTCGGCGAGGGCGAGGTGCGCATCGGCGTGGAGGCGGCGTCGGTGAACTTCCCCGACGTGCTCCTGGTTGCCGGGACGTACCAGATCCCGGTGGAGCCGCCGTTCGTCCCGGGCAGCGAGGTCGCCGGCACCGTCCTCGAGGTCGGCGCCGGCGTCGACGGGCTGGCAGTCGGTGATGCCGTGGTCGGCACCGGCCTGGTCGGGGCGTTCGCCGAGCAGATCGTCCTCGGCGCCCACGCCGTGCGGCCCCGGCCGGCGGGCATGGACGCACGCGTTGCGGCCGCCTCGGGCGTCACCTACCGCACCGCCTACCACGTGCTCCGGTCGGTGGCTCGCCTCGAGGCCGGCGAGCAGCTCGTGGTGCTCGGTGCCGGCGGCGGTGTCGGCTCTGCGGCCGTCGGGCTGGGCGCCCACCTGGGTGCTGTCGTGACCGCGGTGGCCTCGTCGGCCGAGAAGCTCGACGTGGCCCGCCGCCTGGGTGCCACCCACACCATCGACCACCGTGCCGGTGACCTCCGCCAGGCGCTGCGCGAGATCGTGCCCGACGGTGCCGACGTGGTGATCGATCCGGTCGGCGGACCGCTCACCGAGCCGGCGCTGCGCGCCACCCACTGGGGCTCCCGCTTCGTCACCGTCGGCTTCGCCTCGGGGGAGATCCCCCGCATCCCACTCAACCTCGTGCTCCTGAAGGGGGTCCACGTGCTCGGCTTCCAGTTCATCGACTTCGCCACCCACGCCGCCGACGAGATGCAGCGCAACGACGCAGAGCTCGACGAGTTGCTCGCCTCGGGAGAGGTGCGGCCGCACATCGGCGCGTCGTTCCCGCTGGACCGGACGGCCGAGGCGCTGCGCCTGGTCGCCGACGGTCGTGCGGTGGGCAAGGTCGTCATCGAGGTCAGCGGGTCACTGCGATGACGGACGCACCGGGATTCGACTTCGTCGGCACGGTTGCCGTCGTCACCGGCGCGGCCAGCGGCATCGGGCTCGCCCTGTCCGAAGCCCTGGCCGCCGAGGGGGCGTCGGTCGTCATGGCCGACGTCTCCGCCGACGCGTTGCACGACCAGCGCGACCGCCTCGACGATCTCGGGCACGCCGTGCACGCCGTCCCCACCGACGTGAGTGACGCCGCCGCCGTCGAGGCGCTCGCCGGTGCCGCGGTCGACCGCTTCGGTGGGCTGCACGTCGCGGTCAACAACGCCGGCATCGTCAGCCGCGGCCTGACGTGGGAGATCCCGCTCGAAGACTGGCGCCGGGTGCTCGACGTCAACCTGTGGGGCGTGATCCACGGCGTCCGATCCTTCGTCCCACGGATGCTCGCCACCGGCGAACCCGGACACGTCGTCAACACGGCGTCGATGGCCGCAGTGCTGCCCGTCGGTCGACTCGGTCCGTACACGGTGGCCAAGCACGGGGTGCTCGGCCTGTCGGACGTCCTGCGCCGCGACCTCGAGAAGGTGGGCGCACCCATCGGCGTCAGCACCCTGTTGCCCGGCGGGATCCGCACGGGGATGAATCCGATCGGTTCCGTCGAGCCGTCGACCGTGGCGCAGAACGTGCTCGACGCCATCCGCCGGAACCGCCCGTACGTGTACACCGATCACCAGGCGCGCGCCGAGGTCGAGGAGCGGCTCTCGCTCCTCGCCTCTGCCCGCGACGACGTGATCGGTGGCGAGGAGGAGTCGACATGACCGAACAACCGGAAGGCGTCGCCGGAGCCGCTCGCTTCGACCTCACCGGCAAGGTGGCGGTCATCACCGGCGGCAGCCGCGGCATCGGACGGGCCGTGGCCGAGGGGCTTGGCCGCCGCCGGCGCCGACGTGGTCATCGCCAGCCGCAAGCTCGACGCCTGCGAGCGGGCGGCGGCCGAGATCGCCGACGCCACCGGTCGACGCACGCTGCCCGTCGCCTTCCACGCCGGCCGATGGGACGACTGCGACCGCCTGGCCGAGACCACGCTGGCCGAGCTGGGCCGCTGCGACGTGCTGGTGAACAACGCCGGCATGTCTCCGCCGTACGGGTCGCTGGCCGAGGTGACGCCCGAGCTGTACGACAAGGTCCACGCCGTCAACGCCCGCGGCCCGTTCCGGCTCAGCGTGCTGCTGGGCGAGCGGATGGCGGCCGGCGACGGCGGGTCGATCATCAACGTCAGCACCGCCGGCACCCTGCGTCCCGGCGTCGGCGAGCTGCCCTACGCCATGGCCAAGGCCGGGCTCAACGCCCTCACCCTCGGCCTGGCCGGGGCGTGGGCGCCGAAGGTGCGGGCCAACCTGGTGCTGCCCGGCGCATTCGACACCGACATCACCCTGGCCTGGGGCGAGGACGTGAAGCGCCAGGCCGGCGCCATGAACCCGATGGGTCGCATCGGCCAACCCCAGGACCTGGTCGGCTTGTGCGTGTTCCTGGCCAGCGACGCATCGTCGTACGTCAACGGGGCCCAGGTCCTGGTCGACGGCGGCCTGTACCGGAGCCTGTGATGGGGGGGCCGAGCTGCCCGACGTCGTCGCCCGGCTGGGCTGAACCACCCAGCTCCGACGTTCTGGGCCGCGGGGTCTGTGCGAGATGCGGCGATCTGCACCCCCGAATCATTGGGCTGGGCTCTGGGCCGCGGGGTCTGTGCGGGATGCGGTGATCTGCACCCCGGAGGTGCAATGGGCATGTGGGCTTGCCCGTCTGGCGGTGGCGTCTCGCCGGCGGCCTGCTGCACGGCGCGGATGATGCCCTGGTAGCCGGTGCAGCGGCACAGGTTGCCCGACAGCCCGTCGCGGATCTGGTCGTCGGTGGGCGAGGGGTTGTCGCGCAGCAGGGCGGTGGCGGTGACGATGAACCCCGGCGTGCAGAAGCCGCACTGCAGGCCGTGGCAGTCGCGGAACGCCTCCTGCAACGGTGACAGCGACCCGTCGGGGCCGCCGAGGCCCTCGACGGTGGTGACCTCGCGCCCGTCGGCCTGCACGGCGAACACCAGACAGGCCCGGACGGCGTCGCCGTCGAGCAGCACGGTGCAGGCGCCGCAGACGCCGTGCTCGCAGCCCAGGTGCGTGCCGGTCAGGTGGCAGCGCTCGCGCAGGAAGTCGGCCAGCGTGAGCCGGCCTGGCACCGAGTCGTGCCTCGCCTCACCGTTGACGGTCACGTGCACGGGAACCTCAGTCATGGTTCGCCTCCTCCAGGGCCCGACGCACGGCGCGGGAGACCATGGTCGCCCCGACCCGGGCCCGGTACTCCGATGAGCCGTGGTGATCGCCGGGGATGGACGTGAGGTCGCCGACGGCGGTCCGCCCGACCTCGACCGGATCGATGTCGCCCACCGACGCGCCGGCGATGAGCACCTCGGCCGCCCGGGCCCGGAGGGGCGTGGCGCCGAGGCCGATGAGGCCGATGCCGCAGCGCTCGACCCGGTCGTCGCCGTCGAGCTGGACGGCCACCAGCGCGCCGGCGATGGCGAAGTCGCCGTGCCGGCGGGCCAGCTCCTCGACGGCGGCGCCGCGTCGGCCGCTCCACACCGGGAACGTGACCGCGGTGAGCAGCTCGTCGGGCGCAAGTGCGGTGGACCACAGCCCGGTGAACAGCTCGGCGGCCGGGATGGTGCGGGTGCCCCGGGGCGAGGTGGCCTCGATCTCGGCGTCGAGCGCCAGCGCCACGGCCGGGTACTCGCCGGCGGGGTCGGCGTGGGCGATGCAGCCTCCGACGGTGCCCCGGTTGCGGATCTGGACGTGCCCGACGAACGGCGTGGCCCGGGCCAGCAGCGGAACGGCGTCGGCGACCTCGGCGCTCTGCTCGACCGCCGCCTCGGTGGTGCCGGCGCCGATGCGCAGGTGACCGTCGCGGCGCTCGATGCCGGCGAGCCCCTCGATCCGACCGATGTCGACCAGGTGCTCGAAGGCGGCCAGGCGCAGGGCGAGCATGGGGACCAGGCTCTGGCCGCCGGCCAGCACCTTGGCGTCGTCGCCGAGGTCGGCGAGCAGGCCGACGGCCTCGTCGACCGAGCCGGGGCGGTGGTACTCGAAGGGCGCCGGCTTCACGACGCACCTCTCTCGTCGGCGGGACCCTGTCCGGCGCGGCCCCGGTCGATCAGCCCGAGCACCCGCTCGGGGCTGAGCGGCAGCTGGGTGACGGTGGCGCCGAACGGCGACAGGGCATCGGCCACGGCGTTGATCACCGCCGGCGTCGACCCGATGGCGCCGCCCTCGCCGACACCCTTGTACCCGCCGGGCCCCGACGCCGGCACCGTCTCGACGTGGCCGTACTCGATCATCGGCACGTCGTGGGCGGTGGGCAGCAGGTAGTCCAGGAACGTGGACGCCACCGGGTTGCCGTCCTCGTCGTAGGCCAGCTCTTCGAGCAGGGCGCCGCCGATGCCCTGCACGGTGCCGCCGGCGATCTGGCCTTCGACCACGGCCGGGTTGATCATCGGTCCGCAGTCCTCGCTGACCACGTAGCGCAGCAGGCGGACCTGGCCGGTCTCGACGTCGACCTCGCAGGTGCACACGTGGGTGGCGTTGGCCCACACCGGCATCGGCGACGGTGCGGTGTAGCGCTCGCTGGCCTCGAGCCCCGACCCGACGCCGGGCGGCAGCTCCATCAAGCGGAGGTAGGCGATCTCGGCCAGCTCGGTGAACGAGATCGAGCGGGACGGCGTGCCCCGCACGTGGGCCCGACCGTCGGCCAGGTCGATGTCCTCGGGGGCGGCTTCGAGCTTGTGGGCGGCGATGCGCTGGAGCTTGTGGCGCAGCATCGCCGCCGACGCCTGCACCGCGCCGGCCGTCATCGAGCCGCTGCGGCTGCCGGCCGTGCCCGCGCCGTACGGGGTGACGGCGGTGTCGCCCTGGATGGTGGTGACGTCCTCGATGGGCACGCCGAGCGCGTCGGCGGTGAGCTGGACCACGGTGGTCTCGATGCTGTTGCCGCTGGAGCCGCCGGCCACGTACACCGCCACCTTCCCGGACGGGTCGATGCGGATGATCGCGCCCTCGCTGCCGTAGTGGCCGTAGCCCGGGCTGGTGGGCTCGACGTAGCAGCACAGACCGATGCCGAGATACCGGCCCTGCTGCCGGGCCGTCGCCTGCTCGCGTCGGAAGTCGTCGTAGCCGACGAGGTCGAGCGCCTGCTCGAGGGTCTGGTCGGGCGCCATCTCCAGGTACGGCATGCCGGCGGGGTTGGTGTAGGGCAGGTCGTCGGCGTGGAGGATGTTGCGCCGGCGCAGCTCGGCCGGGTCGATGCCCATCTGCCGGGCGGCGGCGTCGAGCATGACCTCGCGGGCCACCGACTCGAACTGCCACGGGCCCCGGTAGGCGGTGCGCCCGACGGTGTTGGAGAACACGCTCCGGTTCTGGAACGAACCGGCCGGCACCCGGTACGGACCCGGGAAGATCATGCCGACCGCGGCGGCGCTGGCCACCGGGTGGGGGATGGGGTAGGCGCCGACGTCCTGCACGTGGTCGATCGATGCCGCGAGGATCGTGCCCTGCTCGTCGAAGGCCATCGTGACCTCGGCGTGCTCGTGGCGGGCCTGGCCGGCAGCCAGCAGGTTCTCGCGCCGGTCCTCGATCCACTTCAGCGGCCCGGACACATGGCGGGCGGCGAGCATGATGCACAGGTCCTCGCGCAGGGGGACGACCTTCTGGCCGAACCCGCCGCCGGTGTCGCGCATGATCACCCGGATGCGGGCCTCGGGCAGGCCGAGCACGCGAGCGCCGACCGACCGCACCTCGTGTGGGGCCTGGGTGGCGGCCCACACCGTGAGCTGCTCGGCCGCCGGGTCCCACTCGGCGACGATGCCCCGGGTCTCCATCGGCACCGGTGCGTAGGCCTGCTGCTGGATGGACTCGCGCAGGACGTGGGCGGCGCCGGCCACGGCTGCGTCGACCGCATCGGCGCCCCCGCCCCGCAGCTCGCCGACGACGTTGCCGGGGAACCCGTCGTGCACGAGCTGGTCGCTGCCGAGGGCGGTGCGGTAGTCGACCAGCGGTTCGAGGTCGTCGTAGTCGACGAAGACCAGGTCGGCGGCGTCCTCGGCCACGTAGCGGTCGGTGGCCACGACGAGGGCGACCGGGTCGCCGACGAAGCGCACCTCGTCCTCGGCGAGCGGGGTCATCGGCGTGGTCTGGCCCCGCCCGGGGTTGCTGTACCAGAGCTCGTGGACGTCGGGGTTGAGGTCGGCGCCGGTGATCACGGTGACCACGCCGGGCAGCGCCCGGGCCTCGTCGAGGTCGATGCCGACGATGCGGGCCCGGGCGAACGGGCTGCGCACGAAGCAGGCGTGCAGCGTGCCGGGTCGTTGGACGTCGTCGACGAACGTGCCCCGGCCGGTGAGCAGACGGGCGTCCTCGACGCGGCGGACCCGGCTGCCGGCGTACCGCGTCGACCCGGCGGTGATGTGGTCGGCCATGCGTCGCGCTCCTCCGGCTCCCATGCAGGTGGTCAGTGCCCGGCCCGGGCGGCCAGGACGTCGGCGTCGCCGATGGCGGCCAGGACGTCGTTGAGGTGGGTGCAGGTCGTGGTGCCCCGGAACGAGGCGCGCACCTGCGAGCGGACGTCGGCCAGCGGTGTGCCGACCACCCGGCCGGCGCTGGCGAGGGCGCCCGGGCACTCGCGCCACGGCAGCACGCCCGGCCAGGCGTCGACGGCGACCAGCGTGCGGGACGACCGATCGGCGATCGCACGCACGCCGTACTCGTGGAACGAGCGCTCGACGCCGTCGGGCCCGAGGTGGCTGTCGCGGAAGCGGGCCTCGATGCGCAGGCACGTGTCGTCGCGCGGGTCGGGCGCCACGTCGAGCAGCCGGCGCCGGCGGGTGCTGATCGGCTCGAGCTGGGGCAGCTCGTGCCAGCCGAGCGGGTCGTCGGGATCCTCGAGCGGCGGCGACTCGACCGACGCCGGCGTGGGCGTCTGCCCGTGGGTACGCACCGCCGAGACCATGCCGCTGCCGTCGGCCCAGCCGGCGCAGACGTCGACCTGCGCGTCGAGGATGCCGGGCCCAGTGGCTCCGGCGAAGGCGTCGGCGGCCAGCATGGCGAACCCCGACACCAGCAGGGCGCCGGGCAGGTCGTCGAGCAACAACCGCAGTGGGATGCCGCTGGCTTCGAGATCGGGCAGTGCCTCGGCCGCCGCCGACCGGAAGCCGCGCATCGTCGATGCGCCGACGAGCTGCGACAGCCGGGGGTCGCCTCCCTCGATGACGGACACGGTGCGGTCGGGCGCGACGGTGACGGTGAGCTCGGCCGTGGCGAGGACGTCGGTTTGCTCGTCGCCGGTGCGGAGGTCGCGGGCGCGCCCGCACACCGCCATCGGGCCGGCGAACCCGTCGGGCCACGTGGTGTCGAGCGTCGAGGTCCGCCGCATCGAGCCGGGAACTCGGGCCGGCGCGCCCTGCAGGGGTGCGGTGGGCCCCCGGTGCTCCGGTCCGAGCGTCAGCATCCGATGCGTCCGATCAGCGGGGCAGGCCGAGGACGCGCTCGGCGATGATGTTGCGCTGGATCTGCGACGTGCCGCCGGCGATGGTGCCCGAGAAGCTGCGGATGTAGCGGTTGAACCAGCTCTCGCCGTGCGCCTGGTGTTCGAGCGGCCCAGCCGGCAGCGTGCGTCGCGTGGGGTCGAGTGCGTCGGGACCGAGCGCCTCGAGGATGTGCAGGGTCGACCGCTGTACGGCCTCGGAGCCGAACAGCTTCAGGATCGACTGCTCGGTGGCCTCGAGGCCGCGCTGGGCCTTGGCAAGGGTGCGGAACCCGAGCAGCCGGATGGCCTCGGCGTCGACCGCCAGTTGACCGAACCAGTCGAGCACGGCCGGGTCGTCGGCGAGACCGTGGTCGATGAGGGCCTGGCCGCCGGTGGCGACCAGGTCGTCGAGGGCGTCGCTGTAGTTCAGCCAGAGCATGGCTCGCTCGTGGCCGAGGGAACCGGTGGCGACCCGCCAGCCTTCGTTCAGCTGGCCGACGAGGTTCTCGGCCGGCACGACGACGTCGTCGAAGAAGACCTCGTTGAAGTCGACGTCGTCGGGGCTGACCAGCGAGCCGAACGGCCGGCGGGTGATGCCCGGTGTGTCGGTGGGGATCAGCAGGCAGCTGATGCCCTTGTGCTTGGGCGCGTCGGGGTCGGTGCGCACGAACGTGAGGATGACGTCGGCGTGGTGGGCGCCCGAGGTCCACACCTTCTGTCCGTTGACCACGAAGTGATCGCCGTCGAGCTCGGCCCGGGTGCGCAGGCCGGCCAGGTCGGAGCCGGCGTCGGGCTCGCTCATGCCGAGTGCGGCGGTGATCTCGGCCCGCAGGATGCGGCGTGCCCACCGCTGCTTCTGCTCCTCGGTGCCGAAGGTGAGGATCGACGGCGTGATGATGCCCAGGCCCTGCGGGTTGAAGCTGGGGTAGATGCGCTGGCGGTTCAGCTCCTGCTGGTGGACGAACTGCTCGAGCAACGACGCGTTGCGGCCGCCGTACTCGGGCGGGTTGCCGGGCACGAGCCAGCCGGCGTCGAACATGCGGCGCTGCCACTGGCGGGCCCACTCGGGCACGTCGGCGCTCGACGTGGAGCGCTCGGTGGTGTCGGCCGGGTCGGGCGCGTTGTCCGCCAGCCAGGCGAGGAACTCGGCGCGGAAGGCCTCGGTGCGGTCGTCGAATCGCAGCCTCATCGGGACAGGACCTCCTTGGCGATGCGGACCCGGTGCTCGGCCGACGTGCCGAGGAGCAGCTCGCCGGCCTTGGCCCGCCGGACGTACAGGTGCAGGTCGTTCTCCCAGGTGAAGCCGAGGCCGCCGAAGAACTGGATGCCGTGCTGGCCGGCGATCCGCTGGGCGTCGCCCGCCGCCGCCTTGGCCATGGACGCAGCCACCAGCCGGCGGTCGTCGTCCTCGTCGATGGCCAGCGCAGCGAACTGGCACACCGCCCGGGCCCGCTCGAGCGCGATGTAGACGTCGGCGGCCATGTGCTTCAGGGCCTGGAACGAGCCGATGGGCACGCCGAACTGCTGGCGCTGCTTGATGTGGTCGAGGGCGAGGTCGAACGCCCGCTGCGACGCGCCCACCATCACGGCGGCGAGCCCGGTGGCGGCCATGGCCCGGGCCGTGGCGATGCCCGCCTCACCGCCGGCGAGCAGGGCTCGGTCAGCGTCGACCCGCACGTCGTCGAGGACGACGTCGGCCACGTGGAGCGTGTCGTCGAAGGTCCGCTGCCGGGTGGCGGTGACGTCGGTGGCCGGCACCACGAACACCGCGTCGCCGTCATCGGTGGCGGCGACCACGGCGAGCTGGTCGGCCCGGTCGCCGTCGAGCACGTGCGCTGCGGTGCCGGCGAGCGTCCAGCCGTCGCCGCTGCGGGTGGCCCGCACGTCGCCGTCGAACGCGGCGGCGCCGGTGGCGCCGGTGGTCAGCGGAGCGAGCAGGGCGGCCTGCTGGTCGGGGTCGCCGCAGCGCTGGACGAGTGGGAGGTACTGGCTGGTGGTGCCCAGCAGAGGGGTGGGGTCGGCCACCCGGCCCAGCTCCTCGAGCAGCAGCACGAGCTCGACCGCACCGAGCCCGATGCCTCCTGCGGACTCGGGCACGACGAGGCCGGGCCAGTCGAGCTCGACGTAGGTCTTCCACAGCGCGCCGGCGTCGCCGGTGCCGTCGACGACCGCCCGCACGAGCGCCGCCGGGCACTCCCGCTCGGCGACCTCGCGCACGACTCGCTGGAGCTCCAGCTGGTCGTCGGTGAGCTCGAAGTCCACTCGTCCCCCTTCGTCGGTGTGCCGGGCGAGGCTAGGCACCGGCGGATGTCTGGGCAAAGGTCATGACCGCCGGGAGAAAATGATGTTCTCGTCAGGGGAGACCGTCATGCTCTATCATGGCACCGATCGACGCAGGCTCGCACGAGGAGCACCACATGGCCTCCACCCCGGTCCGCCCGGCCCAGGGTCGACTCACCGTGACGCCGGCCGCCGGCGCGGTCGGTGCCGAGATCGGCGGCGTCGACCTGGCGGTCGACCTCGACGACGCCACCATCGCCGAGATCCGGCGCGTGTGGCTCGACCACGGCGTGGTGTTCTTCCGCGATCAGGACCTCACACCCGAGTGCTTCCTGGCCTTCGCCCGTCGCATCGGCGAACCGGCCGAGTACCCGTTCGTACCCGGCATCGAGGGACACCCCGAGATCATCGCCGTGGTGAAGTTGCCGCACGAGACGGTGAACTTCGGCGGCATCTGGCACTCGGACACCGCCTACCTCGACCAGCCGCCGATGGCCACCATGCTCCTGGCCCGTGAGGTGCCGCCCGCCGGTGGCGACACGCTGTTCGCCAGCCAGTACGCGGCGTTCGAGGCGCTGTCGACCCGCCATGCAGCAGCTGCTCGAGCCGCTGCGGGCCGTGAACAGCTCGGCCCTGGCCGACGTCTCCAAGACCCGTGAGGACCGCCGGCGCGATGCCGGCACCGAGGACGACCGCGTGTTCGAGGCCGTGCACCCGGTGGTCCGCACCCATCCCGAGACCGGCCGCAAGGCGCTGTACGTCAACATCGCCCACACCGCTCGGTTCGAGGGGATGACCGAGGAGGAGAGCCGGCCGCTTCTGCAGTTCCTCTTCCACCACCAGGTGCGGCCCGAGTTCACCTGCCGGTTCCACTGGCAGCGTCGGGTCGCTGGCCATGTGGGACAACCGCTGCGTGCAGCACAACCCCGTGAACGACTACCACGGCCACCGCCGGGCCATGCACCGCATCACCCTCCAGGGCGACACGCCGGCCTGAGGCCAGTCCCGCCCAGCGGAATCTCGAACACGATGCGGCCCCGCACGCGGCCGGCGAGGAGCTCAACGGGTACGCCCCGAAGCTCGTCGTCTACGGTCCCACCGCCGTGCAGATCGTGATGGGGAGCTGATCGATGGGGGAGACGCCGACGTTCCCGCCGTTCCCGCCCACCAGCGGCGCGCTGGCGCACTGGTGCGCGAAGCAGTGGGGCGACGCCGACTTCGTGGTGCTGGGCGACCAGCGACTCACCTACGCCGAGGCCGAATCTCGATCGGCGACCCTGGCCAAGGGGCTGCTGGCCATTGGGGTCGGCAAGGGCACCCGCGTCGGTCTGCTGGCGCCCAACGGCCCCGACTGGGTGGTGGCCTGGCTGGCGGCCACGCGCATCGGTGCGCTGATGCCGCTGTTCAACACCTACAGCAAGGCGCGGGAGCTGGGCCGGACGCTGCGCCACGCCGACACCGCTCAGCTGCTCACCGTGCCGTCGTACCTGGGCAACGACTACCTCGACCGCCTCGAGGAGGCCGTGCCCGGGCTCGCCGGTCAGGTGCGCGAGCGGGTACTGGTCGAGTCGCACCCGTACCTGCGCGGCGTGTGGGCGTTCGGCGGCGATCCGGACCGCTCGTGGTGCGGCACCGTCGACGAGCTGTTCCGCCGTGGTGAGTCGGTGCCCGACGCCCTGCTCGACCAGGTCGAGGACGAGGTGCGCCCCTCCGACCCGATGATCATGGTGTTCTCCTCGGGCAGCACCGCCGACCCCAAGGCGGTGGTGCACACCCACGGCGCCACCGTCCGCCACGCGCACAACCTGAACCAGCGCCGCGACCTCGGCTCCGACGACGTGCTCTACACGCCGATGCCCCTGTTCTGGGTGGGTGGGCTGTCGTTCTCGCTCATCGCCGCCATGCACGCCGGCGCCACCATCGTGTTCGAGGAGCGGTTCGAGCCCGCGGCCACGCTGGCGCTGCTCGAGCGTGAGCGCGTCAGCCAGGTGCTGGGGTGGCCCCACATGGGCAAGGCGCTGGCCGACCACCCCGACTACGAGCACCGTGACCTGTCGGCGATCCGTCCCGGTGCGGCAACCGCCCTCCCCACCGCCGATCAACGCACACCACCGGGGCCCCGGGCCACGTCGCTGGGCATGACCGAGACCCTCGGTCCGCACACGTTCGAGCGCGACGTGCCGCTGCCGGCCGACAAGGAGGGCAGCTTCGGACGCGAGGTTCCCGGCGTCGAGCACCGCATCGTCGACCCCGACACCGGCACCGACGTCGAGCCCGGTGCGGTCGGCGAGGTGTGGGTGCGCGGCTACTCGTTGATGGCCGGCATCTACAAGCGCGAGCGCGCCGACGTGTTCACCGCCGACGGCTGGTATCGCACCGGCGACGCCGGACGATTCGACGCCGACGGGCACCTCTTCTTCGCCGGTCGCTTGGGCGACGTGATCAAGTCCCGCGGCATGAACGTCACGCCCCGCGAGGTCGAGGAGGTGGTCGAGGACCAGCCCGAGGTGGCCATGGCCATCGTGACCGGCCTCGACCATCCCGACCGGGGCCAGGACATCGTCGCCGCGGTGGCGCTCCAGCCGGGTGCGTCGATCGAGCCCGACGAGCTCCGCGAGCGGCTGCGGGCCGAGCTGGCGTCGTACAAGGTGCCCCGCCACATCGCCGTGTTCGCCAGCGCTGCCGAGCTGCCGCAGCTCGACTCGGGAAAGGTCGACCGCCGCCGTCTCGGGCGGATCCTGGCCGAGCGCTTCGCCGAACCCGCCGCCGAACCCGCTGGGGAGGAGTCGTGAGCGACGGGGAGCGGCGCGCGGCCATCGTCACCGGCGGCAGCAGCGGCATCGGCCTGGAGGTCGGGCGACAGCTGGCCGGCGCCGGCTACGACGTCGTGCTGACGGCGCGTCGACCCGAGCCGTTGCAGGCGGCGGCCGAGTCCGTGGGCGCCCGGTGGGTGGCCGCCGACGCCGCCGTGCCCGAGCAGTTCGCCACGGTGGTCGCCGAGGCCGGCGCCGTCGATCTGGTCGTGCACGCCGCCGGCGTCATGGCCGGCTCGTTCGTGCGCAAGGAGACGCTCGAGACGTTCGAATCGGTCGTGCGCGTCAACCTCACGTCGGCGTTCGTGGTGGCCCAGGCCGCGCTGCCCGCCATGGGCCCCGGCGGCCGTTTCGTGTTCCTGTCGTCGTCGTCGGCCCACGCCCCGCAACCGGGCCGGTCGGCGTACTCGGCCTCGAAGGCGGGCTTGAACGCCTTCGCCGCGGCGATGGCCAAAGAGGTCGAGCGCGACGGCATCGCCGTGCACGTGGTCACCACCGGCCCGGTGGCCACGCCGATGCTCGAGGACGTGCGCTTCCCGATGCGCACCCTGGGCGCGGCCGAAGTGGCGTCGTCGGTGGTGTGGCTCGATTCACTGCCGCCCAACGTGGTGCTGCCCGAGGTCGAGCTGTCGTCGGTCGACGCCGGCCCGTTCGCCCCCGAGGCGTTCGTCCCCGAAGCGGCCCGCCGCCTCGGCCGCACCGAGCTCCCCTGACGCGGGGCGGGTGCGCCGCCTGCCGGCGTCAGCGGCGGACGGTCGGCCACGTCGCCGAGGGTCCTCTCGTTGGGCTCACGTAGCGCACCTTCGCCGAGGATCCTCGCCGGAGCGCGGCGGTCACGTCGCCGAGGGTCCTCTCGTTCGGCTCACGTGGAGCACCTTCGCAGAGGATCCTCGCCGAAGCGCCTCCGGGCGCGGCATCACTCGAGCAGGGCGGGGAGCTCGGCCCGGATGATCTTGCCCATGGCGTTGCGGGGCAGGGCGTCGACCACCGTGATGCGCTCGGGCACCTTGTACTTGGCCAGCTGCTCGAGCAGGTACGCACGTAGCTCCTCGACGTCGAGCTCGGCGCCGGCCTTCGGTTGCACGACGGCGGCGACGCGTTCGCCGAGCCGCTCGTCGGGGAGTCCCACCAGCGCCCCGGACTCCACCGCGGGGTGCTCGAGCAGGACGCGCTCGACCTCGGCCGGGTACACGTTGGCGCCACCGCGGATGATCACCAGGCTCTTGCGGTCGCGCACGAACAGGCGACCGTGGTCGTCGAGGAACCCGACGTCGCCGGTGCGGAGCTCGCCCTCGACGAGCGCCTTCGCCGTGGCGTTCGGCCGTTCCCAGTAGCCGAGCATGGGCGTGTAGCGGTCGCCGGCCGGCCCGACGCAGATCTCTCCGGCCTCGCCCGCGGCGACGTCGTTGCCGCCGTCGTCGACGATGCGCACCTGCAGGTGGGGGAGCGGATGGCCCGATGCACCAGGAGCGTGGTCGTCGCCCGAGCGGCTGTCGATGGCCACCACCGACGGCGCTTCGGTGAGCCCGTAGGTGGCCAGCACCGGCAGCCCGAACTTGTCGTGGAACGCCGAGCGGATGACCTCCGGGCAGTCGGCGCCACCGGTCCAGACCTCGTCGAGGCTGGCCAGGTCGGCCGCCGTGATGTCGTCGGAGTGGGCGAGCGTGTGGAGCAGGGCGGGTGGCCCGTTCCAGGTGGTGACCCGCTCCTGTCGGATCCACTCGGCGACGCCCTCGGCGTCGATCCGGTCCATCAGGACGGAGGTGCCGCCGGCCTGCGAGACCAGAAGCGTGGTGAGCACGGCCAGGTTCAGGATGGTGAACGGGAAGCAGTCGCCTTTGCGGAGCTCGGGCCCGTAGCCACGTGTCTCGACCAGCACGGCACCGGGCAGCAGCAGGTTGTGCTGGCTGTGCACCGCACCCTTGGGGCGTCCGGTGGTGCCGCTGGTGTAGGCGATGCCGGCCGGCTCGTGCGGGTCGACGTGGCGGTCGATCGGTTCCTCGTCCGCGGCGTCGACGGCGGCGCGCCAGTCGTCGAGGCTGACCACATGGGTGCCGGCGTCGTCGAGCGGGTCGTCGCTGAGCAGGACCGAGGCGCCGCAGTCGGCCAGCTGCCAACGCTTCTCGGGTGGGGCCAGGTTGCGGTTGACGCCGACCCAGACGGCGCCGATGCGCATGGCGCCGTGGAAGACGGCCACGATGTCGGTCTCGTTGGGCAGCGATGCGGCCACGCGGTCGCCGGTGGAGATGCCCAGGCCGGCCAGTGCGTGGGCGGCACGGTTGGCCCGGCGGTCGAGCTCGGCGTAGCTGAGTCGACCGCCCCGGGTGACCAGCGCTTCCCGGTCTGGATCGTCGGCCAGGGCGCGGTCGAGCACACGGGCGATGGTCCGGGGTGCGGGGGCCATGGTGCCCACGTCTAGCCGACGGCGTCGTCGCCGGCCCGCAGCTCGCGCTTGAGCACCTTGCCGGACGGATTGCGGGGCAGGGCGTCGAGGAAGGTGATGTCCTTGGGCACCTTGAACTTCGCCAGGTTGGCGCGGCAGTGCTCGATCAGCTCCTCGGGGCTGACCGCGGCGCCGTCGCGCAGCACCACGTGGGCAACGGGGACCTCGCCCCATCGCTCGTCGGGTCGGCCGACGACCGCCGCCTCGAGCACGGCATCGTGCTCGTAGAGCACGCGCTCGACCTCGGAGCCGGCGATGTTCTCGCCTCCCGACACGATCATGTCCTTCAGGCGGTCGACGATCCAGAGGTAGCCGTCCTCGTCGCGCACGCCGATGTCGCCGGTGTGGAACCAGCCTCCCTCGAAGGCCTTGGCGGTGGCGTCGGGGTCGCGCCAGTAGCCGGCGAACACCTTCGGTCCGCGCAGGACGATCTCGCCCTTCTCGCCCGGCTCGACGGACCGGCCCTGCTCGTCCCACACGTCGAGCTCGAGGTGCAGGCACGGGCGGCCGACGCTGCCCAGCTTGGTGATGATGCTGTCGCGGTCCAGGAACGTGTCGCCGGACACGGTCTCGGTGAGCCCGTAGGCGTCGGCGAACCAGGCCGTGGGGAAGGTGCGCTGGATGCGCTGGATCAGCGGGACAGGCATCTTCTCGCCGCCGTTGATGATGACGCGCACCGACGAGAGGTCGCGCGACTCGACGTCGGGCAGGGCCATGATGGCGTTGACCATCGCCGGCGCCAGCCACACGGTGGTCACCCGGGAACGCTCCAGCTCGTCGACCACCGCGGCGGCGTCAAACGCCCGGTGAATGATGATGGTGGCGCCGGCGGCGATGAGGGTGGTGGTGGTCAGGTCGAGCGCACCGACGTGGTACAGCGGCCCGCACGCCAGTCCGAGGTCGTCGCGGGTGAAGCCGAACTCGACGATGTGGGCCAGGTTCTTCCACGCCAGGTTGGCGTGGGTGAGCATCACGCCCTTGGGCCGCCCGGTGGTGCCCGAGGTGTACATGAGCCGGTGCACGTCGTCGGGCGCCGCCGGTTCGAGCGGCGCGGGTGCGCCGTCGCCGCGCAGCTCGGCGAGCGCGGTCCAGCCGGCGGGGCCGACCGTGGTGCAGGCGCGCACGATGTCGAGGTCGGTGCCCCCGATGGCGTCATCGGCCAGGGCGGCCAGTTCGGCGTCGCACACGATGGCCCGGGCCTGGGAGTGCTCGAGGATGTAGCGGACCTCGGGGGCGGCCAGGCGCCAGTTGATGGGCATGGCGATGGCACCGAGCCGGTTGACGGCGAAGATGGCCTCGAGCAGCTCGGGGCAGTTGTAGGCCAGCAGGGCGACCACGTCGCCGCGCTCGACACCCCGGCGCGCCAGGCCGCCGGCGAGCGCGGCAGCGCGCTCGGCCATCTCGCCGTAGGTGATCGCCTCGCCCTGGAACACCGTGATGGCTCGGTCGGGCGACCGGGTGGCGTGGTGGTCGAGGACCGATGCCCAGTTGACGTCGGCCGTCATGGTTCGGCCGTGTCGGGATGGCTCCCGGCGGTGTCGGCATCGAAGGACCTGCGCTCCCCGTCGAATCGATCTTGTACCGACCAGTCAGTCTATGCGGGACCGCCGATCCGGGTGAGCGGTAGCGTCGGGCCCATGGCCCGGACCGACGAGCGTGACGACTCGACTCGCACCGAGCGCTACCGGGCCCGACGCGAGGCGATCATCGACACCTCGGCCCGGCTCTTCGCCGCCCAGGGCTACCACGCCACCGGCCTCAACGAGCTGTGCGAGGCCAACGAGCTCGGCAAGGGCGCGCTGTACCACTACATCGGTTCGAAGGAGGGCCTGCTCGCCGCCATCCACGACCGGGTGATGGACGAGGTGCTGCACGGCGCCGAGCGGGTGGCGGCGGCCGGCGGGACACCGTCGCAGCAGCTGTCGATGCTCGGCGAGGAGCTGCTCGACGTCATCCACCGCTATCCCGACCACGTGTGGGTGTTCCTGCACGAGTTCCCCGCCCTCACCGGCGAGCGGGCCGAGCAATTCCGACAGCGGCGTCGGGCCTACGAGCGCAGCGTCGAGGACGTGCTGCGGCGCGGCGTCGAGTCGGGCGAGTTCCGCGACCTCGACCCGTGGCTCACGGCCCGGGCCTGGCTCGGCATGCACAACTACACCTATCTCTGGCTGAAGCCGGGCGAGCGTCTGTCGGCGCGCGACGTGGCCGAGCCGTTCGCCACCATCTTCCTCGAGGGCATCCAGCGCCCACCCGACGGCCCTCGCTGACCACCCGTTCCGGAAACTGGCAGCCGCTGCGTACCACGGCGCGGTACGTAGCGGCTGCCAGTTCGCTCAGGGGGCGGCGTAGCCCCCGTCGACGACGAGCGCCGATCCGGTGGTCCAGCGCGAGCCTTCGCCGGCGAGGTACGAGTAGGCGTCGACCAGGTCGTCGGCCGTGCCCAGACCCAGTGGGTGCCGGGCCTCGATGGCGTCGAGCGCCTCGGGTGGGAGCTCGTCGTGGATGGCCGAACGGAACGTCCCGGGCACACGCAGTTGACGCGGATGCCGTCGCGGGCGTACTCGACGGCGGCGACCTTGGCCAGGTGGATGACCGCCGCCTTCGTGGCGCAGTAGGGGGCGGCGTGCGACCAGGCGGTGAGCCCCGAGACCGACGCGGTGAGCACGATGGACCCCGACCGCTGCGGCCGCATGACGCCGACGGCGGCGCTGATGCCGTGGACGGCGCCGAGCACGTTGACGTCGAAGGCCCGGCGCCAATCGTCGGTGGTGAGGTTGTGGATGCGCCCGTTCGGCGAGAGGACACCGGCGTTGCTGACCAGCACGTCGAGACGACCGAACCGCTCGGCGGCCCGGTCGACGACGGCCTGCACCTGGTCGCGGTCGGACACGTCGGCCACCACCGTCTCGACGTCGCCACGCGCATCCGGAAGGCCGTCGACCGTGGCACCGAGCGCACCGGTGCTGACGTCGCTCAGCACGACGTCGGTGTCGGGTTCGCCGGCCAGACGGGCGGAGATCGCCGAGCCGAGCGCTCCACCGGCGCCGAGGACGGCGACCACGCGTCGTCGGTCTGTGCGGTCAGCGGTCATATGAGTAGGTACCCCCCGTCGACGTTGAGCACGGTGCCGGTGACGAACGCCGAGGCGTCCGACGCCAGGAACTGGTAGGCGCCGGCCAGGTCGGTGGTGGCACCCCAACGCCCCTGCGCCGTGTGCCCGGTGATGGCCTCGGACATTGCGGCGTTCTGCTTCCATCCGTCGGCCAGCGGTGAGTCGAACCATCCCGGGGCGACGACGTTGACGGTGATGCCGGCGGGGGCGAGGTCGAGGGCGAGGGCCTTGGCCATGCCGGTGAGCCCGGCCTTCGATGCGCTGTAGGCGGCGAGGCCCTGACGGGGACGTTCGCCGAGGACGGAGCCGGTGAGGATGATCCGGCCGCCGGCGCTCATGACCCGGGCGGCGGCGCGGGCGCCGAGGAACGCGCCGGTGAGGTTGACGTCCAGCACCTGCCGCCACGTGGCCAGGTCGACCTGTCGAGGCCCGGCGACGACGGGGGAGATGCCGGCGTTGCAGATCCACACGTCGAGCCGATCCCACTCGGCGACCACGGCGTCGGCCACCGACTCGTTCACGTCCTCGTCGGTGACGTCGCCGCTGATGGCGATGGCCGGACCGGGCAGATCCTCGACGAGCGCCTTGAGGTCGGCTTCGGTGCGGGCCACGGCGGCCACCGACGCTCCGGCTGCGGAGAAGGCGTGGGCGAGCAGGCTGCCCAAGCCCCGGCTGGCGCCGGTGATGACGACGCGCTTGCCACGGACGGCGCCCGGGTCGGGGAACGACTCGGGGATCTCGATCGGTCTGGTCACGCCATCGCTCCGTGGCACCGTCCTGTCTTGTACCGGTCAGTACAGTACATGCTCCGTGACCGACCACCCCGATCAGACCACGCGCATGCCCGTCGCCGAGCTGGTGGAGATGTACCGGCGCATGCTCGTGATCCGGGGCTTCGAGACGCGGGTGTCGGCGCTCTACCGCGACAGTGAGGTGCCTGGATTCGTGCATCTCTCCATCGGGCAGGAGGCCTCCGCCGTGGGGGCGTGCTGGCCGCTGCGGTCCACGGACGTGATCACCTCGACCCATCGCGGTCATGGCCACTGCCTGGCCAAGGGGCTCGAGCCGCTCGGCATGTTCGCCGAGCTGATGGCCAAGGACGCGGGTACGAACCGAGGGCGCGGCGGGTCGATGCACATCGCCGATCCCACCATCGGCATCTTCGGTGCCAACGGCATCGTCGCCGCCGGGGTTCCCATCGCGGTGGGCGCGGCGGCGGCTGCCGACTTCGCCGGCGACGGCAGCCTGGCCGTGGCGTTCTTCGGTGACGGTGCGCCGGCACAGGGCGCGTTCCACGAGGCCGCCAACCTGGCTGCGGTGTGGAAGCTGCCGGTCGTCTTCTTCTGCGAGAACAACGGCTACGCCGAGTTCTCGCCGTCGTCCACCCAGCACCGCGCCACGCTCGAGCAGCGGGCCGCCGGCTACGGCTTGCGCTACCTGGGCGTCGACGGCAACGACGTGGTCGCCACCGTCGAGGCCATGGCCGGTGTGGTCGATGCTGTCCGGGCCGGTGAGGGGCCGGCCGTGGTCGAGGCGTTCACCTACCGCTGGCACGGCCACTACGAAGGCGACCCCGAGCGCTACCGCACGCCCGAGGAGCTGCAGGAGTGGAAGCAGCGCGATCCGCTCGCCGTCCACGAGCGCCGGCTGCGCCAGGCGGGCGTGCCCGACGACGAGCTCGACCAGCTCCGCGCCGAGGTGGCAACCCAGCTCGATGCGGCGGTCGACGAGGCGCGGACCCTCGCTCCGCCCGATCCCGAGACGCTCACCGAGTTCGTGGTGCGACCGCGTCCACAGCCGAGGGAACCCGCCCCGCTGGCGGCCGACGCACCGGTGTACCGGACGATGGACGCCATCCGCTCGGCGCTCGAGCTCGAGCTGGAGACCGATGACCGGGTGTTCGTCGCCGGCGTCGACGTCGGGGTCGGTGGCAACGTCTTCGGCCTCACCCGCGGCCTGCACGACCGCTTCGGCGACCGGGTGCGCGACACCCCGATCTCCGAGACCGCCGTGGTCGGCCTGGGCGTCGGCGCGGCCATGGCCGGCATGCGACCGGTCGTCGAGGTCATGTACCTGGACTTCCTCGGTGTGTGCTTCGACCAGCTGCTCAACCAGGCGGCCAAGCTCCCGTTCATGACCGGCGGTGCCGCCGAAATGGGCCTGACCGTGCGCACCCAGTTCGGTGCCGGCCGATCCTCGGGCAGCCAGCACTCCCAGAGCCTCGAAGCGCTGCTCGCCCACATCCCCGGGCTCACGGTCGTGATGCCCTCGACACCAGCCGACACCTACGGGTTGCTGCGCGCCGCCATCCAGGACCCGAACCCGGTTGTCTTCATCGAGAACCGGCTGCTGTACGGGATGAAGGGTCCGCAGCCGCCGGTCGACCACATCGTCCCCATCGGCGTGTCGTCGGTCGTGCGATCGGGCAGCGACGTCACGGTGGTGTCGGTGTCGCGGATGGTCCACGAGGCCGTGGCCGCCGCCGAGGCGCTCGCCGACGAGGGCGTCTCGGTCGAGGTCATCGACCTGCGTACGGTCGCCCCGCTCGACCTGGTTCCGGTGTTCACGTCCGTGGCCAAGACCAGCCGGCTGCTCATCGCCCACGAAGCGGTGCTGCCCTTCGGCATCGGCGCCGAGATCGCGGCCCGGGTCGCCCGGGAGGCCTTCTGGGACCTCGACGCCCCGATCGAGCGCATCGGCGCTGCGCCCACGCCGCCGCCCTACGCGCCTTCGCTCGAGCGCGCGTGGCTCCCCGACCGGGACGACATCGCCGCCGCCGTCCGCCGCCTGGCCACCACCTGACCCCGAGAATTGCGTCGATCCGTCAGCACCCTCCTGACCAACTGACGAAATTCGCGGGTGGGGCGGGGTCAGCCGGCGAGCACCTCGGGGCGGGCGTAGGCCTCGATGGCGGCTCGGTCGTCGGGCAGCACGACGCCGGCATCGATCGCCTGGTCGACCGCCCGGGCGTACTGCTCCCGGTAGGCGTCGGGAGACGCGTAGCGCGCACCGAGCTCCTCGGGCGGGATCGGCAGCGTGGCACCGGACAGAATGCAGATGACCTCGCCGCTGGGTCCCGGCTCGCCGGTGAGCACCTGGGTGGGCACGTCGACGGGTGGGGTGCGCACGCCACCGACGGCGATGCCGAGCTCGTCGCGGACCGCGGTGCCGTCGTCGTCGAGCTCGAGCCTGGGTGCTTGGGGCGGCGGGTCGCCGCCCTGCATCCAGTCGACGAGGTGACCGAACGCCGCCTTGGCCACCACGTGCAGCGGACCGTCGTTGATGGGCGCGCCGCAGTCGATGAGGTCGGCGGTGGTCTCGCCCATCAGCCGTCGGTCGGCGTGCGCGGTCCCTGCCACCTCCCAGAGTCGGAACCTCTCGGTGTCGGGCTGGCGGGCGCCGGCGGAGCGCAGCACGCCGACCACGTCGGTCTCGGACTGCACGACCATGATCGGTACCTCGGTGTCGGTGCGCAGGATCGTCGGTTCGCCGCCGATCGAACCGGCGAGATCAGCCGCCTCTCCCGGGGAGGGCAGCGGCAGGCCGGCCGCGCCTCGGCTGTGCACGAAGAAGCCGTCGAAGGCTCTCGTCATCGGTTGGAACCCGTCGATGTAGGTCACCATCGCGGCCGCCGACTGCGACTCGCCGGCGGCGATCAGCTGCGTCGCTTCCCTGCCGTCGAAGGCCGGAACGCCCTGTCGCACGGCGCGCGCCACCTGGGAGTAGATGTCGAAGGAGTAGGCGTCGCCCGGGTGCGTGAGCGTGCCGTACCGGTCGGGGTCGAGCGCACGGAGCCCGACCCCGGCGGCGTCGGCGCCTTCGACGCCCGAGATGCGCACGCGCACCTCGCCGCCCTCGATGCCGAGTGCCTGCGCCGACACACCGACCCAGGCGTGACCCTGCCGGACGATCTCCTCGTGGAGGGTGGTCCACTCGGGATCGGCGTCGACACCCCCGCTGACGTTCAGCCATTCGAGCACCACCACGCCGCTGAAGTCCTCGGCCCGTGCCGGTCGTCGGATCACGACCCGGGTGCGGTAGTCGGCGGTGGTGGCCGGCGACAGTGCCCACCTGCCGTCGCCGCCGAGCTCGCCGTCGGCGACGTACGACGTGGCCGTGCCCGCCGCGACGTACTCGTTCTCCACGTAGCCGGCGGCGAGCTGCCGCCCCTCGGGTGAGCCGATGAAGATGCCGTCGCCGCCGGTGAGCGCTTCGGTGACGTCGGCAGCGGGCCCATCGGGCCGCCCGACGGTGGTGGACGTGGTTGTCGTCTCCCGCGTCGTGGTCACCGTGGTCGACGGTGCGCTGGCCGAGTCGTCATCGGAGCATCCGGCCAGCAACAGCAGCGCGACGACCGTCGATCCCACCGCGCCACGCCAGACCCGCACCACCGAGAGGGTAGGCACCTAGCAGCCCAACGCACGGGCGATGACGAGGTGCTGGATCTCGTTGGTGCCCTCGCCGATCTCGAGGACCTTCGAGTCGCAGTAGAAGCGGGCCACCGGCGATTCGAGCATGTAGCCGAGACCGCCGTGGATCTGCACCGCTTCGGACGCCGCCCACGTGGCCACGCGGCTCGCCTTGAGCTTGGCCATGGCCGCCTCCTTCATGAACGGCTCGCCGGCGTCGCGCAGGGCGGCGGCTCGATACGTCAGCCAGCGCGCCGCCTCGAGCTCGGTGGCGATGTCGGCCAGCTTGAACTGCACGGCCTGGAACTTCGAGATGGGTTGCCCGAACTGGACCCGTTCCTTGGCATGGGTGGTGGCCAGGTCGAGCACGGCACGGGTGAGGCTGACCGAGAGGGCGGCGATGGAGATGCGGCCGACCTCGAGGGTCTGCAGGAACTGGCCGAGGCCGAGCTCGGGGTCGCCGACGAGGTGCTCGTCGGGCACCCACACGTCGTCGAACCACAGCTCGCGCGTGTCGAGGCCCTTCCAGCCGATGCCCCGCATCTTCGGTCCCATGGTGAACCCGTCGGTGCCCTGCTCGACCACGAAGGTGCCGTACCGCTGCGACTGCCCTTCGACGGTCGGCGTGCGGGCCAGCAACGTGACGCCGAACGACATGTCGGTGCCGGCGTTGGAGATGAACGTCTTGCGGCCGTTGATCACCCAGCCGCCGTCGCGTCGTTCGGCCCGGGTGGTGATGCCCCGGGCGTCGGAGCCGGCATCGGGTTCCGTGAGACCGAACGCGCCCAGCGCACGCCCCTCGGCCAACGGCCGCAGCCAGCGGTCACGCTGGGTGTCGTTCCCGAACAGCAGCAACGGCAGCGAACCGATGGTGACGTGCGCCTGCCACGCGGCGGCGACCGACTGGTCGGCCGCGCCCAGTTGCTCCATGGCGGCCACGAACCCGACCGTCGTCATGCCGATGCCGCCCCACTCCTCGGGGACGAGCATGCCGAGCAATCCCAGCTCGCCCATCTCTCGGAGCAGGTCGGTGGGACAGCAGGCCTCCTCCCACGCCTGCGGTGCCCGCGGCGCGATCTCCTTCTGCGCGAAGTCGCGGCACAGGTCGGCCAGGTCCTGCTCGGCCTCGGTCAGCGAGAAGTCCATCCGCCGATCCTATTGGACCGACCGGTACAGACGGCTAGCTCTTCCCGGGGCCTTCGGCTCGCTCCTTGATGCCCAGCAGCATCTTGCGCTCCATGACGAAGTTCAGCGGTTCGACGACGTGCCACAACACGGCTTGGTTCGGGCTGTAGGTGCAGCGCTGCCGGACGATGAGGCGCGTGCCGCCACCGTCGTCCAGCGGTTCGAGGATCCACTGCCAGGTGGATGCGGCGTACCCGCGGTCGGGGGCCTCGTCGACGATGTCCGGGATCTCCACGTGCTCGGGCGTCCCCGCCCCTTGGAGGATCAGCGCATGCGGCGCATCCACGTCCATGACGACCCAGCACGGGAAGGTGTCCCGGGCGCCCGAGCGGATGATGTCGCCGGCGGCGAGGTGCTGGTGCTCGGGCAGGATCCGGTCGGTGCTGTGGATGTCGCAGCCGATGAGGTTCTCGACGGCGTCGTAGCTGTAGAAGCCGGCACGACCCTGGCCGTACTGCACCAACCACCGCCACACCTCCTCGCGCGGTGCGTCGATGGAGATGGCACGCGTGTAGCTCAGCTTGGGGTGCGGAACCAGTTCGTCGCCCGGCAGCGTGCGCTCCAGCTCGTCATCGGTGGCACCCCAACGGTTGTACCGCCGTCGCAGCACCGGTGCGCCGGCGAGGGTCGCCGCGATGAGCGACCCGCCGGCGAGGAGCTGGCGGGCGGAAGCGGTCCCGGAACTGGCCGACATGCGTCCTCCCTTCCGCGGTCGACGGGCTCTTGTCGGCCGTCGGCGTCAGGCGTTGGATCACTCGTGACCGTATGGTTGCGCGGCGCGGTCCGCCAGGGTCGGATCGACCGGTCGAGTGGGGCCGAACGTCCTCATACGGTTCTCGACCGTGCTCAGTTCAGATCGAGGTGGCCCAGGAACTGCGCCGACCAGTCCATCAGGGTGGCGGGGACGGTGTAGCCCGACTCGTCGTTGATCGCCGCCCAGTGTGCGGCGACGTCCTCGACGCTGGGTGAGCCGGTCTCGTCGACCCAGCCCGGCGTCGAGCCGATGAAGAGCCGACCGAACCGTCCGGCGCCGGCGGTGTAGATCTCGCCGCTCACCGGGCAGGACTCGTGGGCGAGGTAGGCCACCATGGGAGCCACCTGTTCGGCAGGCATGTCGGGCCCACCTTCGCCGGCCATTCGGGTCGATGCGGCGGGAGCGATGCAGTTGACGGCGATGCCCTGCTTGCGTCCGGCGACGGCCAGGCTACGGACCAGCCCGATGACGCCGCCCTTGGCGGTGCCGTAGGCGGTGTTGCCCGGCAGGCCCAGCATGCCGGTGGAGGTGGTGAGCACGATGCGACCGTGGCCGTGCTCGACCATGTGAGGCCAGGCGGCGCGGGCGGTGTGGAACGCACCGCCGACGTGCACGGCGAGGTGGGCTTCGAGGTCTTCGTCGGACACGTCGGGGAACTTCGCCCAGCGCATGATGCCGGCGTTGGCGACCAGGGCGTCGAGCCGACCGAAGTGCTCGACGGCTGCGTCGACCAGAGCGCGAGCGCCGGCCTCGGTGGCCACGTCGGAGGTGTCCGCGATGGCCGTCCCACCGGCAGCTTCGATCTCGGCCACGACTGAGGCGGCCGGCCCGTCGTCGGCGCCTTCGCCGCTCATCGAGCCGCCCAGGTCGTTGACGACGACAGACGCCCCTCGCTCGGCGAGCAGCAGCGCGTAGGCGCGGCCGAGCCCTCGCCCGGCACCGGTGACGACGGCGACGCGGTCGTCGAAGCGGAGCTCGCTCATCTGCGCAGCGCGTACGTGCCCGTCAGGCGGGTACGCGGGAGAAGCCGAGCAGGTCGCCGAGCGTGCCGCCGACCATCGCCTTGCGCTCGTCGTCGGGGATGCCGGCGAACAGCTCCTGCATGAGCTGGCGGCTGCCCCGGAACGTGCCCTCGGCGTGCGGGTAGTCGTTGCCCCAGACCAGGGTGGAGATGCCGGTGATGTGGCGACAGGCCACGGCGACCGGATCGTCCTGGAACTGGACGTGGAACTGGCGCTTCACGTACTCGCTCGGCATGAGCGGGTACGGCCACTTCTCGTTCAGCCGGAACAGCTGGGCCATGTTCGGTTGGTCGTCGGCGGGCCGGGAGTCGTCCCACTTGCCCAGCCACCAGTCGGCGTCCTGGCCGATGCCGGTCACCCAGCACTTGTCCATACCGCCCATCAGCGAGGCCAACCAGTGGGCGTTGAACTCGATGAGGGAGAAGTGCAGGTCGGGATACCGCTCAGGAACGCCGGCGCCCACCAGGTGGCAGATGAGCTGTGACGGCACGATGGTGCTGTACACCGCCTGGGTCACCATGCGTTTGGCGGCCGCCTTCTCGGTCATGGGTTGGTTGACCTGGGCGGCGTTCTCGAGCACGACCTTCAGCGTCGTGGCCTCGTCGTCGTCGACCCGCACACCGCCGGTCTGGGTGTGGAAGAAGGGCTGCAGGCCCGTGGCGCTGAGCGCGTCCCACACCGGATCGAGCTCGCGGGTGTAGTAGCTCCGCGGTGGCGTCGCCGGCAGGAGCACGGCGCGGAAGCCGGCCTCGGCGACGCGCTCGATCTCGGCCACGGCGTCGGCGACGTCGGTGATCGGGACCGGGGCAGTCGGGGCCAGCCGGTGGAAGTATGGCGAGAACCGCTCGGCGACGTAGTCGTTGTAGACGCGGGCGTGCGCCATCGACAGCTCGTGGTCGTCGGAGTACAGCCCGAACAGCGAGAGGTTCGGATGCAGGACCTGGGCGTCGACCCCGTCGAGGTCCATGTCCTCGAGGATCATCTGGGGGTCGCCTTCGGGGGTGCGGCCGCCGGTCTGGCGGTACCTGGAGATCGTCCAGCCCTCGTAGCCCGCCGTGTGCAGGCGGCGGAACTTCGTGGCGCCGCCCTCGACCCACGGCTCGTCGAGTTCGAAGTCCTCCTCCCACACGGCGCGCTCCCGCAAGTGCTCGGGCAGGCGTGTCCGGAACAGATCGGTGGGTTCGAGGAGATGGCCGTCACCAGAAACGACGAAGTCGGTGTCTGTCACGTTCGGGTCTGTCATGGTGTCCTCCGGGCGGAAACCTGGTTCGCGGCGTGCGCGAACCCCGGTCGCGAGAGTAGACCGATCGGTACAACGTCGCAATCAGGGGAGGAACATCGTGACAGCGGAAGCGCCTGGACGCCGGTGGAAGCAGCGCCCGCCCGGGTCGACCTGGGGCGACTGGGGTGACGACGACGAGCTCGGCCGGATCAACCTGCTGACGCCCGAGAAGGTGCTCCAGGGCGTGCGCGAGGTGGAGCACGGCGTCAGCTTCTGCCTCAGCCTTCCCCTCGACCTGCCCGGTGGCACGGTGCTCAACCAGCGTCGCCACCCGCCGCGCCTGTCCCCGACCGAGGACATGGACGGCGCCCCCGACCGCTTCTACAACGTGCACATGAGCGAGATGCCCGACTTCGGCGACCCCAAGTACGTCGACGTGTGGGCCGACGACGTGGTCACGCTGTCGCTGCAGTACTCCACCCAGTGGGACTCGCTCGCCCACGTCGGTGCCGAGTTCGACGCCGACGGCGACGGTGTCGATGAGGCCGTCTACTACAACGGCTACCGCGCCGGCACCGACCTGGAGGGACCGACCGCCGACGGCCGGTGCGTGGCCCACCACCTGGGGCTCGAGCACATGGCCTTCCACGGCGTGCAGGGCCGCGGTGTGCTCGTCGACCTCGAGCACCACCTCGGTCGTGACTGGCAGCCGGTCGGTCTCGACACCCTGCAGCGCATCATGGACGCCGACGGTGTGGTGGTCGAGCCCGGCGACGTGCTCCTGCTCCACACCGGCTTCGCCACGCAACTGGTCGAGTGGGGCGGAGAGCCCGATCCCCGGAAGGTGTTCACCACCGCCAGCTACCTCGACGCCCACGACGACGACCTGCTCGATTGGATCGCTGACTCCGAGATCGCCGGCCTGGTCGCCGACAACTACGCCGTCGAGGGCCTGCTCGGCAAGGACCGAGACCCCAGCCGGCACTCGTTCCTGCCCATCCACCACCTGTGCCTGTTCAAGCTGGGCCTGCCGCTGGGTGAGCTGTGGTACCTGCACGAGCTGGCCGGCTGGTTGCGCGAACACGGCCGCAGCCGCTTCCTGCTCACCGCCCCGCCGCTGCGGCTCCCGGGCATCGTCGGCTCGCCGGTGACTCCCGTCGCCACGGTGTGACTCGAGCGGCGCGGGTGGCCCGATCCGGGTGGCCCGGGGCGGCTCCGCCGGGGCGGCTCCGCCGGGGCGGCTCCGCCGGGGCGGCTCCGCCGGGGCGGACCGGTCCGTCGGCGAGGGCCCTCGCCGACGATGCGCCAGATGCATCGAGCCCGAGGATCCTCGGCGAACGCCCGCCCGCACGAGCGTGCATGCAACCCGAGGATCCTCGGCCAGGGCGCGCTGGGAGCGCGTAGTCCGAGGATCCTCGCCGAAGCAGCACGGGGGCGGCGGTCGTGGCCTCAGGCGCTGGTTCGTTCGCTGGTTCCGACCCGCCAACGCCGGAACGCCGCCCAGTTCGTGTCCTTGACCCGGGCGATCTCCTTGAACAGCTTCGGGCGCCCGCCGGCGTTGAGCAGATACCGCTTCGGCTTTCCGGGGATGTTGCCGCCGACGTACTGGCCGATGGTGCCGAACGGTGTCTCGGATGCCGCTCGGTCGACCATGGCCGTCCAGCGCTCTTCGGCCTCGGGCGTCACCTCGATGACGTCGTAGCCGTGCCGGCGGGCGTCGACGAGGGCGTCGATCACGAAGTCGACCTGGTCGCCGTTGTAGCGGGGGTTGTTGCCGGCGGCGGCGTGGGGACCTCCGGGGAAGAAGAGGTTGGGGAAGCCGGCGGTCTGGATGCCGAGGAACGTGGTCGGGCCGTCGGCCCAGTGGTCGTTCAGCGCCAGCCCGTCACGGCCGACGATGCCCATCCGGGTCATGGCGCCGGTGCCGAAGTCGAAGCCGGTGGCCCACACGATGATGTCGTGCTCGCGGTGGGCGGCGGCGGTCTCGATGCCGGTCTGGGTGATCCGCACCATCGGCTCGTCCTGCAGGTCCACGAGCGACACGTGCGGCTCGTTGAACGCCTCGAAGTAGCCGGCCACGTAGGGCGGGCGCTTCTCGCCGTACCGATGGTCGCGGGGGATGAGCTTCTCGGCCGTCTCGGGGTCGTGGACGATGGAGCGGATCTTGTCGGCGATGAACGCGCACCACTCGGCGTTCGCCTCGTGGTCGGTGAGGATGTCGACGTAGTTGCTGGTGAACTTCATGAACCCTGGGCTGGACCACATCTCCTCGAAGAACGCCTGGCGCTCCTCGGGCGTGTCGTCGAACGCCGAGCGGGTGTTGGGCGGGTGGTGGAAGCCGTGGATCGAGGTGTTCAGCACGTGGCGCAGATCCTCGAACCCGGCCCGCAGCTCGTACTGCTCATCGGGAGTGATCGGCCGGTTGTTGAGCGGCGTGCACCAGTTGGCGCTGCGCTGGTACACGGTGAGCTCGGCCGCCTCGCCGACGACGGCCGACACCACCTGCACACCGCTGGACGACGTCCCGATCACGGCGACCCGCTTGCCGGCGAAGTCGACCGGCTCGGCCGGCCAGCGTCCGGTGTGGTGCTGGACGCCGGCGAAGTCGTCACGTCCCGGGATGTCGGGCAGGTAGGGCACCGACAGGACACCGGTGGCGGTCACCAGGAAGCGGGCTCTGGTGCAGGTGCCGTCGTCGGTGTCCACCAGCCACGTGCCTGTCGGGTCGTCCCAGACGGCCGACGTCACACGCGCGCCGAAGCGCATGTGCCGCCGCAGATCGAAGCGGTCGACCACGTGGTTGAGGTAGCGCTCGATCTCGGGTTGGCCGGCGAAGTGCTCCTGCCACTCCCAGTCGTCGAACAGCTCCTTGGAGAACAGGTAGCCGTACGAGTAGCTCTCCGAGTCGAACCGGGCGCCCGGGTAGCGGTTCCAGAACCAGGTGCCGCCCACGCCGTCGCCGGCCTCGACCAACCGGGCGGTGAAGCCCTCCTCGAGGGCGCGGTGCAGCTGGTAGATGCCGGTGACACCGGCGCCGACCACCAGGACGTCGACGTCCGGCGAACGTGAGGCCACCTGCGCTGTTCCCACTTTTGTACCGATCGGTCTATTGTAAGCAGCCGCATGCAGCCGAGGCAGAGGGGGAGCAACATGGCCCTGGAACAGCGGCCGTCGTCCGTCCCGTTCGCGATCGACGTCCCGGACCGGGTGCCCGCTGCCCGCTATCACGATCCGGCGTTCTTCGCCATGGAAGCCGACCTGCTGTGGCCCCGGGTGTGGCAGATGGCCTGCCGCCTCGAGCAGATCCCCGGTGCCGGCGACTACGCCGAGTACCAGATCCTCGACGAGTCGGTCATCGTCGTGCGCGGCGACGACGGAAGGTACGCGCCTTCCAGAACGCCTGCCGCCACCGCGGCGTCCGCCTGGTCGAGGGTAGCGGCACGTGCGACAGCGGGTTCACCTGCCCGTTCCACGGGTGGTGCTACGGCACCGACGGCGCCAACACGTTCGTGTCCCGACAGCGCACCTTCTCGCCCGAGAACCTTCGGCCCGACGACATCGACCTGGTGCCCGTGCGGTGCGAGACGTGGGGCGGCTGCGCGTGGATCACCTTCGACCCGACGCAGCGCCGTTGCGCGACAGCATCGAACCGTTCGCCACGGTCATGGACGCCTGGCAGCTCGACACCATGCGAGCCGAGTGGTGGTACTCCTTCCGCCTCCCGGTCAACTGGAAGCTCGCCGAAGAGGCGTTCATGGAGCAGTACCACGTGCTCGAGACGCACCCGCAGCTGCGGATCCCGGGCCGCTACCCGGCCAAGGACGGCTCATTCGACCCGAAGCAGTTCCTCGAGTCCGAGCTGCACTACCTGCGGGTGATGAACGAGGGCATGTCCGGCATGGTCCACGCCAGCGACGTGGCCGTGGCCGAGCGCCTCGCCCCCACCATCGAGCTACCGGCCGACCCCGTGCTGGCCCGCCGGACGTGGGAGCGAACGTTCAGCGATGCCGTCGTGGCGTTCCACCGCCAACGGGGCTCCACCATCCCCGACCTCGATGAGCTCGAGGCCAGCGGCATGAACGAGCCGATGGGCTACTGCTTCCCGCACTTCTTCGTCCTCCCCATGTACAGCAGCGCGTCGTCCTACCGGTTCCGTCCGCTCGGCCCCGAGGAGACCCTGATGGAGATCTGGTCCCTCACCCGCTTCCCCGAAGGCGACGAGCCGGGCCCGCTGCCCGAGCCCGAGCCCTGGCCGCACGACGACCCGCGGGTGCCGCCGATCCCCGTCCAGGACTTCTCGAACCTTCCCCGCCAGCAGCAGGGATTGCGCACCCGGGGCTTCGAGTACATGCGGCTGTCCGAGCAGATCGAGGGTCACATCTCGAACTACCACCGGCTCATCGACGGCTACCTGGCCGGTCTCGAGCAGGACCAGCTCCTTCCTGCGTTGAAGCACGTCAACGTGAACCCCCTGGATCGTTCGATCGTGGACATCGGGCTGTGAGCGAGCTCACCCTGGCCGACGTCGATGCCGGCGTGCGCGCCGCGCTGGCCGCCTACACCCACGCACTCGACGACGGGCGCGCCGACGACGTGGTCGCCACCTTCTGCCCCGACGGCGTCGTCACCATCCCGGGCATGGGCACGCACGAGGGCCACGACGCGCTGCGCGCCGCATACGAAGGCTGGGCGCCCCGTGCCCCGCAACGCCACCTCGTGCTGAACACCCACATCACCCGCTGGGACCAGCACGAGGCCGAGGCGGTCAGCGACGTGGTCTTCCTGCTGCTCGGCGATGCCGGCTGGACGGTGCAGCTGGTCGGCCGCTACCAGGACCTGCTCCATCGCGACGGGCAAGCCTGGCGGTTCCACCGCCGGCAGGCCGCGTTCGTGACCGGTCGGTGAGGGCGGTTCAGCCGGTGACGTCGGGCAGCACGTCGCGCACGAACGCCTCGACCTGCGCGGCGCCGGCCTCGGGCCAGCCGCACACGAGGTATCCGTACCCGGCGTCGCGCCACTTCTCGGCGTGCTTGCGGGCGGTGTCGAGGTCGTCCAGCGACAGCGAGCTGGCGCGCATGATGGCCGACGGGTCGCGGCCCGCCTCGGTGGCGAGCTGGTCCACGCGCTCGTTGGCCTCGACCAGCGAGTTGGGCGTACCCCAGGCGTGCCACACGTCGGCGTACCGGGCGACCAGCGGCAGCGTGCGCTTCGGGCCGGTGCCGCCGATCCAGATGGGCGGGTGTGGCTCCTGCACGGGAAGCGGCCGCAGGCGGGCGTCGTGCAGCGACACGACGTGGCCGTCGTACGACACGATGTCGCCGGTGAACAGGCGGTTGATGATCTCCAGGGCGTCCTCGAGCAGGTCGAAGCGCTCGCCCAACGGCGGGAACGGCATGCCCAGCTCGTGGTGCTCCTTGTCGAACCATGCCGCGCCCAGCGAGAGCTCGAGCCGGCCGTGCGACGCATGGTCGATCGTCAGCGCCTGGGCGGCCAGCAACGACGGATGCCGGTACGTCACGCCGGTGACCAGCAGGCCCAGTCGGATGCGGCTGGTCAGCCCGGCCAGCGCCGCCAGGGTGGTCATCCCTCGAACGTCTCGCCCGGTCCGTCGCCGTACATCGGCTGGAAGTGGTCGAAGCCCCAGGCGCCGTCGAAGCCGAGCTCCTCGGCGAGCTGCACCCGCCGCACGAGCTCGTCCCACGAGATCCGCTGCTGGGCCACATCGAGTCCGAATCGCATGGATGCAGACCTTGGCACACCGAGCAAGCGCCGTCATGCGACGGTCGTGCAGGATCGTCGCCGATGACCACGTTCGAAGGCCCCCCGATCGAAGAGGCACCGGGAGTCGGCGCGCTGACGCTGGGTGGGCTGCTGGCCGAGGTTGTCGACCGGTTCGGTCCGAACGAGGCCATCGTGCTCGACGACCCGCTGCTCGACGGGGCGACCGTGCGCTGGACCTACCACCAGCTCGGCACCGAGGCCCGGCGCATCGGCCGGGCGCTGCTGGCCGTGGGCGTCGAGCCGGGCGACGCCGTCGGCATCGTCATGGGCAACCGACCCGAGGCGGTGGCGGCCATCTTCGGTGCCGCCCTCGTCGGCGCGGTCGCCGCGCCGATGTCCACGTTCTCGCCGCGACCCGAGCTGGCCCAGCTCGTCGACACGTGCGAGGCCCGCGTCGTGCTGACCCAGTCACGGCTGCTCAGCCGGCGCTTCGGCGACGACGTGGCGGCCATCGCCGCCGAGCGACCGTTCGTCGAGCGGGTCGCCGTCCTCGGCGAACCATCGTGGGACGAGCTGCTCGCCGCGGCGACGAGGTGCCGGAGAGCCGCCTCGACGAGCGGGCTGCCGCAGTGACTCCGGACGACCCCGCCCTGGTCATCTTCTCGTCGGGCACCACCAGTGCGCCGAAGGGGATCCTCCACGGCCACCGCTCGCCGTCGCTGCAGTGCTGGGTGCAGGCGGGCCTGTTCGACCGCGACGAGACCTCCCGGGTGTTCAGCGCACTGCCCCTGTTCTGGACCGCCGGGTTCAACACGGCGGTGGGGGCCACGCTCGCCGCCGGCGGCTGCTGGGTGGCCCAGGAGACCTTCGATCCGGGCGCGGCGCTCGAACTGCTGGCCCGAGAGCGGGTGACCGAGCCCTACACACTGCCCCACCAGACCGCGGCGCTGGCCGAGCACCCCGACTGGCTCGGCACCGACCTGTCGTCGCTGCGCTGCGTGTACGGCAAGGGCGCCTACGCCCGCCACCCCAGCGTCGACGGTGACCCCGGCTGGATCTCCCCGGTGGGCTGGGGCATGTCCGAGACCTGCGCGTTCGTGTGCGCCCACCCGTACGACACGCCGCGCGAGCGGGCCAAGGACGGGCACGGATCGTTGCTCCCCGGCGTGCGCTTGCGCGTCCTCGACTGGCAGACCGGCGACGAGCTCGGCGCCGGCGAGGAGGGCGAGCTGTGCGTGGCCGGCGCCACCCGCATGCTCGGCTACCTCGGCCGACGTCCCGAGGACTGCTTCGACGCCGACGGCTTCTTCCACACCGGCGACGGGGGCCACGTGGCCCCCGACGGCAACGTGCACTGGTCGGGTCGCAAGACCGAGATGATCAAGACCGGCGGGGCGAACGTGTCGCCCGCCGAGGTCGAAGTGGCGCTGCGCGCCTTCCGCCCGGTGAAGCTGTCTCGGGTGGTCGGCGTACCCGACGCCCGGCTCGACGAGCTGGTGGTCGCCTGCATCGTCCTCCGCGACGGCGCCCACGCCACGGCCGACGAGGTGAAGGACTTCCTGCGCCAGCGGCTGGCCGCCTACAAGGTCCCCAAGCGAGTGCTGTTCTTCGCACCCGACGAGATGCCCATGACGAGCAGCGAGGCCAAGGTGCGCGACGACGCCCTGCTCGAGCTCGTGCGAGCCCGGCTCGCATCCGACTGATCCCCCGAGGAGAGCCATGAGTTCCGACACCGCCACCGACGGCCTGGACGTGTCCGACCTCGACCGCCACATGGGCGTGCCCATGCGGCCGGGCGAGCTGAAGGAGCCGGTGGCGCTCAACGACATCCGCCGGTGGGTGCAGGCCATGCACTACCCGAACCCGCTGCACTACGACGAGCGGTGGGCCGAGGAGAGCCGGTGGGGCCAGATCGTGGCACCCCAGTCCTTCACCGTCGCCTGCGACACCAGCCACGGGGCGTCGCCCGCCCAGGTCGGCCGCATCCCCGGCTCGCACCTCATCTTCGGCGGCGACGAGTGGTGGTTCTTCGGACCGCGGGTGCTGCCCGGCGACAAGTTGATCTGCCACCGGATGCCCTACGACTACAAGGTGACCGACACCAAGTTCGCCGGGCCCACGTGCTTCCAGCGGGGCGACACCCTCTACATCAACCAGCGTGGCGAGCGGGTGGCGCTGCAGCGGTCGACCTCGATCCGCTACCGCGTGCAGGGGGCCAAGGAGAAGGACCTGTTCGGCAGCGAGGACGAGCAGAAGCAGGCGGCCGGGGGCGGCGAGCCCGAGTGGACCGACGACCAGCTCGCCGAGCTCGAGCAGCGCAAGGTCGGCTTCATCGATCAGATCCAGGAGCTGGCGCACGCCAAGCGGCTCTTCTCCGACGTGTCGGTGGGTGACCGCCTGGCCGAGAACGTGCTCGGCCCCCACAGCCTGGCCTCGTTCGCCACCGAGTGGCGGGCGTTCCCGATGACGACCTGGGGGGCGACGTCACTCGGTCCCACGGCCGTGAGCGCCGAAGAGCTCGGTTACACGAAGGAGATGGCGGGCTACGAGGGTGATCGCCGCATGGAGCGGGTCAACCCCGAGCTCACCGACGGCGCCTACTACGGGCCGTCACGCGGCCACCTCCAGCCCCGCTGGGCGCGACACGTCGGGATGCCCCGCGGCTACGGCTACGGCGCGTCGATGGGCGCGTGGGTGCTCGACTACGTCGCCGCGTGGGCGGGGGAGTGGGCGACCGTCACGCACTCGAACGCCCAGTACCGCAACCCGGCGCTCACCGGGGATGCCACCATCCTCACCGGCGAGGTCGTCGAGACGCGGGTCGACCGCCATCCGTTCCAGCGCGGCCGGGTCCACGTCGCCGTGATCGAGGTCGACATGCGCAACCAGGAGGGCGCCGCCATGGCCACCGCCCGCGTGGAGGTCGACCTCCCCGCCGAATGACGCCGAACTCGACTCGCTGGGCGTCGGAAACCGACGCTCAGCTCGTCGAGATCATCACAGGCCGCCGGCGGACGGGTCCCGGGGGCGGATCATGGCGTCCTGGACGAAGGATGCGACCAGCTGCCCGCTGGTGGCGAACACGTCGGCCCGGCCGTAGCAGCGGCCGTGCCCGGCGTAGGTGCTGTGGTGCGAGAGCAGGTTCCACGCCCCGGCGTCGACCGGCTCGTGGAAGGTGATGGTGTGGGAGATCACGCCGGTGGACAGCGTCCGGTGGGCCTGGGCCTGGCCCACGCCCTGGTGCGGTCGCATGGCCGTGCCGATGAGGAACCCGTCGGTGGCGAAGGCCAGGAGCGCCTGGTTCTGCGCCGGGTCGTCGGGGGCGCCGACGAAGCGCGTCCACACGTCGAGGTCGGCCGGACCGACGGCATCGGGGTCGCTGATGTCGACATCGCCCGCGATCTGGACCGTCCACTCGGCCGGCGCGTCGGCGTCGTCGGCGGGCGGGTCCAGCTGCGGTGACGGATCGGCGTGGCGGATGCAGTCGGGCTCGTCGGCGCTGAGCAGCACCTGGGCGCGCACGCAGGTGCGGTCGCCCTGGCGCAGCGTCACCGTGCTGCTGGCGAAGCTGCGCCCGGCGTGCACCGGCTCGACCTCGATGTCGAGGTCGGCGTCGGGCGACGCCGCCCGGGCGAACACGGCGTGCAGCGTCTTGACCCGCATGGCGTCGTGCCCGGCCTGCGCGGCCAGGAGCGCCTGGCCGAGCAGTTGACCGCCGAACACGACGCCGTGGGTCGACCGGGCGTTGCCGGCACGGAACCGACCCTCGCCGACGGGCTCGAGCTCGTAGGACGCGAGGATGTCGGCGGTGGCGGTTCCCGTGCTCACTTGGGCGGGAAGCGCAGGGCGCCGTCGAGCCGGATGTTCTCGCCGTTGAGGTACGGATTGCGGGCGATGCTCTCCACGAGCAGCGCGAACTCCTCGGGGCGGCCCATCCGCTTGGGGAAGACGATGCTCTCGGTGAGCTTCTCCTGCAGCTGGTCGGGGACGCTCAGCATCAGCGGGGTGCCCATGGTGCCCGGGGCGATGCCGCACACCCGGATGCCGACCACGGCGAAGTCGCGGGCCAGCGGCAAGGTCATGCCGAGGATGGCGGCCTTGGCCGCGGCGTAGGCGACCTGTCCGGTCTGGCCCTCCATGCCGGCGATCGAGCCGGTGTTCACCACCACGCCCCGCTGTCCGTCGTCGTCGGGCTCGTTCTTGGCCATCGCTGCGGCGGCCAGCCGGGTCACGTTGAAGGTGCCGAAGGCGTTCATCGCCATGGTGTCGATGAACACGTCCTTGCCGGTGGGGTTGCCCTCGCGGTCGAGCGTGCGCCCGCCGCCGGTGGCACCGCCGGCCACGTTGACCACCAACGACAGCGTGCCCAGCGACTGGGCTGCGTCGATCGCCCCCTGCACCGCGGCGTCGTCGTTCACGTCGCCGCTGGCGGCGACGGCATCGTCGCCCAGCTCCTTGGCGAGCGCGTCGGCGTTGTCGTGGTTCAGGTCGAACACGACGGTGCGCACGCCCTGGGCCACGAGGTGACGCGCGGTCGCCGAGCCCAGTCCGCCGGCACCGCCGGTCACGATGGCAGATCGTCCAGTCAGGTCCACAGGTGTTCCTCCACTCGAGTAGGTGAGCGGACGCTAGAAGGATCTGACAGTCGGGTCAATCGGGGTCGGTGACGCCGAAGAAGCCCCGGTCGATGAAGAGGGCAGCGGCATCGAGCGTGACACCCGACCGCTCGCGGGAACCGAGCACGGCGAGGAACGACAGGAACACCGCCGCCTCGAGGTCGGTGTCGCCGAACCCGCGCGTGGCGAGGCGCCGGCTGATCTGGCGACGACCCCAGTCCAGCGTCGGCGCCGATTCGGCGACCGGGTCGCCGCTCTCGCGGAGCGCGTCGGACCACACCCGGATCATGGCCGCCTCGCCGGCCTGGGCCCGGTTGTACTCGCTCAGCCAACGGCGCAACGCCGCCCGGCCCGAGGGGTTCTCGGCCGGCGACGGCATCCGCTGCAGTGCGTCGGTGGCCCCCCGCATGGCCATCATCGCCAGTACCTGGGCGACGTGGTCCTTGCTGTCGAAGTAGGTGTACAGCGTGCCGTGGGAGACGCCGGCCTCCTGGGCGATGGTGTCGATCCTGGTGCCGTGGAAGCCGTGAGCCAGGAAGCAGGTGCGGGCGGCGGCGAGCACGGCGGCGCGGGTGGCGCGGTCGCCGGTCTTGGGCTCGTCCCCCTGTTCCATGCCCGAACGCACGAGGGGCCCGAAGGGCAGACGGGGCGGTGCCGGCAGGCCGTGGTCGTGGACGTTCACGCGCGGGTCGAGGCCGAACAGCGCCCGGTGGGCGACGTCCGCGAGGGCGTCGAGGGTGGGGTCGACCGGGAAGGACGACGGTGCGGCCTGGCGGAAGGTGTCGAGGTCGCGCAGCGCCAGTGGCAGGGTCACGAGGACCAGGTCGACGGTGCTGTCGAGCAGCGACGGCGACAGGTCGCTGTCCTGCACGCGGGCGGCGATGGCGCTGGCGAACCGGGCACGGGCCTGGGTGGCCTCGGAGGCGAACTCGGGATCTGCCTCGAACATGGCCGGGAAGGCGTCGAACACGGCGCGGTGGCGCTCGTGGATCTCGGCCCAGCGCTCGATCAGGTCCCGCAGGGCACGCCATCCCTCGGCGTCGGGGGTGACCGCGCCCAGCCAGGCAACCGCGGCGTCGAGGTGCAGGGTGAGCTGTCCGGCCAGGTGGCGCAGCAGGTCGTCCTTGTCGGCGAAGTACTGGTAGAAGGCCGCCCGGGAGCAGCCGGCCTCCTTGGCGATGCGTTCGACGCTGCCGTGGTGCAGACCGACCTCGCCGAAGACGCGCAGGGCACCGTCGAGGATGCGCCGGCGCGTCTGCTGGCCCCGCGCGCCCAGCTGCGGGTTGGCGCCGAAGGGTGCCCGGCGGACGGCGTCGGAGAGGCCGTTCGTGTCGACGGGATCGCTCACGCGCCGGTCCTACTCCTCGGCCCGTACCTGGTCCTTGACGGCCCGCACGATGGGCGGGGCCTGCTTCCAGTTCGGGATCCCATCCTCCTCGAGAGCGACCGGGTACTTGTTCTCGTGCACCTGGGCCCAGTGCGAGTGGTTCAGTTCGTGGATCGTGAAGCACGAGTTCAGGGCGTTGTAGAAGCCCATGGCGTCCTGCGACTGGTTCACCGACTCCTTGATGAGCAGCGCAGACATCGTCGGCACCTCGGCGATGCGGCGGGCGAACTCGAGCGTGCGATCCTGCAGCTCGTCCTCGGGGAACAGCTTGCTGACCATGCCGAGCTGGTGGGCGTCCTCGGCCGACAGGGCGTCGCCGGTGAGGAGGAGCTCCTTGGCCTTGCGGGGACCGAACTCCCACGGGTGGGCGAAGTACTCGACGCCGCACATGCCCAGGCGGGTGCCGACCACGTCGGCGAAGCGGGCGGTGTCGGCGGCGACGATCAGGTCGCACGCCCACAGCAGCATCAGGCCGGCCGCGTACACGTCGCCGTGGGCCTGACCGATGGTGATCTTGCGCAGGTTGCGCCAGCGCCGGGTGTTCTCGAAGAAGTAGTGCCACTCCTGGAGCATCAGCCGCTCGGCGCCCTCGCGCGTGCCGCCGTTGGTCCGCCAGCTCACGTGTTGGTCGGGGCCGGGCAGCATCTCGGCCTGCGAGTCCTTGGAGCCCATGTCGTGACCCGAGGAGAACATGGAGCCGGCACCGCCGAGGATGACCACCCGCACGTTGTCGTCGGCCTCGGCCTCCATGAAGGCGTCGTGCAGGTCGACCAGCAGCCCCCGGTTCTGGGCGTTGCGTGCCTCGGGACGATTGAGCAGGATGCGCACGATGCGGCCGTCGTCGATCGGCTCGTAGAGGACGTAGCGGTACTCGGACATTTCGGGTCTCCTCGTCGGCGGTGCTGAGGGCGGTGACCCTACTGTTAGATCTGGCGCCGCGTCAGGTAGCGTGGTCGGTCATGGAACTGCGACCCGGGATGAAGCTGTTCAGCACCGTCTGCGACGCGCAGGTCGTCGTCGTGAAGGCCCCGTCCGAGGCCGTCGACGTCGGCTGCGGCGGCGCCCCCATGGTCGAGGCCGACCCGGGCGGCGCCTCGGGTGCGCCCGACGCCTCGCTGGGCGAGGGCCCGGCGCTTGGCAAGCGCTACGCCGACGACGACCTCGGCCTCGAGCTGCTGTGCAGCCGGGCGGGCGAGGGTGCGCTCACCGTGAACGGCACGCCGCTGCTGCTCAAGGGCGCCAAGCCGCTGCCTTCCTCCGACTGAGCATCACGCCGTGAACCTGCTGCTCCTGCTCGACATGGCCGCCGCCGGCCGCGGCGACGAGGTGGCCGTGCAGGCCGGGTCCGAGACGCTGTCGGCCAACCAACTGCTGGCCTCGGCCTGGACCGGCGCCGCCATGTTCGCCGGCAAGGACGCCGTCGCCTACGTGGGCACCAACGGGCTCGGCTTCCCGGTCGCGCTGTTCTCGGCGGCGGCGGCCGGCGTGCCGTTCGTGCCGCTGAACTACCGCCTCGCCGCCGACCAGCTCGACGGCATGCTGCGACCCCTCGGCGACGTCGTCGTGGTGGGCGAGGGCCCCACCTACGAGGCGCTGGCCGAGCACGGCCACCCGGTGGTCCCGGCCGCCGAGCTGGTGGACAAGGGACGGGCCAGCGACGCCGCCGGCGATGTGCCCGTCGACGCCGACGGGGCGGCCGTGCTGCTCTACACCAGCGGCACCACGTCGGCGCCCAAGGCCGCGGTCCTGCGCCACCGCAACCTGTCGGCCTACGTCATCGGCACCGTCGAGTTCGGCGGCGCCGGCCCCGACGACGCCGTGCTGGTCAGCGTCCCGCCCTACCACGTGGCCGGTCTGGCCAACCTGCTCAGCAACCTGTACTCGGGTCGGCGCATCGTCTACCTCGAGCAGTTCGACGCCCGGGCCTGGGTCGACGCCGTGCGCCGCGAGGGCATCACCCACGCCATGGTCGTGCCCACCATGCTGGCCCGCATCGCCGACGTGCTCGAGGCCGACGGCGGCGGGCTGCCCAGCCTGCGCACGCTGTCCTACGGCGGTGCCCGCACGCCGGCCACGGTGCTCCAGCGGATCATGGACCTACTGCCCGACGTCGCGCTCACCAACGCCTACGGGCTCACCGAGACCAGCTCGACCATCGCCGTGCTCGGCCCCGACGACCACCGCGCCGCCCGCGACGGCGACCCGGTGGCGGCCACCCGCCTGTCGTCGGCCGGTCGCATCCTGCCCACGGTCGAGGTCGAGGTCCGGGGCGCCGACGGTCAGCCGCTGCCGCCGGGCGAGCCGGGCGAGATCTTCGTGCGCGGCGAGCAGGTGTCGGGCGAGTACGCCACCGGTGCCGTGCTCGACGACGAGGGCTGGTTCCCCACCCGCGACCGCGGCTGGCTCGACGACGGCGGCTACCTCTTCATCGAGGGCCGCAACGACGACACGATCATCCGCGGCGGCGAGAACATCGCCCCCGCCGAGATCGAAGAGGTGCTGCTCCAGCACCCGGGCATCGCCGAGTGTGCGGTGGTGGGCATCCCCGACGACGAGTGGGGCCAGCGCATCGCCGTGGTGGTGGTCCCCCACGCGGGCGTCGACCTCGACGCCGAGGCAGTGCGCCAGTTCGCCCGCCAGTCGCTGCGCAGCTCGAAGACGCCCGACGTCGTGTCGTTCGCCGACGCGCTGCCCTACACCGAGACGGGCAAGCTCCTCCGCCGCGTGGTACAGGCCGATCTGCAGGGCGCCAGCTGATTCCGGGGTGCAGATCTCGGCGTCTGGAACAGACGCCGCACCCCGGAACCAGTCGGTCGTGGAGGGCTGCGGGTGGCTAGAAGACGCCGATGCCCGCGGCTTCGTTCTGCTGCTTCCACTCGGCGCGCGACATGCGGGTGGTGTCCACGTCGGTGGCCCGGGCGCGCAGGGCGCCCACGGTGGCGTCCTCTCGCGTGGTGTGGGCGAACGGGTCCCAGTCGAAGAACCGGCAGGCGTTCTCGAACGTGATCTTGTCGATCTCGGCCTTGTCGGTGACGCCCGCGGCCTGGAACTCGCGCCACGTGTACTCGGGCGACTCGGGCCAGGTCGTGTCGGTGTGGGGGTAGTCGCACTCCCAGGCGATCATGTCGATGCCCATGCGGTGGCGCAGCTCGAGCCCCGAGGGGTCGGTGATGAAGCAGCACAGGAAGTGCTCGCGGAACACCTCGGAGGGCAGCTTGCCGCCGAACTCATCGCCGCCGTGCAGCCAGGTCTGGTTGGTCCAGTGCCGGTCGATGCGGTCGAGGTAGAAGGGCACCCAGCCGATGCCGCCCTCGGACAGGGCGACCCGCAGGTCGGGGAACTTCTGGAACACGCCACCGAAGAGCAGATCCTGGGCGGTGATGGCGGCGATCTGGGTGGCCAGCACCATGAGGTGGTCGACGGGCGCCTCGGGCGGACGCTTGATGACCTCGAAGCCGGCGCCGATGTGCAGCGACAGCACCATGTTCTCGTCGGAGATCGCCTGGAGCATGGGGTCCCAGTGATCGGAGATGAAGCTGGGCAGGCCGTAGACGTGCGGCGTCTCGAGGAAGCTGATCGACCGGCAGCCCTTCTTGGCGATGCGGTGGACCTCGTCGGCGGCCAGCTCGGGATCCCAGTTGGGCACCATGCCGAGCGGGATGAACCGGCCGGGGTACTGGGCGCACCACTCGTCGATGACCCAGTCGTTGTACGCCTGCATCATCACCTGGGCGATCTCCTTGTCCTCGCCCTCGTTGAACGTGCGGGCGCTGAAGCCGGCCATGGTCGGGAAGTTCAGCGAAGCGAGCACGCCGTTGGCATCCATGTCGCGCACCCGTTGGTGCACGTCGAAGCAGCCGGGGCGCAGCTCGGAGTAGGAGCCGGGGTTGAAGCCCCACTCCTCGCGGGGCCAGCCCACGGTGGCCGCCATCCCGAACGGGGTCGAGGTGGCCTTGCCCTGGAAGTGCCACTCGTCGACGCCGTTGTCGTTGCGGATGAGCTTGGGGGCCTCGTCCTTCCACCGGTCGGGGAGGTGGTTCTGGAACAGGTCGGGTGGCTCGATCATGTGGTCGTCGATGCTGACCAGGATCATGTCGTCCATCTGCATGGCGTGGTTCTCCTCAGGAGGTTGTGGTGTGCACGGGGAGGCGTTCCCATCCCCGCACGGTGGAGGTGTGGGCTTGCACGGCGTTGTCCCAGTCGACGTCCCAGTCGGGCCAGCGCTTCAGGACCTCTTCCAGCGCGACGCGGCCCTCGAGCCGTGCGAGCGCGGCGCCGAGGCAGAAGTGGGTGCCGTACCCGAAGCTGAGGTGGTGGTCGATGCGACGGTGGATGTCGAAGGTGTCGCCGTCGGGGAACTTGCGGTCGTCGCGGTTGGCGGAGCCGTTGATCAACACCATGACGCTGCCGGCGGGGACGGTCTGGCCGTGGAGGTCGACGTCTCTGGTGACGTAGCGGGCCTGCGTGGGTGAGGGCGCTTCGAAGCGCAGGATCTCCTCGATGGCGGCCGGGATGAGGCCGGGGTCGGCGGCGAGCTCGCGACGTTGATCGGGGTGCTCGGCCAGGGTCTTGCCCGCCCAGCCGATGAGCCGCGTCGTGGTCTCGTTGCCGGCGCCGGACAGCAGGCTGATGTAGCCGAGGACCTCTTCGCGGGTGAGGCGGCGGTGGGCGCCGGTCTCGTCCTCGAACTCGGCCTGCAGGAGCTGGGTCATGAGGTCGTCGGAGGGGTGCTCGGCCCGCCAGTCGATGTACTCGGCGAAGACCTCGTCCTCGTTGCGGTCGCCGCCGAGCGTCGGCGGCGGCATGTCGTTGCCGTCCTCGATGCGCAGCCCGGCGTTGCTGCGATCGCGGATGGCCTCCTGGTCGGCCTCGGGGATTCCGAGGAGCATGCCGATGGTGCGCATGGGCATCTGGGCGCCGAGGTCGGCGATGAAGTCGAAGCCACCGGTGCCGACGAGCGGGTCGAGGCTGTTGGCGGTGAACTCGCGCACCTTGTCCTCGATGCCGTTCATCCGGCGAGGGGTGAAGACGCGGGAGAGGACGCTGCGGTGCCGGTCGTGGCCGGGCGGGTCCTCGAAGATGAACAGCCCCGAGGGCATGTCCATGTCGGCCTTGATGATCTCGAGCAGCGTGCCCTTGGCCGAGCTGAAGGTGCGCCAGTCCTTGAGGGCGGCCTCGACGTCGTCGAAGCGGCTCAACGCCCAGAAGTCGTAGCGCTCGTTGCGGTACAGCGGCGCCTCTTCACGGAGACGCCGCCAGATCGGGTACGGGTCGGCGTCGATCTCGAAGTCGTACGGGTCGTAGTAGAGGTCCGGTTCGCTGGCGATGGTCACGGTTCCCCCTGGTGCACTCGTGCGGCTCGGGCCGGCGGTGTCGACGACCGTATCGCACACGGGCACCGTCGTGCTGACCGGACCGTTAGAAAAATGGTAGCGTCGTCGTCATGGCCCGCACGTGCGACTTCCCGGTGTTCGACGCCGACAACCACCTGTACGAGACCCGAGACGCCTTCACCCGGCACCTGCCGGATACGTACAAGGGCGCCATCGACTACGTCGACGTGCGGGGACGCACCAAGATCGTCGTGCGGGGCACCATCAGCGACTACATCCCCAACCCGACCTTCGACGTGGTTGCCCGGCCGGGTGCCCAAGAGGAGTACTTCCGCAACGGCAACCCCGAGGGGAAGTCGTACCGCGAGCTCATCGGTGAGCCGATGAAGGCCATCCCTGCGTTCCGCGAGCCGGCACCCCGGCTCGAGCTCATGGACGAGCTCGGCGTCGACCGTTGCCTGATGTTCCCGACGTTGGCCAGCCTCCTCGAGGAGCGGATGCGCGACGACCCGCATCTGATCCACGCAGTGGTGCACTCGCTCAACCAGTGGATGCACGAGACCTGGCAGTTCGACTACGAGGGCCGGATCTTCGCCACCCCGGTGATCTCGCTGCCCATCGTGGAGAAGGCCATCGAGGAGCTCGAGTGGGTGCTCGAGCGCGGCGCTCGTACCGTGCTCATCCGGCCGGCACCGGTGCCCGGCTTCGGTGGCTCACGGTCGTTCGCCTTCGAGGAGTTCGACCCGTTCTGGAAGCTGGTCGAGGACGAGGGCGTGCTCGTGTCGATGCATGCCTCCGACAGTGGCTACTCGCGCTACCAGGCCGACTGGACCGGTCCGCAGGAGTTCCTGCCGTTCCGCCCCGACGCCTTCCGCATGATGTCGATGATGAAGCGACCCATCGAGGACACGATGTCGGCCGCCGTCTGCCACGGCCTGCTCACCCGCTTCCCCGACCTCAAGATCGCCGCCGTCGAGAACGGCGCCGACTGGGTGCACCCGTTCCTCGACCACCTGGCCGACACCTACGAGAAGATGCCGCACGCCTTCGACGAGGACCCGGTCGAGGCGTTCACGCGCAACATCTACATCAACCCGTTCCACGAGGACGACCTGCAGGGTCTCATCGACACGATGGGCGCCGACCACATCCTGTTCGGCTCCGACTACCCGCATCCCGAGGGTCTCGCCGAGCCGTGCAGCTACGTCGACCACCTGCCGGCCGGCCTGCCCCAGGAGGACGTCGAGAAGATCATGGGCGGCAACCTGGCCCGGTTGATGCGCGTCGACGCCGTCGCCGGCGTCTGAGGCCGGCCGCTCCGCGCGTGGGCCCGCTCACGTGCTAGCAACTAACGGTCCGGTCAGCGCGGCCGGATGCAGAAGTCCACACGAGCTGCAGAAGTCGAGGGGGAACTCACGTTGACCGCCATCTTGAACGGTGTCCGCATCCTGGAGGTCGCCGAGCACACCTTCGTGCCGGCCGCGTCGGCGGCCCTGGCCGACCTTGGTGCCGAGGTCATCAAGATCGAGCACGTCGAGCGTGGTGACGCCATGCGCGGACTGGCCTCCAGCGGCATCGCCGTCATGGGCGGCGACGTGCACGCGCTGCTCGAGCACTCGAACCGAGGGAAGAAGAGCCTGGCCCTCGACCTGACCCAACCCGACGGGCTCGACATCCTGCACAAGCTGATCGCCACGTCGGACGTGTTCCTCACCAACAAGCTCCCGAGCGTGCGCAAGAAGCTGCACATCGACCTCGACGAGGTGCGGGCTCACAACCCCGACATCATCTACGCCCGGGGCACCGGCCAGGGCGAGCGCGGCCCCGACGCCGACAAGGGCTCGTACGACTCGCTCGCGTTCTGGGCCCGCCCCGGTGTGGCCATCGGCTGCAACCGCCCCGAGTACGACCTCATGCCCATGCCTCCTGGGCCGGGCTTCGGCGACTCCATCGGAGCCATCACCATCGCCGGGTCGATCATGGGCGCGCTGTTCCACCGCGAGCGCACGGGCGAAGCCACGGTGGTCGACGTGTCGCTGTTCGGCACCGGCCTGTGGGCCATGGGCCAGGCCATCTCCCTGTCGCTGCTCATGGACGTGCCCTGGCAGGCGCCCCCGGCCAGCCGCATGGGTGGCAACCCGCTCACCCGCAACTACCGCACCAAGGACGACCGCGACCTCGCCTTCACCTGCCTGCAGGCCGGCAAGTACTGGCCGACGCTGTGTGACGCCATCGACCGCCAAGACCTCAAGGACGACCCACGGTTCGCCGACATGTCCTCGCTGCTGGAGAACAGCCAGGACGCGGTGGCCGCCCTGACCGAGGTGTTCGCCTCGGGCACGGTCGACGAGTGGCGCGAGCGCCTGGCCGACTGGGACGGTCAGTGGGTCGTGGTCCAGCACACGCTCGAGGCAGCTGACGATCCCCAGACGGTGGCCAACGGCTACCTCCAGGACTGCGAGTCGGCCTCGGGCACACCCTTCCGGCTCGTCGCCGTACCCATGCAGTACGACGAGCAACCGGCACCTGCCCACCGGGCACCGGAGTTCAACGAGCACGGCGAGGAGATCCTCACCGAGCTCGGCTTCGACTGGGACGCCATCGTGGACCTCAAGGTCCGCAACGTCACCGCGTAGATCCGCCACGAACCAGGGGAGAAGAAAGCACATGTCGCTCTTCGACGCATTCCGATTCGACAACAAGCGCGTGCTCGTCGTCGGCGGGGCCACCGGGATGGGCAACGCAGCCGCCCAGCTCGCCCTCGACGCCGGTGCCGAGGTCGTGGTCATGGACTACGCCGAGGTCGACCTCGAGGGCGCCAAGGCCATCCAGGTCAACCTCGCCGAGCGCGAGTCGATCGACGCCGCCGTCGCCGAGTGCGGCGGGCCCGTCGACGCCCTGCTGGCCTGCGCCGGTGTCGCCGACGGCACGCCCGGTCTCGAGCGGATCAACTTCATCGGCCACCGCCACCTCATCGACCAGATGCTCGACGCCGGCCACCTGCCGCGCGGCTCGGCCATCGGGTTCATCTCCTCGGCCGCCGGGCTCGGCTGGGAGTCGAACCTGGACAAGATCAAGGAGGTGCTGGCGATCTCCGACTGGGACGAGGCCGTCACCTGGTGCCAGGAGAACGGCTACGCCGACTACTTCCACACCAAGCAGATCATCTGCGCCTACGTGGCCACCCAGGCCCACCACCTCATCAAGCAGGGCATCCGCATCAACGCCATCTGCCCCGGCCCCACCGAGACCCCGCTGGCCAAGGCCAACGAGGAGCTGTGGCTCGGCTTCGGCGCCGACTGGCGCGAGGAGGTGGGCATCGACGCCTCGTCGCCGCTCGAGCAGGCCTACCCGCTGTTGTTCCTGTGCAGCCCGGCGGCCGTGGCGGTGAACGGCATCACCCTCATCACCGACGAGGGCTACATGATGGCCGGCCTCACCGGCACCTACGAGCCGGCCGAGGGTGCGGCCCAGTTCCTCATGGGCCGCCTGTCCTGACCGGCTGACCCGAGCACGTGCGCGTCCTCCCGCAGCTGACCGACGAGAACGAGTGGTTCTGGACCTCGGGCGCCGACGGCGTCCTGCGCATCCAGGGATGCGACGACTGCGGCACCCTCGTCCATCCGCCCGCCCCCATCTGTCCGAGCTGCCGCAGCACCTCGTGGAGCCCCACGCCGGTGTCGGGCCGGGCCACGGTGGCCGGGTACACGGTCAACGCCAAGGAGTGGATCCCGGGCTACGAACCGCCGTACGTCATCGCGATCGTCGCCCTGGAAGAGGCGCCTGACGTCCGGCTGACCACCAACGTCGTCGGCTGCGAGCCCGACGAGGTGCATGTCGGCCAGGAGGTCGCGGTTCGCTTCGAGGCGCACGACCAGATCCACCTGCCGCTGTTCGAGCCGACCGGGAACACCAACGACAACCCGGTCCCCGAACCGAAGCTGCCGACGCCGCGGCCGGCGCCGTCGGACGAGCGCTTCGAGCACCGGTCGGTCCTCTCGGGCATCGGCCGGTCGGCCATCGGCAGGCGCCTCATGGTCGATCCGCTCTCGCTGACCGTCGACGCCTGCCTCGCCGCCATCGACGACGCCGGCCTGCGTCCCGCCGACATCGACGGTCTCTCCACCTATCCCGGCGCCGCTGGCATGGGGATGAGCGAGGGCGGCGTCACCGCCGTGGAGGAGGCGTTGCGCCTCCATCCCACCTGGATCAACGGCGGCATGGACATCCCCGGCCCGGGAGGTGCGGTGATGGCCGCCATGCTCGCCGTGTCGGCCGGGCTGTGCCGGCACGTGCTCTGCTTCCGGACCGTGTGGGAGACGACCTTCGCTGCCCGCGGGGGTGCTCGCGGGGGTGGGGGCGGCGGACTCGACTGGATGCAGTGGCGCCTCCCGTTCGGCGCCGCCTCGCCGGCGAACTGGTTGGCCATGAACGCCAACCAGTACCTGCACCGCTACGGGGCCACCCGGGAGCTGTTCGGTCGGATCGCCGTGAACGCCCGCACCAACGCCGGCCGCAACCCTCTGGCGATCTATCGCGAGCCGATGTCGATGGACGACTACTTCGACGCCCGTCCCATCAGCAGCCCGTTCGGCCTCTACGACTGCGACGTGCCCTGCGATGCGTCGATCGCGGTCATCGTCTCGGCGGCCGACGTCGCCGACGATCTGCCGAACCGTGCCGTCCGGGTCGAAGCCGTCGGCACCCAGATCCTCGAGCGGATCTCCTGGGACCAGGACACCCTCACGCACGAGCCGCAGGTGCTCGGCCAATCCGCCCACCTGTGGACCCGCACCGACATGCGACCCGACGACGTCGACGTCGCCCTGCTCTACGACGGCTTCACGTTCAACTGCGTCAGCTGGCTGGAAGGTCTCGGCTTCTGTGGGCTCGGCGAAGCGAAGGACTTCGTCGGCGACGGCAGCCGCATCGCCATCGATGGCGAGCTGCCGCTGAACCCGCACGGCGGCCAGCTGTCCGAGGGGCGCACGCACGGGTTCGGCTTCATCCACGAGGCGGTGCTCCAACTGCGCCACGCCGCCGGCGAGCGGCAGGTCTCCGACGCCGGCACCGCCGTCGTGGCCACCGGGGGCGGCACGCCGTCGGGTGTCCTGTTGCTCCGGAGGGACTGACGTGCCCATGGCTCGCTTCGATGGGAAGGTCGCGCTGATCACCGGCGCGGGTTCGGGTATCGGCCGGGCGGTCACCGAGCGGCTCTGCCGAGGAGGGCGCCGCGGTGCTCGCCGCCGACATCGACGGCGACGGGCTCGACCAGACCGTGTCCGCCGTGGAGGGGCGGGTCGTCGGACGTCGTGTCGACGTCGGCGATCCCGACCGCTGCACCGAGCTGGTGGCCGCCTGCCTCGACGAGCTCGGACGCCTCGACGTCCTCGGGAACGTCGCCGGCATCTACCGCGCCGCACACACGCCGGAGATGTCCCGCGACGCCTACCGCCAGGTCATGCGGGTCAACCTCGACGGCCCGTTCTTCCTGATGCAGGCCGCCATCCCGCACCTGCTCGAGCGCGACGGCAACATCGTGAACATCGCCTCGAACTCGGGCATCCAAGGTGTCCCGTACTCGGCGGCCTACTCGGCGAGCAAGGGCGGCATCATCCAACTCACCCGCTCCGTGGCGGTCGAGTACCTGAAGCAGCCGCTGCGGGTGAACGCCATCGCGCCGGCGGGTACGAACACCAACATCGCCGCGGGCGCGTCGTTCCCCGCCGACATGGACCCGGACCTGGCGGTGCGGATGGCCGGTCTGCGCGGGCTGGCCGAGCCGGAGGAGGTCGCGTCGCTGTTCGCCTTCCTCGCCTCGGACGAGGCCAGATCGATCACCGGCGCGGTCTACACCATCGACAACGGCATCACGGTGAGCTGAGCAGCCGGATGGGCGATCATCACGACATCGAGCGCGTGCTCCACGACTACGCGTGGGCCTGCGACAACGGTGACTGGGCGGCGTTGCCCGGGGTGTTCACCGACGACGTCGAGCTCGACTACTCGACCACGGGCGGTCCGACCGGTGGGCGAGACGAGGTCGTCGGCTGGCTCGAGGAGTCGCTCAGCCAGGTCGAGATGATCCAGCACGTCGTGTCGAACTTCCAGATCGACGTCGACGGCGACACTGCCGCCGGCCGCGCCATGTTCTTCACGTCCGTCCGGCTCCCGGGTCTGGACGGCGTCCTGCTTCACCGGCGGCTACTACGAGCTCGAGCTGGCACGGCTGGAGCGACCGCTGGCGCATCCGCCGGCTGCGCGAGGACAACCGCTGGATGCAGCACCTCGCCCCGCCGGCGTGAGTGGAGGCGGATTCTGAGCGCTCGATCAGCGGTTGGTACGTTCGCCGCCGTGCCGGGCGCCGCCGACCGCTTCTCGCTCGACGGACGCATCGCCCTGGTGACGGGTGCGTCGTCGGGACTCGGCGAGGCCACGGCACGGGCGCTGCACGATGCCGGCGCCCGGGTCGCCGTCACCGCCCGCCGAACCGAGCGGATCGAGGCGCTGGCGGCCGACGTCGACGGGATCGCCGTGCCGTGCGACCTGCTCGACCTCGACGGCGTCCGAGCCCTGGTGCCGTCGGTCGTCGACGCGCTCGGCGCACCGAGCGTCGTGGTCAACGCCGCCGGCGGCTTCGACGACGGCCACGCCGCCGAGGACGAGCCGCTCGAGGTCATCGAACGGACGCTTCGGTTGAACCTGGTCGCCCCGTACCTGCTGGCCCAGGCCGCCTTCCCGCACCTGGTCTCGGCCGGGGGCGGTTCGATCGTGAACGTCTCGTCGATCAGCGGCCAGGTGGGCATCCCCGGCATCCCGCAGGCCTCGTACGCGGCGAGCAAGGCCGGACTGTCGGGGCTCACCGTCGAGCTCGCCGTGCAGTGGGCGCGCCATCGCATCCGCGTGAACACCGTGGCACCCGGCTTCTTCCGCAGCGAGATCACCGCACCGCTGTTCGACAGCGAACGGGGGCAGAACTGGTTGCGGCGCAACACGCCACTTCCCGACGACGGCACGGCCGACGACGTGGTCGGCGCGATCCTGTGGCTGGCCAGCGACGCCGGCCGGTTCGTCACCGGGCAGACGATCCGGGTCGACGGCGGCTGGACCGCCCGCTGAGAGGAGAATGGATGCTGGACTACGACATGGGGGACGACGTGGCGACGCTGCGGGCCGAGCTCCGCCGGCTCGTCGCCGACGAGATCCCCGCCGGATACCTCGGGGCCTTCACCGACGACCCCGCCGACCTCGAGGTGGCGCAGCGGTTCTGCCGCACGCTGGCCGACCGCGGGCTGCTCTGCCTGGCCTGGCCCGAGGAGTACGGCGGCAAGGGTGCCTCGTTGTGGGCGCAGACCGCGGTGCGCGAGGAGATGTGGGCCCACCACGAACCACGCGGTGCCCAGTACATGGGCGTGAACTGGGTGGGGCCGACCATCATGCGCCACGGCACCGAGGCCCAGCGCGAGCAGCACCTCCCCGCCATCGCCGCCGGCGAGGTCATCTGGTGCCAGGGCTTCAGCGAGCCCGATGCCGGCTCGGACCTGGCATCGCTCAAGACAGCGGCCGTCCGCGACGGCGACGGCTGGCGGATCACCGGCCAGAAGATCTGGACCTCGTACGCCACCATGGCCCAGTGGTGCTTCCTGCTGGCCCGCACCTCGAAGCAGGAGCGCAAGCAGCAGGGCCTCACCATCTTCCTGTTGCCCATGGACCGCGAGGGCATCGAGGTGCGGCCCATCGACACGATGATGGGGCCCCACCACCTCAACGAGGTGTTCTTCGACGAGGTGTGGGCCACCGACGCCGACGTGCTCGGACCGGTCGACGACGGTTGGCAGGTGGTGCAGGAGGTGCTGTCGTTCGAACGGGTGGGCATCGCCCGCTACGCCCGCTGCGAGAAGCTCCTGCAGGAGGCGCCCGACGCGCTCGGTGACGGGTGGGACGACCTACCCGACGAGCTGGTGACCCGCTGGGTCCGGGCGCTGGTGCACTGCCGGCGGGCCCGGCTGCTGGCCTACCGCGTGGTGTCCCGCCAGGACGCCGGTCGGGTCACGCCGGCCGACACCGCCGCCTACCGCATCGCCGCCACCACCAACGACCAGACCACCGCCGACGTCCTCGGCGACATCCTGGCGCTGTCCGACCCGTCGGGGGACGATGGAGAGCGCTGGGCACGTGCCGTGGAGGATCACGTGCGCTACTCGGTGTCGGCCACGGTGGCGTCCGGCACCACCGAGGTGCAGCGGATCCTGCTGTCGCGAGCGCTGCTGGCGGCGTCATGAGGATCGAGCTGGGGGAGGATGCAACCGAGTTCGGCCGCGTCGTGCGCGATGCGCTCGGTTCGGCGGGTGGCGACGAGCTCGTGCAGCGTGCCGAGGCCGATCCGCGCGGACGCGAAGCGCTGATGCACGAGCTCGTTCGGCGAGCTCGGGTCTGTGGGACCTCGACGTCCGCGGCGACGGCGACCAGCTCGAGGCGGCGGCCGCCGCCTGCCGCTCGGCCGGGTGGTGGGCGGCTCCCGGCGAGGTCGCCGCCCGGCTCGCCCGTCCCGTCGATCTCGACGCCGACGCGCTCTGCGTCGTCGGCGGTGCCCGGCCGACGGCTCCCGTGCACGGCTCCGGGCTGGGGTGGATCGCCGTCGACCTCGACGGCCGCCGCAGTCAGGTGAGCGGTCGGCCGCTCGCCACCACGGCGCGCAAGGCGGCGCTGGTCGTCGACGTCGACCTCCGGCCGATCGACCAGTCGGGCGACGACGACCTGCTGTTCGGGCTCGTCCTGCCGTGCTGGACGCTGCTCGGCATGCTCGACCGGGCGCTGGCGGTCACCGCCGGCTACGTGCAGGACCGCCAGCAGTTCGGCAAGCCGATCGCCGCGTTCCAGGCCGTGCAGTTCCAGCTGACCGAGGCCGAGGTCGAACGAGCGGGCCTCGAGGAGCTCGCCACGTACACGTTGTGGAGCGTCGCCACCCGGCGGCCCGAGGCGCTGGTCGACACCCTGGCGCTGCGCATGGCCGCCATCGAGGCCGCCGACGTGGCCTTCCGCATCTGCCATCAGCTGCACGGCGCCATCGGCTTCTGCGACGAGAGCACGATCTCGTGGCTGTCCCGCTACAGCATGCCCATCCGCCGCCTGCCTCTCCCGCTGTCGGGTACCCGCGCCGAGCTCGCCCGGCGGGCCGGACGGAGCGGCCTCACCGGCCTGTACTCGGCCCCATGAGTGGAGACGAGGCCGACGTCGACCTCGACGGGCTGCGCAACCGGATCCGGGCGTGGTGCGAGCAGCACGTGCCCGACGACTGGCGGGCCCGCCAGACCGGCGTGGACGACGACGCCTTCGTCGCCTTCCAGCAGGGGTGGTTCCAGCAGCTGCGGGGCGCCGGGTGGGCCGTGCCCCACTGGCCGGCCGAGTGGGGCGGCGGCATGTCGGTGGCCGAGCAGGTCGTGCTGTACCAGGAGCTGGCCCGGGCCGACGCACCCCGCCTGGTGCTCGCCTTCGTCGGCATCCACCACGCCGCGTCGACCCTGCTGCACGCCGGCACCGAGGAGCAGCGCCGCCGGCACCTGCCGGCCATCCTCGACGGTGAGATCTGGTGCCAGGGGTTCTCCGAGCCCGACGCCGGCTCCGACCTGGCGGCGCTGTCGACCTCGGCGCGTCCCGTCGATGGCGGCTACGTGGTCGACGGTCAGAAGGTCTGGGCCAGCGGTGCCCTGCACGCCGACTGGTGCCTGCTGCTCGCCCGCACCGACCCGTCGGCACCGAAGCGTCACGGGATCTCGTACTTCCTGATGGACATGCGCTCGCCGGGCATCGAGGTGCGTCCCATCCAGCAGGCCACCGGCCAGTCGCACTTCTGCGAGATGTTCCTCGACGACGTGCAGATCCCGGCCGAGAACCTGGTGGGCGCCGAGAACGAGGGCTGGCAGGTCGCCCAGGCCACGCTCGGCGCCGAGCGGGGCATGACCATGCTCGAGCTCGCGGAGCGACTCGGTCACGCCGCCCTGCCCTGGCTCGTCGAGCTGTGCGAGCGTCCCGACTGGCGAGGCCGGCGACCCATCGACGACCGGGCGGTGCGCGAGCGGCTGGCCGGGTTCGATGCCGAGGTCGCCGGCCTCCGGTCGCTGTGCCGCCGCCACGTCGACGAGGCGGCGCATGGTCTCACCGGACCAGCCGACGCGTCGATCGTCAAGCTCCACTACAGCGAGCTGCTCCAGCACCTCACCGGCTTCGGTGCCGAGGTCGCCGGCGTCGATGGTCACCGTGTCCTGGCCAAGCCCCTGTCGAGCGGCTGGGAGTCCGGCGCCTGGGTGCTCGACTTCATCAGCTCGTGGGAGTGGACCATCCCCGGAGGATCGAGCGAGATCCAGCGGACGATCATCGGCGAGCGCGGTCTCGGCCTGCCCCGTGAACCACGGCCGGCTGCGACATGAGCGCGTTCGCCGATCTGCACGACGAGCTACGAGGAGTGGCGCGCGAGCTGCTGGCCGAGGACGTCGACGCCGACGGCCGCTGGCACCTGGTGGCCGACGCCGGCTGGCTCGGCCTCGAGGTGCCCGAATCCCTCGACGGCAGCGGCGCCAGCTTCGCCGAGACCGCGGTGGTCCTCGAGGAGCTCGGCCGGGCGGCCACCGTCGTGCCCTACGTGGGCAGCGCCGTGCTCGCCGTCGCGGCACTGGCCGCCGTCGACCCGACGTCGTCCACCGACGAGCTGCGGCGGCAGCTGGCCGCTGGCTCGGTCCGGGCCGCGGTCGCGCTCTCCCCGCACGCCGACGCCGCCACCGTCGAGCCACCGTTCCCCTCGACGTATCCGGCCGGCTGTCGGGCCGGGCCGAGCTGGTGGTCGACGCGCCCGACGCCGACGTCCTGCTGCTCCTCGCCGAGACCCCGGACGGGGCCGGCGCTGGTGCGCGTCCCGCCCGACGAGGTCACGCTCGTGCCCGAGCCGGTGGTGGACGCCACCCGGTCGTTCGCGTCGATCGAGGCCGACGGGGTGGCCGTGGCCGCCGACCACGTGTGGCGATTCACCGGCGATCCGGCGCTCACCGCCCAGTCGGTCCTCGACCGGGCGGCCGTGGCGGTCGCCACCGACGCCTACGGCGTGGCCTCCGCCATGCTCGACGTCACGGTCGCCTACGTCGGCGTGCGCCACCAGTTCGACCGGCCGGTCGGCTCGTTCCAGGCGGTGAAGCACCAGTGCGCCGACGCCCTCGTGCAGCTCCGCATCGGGCGTGAGCTGTTGAGCGACGCCGTCGCGTCGATCGCCGTCGGCGACACCGATCCGGTCGCCGTCTCCCGCGCCAAGTCCTACCTCGGTGACGCAGCCGTCGACGTCGTCGGCACTGCGATGCAGCTCCACGGCGGCATCGGGTACACGTGGGAGAGCGGCATCCACCGCTACCTGAAGCGGGCGATGCTCGACCGCTCGCTGTTCGGGTCGCCGGCCATCCACCGCCGGCGGATCGCCGACCTCCCTGGCCGCTATCGGACTGAGGGAGCGACTCTGGTCCGCGGGGTTTGTTCAGCACGCGTGGATTCGCGTACCGGAAGCAGATGGTCGTCACTCCGGCACGCGAGGTTTGTGCGAGCCGCGCGTTCTCGCGGACCAGAGCTGCCATGGGAGTGTCGTACCGACGGTCGGTGGGGCCATCGCACCGGGCAACAGGCCCGGTCAAGCGATCGCGCCGTGGACGATCCGCCCGCCGATGACGGTCATCCGCACGACCTCGGCGCCGGTGCGCTCGTCGACGTCGGCGAGCGGACCCCGCAGCAGGCACAGGTCGGCAGCCGCCCCCGCTCGGACCCGCCGCGTCGTCCCGCCGGGCGATTCCGGCGACCCGAGGAACAGCACACGCGCGGCGGTGGGGTCGAGCCGCTCCTCGGTCCCCAGCCGCCGGCCGCCGGCGGTGCGCCGTGTGGTCGCCGCGGCGATGGCGCGCCAGGGGTCCGGGTGCCCGAAGGGCGCGTCGGTGGAGCCACCGACCGGGATGCCCTCGTCGAGCAGCGTCCGGCACGGGTAGAGGTAGGGCCGGTCGTCGGCGTCGACGTCGGTCAGGTACTGGTCGCCGCGCTCGGCCACGAAGTTCGGTTGCGTGACGACGGTCAGGCCGTGTCGCACGAGGGACTCGCGCAGCTCGGGTGGGATGACCGCGCCGTGCTCCACACGGTCGCCGGGCGCGGCACCGGTGTCGTCGAGTGCCGCCAGCAGCAGCACCAGCGACGCCCGGGTCACGCAGTGCGCCGCCACCGGGCGGCCGGCCGCGTGCGCGGCCCCGATCCACTCGGTGAGGTCGTCCAGTGACGGCAGCGAGTGATCGGCGAGCAGCAGCTTGACCGGACCGCGGGACAACGACGACGGGAACGGGACATCGGCGAGCGCCGGCCCGCCCATGGCGACAACGTGCTGGGGGAGCGCACCCGTCCGGGCGGCGTCGGCCAGCAGCCGCAGGTCGTGGACGCGCTCGTAGGGGGTGGCGTCGGTGACGCCGACCACGCCGTATCCGGCCAGCTCGCGCCCGATCGGCGCCAGGTCCGGTGGCTCCTCCGTGGCGGCCAGGCGATCGCGCAACCACCGGTCACCGCCGAACAGCCGGCCGGTGAGACGGCCCTCGGCGTCGCGCTCGAGCCCCTCGTGCGCCACGGCTTCGAGGCCGAGTCGGTCGATCGCCGTGCTGTTGAGGACCCAGAGCGCACCGCTGCGGTGCTGCACTCGAATCGGCGTGTCGGCGACGAGCTGGTCGAGCTGCCGCCGATCGAGCGCCCCGGCGACCGACTCGTGGTAGCCGATGGCGCGGATCCAGCGACCGCTGCCGGCGGCCGCCGCCCGTTGCAGCGCGTCGCGCAGCTGGCGTTCGTCGACGACGTCGGGCGGGCCGGCGACGACCGACCGACGCGCCGCGGCGAGCGCGACCAGGTGGATGTGGTGGTCCCAGAGCCCCGGGAGGAGCGCGCCACCCCGTCCCTCGACGACCTCGGCCCCACGCGGCGGCTCGAGCCGAGGTGCGACGGCGGCGACCGCCCCATCGGCCACGTGCACGTCGGCGCGGCGGCCTCCGACCTCGACGTCGCGGAAGACCAGCGCGGTCAAGGCTGGATCCCGAGCTGGTCGAGGACCTCTGCGGTGTGTGCGCCCAGCGCCGGGCCCGGGCCTGCCGGCTCGCGCGCGCCGGGGTCGGCGACCGGCGTGTCGTCGGTGACGGGCAGTGTCGGGCCCGCCAGGTGGCGAGCCACGCCGGCCAGCGAAACGTCGAGCAGCCACCGGCCGCCGGTGGCGAGGGCGTTCAGCGCCGCCGTCGCCGCCACGAGCCCGCTCGTCGGGTCGGCCACGGCGTCGGCGCAGAAGCACGGCTCGTCGTCGTCCCACGCCACCAGTCCGGCCGCCACGGCGGCGTCGTCGCCGAAGCCGACCCGGTTGCGGTCGTCACCGGTGCGGCCGTGGGCGGTGAGCGACACCCAGACCCGAGGTCGGCCCGTGGCCAGCACGTGCCGAGCGTCGATGCCGAGCTGCTCGAGCGCGCGGGGCCGCGACGCCTCGATCACCACGTCGGCCCGAAGGAGCAGCGCCTTCAGGGTGCGTCGCCCGGCGGGCGTGGTGAAGTCGAGGGCGACGCTGCGCTTGCCGGCGTTGAGCAGGTCGAAGAAGGGTTCGGGTCCTTGCCGGGCACCATCCGGTCGCCGGGTCGATTCGACCTTGATCACCTGGGCGCCGGCCTCGGCGAGGAGCGCCCCGCACAGTGGTCCTGCCCACAGCGAGCTCAGGTCGGCGACCACGACGTCGCCGAGCGTTCCGGCGGCCGAGGGGCCGTCGCCGACTCGCACCGACGTGCAGGGCAGTGCCGACGCCGGTGCCGTAGCCGGGCCGCCGTCGGAGGGCAGGGCGCCGACGGGCAGCCCGAGCAGCACCGCCTGTTGCACCAACGTCGAGATGTCCCGCGACCGGACGGCACCGGTCAGCACCTCCCAGGCATCGTCGGCGGCGACCGGGTCGATCCCGAGCCACGCCGGCAGCAGGTCGACGTCGTCGGGCCGAGTCAACGACAGCGCCAGCCATCCGTCGGCCGTCCGGAGGAGCCGTGTCCCTCCGCCGCAGCTCACTTGACCCTGGCGGTGCAGACCGGCGATGGCTGCCCGTTCGCCGAGCAGGCGCAGCGGATCCACCGCCACCGCCCGGCCCACCTCACCGGACCGGCGGGCGAGCGCCTCGGCGACGGCGCGCAGGCGGGGCACGAGGGGCGCCGGTGGACCCAGCGGCGCCCCATCGGCTGGGCCGGTGAGCGCCATCGCACCCGACGCCGCCCAGGCCTCGACCGACAGCCGGCCGATCGCCCGGGCATCCACGCTGCGCATGGCACGACCCTACGATCAGGCCATGTCGATCGTGCGGTGGGACCGAGCCGACGCCGTCGGTTTCATGGACCCCCTCGCCGTCGACGAGCTCGACGGCTCGGTGCTCGTCATCGACGGCGTGACCGCGGCCGACGACGAGGCGCTGCAGTGGTGTCGGCGGGCGCCCTGCGTGGTCGTCGCCTGCACGCCCGCCGGCGACGCGCCTCCACAGGCTGCGGACGTCGCGCTCGTCGGTGACGAGGCCGACACGTTGCTGCAGCCGCTGGCCGACCGGGTCGACGCCAACCCGCACGCGTGCCGGCTCCTGGTCGACGTCCTTCGGGCCATGCCGTCCCTCGATGTCGACGCCGGCCTCACCCTCGAGTCGTTCGCGTACTCGGCGTTGCTGGCCGGCGCCGAGTTCGCCCGGTGGCTCGTCGCGCAACCGGATCGCCGCCGGCACGCCTTCGCCGGCGAGCCCGTCGTGGTCGACCGTGACGGCTCCGTGTTGCGGATCACCCTGAACCGTCCAGAGAACCGCAACGCGTTCAGCGCTGCCCTGCGCGACGCGGTGTTCGAGGCGCTCGCCGCTGCGGTCGTCGACGTCAGCGTCGAGCGTGTCGTGCTGGCCGGCCAGGGCCCCGTGTTCTCCAGCGGGGGAGACCTCACCGAGTTCGGCACCACCCCCGACGCGGTGAGCGCCCACGAGATCCGCACACGACGCAGCGTCGGCGCCCTCGTCGACCGGCTCGCACCGAAGATGACCGTCCACGTCCACGGCGGCTGTGTCGGCGCCGGCGTCGAGCTCCCTGCGTTCGCCGGCCGAGTCGTCGCCGCGCCGGGCACCTCGTTCCGTCTCCCCGAAGTCGCGATGGGTCTCATCCCCGGCGCCGGCGGAACGGTGAGCATCACCCGGCGGATCGGCCGACAGCGCACGGCCCGTCTCGCCATCCTCGGCGAACCGATCGGCGTCGACGAGGCGCTGGCCGTCGGCCTCATCGACGAGATCGCCGAACACGGACAGGACGTAGGGATGGGGTAGATCTGATTCTGGACAGAATCCAGAATCGCTGTTAGGCTCACTTCATGCTCGACGAGCAGACCACTGATCACGCCATCCGTCTGCGTGAGCACGGCATGCAGGTGACCGCCCAACGGCTCGCCGTCCTGCGTGCCGTGGCCGCTCGCCCGCACGGCACCGCTGACGACATCGACTCGGCCGTGCGCGCCGACCTGGGCGCCATCTCGCGCCAGGCGGTGTACGACGCACTGTCGGCGTTCACCGAGAAGGGCCTGATCCGCCGCATCCAGCCCGCCGGCTCGCCGGCCCGCTACGAGGCCCGGGTGGGCGACAACCACCACCACGTGATCTGCCGGACCTGCGGGAAGACGTCCGACGTCGACTGCGCCGTCGGGTACACGCCCTGCCTCACCGCGGCCGACGACTCGGGCTACGTCATCGACGAGGCCGAGGTCATCTACTGGGGGCAGTGCCCCGAATGCCTCGCGAACCGATCCGAAGCACCCACCCCCGAGGAGCACCACCATGGCTGACGAACCGACCCGCAGCACCAGCGAGAGCGAGAACCCCGCCATCCCGGCGCCCGAGCCCGCCACCCGCACACGGCCCCGTCGCAACCGCGACTGGTGGCCCAACCAGCTCGACCTGAACGTGCTGCACCAGCACAACCCGCGGGGCAACCCCATGGGCGAGGACTTCGATTACGCCGAGGCGTTCGCGTCGCTCGACCTCGACGCGCTGAAGGCCGACGTCATCGAGGTGATGACCACGTCGCAGGACTGGTGGCCCGCCGACTACGGCCACTACGGCCCGCTGTTCATCCGCATGAGCTGGCACCAGGCCGGCACGTACCGCATCGCCGACGGCCGGGGCGGCGCCGGCGACGGCGCCCAGCGGTTTGCCCCGCTCAACAGCTGGCCCGACAACGCCAACCTCGACAAGGCTCGCCGGCTGCTCTGGCCGGTCAAGCAGAAGTACGGCGCCAAGATCTCCTGGGCCGACCTGCTCGTCTTCGCCGGCAACGTCGCCCTCGAGTCGATGGGCTTCGAGACGTTCGGCTTCGCCTTCGGACGCGAGGACATCTGGGAGCCCGAGGAGATCTTCTGGGGCCCGGAGGACACCTGGTTGGGCGACGAGCGCTACAGCGGCGACCGCGAGCTGGCCAACCCCCTGGCCAACGTGCAGATGGGCCTCATCTACGTGAACCCCGAGGGCCCCAACGGCGATCCCGATCCGCTGGCGGCCGCGCACGACATCCGCGAGACCTTCGCCCGCATGGCCATGAACGACGAGGAGACGGTGGCGCTCATCGCCGGCGGTCACACGTTCGGAAAGACCCACGGCGCCGGCAACCCCGACCTCGTCGGACCCGAGCCCGAGGGTTGCCCGGTCCACGCCATGGGCCTGGGCTGGAAGAACGAGAACGGCACCGGCACGGGCGCCGACACCATCACCAGCGGCCTCGAGGGCGCCTGGACGCCCACGCCCATCCAGTGGGACAACAGCTTCTTCGAGACCCTCTTCGGCTACGAGTGGGAGCTCACCGAGAGCCCCGCCGGCGCCAAGCAGTGGACACCCAAGGACGACGCCGGCGCCGACACCGTGCCCGACGCCCACGACCCGGCCACGCGCCACGCGCCGATGATGCTCACCACCGACCTGGCGCTGCGCTACGACCCCGACTACGAGCGCATCTCCCGGCGCTTCCTCGAGCACCCCGACGAGCTGGGCGTGGCCTTCGCCAAGGCCTGGTACAAGCTTCTGCACCGCGATATGGGCCCGGTGTCGCGCTACCTGGGTCCCTGGGTGCCCGAGCCGCAGCTCTGGCAGGACCCGGTGCCCGAGGTCGACCACGAGCTCATCGACGACGGCGACGTCGCCGATCTGAAGGCCACGATCCTGGACTCGGGTCTGTCGATCTCCCGCCTGGTGCTCACGGCCTGGGGTGCGGCCGCGACCTTCCGGGGCACCGACATGCGGGGCGGTGCCAACGGTGCCCGCATCCGCCTGGCCCCGCAGAAGGACTGGCCGGTCAACGAGCCGGCCGAGCTCGCGCATGCGCTCGACATGCTCGAGCGGATCCAGCGCGAGTTCAACGACGCCCAGTCCGGCGGCAAGCGGGTCTCGCTCGCCGACCTCATCGTGCTCGGTGGTTGCGCTGCTGTCGAGCAGGCGGCCAGGGCGGCCGGGCACGACATCACCGTGCCCTTCGCACCCGGTCGCACCGACGCCACGCCGGACCAGACCGACGTCGAGTCCTTCGACGTGCTCGAACCGAAGAACGACGCCTTCCGCAACCACTTCGAGGCCGGCGACAAGCTGCCGCCCGAGCAGCGGCTGCTCGACAGGGCGAACCTGCTGACGCTGACCGCACCCGAGATGACCGTCCTGGTCGCCGGGATGCGGGCGCTCGGTGCCAATGCCGGCGGGTCGACGCACGGTGTGCTCACCGACCGTCCCGGGACGTTGAGCAACGACGTCTTCGTCAACCTGCTCGACATGGGCACCGAGTGGACGCCGGCGGCCGCGGGCGAGCACGTCTACGACGGACGCGACCGCGCCACCGGCGATGTGCGCTGGACGGCCACCGCGGCCGATCTCGTCCTCGGCTCGAACTCGCAGCTGCGGGCCATCGCCGAGGTCTATGGCGCCGACGACGGTGAAGCGAAGTTCGTCCACGACTTCGTCGCCGCGTGGGACAAGGTCATGAGCCTCGACCGCTTCGACCTCCGGTAGCCGTCGGCGTCAGTGCTCCTCTTCCACATCCGAGGCCGCGGTGGCCAGCAGCAGGAGCACCGCGGCCTCGGTGAGGATGGCCGGTGCCAGGACGGGGTTGGGGCCGACCTCACCGGTCACCGCCAGCCACCACTTGGATGCCTCGCTGCGGGTGTCCCAGGTGTCGCCGTACGTGCGGTCGAGGGCACCGGACTCGACGTTGGATTCGGCGTGCTCGAAGAGACCGAACAGACCGGTGACGAGGACCAGCCCTCCGAGCAGCTGGGCGAGTCGGAGCCGACGGTGTCCGGGTCGCCGGGCGGCGAGGCCGATGGCGACGGCCAGCACGACCAGCGCCACCCACGGGATCAGCTGCACGGCCGACTCCCAGTGCTCGACCGTCGCCAGCTCCACGGCGGTGCCGACGGCGGTGAGCGCGCTGAGCACGAGCAGCGCGTTCCGCAGCTGCCAGATGCGCGTGCCGGCCGACGTCGTGGTCGGGATGAGGGCGGGCGCGTCCATCAGACGTGCAGCGCCGCGATGATGGCGTCGATCGTCTCCGGCGCCGGGTTGTACTTGGCGAGCTCGTCGCGCAGGTGCGTCAGGTCGGGATCGCTGGTGTCGTAGGGGCGGTACTCCTCGACCTCGTTCGCCCACCGCGCGGCGTTGCTGATGCCGGCGGCCTCGAAGGCGGCGGTGAGCTCCTGGACGGTCGCGGTGTTGGCATCGACGGTCGCGCCAGCGGCCGCCGTCGTCGACGAACCGGCAGCGGTCGTCGTGCTCGACGAGTCGACCACCGTGGTCTGGTCAGCGGCCGTGGTCGGCGAGTCGTCGTCGCCGCAGGCGGCGAGCAGCAGGCTGAGGCCGAGCGCGGCGGCCGCGGCGGTGCGAGCGGGGTGACGCATTGAAGTACCTCTCATGGGGGAGTTGGGGGGAGTGGGGGGATTCGCCGAGATGCTTCCCCGCCAACCTGAGCGCCAGCTGAGAGCGGGCGCAGTGCCGCATGTGAACTGCGGCCACGCGTGCAGCGCTCTCGGAGGACGTTCGGCTCTGGCTCGCCCACCCCGCCGGGGGCACGATCGACCGGTGAGGATCCGCGGCTCGGACGGCACGCAACTGGCGGTCCAGGTCAGCGGAGACGGCCCGCTGATCGTGCTCGTCAACGGTCTCGGCGGCTCGTTCGGTGCGTGGCGGCCCTTCCTCGACCGGTTCGCATCCGGCCGTCGCATCGCATCGTGGGACTACCGGGGGCTCTACGCCTCGGGGCCGCCGACTCGACCCGACGCCGTCACCATCGAGGACCACGCCCGCGATCTCGGGACGGTGCTCGACTGGCTCGGTGGTGGACCTGCGGTGCTGGTGGGGTGGAGCATGGGCGTGCAGGTGGCGGTGACCTACGCGCTCGACCACCCCGATGACGTCGCCGGTCTGGTGCTCGTGGCCGGCGCACCGGGCGACCCACTGGCCGGCGTGTTGCACACCGCGGCCAGCCGGCGTCTCGTCCCGCCGATCACGCGCGTGGTGGAGGCCGGAGCGGGTCCCTTCGGCCTGGCGATGCGGGTGCTGGCCGTCGCTCCCCACCGTGCCGCCGGGCTGTTGCGTCGTGTCGGCGTCCTTGCCCCGACCGCCGACCTGGACGTGTTCGCCGATCTGGCGCACGACTTCGCCCGGCTCGACTGGCGTGTCTACGTGCGCATGATCCGGGCCATGGGTCGGCACGACGCCTGGCCCCGACTCGGTGAGCTGAGCGTCCCCACGCTCGTCGTCGGGGGCACCGCAGACCTGTTCCTGCCCATCGAGACCCTCGAGGCCACGGCCGCCGCCATCCCCGGGGCCGAGCTGCTCGTGCTGTCCGGTGGGACGCACTACCTCCCCGTCGAGTTCCCCGGCGAGCTGGCGGCGCGAGTGGATCGGTTCCTCGCCGAGCGTGTCCCACTCGCCGGCGCGTGACCTTCGGCCCTGGCCGGTACCGGTGGGCGAGCCGACACTGATCTCGTGCCCACGCGACGACGTCCCGACGGGTTCGTGGTGGCCGATGCGCCCGGTTACCGCCGCTTCATGCCGGCGCTGATGCCCTCGCGGAACGGCTCGGTCGTCTACTTCGACCAGCGTCTGCATGTCGCCGAGGCCGAGCAGTACCTGGAGCGGATTCGCGAGTCGCACCCCGATCTGCATCCCACGCTCTTCCACCTCGTGTTGTGGGGCCTGGCCCAGATGTTCGACCGCCACCCACGGATCAACCGCTTCGTCGCCGGCGGCCGGCTCTACCAGCGCGACGAAATCACCATCGCCTTCACCGTCAAGTCCGAGCTGAGCGACGAGGGGACGTTGCTCGAGGTGAAGCACCGGTTCGACCCGGCGCAGCCCTTCGTCGAGCTCGTCGCTGATCTGCGCTCGTCCATCGCCGCCAGCCGCGCTGGAACCAAGGGCCTCGCCGACCGCGAACTGGAGCTGTTCCTCCACGCCCCGCCGGCGCTGCGTCGGGGCATCGTGCAGGTGGCCAGCGCGGCCAACGCCCTGAACCTGCTTCCGAAGGGGTTCGTCGAGGGCGACCCGTTCTTCGCCAGCGCGTTCGTGACCAACCTCGGCAGCGTCGGGCTCGACAGCGCCTTCCACCACCTCTACGAGTACGGCACGATCCCCGTCTTCGGCGCGCTGGGTCGGGTGACCGAGACCGTCGAGGTCGAGGCAGGCGTTCCTGTGGTCGCGCGCACGGCCTCGGTGAAGTTCACCTACGACGAACGGGTGGAAGACGGCCTCTACGCAGCCGAAGCGCTGGCCGACTTCCAGCGGATGGTCGAGCACCCGCCACCCGGCTGAACGGGAGGCCCAGCCATGTCGCCACGGACGAAGCGCATCGGAGTGGTCGTGGTCGTCGTGCTGGTGTTGCTGGCAGGTGGTGCCACCTACCTGCTCCTCCGCGACAAGGCGACGCCCGTGGACGTCGACGAGGCGGTCGACCGCTACCGGGCCGAGCAGGGCACGACACCGGAGACGTCGCAGGCGCCACCGCGCACCACGCCGGCGGCCGGAGCCGACCTCCCCGCGGAGGGCGTGTACGTCTACGAGACCGACGGCAGCGAGCGGATCGACATCCTCGGCGGATCGACCCACGACTACCCGGCCGAGACCACCGTGACGATCCGTCACACGAACTGCGGCCTCCGCCAACGCTGGAGCCCGCTGGAGGAGCGCTGGGACCAGGAGCAGGTGTGCACCTCCGAGGCCGGCCGCGAGCGCCGCGCGCTGCGGACGCACCACGAGTTCTTCGGCATCTCCGACGACCAGGACTTCTCCTGCCCGGCCGGCTACGTCCTGCTGCCCGTCCTGCCGGAGGTGGGCGAGCGCTGGTCGACCACGTGCGACGCGGGGGACACGGTCCTCACGGGGAGCGGCGAGGTGGTCGGCTTCGAGAACCGCGACGTCGGTGGCACCGTGGTCGAGACCGTCCACGTCCGCATCACCGAACAGGCAGCGGGGTCCGACGTCGGCCCGAGCAGCGACGACTACTGGTGGCGGACGAGCGACGGTCTGCTGATCGCACGTGCGTCGAAGGTCGACACGCGCTCGGACAGCCCGGTCGGAACCGCCGCCTACACGGAGGGGTTCACGCTGCGGCTCACGTCGCTGACCCCACGCACCTGACCACGGTCGACGCGGCCGCGTTGGCCTACCATGCCGCACTCGTGCCCCGGACCTTCGACCACGTGATGGATCTCGAACCGCACGGGACCGATGTCTGGGTCGGGCCGACCGACGACTACCCGTGGGGCGGTCGGATCTACGGCGGCCAGGTCGTGGCCCAGGGGCTGCGGGCGGCGCTGCACACGGTCGACGACCAGTTCCGCCTGCACTCGGTGCACGCCTACTTCATCCGCCCGGGCACCACGTCGGAGCCGGTGCGCTACGAGGTCGACCGCATCCGCAACGGGCGGTCGTTCTGCACGCGTCGCGTCGTGGCCCGGCAGTCCGGCGGCGCCATCCTCAACCTGAGCGCGTCGTACCACGTGGCCGAGGACGAGCCCGAGGCGATGATCGTGTCGCCTCCGGCCGACGTGCCGGCGCCCGACGAGATCGAGTCCGACGGCTGGGGCTACCTGATCGACCGGCGCACCGTCTCCTATCCCAAGGGCGCAGGTCGGGCCACGGGTTGGGTGCGAATCGTCGACCCGCTCCCCGATGTTCCCGGACTCGCCGCCTGCGGTCTGGCGTTCACGTCGGACACCATCCAGTTCGGCGCCGCCCGCACCGCACATCCACAGGGCGAGGGGACCCACGGGCCGCGCGACCTGTTCATGGGCGCCAGCCTCGACCACGCCATCTGGTTCCACCGCCCCGTCGATCCGAGCGAGTGGCACCTGTACGAGGTCCGTTCGCACGGCCTGGTCAATGGCCGCGGCCTCGTCGTCGGTGACGTGTTCGACCAGGCGGGCACCCACGTCGCCACCATCGCCCAGGAGCTCCTGCTGCGGGTCCGCAAGCCCGACGCCTGAGCGGAGCGGGCGTCAGCGCAAGGGCAGAAGCTGCCGGGCGACCCGCTCGGCCAGATCGTCGGGCACCGGGCCGGGCCGCAGCGTGCTGCGGTAGAGGATGAGCGCCGGCCCCAGGTCGGCGAGCACGTCGATGTCGGTGTCGGCGTCGAGCTCGCCACGGTCGACGGCAGCGGTGAGCATCTCGTGCATGCGGCGGCGCTTGTCGGCCACGAAGCGACGATCGAACTCCTGCGCCAGGTCGGGGTGGCGCACCCGCTCGGCGGTCATCGCCACCATCAAGGCGCCGTCCTCGCCCTGGAAGGCCTGCTGCAGGTGACGCAGGTAGGCGGTGACGTCGGTGCGCAGGTCGCCCGTCTCCGGTGGCGGCGCCTGCCGGGACGCGTGGCAGCGGATGGCGTCGGCGACGAGCTCGGCCTTGTCGCCCCAGCGGCGGTAGAGGCTGGCCTTGCTGGCCTGGGCTCGGGCGGCGACCGCGTCGATGGTCATGCCGGCGAACCCGTCCTCGGCCAGCACGGCGAGCGCGGCATCGAGGACCTCGCGCTCGCGCTCGTCGGACCATCGTCGGCCGACGCCCGACGGCGCCTGCTCGGTGTCGCTCGGGTCAGCGCTCATGGGCCTCGTCGACGGCGATGCCGACGTCGGCGGCCACGTCGGCGGGGACCACGTCGACGGGGCCGACGCCGAGGGGCACCTCGGCGCGATCACCCGTGCGCAGGTCGACGTGGTCGTGGCCGCGCGCCGGCAGCCACCGCAGCACCCCGATGGCGGCGATCACGATGACCACGGCGGCGGCGACGACGGTCACGTGCATGCCGTCGACGAAGGCGGTGTTGGCCGCCGAGACGATGGCCTCGCGGTGGGCGGCGGCGGCCGGGACGTCACGGGCGATGCCGAGGGCGGCCCCGATCGACTCGGACACGGGTTCGGCGATCTGTGGGGGTACCGATGCGGGGAGCCGGCCGAGCAGCTCGGAGGTGTACCGGGACGACAGGATCGAACCGAGCACGGCCACGCCGACGGCGCCGCCGACCTGGCGGGTGGTGTCGTTCATCGCCGAACCGACGCCGGCCTTCTCCCTGGGCAGCGAGCCCATGATCGACTCGGTGGCCGGCGCCATGATGTGGGCCATCCCGAGGCCGAGCACCATGGTGACCCCGACGGCGGCGATGGCCGGGCTCGTGGTGGTCAGCCCGGTCATGAGCACCAGCGACAGCGCGACGACGCCGAGCCCGGCGCTCACCACGTACTTGGTGCCGAAGCGCTCGACCCGTCGCGGCGCCAGCGGGGCGAAGATCATCAGCACGCCCGCCTGGGGTACCAGGAGGGCGCCCGCCTTCACCGGCGAGAAGCCGAGCACCAGCTGCAGGTACTGCGTCAGCACGAAGATGGTGCCGAACAGCGCGAAGAACGTGAGCATGATGGCCGCCGACGCCGCGGAGAAGCGTGGGTTCTCGAAGAAGTGGAGGTTGAGCATCGGCTCGTCGGTGTGCAGCTCCCACCAGAAGAAGGCGACGAGCACGACGAGGCCGACGGCGAAGCCGGCGAGCACAGGTGTCGATCCCCATCCCAGCTCGGGCCCCTCGATGACCGCCCAGAGCAACGCACCCAAGCCCACGATCGACAGCAGGGAACCGGTGGGATCGAGGCGGCTCTCGGCCGGGTCGCGCGACTCGGGCACGAAGCGGAAGCCGGCGACCAGTGCGAGCACGACGATCGGCACGTTGACCAGGAACACCGAGCCCCACCAGAAGTGGCTGAGGAGGATGCCGCCGGCGAGTGGGCCGAACCCGATGCCCAGCGCCGACACGCCGGCCCAGATGCCGATGGCCTTGGCCCGCTCGAAGGGATCGTGGAAGACGTTGGTGAGGATCGACAACGTCGACGGCATGATCAGCGCGCCGCCGATGCCCATGAGGGCGCGGGTGCCGATGAGCACGGCCGCTGACGGCGCGAACGCCGAGGCGATGGACCCGCTGGCGAAGACGACGAGGCCGATGGTCAGCCCGCGGTAGCGGCCGTAGCGGTCGCCCAGGCTGCCGGCGGTGAGGAGCAGCCCGGCGAAGACCAGCGTGTAGCTGTCGACGATCCACTGCAGCTGGCTGGCCGACGCGCCCAGGCCGCCGTCGGCGACCGGATGGGCCAACGTCGGGATGGCCACGTTGAGGATGGTGTTGTCCAGGCCGATCACCATGAGGCTCAGGCACAGGACCAGCAGCGTGGCCCAGCGCCGCTCGTGGGCGATCTCCGGGTCGGCGAGCTCAGCGCGCATCCGTACTCCAGGTAGACGAACGAAACGGTTTCGTTTCGCATGCTACCGGGGCGGCCCGCCGACCCCGCTCCGATTTGGGATCAGCTGCCCGGCGTGTGCGTGTGGCCGGCGGCCCAGCGGTAGACGCCCTTGGCCATGGTCGAACTGGCCGCCTCGGCCCGCCGGGCGAACACGTCGGCGTGCACCTCGGCGACGGTGTCGTCGTCGGGGGCCGCCTCGCGGGCCAGCTCGGCCAGGGCGCCGGCCAGACGCAGATCGCCTCGGTCGGCGACCTGGCGCGCCCGCTCGGCCAACGCGGCCGCGCCGCCGGCCAGGTCGGCCAGCTCGGTGGCCAGGTCGCGCTCGCGCGGCGGGTGCAGGTGAGCGGGGTTGCCGTCGTACCAGCCGCCGTACAGGCGCCAGATGTTGCGGACGATGAACTCGGGCTCGTCGTACACCGGCTGGAGGTACGGCTTGTCGGCCAGCTCGCGAGGCGGGGCGACGGTGTGGAGCAGGTCGTCGAGGCGGGCGCCCTGGTTCATGAGCGCCAGCGACTGCTCGACGATCGACTCGAGGTAGGCGGCGGTGGCGGTCAGTGCCTCGTGCACCCGGTCGGCGCCGATGACCGGCCAGCCGTGGCCCGGCAGGAGGAACTCGGGGCCGAGTGCCGCCATCTTCCGCAGCGCGATGGCCCACTCGCGCGGGTAGCGCTGCACCTTCTGGGGGTTGCCGCAGTTGGGGGACGCCCAGATGAACAGGTCGCCCGTGCAGAGCAGCTTCTTCTCGGGGATCCAGGTCCACGTGTGGTCGTCGGTCTCGCCCTTGTCGTGGAAGCACATCACCTCGAGGCCGTTCACGTCGAAGGTGGTGGCGCTGCTGTGGAGCCGGTCGGGTGCGCGGAACTGCGTGGGCCAGTCGATGGGCGCACCGAACTGGCGGCTGTTGATGACGCTGTTGTATCCGGCGGTCAGCACGTAGCGCTCGAAACGGGCCGGCATGGCCTCGTGGGCGTGGACGATGGGGGCCGGCAGGCCACGGTCGGCGTTCTCGGCCTCGTACAACTCGACGCCGAACACGTGGTCGACGTGGCCGTGCGACCACACGGCGCGGGCCATGGGCTCGTCGGTCCACTCGCGGATGCGCTCCTTGATGAAGCCGGCGGTGAGTGCGTGGCCGGTGTCGACCACGAGCATGCCGTCGCCGGTGGTGACCACGGCCGAGTTGGCCAGGTTCTTGACGAAGGCGACGCCATCGGTGACCTCGCCGAGCCCGTCGATCGCCGTGACCGGGTGGTTGTCCTCGGTGGAGGCGGCGCCCGTCCACAAGGCGTCGGACAGCTCGATCGGGTCCATGGTTCCTCCGTCAGGAGCGCGCGTCGGGTGGTGTCGCCGGAGGGTATCCCGCGGGCGCGGTACCGTCCCGGCCGTCCGGCTCCCACGCAACGTCCGCATCGTCTCGCTGATCTCGTTCTTCCAGGACGCAGCCTCCGAGATGCTCTATCCGGTCCTGCCGTTCTTCGTCACCGGTGTCCTGGGCGCGCCGCCCGCCGTCTTGGGGCTGATCGAGGGGCTGGCCGACGGGACGGCGTCGGCGATGAAGGCGGTGTCGGGTCGCCTCGCCGACCGCCGCCGCCGACGGCCGATGATCGGCGCCGGCTACGGCCTGTCGGCGCTGGGCAAGCTCGTGCTGGCGCTCGCCACGAGCTGGCCCATGGTGCTGGCGTCGCGGTTCACCGACCGGTTCGGCAAGGGGATGCGCGGCCCGCCGCGCGATGCGCTGATCGCCGACGAGGTCCCCGCCGAGGACCGGGGGCGCGCCTTCGGCTTCCACCGCGCCGCCGACACCGCCGGCGCCGTGGCCGGTCCACTGGTCGGGCTCGGCCTCTACGAGCTGCTCGGACACGAGTTCCGGCCGCTGTTCCTCGTGGCCGTGCTTCCGGCGGCGCTGAGTGCGTCGTTGGTCCTGCTGATCCGTGAACGTCCCCACCCGAGGCCGGCGCCGTCGGCGACCGGCTGGGATCTGTCCGGCCTCCCCGCGCCCTACTGGCGGGTCCTGCTGGTCCTCGGCCTGTTCGCCGCCGTGAACTTCCCGGACACCCTGCTGCTGCTCCGGGCCGATGAACTGGGTCTGGGCTTCCGCGGAGTCGTGGCCGTGTACGTGCTCTACAACCTGGCGTACGCGGTGCTCAGCTACCCGGCCGGGGTCGTGTCCGACCGGCTCTCGCGCCGCACCGTGTTCGCCGCCGGCCTGGTGGTGTTCTCGGTGGCCTACCTCGGCTTCGGGCTCACGACCACGCCGGCGTGGGTGTGGGTCCTGCTGCCCGTCTACGGGGCCTACACCGCGCTCACCGACGGCGTGAGCCGGGCCTGGATCGCCGACCTCGTCCCGGCGGGCAACCGCGGCACCGCCCTGGGCGTGCACGCGGCGGTGACGGGCGGCGGGTTGCTGGTCGCCGGCGTCTGGGCCGGTCTCGCCTGGCACGGAACGGGCCACGTGCCGTTCGTCATCGCCGGCGTGGTCGGTCTCCTCGCCGCGGCGACGCTGGCGGTGGGCGGCGGCTTCCTGGACCAGGGCGACCTGTCCACCGGGCGCGTACCCTCGCCCCGATGACGGCTCCTCGACCCGACCGGCACCCGGTGGCGTGAGCGCACCACACGTCCTCACCATCGACCTGGGGACCTCCGGTCTCAAGGCGGCCGTCGTCAGCAGCGACGGCCACGTGGTCGGTCGTGGCCATCGCAGCGTCGTCACCAGCTTCACGCCCGACGGTGGTGCCGAGCAGGACCCCGAGCAGGTGTGGCGCCTGACGCTCGACGGCTGCCGCGACGCGTTGGGCGAGGCCGGCGACGCCGCCGGCTCGGTCACCGCGGTGATCGCCTCCAGCCAGTACTCGTCGATCATCCCGGTCGACGCCGCCGGCCGGCACGTGGCGCCGATGATGGTGTGGATGGACCAGCGCGGTGCGCCGGGTCGCGTCGCCAAGCTGCCCGGCGCCCCCCGCCGCGACGGGCCGGTGGCGCTGGCCCGCTGGCTGTGGATCCACGGGTTGCCGCCCATCGAGGCGGGCATGTCGCTGACCCACATGCGCTGGATCCGCTACGCCCGTCCCGACGTGTACGAGCGCACCACCGCCTTCCTCGAACCGATGGACTACCTGACCCTGCGCTTCAGCGGCCGGGCGGTGGCGAACCGGTGCAGCGCCCACCTCTCGCTGCTCACCGACAACCGGGCCGGTGGCGTCGACGGCTATCACCCGACGCTGGTCGAGCAGTCCCACATCGACGCCGACAAGCTGCCCGAGCTCGTGCCGGTGGGCGCCGAGGTCGGCCCCGTGCTTCCCGACGTGGCCGACGCGCTCGGCCTCGACCGGTCGACCAGGGTGCTCAGCGGGTTCAACGACACCCAGGCCGGCGCCATCGCCGTCGGCGCGTTCACGGGCACCCACGCCGGCGTGTCCATCGGGACCACCGGGGTCATCGTCACCCACGTCCCGAAGAAGAAGACCAGTCCCCTCACCTCCATCTTCACCGTGCCCAGCCCCATCGGCGACGGGCACCTCGTGTCGGCCGAGAACGGCGTCGCCGGCGTCGGCCTCGACTACTTCCTCTCGACGGTGGTCTACGGCGAGGACGCGTTCCGCACCCACGACCCCGACCACGATCGCTACGAGGCGTTCAACGACGCCGCGTCGGCGGCGCCGGCCGGGGCGAGCGGTGTCCTCTTCCTCCCGTGGCTGCGCGGGTCGCTCGCACCGACGGCCGACGGGCGCGTCCGGGGCGGCTTCCTCAACGTCGGCCTCGACAACGACCGGAACGATCTGGCACGAGCCGTCCTCGAAGGCATCGCCCTCAACTTCCGCCGGCTTCGCGACCCGGTCCAGCGCTTCACCAAGCGCGACTTCTCGCACTACCTCGTCTACGGCGGCGGTGCCCGCTCCGATCTGTGGTCGCAGATCCTCGCCGACGTGCTCGGTGCACCGGTGCACCGCCTCGAGGACCCGAGCCACGCCAACAGCCTCGGGGCCGGACTGTTCGCGCTCGAACGGATCGGTGCCATCGGGCTCGACGACGTGGTCCGCCTCCCGCGCATCGGGGCGGTCTTCGACCCCGACACCACGGTGACCGGTCGTTACGACGAGCTGGCCGGGCACTTCGTGAAGGCGTTCAAGCGCAACCGCCCGCTGTTCCACGACCTCAACCCTCGTTGAGTCGGCCGGCACGAGGGACCTCCGCCAGGACGACCGGGCGCTTCACGGCCCCAGCGGGCGGCACTGCGAACGCCCCGAACGAGCGGATCCTCGGCCACGGTGCTCCTGCCGCACGCAACGAGAGGATCCTCGCCCAAGCTGCACCTCTGATGCGTGATCGCAACCCGAGGATCCTCGGCCACGGTGCTCCTGACGCACGCAACGAGAGGATCCTCGACGGAGCCACACGCCGTCAGGCCCGCGCCGGTCCCCGTGCTGACGATCTCCACGACCTCGACCCGCGATGAGCGGACACCGGCGCTGCGGACCCGCCCCGACCAGGTGACGCTCGAGTCGATGCCCGATCGAGGCCGGCGCGATACTGGCATCGGGACGGACAACTGATGGAGATGCACTTGCCCGCTGACCGTGGATCGTCCACCGAGGAGCGCCTGCGCGAGTACCTCGCCTGCCAGGCGGCGGTCAGCCGGGCGGCGCTCGCCGAGTCCGCGCCCGAGTCGTTCGCCGGTTCGGTGGCCCGAGCGCTGGCGGAGGCGACCGGTGCCCGTGCCGTGGCCGTGTTCGTGCCCCGTGGCGACTACCTCGACGTGCTGGGCGGTGCCGGCTGGTTGCCGCACGTCCAGCCCCAGAGCGTGCCTGGGGTGACCCCTGTCGGCCAGGTGCCGCGCCGCCTGGCCGAGGTCGATGGCCTCGCGGGCGCCCGGCTCCTGCGGGCGCACGACCTCTCCGATGGCCTGGTCTGCGACGTCGTGCTCCCCCGAGGCGACACCGGCTTGCTGGCCGTGTTCGGCGGTGACCTCATCGACGATCCGGCGCTGCCGGACCTGATCGCCTCGTGCGCCGAGCTGGTCGGATCCGGCCTGCAGCGCCGGCACATGGCCGACGAGCTGGCCGCCAACGAGCGCCGCTTGCGCGAGGCGCAGGAGCTCGCCCACGTGGGCAGCTACGACTGGGACATCCTCACGGACACCAACGTGTGGAGCGACGAGCTGTATCGCATCTACGGCGCAGAGCCGGGCGCGTTCAACGCGTCCTACGACGAGTTCATCGCCCGCATCCACCCGGACGACCGCGAGAAGGTCATGCAGGTGCACCGGCAGGCCTTCGAGACGCTCGAGCCGTACCGGATGACCGAACGGATCGTCCGCACCGACGGTTCGGTCCGCACGCTCGCCACCACCGGTGAGGTCGTGGTCGACGACAGCGGCACGCCGGTTCGCATGCGCGGCATCTGCATCGACATGACCGACCGCTACGAGGCCGAGCGCCGGCGCGAGGCGTTGGACCGGGCCGAGGAGCGCCGGCGCCAGGCCTTCCAGATCAACGACAGCGTCGTCCAGGGCCTCACCGCCGTGCTGTGGGCGATCGACGAAGGCGTCGTCGCCGCGGCACGCACGGCCGCCGCCGACACGCTGCAGAGGGCACGCGGGCTGATGCAGGGCCTCCTCGAGGGCGACACCGGCGAGGACCTCGATGAGCTGACGCGGACCGAGTCGCCGGCGAACCCGGTGCGCACCGGCTGGGAGCCGCCGGACGAGCCACCCACCGTGGAGCAGACCGGTCCGGTGCTGCGCGTGGTCATCGCCGACGACTCCGACGACCTGCGCCTGCTGCTGCGTCTCCAGCTGACGGCACAGGCGGGGTACGACCTGGTGGGCGAGGCCGCCACCGGCCCCGAAGCCACCGAGATCGTCGCCACGACGCAGCCCGATCTGATCCTGCTCGACCTGGCCATGCCGGGGGGCAACGGCCTGGACGCCATCCCCGAGATCCGACGTGTCTCACCCGACACCCGCATCGTCGTCGTGTCCGGGTTCAGCCACGACCACCTGGGTCGTCGTGCCCTGGCCGCCGGCGCCCACGCGTACGTCGAGAAGGGCGGCATCCACGCCATCTTCGAGACACTGGGCCAGGAGTTCCCCCAGCTGATCGGCCCGCAGGCGCGCGCCCGGGCGAACCCCGAACGGTGATCACCGGAGAGGAGACCGGCAGCGCCCGGCCCTAGCGTGGTCCCGATGTCCCGCCGCAGCGCGTTCTGGGTGCTGGCCGTCGCCGGTGCGCTGGCCGGCCACGCCCTCGGCTACGCCACCGGCGGCGCCGGCACCGGTGCCCACGGCTACCTCGACTGGGTCATGACGCTCGTCGTGCCCGCCCTCGCCGTGGCCCTGGCCGCATCGGCGGTGCGGCTGACGCGCGACTCGGCAGCGACCGTCCGGCCCGGCGCCCTGGCGCTCGCCCAGATCACGATCGTCGTGCTCCAGGAGACCGCCGAGGGCGCGGTCCACGGGCTGAGCCCCCTGGCCGTGCTCGACCTCCCCGTCGTGCGATGGGCGGTCCTGTTCCAGTTCGTGGTGGCAGCGACGCTCGTGCTGACGGTCCGCCTCGGCGCCTCGGCGGTCCGTGCCATCCAGGCCCGCCGGGTGCTGCGCCCGACCGTTCCCGCGGTGCTGATCCCCGGTGTCGCCGCCGTGCGGTGCCCCGGACACGACGTCCCCACCGTGTTGCTCCGAGGACCGCCGACCCGCGTGTTCGCCTGATCCGCGCGGCCACAGCTGCAGCCCCCCGAACACGAAAGGAACGCCATGCGCAAGACCCTGACGCGCGCGCTCATCGCGCTCGTGCCCCTGACCCTGCTCGTCGCTGCCTGCGGCGACGACGATTCCCCCACCGCCTCTGCCGGCGACGTCGGCTCCTCGACCACCACCATGGCCGGCGACATGGGGGAGATGGGCCACACCCACGACGGCGGTCACGAGGTGACGTGGACGCCGCACCCGACGGTGTCGCTCTCCGCCACCGAGACCGGCTCCGGGAGCTACGACCTGAACATCGACGTCCAGAACTTCACGTTCATCGACGAGAACGCGCCGGCCGAACCGGTCGACGGCGAGGGGCACCTGCACCTGTACGTCGACGGTCGTGTGACGTCGATGCTCTACGGCGACACCGGCCATGTCGACGACCTGGCGCCGGGTGAGCACGAGCTGCGCGTCGAGCTGTCCGCCGCCGACCACCAGCCCTGGCTCATCGACGGCGAGCCGATCGACGCCACCACCACCGTCACGGTCGAGGGCGAGGCTCCGACCGCCGACGACACCATCGAGGTCTCCGTGGAGGGCGGCGACGTCACCGGTGGCGGCAAGCACGAGGTGTCGGTCGGCGACGTGGTGACGCTTCGTGTGACCTCCGACGTCGCCGACGAGGTCCACGTCCACGGCTACGACGTCATGCAGGACGTCGGCGCCGGCGAGACGGCCGAGGTCACGTTCACCGCCGACATCCCCGGTCAGTTCGAGGTCGAGTTGGAGAAGGCCGGCATCCCGCTGGTGCAACTCGTGGTGTCGTAACCGGTCACCTGCCACCACGCTCCGGTCCCCGGGGCCGAACCCGCTCGATGGTCGGTCCGGGGGACCGCAGCACGTCGTCGCGCCCGACAGCACGACGTGCTCGATGAGTCGGGCTCGCTCACCAGGGGAGCACACGCGGCGACGTACGACTCAGCTCGCTCGGGGCCGTCCCACTGGTAGATGCCGGATCGCGGTCGTCGTGCGTCAGCCACAGCTTCGACCGAAGAGGCGGTGGCTGCGGGCGCTGCGGATCCGCGCAGGCGGAACGTCACGACGAGCACCGCCGGGTCTCGGACGGGATGGTCGACCACCGTCTCGCGGTAGCGGCCCCAGATCCGTCGGCGAACCGGATGCCCATGCCCACGTGCGCCGTCGGCTGGTGCAGGCGACGTCGGAGGAGCAGCCACATCGTTCGGCAGACGCAGCGGGCGATCGCTCGATACGTGGCGCCGGTCGCCGACGGTTCGTGCCCGGTCACGATGGCATCGTCGCCGAGCGGGGGTGACGGTCGGAAGAGCCAAACGGCCCTCCGGGACGCGCCTCGGGGCTCCCGGTGGAGCCCCCGGGAGCAGGTGGCGGTCAGCGGTTGCAGGTGGCGTTGCGGAAGGCGGCGCCGGCAACCGGGAGTCGGGCCAGGACGGCGGGCGGACAGAGGTCGAACACGCCGGTGGCCAGGGGAAGGACCCCGAAGGCCGCCAGGCCGATCCATCCGCCGCCGAGGCTGATGCCGACGGCGATCAGGACGAGACCCATGGCGGCACGGATCGCACGGCCCACCGGGCCGGCCATGAAACGGGCGAAGCTCAGCACGTCGATGGCTCCGGGTCGCTCAACGCCGGAACCAGGACCGGCGTGGAGCCGGCGCCGACTTGCACTGGCAGCGCTTGGCCGGCGGGACGTGGCCGAGCACCTGCTCGACATGGGCACCGCATCCGGACCAGGTGGGTTGCTTGCAGCTGGGGCACGTGGTTGCTCTACACATACCCCATAGGGTATCGGGACCTTGGTCCCGGTGCAACCCGGGACCTTCGTCACACGAGGCGCCCGGTCACACCAACTGACCGGTCACAGGAGTGCGCCGCCGACGGTGTAGACGGCCACGGCGCCGAGCATGATCGAGAAGGCCCGCGTGAGCTTGTCGGCGTCCAGGCGATGGGCCACGCGGGAACCGACGATCACGCCGGCGGTGACGGTGCCGAGGAAGGCCAGCACCAGGGTCCAGTCGATCCCGCCCAGTTCGCCCCACCGCATCGAGAGCGCGATCGACGCGTTGATGGCGATGACCACGAGCGAGGTGCCGATGGCCTCCTTGGCGGGGAAGCCGAGCAGGAGGGCGAGAGCGGGAACCACGGCGAAGCCGCCGCCGACGCCGAACAGCCCGGTGAGCAGGCCGACACCGGTGGCGGCGAGCGCGAGCTCGACCAGGGCGCGGGCCGAGGTGTCGATTCCCTTCGTCCTTGGGGTGGCAGTCGTGGGGGTAGCAGTCGTGCGGGTGGCCACGGTGGTGCCGCCGCTGTCCCCGTCGCCGCCGGCGTGTGGGGTCGGCGCGGGGGAGGAGCTCCCGACGCTGCGGTACATGCGGATGGCGACGAAGAAGATCAGTGCCGAGAACGCCAGCAGCAGCAGTTGCTCGTCGAGGCTGCGGTTCAGGTACGTGCCGATGCGCGAGCCGACGATGCCGGCAGCGCCGAAGGCGAGCCCGGCGCCGAGGCGCACGTTGCCGTTGCGGTAGTGGCCCCACGCGCCGATGGCCGAGGCGGCGCCGACGACGAGCAGCGAGGCGGTGGTGGCGTCCTGGGCCTGCATGCCGGCCACGAAGACGAGGATCGGCACGGCGAGCGTCGATCCGCCGCCGCCCAGGGCGCCGAGGGACAGGCCGACCGCCAGTCCCAGCGCGATGGCGATCACGTCAGCGGTCAACGGTGCAACCTCCCGGCGCTGCGGCATCCGGCCGCAGCATAGATCCAAACATCCGTACATTTACCCTACCCCGTGTCGCCATGGTCGGCAACCGGGTGTCGTCGAGGTCGTCGGTCCGAGGTCGTCGGTCCGAGGCCGTCGGTTCGGGGCCGTCGATTCGACGTCCGGGTTGGCGGCCGATACCCACAGGGGTATGGTATCGGACCTTGCCCACACCCCGTCCGGTATCCACGGAGGATCACGAATGACCGCCACCATCCCCAACACCGACGAGCACGTCCACCTCCACGAAGGCGCGCCGGCGCCGCCCGGGCTGTTCGAACGGCTCGGCTGTCGCATGTGCTTGCACCGCCGTCTGGTGATCGCCGTGTGGGTGGTGGTGGTCGCGCTGGCCGCGCCGCTGGCCCTGACGTTGTCGGGCTCCCTGTCCGGCGCCGGATGGGAGGCCCAGGGGTCGATCGCCACCGAGGTCCGCGACGAGCTGCGTCGTGACTTCGCCTCACTCGGGGCCGAGGCGGCGATGGTCGTCTACCGGCAGGACACGCCGCTGAGCGAGGACCCGAGCGGGTTGCAGAAGCTGGTCGCCGACCTGCAGGGCGCCCCCGGCGCCACGGCGGTCGTGGATCCCACGCAGATGCCGCCCGAAGCCGGGCTGTTCTCGCCCGACGGCCACACGGCGCTCGTCCCCGTCGACCTACACGCCGAGGTCGACGCCGACCGCCCGGAGTCGGCTCGTCAGCTCATGGACTACGTCGGTGGGCTGACCGTCACCGACGGTGCCCGGGTCGAGGTGACCGGCGAGTGGCCGGTCTGGGCCGACTTCAACCAGGCCAACGAGGAGGCGCTGCACAAGGCCGAGCTGCTGTCGGGCCTGCCCAGCGTCGTCCTGCTGGTGCTGGCGTTCGGTACGGCGATCGCCGCCGGGTTGCCGCTGGCGCTGGCCCTGGGCGGGATCGCGGTCGGGTTCGCCGCCCTCCACCTGATCGGCCAGCTCACCCCGATGTCGGTCTGGTCGATGAACTTCTCGATGATGATCGGCCTGGCTGTCGGCATCGACTACAGCCTCTTCATCGTCAGCCGGTACCGCGAGGAGCGGGCCGACGGGCAGAACGCGTCCGACGCGCTCGGCGCCACGCTGGCCACGGCCGGCAAGGCCGTCTTCCTGTCGGCGCTCACGGTGGTCATCTCGCTGGCGGCCATCTTCCTGGTCCCGGTGATGGTGTTCCGCTCGATGGCGCTCGGCATGATCCTGTCGGTCGTCGCCGTGGCCGCCGCGTCGCTGACCCTGCTGCCGGCGCTCCTCGCCGCTCTCGGCGACCGGGTCCTGGTGCACAAGGGTCACGAGGACCCCGACACCCATGCCGAGGGTCGGTGGAGCCGGATCACCAACGCGGTCGTGTCCAAGCCGAAGCTGTCGCTGGGCATCGGGCTGGCGATCCTCGTCGGCTTCGCGGCTCCCGCGCTGGGCATGCGCCTGGGGATGCCCGGCGGTGAGGTCGTGGACGCCGGGCGCACCAGTCGTGACGGCTACGACATGGTGTCCGAGTCCTTCGGCCCCGGCGCCGCGGCACCGGTGTACGTGACCGTCCCCGCCGCCGAGGCCCAGACCGTGGTCGACGTGGCCATGGGTGTCGACGGTGTGGTCGACGCCCGGGTCGTCGCCCCGCCGGCCGACAGCGGCAACGTGGTCGTGCGCGTCATCGGCAACACCGACGTGGCCAAGGCCGCCACCATGGACCGGGTCGGTGAGCTGCGCGACCGCATCGGTGAGGCGGTGCCCGATGCCAAGGTCGGTGGACCCGCCGCCGGCAACTACGACCTGACCGAGGTCCTGACGTCACGGGCGCCGCTGGCCATCGGCCTGATCCTGCTGGTGGCCTTCGCCTTGCTCCTGTTGGTGTTCCGCAGCGTGGTGGTGGCCATCGCGTCGGTGGTGATGACGCTGCTGACCGTCGGTGCCAGCTTCGGCTTCGCCACCGTGGTGTTCCAGCACGGCATCGGAGCCGGTCTGCTCGGCATCGATTCGCAGGGGTTCATCGACGCCTGGGCGCCGCTGTTCTTCTTCGCCATCCTGTTCGGGATCGCGATGGACTACCAGCTGTTCCTGTTGGCGGCCATCCGTGAGCGCTACGAGAGCGGCGGCGACACCACGGCCGCCGTCCGTGACGGCGTCGCCATCACCGGCCGGCCGATCACCAACGCCGCCCTCATCATGGTCGTGGTGTTCGTGGCCTTCGGGGTCACCGGTCCGATCCCGCCCACCGAGCTCGGCATCACCCTGGCCGTGGCCGTCGCGCTCTTCGCCACCGTGGTCCGCATCCTCGTGGTGCCGGCGACGATGGCGCTGCTCGGCGACCGGAACTGGTACCTCCCCAAGGCGCTCGAGCGCCTGCCGGTGATCAGCTTCCGCCACTGAGTCGCCGCACGCCCACCGGTACGCGCCACGGGCCGGGTCGCGCTCCTCGGAGCGCGACCCGGCCCGTGGTCGCGTCGCGACTCAGAAGATGGCCAGGCCCAGCGCCAGCAGGTTGTTGAAGATGACCAGGCTGTAGAGGGCCGACATCAGGTTGACCCCCGTGCCCTTCTCGTACAGCACGTAGACCACCGACAGCTTGAAGACCAGCAGCGCCACCATCGCCGTCATCAACCCGCCGTGGTGGATGAACGTGGAGATGATCGGGTTGCCCTCGGCCTTCGTCGACCAGTTGGCCAGGATCACCCAGGTCGTGGCGACATCGGCGACCTGGAGGCCGGCCAGCATCTGATACGGCGTGACCGACTGGGTGGCGGAGCGGGGGGCGGTGGCGGTGGCGGCGGAGGACATGTCTTCTACGTAACCCGTCCGGGATGCCCTGATCACCCAAGATGGGCGAAGCTCCGGAAGAACCGGCAGATCCGGGGGTGCGGACCGGGCCGTCGCCCGTGCTGCGCTCCGCAGCGCATCGGCTGCTTCACGCAGCGTCCCGATGCGGAGTTCAGAGGCGGTCGGCCGGATAGCCCTCGTAGGACTCCTTGAAGACGCCGGAGTGCAGCAGCACCTCGGCGGTGACGTCGCCGGTGCCGACGTCGGTGAGGGTCGTGCGCACCCACGACGACTCGGTGCGCCGGCTCTGCCCGAGCCCCACGAGCTCGCGCTCGACGGCGTACTCCTGGCCGACGAACACGGGCCCGTTGACCAGGCGAACCTCGAGATCGACGAACAGTCCGAGTGCCGGACCCCGTGCGGGGAAGTGGGCGCCGGCCTTCTCGGACAGGACGCTCACCATCTCGATCGGGAGGATGGGCCGGCCCCAGGGGTTGTCGTCGCCGGCGTACCAGGGGCTCGGCTCGGTGATGCCGTCGAGCTTCTGGCGCAGCGAGAACGGGTAGAGGTCGCCGTTGGCGGTGTCCATGTCGACCGCGCTGGTCACCGGCCCCCGCCGTTCGCCCACCTCGGCCCGATCGAGGATGAACAGATCGCCGGCGTCCCCGACCGAGCGGAGGCGACGCTCGAGCTCGGTGTCGTGGTCTGGACCAACGGACGCCGTACCGACCAGTACCGGAGTGCCGTCGGCCTTGCGCGCCTCGATGTTCGCAGCGTCGGCGCCGCTGGTGGTGAGCGACGCCGTGACCTGCTCGCCTTCGATCACCATCGTCTTGAAGTGCGCCGACAGACAGCCGGTCTCGAACCAGCGCCGACCCCACACGGCGAAGGCCAGCGGGTCGAACTGCGAGAAGTGGGTCGGTCCCTCGATGGGCGCACCGGCCAGGCCCAGGGCGCCGGCGGTCTCCTCGTCGTGCACGCTGGCGTGCCCGTCGTAGGTCTGCTCGCCGAGCATCTGTCGTGGCGAGCGCTCGGGTCCGGTGAGGGTGATGGGGGTGGCGAAGGCGACCATGCGCTCACCTTGCCACCCGTTGCACCACCCGCGGGCGGTCAGGCTGCAGCCGGCTCCGTGGTCGGCGCCGGAGCGCTCCGGGCGGACCGGCGCGCTCGCCGTCGTGGCCGGAGCGAGCAGCGACCCGTCGGCGCCGTACTTCGTCGCCGCCAAGGTGGCGCCGAGCATGCCACCGAACCCGGGGCCACCCCAGAAGCCGGCGAAGGCGCCGAGCCCCAGGGCCGAGGCGATGCTGCCACCCCCGTAGAGCGTGATCGCCGCGGCGATCACGCCGACGACGAAGAACCCGGCGATGGACCCGGTGATCGCCCCGCGGCCGACCGCCGTCTCCGCGGTCGCGGTGGTGGTCGCCGTTGACTGCTGCTCCTGCATCGTCATCTCCTATAGTCTTTGACTGAGTGACTACAAGACTATCGGGAGCACGCCGGCGATGCGAGACACCCCTCGACCCCAGCCCACGCACGACCTGGACAGCGAGGAGCAGATCGCCGAGATGGTCCGCCGCTTCTACGCCGACGTGGCGATGGACGATCTGCTCGGCCCGGTGTTCGAGGACGTCGCCAGCGTCGAGTGGTCCGAGCATCTGCCGAAGCTGACCGCGTTCTGGTGCCGCGCGCTCCTCGGGCAGGAGGGGTACGTGGGCAATCCGTTCCGTGCCCACGCCCGGGTCCATGCGCAGTCGCCGTTCACCGATGCCCACTTCGCCCGCTGGCTCGGCTTGTTCCACGAGACCCTCGACCTCGGCTGGGTCGGTCCGCGGGCTGATCGCGCCCACGCGCTCGCCGACGCCGTGGCGCAGGTGCACCGGGACCAACTCGTCGGTACGACCGTCTCCTCGATCTCCCGCTGACGTACCGCCTGCCGAACGGTCCGGTGGGCGGAACGGCGCGAGCCCCTCAATCCGTGCCCGGCCAGGTCCACTCGTCGCCCCGGACAGCACCGAGCAGCCTGCGGCGGCGGTCGCCGAGCGGTTCCAGTCGTGACGCGAACACGTCGTCGGTCACGACGGGCACACCGCTGGCGCGCACGGCACCGAGGTCAGGGGGCGGCGGTGTGACGTCGGCGGGCTCCATGAAGGCGGATCCGAGCGTGTCGAGGTAGTCCGACACGCTCGACCGGGCGAGCGCCAGCACCGGGGGATTCGCGTACGGCGGGTCGGCGCCGTGTTCCAGGACCGTCAGCGCGTCGTCGAGGACGGCCACCGCCACCGGCGTCGCCTTCTTGCGCGCCTCGGGGCGGTAGTAGTGGAGCACGGGGAAGGCGCGGTGCTTGTCGGCCAGCTCCGAGAGGTCCCCGGCCAGGCGGTCCAGCGGGATGTCGAGCCGACCGAAGCTGCGCCCGTCCCACGAACGTTGCACGACGTCCTCGGCCGTCGTGCCCAGCGCCGAGACGGCCGAGGCGAACGACCGTTTCTGCGCCACCGCCCGGACGATCGACAAGACGTAGGTGACCGCCAACGTCACGGTGACCATGCCGCTCGCCACGGCGAGGGCCGTGGTGATCTGCCAGACGCCTCCGTTCGGTGAGAGGTCGCCGTTGCCCATGGTGAAGATGGTGTAGCCGACGAAGTAGATGCGCTCGGGCAGCGACACGGCGAGCCCGTTCGGGTCGCTCAGGGAGTGCGGGTCGCCGGAGAACACCAGTACCCAGCCGCTCCAGAGCAGCGTGACCCAGGCGCCGAGCGTGGCGACGATGGCGACGGGCCCGCTGATGCTGAGCGTGCGGGGGTGCGTCCGCCGCGCCCGGAGCATGATCTGCCACGACGCGGCGGCGACGAGGCGCGACAGAGGTCCGGCGGCACCATCGGGCCACAGCGTCGTCCAGGCCAGATCGATGGTGACGATGAGCAGGATGGCGGCGCCGACGACCAGGTACAGCGTCTGCAAACAGGTTCCCTCTCTCGCTGGCGGCGTGCGTGACCGCTCGACGGTCGGCCCGCACCGGGCACGAGGTGATTACCCCGTCTGCCCGTGCCGCATGCGACGGCCCGGTGTCGCGACGTCGGGCGGCCGAGATCGATCAGGGCATCCGCCGTACCCTCACGCGGGTAGGGACGCGCTCCGTCCCGCCGACCACGACCCGAGGTTGTCCATGCACCAGCTCTGCCCTGGACCCGGGCTCGACGATGTGCTCGAGCCCTACCGGTCCGCCGAGCGCCCGCCCCACGACGAGCGTCCCTGGCTGCTCGCCAACATGGTCTGCGGTCTCGACGGCAGCGCATCGGTCCGTGGGCGGGTCGGTGCCTTGTCCGACGAGACCGACCGACGGCTCTTCCGTCTGTTGCGCTCGCTCGCCGACGTCGTGGTCGTGGGTGCCGAGACGGTCCGGCAGGAGGACTACGGGCCGGTTCGGATCGCCGACGAGGTGCAGCGCCATCGTGTGGAAGCCGGCCGGGTTGCCGTGCCACGGCTGGCGGTCGTGACCAGGTCCTTGCAGCTGGATCCCGACGCCCGGTGCTTCCACGGTGACGGCCCGAGGACACTCGTGATCACCTGTGCTGCCGCTGACCACCGACGCCGCGATGCGCTCGCCGAGGTGGCCGACGTGGTCGACGCCGGCGACCGCTCCGTCGACCTCGGACAGGCCCTGCGGATGCTGCACGACGACGGCGCTGGCATCGTGCTCACCGAGGGAGGTCCTGCCCTGCTCGGCCAGTTCGTGGAGGGTGGCCTGCTCGACGAGCTGTGCCTCACCCTCTCGCCGATGATGGGCGGCGACGCGCTTCCGGTGAGCGTGTCGTCAGCCACGTCGGCGCTGACGCGGTTCCGCCTCGGGCACGTGCTGGCGTCGGACAGCACCCTGTTCCTGCGCTACGAGCACGAGGGCCGACTCGATGACGTCTGAGCAGCAGAGCCCGTCGGAGCGGTCCGCCACCTTCGGTTCGCTGATGTCGGACGCCGATCCGGCGATGATCGTGGTCACGGCCGTGGCCGCCGACGAGCGTGCCGGTTGCCTGGTCGGCTTCCACTCGCAGTGCAGCATCGACCCGGTCCGCTACGCCGTCTGGCTGTCGAAGGCCAACCACACCTACCGGGTGGCGCTGCTCGGCGAGCACCTCGCCGTCCACTTCCTCGCCGCCGACGACCACGACGTGGCCGAGCTGTTCGGTGGGAGCAGCGGTGACGACGTCGACAAGTTCGACCGGTGCGATTGGACACCGGGTCCCGGTGGGGTCCCCCTGCTCGACCGCTGCGCCAACCGTGTGGTCGGACGCCGGCACACGCTGGTCGACGAGGGCAGCGACCACGTCTGCGTGGTGGTCGCCGTCGACGAGGTCTCCCGGTCGGAGCCGCTGACGCCCCTGCGATTGAGCGACGTGGTCGATCTGGACCCTGGCCACGGCAACGAGGAGCGGCCGCGCCCGCCGACCGAGCGGAGCTCCTGACGGATCGCTCAGCTCACGAGCAGCAGCCGGGGTCGACGTCGGTGCAGCTGACGATGAAGACGTGAGCGTCGTCGGCCAGGTGACAGGACGCGACAACGCACTCCTCGTGCCCGTCGAGGTGACGGATCCACACCGCGTGGCAGTGGTCGAGGCCGCGCTCGCAGTCGACGCAACGTGCGCTCGTCACGATGCCTCCCGCAGGGCTCCGATCAGCTCCTGCTTGGTCATCTTCGACCGGCCGGCGATGTCGTTGCGCTGCGCCCGTTCGTACAGCTCGTCGCGCGTCATGTCCGCCAGTCGGTCGTCGCCGGATTCGTCCGCCTGCTCCTGCTCGGCACCGTCGTTCCGCTGTCGGCCGCCCCGGGCGTCCTCGATGCTGCGCTCGAGGGCAGCCATCAGGTCGACCACCTTGGCGCCCTGCTCCTCGGGCTGCTCGTGCACGACCTCCTCGCCCTCCGCCTTGCGCTCCAGCAGCTCGAGGACCCGCTCGCGGTAGGTGTCGTGGTAGCTCTCGGGATCCCAGTCGGTGGTGAGCGTGTCGATCAGCTGACGGGCTGCACCCAACTCGCGGTCGTTCAGCTCGATGTCGCGGAGCCAGGCCTGCTCGCGCAGGTCACCGGTGTCGCGGACCTCGTCGGGGAAGTACATCGTCTCGAGCGCGATGACGTCGTCGCGCACGCGCACCGCTGCCAGGTGCTGCTTGCCGCGCATCACGAACCGGGCGATGCCCACTCGGCCTGCCTCCTGGAGTGCCGTGCGCAGCAGGTGGTAGGGGCGCGCCGCGCCCTCCTCGCTGGGCATCACGTGATAGGTCCGTTGGAAGTACACCGGGTCCACGTCCTCGAGCTCGACGAAGTCCTCGATCTCGATGGCGCGCGAACGACCCGGTTCGATCGCTTCCAGTTCGTCGGGCTCCACGACCACGTGCTCACCCGGGCGCACCTCGTAGCCCTTGACGATGTCGTCGTAGGCGACTTCTTCGCCCGTGCCCTCGGCCACGCGCTTGTGCCGGATGCGCTCGCCGGTGCCCCGCTGGAAGTTGTGGAACCGCACGTCTCGGTTCTCGGTGGCCGTGTACAGCCGGACGGGCACGCTCACGAGGCCGAAGGTCAAGGTTCCGGACCAGGTCGGTCTGGGCATGGTCGGTCTCTTCCCGGGTATCGCCAGAGCATGCCCGACCAGACCGAGACGACGGCGGCTCGCTTCCTGCCCGAGCGGTTGTCGCTCCGGGGTCTGCAACGGGCAGCGGCGGCGTGCACGGCCTGCCCGCTGTACGAGCACGCCACGCAGACGGTGTTCGGCGAGGGGCTCGTGCGAGCGGACCTCGTGGTGGTGGGCGAGCAGCCCGGCGACCAGGAGGACAGGCGTGGCCATCCCTTCGTCGGGCCCGCGGGCCGGGTCCTGCACGAAGGCCTGGAGCGGGCGGGGATCGCCCCGGACCGGACCTACATCACCAACGCGGTGAAGCACTTCAAGTGGGAGCCTCGCGGCAAGCGGCGCATCCACCAGAAGCCCAGCCGGGGGGAGATCGACGCCTGCCGCCCGTGGTTCGACGCCGAGCTCGAGGTGATCGATCCTCGGGCCGTGCTGCTGCTGGGGGCCACGGCGGCCCAGGCCGTGCTCGGCAGCGGGTTCCGCGTCACGCGCCAGCGGGGCCGGATCCTCGAGACCGACGTGGCTCCGGTCACCATGGCCACCGTGCACCCCTCGAGCGTGCTGCGTGCCGGCGACGACCGCCATGCCGCCATGGACGACTTCGTGGCCGATCTGCGAACGCTTCGCGAGGCGTTGCCTCCAGACCACTGAGCGCCGGACACCGTCGCTGCGGGCCGGTCAGGACGACGGCGACGAGGGCGTGAACTCGTAGGGCGCGCTCCACGAGTGCAGCGTGCGCAGGTAGTTGACCCGCTCGAACGCTGCCGGGTCGCCGGAGGTGGTGTGGCTGGCGCTGCCGCGGAGCTGGTCGACCGAGTCGTACTCGTGGTCGGTGAGCCAGGCGGTGAGCTCGGCCTCGATCTCGCCGAGGCGCTCGGGGCCGTGGCGCAGCACGGCCGAGGTCGTCATGGCCACGTCGGCGCCCACCATCAAGGCCTTGACCACGTCGGAACCCTGGGCGATGCCCGAGGTGGCGGCCAGCGACGTGGGTCCACCGAGCTGTGGCGACAGGATGGCGATCCAGCGCAGCGGAAGGCGCAGCTCCCACGGGTTGCTCAGCTCGACGCGGGGCACGACTTCGAGCGAGTCGAGGTCGAGGTCGGGTTGGTAGAAGCGGTTGAACAGCACGAGCCCGTCGGCTCCGGCGTCCACGACCCGGGCGGCGAAGTTGGCCATGGCCGAGTAGTACGGGCTCAGCTTCACGGCCAGCGGGATGCTGATCTCGGCCCGCACCCCGGCGACCACGTCGAGATCGATGGCCTCCATGTCGGCGGCCGTGCGGGTCGGGTCGGCGGCCAGGTGGTAGAGGTTCAGCTCGAGCGCGTCGGCGCCGGCATCCTCGATCATCCGGGCGTAGCGGATCCACGCCCCCGGTGTGGTGGCGTTGAGGCTGCCGATCACCGGGATCGACGTCGCCGCCTTGATGCGCTCGAGGTCAGCCAGGTACTGCTCGCCGGTGTCGAGGATGGCATCGACGTTGGGGAAGTAGTCGAGCGCCTCGGCGAAGTGCTCGGAGCCGGCCTCGAGCGCCCGGTTGAGCTCGACCTCCTCGTGGAGGATCTCCTCCTCGAACAGCGATGGCAGGACGATGGCAGCGGCGCCGGCGTCTTCGAGCCGGCGCACGGCGTCGAGGTGGCGGTTGAGCGGCGACGCCGACGCCACGATCGGCGAGCGAAGCTCCAGGCCCAGGTAGCGGGTGGACAGCTCGACCATGTCAGGCCTCCTCGTCGGGCGACTCGTGGTGCTTGTCGTGCACCGGAGCGTCGTGGCGGTAGCCGGCGTCGCTCTCGATCTCGACCGCCACCTCGGAGCCGGCGACGTCGGCCGCCGGATCGTCGTGGTCGGCCAGGTGGGGCACCGTGCGCTGGATGCCCGCCAGCTGCTCGTAGTACCGCCAGCGCTCGTCGGCGTCGGCCTGAGCCAACTCCGCCAACTCGGCGGCTCGCTCGGGATCGGTGCGTTGCAGGATGGCGAAGCGGGTCTCGGTGGAGACGAAGTCGCGCGACGGGGATCGTCGGCTTCTTGGAATCGAGCTTGAACGGCTGGCCGTCCTCGATCTCGCTGGGGTGGAACCGGTACAGCGGCCAGTAGCCGCTCTTCACGGCGTCCTTCTGGTGGCTCATCGACTTCGACATGTCGATGCCGTGGGCGATGCACGTGCTGTAGGCGATGACCAGCGACGGTCCGGGCCAGGCGGCGGCCTCGAGCAGCGCCTTGGTGGTCTGCAGCTCGTTCGCCCCCATCGACACCTGGGCCACGTACACGTTGCCGTAGGCCCGGGCGATGGCGCCCAGGTCCTTCTTGCCTGTTCCCTTGCCGGCGGCGGCGAACTTGGCGACCGCCGCCCGCGGGGTGGCCTTCGACGCCTGGCCGCCGGTGTTCGAGTACACCTCGGTGTCGAGCACGAGGATGTTCACGTTGCGGCCCGACGAGAGCACGTGGTCGAGGCCACCGAAGCCGATGTCGTAGGCCCACCCGTCGCCGCCGATGAGCCACACGCCCTGACGCACCAGGTTGTCGAGCAGCGACCCCAGCAGCCCGGCATCCTGGGCCGCATCGCCCCGCAGGTCGGGCAGACGGTGGCGCAGCTCGGCGATCTGCTGCCGGGCGGCGCGGATCTGCGCCTCGGTCTCCTGCGGGTTGTCCAGCAGCGACCGGACCAGCTCGTCGCCGACGTGGGGGGCGAGGCGCTCGAGGATCGCCCGGGCCTGCTCGTGCTGCACGTCGAGTGCCAGCCGCATGCCCAGACCGAACTCGGCGTTGTCCTCGAACAGCGAGTTGTTCCAGGCCGGGCCTCGGCCCTCGGCGTTGAACGTCCACGGGGTGGTGGGCAGGTTGGCGCCGTAGATCGACGAGCAGCCGGTGGCGTTGGCCACGATCATGCGGTCGCCGAAGAGCTGGCTGACCAGCTTGATGTAGGGCGTCTCGCCGCACCCGGCGCACGCGCCGGAGAACTCGAACAGCGGCTCGAGCACCTGCGACCCCTTGACCGAGTCGTGGGGCAGCAGGTCGCGGTCGAGCGGTGTGATCGACTGGAAGTACTCCCACCGAGGACGCTCGGTGTCGCGGTGCACGAGCGCCGACTCCATGTTGATGGCCTTGTGGGAGATGTCGGTCTTGGACTTGGCCGGGCACACGTCGACGCACACGCCGCAGCCGGTGCAGTCGTCGGGTGCCACCTGGATCGTGAGCCGGTGGTCGGCCAGGTCCTTGGAGCGGAACGGCTTGTGCAGGAAGTCGGGCGGTGCATCGGCGACCGCCTCGGCGTCGAACACCTTCATGCGGATGGTGGCGTGGGGGCACACGATGGCGCACTTGCCGCAGTCGATGCACACGTCGGGGTCCCAGATCGGGATCTCCTTGGCGATGGCCCGCTTCTCGTACCGGGCCGTGCCGGTGGGGAAGGTGCCGTCGGCCGGGAAGGCGCTGACCGGCAGCAGGTCGCCCTCGCCGGCCATCAGCATGGCCGTGACCTTCTGGACGAACTCGGGGGCGTCGGACGCGATGACGTGGGCCATGGTCCGCTCGCCGGCCGCCCGGTCGGGGACCTCGACGCGCTCGAGCCGACCGATGGCCTGGTCGATGGCCTCGAAGTTGCGCTCGACCACGGCCCGGCCTCGGCGCCCGTAGGTCTTCTCGACCGACGCCTTGATCTTGGCGATCGCCTCGTCGGCCGGCAGCACGCCGGAGAGCTGGAAGAAGCAGGGCTGCATGATCGTGTTGATCCGGTTGCCCATGCCGATCTCGCGGGCCACGGCATCGGCGTCGATCACCCACATCTCGAGCTGCTTGTCGACGACCTGGTCCTGCACCTCGCGGGGGAGCTGGTCCCACACCTGCTCGGCCGGGAACGGGCTGTTGAGCAGGAACGTGGCGCCCGGACGGGCGTAGTCGAGCACCTTCACCTTCTCGAGCAGTCCGAACTGGTGACAGGCCACGAAGTCGGCCTGCTGCACGAGGTACGTCGAGCGGATCGGTTCGGGTCCGAACCGCAGGTGCGACACCGTGACCGACCCGGACTTCTTCGAGTCGTAGACGAAGTAGCCCTGGGCCCACAGGTCGGTGCTCTCGCCGATGATCTTCACCGACGACTTGTTGGCGCCGACCGTGCCGTCGGAGCCGAGACCGACGAAGACGGCCTGGACCTCGCCCGACGGCCGGGGGTACGAGAACTCACCGTCGATCGGCAGGCTCAGGTGCGTGACGTCGTCGTAGATGCCCACGGTGAAGTGGCGCCTGGGACGGTCCTCGGCCAGCTCGTCGAAGACCGGCTTGATCATCCCCGGCGCGGTCTCCTTCGAGGAGAGGCCGTAGCGACCACCGATCACCCTCGGGACACGCTCGAAGGGTGGCTCGTCCACGTCGCACGCCTCGGTGATGGCGGCCAGCACCTCGAGGTACAGGGGTTCGCCGACGGCACCGGGCTCCTTGGTCCGGTCGAGCACGGCGACGGACCGGACCGTGGGAGGCAGGGCGGCGACGAACGCCTGCACGGGGAAGGGATGGAACAGCCGCAGCCGCACCATGCCGACGCGCTCGCCGGCGGCGACCATGGTGTCGACGGTCTCCTCGACGGCGCCGGCGGCCGAACCCATCACCACGATGACGCGGTCGGCGTCGGGCGCCCCGTGGTACTCGGCCAGGCGGTACTGGCGACCGGTCCGTTCGCCGAAGGCGTCCATGCACGTCTGCACCGTGTCGGGCACGGCCAGGTGGAACGGGTTGGACGCCTCGCGCGCCTGGAAGAACGCGTCGGGGTTCTGAGCGGTGCCGCGCAGCGTCGGCGCCTCGGGGCTCATGCCCCGCAGCCGGTGGGCGACCACCTCGTCGTCGCGGACGAGCGCACGGATGTCGTCGTGGTCGAGGACGGCGATCTTGTCGATCTCGTGGCTGGTGCGGAAGCCGTCGAAGAAGTGCAGGAACGGGACCCGGGAGCGGAGCGTGGCGGCGTGGGAGATCAGGGCGAAGTCGTGGGCCTCCTGCACGGAGCCGGCGGCGAGCATGGCCCAGCCGGTGCTGCGGGCTGCCATGACGTCGCTGTGGTCGCCGAAGATCGACAGGGCGTGGGTGGCGACCGAGCGGGCGGCGACGTGGATCACCGACGGCGTGAGCTCTCCGGCGATCTTGAACATGTTCGGGATCATCAGGAGCAGGCCCTGCGACGCCGTGAACGTGGTGGCCAGCGCGCCCTTCTGGAGGGCGCCGTGCAGGGCGCCGGCGGCGCCGGCCTCGGACTGCATCTCGACCACGTCGGGCACGGCGCCCCACAGGTTGGGCCGTCCGGCCGCCGACCAGTCGTCGGTGTGCTCGGCCATCGGCGACGCCGGCGTGATCGGGTAGATCGAGATGACCTCGCTCAGCGCGTAGGCCACGCGTGCGGCGGCCTCGTTGCCGTCCATGCACTCGTATCGCTTCGTCATCAGGGGGGCCTTTCGACGCGATCGGTTCCGGACGCCCGCGAGCCCGGGCGGTTCCGAGACTAGGTGCACCGACGGCGGCTCGCGCCGGGTCTTCGGTCACTGTGGCCACGGCCATCGGGCCCATCCGCGGGAGCGGCCCGAGGTCAGCCCGAACGATGCTCCGCCGGTTCGGTGGTCTCCTTCGAGCCGGGCTCGTCGGGCGGCTCGGTGGGCTCGTCCTCTGGTGGCGGCGCCGGCTCGGGGTGCGGTTCGTCGTCGCTCTCGCGGAACCACCGGGCGACGACGACGTCGGTGGAGGAGTGGGCGACCATCGACAGCGCGATGGTCGCGGCGGCGACCGCGAACAGGTACTCGTTGTCGGCCACACCGGACTGCAGCACCAGCAGCGCGTACGTCGCCGACGCGAAGCCCTTGGGCCCGAACCACGACGCGGCCACGAACTCCCGATGGCTGAGGTCGGTCCGCACGAACGAGATCAGAAGGGCCAAGGGCCGGACGACGACCAGGATCAGGACGGCGAGCAGCCAACCGGTGAGTCCGATGTCGAGGAGCGACGGCGTCAGCACCGCGCCGAAGACCAGCAGCGCCGCCAGCTCGAGCAGCTCGGCGATCAGCTCACCGAAGCGCCCGAAGGCCTCGCGGAGCTCGGGTCCGGCGGACGCCACGGTGATGCCGGCGGAGAAGGCGGCGAGGAACAGGTTCACGTGCACGGTGGCGGCGACGGTGTAGACGAGCATGCCGGCGGCGAAGACGCCGAGGGGCTGGTACAGGCCCTGGGCGCGGAACCAGTGGCTGCGTTCGAGCCGCACGATCATGTAGGGGATGAGCACGCCGATCGCGACGCCACCGACGAGCTCGGCGCCGAGGGAGAGCAGCGACTGCCCCTCGTCGCCGGCGATGCCGAGGAGGATCACCACGAAGGGCAGGGCGAGCCCGTCGTTGAGTCCGCTCTCGACGTTGAGCAGCCGACGCAGGCGCAACGGAACGCCGGGGCGTCCGATGATGGCCGAGGCGAAGACCGGGTCGGTGGGGCTGAGGACCGCGCCGAGCAGGAGGGCACCGGTCCAGGGAAGCGAGGCGATCCAGTGGGCGAGCACGGCGATGAGGCCCATGGTCAGCGGCATCCCGAGCACCAGTGCCCGGCCGGGCAAGCGCCACGCCGACCGGAGGTCGCGCACGCCGAGCTTGGTGCCGTCGGTGAACAGCACCGCGAACAACGTGACCTCGACCAGGTGCACCACGGCCACGTGGTCGTGGGCGAGGCCGATCACGTCCAGGCCGCCGGACCCCACGGCGCCACCGACGGCGAGGAACAGCACCGCGGTGGACAGCATGCTCCGCTGCACCAGGCCGGAGGCCAGCACGGCAACGGTGAGGGTCAGGGCGAAGATGAGCAGCGTGGGCATGCGTCGGTCCCCCTAGGAGGACGGTGCCACGAGACGCAAGATCTTCGCAGCGCCCTCTTCGGGGGTCAGTTCGGAGGAGTCCACGACCACGTCGGCCACCGCCGAGTAGAAGCTGTCCCGTGTCGCGGATTGCCTGCGGAGCGTGCGGTGCGGCGTCTGCCCGAACCATGGCCGGTGGTCGGAGGTGGTCACCCGGGTGGCGAGCGTGGCGGCGTCGGCGGTCATCCAGGCCACGCGGTGCGGCCGGAGCAGTTCGACGGCGCCGGCCGCCTCGGCGACACTCGCCGGCGCCGTGATGACGGCGGGTTCGTCGGTGGCCAGGGCGTCGCAGAGCACCTCGCGTTCGAGCCGGTGGAGCTCGTCGACCCCGTCTCGTGCCGCCAGCACCGCAGCGGTGGCGCCGGTGCGCGCCTCGAGCATCTCGTCGCTGTCGAGCAGGGCGCGCCCCGTGCGCTCGGCGACGATCCGGCCGATGGAGGACTTGCCGGATCCCATCAGGCCGACCAGCACGACGTGGCGGGTCACCTCAGGAGCACGACCTGGCTTCGCGTTGGCTACTCACACGTTCCCCCGGTGGCGGTGGATGGTCCCTGCGTCCGTTCCCCGCTCGCCGAGCGACAGAACCTCGCGGCGGAGGGCCTACGGGAGGACGATCACGGTGTCGCCGACGTGGGCCCAGTCGTAGAGGATCTTGGCGTTGACGTCGGCCTGGCGTACGCACCCGGCCGACCGGTAGCTGCCGAGCTCGCTCTCGGACTGCAAGGGCGTGCCGTCGCTGCGGCGAGGGATGGCGTGGAACCCGATGGCGTACCGGTCGCCGTGGGCGAAGCGCACCATCCACTGCATGGTGATGCCGTCGTGGCCGGCCCACGCCTTCTCCGACTTGGAGAACACCGAGTAGGTGCCCGGCCGGGGCACGCCGGCCCGGCCGGAGACGAGGTGCGAGTGGAAGATGCGTCCGTCGTCGCCGATGATCCAGACCCGTTGCCCACCGTTGGCGTAGATGATGCGGCGACCCTGGCCGCTGTCGGCGGGGACGGTCGGCCACGGCAACGGCGGCGGGGGCTCCGGCGCGGCGGTGCCGGTGTCGGACACGAACTCGGCGCTCTCGCTGAACCCGAGCAACAGGGTCGTGCGCGGGTACCCCTCGTGCAGCCGGGCTTGCCAGTAGCGGTAGCCCTCGTCGTCGGGCACCCGATCGAAGACGTTGCGGTAGAGGAGCTCGATGAAGCGGGCGTCGTCGACGTCGCCGTACCGTGCCGCCCACTCGGGCGAGGACATGAAGTGCTCGGCGATCGACGACAGCGGCACGGCGTCGAGGTACTGGCCCACCCAGTAGTCGCGGCCGGCGGCGTCGGGCGCCCGGTCGAGCGTGGCCAGGTAGAGCCGCACGATGGAGTCGCGCACGCCCGGAGACGCCTGGCTGACCGGGGTGGACCACGTGTCGGCCGCTGCCGGCGAGACCATCGGGCCGCTCACCGCCACGCCGCTCAGCACCGCCACCGCGACAACCACCCACACCGCCCGAATCGCTCTCGTCACGGTCAGATCCTGTCACGGCGACCGGGGCGACCGAGGATTTCGCCGGCGGTGGGACAGAGCGGCCCCCCTGAGCGGCCCGGCTCAGTCTGGCTGTCACCGAGCCGCTCTCTCCAGGGGGGGTGCCGGGGGATGTGTCCTGGCTGTGGTGAGCGCGGTCCGGCCTCCGTACCCCGCCGGATCCGGTTCAGAACACCGACACCGAGGAATCTTCCGTCGCTCGGTCGCGGGATCGTTCGGCGTCCCGGTCAGCGGATCCGGCGTCCGGAGACCTCGTCGATCCGCACCTCGACCACGTGGCAGGAGCCCTGCCGGGCCCACCGGGCCAGCGGCATCGAACGCAGGAGAGTGGCCCGGTCGTCGTCGGGAAGCTGGTGGGCAGTGCCGCGGACGACCACGCTCCACCCGGAGTGGTACACGGGGTCGAAGTCGTCGACCTCGAACGCCACCGCCGATCCGTGCCGTGCCGCGTCGAGCTTGGTCCCCTCCGTCGTGAGCAGGAGGATCCGGTCGTCGGCCAGGCAGAAGTTCACCGGCAGCACCAGCGGCGCGCCGTCCTCGGTGACCAGCCCGATGCGGCCGACCGTGGCCGACGCCAGCAGCGCCAGGCACTCGTCGCGCTCGAGGACCTGGAGGCCGTTGCGGTCCTCCCTCATCCCACCATCGTGCCAACCGGCACCGGCCGGTGGGTAGGGCCCAACGTCCCCGATGGCAGCGGACCCGCACCGGGTCCCGAGAACGGCACCGGTCCGTGGTTGGTAGCTTCCGGTCCTCCACCGACCGACAGGGAGTGCCGACGTGAGTGTGCAGGGATCGATCCTGGGGAATGCTGTCCAGCGCCGTGAGGACCCGACGTTGCTGCGTGGTGTCGATCGGTACTTCGACGACCTCGACATCACCGGTCTGCTCCACGTGCACTTCGTCCGGTCGGCCTTCGCCCACGGCACCGTCGACTCGGTCGACCCGGGCGACGCCGCCGACCTCCCGGGCGTGGTGGCGGTGCACACGGCCGACACGCTCGACCTGCAGCCCTACCTCGGCTTCCCGCTGCTCCCGCCGCACTTCAGCCGGCCACCGTTGGCCCGGGGCAAGGTCCGCTTCGTGGGCGACATCGTCGCCGCGGTCGTGGCCGAGTCCAAGGCCCAGGCGGTGGATGCCGGCGAGATGATCTGGCCCGACATCGAGCCCCTGCCGGCGGTGGTCGATCCGCTGGACGCGGTGGCCGATGGCGCGCCGCTGCTGTTCGACGAACAGGGCTCCAACGTCGCGTTCCAGACCGCGCTGGGGGCCGACGGCGGCGATCCGGTCGAAGGCGCCGCGCACGTGGTCGAGTGCCGCATCGTCAGCCAGCGCCTGGCCGGCGTGCCCATGGAGAACAACGGCGCCATCGCCGTGCCCGGCGACGACGGCCACCTCACACTCTGGGTGCCGACCCAGAACCCCAACGGAGTCAAGGACGCCCTGGTCGGGTACCTGGGGGTCGAGCCCGACAAGGTGCGGGTCGTCGCGCCGGCGGTCGGCGGTGGCTTCGGCCCCAAGGCCGGGCTCTACATCGAGCACATCCTGACCGCGGCGCTGGCCCGCCAGCTCGGTCGCCCCGTGAAGTGGACCGAGACCCGCAGCGAGAACATGGTGTCGATGGCGCAGGGGCGGGCCATGGTGATGGACGCCCGGTTGGGTCTGGACGACGACGGCAAGATCACCGGGCTCGACGTGTCGGTCCACGCCGACACCGGCGCGTACCCGGCCATCGGCGCCTTCCTGCCGACCTTCACGCAGATGATGATCCAGGGCGTCTACGACATCCCGCGCATCCGCTACGCGGCCAACGCCGTGGTCACCAACACCACCCCGACCGCGGCCTACCGGGGTGCCGGCCGCCCCGAGGCCACCCAGGTGCTCGAGCGCATCATCGACGTGGCCGCCGACGAGCTCGACATCGATCCGGCCGAGATCCGCCGGCGCAACTACCTGCAACCCGACGCCTTCCCGCTCACCACGCTCGGCGGTGCCAACTACGACTCCGGCGAGTACGAGAAGGCCCTCGACGCCGTGCTGGCCGCCGCCGGCTACGAAGACCTGCGGGCCGAGCAGCAGCGCCGGCGCGAGGCCGGCGACACCAAGGTGCTCGGCATCGGGCTGTCGTCCTACGTCGAGGTCACCGCCCCGGCCGGCATGCACGTCGAGTACGGCGCGGTCAAGGTCCTGCCCGACGGCACGGTCGAGGCCCGGGTCGGCACCAGCGCCCATGGGCAGGGGCACGTCACCGCCTTCTCGATGATCGTCAGCGACATGCTCGGCGTTCCGATGGACGCGGTGAAGATCATCCAGTCCGACACCGACGAGATCCCCCACGGCGCCGGCACCATGGGCAGCCGCTCGCTGCAGACCGCGGGCTCGGCCGTGCACGTGGCCAGCGAGACGGTCCTGGAGAAGGCCAAGCAGCTGGCCGCCCACCTGCTCGAGGCCGACCCGGCCGACATCGTCAAGGGTGACGGCGGCCTCCAGGTGGCAGGCGTTCCCGCAAACGCCCTGTCGTGGGCCGAGCTGGCGGTCGCCGCCGACGACGACGGCAAGCGCCCCGAGGGCATGGACCCGGGCCTCGCCCACGAGCTCGACTTCGACGGCCAGGACTCCACCTACCCGTTCGGCTCGCACATCGCGGTGGTCGAGGTCGACACCGAGACCGGCGCCGTGCGACTGCTGCGCCACGTGGCGGTCGACGACTGCGGCACGATCCTCAACCCGTTGCTGGTGGCCGGCCAGCAGCACGGCGGCATCGCCCAAGGCGCGGCGCAGGCGCTGTACGAGTGGGTGCAGTACGACGACGACGGCAACCCGGTCACGTCGAACCTGGCCGACTACGGCATCCCCTCGGCGGCCGAGCTGCCCAGCTTCGAGGTGTCCAACACCGAGACGGCCAGCCCCCGCAACCCACTGGGGGCCAAGGGCATCGGCGAGTCGGGCACCATCGGCTCGACCCCGGCGGTGCACAACGCCGTGGTCGACGCCGTGTCGCACCTGGGCGTCCGCCACATCGACATGCCGCTCACCAGCATGCGGGTGTGGGAGGCCATCCAGGCGGCGCGCGGCTGAACCGCGGCGGTCAGCTCACCGTCTCGGCCACGTCGAGACGCACCTTCGAGCGCTGGTAGACGACCTCGGCCACGGTCTTGGTGGCCGAGGGGCGCAGCTCGAGCCGGACGATCCGCGACGTGTACGCCCAGTGCTGGAGCAGGTCGGCAAGCCGCGCCCGCCACCGCAGGTCCTCGGGGAGACGCAGTCGGATCGAGGTCGGCGTGTTGGCCGGCACCAGCGGACAGCTGGCGTCGCCCACCAGCACGCCGTCGAGGACGATGTCGTTTCCGTCGAGCTCGGCGAACAGCAACTGGATGACGGTCATGGTGGGCTCCGGTCGGGTGGCTGCTTCGAGTATCCGGTGCCGCCGGTCGCGCACTCCAGGGACTTTCGTCCCCAGTGTCCGTGCCACGGCCGTGGCACGGCCGTGCTCCATGGCGACGGTCCGCGTGCGCCGGGCGGGCGGGCGCCAGGCTGAACGACCATGGTCGAGCTGGTCGCCCTCATCGGAGGCGTGGCGCTCGTCGTCTGGGGTGCGGAGCTGTTCGCCGAGCACCTGGCGTCGGCGTCGGCGCAGCTGGGGATCAGCGCGTTCGCGCTCGCCATCCTGCTGGCCGGCGCCGAGCCCGAGGAGCTGGCCACGGCCGTCACCGCCGGCGTCCGCGACGTGCCCGCCGTGGCCTTCGGCGACGTGGTCGGCGCCAACGCCGCCATCTGCCTGGTGGCGCTGGCACTGGCCGCCTGGCTCGCTCCCGTCCCGTTCCCTCCCCGGGTCCGTCGCTACGCGCTGCTGGCGCTGCCGGTGGGCGCGCTCGCCGTCGCCTTCGCCTGGGACGGGCGCGTCGGTCGCGCCGAGGGAGCCGTCCTGGTGGCCGCGTACGTCGGGTACGTGGCCCTGATCTGGGTGCGGGAGCGACACCCACCGACGCTGGGCGAGGTCGAGGAGATCGACGAGGCCAGGGAGGCGATGGCCTCCTCCGGTGCATCCGGGCGCCGCGTCGGTCGGGAGCTGGTGCTCGTGCTCGTCGGGACGGCCGCCATCGTCGCGGGCGCCGCCTTGCTGGTGGAGGCGGTGCGGCGCATCGCCCACGTCGAGACCGACCAGACCAAGCTGTCGCTCACGCTGGTCGGCTTCGCCACCGCGTTCGAGCTGGTGGTGCTGGCGTGGTCGTCGGCCCGGCGGGGGATCAGCGAGGCCGTGGTTGCCGCGGTGGTCGGCTCGTACGCCTACAACGCCACCATGACGCTGGGGTTCGCCGCCCTGCTCACGCCGCTGCGCATCCGCGACGTCGCCCCGTTGCGCGCCCCGCTGCTGGTCATGCTGGCCGCTCTCGCCCTGGTGCTGGTCCTGGCCCGGCGGGGGACCCTCCAGCGCCGCGACTCGTGGTGGCTGCTGGCCGGCTACGCGGTGTTCGTGGCGCTCGCCGTCGTCTGACCGATGTCGTCGAGGAAGTCGGTGATCTCCCCGACGAGCCGGTCGGGGAACACGCGCATGCCGAAGGGCAGCCAGCCCCGCACCAGCCGGGCCGGCGGGATCTGACGGGCCAGGTTCTCGGCGTCGCTGAACGGATGGATCAGATCGGCACGGTGCCCCACCACCAGCGTCGGTGCGGTGATCAGGCGCCGCTCGTCGATGGTCGGCGCCACCGGGCCGACCAGGATCCCGTGGAGGATGGCCGACGTCACCTCCGGGGGAGCGGACAGGGCATCGAGGACCGAGTCCAGTGCTCGGCCGGTGCGGGGCAGGCGGCGGAACAGTCCGGTCAGCGGTCGGAGCGGGACGCGGGCGTAGTGCGAGGCCAGCAGCAACGGGACGAACGTCAACGCCGACGCCGGCACCGCCCACTCGAGGACCGGCATCTCCAACACCAGGCCGGCGACCCGCTCGGGGTGCAGCGTGGCCGTCAGCAGGGACACGTTGGCGCCCAGCGACACCCCGCCGATCACGGCCCGGGCGACACCCAGGTGGTCGAGCAGGGCGATGACCTGCTCGGCGTACACGTCGAAGCGGTACTCGGAGGCGTGCTCGGGCCGGTCACTGCCACCGTGACCGAGCAGGTCGAGCAGCACCACCCGGCGCCCGGTCTTGGCCAGCTCGGTGGCGAAGTGCCGGTTGAGCGGTGCGCTGAGCAGCAGCCCGTGCAGCAGCACCACGGTCTCGCCCGAGGTGCCGTGCATCTCGTAGTACAGGGTCCGTCCGTTCCACTCGAACGTGCCCGCTTCGACGCCGATCAGTGCTCGCCTCATGGGTCCCTTCTAGCCGTCCGCCCCGTGTGGCGATGCTGCCGAAGGTCACATCGGTTCCGGATCGCTGTCGGCGGTGTCGGAGACCATGGCGGGGTCGCGGCCGGTGACCAGGGTGCCCAGCCGCCAGGCCACGTCGACGACCCAGAGGATCAGGGCGGCCGCCGCGAGCCGGCCGGCGTCGGCGGCGAGCGCGATCGCGGCGACGTTGGCCGCCACCAGCGCCGGCCACGACCGTGTGGTGACGAACCCGGCGGTCAGTCGTCGGTGGCCGCCGCCGCGCAGCACGGGGACGAGGTAGGACAGCGACGCCCAGGCGATCTGGGCATAGCCGCCGACCACCAGGACGAGGAGCCACGGGCTGGCGATGGGTACGCCCGGTCGGACCGTGGCGGCGGCGGCCAGCAGCGAGGCGACCCACCAGGCGATGCCCAGCCACAGCCCGATCAGCCGCGGTCCCGCCCAGCGCAGCTTGGCCGGCGACGGGCGGGGGAGGAGCGTCGCCACGCCCACCAGGCCGGCGGCGTAGGCGACCAGACCGGCGGCGGTCACGCCGGCCGCATCGGCCAACGCGCCGGCGGCGATCAGCCCCAGGGCCGCCAGCTCCCACCCGAGCAGCGCACCGTGCCGCACCGGCGTGGCCCGGCGGGCCATCCGCGTCCGTCCGACCGTGGCGACGAACGTGGGCAGCGTCCCGGCGATGACGAAGCCGACCAGCCCGAGCACGTTGAGGGCGATGTGGGCGCCGCGGGCGCTGCGCTCGATGGTGTCGACGGCCATCCACGCACCGAGGCCGGCGCCCCCCACGCTGGCGATCAGCGCGCTCACGTACCAGGCCACGGCGGCGTCGAAGCGGCGCTCCACGCCGCGAGCCGTCGTCACCACGAGGATGCCCGCCAGCAAGACCAGCCCGGCGGTGAAGGCGCCGGCAGAGGCGACGAGGACGGCGTCGCCCAGTTCCAGCTCACGGCCGGCGGCGATGCCCGCGGCGCCAACGGCGACCAGCGCCTGCTGGGTGGTGCTGAGCCAGCGTGCCGGTGCCGGCGCCGCCGACCAGGTGACGGCCAGTAGGACGCTCACCCCGCTGATGGTCACGACCACCGCACCGGCGAGGAACAGGTGCAGGGGCAGCCAGCGGCCGAGGTCGGTGTCGATCGCCGCGGTGACCACGCTGGCCGCCACGAAGGCGCCCGCCAGCGCGACGGCCCGCCGGGCCTGAGCCTGGGCGGCCGCGACCCGTCCGGCCGCGCCGCGGGGACGTCGACGTTCGTCCGGCTCGCGCCAGCGGCTCACCAGGTCGTCAGCGTGCCGCCGGCGGGCGCCGGCGGCGCCACGCCTGGGTCACGGCCGGCGACTGCCAGCCGGCGTCGCCGTCGTTGATGTCGGTCCCCGGCGGGACGAGCTCGTCGATGCGGTCGAGGACGTCGTCGTCGAGACTGACCTCCATCGCGCCCAGCAGGCCCTCGAGCTGCTCCATGGTGCGCGGGCCGATGATCGCCGACGACACCGCCGGGTGGGCCAGCGTGAACGCCAGCGCCAGGTGGGTCAGCGGCATGCCGGCGTCGGCCGCCAGCGACTCGAGCTCGGGCACCAGCTCGAGCTTGCGGGCGACCTCGGGCCGGGACGGGTCGAAGCGGTCGGGCTGGCGAGCGGCCCGCCCCGACGACGGGATCTCTGCGTCGGGGCGGTACTTCCCGGTGAGGAAGCCACCGTTGAGCGGGCTCCACGGGATCACGCCCATGCCGTAGCGCTCGCAGGCCGGCAGCACGGTGGACTCGATGCCCCGCACGAAGATCGAGTACGGCGGCTGCTCGCACCGGAAGCGCTCGTGCCCTCGCCGCTCGGCCACCCACTGGGCCTCGACGATGGCGTCGGCGGGGAAGGTCGACGAGCCGAGGTACCGGATCTTGCCCTGGTGCACCAGATCGGACAGCGCCGACAGCGTGTCGTCGATGTCCGTGGCCGGGTCCGGTCGGTGGACCTGGTACAGGTCGATGTGGTCGGTGTTCAGCCGCCGGAGGCTGTTCTCGACCTCGCGCACGATCCAGCGACGTGAGTTGCCGCGGTGGTTGGGGTCCTCTCCCATGCCGCCGTGGAACTTGGTGGCCAGGACGACGTCGTCGCGCCGGCCGGCCAGCGCCTTGCCGACGATCTCCTCGGACTCGCCGGCGGAGTACACGTCGGCGGTGTCGATGAAGTTCACGCCGGCATCGAGCGCGGCGTGGATGATCCGGATCGAGTCGTCGTGGTCGCGGTTGCCCCAGGCGCCGAACATCATGGCGCCGAGACAGAGCGGCGAGACCTTCACACCGGTGGTTCCGAGGGTTCGATGTCGCATGGGACCCATCCTCGCTCACCAGCACCTAGCGTGTCCTCACTCCACCGCGGAACCCGGGAGGCACCGTGAAAGAGCTCGTCTACCACCGGATGCTGCTGCCGGCCCTCGACGCCTGGGCCGACAAGGAGGGTTTCATCGACGGTGATCGCCGGCGCACCTACGCCCAGCACGGCGACCGCGTCCTGCGCCTCATCCACGCCATGCGGCACCAGCTCGGCGTCCAGCCGGGCGACCGGTTCGCCGTGATGGCCACCAACAGCCACGAGTACCTCGAGCTGTACCACGCCGCCTTCCTGGGCGGCGGCATCATCAACCCGCTCAACCTGCGCCTGGCCGGCAAGGAGCTCGACTACATCGTGCGCGACTCGGGCACCGAGGTCGCCTTCGTCGACGTCTTCTTCGCCGAGCACTTCGCCCGGGCGCTCGCCGAGTCCGACGAGCCCAGCCCCATCCGCCACGTCGTGCTCATCGGCGACGGCGATGTGCCCCACGACGTGCGCTACGACGACCTCCTGCCCAGCGGCGAACCCCAGGTGCCCGACGAGCCCGAGGAGACCGATCCGGTCGTGCTCATGTACACGGGCGGCACCACGGGCCTGCCCAAGGGTGTCCTGCTCGAGCACCGGGCCGAGATGCTGAACCTGTACCACATCGGCATGTCGGTGCCGCTCGACCCGACCTCGGTGTTCCTGCACCAGACTCCGATGTTCCACGCCGCATCGATGGGCGGGATCCTGGGCATCCCGGCGGCCGGCGGCACGTCGGTGTTCATGCCGCTGTTCGATCCCGCCGGTGCCATGGCGCTCATCGAGCAGCACGGGGTCACCCAGACCGTGATGGTCCCCACGATGATCGGGATGATGCTGAACAACGAGGCGTTCGCCCCCGAACGCCTGGCCACGATGAAGCAGCTCACCTACGGCGCGTCGCCGATGCCGGCCGCCATCCTCGACCGGCTCCTCGAGCTGTACCCCGACCTCGAGATCTGCCAGGGCTACGGCATGACCGAGTCGTCGTCGCTGCTCACGTGGCTGAACGGCGACGACCACCGGGCCGGCGGTCCGCGCCTGCGCTCGGCCGGGCGGCCCGTACCCGGCGTGATCCTGTCGATCCGCGACGAGGACGGCAACGAGCTCCCCCGCGGCGATGCCGGCGAGGTCTGGGCCAAGGCCGGCAACTACATGCGCGAGTACTGGAACAAGCCCGAGGCCACCGCCGAGGCGTTCGCCGGCGGCTGGTACCACACCGGCGACGCCGGCTACCTCGACGAGGGCAACTACCTGTTCCTGGTCGACCGGGTGAAGGACATGATCGTCACCGGTGGCGAGAACGTGTACTCGACCGAGGTCGAGAGCGCCATCTCCAAGCACGAGGCCGTCGAGCAGGTGGCGGTCATCGGCATCCCCCACGACGTGTGGGGCGAGCAGGTCCACGCCATCGTCGTGCTGCACCAGGGTGCCGAGGCGACCGAGGACGAGATCCGTGAGTTCGCCCGCCAGCACATCGCCGGCTTCAAGGTCCCGAAGTCGGTCGAGTTCCGCGACGAGCCGCTCCCGTTGTCGGGTGCGCTGAAGATCCTCAAGCGCGAGCTGCGCGACAAGTATTGGGCCGACCACGAGCGCGGCGTCAACTGAGCGTCTGGCGCGGCCCGGCTACTTCGTGCCGGCCAGGCGCCGGGGGATGGGTAGGCGATCGGCGTACTTGGCGGCCAGCGGTCCCAGTGCGGCGGTGAGGAGCACGTAGGCGGCGGCCAACGCGCCGAGATCCTCGGCGTCGGCCAGACCGGTGCCCAACGAGGCGATCACGATGGAGAACTCGCCCCGCGCCACCAGGGCGGTGCCAGCGCGCACCCGGCCTCGGGGTCCCACCCCGGCTCTCGCCGCCGCCACCCACCCGGTGACGAGCTTCGTCCCGCCGCTGACCACCGCCAGCGCGACACCGGCCAGGAGCGCGGCCACGAGCGACGACGGATCGATCTGGAAGGAGAAGAAGAGGAAGAAGGTCGCGGCGAACAGGTCGCGCAACGGCGCGATCAACTCGACGGCACGGTCGCGGACGGGGCCGGACAGCGCCAGGCCCACGAGGAAGGCGCCGATGGCGCTCGACACCTGGAGCTGCTCGGCGAGCCCGCCGACCAGCAGGGTCAGACCGAACACGGCCAGCAGCACGGCTTCGTTCGAACCGGGTGCCAGGACGGTGCTCAGCCACTCGCCGTAGCGGAGGGCGAGCACCAGGATGACCGCGACGGCGGCCAGCGCGGCGGTCACGGTCGCCACCGTCGCCGCCGGGCCCTTCCCAGCCACCAACGCCGCGACGATGGGCAGGTAGACGGCCATCGCCAGGTCCTCGATGACGAGCACGTTGAGGATGGACGGGGTCTCGCGGTTGCCCAGGCGGCGCAGATCGGAGAGCACCTTGGAGACGACGCCCGAGGAGCTGATCCAGGTGACCCCGCCGAGCAGCACGGCGGCGGTGGGCTCCCAACCGAGCAGGAGCCCGCAGGCCAGGCCCGGCACGAAGTTGGCGACGGCATCGACGGCGCCGGGCACACCGCCGGTGCGCAAGCCGGCCCGCAGCTCCTCGGCCGAGTACTCGAGCCCGAGGGTCAACAGCAGCAGCAGCACGCCGATCTGGGCGCCGAGCGAGATGAAGTCCTCGCTGACGTCGAGCGGCGCGACGCCGCCCTCGCCGACCACCAGACCGGCCAGCAGGTAGAGCGGCACCGCGGTGATGTCGAGGCGAGCGGCCAGCCGGGCGAGCACCGCCAGGCCGAGGGCGACCGCGCCGATCTCCACGAAGGCCAGGGCGGCGTCGCCACCCGCGGCGGCGAACACCGTGGGGGTCATCCCCGCAGCAGCGATCGGACCTGCGTCAGCCCCTCGTCGGTGCCCACCGCGACGGCCACGTCGCCACCGCGCAGCACGAACTCGGGGCCGGGTGCCGGTTCCGTCGTGTCGGCACGGATCACGGCGACGATGGACGCCCCGGTTCGCGTCCGGAGACGGCCGTCGCCGATCGTGCGGTCGGCGAGGGACGACGACGGCAGCACCTCGATCCAGTCGAGGGACAGACCCTCGATGCGTTGTCGGGCGGACCCGAGCGCCTCGGCGACCCGGCTGGCGCCCAGCAGATCGGTGAGCGTACGGGCGTCGCCCTCGTCGAGCTCGAGCGTGAGTCGAGACGTGTCGGGGTCGTCACGGTCGTACACGACGAGGTCGCGTCGTCCGCTGTGATGGTGGATCACCGCCACCCGCTCGCCGTCGTCGGTCGTGAACTCGTAGCGCACGCCGACCCCGGGCAGCTGTGTCTCCGTGACCTCGACCACGGCGCTCCTCCCGAACGATCACCGGTGCGGGCACCGTAGCGGTCCGGCGTGGTCAGCTCCCGTGGAGGACCAGGCTGAACTGGCTCTGCACCGAGTCGGGGTTCCCCTCCTTGATCGGCGCGGAGCTGACCTCGAGCCGGCGACCGGCATCGTCGGTCCAGGTTCCCACCCAGTCGGTGCGTCCCTTGGCCTGGGGCTCCTGCACGGTGGCCCAGCCGTTGTCGGTGAGGCTCTGGAGGTAGAACTCCAGCACCTGCTTCGGCGTGCGACCCTTGATCTTGAACGTCTGCGTGGTCACGTTGTCCGAGGTGGTCAGCTCGCCGTAGGGCGTGGCCAGATCGGGCATCGGCAGCCCGCTGAACTCACCGCTCTCGAACGTGCTGCCCTGCGGCCGGGGTTGGGCGTCGGTCTCGCCTCCGACGGCGTTCGAGCTGCCGCCGCAGGCCGCCAGGAGCAGCGCGGCGAGGAAGCAGACCACCAGCGACGTTCGTAGGAAGCGCATGTTCGGTCGCTACCCGCCAGACGTGGCGGTCACCACCAACCGGAGCTCAGCGGCTGCGAGCCGGTCCCTCGGTCGGAGGCCCTGCGAACGCCTGGGCCTTCTCCATCCAGTCGCGGGCTGCTTCGCCGCGCACCTCCAACGCCGTGTCGTCGACGTGACGCCGCTGGGTGACCACCAGGCAGAAGTCCTCGGCCGGTCCTTGCACGACGTCGTCGGCGTCGTCGGGACCGAAGTCCCACCGGTCGCCTGAGGGGGCGACGAGCTCGACCCGAACGGGCGCCTCGGGCACGTCCATGCCCCGGTTGACGTACGACCAGCCGCGCGTGATCACACCCAACTGGGCGATGTGCCGCAGGCGGTCGGTGGCCGGTCGTTGGGCACCGACAGCGTCGACGATGTCCTGGCCGTGGGCCCAGACCTCCATCAGCCGTGCGGTGAGGAACGACTTGGCCCCCATCGACGGTCCGTACCAGGGGACGCGGGCATCGCCGGCGAGCGAGGCCGAGGCGTCGGCCAGGGCGGCCCGCTGGCGACGCCAGGCCTCCAGCAGCTCCGCCGGCCGCATCGTGCGGTACTCGCCCAGCGTGTGCTGGTCCATGGCGTCGGCATCGGCTTCGAGCCGGCTCATCAGCTCGGCCACCGAGCGCCGGAACGCCTCGGGGTCGGTGATGGCCAGCGCCGCCGTGGTGTCGAAGTAGGTGAGGTGAGCGATCTGGTCGGCCACCGTCCACCCGGAGCTGGGAGTGGGCGTGCGCCACTGCTCGTCGTCGAGGCCGGCGACGACGTCGTCCAGCGCCTGCTGCTCGGCCAGGAGATCGGCCCGGAGCTCGGTGACGTCCATGGGCGGCGACCGTAGCCCGGACCGGTTGACGCCGTGGGCGGCGGTGCCTAGCGTGCGAACGCTGGCAACGAGCGTTGCCACGGGGGTCTCGAGGAGGTCGGCGTGCGACGCCAGACGAAGGTCCGAAGGTGGGCTCGGTCATGAGGTCGGCGGTGCTGCGCAGCGGCGAGCTGCTGGTCCGCGACGACGTGCCCGATCCGCAGCCGCAGACCGGCCAGGTGCTGGTCGAGGTGCGGGCGTGTGGCATCTGCGGGTCCGACCTGCACTTCGCCGCCCACGGCGGCACGATGCTCGAGCTCGGTGCGCAGATCACCGGCGTGCCCGACCTCGGCCGCACGCCACCGAGCCTCGACAACGACATCTTCATGGGCCACGAGTTCTCGGCCGAGGTGCTCGAGGTCGGCCCCGACACCGTGGCGCCCGGTCCGGGCAGCCTCGTCACGTCGATCCCGGTGATGGTCACGGCCACCGGCATCCAGGACCTGGCCTACAGCGACACGCTGCCCGCCGGCTACAGCGAGCGCATGCTGCTGTCGGCGCCGCTGCTGCTCGAGGTGCCCAACGGGCTCGACGCCCGCCGCGCCGCGCTCACCGAACCCATGGCCGTGGGTCTGCACGCCGTGAACAAGTCGGGCATCGAGCAGGGACAGGGCGCGCTGGTGCTGGGTTGCGGACCGGTCGGCCTGGCGGTCATCGCCGCCCTCTCCCTGCGGGGCGTGGAGCCCATCGTGGCCTCCGACTTCTCGCCCGCCCGCCGCCGGCTCGCTGCCCAGATGGGTGCCCACGAGGTCGTCGACGCCGCCGCCGGCTCGGCGTTCGAGGCGTGGATCGAGAAGGCGCCCGGCCGGACCGACCTCGTCTTCGAGGCCATCGGCGTCCCGGGCATCATCAACGGCATCCTGCGCGAGGCACCCGTCGGCGCCCGGGCGGTCATCGTCGGCGTCTGCATGCAGACCGACCCCATCACCCCGTTCTTCGGCATCAGCAAGGAGCTGTCGCTGCAGTTCGTGCTCGGCTACGACCCCATGGAGTTCGCCGAGAGCCTCCGCTCGATCGCCGAGGGCGACATCGACGTGGCCCCGATGATCACCGGCGAGGTCGACCTCGACGGCGTCCCCCAGGCGTTCCGCGACCTCGCCGATCCCGAGGAGCACTGCAAGATCCTGGTGGTGCCATGAGCAAGCCGATGCACGCCACCGGGCGCATCGTCCACGAGGGCGCCGTCGACGCCGACGGACACATCCTCGAGCCGCCGGATCTGTGGGAGACCTACCTCGAACCGAAGTACCGCGATCGGGCGCTGCGCATCCGGGTCGACGAGCACGGCCTCGAGGAGCTCGAGATCGCTGGCCGCCGTTCGCAGATGAGCCGGCGCGGCTTCCCGTCGACGCTCGGGGCCATGGGCGCTCCCGACCTGCCCGACATCCAGAAGAACCCGGCCAGGACCTACCTGGGTGAGGCGCCGTACGGGAGCATGGACCCCGGCCAACGTCTCGAGCTGCTCGACGCCGAGGGCCTCGACGCCGTGATCCTCTACACCACGGTCGGGCTGCTCTGGGAGGCCGAGCTCGACGACCCCGAGCTGTCGCAGGCCTACACCCGGGCGTACAACCGCTGGATCTGCGAGTTCTGCTCCGGCAGCGACCGGCTGGTGCCCACCGCCCACCTGTCCCTCTCCGACCCGGTGGCCGCAGCGGCCGAGCTCGAACGGGCGGTCGGCGAAGGCGCCAAGGGGTGCTACGTCTGCCCGTTCACCCACGACGCCAAACCGCTCGGCCACCCCGACCACGATCCGGTGTTCGCCGCCGCCCAGGACCTCGACGTTCCCTTCGCCATCCACCCGACCTTCGAGCCGCAGTGGACCAAGGGGCAGCGCATGGGCACCTGGGAGAACGTCAAGCAACTGCGCCTCTTGGCGTCGGTCACCGCGTCTGACGGCGTGCGCCAGCAGTTCACGACGCTGTTCGACTACGGGGTGTTCGACCGCTTCCCACGGCTCAAGGTGCTGGTGCTCGAATCGGGCGGCGGCTGGATCGGCTACTGGCTCGACCGCATCGACGCCGTCTACGGCCACACCTTCATCGGCGAGCGCGTGCCCTTGCAGCACAAGCCGAGCGACTACTTCCGCGAGCGCTGCTGGATCAGCTGCGACCCCGACGAGCGCACGATCCCGGCGCTCGCCGAGCGCTTCGGTGCCGACCGGTTCCTGTGGGCCAGCGACTTCCCGCACGCCGACCACACCCCCGAGTACGTCGACGACCTCAACGAGCTGGTCTCGTCGTTCCCCGAGGCCGACCGGCGACGGTTCATCGGCGACAACGCCCGGGAGCTGTTCGGAATCTCCGTCTGATCAGGGCGATCTGGTACGGATCGTCCGGAAGAGGACGTGGACATCCGTCACGCTGTGTGACAACGTGCGCGCGCCGGCTCGAGGGGGGCCGGCGCGACCCGAGGGGGCCAATCCATGACCATGCGACGCAAACCGGTGCTCGTCGCGCTCTTGTTGGCGTTCACGATGCTGACCGCACTCACGGCCTGCGGGGACGACGACGCCGCCGTCCCGGCCTCCGGCGAGGGTGCCGAGAGCACGACCACCACAGCCGACTCGACCACGACGAGCGAGGCCACCACGACCACGGAAGCCGAGGCAGCCGCGCTCCAGCAGGTGACCGTGGAGGCCAACGCCACCACCGATGGCGACATGAAGACGTACTCGTTCTCGGTGCCCGACGGCATCACCGCCGGCGCGACGCAGTTCAACCTCGAGAACAACGACGACGAACCGCATCACGTGCAGCTGTTCAAGATGAACGACGACGCCACCATGGCCGATGTCCAGGCCGCCCTGCAGTCCGCCGACCCGGTCGGCGCCATGCTGCAGATCGGCCTGTTCGAAGGCGGAACCGGTACGACGAACCCGATGAGCGAGTCCAACGTCGACGCCATCGTGGACCTCACCGAGGGCAACTGGTTGCTGATGTGCTTCATCGAGGGCGCCGACGGGCTGCCTCACCTCGCCCACGGGATGCTCCAGCCCTTCGAGGTCGGACCGGCATCGGGCGACACGGCAGCGCTGCCCGAGGCCGACGTGACGATCGACGCGGTCAACTTCGCCTACCCCGACCCGTCGCTGCCCGCCCAGGGGACGATCGAGTTCGTCAACACCTCACAGGACCAGCCCCACGAGATGAACGTGTTCAAGCTCGCCGACGGAGCAACCCAGGACGACGTGACCGCCTTCTTCGACGGCGGCGCGCCGGCCGGCCCGCCGCCGTTCACCGCCGAGGGCGGCGTGCAGGCGATCCTGCCGGGTGCCTCGCAGGAGGCGGCCATCGACCTGGAGCCGGGGGACTACGTGCTCATCTGCGGTATCCCTGATCCCACCGATGGTGTGCCCCACTACAAGAAGGGCATGGTCACGACCGTCACGGTCTCGTGACCAGCTCTTGAGCGAAGCGTGTGACGGGGGCCCGGTCGCCGGGCCCCCGTCCCACGCCTGGGTAGCGTGAGGCGATGGCCAGGAACGGTGCCGGGCGTCCGCGCGTGCGCATGGACTACGAGGAGCGGCGCCAGCAGATCCTCGACGCGGCGATGCGCCTGTTCCGCCAGCGCCCCTACAGCCAGGTGTCGGTGAGCGACATCGCCACCGAGGCCGGCGTGGCCAAGGGGTTGCTGCACCACTACTTCGACTCCAAGCGCGAGCTGTACCTCGAGGTGGTGCGCACGGTGGCGGGCATGGTCGCGGTCCCGGTCGACGGCGACGGCAGCGCCGACGCCACCGACACGTGGGAGCGCACCGTCGACGGCTTCCTGTCGATCGTCGGCGATCGACCCGACCTGTGGCTGTCGGCCGTGACCGTGGGCGGGGCCGAGAACGACGACGAGGTGGCGTCGATCCTGGACGACAGCCGTGAGGTCGTGGCCGACCAGACGCTCGAGGCCCTCGGGTTGGGTGACCGGGCCGACGAACCGGCCCTGCGCGCGCTGGTGCGCGCCTACGGCGGGTTCGTCCAGGAGCTGACCGTGGAGTGGCTCGGTCGAAAGCGCGTGGGCGAGCAGCAGGTGCGGGCAGCCATGGTGGCCGCCCTGCCGTTGCTCCTCGAGCAGGTGCTGCCCCTGCTCGAGGACGGCGACTGAACGAACCTCGAGGGTTCGTCTACGCGGTCAGGTCCTGGAGCTTCTTCTGGAAGGCCTCCTGCTCGGCCGACGGCGCACCGACCGTCTGCATGGCCATGAGCTTGGTCATGTCGCCCTCGACCTTGACCTTCCCGGCCATGAAGGCCTGCATGGCAGCCTGCTGATCGCCCTCGATGAACAGCGACTTGGCCAGGTCGTAGGGCACCGTGAGCTTCGTGGGCGCCTCGGCGTGGTGGCCGCGCTCGAACTGGCCGCCCGCCAGGTGCGCCTCGCGGTCGCCGAAGGGCGTGTCGACGACGACCAGGTTGACGACGAGGTCCTTGGTGGCCGCCGGCGGCTCGGGCGCCTCGTGGCGGAGTGCCTCGACGGCGTCCATCCACTCGTCGGACAGGAATTCGTGGCTCATGGGAGTGCTCCTCGTTGGGTTCACCGGATGGGGGAGGCCGAGTCAACCACGGTTATTGGCCGTCGTTCAACAGATGCGGAGCGCCGTCCGCGCCGGCGCTCGGTGGGCGACCGCTACGGTGCCGCTGTCGATGACGCCGGACGAACGGGGGAGTGCACGTTGAGCGCCGGGACCACGCTGCGGAGTCGACTCGACACCTCGTCGCAGGAGTACCGCGCCAACGTCGCGGCCATGCAGGCGATGTGGAACGAGGTCGCCGCCGAACTGGCCACCGTGCCCTCGGTGGGCGGCCAGCGCTACGTCGACCGCCACCGCCGGCGGGGCAAGTTGCTGGTGCGGGAGCGCATCGAGCTGCTGGTCGACCCGCACACCCCGTTCCTCGAGCTGTCGCCGTTGGCCGCCTGGGGCACCGAAGACCCGGTGGGTGCCGGCGTCGTGGTCGGCATCGGCATCGTCGAGGGCACCGAGTGCCTCATCTCGGGGTCCGACATGACCTACCGCGGTGGATCGGCCAACCCCTCGACGGTCACCAAGAACCTGCGGGCCGACGAGATCGCACTGGTCAACCGGCTGCCGACCATCACGCTCAACGAGTCGGCCGGCGCCGAGCTGCCCCGGCAGGCCGACATCTTCGTGCCGGGCGGCGCCGGCTTCAAGAACATCACCCGGCGCTCCAAGGCGGGCATCCCCTCCATCACGGTGGTGTTCGGCCCGAGCACTGCCGGCGGCGCGTACACGCCGGGCATGAGCGACTACACGGTCTTCGTCAAGGAGCGGGGCACGGCGTACCTCGGCGGGCCGCCGCTGGTGAAGATGGCCATCGACGAGGAGGTCGACGAGGAGACCCTCGGCGGGGCCGAGATGCACTCGTCGGTCAGCGGCCTGTCCGACTACCTGGCGGTCGACGAGCTCGACGCCATCCGCATCGCCCGCGGCATCGTCCGGCACCTGCGGTGGCGCAAGCTCGGCCCGGGTCCCACCGAGCCCGCCGACCCGCCGCGCTACGACCCGGCCGAGCTGCTCGGCTGCGCCTCTGCCGACGTACGAGTCCCCTTCGACGTGCGCGAGGTCCTGGCCCGCACGCTCGACGGCAGCCGCTTCGAGGAGTTCAAGCCGCTCTACGGCGACAAGCTCGTGTGCGGCTGGGGCTCGATCTGCGGCTTCCCGGTGGGCGTGCTCGCCAACAACGGGATCCTGTTCTCCGAGGAGTCGAACAAGGGGGCGCAGTTCATCCAGTTGTGCAACCGCACCGACACCCCGCTGGTCTTCTTCCAGAACATCACCGGCTTCATGGTCGGCTCGGCCGCCGAGCGGGGCGGCATCATCAAGAACGGCGCCAAGCTCATCAACGCGGTGTCCAACTCCGAGGTGCCGCACCTGGTGCTGATGGTGGGCGCCTCCTACGGCGCCGGCAACTACGGCATGTCCGGCCGGGCCTACGACCCGCGCTTCGTCTTCACCTGGCCCAACCACCGCATCGCCGTCATGGGGCCCAAGCAGCTGGCTGGCGTCATGGACATCATCGCCCGCAACGCCGCCGCCGGCCGGGGCCAGGAGGTCGACGAAGAGGCGCTCGACGCGCAGACCTCGGCACTCGAGAACCTGGTCGAGGAGCAGTCCACCGCCCTGTACGCCACCGGCCGCCTGTGGGACGACGGCATCATCCACCCGGGCGATTCCCGGCACGTGCTGGGCATGGCGCTGTCGGCGACGCACAGCGCCGAGGTCAAGGGCGCCAGCGACTACGGCGTCTGGAGGCACTGAGTCATGGTTCGCTTCGGACATCCATGTCCTTCGCTCGCTGTCGGCTGCTCGCTGGCGCTCCTGACGCCGACGATCACGACATCCTGTCGTGGGAGCTGCGCACCGTGATCTCGAGATTGCTGATCGCCAACCGCGGGGAGATCGCCGTGCGCATCGCCCGCACCGCGCACGCCATGGGCATCTCGACGGTCGGGGTGTTCTCCGATCCCGACGCCGACGCCCTCCACGTCGACGCGGTCGACGTGGCCGTGGCGCTCGGCGGGTCGACGCCAGCCGAGTCGTACCTGCGCATCGACGCGGTCGTGCAAGCCGCCGTCGACCAGGGCTGCGACGCCGTCCACCCCGGCTACGGGTTCCTCGCCGAGAACGCCGGCTTCGCCCGTGCGGTGGCCGACGCCGGCCTGATCTGGGTCGGACCCACGCCCGAGCAGATCGAGCTGCTGGGCGACAAGATCGCCGCCAAGCGGGCGGCGGTGCAGGCCGGCGTGCCCACGAGCCCGGCCATCGAGATCACGGCCGTCGACATGGCTCCGGGCAACGTGCCCGACGGGCTGCCCATGCCGGCGCTCGTGAAGGCGGCCGCCGGTGGCGGCGGACGCGGCATGCGCATCGTGCGTGATCGCGATCAGCTGCCAGAAGCCGTGGTGGCGGCGTCGCGGGAGGCCGAGTCGGCCTTCGGCGACGGCACCGTGTTCGTCGAGCCCTACATCGAGCGTGGCCGCCACGTCGAGGTGCAGATCCTGGGCGACGCCCACGGCCACGTCGTCCACCTGGGCGAGCGCGAGTGCTCGATCCAGCGGCGCAACCAGAAGGTGCTCGAGGAGACGCCGTCGGCCGGCATCGACGACGCCACCCGCACCAAGCTGTGGGAGGGCGCGCTCGCCCTGGCCCGCCACGTCGGCTACCGCAACGCCGGCACCGTCGAGTTCCTGGTCGGACCGTCCGACGGGGAACAGCCGCCCACGATCAACTTCCTCGAGGTCAACACCCGCCTGCAGGTCGAGCACCCGGTCACCGAGGCGGTCACCGGCCTCGACCTGGTCGAGCTCCAGCTGCGGGTCGCCGCCGGCGAACCCCTCCCGATCACGCAGGGCGACGTGAGCTTCACCGGTCACGCCATCGAGGTGCGCCTGGTGGCCGAGGACCCGGCCCAAGGATGGCTGCCGTCCACGGGCACCATCACCGGCTTCGCCATCGGCGCTCCAAACAACGGTGGTGTGACGCAGCGGCTGCCAGAACGAGAGGGGGTGCGGGTCGACAGCGGGTTCCGGGCGGGCAGCGTGGTGTCGGCCGACTACGACTCGCTCCTCGCCAAGGTGATCGCCCACGCACCCACCCGCACCGAGGCGGCCCAGGTCCTGGCCCGGGCGCTGCGCTCGTCGGTGGTCACCGGCGTCACCACCGACGCCGAGTGCCTGGCCGCCATCCTCGCCGAGGGCGACTTCCTGGCCGCCGACACTCCCACCGCCTACCTCGACGAGCACCCGGATGTCCTGGCCGCCAAGGGCCCGACCGGAGACGAGCGCGTTGCCCAGCTGATTGCAGCCGCCGTCGCCGACGAGCGCCTGGCGCGGGCCGACGACGACGTCTGGGGCTTCGCTCCGTCGGGTTGGCGCAACCTGCGCACCCACGGTGCCCGGTCGGTGTGGCACGACGCCGCCACCGGTGACGACACCGCGGTCGAGCTCCTCGTGACCGGTGCCGGCTCGTACCGGGTGCTGGTCGGCGACTGGCCCGAACCCACCGACGACGGCTCGCTCGCACCGGACGAGCGCCGCACCCTCGACGTATTCGTCCCCGGTGGCGGGTTGCGCGACGGTGGCGGGTTGGCGTTGATCGTCGACGGGGTGCGCCGCCTGCTGACCGTCGAGCACACCGGCGACGCGGTCACGGTGGTGGGCCCTGCCGGTCGGACGTCGTGGCGTCGGATGCCGCGCTTTCGCGAGCACGACGCGTCCGCTGCGGCGGGCGGGCCCGTCGCCCCGCTGCCCGGCACGGTGCTCTCGGTGCACGTCGCCTCCGGCGACCACGTCGGTGACGGTCAGCTGCTGGTCGTGATCGAGGCCATGAAGATGGAGCACAAGATCACCGCACCGTCCGGTGCCACCGTCACCGAGGTCAAGGTGGCCGAGGGCGACCGGGTCGATGCCGGCCAGGTGCTCGTGCTGCTCGGCGACATCGAGGAGGACGAGGAGACGTGACCGCCGCCGACGGTGCCGATCCGATTCGCATCGCCAACTGCTCCGGCTTCTTCGGTGACCGACCCAGTGGGGCGCGGGAGATGGTCGAAGGCGGCCCCATCGATGTGCTCACCGGCGACTGGCTGGCCGAGCTGACCATGCTCATCCTCAGCCGGATCCGCGCCCGGCACCCGGGCGGCGGGTACGCGCGCACCTTCGTCTCACAGATGGAGCAGGTGATGGGCACCTGCCTCGACCGCGGCGTCCGCGTGGTGTCCAACGCCGGCGGCCTCGATCCCCGGGGCTGTGCCGAGGCGGTGCACGAGGTGGCCGAGAAGCTGGGGCTGTCGCCCACCATCGCCTACGTCGATGGCGACGACCTCATGCCCCGCATCCACGAGCTGGTGGCCAGCGGCGACCTGGCCCCGTTCGGCTCCGATGGCGACGGCGCCGACCAGCTCGGCGATCCGTCGGCGTACCTCACGGCCAACGCCTACCTCGGCTGCTGGGGCATCGTCGACGCGCTCGGTCGTGGTGCCGACATCGTGGTGACCGGGCGGGTGACCGATGCCGCGGTCACCTGCGGTCCGGCGGCCTGGCGGCACGGGTGGGGGAGGGACGACCTCGACCCGCTGGCGGGGGCGGTTGTCGCCGGCCACGTCATCGAGTGCAGCGCCCAGGCCACCGGCGGGAACTACTCGTTCTTCGACGAGATCCCGGGCTACGACGAGGTCGGTGGCCGGGCCCGCTTCGGGTTCCCCTGGGCCGAGGTCGCCGCCGACGGCTCGTCGGTCATCGGCAAGCACGACGGCACCGGCGGCGCGGTCACCGTCGGTACCGTCACGTCGCAGCTCCTGTACGAGATCGGCGGACCCGGGTACCTGGGCCCCGACGTGACGGCCCGCTTCGACAGCATCGAGCTCGAGCAGGTGGCACCCGACCGGGTGCGGATCGCCGGGGTCCGCGGCCAGGCACCGCCCCGCACGCTGAAGGTGGCGATGAACGAGCTCGGTGGCTACCGCAACTCGTTCACGGTCGCGCTCACCGGTCTCGACATCGACGAGAAGGCTCGCTTCGCCCAGGCCGCGTTCTGGGACGCCTGCCCGTACGGTCCCGACGAGTTCGCCTCGGTGACCAGCCGGGTGGTCCGCACCGACAAGCCCGACCCGGCGACCCAGGAGGAGTCCACCGCCGTCTGGCGTCTGACCGTGAAGGACCCCGACGAGCGCAAGGTGGGGCGGGCGTTCAGTGACGCCATGGTCCACACGGCGCTCGCCGGCATCCCGGGCATGTACGGCCTTGGCGGGGGGCCGAGCGCCGGCGACCCCTACGGGGTGTACCGGCCGGCCACGGTGCCGGCGGCGCTGGTACCGCAGTACGTGCACGTGCTCGGTGGCGACACGGTGCAGGTGCCGTCCGAAGGTCCGCCCGGTCCGGCGGTGGAGGTGGACTCGCCCGCACCGGGCGTCGTGCCCGACGGCCCGATCGAGCGCGTCCCGCTGGGTCGTGTGGTGGGTACCCGCTCGGGCGACAAGGGCGGTGACGCCAACCTCGGCGTCTTCACCCGCAGCGACGACGCCTTCGCCTGGCTCGACCGACTGCTCACCGTCGAACGCCTGCGCGAGCTGCTGCCCGAGGCCGCCCCCCTGGCGATCGAGCGGCACCGCTTCCCCCGCCTGCGAGCGCTGAACTTCGTGATCCACGGGCTGCTCGACGAGGGCGTGGCCGCTTCCACCCGTCAGGACGCGCAGGCCAAGGCGCTCGGCGAGTGGCTGCGGGCGCGGCTGGTCGACGTGCCGGTCGCGCTGCTCGACACCGGCACCTGACCCGTCGCACGCGCCGGCCGGCGCGAGTCGTCCGGCTGACCGCCGCCCTCACTGGGAAGGGAGTCTGCACAGCGAGCGACGAAAGGGCAGCAGTGCGCACGACACCCCCGCCGGTCTCCGCGACCTCCTCATCAGGAACCGCGACAGGAGATGGCCGGCCGGCTCGATGGCGCCACCTGCTCGTGGCGTTGGTCGTCATCACCTTGGTCGGCGCCGGTTGCAGCGACATCATCGTCACCAGCAAGCCGGACAACACGCGGTTCGGCACGGCAGCGACCCTCGCCACCGAGGCCTACCCGGACGGTGCCGATGTGGCCGTCCTGGCCGGCGGCGGGGGCTTCGCCGACGCCTTGGCCGCCGCCCCGCTCGCCGCGGCCTACGACGCCCCGATCCTGCTGGCCCAGTCTGACCGCCTTCCCGGGTCGACCACCGACACCCTCGACGAGCTCGACACCTCGGAGGTGATCCTGCTCGGCGGTACCGGAGTCATCAGCCAGGACGTGCAGGACTCGCTGTCCAAGAACTACGTCGTGACGCGCCGTGCCGGCGACGACCGCTACGCGACCGCCGCCGCGGTAGCGGCCCAGGCCTTCCCCGACGGCGCCGACGTCGCCTTGCTGGCCACCGGTCGGGGCTTCGCCGACGCGCTGGCGGCGGCGCCGCTGGCCCGGGCGAAGCAGGCGCCGATCCTGCTCACCGACACCGACGGTGTTCCCGGCGCCACCCTGCAGGCGCTCGACCGGTTGGGCATCTCCCGGATCGTCCTGCTCGGCGGCACCGGTGTCATCGACCAGTCCGTCGAGGACGCGCTCGCCGGCGGTCCCTTCGAGGTGACCCGCGTGGCCGGTCGGAACCGCTTCGACACCGCGGCCACCATCGCTGAGCAGGCGTTCCCCGACGGCGCCGACGTCGCCCTGGTCGCGGCGGGCGACGGCTTCGCCGATGCCCTGGCCGCTGCGCCGCTGGCGGCGTCGCTCGACGCGCCGATCCTGCTGACCGATGCCGACGAGGTGCCGGAGGCGACGTCGGCGGCGCTGGAGGCGCTCGGCGTCTCCGAGGTCGAGCTCCTCGGCGGCACCGCCGCCATCCCCGACGCCATCGAGCAGACCCTCGCCGAGACGTACGACGTCAGCCGCTTCGCCGGCGGTTGACGCCACCCGGGGCGGGTGTTGCGGCGTGCATGGCGAGCCGGACCGACGCCTCGGAAGGCACCGGCGCCAGAGCGGCTTCGGCGAGGATCCTCTCGTTCGGTGTCCCCAGCGTCTGTTCGGCGAGGATCCTCGGGTTCCGTACGCCGTGCCCTGGTGCACCTTCGGCGAGGATCCTCTCGTTGGGCGTCGCCGGCGTCTGTTCGGCGAGGATCCTCGGGTTCGGCGTGGGCACACCCCCGCCGTCATCCGCTCCGGCGGACGGTGAGGTCGCCGGGCGGATAGTCGACGCGCCGCACCGCGACCTCCCGATCCCAGGGCCGCCACGTCGCCAGTGCCAGCTCTCGCCGATCGGCGAGGCCCTCGACGAAGGGGCCGAACAGCACCAGCTTGTCGTCGTCGGTCCACTCGGGATCCAGCGTCCGCACGTACAGGTACATCGGAAAGGACGGCACCTGCTGCCACTGCGCCTCGGCGAGATCGAGCACCCAGAGGTCGAGGTACGAGCCTCCATATGCCACCGCCGCGTACCGCCCGTCGGGGCTCACCGACGCGCCGGTCGGTTCCCCGAGCGCCGCCGGAACCGGCAGCGGCCGTTCGCCGCCTTCCGGCGACCAGAGCCGATAGCCGTCGCGGTCGTGGAGCAGGGCCTGCCCATCGGACACGGCCAGGACGTGGCGGGCGTGGAGAACCGTCCGCAGGCTGTCGGGGTCGAGCAGGTAGTCGGTGCGGAGCGCTGCGCCGCTGGGATCGCGATCGCCGTGGGCGATCAGTCCGAGCTCGGTGCCGATCGTGACCTGCAGGGCACAGTCGATCGGGCGCGGTGGCGACAGCGGGCGGCCGTCGAGGGCGACCTTCTCGAGCGTGCACGGCTCGCGGTCACGACGGGTGATCCAGAGGCCGTCGGTCGCCGGTGCGACGCCCAGGCCGTTGCCGGTGAGTGCCGGCTCGGCTTGCGTGGCGCCGTCCGGTAGCACGAGCACGACCGTCTGCGACTGCTCGCAGCCGGGGCAGGTGAAGAACCGGACGATCACGCTGGCCGTGCCGACGTCGAAGGTCTGGAGCAGGACGTCGCGGCCCGACGGGCGCTCGGTCAGGCCGGCGGCCCAGGTCCTGCGGTCGCGGTCGACGTCGATCAGCGTGCCCCCGACCAGGATCTCCAGCCCGGTGACCTCATCCAGGGGTCGGCCCTCGAGCTCCGTGTGAAGCTCGACCGGTGTCCCGTCGGCGGCCAGCGGCGCCTGCAGCGTCGTGCTCGACGGCGTGCCGTCGTCGACGAGCGCCTGCGTCGTGGTCGGCGCTGGCGCCGCGTCGCCCGCGTCGTCGTCATCGACCAGCTGCAGGCCGGCGATGACCGCCAGCCCGGCCACGACGACGCCCACGAGCACGACGAACGTCCGGCTCGGCCGCCGCTCGATTCGCACCTCGTCCCGGGCGTCGCCCACGCGTGCATGGTCGCACGCCTGGCGGCGCTATCCGCAGCAGGTGCCGCCGGCGTCGGCCGTCTCGTAGGTCAGCTGCTCGGCGTCGCCCGTCTTGACGTACCACTCCCAGCGAGCGCCGTCGGGGTCGGTGACCCAGGTCTCGACCTTGGTGGCGTAGCAGCACACGGTGTCGTCGACGCCGGTGGTCTCCAAGCCGGTGTCGGCCAGGCGGGTCTCGGCAGCGGCGACCTCGGCTGCGGTCTCGGTCTCGACGCCGAGGTGGTTGATGGTGCCGCCCTCGTCCGCCTCGAACAGCACGAGCTTCAGGGGCGGATCGGCGATGGCGAAGTTGGCGTAGCCGGGCTTGCGCTTGGCCGGCTCGGTGCCGAACAGCTTCGAGTAGAAGGTCACCGCCGACTCGAGGTCGGTGACGTTGAGGGCCAGTTGGACACGTGACATGCGTACCTCCGATAGACTCATCGACAGTCATCGATGTGTCGGCCATGGTAGCCATATATCGACGAATGTCAATACGTGCCACTGTCAATGTGAGGGTCCGATGTCCACCGAACCCGTCGAGGTCTGCTGTGCGCCGGTCACCGAGGGCGCGCTCACCGAAGACGAGGCCGTCGAGCTCGCCGGCGTGCTCAAGGTGCTGGCTGACCCCGCCCGCCTGCGGCTGTTGTCGATCATCGCCACGGCCGACACGGGGGAGATGTGCGCCTGCGACCTGGTCGAACCGCTCGGCCGGTCGCAGCCGACCGTGTCGCACCACCTGTCGGTGTTGGTCGACGCCGGACTCGTCTCCCGCGACAAGCGGGGCCGGTGGGCCTGGTTCCGCGTCGTGCCGGAGCGCCTCGATGCCGTCCGGCGGGCGCTCGGGGCGTGAGCCGGCCCCGACGGGTCAGCTGGCGTCGACCTCGTTGAGGCGTCCGGTCTCGACGTCGTAGACGAACCCCCGCACGTGGTCCTTGTGCGGCAGGAAGGGCGTGATCTGCAGTCGGGCCATCGACTGGCGCACGTCGGCGTACGGATCCTTGAACGCCTCGACCGACCACCACGGCTTCACACCGACCTCGTCCTCGAGCTCGCTGCGGAACGACGGTTCGTCCACCTTGGACAGGCCGCAGTCGGTGTGGTGGAGCAGCACGATCTCGCGCGTGCCGAGCGAGCGCTGCGACAGGCACAGCGACCGGATCACGTCGTCGGTGATGACGCCGCCGGCGTTGCGGATGATGTGGGCCTCGCCGTTGCCGAGGCCCAGGATCTGGAAGATGTCCATGCGCGAGTCCATGCAGGCGACCACGGCGAGGTGGCGGGTCGGTGCGACCTGGAGGTCGCTGTCGTGGAACCGCTCGGCGTATCGGGCGTTCTCGGCGAGCAGCTCGTCGGCGTTGGGTTGGAAGTCGTCGTGGGGCACGGCAGCTGAAGATATCGGGAGGATGAGAGACTTCCGAACGTGACCGAATCCTCCTCCGTGGATCCCGCCTCCGAGCAGCTCGGTACCCTGGCCCGCGCCGCGCTGTCGCAGTGGGCGGTTCCCGCAGATGCCGACATCGAGCTGGTGAAGCACCGAGAGAACGCCGTGTTCCGGGTGACGGCGGGCGACACGCCGTACGCCATGCGGGTCCACCGCGCCGGCTACCACGACGACGACGAGCTCCGTTCCGAGCTCGAGTGGATCGAGGCGCTCGATCGCAGTGGGTTCCGCACGCCGCAGGTCGTGCCGACCACCGACGGATCGCGCTTCGCCCGTGTCTCGGTCGACGCCGTCGCCGAACCGCGTCAGGTCGACCTGCTCGAGTGGTTCGAGGGTGCGCCGATCGGCACGGCCGGCGAGGGTCTGGACGAGGCCCACGAGCGCGAGGCCACCTACCGCACCATCGGCGCCCTGATGGCGCGCACCCACGAGCACGGCGTCACCTGGGAACCACCCGCCGGATTCCGCCGGCACGCGTGGGACGAGGACGGCCTGCTGGGCGAGCGACCGGTGTGGGGCCCGTACTGGGAGCTCGACGTGCTCGACGACGACCAGCGCGCCCGGCTCGCCGAGCTGCGCCCCGTCGCGCTGGCCGAGCTGGCCGACTTCGGAAAGGGCCCCGACCGCTACGGGCTGATCCACGCCGACTTCCTGCCCGAGAACCTCCTCCGCCACGGCGACGACCTCTGCCTGATCGACTTCGACGACGCCGGCTGGGGCTGGCACCTCTTCGACGTGGCCACCACCGTGTTCTTCGACGTGGGAGAACCCCACTACGACGCCGTGCTCGCCAGCCTGCTCGAGGGCTACCGCGAGCACCGCCCGCTGCCCGACGCCCACCTCGACCACCTCCCGCTGTTCATCGTGCTGCGAGGGCTGACCTACCTCGGTTGGGCGCACACCCGGAGCGAGACCGAGACGGCGCAGCTCATGGCGCCGTTCGTCGCGCCCGGCGTCGACGACCTGGTCCGCGACTACCTGGAGACGAGATGAGCGCCACCGACGACGAACTGCTCGCCCGACGTGCCCGGCACCTGGGCGCCAGCTGGCTCTTCTACCACGAGCCCCTCCACCTCGTCCGGGGCGACGGGGTCTGGCTCGAGGACGCCGAGGGCCGGCGCTACCTCGACTGCTACAACAACGTGCCGTCGGTCGGCCACGGCAACCGCCGGGTCGTCGATGCCATGGCGGCGCAGGCCGCCGAGCTCAACATCCACACCCGCTACCTGCACGAGGCGGTCGTCGAGTACGCCGAGCGCCTGACGGCCACGTTGCCCGACGGCCTCGAGCGCTGCATCTTCGTCAACAGCGGGACCGAGGCCAACGAACTGGCCGTGCGCATCGCCCGTGCCGTCACCGGCAACCACGGCGCCGTGGTCATGCGCAACAGCTACCACGGCAACTCCACGCTGGTGGACGAGCTGTCCACCGTCGGCTGGCGGCCCGAGGCGCTGCCGGCGCACGTCGCCATCGCCGAACCGCCCGACGTCCACCGCGGGCCCGTCGGCGCCGGCCCGGGGGCGGCCGAGGCGTACGCCGAGCTGGTGCGCGACGCCGCTGCCGAGCTCGACCAGCGGGGCGAGGGCGTCGCCGCGTTCCTGTGCGACGCCATCTTCGACTCGCAGGGAGGGCTGGACGCACCCGCCGGCTACCTACGGCATGCCTACGAGCACGTGCGTGCGGCCGGCGGTCTGTGCATCGCCGACGAGGTCCAGGCCGGGTTCGGTCGCACCGGCACGATGTGGGGCTTCGCCCACGACCGCGTGACGCCCGACATCGTCACGTTCGGCAAGCCGGCCGGAAACGGCTTCCCCCTGGCCGGGGTCGTCACCACGGCCGAGATCATGGACACCTTCGCCGGCAAGGTCTTCTACTTCAACACCTTCGGCGGCAACCCGGTGGCGGCGCGCGTCGGGTTGGCCGTGCTCGACGAGATCCGCGACCGCGAGCTGTGCGCCCACGCTGCCGACGTCGGTGCGCACCTGCACGAGCGCCTCCACGAGCTGGCCGCCGACCACCCGGTCGTGTCCGACGTGCGAGGGCGTGGCCTGTACTGGGGCCTCGACCTGGCCGACCCCGACACGGGCGAGCCCGCCGGTCAGCTCGCCCGCAAGGTGCCCGACGCGATGAAGGACGCCGGCGTGCTCGTCGGGGTCACCGGGCGGTACGGCAACGTGGTCAAGATCCGGCCCCCGCTGGTGTTCGACCACGGCCACATCGACCTCGTCGCGTCCGCGCTGGAGCGGTCCCTGCGGGAACTCGGCGCATCGGGGGCGTCGGTAGCCTCGTCCCCGTGAGCGACGACGTCCTGGCCGCCCTCCGCGACGCGCTGCCGGACGACGCGCTCGTCGTCGACCCCGACGTGATGGAGCCCTACCGACACGACCGCGCCACCGCCGTGGTGCCCGGCCGGCCGCTGGCGCTGGTGCGCGCCGGCAGCACCGGCGATGTGGCGGCCACGATGCGGGTCGCCTCGCGCTTCGGGGTCGGCGTGGTCACCCGCGGTGCGGGCACGGGGTTGTCGGGCGGTTCGGCCGCCGTCGACGGCGCCATCACCCTGTCGACCGAGCGAATGCGCGACATCCGGATCGATCCTGGTGCCATGCTCGCCGAGGTCGAGCCCGGTGCGCTCAACGTCGAGGTGAAGCAGGCGGCCAAGGCCGAGGGACTCTGGTACCCACCCGACCCGTCGTCGTTCGAGATCTGCTCCATCGGCGGCAACCTGGCCACCAACGCCGGCGGGCTGTGCTGCGTCAAGTACGGCGTCACCACCGACTACGTGCTCGGGCTCGAGGTCGTGCTCGCCGACGGCACGGTCGCGCGCCTGGGCGGTCGCACCATCAAGGACGTCGCCGGCCTCGACCTGAAGCGCCTCTTCGTCGGCTCCGAAGGCACGCTCGGGGTGATCACGCGGGCGACCCTGCGCTTGCGTCCGCAGCCGCCCACGCCGGCGACCGTGGTGGCGACCTTCGCCGACACGGTCGCCGCCGGCCGGGCGGTCAGCGCCACGATGCGCGCCGTGCGCCCGTCGGCGCTCGAGCTGATGGACCGGGCCGCCGTGGCCGCCGTCGAGGCCGCCAAACCGATGGGGCTCGACACGTCGATCGGTGCCCTGCTGGTGGGCCAATCCGACGCCGGCGACGACACCGCCGCCCGCATCGGCGAGCTGGCCGAGGCCGCCGGCGCCACCTACGTGGCGGTCACCGACGACGCCGACGAGGGCGAGATGCTCATGGCCGCCCGCCGCGTGGCGATCCCGTGCGTCGAGCGGCTGGGTCGGGTGCTGATCGAGGACGTCGGCGTGCCCATCCCGCGCATCCCCGAGCTGCTCGCTGCCGTAGCCGACATCGCCGAGCGCCACGACACGGCCATCCCCGTCATCGGCCACGCCGGCGACGGCAACTTCCACCCGCTGGTGACCTACGACCCGGGCGACGACGACGCCGTCGCCCGGGCCGGTGAGGCCTTCGGTGCGGTGATGGACGCCGCCCTCGACCTGGGCGGCACCATCACCGGCGAACACGGGGTCGGCTCCCTCAAGGCGGCGCACCTCGCCGGCCAGCTCGGCGCCGAGGTCGTCGACCTGCACCGCCGGGTCAAGCAGGCCCTCGACCCCCAGGGCATCCTCAACCCCGGAAAGTGGTTGTAGAAGGAGGCGTCCAGGCGCAACGACCTTGCCCAGACCGTGCGAACAGGCCGGAGGGAGGCGCCAGCCGACCGGTCACACGAGCAGCGCAACGCGTCTGCGTGTACGCGCCGCTGAGGACAGCGACGAAGGAGCCGACGAAGCGGCAGGAGTCACGCGGCTTCGTGGCGGCGGGCGCGGCGGAGGCGCCGGCGTTCCCGCTCGGACGTGCCGCCCCAGACGCCGAAGCGCTCGCGGTTGTCGAGGGCGTACTCGAGGCACTCGTCGCGCACCACGCACTCGGCGCAGATGCGCCGGGCGGGCTCGAGCGACTGGCCCTGGTCGGGGAAGAACACGTCGGGATCCGCGCCGCGGCAGGCGCCGAAGGCCATGAATGCGGCGGAAGCGAACAGGTCGCCCGGTTCGGAGAACGGGCTGGTCTGCAGGTCGGGTGCGGGCACGAGGACTCCTCGAGGGTCGACTCCGCCCGCGGAGACGCTGAGAGAGTACCGCACGACGCGGCGTGGCGACAGTCACATTGCATGTCGAGCGGATCCATGGGATAAAGAAGAACGAGCGCTCGCTTTTGTTCGGGCGCCGTCACGACCCGCAACCATCCCCATCGCATGCCCAAGATCAGCGAAGAACAACGTGCCGCGGCGCGCCAACGACTCATCGACGCCACCGTCGCCGTCGCCGAGCGCGACGGCGTCGACGGCCTCACCACGCGGGCCATCGTCGCCGAGGCCGGGGTCTCGGCCGGGATGTTCTACGGCCACTTCGACTCGAAGGAGTCGCTGCTCGCCGCCGTCGTCGACGCAAAGGTCGACGAGTTCACCATGCTGGCCACCGCCGAGCTCGAGCTGGGCACCCCGATCGAGGGCGTCGTACGCGAGCTCATGACCCAGCTGGTGTTCCTGCGCGACCTGCGTGCCCTCGCCGTGTTCCGCAGCGCGTCGGGCACCGACGAGGCCCTCGAGGAGCAGCGTCGCATCAACCGGCGGATCGTCCAGGCCTTCGAGCCGATCCTCGACGCCACCGTGCAGTCCGGCTTCGTCCGGTCCGACATCGACGCCCCCGCCGTGATCGAGCTCATCGATCTGCTCATCGACGGTCTCAACCGGCGCCGAGCGGTCGATGGGTTCGTCACCAGCGACGAGCGGGTGTCCACCGTCGTCGTCGACGCCATCGAGCGCTTCCTCGTCGCACGAGCTCAGCCCACCACCACCGATCGCCCCACCCAGGAGGACCCCCCACGATGACACCCCCCATGACCGAGACGCCCACCAAGACCCAGACCAGCAACGCCACCCGCGACGTCCCCACGCGCCGCATCTCCTTCGAGGAGTCGCTGCGCGAGCTGCCCAAGCACTTCGCCGAGGACGGCGACCTGGTCGGCAGCCACGTGGTGGCCGGGCTCTCCGCCGTGTTCCCCGACGGCGAGGACTTCTTCGTCCGTTCGGTGCGGAACTTCCGTGGCGAGATCACCGATCCGGCGCTCAAGCGCCAGGTCGCCGGCTTCATCGGCCAGGAGGCCGTGCACGGTCGCGAGCACCGCGCCCTGAACGACCGGTTGGCGGAGCTGGGCTACCCGACCAAGGAGGTCGAGCGCATCACCAAGTGGGGCCTCGAGAAGCGCGAGCAGCTCATGTCGCAGAAGGCCAACCTGGCCGCCACGGCTGCCCTCGAGCACTTCACGGCCACCCTCGCCGAGCTGATCCTCTCCAACGAGGACGCTCGCGACCGCATCGGGCACCAAGAGGTCAAGAACATGTTCCTCTGGCACGCCCTCGAGGAGTCCGAGCACAAGGCGGTGGCCTTCGACGTCTACAAGGCCGTCGGCGGCACCGAGCGCATGCGCGTCTGGACCATGAACTTCATCCGGTACGGGTTCGTCGTCGGCATGAGCCTGCAGATCTTCCTGTCGCTCCTGCGCGACAAGAAGTCGTACAACCCGGTGCGCCTGGTGCGCAGCCTCCGGCGCTTCTGGAACTCGCCGTTCATGAGCCGTGAGCTCTGGAACCAGCTCAAGGACTACAACCGTCCCGACTTCCACCCCGACGACCGCGACACCACCGAACTGGTCGAGCGTTGGCGGGCCGAGCTGTTCGGCGACACCGGCTACCTCAACGACAAGCTCGCCGGCCGCGCCGCCTAGCCCCGGGCTGGTACGCAGCGACTGCCAGAATCAGAAAGGACATCTCATGGAGGACTTCCGGGGTCGCGTCGCGGCCATCACCGGCGCCGGATCGGGCATCGGTCGGGCGCTCGCCGTCGACCTGGCGTCACGGGGCGCCCACCTGGCGCTGTGCGACGTCGACGAGGCCGGGTTGGCCGAGACGGTCGCCCTGTCCGAGGGGCGCGGTGTGAAGGTCACGTCGGCACGCGTCGACGTCGCCGACCGGCAGGCGGTGCACGACTGGGCTGACGACGTCGTGCGCGACCACGGCACGGTGAACCTCGTCTTCAACAACGCCGGCGTGGCGCTGGGCGCCACGATCGAGGGCATGTCGTACGCCGACCTCGAGTGGTTGATGGGCATCAACTTCTGGGGGGTCGTGCACGGCACCAAGGCCTTCCTGCCCCATCTCAAGGACGCCGGCGAGGGCCACGTCGTGAACATCTCCAGCGTGTTCGGCCTGCTGAGCATCCCGTCGCAGTCGGCCTACAACGCGGCCAAGTTCGCCGTGCGCGGCTTCACCGACGCCCTGCGGATCGAGCTCGACGTCGACGACTGCGGCGTGTCGGCCACCACCATCCACCCGGGCGGCATCAAGACCAACATCGCCCGCAACGCCCGCCTCGACGACAGCGTGAGCGACATGGTCGAGGACGAGGACCCGGGCACCGCCTTCGAGAAGGTGGCCATGACCACGCCCGAGAAGGCCGCTCGTCAGATCCTCAAGGCCGTGCAGCGAGACCGCCGCCGGGCCCTCATCGGTCCCGACGCCAAGGTCCTCGACCTGGTGTCGCGCCTGCCTGCCGGGCTGTACCAGCGGGTGCTGGTGGCCGGCGCCCGCCGGCGCCAGATCCCTCCGGCGTAGCGACCCGAGCAGGCCTGATCACCCCAGGAGCGCGGCGCCGGCGGCCTTGACGACCTCCCACGGTCCACCGATGAGGAGGGTGTCGACGATGGACTCCTCCCACCGCTGCACCCGGTCGCGGATGCGCTCGACCGAGCCGACCAGCGCCACGTCGTCGACCAGGCTGGCGGGCACGGCGGCGATGGCTTCGTCCTTCCTGCCATCGAGGTAGAGGTCCTGGATCTTGACGCAGTCGGCCTCGTAGCGGCCGTCGTTCATCCGCGCGAAGACCTCGAAGTGGTAGTTCTCGTCGCGGGCGCCCATGCCGCCGATGTAGAGCGCGTACTGGGGCCGCAGCACGTCGATGGCCTCGTCGACGTCGTCGTGGACGAACATCGGCACCGTGGCCGCCACGCCGAAGTCGTCCCAGCTCTTGCCGGGGACCCGGTCCATGCCCGTCTGGATCTGGGCCTCGTACCACGACGACTCGTCGGGGCTCATCCACAGCGGGAGCCAGCCGTCGGCGACCTCGCCGGCCAGCGCCAGGTTCTTGGGGCCCTCGGCCGCCAGGTAGACGGGGATGGGCGTGGGATGCGGGTGGGTGATGGACCGCAGTGGCTTGCCCTTGCCCACGGCGTTGGGGCCGTCGGCCGGGTACGGCAGCGGGTAGTGGGGACCGTCGCTGGTGACCGGCTCGTCGCGGGCCCACACCTGCTTGAGGATGTCGACGTACTCGCGGGTGCGGGCCAGCGGCTTGCCGAACGGCTGCCCGTACCAGCCTTCGACCACCTGCGGGCCCGACACGCCGAGGCCGCAGATCACGCGGCCGTCGGAGAGGTGCTGCAGGGTGTTCATCGCCATGGCGGTTGCCGCCGGCGTGCGGGCCGACATCTGGGTGATGCTCTGCCCGAGCTTGAGGCGGGTGGTGTGCGACCCCCACCACGCCAGCGGAGTCAGGGCGTCGGAGCCCCATGCCTCCGCCGTCCAGAGCGAGTCGAACCCCATCGACTCGGCCTCCAGGACGTGGTCGAGGGTGTTGGGCACGGGGCCGCGACCCCAGTAGCCGAGCTGCAGTCCGAGCTTCATGCGCCGACGTTACGCCGTCGGGCCGGCTCAGGACTCGGGGTCGTAGTCCATGACGCCGGTCATGGTGAGCGCGGTGACCACGCCGACGGCGCGGTCGTCGGCGTCGATCACCGGGATGACGCCGCTGTCGAGCTCGCTCATCAGGCGGGCCGCCTCGACCGCCGGCACGTCGACGCGCACGGCGGGGAACTCCTGCATGGCGTCGCGCACGGTGGCGTCGGGACCGAGCTCGAACAGGCTGGCCGCCAGGTCGCGCAGCACCAGGAGCCCCAGGTACCGCTCCTTGCCCACGGGGAGCGCCTGCGCCGGCGGGGACGAGCCGTAGGCGTCGATGATGTGGGTGATCAGCGTGTCGGGGTCGAGGACGGGGACGTTGACGAGCACGTCCTGGACCGGCAGGCGCAGACGGCGTTCGAGGATGCCCTCGCGCTCGGTCACCTGGTAGGTCGACACCGACTTGTCGCCCATCAGCGACTGGGAGACGGCGGTGGCGAGCAGGGCGGGGATCACGAACTCGGCCCGGCCGGTGGTCTCGGCCACGAACATCACGGCGGCCAGCGGCGTGCGGTAGCCGGCGCCGAGCACGGCGGCGAGGCCGATGACCGGGAACAGACCGGGCGTGGGCGAGTGGAAGATCGCCTCGACGAGGCGGCCCAGCAGCAGGCCCTGCACGACGAGGGGGATGAACTTGCCGCCGACGCCGCCGGCGCCGAGCGTGCCGGCGGTGGCGAAGGCGCGCAGGACGAAGGCACCGGCGATGATCCACAGCCCGTGGCTGGGGTCGAGCGCCACGTCGGCGACGGCGTGGGCGCCGGGGCCGAGGGTGAAGCTGGTGCCGGTCAGCCCGCGGGCGCCGAGCAGGGTCGCTGCACCGACGGCGGAGCCGAGGGCGAGACGGGGCACCGGGCTCAGCCGGTTGCCGAGCTTCTTGGCCTCGTACCAGAGCCAGGCGAGCGCGCGGGCGGCCCCGCCGGCGCACACGCCCAGCACCACCGAACCGATGACCTCGTCACGAAGGCGCACAGGGCTGCTGGAGGCGACCGGCAGGAACGAGTCGACGCCGAAGATCGAGACGAACGTGAGGTAGGCGGCCGACGCGGCGATCAGCGCCGGGATCAGCGCCCGCCGGGCCACGTCGCGCTGGAACGGGGTCTCGAGCGCGAACAGCACGCCGGTGGCCGGGGCACGGAACACCGCCGCCACGCCGGCCGCCGCGCCGGCGGAGGTCAGGATGCGGTGGCCACGGGGACCGACCAGCCACGTGAGCCGTGCGCCGAGCCGCTGGCCGATGGTGGCACCGCCGTAGATGGAGGGACCCTCGAGTCCGGCCGCACCGCCGAGTCCGAGCGTGGCCACGGCCGCACCGAGCTTGGGGAGGAAGTCGCGCCAGGCGAGGTCGCCGCCCGAGTGGAAGGTGCGGACGTATTCGTCAGAGGTGCTCGGAGACCGCTTGCGGAGCAGCAACGTGGCGATCACCAGGCCGGCGCCGGGGGCCAGTGCCTGCAGCCAGATGGGTGCCTCGACCACGGCGTCGAGGGCGCCGTCGATCGTGAGGAACTCGAGCGCGGCCACCACGAGGCCGATCAGGATGCCGATGAGTGCGTAGAGGGCGAGGCGCAGACTGGCGCGCGGATCGAACGAGGGCGCTTCGGTGCGCCATGGGCGTGCTCGATCCAGCGGTGATCTCACTGTGTCGGCACCCTCTCGTCACGCACTCATCGGAATCTAGGTTCGGCGAAGTGACTCCAGCGAAAGCAAGGTGAGAAGTCGATGAGAGCCGACAGCGATGCCACCGCCCATCCCGAGCTGGCGTTCTACGCCCTGGCCGGCCAACCGGCGTCGTCGCGCGACCTGCTGGACGAGGTCCGAGCGGCCGAGGCACTGGGTCTCGGGACCGCGTTCATCTCCGAGCGCTACAACCTCAAGGAGGCGGCCACGCTGTGCGGCGCCGCCGGCGCCGTCTCCGAGCGCATCCGCATCCAGACGGCGGCCACCAACCACAACACGCGCCACCCGATGGTCACCGCCGGCTTCGCCCGCACCATGCAGAGCCTCACCGGCGGCCGCTTCGTGCTCGGACTCGGCCGGGGGATCCCGGCGATGCAGGACGCGTTCGGGATCCCGCGCATCACCACCGCCCAGATGGAGGACTTCGCCCTGCTGATGCGCCGCTTGTTCCGCGGCGAGGTGGTCGTGGGCCACGACGGCCCGGCCGGGTCGTGGCCGGTGCTGCACCTGGATGCGTCGCTGGACGAGCACCTCCCGCTCGGCCTGGTGGCCTTCGGTCCCAACTCGCTGGCCCTGGGTGGACGTTGCTTCGACGAGGTCGTGCTCCACACCTTCTTCACCGACGAGACCACGGCCCGGGCCGTGCGGACGGTCAAGGACGCTGCCGAGGCCGCCGGCCGCGACCCCGACGACGTCCTCGTGTGGTCGTGCTTCGCGACGATCGGCGACCACATCCCCGAGCCGCTGGCGCTGAAGAAGTCGGTGGGACGGCTGGCGACCTACCTGCAGGGCTACGGCGACCTGCTCGTGGCGACCAACGACTGGGACCCGGCGGTCCTCGAGCGGTTCCGCGCCGACGAGGTGGTCCGCAGCGTCGGTGGCGCCATCGACGCGGTGGCCAACACCGACCAGCTCGAGCACATCGCCACGCTGATCCCCGACGAGTGGTTGGCGCCGAGCGCCACCGGTTCTCCCGAGCAGTGCGCCGCCGCCGTGCGCAACCAGCTCGCCCTCGGATGCGACGGCGTGATCCTGCACGGAGCCACGCCCGACGAGCTCCGGCCGGTCGTCGAGGCGTACCGCGCCACCTGAGCGTCACCGCCCCTTCACGCACGCTTGAATCCGGCGTACCGTGATCCAGATTCGGAATGTCGTCGCCTGGTCAGGACAGTCCTGACCAGCTGACGAGATTCCGGGGGGATCAGCGCGACGCACCGACGTCGGAGCGAGGGGGAACGAGATGACCGATTGGACGCCACCGGGCCCCGGGCCGTGGCAGCAGGACCAAGCGCACGCGCCGGTGGCCGGTACGGCGGTGATGCAGGAGCTGTACCCGGAGGGGTTCAACCGGGGGTTCACCGAGACCTTCGCCCGCTACGGGCTGCTGCTCGACCGCCTGGCCATGGGCGTGGTCAACGGCTTCACCTACCACCAGCCCCAGCCCTTCGACATGCCCGGCCCGCACGGCCCGCTCACACCCGAGCAGATCGGCGCCGAGATCGGCCGCCGCACGGTCGTGGCCGCCGAGGCGTTCGCCAACCGGCAGTGGCGTGCCGATCTCGACGAGTGGGACACCGTCTACAAGCCCCGGGCCATCGACCGGCACGTGGCCCTCGCAGCCGTCGAGCTCGCTCAGCTGGACGACGAAGGCCTCGCGACGCATCTCGAGGAGGTCGGTCGCCACTTGAGCGAGATGACCTACCAGCACCACCGCTTCAACATGGCGGCGATGCTCCCCGTGGGCGACTTCGCCCTCCACGCCGCCGCCTGGACCGGGCGCGACCCGGCCTCGCTGCTGGCCGTGCTCGACGGCTACTCGCCGATCTCCGCGGTGGCGTCGGACGAGCTCGACGCGGTGCTCGACGCCCTGCGCGCCGACCCCGAGCTCGAGTCGCTCGTGCGTGGCGGCGGCGACCCGGAGGCGCGCCTGGCATCGCTGCGCGAGCGTTGTCCCGCCGTCGACGCCCACGTGCGGTCGTCGGGGTTCCGCATCATCGAGGGCTTCGACGTGGTCGCGCCCACGCAGCAGGAGCGACCGGCGCTCATCCTCGGCCGGTACGCCTCGGCCCTCGACGTCGACCCTGAGGAGGCGCGCCGGCGCGCGGACGACTTCGCCTCGACGTTGCGCGCCGAGGTTCCCTCGGAGCACCTGGCCGAGTTCGACGAGCTGCTCGGGGAGGCGCGCGCGGTCTACCGGCTGCGCGACGAGCGCGGCATCTACAGCGACATCTCGGCGGTGGGTCTCCTGCGCCTGGCGATGCTCGAGGCCGGTCGACGTCTCACCGCTGCCGGCGCCCTCGACGAACCATCACTGGCGCTCGACGCCACGCTGCCCGAGCTCACCGCCCTGCTCCGCGACGACGAACCGGCGGTCACGTCGGCCCTGTTGGCCGAGCGGCAGGCACGACGGCTGGCGCTGACCCTCGAGGGTGCGCCGCGGTACCTGGGGTCGCCGCCACCCCCGCCGCCGCCGCTCGACCAGCTGCCGCCGCCGCTGGCGCGCGTGATGGCCGCCACCGGGTTCCTGATCGAGGGCGTCCTCGGTCAGCTCGACGCGCCGCAGGGCGACGCCTCGGTCGTGCGCGGCGTTCCGGTGAGCGCCGGCGTCGCGGAGGGGGTCGCCCGGGTGATCCGCGACGTGGACGAGCTCGACCGCGTCGGCGACGGCGAGATCCTCGTCACCCCTGCCACCGGCGAGGCGTTCAACGCCATGCTCCACCTCGTCCGGGCCATCGTGACCGACCACGGCAGCTTCGCCTGCCACGCCGGCATCGTCTCGCGCGAGATGGGCATCCCCGCCGTGGTGGGGACGGTCGATGGCTCGCGCCGGATCCCGGACGGCGCCCGCATCCGCGTCGACGGGACGGCCGGCGAGGTGACGGTGCTGTCCTGACCGCCGCCACCGACACGAGTACCTCACGCCGCCAGTTGCCGGCCCTCGGGGCGGCCGCTGCGCTCGTGCCCCTGAACTCGACGATGATCGCGGTGGCGCTGCCGACCATCGCCGACGACTTCGGGCTGTCGGTGGGACGCACCAGCCTGCTGGTCACCGTGTACCTGGTGGCGATGCTCGTCGGTCAGCCGGTCGCCGGTCGGGTGAGCGACCGGATCGGCACCGTCCGGGCAATCCGCGCCGCCCTGGTGGCGTTCCTCGTCTGCTCGATCGGTGGCGCGGCGGCACCGTCGTTCGGGTCGCTCGTCGGTGCGCGCCTGGGCCAGGCCGCCGCGGGCGCCATGCTCGTGCCGAGCATCCAGGCGCTGCTGCGGTCGACGACGCCAGCCGAGCGCCGAGGTCAGGTCTTCGGCGTGCTCGGCTCCCTGCTGGGCGTGGGTGCGGCGGCCGGGCCGGTGATCGGCGGGGGACTGATCCAGCTCTTCGGCTGGCCGGCCATCTTCCTGGTGAACGTGCCCGTCGTCCTGGTGGCGCTGGCGATCCCACTGACGAGCGCGGCCACGGTCCCAGCGAGGGCGTCGTTGACGCCCGGCCGCTGGGTGAACGGCATCTTCGCCGCCGGGTTCGGGGTGCAGGCGCTCACGACGCTCGGCCAGTACCTGCTCCTGCTCCTGGCGCCGGTGCTGCTGGAGGCCAGGGGGTGGTCGACCGCGTCGGTCGGCGCCGGCCTGTCGTCGCTGACCGTCGGCATGATCGTCATGGGCCCCATCGGCGGTCGCGCCGGCGACCGCTTCGGCCGGCGGGCGCCGGTCGTGGTCGGCGTCGGGGTGGCCACCGTCGCCCTTGGCGTCGCGACCCTCGCCGGCGAGGGGGTCGGGCCCGCCGTCCTGCTCGCCGTGCTCCTGCTCTTCGGCTTCGGCCTCGGCTTCGCCGTGCCGGGCAACATGACGGCCGCCCTCGAGTCGGTGGCCGAGTCCCGGGCCGGATCCGCCGCCGGCATCCTCTCGATGAGCCGCTACGTCGGCAGCATCACCAGCTCGGTGCTGGTCGGGCTGTGGATCGGCGACGACGGCCGCGGGGCCGGGCCGGCGTTGGCGGTGGCCACGGTCGCGTCGGCGCTGGCGCTGGTGCTGGCCGGCCGGCTGCCCCGCCGTGCGCCGTCGCGCTGAGCGACCCGCTCGGCTAGCTCGTCGGTCAGTGTCGCTTGACGCCGCCGTACTTCATGCGGGTGTCGCCCATCGACGCCGCTCGGGCGTCGTCGTCGTTGATGTCGGCGTCGACGACCTCGCCGACGAACAGTGTGTGGGTGCCCATGTCGTGGGACTGGCGCACCTCGCAGTCGAGCCAGGCGATGGCCTCTTCGAAGATCGGTGCGCCGGTCGTCCCCGTGCGGACCGCCCGGCCGTTGAGGGTGTCGTCCTCCTTGGTGGCCGGCTTGGAGAACTTCACGAACACGCGCGTGTCCTCGGCGTCCCACAGATTGACGGTGAACGCGCCGCCTTCGGTGACGAGCCGGTGCGTGACCGCCTCGTTGTCGACGGCGACGCCGACGAGCAGCGGTTCCATCGACAGCTGCGTGATCCAGCTCGTGGTCATGGCGTTCCATTCTTCGCCCGACCGGGAGCCGACCAGTGCCAGGGCGTTGGGGATCTTCCAGGTGACGCGGTTGAGCAGTTCGTCGTCGAGGGCCATGTGGATCGAGGGTAACGGCCTGTCGTGAGCACCATCGCCGACGGGTATGGGCGTGAAATGACCAGAAACGTCTTCGTCCTGGGCTTGACCGACTTCCAACGGCAGGAGCTGCGGACGATCGTCAACGCCGACCAGTACGTGTTCCACGACCTGATCGGTCACGAGGCGCTCGTGGCCAAGGACGAGATCGACTTCGACATCCTCCTCCACCAGGGCCGTCAGGAGCTGGACTCGTTCGACGGTGAGATCGACGCGATCATCTGCCACTGGGACTTCCCTTCGAGCGTGCTCGGCCCGATCCTGGCGGCCGATCACAACCTGCCCGCACCGTCGCTCGAGAGCGTCCTGGCGTGCGAGCACAAGTACTGGAGCCGCGTCATGCAGCGCGAAGCGGTGCCCGAGCACACACCGGCCTTCGCCGCCTTCGACCCCTTCGCCGACGACGTCCTCGCCGAGATCGGCATGGACTTCCCCTTCTGGGTCAAGCCGGTGAAGTCGTTCTCGTCCCAGCTCGGTTTCCGCATCGACGACGAGGACGACCTCCGGGTCGCCGTCGAGGAGCTTCGGGCCGGTGTCCGTGACCTCGGCGACGCCTTCGAGCAGGCGCTCTCCCTCGTCGACCTGCCCACGGAGATCGCCGAGGTGCACGGCACCGGATGCCTGGCCGAGGAGATCCTCTCGGGCATCCAGGTGGCGCCCGAGGGCAGCGTGTGCGACGGCAAGGTGCGTGTCCACGGCACCTTCGACATGCCGAAGGACGAGCGCTGGGAGAGCTTCCTCGCCTACCGCTACCCGGCCAGCTCGGTGCCCGACGAGGTGCAGCACCGCATGGCCAAGGCGGCCGAGCGCTACCTCCAGCACGTCGGTTTCGACAACGGCTGCTTCAACGTCGAGTTCCTGTGGGACGACCGCACCGACGACCTGAAGATCATCGAGGTGAACACCCGGATCTCCCAGTCGCACAGCGAGATCTTCCGGCTGGTCGACGGGATGTCCAACCACGAGATCGCGGTGGACGTCGCGCTCGGACACGAACCCGGGCTGCCCTACGGCCGCGGCGAGTACGAGGTGGCAGCCAAGTGCCTCATCAACCACCCCGACGACGGCATCGTCGCCCGGGTGCCCACACCGGCCGAGCTCGCCGCACTGGCCGATCGCTTCCCCGGCACGAAGGTCGTGCTCGACGTCGTCCCTGGCGACCGGCTCGCCGAGCTCGCCCACCAGGACGCCTACAACTACGAGCTCGGCCACTTCTTCATCGGTGCCGACGACGTCGACGAGCTCGAGCGGCGTCGCCTCGAGTGCCTCGACGCCCTCCACTTCGAGTTCGACGCCGCCCCGAACGCCTCCTGACGACACGAAGGAGCCTTCCGCGCATGGAGACGCGCACCGACCCACGCCGTGACATCCGCACCATCGAGAACCTCTTCATCCCGCTACCGGACGGCCAGCGACTGGCCGCCCGCGTCTGGATGCCGACCGACGCCGACGAGCGACCGGTCCCGGCCCTGCTCGAGTACCTGCCGTACCGCAAGCGCGACCTGACCCGGGCTCGCGACCAGCGCAACCACCCCTATCTCGCGTCGCATGGCTACGCCTGCGTGCGGGTCGACATGCGGGGCAGCGGTGACTCGGACGGCGTGCTGGTCGACGAGTACCGCCCACAGGAGATCGACGACGCCTGCGTCGCCATCGACTGGCTGGCCGCGCAGCCGTGGTGCGACGGGAACGTCGGCATGTTCGGCATCTCCTGGGGCGGCTTCAACAGCCTGCAGGTGGCGGCCCGACGCCCCGAGCCGCTGGGGGCGATCGTGAGCGCCTCGGCCACCGAGGACCTGTACCACGACAACATGCACTACATGGGTGGCTGCCTGCTGTCGGACAACCTGTCCGAGGCCACCACCATGCTGGCCTTCAACAGCTTGCCGCCCGACCCGGCGATCGTCGGCGACCGCTGGCGCGAGCTCTGGTCCGAGCGCCTGGAGGGCAGTGGGTTGTGGCTCGAGACGTGGCTCGAGCACCAGCGTCGCGACGACTACTGGAAGCCCGCGTCGATCTCCGAGGACTACAGCGCCATCGGGTGCCCGGTGTTCGCGGTGGGCGGATGGGCTGACGGGTACACCAACGCCATCTTCCGGCTGCTGGAGCGCCTCGAGGTGCCCCGCCGCGGGTTGATCGGCCCGTGGGGCCACAAGTACCCCCACGAAGGGGTGCCCGGCCCGCCCATCGGGTTCCTCCAGGAGGTCGTGCGCTGGTTCGACCACTGGCTCAAGGGCCGGGACAACGGGGTCATGGACGAACCGATGCTGCGCGTGTGGATGCAGGACAGCGTGGCGCCGAGCCCGTCGTACGACGAGCGCCCCGGCCGCTGGGTGGCCGAGCGCTCGTGGCCGGCGCCGACGATCGAACCGGCGCGCTACCGGCTGGGCGTGCTCGGTCTCGAGACCGACGACCGGGCCGCTGATGCTGCCGACGAGGCCGAGCACGTGCTGCACTCGCCGCTCAGCGTCGGCATGTTCGCCGGCAAGTGGGCGTCATACGCCGCCACCCCCGACCTGCCGGGCGACCAGCGCGAGGAGGACGGCGGGGCGTTGGTGTACCAGAGTCGCCCGCTGACCGAGCCGCTCGAGATCCTGGGTCGACCGCTGGTGCACCTCGAGCTGTCGTCCGACCGGCCCGACGCCATGGTGGCCGTGCGGCTGAGCGACGTGGCACCCGACGGCGAGGCCACCCGGGTGACCTACGGCCTGTTGAACCTGACGCACCGCGACGACGACGAGAAGGTCGAGCCGCTCGAGCCCGGCCGTCGGTACCGCGTGACCGTGCCGCTCAACGGCGTCGCGCAGCGGTTCCCCGCCGGTCACCAGCTGCGCGTCTCGATCTCGACGTCCTACTGGCCGCTGGCGTGGCCATCGCCGGAACCGGCGACGCTGCGCGTCGTGTCGGGCCCGAGCTGCTTGGAGCTCCCGGCCCGTCCGCCCCGGGACGACGACGCCCGCCTGCGCCCGTTCGGTCCACCGGAGAGCGCCCCACCGCTGGAGACGACCACGGTGGCCGCCGGCGAGCACCACTGGCGGATGACCCGCGACCTGGCGACCAACACGTCCACGCTCGAGATCGTGAACGACGCCGGCGCGGAACGCATCGACGAGACCGGCACGGTCGTGCGGCTCGCCACCAACGAGTGGTTCAGCGTCTGCGGCAACGACGTGACGACCGCCCGTGGCGAGACCCGGACCGAGCGGCGGCTCGAGCGTGACGACTGGCGCGTCGCCGTGTACACGCGCACCGTGCTCACCTGCACCGAGACCGAGTTCGTGCTCAGCGCCCAGGTCGACGCCCACGAGCTCGACGCCGCGCGCGGCGATCCGCGCGTCCACTCCGAGACCTGGAACCGGCGCATCCCCCGGGACCACGTCTGAGCGAGCAGAGCGCCAGCGGCGCTCGGACGCAGGGAGCCGAGCGTGCGAGGCGACCGCAACAGCACGTCTGAGCGAGCACCGTTCGTGTCTCATTCCCGCCGGAGCAGGCCGACGTCCAACCGGCCGAGGGCGTCGAGCACGTCGTCGGACGACGCCTTCGCCGCCCGTCCCGGCATCAGCCCGAAGGGCACGATCTGCCCGCCGGCGTGGTGGAGCCAGCGGCGGGCGAGCCGCGTGTGATCGGGCTCGCCGTGCGGATCGAGCGGTTGGCCGGTGAGGGCTTGGACGACGGTGACGCGCACGCGATCGGGGTCGGGCTCGAGACCGACTCGCCGGGTGCGGGCCACGAGGTGCTCGGCGACGGCGTCGATCGAGCGGATGCTGTCGCGCACGGCGTCGACCACCATCGGTCCCCAGCGGAGCGCGAACCCCGTGGGGCTCCGACGGGCGACGAAGGAGGCAGCTCGGAACCGACCGGAGAGCCGTCGGCTGACCTGACCCACACGTCCGGCCACCGACGCCGTGGAGCTCCGCGACCGGAGCGCGTCGGCGAGCGCGACCGCATCGGGGACGTCGGGCGCGCTCTGCATCGCCTTGCGGACCCGCTGATCGACGAGGCGCCGGACGGCGTCGTCGACACCCGAGCCGACCAGGTCGACGCCGGTGGCCCCGACGCCGCGGCCCAGCTCGATGGCGGTGCGCAGGGCGTGGAGCACGTCGCGCAGCACCCGGCGGTCGTCCGGCTGGTCCATCCATCCAGCGTACGAGCAGTCCTCGGCGAGCCGGTGCGCGCCGTCTCGGCTGGGCGCGAGCGTCCTCATGGGTGATGCTGGGGGGCATGTCGTTGCCCGGCACGCACCTCGTCCCTGCTCTGCTCGCCTCGATCCCGAGCCCGCCCGGCAACTCGATCGGCATCGGGCCGCTGCAGCTGCGGGCCTACGGCCTGGCCATCGCGCTCGGCGCGCTCGCCGCCGTCGAGATCTCCCGGCGTCGCTGGGAAGCCGTCGGCGGTGACCCCGAGGACATCATCGAGATCGGCAAGTGGGCCATCCCCGCCGGCCTCGTCGGCGCTCGGCTGTACCACGTCATCACCGACTGGTACCGGTACGAGGACAACCTGCTGGGCACGTTGAAGATCTGGAACGGGGGCCTGGGCATCCCGGGCGGCATCCTGCTGGGCACCATCGTCGGGCTCATCGTCGCCCGCCGGCGCGGGCACGACCTCGGCCGCATGATGGACGCGGTGGCACCGTCGCTGCCCGTGGCCCAGGCCATCGGGCGGTTGGGGAACTGGTTCAACCAGGAGCTGTTCGGCGGTCCCACCGACCTGCCATGGGGACTCCGCATCGACCCCGAGCACCGCCCGGCCGCGTATCCCAACACCGAGACCTTCCACCCCACCTTCCTGTACGAGGCGCTCTGGAACCTGGGCCTCGCCGCGCTGCTGATCTGGATCGGGCACCGGTGGCGCCTGCGCGGCGGGCAGCTCTTCGTGCTCTACGTCGGCGGGTACGGCCTGGGCCGGCTGTGGGTCGAGTCGCTGCGCGTCGACCCGGCCACGCACATCGCCGGTGTCCGGGTGAACATCTGGATGAGCAGCTTCCTCATCCTCGCGTCAGCGGGGATCTTCCTGTGGCGCCAGCGCGGTGGTCCGCCGGCCACCGACTCCGTCGAGTCCGAGCTCGCCGCCGGCCACCAGGACGCCGAACACCAGGACGCCGAACACCAGGACGCAGGGCACCAGGACGAGGGCACGGCCGAGCAGAGGTAGGACTCGCCATCCGGGGCGGAGAACATCTGGGGTGAGGTCAGTCCTCATCCCCCCGCCCCCAGCTCCCCAGCGAGATCGCTCATGTCCCCCCTCACCGGCGAGGTCGCCTCCATCGCGCCCGACGCCTCCATCGCCGACGCCGCCGCCGAGCTCCAGCGCCGGGCGGTGTCTGCCCTCGTCGTCCTCGACGACGGCGCGCTCGTCGGCCTGCTCACCGAGCGCCAACTGGTGCAGGTCATCGTCGACGGCGACGATCCCCGGTCGGTGCCCGTTCGCCAGCGCATGTCCGTCGACGTCCCGACGGTCAGCCCCGACGTCGACGACATGCAGGCCCGTGAGCTCATGGGCCGCCACGCCGTGCGCCACCTGCCGGTCGTCGACGGGGGTGTGGTGGTCGGGCTCATCGAGCAGACCGAACCCCGCACCGGGTTGCACTTCGGCAGCCGGCGGGCGATCCCCGACGGTCCCGCCGCCCCCTCGCCCGCGATCGAGGACTTCCGCGGCCCCTACGCCGACGGCCCGCCGGCCGAGCACCTCGCGGTCGATGCGCCCGCCCTCGACCGGTTCGGGCTGACCGAGGTGCGCCGCGGCATCGTCATCTGGTGGACGCTCACCGTCAGCGTGCTGGCGTCACTGCTCCGCCGGCGGCTGCGCCTCGTGCTGCGTCGCGGCTCGCCCGACACGTGGTGGGACGCCGCCGCAGCCGGCGCGGTCGATGGCTTCGAGAAGCTGGGACCGGCGTTCGTGAAGCTCGGTCAGATCATGGCGTCGTCGCCCGGTGTCTTCCCCGAGCCGCTGGCCGATGCCTGCCAGCGCACGCTCGACGAGGTGCCACCCTTCGACTCGGCCACCGCCAGGCGCATCATCGAGGAGGACCTCGGCCACCGGCCAGAGGAACTGTTCTCCTTCTTCGACGACAAGCCGCTGTCGGCGGCGTCGATCGGGCAGGTCCACGCCTGCGTGCTGCCCGATGGCCGCCAGGCGGTGCTGAAGCTGCAGCGTCCGGGCGTACGACCGCTGATGACGGCGGACCTGCGCATCATGTGGCGCATCGCCAAGCTGGCCGAGCGCTGGGACTGGCTGGCGTCCACCGATCCGGTGGCCATCATCGAGGACGCCGCCTACATCAACTTCCAGGAGCTGGTGCCGGCGCTGGAAGCCACCCGGCAGGCGGAGTTCCGGGAGAAGATCTGGTACTTCGGCGACAACGAGGGGATCACGGCGCCCGCGGTGTACTGGAACTACTGCGGACCCCGCATCATCTGCATGGAGCGCATGCAGGGCACCCCGCTCGACGAGTTCGAGGAGATGGCCCGGCAGGGCATCGACGGCGAGGTCATGCTGCGCCGAGGCGCGAAGGTCTGGATCGAGTCGGTGTGCGTCCACGGCCCCTTCCACGGCGACATGCATGCCGGCAACATCTGGTTCCTCCCCGACGGTCGAGCCAGCTTCCTCGACTTCGGGATCATGGGCGAGCTCACCGAGCCGTACCGGGAGGTCATCAAGGACATCCTCTACACGTGCATGATCGACGGGGACTTCACCCGTGTGGCCCGGGCCTACCGCAAGGTCGGCGTGTTCCCCTCCGACGTGGGCACCGACGAGGAGCTGGGCATGCGCCTGGGCATGATCCTGGGTCCGATGCTCGACGCCGGCATCGGCGGCATGAACCTGGGCGAGATGCTGAAGATGAGCATCGACCTCATGGACAACTACGACGCCAAGGGTCCGCCGCGAGCTGGTGCTCATCGCCAAGCAGCTGGCCTACATGGAGCGCTACGCCAAGGGCATGGCGCCCGACTACCAGATCATCCGCGACCTGTACCTGGTCAAGAACATCTTCCCCGAGGCGGTCGAGAAGAAGGCGGCCGAGCTCGGGATCGAGGTCCCCGACTGAGCGTTCCGGGGTACGGATCCCGCGCTCCAGCGCGGGATCCGTACCCCAGAATCGGTGCGAACTAGGTTCGGCCGCCATGGATGCACCGTGGATGGGGGACGCCGCCTCGCTGGTCGAGGCCTTCCGGAAGGGCGAGCGCTCGCCGCTCGAAGAGCTGGACGCCACGCTGGCGGCCATCGAGGCGTCGCAGCTGAACGCCTTCTGCCACCTCGACGTGGACCAGGCACGGGAAGCGGCGAAGGGCGCTGACGTCTCGGCGCCCTTCGGTGGCGTGCCGGTCGGTGTGAAGGAGCTCGACAACGTCGAAGGGTGGCCGGCCACCGAGGCATCGGTGGCGCTCGCCGACCAGGTTGCCGGGTACACCGACACCAAGATCCAGCGCCTCCGCGATGCCGGTGGGGTCCTGGTCGGTCTCACCACCGCCAGCGAGTTCGGCGGCGTGAACCAGACCCGCACCAAGCTGCACGGCGCCACCCGCAACCCGTGGGACCTCGAGCGAACACCGGGCGGTTCGTCCGGCGGGTCGGCCGCGGCGGTGGCTGGTGGCCTCCTGACGCTGGCCACGGCCGGCGACGGCGGCGGGTCGATCCGCATCCCGGCCGGGTTCTGCGGCCTGCTCGGCCTCAAGTGCACCTGGGGGCGCATCCCGCGCGGTCCCCATGCCGGTCCGGGCAACCTGACCGCCGTACCCGGCGTGGTCAGCCGATCGGTGCGCGACACCGCTCGCTGGTTCGACATCGCCAACGGCTTCGACGGGCGCGATCCGCTGAGCCTGCCCCGGGTCGAGGGCTGGGAGCGCGACCTCGGCACGTTCCTCCCCGACCTGCGGGGCAAGCGGGCGGCCGTCGTCGTCGACATCGGACAGGCCGTCGTCGCTCCCGAGGTGGTCGAGCTGGTCACCGCGGCGGCCGAGGATCTCATCGCGCTGGCCGGGCTGGAACGGGTCGATGTCGCCGTACGGCTGCCCCGCACCGGCGCGGCCTGGGGGGTCACCGGCAGCGTCTGGCTGGTGAAGGACCTGGGCGACCGTTGGCCCGACTGCGCCGACGACCTCACGCCGGCCATGCGCCGTGGCGTGGAGGCCGCCGTCGAGCACTTCGACGTGCACGCCGCCGTCAAGGCCGAGACCCGCCGGATCGAGCTCAACGAGGCCATGGCCGATCTGTTCGAGCAGGCCGACGTCGTGCTGGCGTCGACCAACCCCGACGTCGCCTTCGCTGCTGACGCCAGCCCGCCCACGACCTTCGGCGGGCTCGAGGCCAAGCCCATCAACCACGGGGCCCTGACCATCCCGTCGAACATCTACGGGAACCCGGCGATCTCGATTCCCATCGGGCAGGCGTCCGACGGTCTACCCGGTGGGGCTGCAGGTGCTGGCGCCGCACCACCACGAGCAGGTGCTGCTCGACCTGGCGCTGCTGATGGAACGCGAGCGGCCCTGGCCGCTGGTGGCCCCCGGCGCTCCGGTCTGAGCCGGTTCAGGCGGCGGCGTCGAAGCGGCGGAGGATCTCTTCGCCGTCGGCGTGGCGCAGGATGCGTTCGGTCAGCAGCTCCCGTTGCTGCTCGGCCGCCAGCTTGGGCTGGTCGACCGTGGCCCACCGCACCAGGTCGTCCCAGAACCGGTCGATCACCTCGGCACCGCTGATCGTGCTGTGCTCGCCGGTCTCGGCCTCGACCGTGCGGAAGGTGCACGAGCGGATCTCGCCGAGGTAGAGGCGCAGCGACGACACGTGGATCTGCTCGTCGATGCGGATCCGCCCGATGATGTCGGCGGCCTCCTCGGCACCGTCGCGCCGGTCGGCGAACAGGTCCGGGGTGCGCAGCACGGCCTGCGACTCGGAGAAGCCGAGCTCGGCCCGGAACTCGATCAGCAACAGGTTGGCGAGGAACGAGACCAGCCCTTCGATCTCGCCCGGCAGTTCGGGGATGCGTCGCTCGTCGTCGGGCCGGGCGATGCTCTCGGGCGGCTCGACGTCGGGGTAGGCGCCGGCGCCGAAGGCCAGGTCGCGCGCCGCGAACCACATCTCGTCGTGGCCGCCGATGCCCTCGGCGGGAAGCCCGCCCTCGTCCAGGCCGTGGGCGACCAGCAGTCCCTCGTTGAGGTGCCCGATGGCCATCTCGGAGATGTCCTCGACGATCACGTCCTGCAGATCGGGGAAGGTGATGTCGGCCAGGAGCCGTCCCTTGGCCTCGATCTTGCCGATGGTGGTCAGGCTGTTCCAGAAGGTCTCGCCCAGTCCGCTGCGCAGGAGGAGCCGCTGCTGGTCGACGTTGGGCAGTCGGGTGCCGGTGAGCAACGACGCATCGGCATCCAGGAGGTCGCCGCCGCGGGCGCGCAGGGCGTCGGTCCACGCCTCGACCGCCGCAGCACGGACCTTGGTGCGCGGCGGTACGTAGGTGCCGTCGGCCAGGTAGCCGCCGTGCATGCGACGACCGGCCACGACGTGCGGCTCGGCGTAGTCGTGCTCGGACATCAGCTCGTCCCGGGTGTACACGAGTCGTGCCATGGGGTCCCCCTCGGCGTTTCGGACTTGACCGTGCGGTCAAGATAGCAGAACGTGTGCGAATCGGCCGTAGGCACACGGCATGCTGGAAGACCTGCCATGTCCGCCGCGACCCCCTCCATCGTCCCGTCCTACCCGCCGGAGCTGCCCATCACGGCCCGGCGCGACGAGCTGCTCGAGGTCATCCGCGACCACCAGGTCGTGGTGGTGGCCGGGGAGACCGGGTCGGGCAAGAGCACCCAGCTGCCGAAGCTGTGCCTGGAGCTCGGCCGCGGTGTCGACGCGCTGATCGGTCACACCCAGCCTCGACGGATCGCTGCCCGCTCGGTGGCCGAGCGCGTCGCCGAGGAGCTCGAGGTGGCCGTCGGTGCCGAGGTCGGGTACGCCGTCCGATTCAACGACCGTGTGGGCGAGGCCACCCGGCTGAAGGTGATGACCGACGGCATCCTGCTCAACGAGCTCCAGCGCGACCGGATGCTGCGCGGCTACGACACGATCATCGTCGACGAGGCGCACGAGCGCAGCCTCAACATCGACTTCATCCTCGGCTACCTCAAGCAGCTGCTGCCGAAGCGGCCCGACCTGAAGGTCATCGTCACGTCGGCCACCATCGACACCGAGCGCTTCGCCGAGCACTTCGCCGGCCCCGACGGCACGCCGGCGCCGGTCGTCGAGGTCTCCGGACGGAGCTACCCGGTGGAGATGCGCTATCGACCCGACGAGGACGGTTCGTCGGCGGCATCGTCGGGTCAGCACGACCTGGTCCAGGCGGCCACCGACGCCATCACCGAGCTCACCCGCGAGGGTCCGGGCGACATCCTCGTGTTCGCATCCGGCGAGCGCGAGATCCGCGACCTGGCCGATGCGGTCCAGGGGCTGAAGCTCCCGAACACCGAGGTCCTGCCGCTGTTCGCCCGGCTGTCGGCGGCCGAACAGCACCGCGTGTTCCAGGGCCACACCAAGCGGCGGGTGGTCATCGCCACCAACATCGCCGAGACCTCGATCACGGTGCCCGGCATCCACTACGTCGTCGACCCGGGAACGGCGCGCATCTCCCGGTACTCGAAGCGCACCAAGGTCCAGCGCCTGCCCATCGAGCCGATCTCGCAGGCCAGCGCCGACCAGCGCGCCGGGCGGTGCGGCCGCGTCGCCGCCGGCGTCTGCATCCGCCTCTATGCCGAGGACGACTACGACTCCCGCCCCGAGTTCACCGAGCCCGAGATCCTGCGCACCAACCTGGCCTCGGTCATCCTCCAGATGACGGCGCTCGGTCTGGGCGACGTCGAGTCGTTCCCCTTCGTCGAGCCCCCCGACCGCCGGCAGGTGGCCGACGGCGTGACCCTGCTCGAAGAGCTCGGCGCCCTGGTACCCGACCGCCCGCCGCACGCCCGGAAGCTCACGGCCGTCGGCCGCAAGCTGGCCCGCCTCCCGCTCGATCCCACCCTGGCGCGCATGGTCATCGAGGCCGAGCGCAACGGCTGCGTGCACGAGGTGATGGTCATCGTCGCCGGACTGTCCATCCAGGATCCGCGCGAGCGCCCCACCGGGAAGGAGGACGTCGCCGGCCAGCTCCACGCCCGGTTCCGGGTGCCGGGCTCGGACTTCCTCGGCTACCTCGCGCTGTGGGACCACCTGAAGGAGCGCCAGCGCGAGCTGTCGTCGTCGAAGTTCCGGAGGGAGGTGCGTGACGAGTTCCTCCACTACGTGCGCATCCGAGAGTGGCAGGACGTCTACACCCAGATCCGCCAGGTCGTGCGCAGCCTGAAGATCCCGGTGAACTCGCAGCCGGCCGACGAGCACGCCATCCACCGTGCGCTGCTGTCGGGATTGCTCCACAACATCGGCAACCGCGACGACGAGACCGTCGCCGACGTGCAGGGCAAGGCGCCGCGCCGGGGCGCCCGTGGCCCGGTCGAGTACGTCGGCCCGCGCAACGCGCGCTTCTCGCTCGCACGGAGCTCGGTGCTGGCCAAGAAGCCGCCCCGTTGGGTCATGGTCGCCGAGATCGTCGAGACCAACCGGTTGTGGGCCCGCACGGCAGCCACCATCCACCCCCAGGCGATCGAGCAGGCCGCCGCCCACCTGCTGACGCGCACCTACGACGACGCCCGCTGGAACGCCGAGCGGGGTTCGGCGCAGGTCATCGAGCGGGTGCGTCTCAAGGCGCTCACCATCGTCGAGGGCCGGGCCGTCAACCTCGACCGCGTCGACAAGCGCCTGGCGCGCGAGCTGTTCGTGCTGCACACGCTGGTGCGCGGCGAGTGGGAGACGCACCACGCGTTCGTCGCCCGCAACGAGGAACGGATCGCCGAGGTGCGCGCCATGGAGGACCGGGCTCGCCGGCGCGACATCCTCGTCGACGAGGACGCAATCTTCGACTTCTTCGACCAGCGCGTCCCCGACCACGTCACCGACGTTCGCCGGTTCGACAAGTGGTGGAAGGGCGAGCAGCAGCGCCACCCCCACCTGCTCGACCTCACGGTCGACGACCTGGTCACCCCCGGCGCCGGCGAGGTCGACGAGTCGGCGTTCCCGGAGACCTGGGAGCCGGCCGGCGGGGGAGCGCCGGTCGAGGTCGGCATCGACTACGAGCTCGACCCGGGTCGCGAGACCGACGGCATCACGTTCGAGATCCCGGTGGCCGTGCTCAACCGGACGGAACCGGGTCCGTTCGAGTGGCTGGTGCCCGGCCTGCGCCACGAGCTCGTCACCACGATGATCAAGTCCTTGCCCAAGCCGATCCGGCGGAACCTGGTGCCGGCGCCCGACCGCGCCGCCGAGCTGCTGCACCGGGTCGGTCCGGACGACGGCCCGCTGCGCGAGGTGCTGGCCGCCGAGCTGAGCCGCATGTCGGGCGAGCGGGTGACGCCCGACGCCTGGGACGACGTCGACCTGCCCGGGCACCTGCGCCCACGGTTCCGGGTGGTGGAGGAGGGCCGGGTCCTCGCCGAGGGCGAGGACCTGCGCGAGCTCGAGCGGCTGCTGCGGGCCCACGTCCGCGCCACCGTGGTCGCCAACGCCCCCGACGTGGAGCGCGATGGGCTGACGTCGTGGACGATCGGCACGTTGCCGAGGGTGGTCGAGAGCACGGTCGACGGGCTACCCGTGCGGGGGTACCCGGCGCTGATCGACACCGACGACGCCGTCGGTGTGCGGATCCTGGCGTCGCCCGAGCAGCAGCGGGCGCTGCACTGGAACGGGGTCCGTCGGTTGCTCGCCCTGCAGCTCGACCGCCCGGCGCGAGTCGTGCAGAAGCGCATCGACGCCCGGGTGCTGCTGGGGTTGACCGCAGCGCCGCACGGCACCGTCACCGCCGCCACCGAGGACGCCCGCGACGGCGTCCTCGACGCGCTGCTGCTCGACGCCGGTGGGCCACCGTTCGACGCCGAGGGCTTCGACGAGCTCCTCCGCACCGCGCGGCAGCGCTACGTAGCCGACCTGGTCGGCGTCGTCGAGACGGTGGCCGCAGTCGTCCAGCACGCCGGACGACTGCGGGAGCGGTTGGCTCAGCCGGCGCCGGTGTCGTGGTCGGCGGCGCTCGACGACATCACCTCGCAGCTGACCCGGCTCGTGTTCGACGGCTTCGTGGTGGCCATCGGCACCGACCGCGTCGCCCACCTCCCGCGCTACCTCGACGCCATCGACCACCGGCTCGACAAGCTCCGCGAATCCCCGGACCGCGACGCCGAGCGGATGCAGGCGATCCAGCGTCTGGAAGCCGAACACGCCGGCTTGGTCGCCGAGCACGGCCTGACCGCCGCGCTCGACGACGTGCGCTGGATGATCGAGGAGCTGCGTGTCCAGCTGTTCGCCCAGCAGCTCGGGACGGCCCAGCCGGTGAGCGAGAAGCGGATCCTCGAGCGCCTGCACGCCATCCACCGCCACCACCCCTGAGCGAACTGGCAGCCCGCCCGTCACGGATCTGGCAGGCCGTGCGTAACGACGTGGCCGGGGCGGGGCGGGCTGGGGTGTGACGCAGCAGCTGCCAGATCGTCAGTGGGGGCGCTTAGCGAGGACGTCGGCGATGCGTGCCGAGATGGCGGCGTCGATGGCCCGCCCCAGCTCGATGTCGACGACCGACCGGGCCAGCGGGCGGAGACGCTGCACCAGCTCGGCGGCGGCGGCCAGGTCGGCGGACTCGGCGTCCTCGACGAGGTTGCGGAACACGTGGCGCACGGCCAGGTCGACGAAGTCGCGGGCGACATCGTCGATGCGCTCGCGCAGCGCGGCCACGTGGTCGAGCATCTCGCCGACGGGCACGCCCATCTGGGCGATCTCCGTGCCGATCTGGAGCAGCCGGGGAGCGGTCACCCGGTAGGCGCCGTCCTCGGGCCGCAGGATGCCCAGCTCCACCGCCCGCTGGACGTGGCCGGCGTCGGGCTCGATCCCGAACACGTCGCCGAGCTCGTCGGCCGTGACGACGCCCCCCGGCTCCTCGGTGCCGGGAGCGAGCAAGGCGGCCTCCAGCCCCAACAGGTTGGCGATGTCGTGGCCCTCGTGCCAGGCGTCGACCATGTCGGCGATCAGCTGCAACGTGGCGCCGCGCTCGAGCAGGCGGAGGATCAGCCGCAGCCGAGCGAGGTGGCCGTCGTCGTAGAAGGCGACGCGGCCTTGGCGTCGCGGTGGCTGGAGGAGGCCGCGCTCCTGGTAGGCGCGGACGTTGCGGACCGTGGTGCCCGCCTCCCGGGCCAGATCGTCGATGCGGTACTCCGCCACGACGCAAGCGTGCCCCACGGAGCAGCGGCGTGACGAACGCCACCGTTGACCGTGCCAGTCCAAAATGGCAATATCGGGAGGTGAGCACCCTGTTGTCGAACCTCCGAGCCCCCATCCCGGTCCGACGAACCGACGACGAGGACTTCCGTCGCGTCGTCGAGCGGCTGAGCGCCCAATCCCTGGTGAAGCGCCACGACGCCTACGAGGACATCGCCTGGGACGACCCCGACCACCAGATCGACGATGCCGATGCACGGCTCCGTCTGTGGCCGGTCGATCCGCTGGCTCGCACCGACTGGTACCGGTCGCTGCCGCCCGAGGACCAGGCCAGGGTGGCGGCACACCGCATCGCGTCGAACATGCGCATCGGGCTCGAGTTCGAGAACATGCTCCAGCGCGGCCTCCTGGACTTCGCCATGCGCCTGCCCCAGGGCAGCCCCGAGTTCCGGTACGTGCTCCACGAGGTCATCGAGGAGACGCACCACACGATGATGTTCCAGGAGTTCGCCAACCGGGCCGTCGACACCGCCGTCACGCCCGCCGGCGGCATGCCACGCATCCTGCAGTTGCTGTGCCGGCAGTTCGTCCTGCCCCTGGCGTGGGCCTTCCCCGAGCTGTTCTTCGTCTTCGTGCTCGGCGGCGAGGAGCCCATCGACCACATCCAGCGCCAGTCGCTGCGCGCCGGTGTCGAGCACCCCCTCGCCGAGCGGGTCATGCGCATCCACGTCACCGAGGAGGCGCGCCACATCGGGTTCGCCAAGTCGTTCCTCACCAAGCGCGTCCCGCAGCTCGGCCGCATCCGCCGGCGGGTCCTCGCCGACACCACACCGCTGGTGCTCGGGGTGATGGCCCCGCTCATGGTGTTCCCGTCGACGGCGACGGTCCGCGCCCACGGCATCCCGATCGAGGCGCGACGCCAGATGCGGCGCGATCCGGAGACCCGGCAGCTCCTGCGCGACTCGGTCGGCAAGATCCGCAAGCTGTTCGACGACCTCGGCCTCGTCGACCGCCGCAGCCGCATGTTGTGGCGCCGCGTGGGGCTCTGGGAGCCCACGGACTGAGCGCCCACCTCCGCGGCGCGATCGGCGCGCGCGGCGCAGTTCGACAAGACTCGTGGCCATGGTCGACCTGACCGTCGCCTCGATCCCCGTCTACTTCGGCACCATGGCCGTCGAGCGCCGCTACCTCCAGGCCCGAGCGGCCGAGCAGGGGCCGTCGGCGGCCGACTACACGCCTGCCGACACGGCAACGTCGCTCGCCATGGGCGTCGGCTCGCTGCTGGCGCCGATCGTCATGCCCACGCTGCTGAAGCAGCTGGTCCCGGGGAAGGGCCGCCACGGCAAGGTGCTGATCGGCACCGCAGCCGCTGCCGCGCTCGTGACCACCATGGCTGACCGGGTGGTCGCGGCCGCCCCGGCAGGCGACGAACCCGACACGGAGCCGGTGCGGAAGCACCGCCGCTGGTCGGCGGTGGCCGACAAGGTGCGCCGCGTCACCGGACCCGCCGCCGTGGCTGCGGGCACGCTGGCCGTGTCGACGACGTTCGCCACCCGCACCAACCCCGACGTGCAGTGGGCGCGCAAGGGGGCCGAGCGCGACCGGGGCGACGGTGCGCTGGCCTGGTTGGCCGCCGTCGCCGGATGGGACTTCATCTACTACTGGAACCACCGCTTCATGCACGAGGTGCGGGGCCTGTGGGCCATCCACGTCGTGCACCACTCCAGCGAGCGGTACAACCTGTCGACCGCGCTGCGCCAGCCGGTGGCCGACTGGCTCGGTGTCTGGGTGCCCTACGGCCTGCTCGCCCGCATGGGCATCCGCCCGCACCTGGTCACCCAGGCTCGCGCCATCAACCTGCTCTACCAGTACTGGATCCACACCGACACCATCCGCTCGCTCGGGCCAGCCGAGGCCGTGCTCAACACGCCGTCGCACCACCGCGTGCACCACGGATCGCAACGCCAGTACCTCGACCGCAACCACGGGTCGATCCTCATCGTCTGGGACCGCATCTTCGGGACCTTCGAACCCGAGGACGAGCGCGTCGTCTACGGCCTCACCCGCAACATCCACTCGTTCAACCCGGTCACGGTGGCGACGCACGAGTACCGCGACATCGTGCGCGACGTCGCCGGCTCGACCAACTGGCGCGACCGGCTGTCGTTCGTGCTGCGGGGGCCGGGCTGGGCCTACGAGCGCCACCGCCAGCTCGCCGCCACCGGTGACGCCATCGTCGACGAGCCCTCCGGCGCCGTCACCGCGGCGTGACGCCGCCGGTCCCCGTCGCCGGCGTGCTGCCCCGGCTCGGCGCGGTGAACACGCCGAAGCGGTAGGGGCGGTCGGCGGCGAAGGCGGTGTCGACCACCTCGCACTCGAACCCGTGGGTGGTCCAGCCATCGATCGTGCCACGGTCGTCCTCGGGTCCGAGCGTGGCGACGACCACGAGCGGCCCGCCGCGGCGCACCGCGCGGTGGAGCTCGGCGACCAGGAGCTCGGCGTCGACTCCGTCCGCCCCCGGCGTCACCTGCGTGGCGTAGGCGCCGGTCAGCGTGCCCTCCCAGAACGGGAGCTGATGCGGGCGGGCGCCGACGCTGGGGAGGCCCACCGGGCGCCGGCCGAGGGCGGGTCGTGCGACCGGTACGACCCTGCGGCGGTGGTTCGTCAACGCCTGGGCGAGGAACCCGTCGCCGGCCGCCAGGTCGAGGATCAGCCCGTCGGGGAGTCGCTGGTCGAGCTCGGCGATGACGCGACCCGGTTGCTGGCCGTCGGCTCGGCCGCCGGCGAACAGCTCGGTGTCGGCGGCGCCGTAGAAGGGTGTCGTCAACCTTGGAGCTTCTGCTTCACCAGGGCCGACACGCGCTTGCCCTCGGCACGACCGGATACCGCCGCCATCACCGTCTTCATCGCCGGGCCCATGTCGGAAGGCTCGTGGAACCCGCCAGCAGCCAGTGCGTCGTCGACGACCCGCTCGAGTTCGTCGTCCGACAGCTCCTCGGGGAGGTAGGCCGACAGGATCGCCCGTTCGGCGAGCTCGCGATCGGCCTGCTCGTCGCGGCCCGCCGAGCGGAAGGCCTCGGCGGCCTCGTCGCGCCGCTTCACCTGCGCCTTCAGCAGCGCCTCGACCTCGGTGTCGTCGGGCTGGTGGGCATGGTCACCGGAGACCGCCGCCTCCTTCACCGCCGCGATGGCCATGCGCAGGGTGGCGACGCGGACCTGGTCCCTGGCCTTCATGGCCTCCTTCAGGTCCTGCTGCAATCGGTCGGCGAGTCCGGTCACGTGGGTCCTCCTGGTCGTGGCTGCCCCGAGCCTGCCCCGGCGGTGCGTTGCGCCACCACTCGGTACCCTGTCGGTGGCGAGCCGGGCGCTTGGGGAGGGTACGACCGGCATGATGAGTGAGTGATGAACGACGAGCGCCAGAACGGCGACCGCCGCCGGCCACCGGTACCGGCGCTGCACCAGCCCGTGCGGCCGGTCACGCTGCGCGCCCGTGTCGGTGACCGCGACGTCGTGCAACAGGGACAGGTGCTGACCCTCACCGATCGAACCCTCGTCATCGAGCTCGCCGATCCCACGTTCGCGCTGGCGTTCTCGCTGGCCGCCAGCGTCGAGGTCGAGGTGGACCTCGGAGGCGGGCCGCAGATCCTCACCGCCACGCCGGGCCGGCGGTCGTCGGACAACCCGACGTCGCGCCGGGTCGAGCTCGTGCTCGACCGCTCCTGACGGCGCCACCGACCGGACACCTACTGTGCCGGGCATGGCTGCGCCCACATCCGAGGAGTACGACGAGTTCGGGCTGTTCCACGAGAACGCCGCCGAGGCCGGCATCGAGTGGCACGGGCCACCCACCGTCGAGCGGGTGCAGGTCAGCCTCGACGACGGGCGTCACGTCAGCGCGCTGCGCTGGGGGAGCGGGCCGCCCGAGCTGGTGCTGCTCCACGGTGGGGGGCAGAACGCCCACACGTGGGACACGGTGGCGCTGGCGCTGGACCGCCCGCTCCTGGCCGTCGACCTGCCCGGCCACGGCCACAGCGGCGACGTCGACCCCGCCCGACCGGTTGGCCCTCGCGCCCTCGCCGACGACGTCGCCCGGGCCATCCGGACCCACGCTGCCGATGCCGCCGCGGTCGTGGGCATGTCGCTGGGTGGGCTCACGGCGATGGTGCTGACCACCACGCAGCCCGACCTCGTCCGCAAGCTGGCCATGGTCGACATCACGCCCGGTGCCGACCGGGCCAAGACGGCTGAGATCCACTCGTTCCTCGCCGGCCCCGAGTCGTTCGAGACCTTCGACGAGATCCTCGAGCGCACGATGGCGTTCAATCCGACCCGGTCGGAGTCCTCGCTGCGGCGGGGCATCCTCCACAACGCCCGCCAGCGCGACGACGGCCGCTGGGTCTGGCGTCACCAGCGCACACGTCTCGCCGACGCGGGCGAGTCGGGTGACGCCACGCCGATGCTCGACCTCGAGCCGCTGTGGGACGACCTCGCTCGCGTCGACGTACCCGTGCTCCTGGCGCTCGGGGACCGTTCACCGGTGGTCGACGGCGACGACGTCGCCCGCTTCTGCGAGGTGCAGCCGGATGCCCGGGTGGTCACCGTCGCCGATGCCGGCCACTCGATCCAGGGCGACCAGCCGGTGGAGCTGGCTCGGCTGCTCGAGGAGTTCCTCGACGATTGAGGGCCGCGCCGCGCCCGGCGGCCGGACATCGTTCAAGATGGAACCGTGCGTCGTGCCCTGGCCGCAGCCATCCTCGGCATCAGCTTCTGGATCGGATCCCTCGCCTGGACCGGGTTCGTCCTGACGCGCACCGTGCTCGATCCCGGGCGGTCCGAGGACGTGGCCCAGGCGCTCTACGACGACGACGCGGTGCGAGCCCAGCTGGCGCAGAACATCGCCGACGCCATCGAGGTGTCGCTCCCGGACGGCGTCGACGTGCCCCGCCCCGTGCTCGAGCAGGCGGCGACCGACGTCCTCGACTCGCCCGCGGTCGAGGCGGTCTTCGTCGACGCGCTCGTGCGGACCCACGCCGCGTTCCTGGGTGAGGGCGAAGCGCCCGACGCCGTGGAGGCGGGCGCGTTCGGAACCGCAGCGCGCCAGGCGGTGGTCGATGCCCGACCCGAGCTCGACGGGGTGCTGCCGCCGGCGCCCGAGCTGCGCATCCCGCTGCCCACCGACCGCGTCCCGAACTTCGGCCCGGTGCGCGACGTGGTGGTCGCCGCCGTGCCCATCCTCGCGGGCATCGCCGGTGCCGGCGCCCTGCTGGCGCTGCTGATCTCGTCCAACCGGCCGGCGGTGATCCGGCGAGCCGGCTTCTGGGGCATCGGTCTGTCGGCTGCCGTGCTGGTCTTCGCCTACGGCATCCCGGCGCTCGCCGAACGCGTGGCGCCCGACCAATCGCAGATCGTGGCCGCGCTGGTCGGTGCCATGGCGGCGGCCACACGAGGTCCGGCGCTCGCCCTGGCCGCCACCGGCCTGGGCGCGATCGGGCTGTCGTTCATCTGGAAGGCGGCGCCGTCTCTGGCCGACGTCGCTGCGCCGTCGCCCCGCCAGGCCGCTGCCGCAGCCGGTCCGGCCGGGCGCTCGCCCGGCGCGACCGCGATGGCATCCTCACCGGCGGCGTCGACCATGCCGTCGTGGACCCGCCGGCGCGATCTGCCCACGCCGGGTCGTCGACCCGTCGCGTCCACCGATGCCACGGCCGCCATGCCGGTCTCGCGGCCGCCCGATCCCGACGGCTACGCCCGCCGGCCGTCGGCCCCGGCACCCGACCCGCACCCCGGCTATCCGAGCCGCCCGCCGTCGTCGCCGGCCCCCTCGCCGTCGCCGCAGTCGTCCGCAGCAGGCCGACGATGGGTGGACGGCGTCGGTTGGGTCCTCGACCCCGCCGAGGCCATCCCCGCCGACGCCCGGTGGGTCCCCGGCGTCGGCTACGTCGTCGATTCCTAGACCACGCCGGTCGAGGCCGGTGCGTGCGTGCGGGCGCGGATCACGTTGAGGAAGCGCTCGACGCCGTGCGAGGCGGCATCGGTCCTCGGGCTGGAGAACGCGTCGAACGCGTGCTGGGCGCCGGGGAACTCGACGTAGGCCACCGGGTTCTGCGAGACGGCGCGGAGCTGGTCGACCATCGACCGGGCCTGCGTGACCGGCACCAGCGTGTCGTTGGTCCCGTGCAGGAACAGGAACGGCACGGCGTCGGCCGACAGGTGGCTCATGGGCGACGCCAGGTCGTAGACCTCGGGGGCGTCGGCCGCGGTCTGCTTCACGATGCGCTCGGACAGCAGCTCGGCGAGGTCGTCACGTCCGGTGCCGTCGCGGTTGGTCCAGTCGTACACGCCGTAGAACGGGACGGCCGCCCGGACGGTGGTGTCGGCGTCCTCGAACCCGGGCTGGAAGCGGGGGTCGTTCTGCGTGAGCGCCGCCAGCGAGCTGAGGTGGCCGCCGGCGGAACCGCCGGTGATGGCCACCCAGTCGGGGTCGCCACCGTGGTCGGCGACGTGCTCCTTGACCCAGGCCAGGGCCGCCTTCACGTCGACGATCTGGTCGGGCCACGTGGCGCGGGGGCTCAGGCGGTAGGTGGCCGACACACACACCCATCCGCGCTCGGCCAGGTGGGCCATCAGCGGGTAGGCCTGACCCTCCTTGTCGCCGTAGATCCATGCGCCACCGTGGATCTGCAGGAGGACGGGCGCCTTGCCGTCGACCGGGAGATCGGGCCGGCGCCAGATGTCGAGCGTGGTGCGGCGGCCGTGCTGGTCGTAGTCGATGTGACCGTGCTGGACGTACCGCTTCCGGACCGTTGGCGTGGGGAACGTGGGCAGCACGGTGGTGCGGGGCACGAGCGGGGACTCGGCCATCTCGTCCCGATACCCGTCGCCCAACTGGTCACGAAGGGCCCGTTCGACGATCTCGTCGGCGTCGCGCGACTGGTTGTCGATCTTCCACAGTGCGGCGATCGAGCCGGCGGTGAGCGCCAAGCCGAGCTTGCCGGCACGGCTGCGGTGGACCCCGCGCTGGATCGCCAGCGCAGCGGACGCGGCGTGGGCGACCATGTGCTGGCGGGGCAGCTCCGAGCCGGGCAGGCCGAACGCGAACGACGCCACGGACGCCGGCCCGGTGCGGGCGAGCGGCGACCGGGCGTTGGCGGCGTGGAGGGCTCGCAGCGCGCTGGCGAGCAGGTATCGGGTCCCTCGTTCCATGCCCCGAACCTAGGTCGTGGTGTCCGGTCCGTTCCGATCGCCGCGGGCACGGCTCGGGGCCACGCGGGGCGGTTCGTGGGGCATCTTGGGGTACACGGGCGGCCACGGGGCGTCCGGCACACCTGCGGCGCGATCGGCCTCGTGGAGCTCGAGCAGCGGCGTCAGCGGCTGCTCGCAGGATCGGATGTCGTCCCACGGGTCGCCCCGCTCGGCGAGCCGGTCGGGGACCGAGGCGATGGTGCACTCGTCGGGCTCGATCACGTCGAGCTCGTCCCAGCCGAACGGCGTCGACACCTGGGCGCCGACGCGGGCGCGGACCGACCACGCCCCGAACACCGTCTTGTGGGGGGCCGTCTGGTTGAAGTCGACGAACACCCGGCGGCCGCGCTCCTCCTTCCACCAGGCAGCCGTGATGAGCTCGGGGCGCCGTCGCTCGAGCTCGCGTGCCACGGCCACGGCGCCGAGCCGGACGTCGTAGGAGTCCCACCCCGTGGCCAGGGGGACGTGCACGTGGATGCCGCGGCTGCCGGTGGTCTTGGGGAACGAGCGGAGGCCCACCTCGTCGAAGAAGGCCCGCACCTCGTGGGCCGCCTCGCGGAGCATCGGGAAGTCGACGCCGGGAGAGGGGTCGAGGTCGACGCGCATCTCGTCGGTGTTACCCGGATCGTCGGCCCGGAACGGCCACGGGTGGAAGCCGAGGCAGCCGAGGTTGACCGCCCAGGCGGCGTGGGCCACGTCGTCGAGCACCATGGCGTTGCTCGTCGTGCCGTTCGGGGTGCTCACCGTGGTGGTGCGCAGCCACGCCGGCGCGCCCTTCGGCACGCGCTTCTGGAAGAACGAGTTCCCGCCGACTCCGTCGGGGAAGCGCTGGAGCAACGTCGGGCGGCCGCCGACGGCGCGGACGAACGGCTCGGCGACGGCCACGTAGTACTCGACGAGGTCGAGCTTGGTCTCGCCCCGTTCCGGGAAGAAGACCTTGTCGGGGCTGGTGACGCGCACCGTGTGGCCGGCGATCTCCAGCTCCACGGCGTCCGAGCGGCCCACGTGCGCTCCGACCGCCGCTGCGGTCAGGCGTCGCTCGTGCGGTGCACGATGCGGCGACCGGTGATCTCGTCGGGGAGGATCGTCACCCACTCGTTGCGCTGAACGGCGTCGGCCCATGCCTCGAGGTGGAGCGCCTCGAGCTCGTCGTCGTTCTCGGGCAGCCGGGCCTGACCCCGGATCAGGACGCTCCAGCCCGTGCGATCGGACGCGTCGAACGCATCGACCTCGAAGGCCACCGACCGGGTGAGCAGCGCCTCGTGGAGCATGGCGCCCTTGGCGGTGCGGAAGGCGATCTGGTGACCGAGCACCCCGTGGTTGACCGGGAGGATCACCACGTCGCCGGACTCGACGAACGCCACGCGACCCACCGGTGCGTCGCGCACGAGCTGCCAGCACTCGTCGCTGGAGAGCACTTCGAGTCCCTGATGATCGAGCATGGGTTCGGAGCCTGCCATGCCGTCACGATAGGTCGTGGTCGGCGCCGGACCGTGCCCGAGCGACCCGCGTTGCCTAGCGTGCGCCGGCGATGGCTGCAGTGCACGTCTTGGGGAATCCGGCCGCCCGGGGTGGCTCGGGCGACGTCGAGCGGGTGATGGACGGCGTCCGTGCGGGTGGGCAGGAGGCGGTGCTGTTGGAGGCCGACTCGGCCGAGGCCGCGACGGCGGCCGCTGGCGAGGCGGTGAGCGGGGGAGCGGAACGCCTCATCGCGGTCGGCGGTGACGGGCTGGTGCGCATCGCGGTGGGTGCGGTCGCCGAGACCGGGACCGTCCTCGGCATCGTCCCCCAGGGCACCGGCAACGACTTCGCCCGGGCGCTCGGTCTGCTCGAGGGCGATCTCTCCGCCCACATCCGTCGTGCGCTGGACGACCCAATGCCCGTCGACGCCATGCGCACCAACCACGGGTGGGTGGCCAGCGTGGCCACCGTGGGGTTCAGCGGCGACGTCACCGCCCGCGCCAATGCTCTGCGCTGGCCGCGAGGCCAGCAGCGCTACACGGTCGCCACGGTCCTGCAGCTGCCCCGACTGCGACAGCTGCGGGCCACGGTGACCATCGACGGCGAGACCCACGACGCCGACACCACCATGCTCTCGGTCGGCAACACCGCCTACTTCGGCGGCGGCATGTGCATCTGCCCCGACGCCCGACCCGACGACGGGCTGCTGCAGACGGTGGTGATCGGCGCCGTGGGCCGGGGGACGTTCCTGCGGGTGTTCCCCAAGGTCTTCGGCGGCCGGCACGTCGACCATCCCGCCGTCGCGACCTACCGCAGCCGCGAGGTGCGGATCGAGGGCGACGACGTGGTCATGTGGGCCGACGGCGACCCGCTCGGCCCGTTGCCGGTCACCTGCGAGGCCGTGCCCGGCGCCCTCCGCATCGCCGGCGCCGCGTTCTGACCCACCCCCCTCGGGAAACTGGCAGTCCGTCCGTACCAGCCGGGGAGCCGAGGCGGGAGGACGCTGGTACGCAGCGACTGCCAGAACGGTTCAGGTGACCAGCGAGAGGCCGCCATCGACCAGGAACACGTGGCCGGTGGCGTACTTCGTGCGGATCAGCGCCAGGGTCGCTTCGGCGCAGTCGGCCGGTGTCGCGCTGCGGGGCACGGGCGCCATGCCGGCGACCGCTTCGTGCATGGGCCCCCAGTCGGCCGTCCAGGGCGTGTCGACGAGCCCCGGCGCCACGGCGTTCACCCGGACCGGCGCGTGGGACTTGGCCAGCAGCACCGTCATGTGGTTGAGCGCGGCCTTGGTCATGGCGTAGGCGATCGAGCTGCCGGTGGGCCGGACGCCGGCCAGCGACGTGATCGACACGACGTTTCCGTCGTCGCTCTCCTTGAGGTGGGGCATGGCCGCCTTGGTCAGCCACCACGTGCCGAACACGTTGACGTCGAAGGTCCGTCGGAAGATGTCGTCGGTGAGGGCGTCGAGGTCGTGGTGGGGCACCACGGTGGTCCAGCCGGCGTTGTTGATCAGGTAGTCGAGCTTGCCGAAGCGTTCCAGCGTCTGGTCGACCAGCGAGCGTGCCTGGTCCTGGTCGCTGATGTCGGCCTGCACGTAGGCCGACTCGGTGGGGAGCGACTCGGCCACGGCGGTGCCCGCGTCGACCGAGGTCGCCGAGTTGACCACCACGTGGGCGCCACCTCCGGCGAGGCGGCGGGCGATCTCCTCGCCGATGCCGCTGGACGAACCGGTCACCAGCGCGACGCGGCCGGCGAACTCCTGGGTGCTGTCGTCTGCCATGCGCCGTTGCTAGCACCCCGTGTGACCGATCCGCTCGCCTCGTAGCCTGCGGGTCATGGACATGGAGTACCGCCCCCTCGGACGTTCCGGACTCAAGGTCAGCGTGCTGTCGCTGGGTAGCTGGGTCACCTTCGGACCACAGCTCGACACCGGCCTGGCCGCCGACTGCATGGCAGCGGCCTTCGATGCCGGCGTCAACTTCTTCGACAACGCCGAGGCCTACGCGGGTGGCGAGTCCGAGCGCCTCATGGGCGAGGCCATCCGCAAGAACGGCTGGCAGCGTCACCAGTACGTGGTCTCGTCGAAGTTCTACTGGGGCATCCACGAGGGGCCCACCAGCCGGTACACGCTCAACCGCAAGTACCTCCTCGAGGCCATCCCGGCGTCGCTCGAGCGCTTCGGGCTCGACTACCTCGACCTCGTCTTCTGCCACCGCGCCGACCCCGACACGCCCATCGAGGAGACCGTCTGGGCGATGTCCGATGCCATCGACCGGGGCTGGGCGCTCTACTGGGGCACGTCCGAGTGGTCGGCCGACGAGATCCGTGCCGCCTGGGACATCGCCGAGCGCCACCACCTGCACAAGCCGGTGATGGAGCAGCCCCAGTACAACCTGCTGGCCCGCCGGAAGGTCGAGCAGGAGTTCGCCCGCCTGTACGACGACGTCGGCCTCGGGCTCACCACCTGGTCGCCGTTGGCGTCCGGACTGCTCACCGGCAAGTACGTCGACGGCATCCCCGAGGACTCCCGTGCCGCCCTGTCGGGCTACGAGTGGATCCGTGACCGGGTCTCCGACGACGAGGTCAACGACAAGGTGCGCCAGTTCGTCGCCGTGGCCGACGAGCTCGACTGCACCGCCGCCCAGCTGGCGCTGGCGTGGTGCGCCAAGAACCCGCACGTCTCCACCGTCATCACCGGTGCCAGCAAGGTGCAGCAGGTCGAGGAGAACATGCAGGCCCTCGAGGTCATGGGTCGGCTCGACGCCGACACCATGGAACGGATCGGGAGCATCTTCTGACGCGTCGCCACCGCCCGACCGTCGACTTCGTCGAGTTCGACCCCGACGAGCCCGACGAGGTCCTCGGGACCATGGCCGATCTCGCCGACGGGTCGGGCTGGCTGACCTTCGATCCGGCCATCGACGACCGCTTCCCGGTGCCCACGCAGTCGCTGCTCGGCAAGCTCGTCTCCGGACGCGGACCGGCGGTGCCGCGCGGCACGTGGGTGCCGGCCCAGATGGACCGTCGGCGCCCCGAACCCGTGTCGGTCGGCATCCTCCACGGCACCGGGGCCGACGCCGTCGGACGCCTCGCCGAGAAGGACATCGAGGTGCCCGACCGCTGGCGCATCGTCGCCGACCACTCCAAGCGTGGCCTGGTGGCGTGGGTGCCCATCGACATCCCCGACCGCGAGGTGCTGGCCTGGACGCTGCGGGCCAGCCGGGCGCTGACCCGCATCCCGCTCACCGGCCGCTGGCGAGCGGCCGTCCACCGCCACTGACGACCCGACGCCGGACTTGGCCGAGGCAGGTTTCGGTGGGGAGACTCCCAGCGTGCTGTCCGAACCCGACCAGGTCACCTTCGAGCAGATGATGGCGCTCGAGCCCCACGGCGCCGACACGTTCGTCGGCGTCGGACCGCAGTATCCCTGGGGCGGCCTCTACGGCGGGCAGATCGTGGCCCAGGCGCTCCGGGCGGCCGGGCTCACGGTCGATCCGACCTTCCTGCCGCACTCGCTGCACGGCTACTTCATCCGACGCGGTGACGCCTCCGAGCCGATCCGCTTCGAGGTCGACCGGATCCGCAACGGCCGGTCGTTCTGCACCCGCCGGGTGGTGGCCCGCCAGTCGGTGGGCGCCATCTTCAACCTGTCGTCATCGTTCCAGATCCACGAGGAGGCGGCCGACGTCCAGCCCGTGCAGCTCGATGCCGCGGCTGCCGGTTCGCCCGACGTGCTGCCGTCCGACACCTGGAGTCACGTGTTCGACCGCCGCAGCGCAGGCGAGTGGCGCACGCCGGCGGCCGAGGGCCGGGCCATGGCCTGGATGCGGATGCTCGAGGACGTGCCCGACGACCCGCTGGTGCGGGCGTGCGCGCTGGCCTACCTGTCCGACGACCTGCCCACCGAGGCGGCCATCGCCATGCACCCCGACCGGGTGCTGGTGCAGGACGAGGGTGACTTCGACCGGGCGTTCATGAGCGCCAGCCTCGACCACGCCATCTGGTTCCACCGGCCGATCGACCCGTCGGCGTGGCACCTGCACGACCTGCGGGGCCACGGGATCATGGGCGCGCGCGGCCTGTCGATCGGTGAGGTCTTCTCGCGCGACGGCGTGCACGCCGCCACCGTCAGCCAGGAGGTCCTCCTCCGGCGCATCCGCCCCGACGCCTGACCGGCTGGTCCGGCCGACGTCACGTCGGCGAGGATCCTCGGGTTCGGTGCGCTGGGCGTATCGTCGGCGAGGACCCGCTCGTTCGTCCCGGCCGGGGTCACCGTCACGTCGGCGAGGATCCTCGGGTTCGGTGCGCTGGGCGTATCGTCGGCGAGGACCCGCTCGTTCGATCGGGCCGGGCCCGGGCCGGGCGTCGGCGTCAGCGGGGGGCGGGCTGGGCACCCCGGACCAACCGTCCGGGCAGTTCGCCGGTGGCCTCGCCGTCGGCGTAGGTCTCCACCCCGGCGACGATGGTGTGGCGGTACCCGTTGGCGCGCTGCAGCACGCGCCGGCCGCCGGCGGGCAGGTCGTGGTGCATCTCGGGACGGGCGATCGCCAGGTGGTCGAAGTCGATGACGTTGAGGTCGGCCCGGTACCCAGGGGCGAGCACGCCACGATCCAGCAGCCCGACGGTGCGGGCCGTCTCGCGGGTGTGCTGCTGCACCAGCCACTCGAGCTCGAAGCGCTCGCCGCGTGACCGGTCGCGACCCCAGTGCGTGAGCAGGAAGGTGGGGAACGAGCCATCGCAGATGGTGCCCACGTGGGCGCCGCCGTCGGAGAGACCGGGGACCGTGTACGGATGGGCGAGCATCTCGCGGGTCGAGTCGAGGTTTCCCTCGGCGTAGTTGAGGAACGGCACGTAGAACATGGCCGCACCGCCGTCGCCGAGCAGGAAGTCGTAGGCCCACTCCTCGGGTGCCACGCCGGCCCGCGCCGCCTGGCCCGAGACCGCGTCGGCCGGGTCGGGTTCGTAGTCGGGGGGATCGGTGAGCGGGAACATGCGGTCCCACATGCCGATGAGCCCACCGCCGAGCTTGCCCTTGGCCTTGCGGTCGGCGTGGGCGTCGAGCACCCGGCGGCGGAAGTCGGGGTCGGACATCGTGGCCACCTGCTCCTCGAGCGGTGCCGCCGCGATCTGCCGCCACACCGGGTTGGTGAGGAACGGGTTCAGCGTGCAGTCGAGCCCGAGCAGCAGTCCGACCGCACGCGGTGCCACCTGGGCCCGCATGGTGAAGCCGTCGTCGTTCGCCGCCTCGAGGCGCTTCAGCAGCTCTCGATACTGCTCGGGAGCGAGGGGGCTCTGGGCCAGCGAGAAGGACAGCGGCCGCCCCGAGGCGCGCATCATCTCGACCAGCGTGGCGAACTCGTGGTCGAGGTCGATGAAGTCGCCGACCATCTGCAGCACGCCGGTGCCGGTGGCGCCGACGGCTTCGGCGATGCCGACCAGCTCCCCGCGAGCGGCGGTGAGCGTGGGCGTGTACTCGCCCGTGCTCGTCTTGTGGTTGCGCGTGCGTGACGTGGTGAACCCGAGGGCGCCGGCCTCGATGCCGGCGGCGGCGATGCGTCCCATCTCCGCGATCTCCTCGGGCGTGGCCTCCTCCTCGTGGCGCGCACCGCGCTCGCCCATCACGTGGAGTCGGAGCGCAGCGTGGGGAACCTGGGCGGCCACGTCGAGGTCGTGGGGTCGGGCGTCGACGGCGTCGAGGAAGCCGGGGAAGCCGGTCCAGCCCCACCGCAGCCCCTCGGCCAGCGCAGCGCCCGGAATGTCCTCGACGCCCTCCATCAACTGGATCAGGCGCTCGTGGTCGCGATCGTGCACGGGCGCGAACCCGACGCCGCAGTTCCCCATCACCACGGTGGTCACGCCGTGCCACGACGACGGCTGCAGCCGTTCGTCCCACGTTGCCTGCCCGTCGTAGTGGCAGTGGATGTCGACGAAGCCAGGCGTGACGATGGCGCCGGCGGCGTCGATCTCCCGCGTGCCCGAGCCGCTGACCCGGCCGACCTGGCGGATGACGCCGTCGTCGACGGCGACGTCGGCGGTGCGTCGTGGAGCACCGGTTCCGTCGACCACCGTGCCCCCGCGGATGACGAGATCGTGTTCGGCCATGACCGCAGTGTGTCAGCCGTCACCGGCCGGCCGCACCCGGGCCACGGGCTGTCTCCGTCGACGCAGCGGAGCTCTGCCACACTGCGAAGCGATGTCGGACGCATCGTTCTTCTCCGCCGGCGAGTGCCCCTGCGGCTCGGGTGAGTCCGAGTCGCGTTGCTGCGAACCGATCCGGCGAGGCGTGCCGGCGCCCACCGCCCTGACCCTGATGCGGTCGCGCTACACGGCCTACGTGCGCCGCGACGAGCTCCACCTGCTGGCCACCTGGCATCCCTCGACCCGCCCGGACGCCGTGGACTTCGGTGCCGAGGAGTGGTTGGGGCTGCGGATCCTCGACGTGGTCGGCGGGGCGCGGACGACGACGAGGGCATCGTCGAGTTCGAGGCCGAGCTCGAGGACCTGGGCCAGGTCGAGGTGCACCGCGAGCGCAGCGCCTTCCGCCGCCACCGCGGCCGCTGGGTCTACGTCGACGGCCTCAATCAATGAGGCACTGGTAGATGGCGGCCTGCAGCTCGCGACGGATCGGGTAGGTCGACGAGGGCAGCAGCTGGGTGAGGAAGACGAACGTCATCTCCTCGAGCGGATCGACACGGAACGCAGTGGATGCCGCCCCGCCCCAGCCGTACTCGCCCGGCGACGCCAGCGAGCGGTTGCGCTGCGGCGACAGGTTGACGCCGAAGCCCAGCCCGAACCCCATGCCGTCCATGACCACCTCGGTGAACCCGACCTGGCCCATGGCGTTGAGGTCGACACCACCGGGCAGGTGGTTGCTGGCCATGTAGTCGACGGTGCGGGGCGACAGCAGCCGCACGCCGTCCAGCTCGCCGCCTCGCAGCAGCATCTGCGAGAAGCGGTGGTAGTCGGCCATGGTCGAGACCAGGCCGCCACCGCCCGACAGCATGGGCGGGGGCCGGTGGTAGCCCGAGGAGTCCATCGGGTCCATGGCGGTGGTCTGGCCGGCGAAGTACAGGTAGTTGGTGGTGAACCGCTCGCGCCGGTCGTCGCCCTCGACCCAGAAGGACGTGTCGGGCATGTCGAGCGGCTCGAAGATCTCCCGCCGGAAGTACTCCTCGAGGGTCAGGCCAGAGATCGCCTCGACCAAGGCGCCGCACACGTCGGTGGACATCGAGTAGCACCACGAGCTGCCGGGGTCGAACTGCAGTGGCAGCGTGCCGAGCAGCTCGATGGTCTCGGCCAGGTTGCGCTTCGACGGGGCGAAGTCGCCCAGGTTGTGGTTGCGGTAGAGGGCGTCGACCGCGTGCTGGTGCTGGAAGCCGTAGGTGAGGCCGGACATGTGGGTGAGCACGTCGTGGATGTTCATCTCCCGCGCCGGTTCCCGGGTCTGCAGGTTGGTGTGGTCGCCCGAGACGTGCACCCGCAGGTCGGAGAAGGCGGGGAGGTACGTGGCCACCGGGTCCTCGAGCAGGAAGCGGCCCTGCTCGTAGAGCATCATCAGCGCCACGCTCGTGATCGGCTTGGTCATCGAGTAGATGCGGACGATGGCGTCGTCGCGGATCGGCCGGCCCGACTCGACGTCGGCGTGGCCGTAGAGGTCGTGGTGGACGATCTCGCCGCGCCGGGTCAGCAGGAACTGCACGAAGGGGAATCGCCCGTCGTCGACGTAGCGGTGGGTCACCTCGTCGATGCGAGCCAGGCGGGTGGGGTCGATACCGACCTCGAGGGGGTCGATGGTGGGTGCGAGCGCCATGGCGGCGGAATCTAGGCGCACACCGGCGGGCATTGCCGGGCTGCTTGACCGCCGGGTCGGGAAGCGACTCAGATGCGAGGAGAAGTCCGCGACGAACCGGGGGAGCACCACCGATGACCGCCACCGAACCACGGACCGCCGACGAGGCCCGGGTCACCGACGCCGTCGACGAGTTGCTCGCCGAGCACGACCCCACGTCGATGGACAAGTACGAGTTCCGGGGCAAGGTGTACGACGCCGGGTTGGCGTGGGTGCACTTCCCCGAAGGCTGGGGTGGGCTCGGCGTGGCGCCGACCCTCCAGCGCATCGTCGAGCAGCGCCTCCGTGCGGCCGGTGCGCCCAGCACCGACGCCACCCAGTTCTTCGGGCTGGCGCTGGCCGGGCCCACCGTGGTCAGCCACGGCAGCGACGATCTCAAGGAGCGGACGCTACGACGCATGTACACCGGCGAGGACGCCTGGTGCCAGCTGTTCTCCGAGCCGGGCGCCGGCTCGGATCTGGCCGGCCTGGCCACCAAGGCCGTCCGCGACGGTGACGAGTGGGTCGTGTCGGGCCAGAAGGTCTGGAACACGATGGCCCACCTGGCCGACAAGGGCATGTTGGTCGCCCGCACGGATCCCGAGGCCCCCAAGCACAAGGGCCTCACCTACTTCATGATCGACATGCACGCACCGGGCGTCGACGTGCGGCCGCTGCGCCAGATCACCGGTGAGGCCGAGTTCAACGAGGTCTACATGGACGAGGTCCGCATCCCCGACGCCGACCGCATCGGCGACGTCGGCGAGGGCTGGCGGGTCTCGATGACCACGCTCATGAACGAACGCACCTCGATCGGTGGGGGCGGTGGCGGCGGTCCCCGTCCGGCCGGGTCGGGACCCATCGCCGAGGCGGTGCGGATCTGGAAGGACCTGCCCGCGCACGAGCAGGGCGCCGCCACCCGCGAACGGCTCATGCAGCTGTGGACCCAGGCCGAGGTGCTGCGCCTGACCAACATCCGGGCCAGCCAGAACCGCAAGGCCGGCAACCCCGGGCCCGAGTCGTCGATCTCCAAGCTGGCCATCGCGCTGGTCAACAAGGACATCTACGAGTTCTGCGTGAACCTGCTGGGTGCCCGCGGCATGGTCGACTTCGACTACGAGATGCGCCGGGCCGACGCCATCGGTCTCGAGGGCCCTCCCGGGTCGGCCCGCAAGATGTTCCTGCGGTCCCGCGCCAACTCGATCGAGGGCGGCACGTCGGAGATCATGAAGAACATCCTGGGTGAGCGCGTGCTCGGTCTGCCCGGAGAGCCCCGGGTCGACAAGGACGTGCCCTGGAAGGACGTCCCCCGCTGATCGCCGACACCGGCGTTCGGCTCGCATAGCCGGTCGGTGGTCCCGGTTAGGGACCGAACATGCGCACCCTGCTGACCGTCTTCGGCGCGCTCGCGCTCGTCCTGGCCGCGTGCAGCTCGGACGACGACGCGGCGAACGCCACCACCACGACGAGCACCGCCACGTCGTCGACGAGCGAGCCGGCCATCAGCTCGACGAGCACGTCGACGCCGCCGGAAGGCGGGTCCAGCGCTCCCGAGCTGGCCTCGTCGTGCACGTCGCCCGACGGCTTCACCGTCCGCTATCCCGACGACTGGGACGCGGTGGCCGACTGCGGTCAGTTCGGTCCGGCGCCGGTCGAGGAGCCGGCCCCCGCCAGCGACGAGCGGGCCGGCGTGGTGGGTGCCTACGTCGATCAGGTCGCCTTCGGTGACGTGTCCACGCCCGACGAGCGTGAGACGGCGCGAGCGTCCACGACCGTCGACGGTCTCCAGGCGGTGCGGGTGCGGGCGACCACGTCGGGTCAGGGCCTGTACCCCGCCGGTGCCGACGTGGTCCGGTGGATGGTCGACCTGTCCACCGGCACCGACGACGGAGCGGGGACGCTGTTCCTCGACGCCATCGACGTGCGTGACGACGTCGACTTCGCCCGGGCGGTCGTGGTCCTCGACGCCATGGCCCGCAGCCTGGACGTCACCGCCGGCGACCAACCGCAGACCGAGCAGGTCGTAGCCCGCTTCGAGGGCGGTGGCACGCCGTTCACGGTGGCGGCGGCGCCCGCTGCGTCCAACCCGTCGACCTGCCTCCGGTTGGTCGACGCCGACGGGGCAATTGCGTGTGTCGAGGCGGTCGATGCTCCAGCCGCCGTCGCCGTGACCGGCCTCGACGCACCCGCCGGTCCCATCACGGTCGGCATCGCCGGACCCGACGTCTGGGCGGTCGACATCGAGACGGACCAGGTGACGCTGACCTACCTCCCGGTGCCCTATCCGGCCCGCGACAGCCTGGCGTTCGCCGTGCCCGTCGCGCCCGACGACATCACCGCCATCACGCTGCGCTCGATCGACGGCACGGTCCTGGCCGAGGTGCCACCAGCCGACGCTCGCCGGCCCGCTGGCTGAACGCTCGACGACGCGCTCAGCGCCCGTGGAACTCGGGCGCCCGCTTCTCGAGGAACGCCTGCACGCCCTCCTTGTGGTCCTCGGTGCGAAACAGCTCGCCGAGCGTCGCGCTCACCCACGCGCCGAGGTCGTTCCAGTCGGGATCGAGGGCCCGACGCAACCCCTGCTTGAGCGCACGAACGGCCAGTGGCGGCCGCGAGGCGATCTCCTGGGCGAGCGCCAGCGACACGTCGAGGAGATCGTCGTGCGGCACCAGCGACGAGACCATGCCGATCCGCTCGGCCCGCTCGGCGTCGATCACGGCGCCCGTGTACAGCAGCAGGGCGGCGTTCTCGCGACCCACCAGCTGCGCCAGCCGGGCGATCCCCGCCACGTCGGAGACCAGGCCTCGCAGCACGAACAGCTCGCCGAACTTCGCCCGGTCCGAGGCGATGCGCACGTCAGCCATCAGCGCCAGCTCCATGCCCCAGCCCACGGCCGCACCGTTCACGGCTGCGATCACCGGCACGTCGGTGTGCAGGAGGGCATCGGCGGCCGGCGTCAGTCGCGGCGTCCGGGAGAGCGAGTCCGACGTCGCCTCGCCGGCACCGACCATCACCTGCTTCACGTCGTCGCCCGAGCAGAACGCCGGGTCCGCACCGGTGATGACGAGGCATCGTGCGGTGGTGTGGCGCACCGCCGATTCGAGCGCGTCGTACAGCTCGAAGGTGAGGGCGTTGCGGGCTTCGGGCCGGTCGAGTGTCAGCAGCTCGACCTCGCCCAGACGCTCGATGCGCAGTCCGGCGTCGGTCGCAGACGAGGTGTCGTTCCCAGATGAAGGGCTCATCGGCCGGAGGGTAGACCCGTCCTCGACCGGGTACGGGCAGTTCCATGGTCCAGTGGTCGACGTCGTTCATCGAGAGCGTGGGGTACTGGGGCATCTTCGTGCTGATGATCCTGGAGACGCCGATCCCGATCATCCAGTCCGAGATCGTCATGACCTTCAGCGGCTTCGTCGCCGCCCGCGGCGACCTCAACATCATCTTGGTGATCGTGGCCGGCATCGTCGGCAGCGAGGTGGGTCACGTCGCCCTGTACCTGGGCGCTCGCCTGTTCGAGGAGGACCGCGTGAACGAGTGGATGGAGAAGTACGGCGGCTGGCTCGGCTTCGACCTCGACGACCTCGAGCGGGCCCAGGACTTCTTCCGGCGGCACGACCAGTGGGCGGTGCTCATCGGACGGCTGCTGCCGGGGCTCCGCTCTGCCGTCGCCATCCCCGCCGGCATCCAGAAGATGAACATCTGGAAGTTCATGGTGTTCAACCTGGCCGGCACCGTGTTCTGGGTGAGCGTGCTCACCTATCTGGGGTCGATCCTGGGTGACAACTACGACAAGGTCGACCAGTACAGCTCCTACTTCACCTACGGGCTGCTCGGTGCCCTCGGCGCCTACGTGATCTTCCGCGTCGGCGTGGTGACCAAGGATCGCCTCGTCTCCGATTGACCGCGCTGGACCAGACAGCGCCACACCGGCCGCTCTTGACCAACCGGTCAACTATGGTCCGCGGCCATGGCTGGAACCGGATCGAGCGACCTTGACCAGATCGACCTCGAGCAGGTCGACCTGTCCGACATCGAGTTCTGGACCCGACCGTGGGACCAGCGCGACGCAACGTTCGACCTGCTGCGTGCCGAAGACCCGATCCGCTTCTTCGAGGAGCCCGACCCGGTGATCGCACCGCAGGGGCCGGGGTACTGGGCGCTCACCCGCCACGCCGACGTGGTCGAGGCCAGCCGGCGTGCCGACCTGTTCTGCTCCGGTCGTGGCGGCTCCAACATCGCCGACGTCCCCGACGAGATGCTCGAGTTCCTCGGCTCGATCATCAACATGGACGACCCCCGCCACGCCCGACAGCGCAAGATCGTCAGCCGCGGCTTCACGCCCCGGGTGCTCGAGAACCTCAAGGGCGACGTCGAACGGGCGGCCGTGGAGATCGTCGACGAGATCATCGACAAGGGCGAGTGCGACTTCGTCACCGATGTCGCCGCCCTCCTGCCGCTGCGGATCATCCTCGATCTGCTGGGGATCCCCCGGTCCGAGGAGAAGTTCGTCTTCGATCGCACCAACGTGATCCTCGGTCTGGGCGACGAGGAGTACGTCCCCGACCAGGATCCGGTCGCCGTGATGACGGCGCTGTTCCAGGCCGGCCAGGACCTCACCAGCATGGTCGCCGAGCTGGGGGCCGAGCGCCGCAAGAACCCGGGCAACGACATCATCTCTCTGCTGGTCAACGCCCAGGACGAGGGCGACGACGTGCTCACCGATGCCGAGCTGGGCTCGTTCTTCGTGCTGCTGGTCGTGGCCGGGAACGAGACCACGCGCAACGCCATCGCCCACGGCCTGTGGTGGATGAGCCAGCACCCCGAGCAGAAGGACTGGTGGTGGCAGGACTTCGGCGGTCGCGCTCCGCAGGCCGTCGAGGAGATCGTCCGCTACGCCAGCCCGGTGATCCACTTCCGGCGCACCTGCACCACCGACGGCACCGTCCTCGGTGGCCACGAGTTCGACGAGGGCGACAAGGTCGTGCTCTGGTACAACGCCGCCAACCGCGACCCGGCGGTGTTCGACGATCCCCACCGCTTCGACTTGTCGCGGCCGCTCGAGACCACCAAGGACCACGTCGGATTCGGTGGTCCGGGGCCGCACTTCTGCCTGGGTGCGCACCTCGCCCGGCGCGAGATCACGCTGATGTTCAAGGAGCTGCACCAGCGGGTGCCCGACATCCACGCGGTCGGCGAGCCCGACCGCCTCCGCTCGAACTTCATCAACGGCATCAAGCACCTGCGGGCCGAGTTCACGCCGGGCGGCAGCCGATGACGGCGTGGGCACCCGAGTTCCCCAACTACCGCGAGGAGACCGCCCAGGGGATGCTGGGCACCAGCGGGATGCTCGGGTCGGGCCTGATGGGTTTCCTCGGCATCCGCCACACGGGTTGCGGTGCCGGCTGGATCGAGGCCGAGCTCGACGTCCGGCCCGACCTGCTCACCCCGTTCGGGACGGCGCACGGCGGAGTGGTGTCGGCGCTGGTCGACCACGTGCTCGGCTCGGTCATGTACCCGGTGATGGAGCAGGGCCAGTGGGCGGCCACCACCGAGTTCAAGCTGAACCTGCTGCGCCCCACGCGCGACGGCGTGCTCGGTGCACGCGCACAGATCATCGCGATGAGCCGCCGGTTGGCCGTCGTGCGCATCGACGTGACCAACCACGATCGACTCGTCGCCGCCGGCCAGGGCACCGTCTCGATCCAGGACCCCAAGTAGCCACACCCTGCACCAGGAGGACGCACCAGTGAGCATGCAGTTGCACGTGATGGCGGGCGGACGGAACCTTCGCCAGGTCCAGGACGCGGCTCGTGCCGTCGAAGCCGCCGGGCTCGACGGCATGGTCTTCACCGAATCGGGCCGCACCGCCTACCTGCCGGTCACCGCGGCGACGCTTGCGGCGCCGTCGCTGGAGTACGCCACCGGTGTGGCCGTGGCGTTCCCGCGCAGCCCGATGATCACCGCCAAGATCGCGTGGGAGCTGGCCGATGCCACGGGCGGGAAGTTCCGCCTGGGGCTGGGCACCCAGGTGCGCGCCCACATCGAACGGCGCTACGGCGTCGAGTTCGATCCGCCCGGTCCGCGGATGCGCGAGTACATCCAGGCGCTCCGGGCCATCTTCCGGGCGTTCCGGGGCGAGGAGCGGCTGGACTTCGACGGCGAGTTCCACGAGCTGTCGCTGCTGCCCGACATGTGGTCGCCGGGGGCGATCGAGGCTCCCGATCCGCCGATCGACGTCGCCGCGGTCGGTCCGTGGATGGTCCAGATGGCCGGCGCCGTGGCCGACGGCGTCCACGTGCACCCGTTCCACTCGCCCGAGTACCTCCGCGAACGGCTTCTGCCCGGGCTGCGTGACGGTACCGAGGACGCGGGTCGGACCCGCGAGGACCTGACCCTGCACGTCCCGGTCTTCACCATCGTCGGTGACACGCCCGAGGAGCAGCAGCGCTGGGCCGACATGGCCCGGGCCCAGATCGGGTTCTACGGCTCCACCCGGAACTACGCGTTCATGTTCGACATGCTCGGCTTCGACGGCACGTCGGCCAAGCTGAACGAGCGGCTCAAGGCCGGCGACATCCCCGGCATGGCGGCCTGCATCACCGACGAGATGCTCGAGCACTTCGCCGTGCGGGCCAGCTGGGATGACCTCGCCGACCGGCTGCGCGACCGCTACGAGGGCGTGGCCGACCGGCTCGTCCTGTACTTCGCCGAGGCGTTCGCCGCCGCCGACCCGAAGAACCTCGAACGCTTCGGCGAGGTCGCCCGCGCCCTGCACTGACCCCCACCCCTACCGGTTCACACGACCAGATCTGACGAGATCACGTCAGATCTGGTCGTGTGAACGTTGGAGGGGTGGGTGGGTCAGCGGGTGCGGAGCACCAGGGGCAGGACGGGTCCGGCGCCGGCGTCGGCCAGCAGGTGGGTGGCCACGGTGATGGTCCAACGTGACGAGCACTCGTCGTCGACCAGCAGCACCGGTCCGTCGAGCACCGGCGAAGCGGGGAGCGCCGCCGGATCGACGGCCAGACGTCCCCACACGTTGGCGACCTGGTGGGCCGAGTTCTCCTGGTCGGCCTGGTAGCCGCCGTCGTCGGTGCGGACCAGCGCGGCGTGGACGGGCAGGCGCCCGAGCTGGCCGAGCCCCGAGCACAGCCGGTCGACCAGGCCCTGGTGGCGGCGCGACGGGACCGGGCAGATCCACGTGGGCCGCCGCTCCCACTCCCAACGCTTGAGCACGCCGGCGACCGCCCGGATCATGTCCTCGTGCAGCAGCCGGTCGCCGGCGAGCACCTGGTCGATGAGCGGGCCCCAACCACCGTCGCCAACCCGGCAGAGCGCACGTCCCCACCGGGCCTGGTGCGACGCGGGGATGCGACCGCGCGGTTCGTCGAGCCCGGACGGCCACTGCTTGCGGGGCTCGATGCCGACGTCGCCGGCGCGCAGGTGACGGGCGGCCTCGTCGACGAGGCCGGGCTCGACGTCGGTTGCCCACCGGGCGCCGGCGCAGCGGTCGCACCGGCCGCAGTCGCCTGCCTCGGCGTCGTCGAGCGCCTCGCGCAGGAACCGCAGCCGGCAGCCGTCTCGGTCGGCGAACTGCAGCATCTGGTCGGCCTCGTCGCGCCGCAGCCGGCGCAGGCGGTCGGCTTTGTCGTGGTCGTAGCGCCAGTCGGGCCCGGACAGGACGTAGCCGCCCTTGACCGCATGGATGGCACCGTCGACCTCGAGGATCTTGAGCAGGGTCTGGAGACGGCTGCGACCCAGGTTGACGACCGACTCGAGCGCGGGCACGGACGTTGGGCGGCCGGTGCTGAGCTGGTCGAGCACCTCGGTGCAGGTGCGCTCGGCTGGCAGGCTGACCTGCTCGAACCAGCGCCACACGGCGGCATCCTCGGCGGGCCGGGGGAGGGCGATGACCTCGGCCCGCTCGACGGCGCGACCGGCACGGCCGATCTGCTGGTAGTACGCCACGGGCGTGGGGGGCAGACCCAGGTGCACGCAGAAGGCGAGGTCGCCCTTGTCGAAGCCCATGCCCAGCGCCGACGTGGCCACGAGCGCCTTGAGCCGGTTGTCGCGCAGCTGGTCCTCGAGATCGAGGCGGGCGTCGGAATCGGTGCCGCCGGTGTAGGCGGCGCAGTCGTGGCCCCGCATTCGCAGCCACTCGGCGGTCTGCGCCGCCTGCTCCTGGGTGAGGCAGTAGACGATGCCGGAACCGTCGAGCTCGCCGAGGTGCTCGCCCAACCAGGCCAGGCGGTGGGCGTCGTCCGGCAGGTCGACCACGGAGAGGTGGAGCGACGCCCGGTCGAGGCTGGTGCGCAGCACCTCGGTGCCGGCGCCGAGTTGCCCGGCCACGTCGTCGATGACCCGCTGGTTGGCGGTGGCCGTGGTGGCCAGCACCGGTGTCCACGACGGCAGCTCGTCGAGCAGGTGGCGCAGGCGCAGGTAGTCGGGCCGGAAGTCGTGGCCCCAGTCGGAGATGCAGTGGGCCTCGTCGCACACCAGTGCCATGGGCTGGTCGAGCAGCAGGTGGAAGACCCGCTCGCGGAACCCCCGGTTGGCCAACCGCTCGGGCGAGATGAGCAGCAGGTCGACCTCGCCGTCGCGCACCGCAGCCTCGATGCGGTCCCAGTCGTCGGTGTTCGACGAGTTGACCGTCTCGGCGGCCAGGCCCAGGCGACGTGCCGCGGCGACCTGGTCGCGCATCAGGGCCAGCAGCGGCGACACCACGACCGTGGGGCCCCACCCGCGGTCGCGCAGCATGCGCGTCGCCGAGAAGTACACCGCCGACTTGCCGAACCCGGTGCGGGCCACGAGGAGCGTGCGCCGCCCGTCGGCGACGACGGCGCGCACGGCCGCCACCTGCTCCGGACGGGGGACGGCATCGGGGCCGGCCAGGATCCGGACGTGTTCGGCGAGCTCGGCGTCGACCTCGTCGGCGGTGGGTCGGGCGGGGGCGGTCACGGGCACGAGGTCGAACCTAACGACCGGTGGTGACAGCGACGTCCGACCTGTCCGGAGCCCGACCCCGACCGGTCGCCGGTCAGGTGGGGATCGGCGGCGCCGGACGGGCGAAGAGGTAGCCCTGGGCGAGCGGCACACCGATCTGGCGCAGGATGCGCTGCTGCAGTGCGGTCTCGACGCCTTCGGCGATGACCGGGACGTCCATCGAGGCGGCCAGGCCGAGCACCGCCCGCACCACGGCGATGTCGCCCGACCCGACGTTGGCCACGCCGTCGACGAAGCTCTGATCGAGCTTGATGAACGACACCGGGAGGTTGCGGAACCGGTGCAGCGACGAGGCGCCCCGTCCGAAGTCGTCGAGGGCGAACCGTATGCCCTGCTCGTGCAACCGTCGCAGGTTGGACACGGCGGCGTGGTCGTCGACCTCGAGGTCCTCTGAGCCGGTGATGTCGAAGACGACCCGCTGAGGCGCCAGCTCGTTGTCCTCGAGGGCGGCGAGGACCACGTGGGCGAAGTTCGGCTCCGCCAGCTGTCGGGGCGACACGTTGACCGCGATCCATCCGACGCCCCCGCGTGCGCTGGCCGCCGCCGCCCGCAGGACCACCTCGCCCAACTGGTGGATCATCCCGGTGCTCTCGGCGACGGGGATGAACAGACGGGGCTGGGAGAACGTGCCGTCGGCGTGGATGAGGCGCGCAAAGGCCTCGACACCCACCGCCGTGCCGTCCCGCAGGTCGATGACCGGCTGGTGGAGGATGGCGATCCGGTGCTCGTCCAGCGCCGATCCCAGCAGCTCGCGGATCGAGTGCCGGACGCTGCCGGGGGTGGCCATGCCGGGCGAGTGCATGCGCCACCGGTCACGGCCGGCGGCCTTGGCCTCGTACATGGCCACGTCGGCGGCATGGAGCAGATCCTCGGGGGACTCGCGTCCCGCCGACGTCACGACGCCGATGCTGGCCGACAGCGCCACGGTGGTGCCGTCGACCACCATCGGCTCGCGCAGAAGCTCCAGCAGCTCCCCGCAGAGCTCCTGGAGCGGTTCCTCCGTGTTCTCGCGATCGAGCTCCTCGACCACGATCACGAACTCGTCGCCGCCCAGTCGGCTGAAGGTGTCCTGCGAGCGGATGCGCCGACGAGCGCGGTCGACGACATCGACGAGGACCCGGTCACCCACGGAGTGGCCGTAGGTGTCGTTGATCGATTTGAAGCGGTCGAGGTCGACGAAGAGGCAGGCGAAGGCCTCGTGGTGCCGGCGGGCGCGGTGCCGTGCCGCCCGAATGCGGTCCATGAGCAGCGGGCGCGTGGGCAGACCGGTGAGCGGGTCGTGCAGTGCCTGTGCCCGCAGATGGGCGATGTGGCGACCGAGCGCATCGGTGGACTCGGGGCTGGGATCGAGCTGCACCACCAGTCGGGCTTCCCCGTTCGGTCCGAGCCCCCGCAGCGTGGCCGTCAGCTCGACCACCTCGTCGTGTCCAGGCGCCAGCGTCGTACGGGTGAGGGCGACGGCGCGGGTGCCTTCCACGACCGACGCCCACACCTCGGGGTCGTCCGTGCCGTCGAGGGGTCCCAGCAGGTCGCGCAGGTCGTGCCCTGCCAGCTGGTCGTGGGAGCGTTGGACGAGCTCGCTGAAGGCGTCGTTCACGTGCTCGATGACGCCGTCGGTGCCGCACACCGCCATGGCGACCGGGCTCGTCGCGAACGCGCCGACGAACGGATCGCCGGTCCGCCAAGCTGAAGGGGTCATGCCGCGCTCTCCCGCGCTGGAACTACGTTCAGTGATACTTCGGACGCGTGACGTGAGGCAATGGACCGAACGGACTACTCGGGTCGCGCACCGGTACCGGGGTGCGGCGAAGGTGCCGGTCCGGTCGAAATGGCGTGGGTACGGTGACCGCCCGTGAGCCTCTTCGTGGACGTCACCCCACAACAGATCGTCGACACCTGCGTCGACACGGGAGCCGACGCCAGCCACGCCGCCGTGGTCTGCGAACGGGTGCTGCGCTGGACCGGCAACGAGACCGTCGCCAAGGTCGCCGACTGGCTGGTCACCGTCCCGCTGCGCATCGTGTTGATCTTCCTGGGTGCGCTGATCGTCAACCGGATCGTCCGCCGCCTCATCGTGCGCTTCATCCAGGAGATCACCGACGAGGACGCCGAGGAGGCTCGCAAGCGGCTCCGCCGGCTCACGCCGACGGCGTTGCGATCCACCGCGCCGGTCACGCCGCTGCGTTCGGCATCGCGCGCCTACACCATCGGCCTCGTCCTGAAGAGCACGGCCAGCATCGTCGTGTACTCGCTGGCCACGTTGATGGCGCTCAGCGAGCTGGGCATCAACCTCGCTCCGCTGATCGCCGGCGCCGGCATCGTCGGTGTGGCGCTGGGCTTCGGTGCCCAGTCGCTGGTGAAGGACTTCCTGTCCGGTCTGTTCATGCTGGCCGAGGACCAGTACGGCGTGGGCGACGTCGTCGACGTGGGCGAGGCGGTGGGCACGGTCGAGGTCGTCAACCTGCGCACCACGAAGCTGCGCGCTGTCGACGGCACCGTCTGGCACGTGCCCAACGGCGAGATCCGCCGGGTCGGGAACATGTCCCAGCAGTGGGCCCGTGCCGTGCTCGACGTCGAGGTCGCCTACAACACCGACCTGGGGCGGGCCGAGGCCGTGGTCAAGGAGGTCGCCGACCAGCTCTGGCACGAGGACCAGTGGCAGACCGACGTCCTCGAGGAGCCCGAGATCTGGGGCATCCAGACGCTGGGTGCCAGCGGCATCGCCATCCGACTGGTCATCAAGACCCAGCCCGGCATGCAGTGGAAGGTCACGCGCGAGCTCAATCGTCGCATCAAGGATCGCTTCGACGCCGAGGGCATCGAGATCCCGTTCCCGCAGCAGGTGATGTGGATCCGGCGGGAAGAGGGCTCGTCGCGCGACGGCGATCCGCGGGACGCGGCCCCGCTCACCGACGAGTGAGCGACGACCCCGTCCGCCGGCCTCGGGCGCGGGCGCTCGAAGCGACCGACAGCATCAACCCAGGCGCGTTCTCGGGCACCGACTGGGCGCTGTTCGCCAGCATCGCCTTGATCTGGGGATCGTCGTTCCTGTTCATCGCCATCGCGCTCGACGCCGTCGAACCCGGCTTGATCACCTGGGGGCGCGTGGCTCTGGGCGCGGCCGTGCTGAACGTCGTCCCCCGGGCGCGGGTCCGCCTCGATCCCGAGGACCGCTTCCGCATGGCCATGCTGTCGGTGCTGTGGGTGGGCATCCCGTTCACGCTCTTCCCGCTGGCCGAGCAGCACATCTCGTCGGCCATCACCGGGATGCTCAACGGGGCCATGCCGATCTTCGCTGCGATCGTCGCCGGCGTCCTCCTGCGCCGGCCGCCCGGACCGGCGCAGGCCGCCGGCCTCGCCGTGGGGCTGGCCGGCACGCTGCTGGTCTCGCTCGACCAGCTCGGCGAGGGCGAGAACGCCTGGATCGGGGTGGCCATGGCCCTGGCGGCGACGGTCTGCTACGGCTTCGCCATCAACATCGCCGCCCCGCTGCAGCGCCGCTACGGGTCACTGGGGGTGATGGCCCGCATGCTGGCGCTGGCCACCGTCTGGACGGCCCCCTACGGCCTCTGGTCGATCCCGGGATCTTCCTTCGAGGTCGGTCCCACGCTGTCCGTCGCGTTCATCGGTGCGGTGGGCACGGGCATCGCCTTCGTGATCATGGCCACGCTCGTCGGCTCGGTCGGATCCACCCGAGCGGCGATGGCCACCTACCTCATCCCCGTGGTGGCCATGGTGCTCGGCGTGGTGGTGCGCGACGACCGGGTCGGTGCGCTCGCCGTCGGCGGTGTCGTGCTCGTGGTCGCCGGCGCCTACCTGGCGTCCCGCGCCGAGCGGCCCGGTGGCGGCGGCGCGGTGCCGCCGGCGGCCGAGACCCGCCTGCCCGGCTGAGCTCCCGGAGCTGACCGCCCGCCCGGACGGGGCGGGAACGAACCCGAGGATCCTCACGTTCGCCGCGCCTGGCGTATCGCCGGCGAGGATCCTCGCCGGCGGACGGGGCCGTAGTCCCGCTGGCGAGGCGCCGATACCGTCCGATTCGTGGCTGAGAACGAGCAGAACGGACCCGTCCGCACCGAGACCGACTCGATGGGCGCCATCGACGTGGCCGCCGATCGCTACTGGGGTGCCCAGACGCAACGCAGCATCCAGAACTTTCCCATCGGTCGCGACCGGTTCGTGTGGGGCCGTCCCATCATCGAGGCCTTCGGGTTGGTGAAGTGGGCGGCGGCGCGGGCCAACGCCCAGCTCGGCGAGCTCGACGGCGACACGTCCGACCTCATCCAGCGCGCGGCCGACGAGGTCATCGCCGGTGACCTCGACGACCACTTCCCGCTCGTGGTGTGGCAGACCGGGTCGGGCACGCAGTCGAACATGAACGCCAACGAGGTCATCTCCAACCGCGCCATCGAGCTGGCCGGCGGCGAGCGCGGCTCGAAGACTCCGGTCCACCCCAACGACCACGTCAACCGGGGCCAGTCCAGCAACGACACGTTCCCCACGGCCATGCACGTGGCCGTGGTGCTCGCCCTGCACCGGCAGCTGTACCCGGGCGTCATCGCCCTGCGCGACACGCTGCGCGACAAGGCGGTCGAGTTCGCCGACGTGGTCAAGGTGGGTCGTACGCACCTCCAGGACGCCACGCCCATCACCATGGGCCAGGAGATCGGCGGGTGGGTCCACCAGATCGACTGGGCCCTCGAACAGGTGCGCCGCAGCGAGGACGGGCTGCTCGAGCTGGCCATCGGCGGCACCGCGGTGGGCACCGGGTTGAACGCCCACCCGCGCTTCGGTACCACGGCGGCGGCCCAGATCGCCGAGCGGACCGGACACGAGTTCCGCACCGCCGACAACCGCTTCGCCGCCCTGTCGGCCCACGACGCCCTCGTGGCCACCAGCGGTGCGCTGCGCACGCTCGCCGGCGCGCTGATGAAGGTCGCCAACGACATCCGCTGGGAGGCGTCGGGCCCGCGCAACGGCATCGGCGAGCTGCAGATCCCGGCCAACGAGCCCGGCTCCAGCATCATGCCCGGCAAGGTCAACCCGACCCAGGCCGAGGCGCTCACCATGGTGGCGGTGCAGGTGTTCGGCAACGACACCGCCGTGGCCATGGCCGGCAGTCAGGGAAACTTCCAGCTGAACGTATACAAGCCGGTGATGGCCCACAACGTGCTCGAGAGCCTGCAATTGCTGGGCGAGGCGTGCGCGTCGTTCGAGGAGCACTGCGCGCGCGGGCTCGAACCCGATCGCGAGCGCATCGCCCACAACCTCGATCGCAACCTCATGCAGGTCACGGCCCTCAACCCGCACATCGGCTACGACAAGGCGGCCGAGATCGCCAAGAAGGCGCACAAGGAGGGCACCTCGCTGCGCGAGGCGGCCATCGCGTCCGGCCACCTCACCGCCGAGCAGTTCGACGAGTGGGTCGACCCGCTGCGCATGGCCCGGCCGGGCTGAGCCGGCTGGCCAAGCCTCAGGTGACCGGCCTCAGGTGGCCGGCCTCAGGTTGCCGGCCTCAGGTGGCCGGTCGGATGTTCTGGTTGCCCTGGAAGACGTTGCCCGGGTCCCAGTCGGCCTTCACCGCTTGCAGCCGGGCGTACTTGGCGTCGCCGTACGCGGCGCGCAGGCGCTCCTCGCCCTCGTGGCCGATGAAGTTCAGGTAGACGCCGCCGTTGGTGTAGCGGGCGATGTCGCGCCGGAACCCCTGCGCCCACTCGATGTTGGGAGTGGCGTCCTCGGACGCTTCCCACATGGCGAACGGGTGCGTGATCCACCGGACGTCCCGGTGCGTCATGGGCGTCTGATCGTCGGGGACGCGCGCGATGGCACCGCCCCACGGGATCAGGATCTGCTGGGTGTGATCCGACCGGCGCTCGAACCCGTACTTGACGAACGTGTCGAGCGCCTCGTCGGGGAACGTGTCGTGGTAGTCGGCGCTCCAGTAGTTCCCGAGACCGGGCGGGTCGTCGATCATGCACTGGAAGTCCACGTAGGGCATCGGACCGACCAGGTCGACCTCGGGCCGGTGGCTCCGCAGCGGGGCGATGACCTCCTGGCCCTCGCCGATGTCGCCGGCCCAGCAGATGGCGATGGCGGCGACGGTCCGACCCCGCAGGTGCACCGGGATGAACTCCTCGGGCGGGCCGGTGAGGAAGACGAGTGCGGAGCCGAGTTCGTCGGGTGCGTCGAAGGCCAGGTCCCGGTACAGGCGGCCGACATCCCCGCCCGCGTCGCCGGGCCAGATGAGCAGACCGGCGAGCACGTCGGGTCCCACCGGGTGGACGCGGAACTCGAACGAGGTGGCGACACCGAAGTTCCCACCACCGCCGTGGAGCGCCCAGAACAGGTCGGGGTTCTCGGTGTCGCTGGCCGTGATCTCCCGCCCGTCTGCGGTGACCAGGTCGACCGAGACCAGGTTGTCGCAGGTGAGGCCGTAGGCGCGCTCCAGCCAGCCAGAGCCACCACCGAGGGTCAGCCCGGCCACACCAGTGGTCGACACTCGTCCTCCGGTCGTCGCCACGCCGTGGGCCTGGCACGCCCTGTCGAACTCGCCCCACGTCGCTCCGGCGGCCACGCGTGCGGTCCCCCGATCGGGGTCGACCTCGGTCGCGGTCATGCGGCGGACGTCGATGACGACGCCCCCGTCGTTGACCGAGAAGCCAGCCACCGAGTGGCCGCCCGCCCGTACCGCGACCGGCAGGTCCTGCGTCCGGGCGAGCTCGAGCGCCTCCTGCACGTCGGACGCCGATTCGCACTTGGCGATGACGGCCGGGTGACGGTCGATCATCGCGTTGAAGACGGACCGCTCCTCGTCGTAGCGCGGATGGTCACTGCCGATGCGTTCCATCGTGCCCCCTCTGTGTGTGGCCGCGTCAGGACCGCGGACCCCGTTCGAAGGTACGCCTGCTCTCGCCTCGTGGACAGCAGTACCTCGACGTCTCTCGGCCGTCTCGGCCCATCACGATGCGTGCTGCCGCAATCAGCGACGTTCTGGGCCGCCAGCGACGTTCCGGGGTGCAGCGTCTGTGCGGGATGCGTCGATCCGCACCCCGTAATCGGCCGATCAGTCGAGGAGCAGGCCTCGGACGTAGGCGGCCTGGCCGGCGTGCTGGAGGCAGTCGTCGACGATGCTCACCAGCCGGACCCCGAGCGTGACCGGCGGGTCCCAGTTGCGGTCGACGACGCGGTCGAGGTCGTCCGCGGTCAGCTCCCGCAGGTAGCCGACCGAGACCTGGTGCACGGCGTCGAGGTACTCGGTGAGCACCGACCGGTCCTGCGGCCGCAGGCCCGCCACCTGTTCGGGCGTGTGGCCGTAGCCGTGGTCACGCGGGTCGGGTTCGCGGCCGAAGCGAGCAGCCCACTCGCCGTGCACCCACACCTGCTCGGTGCCGGCGACGTCGGCGATCTGGGCGTCCTGCACCCGGGCGAGGTGCCAGACCAGCCAGGCGACGGTGTTGGCACCGGGGCGGGGCGCCTCCACGAGTTGGTCATCGGTGAGCCCTTCGACGGCATCGGCGGCGAGCGGCGGTACCCGACCGAAGAGCTCCAGCAGCAGTTCGCTCACGTCCATGGCGTCGACGGTAGCGACGGCACACGCGGGTTGCGCCTGCCGTACGCTTGTCGTCGGTGCCCTCCGACGACCACGTGTCCCGTCCCGTCGCCGTCTTCCGCTTCATGCTGCGCTCGTCCAAGCGCGTCGCCGTCTCCCTGGTGGGGGGCGCCCTCGTGCTGGCCGGCCTCGCCATGTTGGTGCTGCCCGGTCCGGGGATCCTCGTCGTCGTGGCCGGGTTCGCCGTGCTCGGCACCGAGTACGCGTGGGCGGCGAGCGCTCTCGACCGCACGAAGCGCGCTGCCGAGGCCGCCGGCGCCGTCGCCAAGGACACCGCCGGCAAGGCCGGGCGGGCCGCCCTCGGTGTTGCCGGCTCGGCGACCGGGCGCTTCTGGAAGCGTGGCGAGCGTCAGTCCGGCGACGGAAGCGACGCCGGCCCGCGCTGACGGCACCGCCGGTCAGCCCACCAGCTCGTACTCGATCGCGTCCTTGCTGGCGTCCTGCGGCGGGAACCCACACTGCAGCACCGGGTAGCGGCGAGCCACCGACACGGCGCCCGATCGCTCACCGCCCCCCGACGGCCCGTCCCAGCGCAGGGCCACGCCCGCGTGGCCGAGCCCCTCGTCGGTGGCCGCCTCGAGCGCCGTCGCCGCGGCGATCTCCCAGCCGAGCTCGGCGAGCACGGCCCCCTCGACGACCTGGGCCCATGGATCGAGGGCGGTGTTGCCTCGGTAGTGCGCCCGCCCGACGACGGGGTCGAGCGAGCGCCGGGCGATGCCGACGAGGGTGTCCGTGTCCAGGTGGGCCCACATCCGGCCGTCGGGCAGCGTGATCGCCGTCGGCGCGAAGCGGTGACCGCCCAGGTGGCTGGTGCGCCGGACGCGCCACTCGGGCAGGGCGGCCCGGACCTCGACGGCGAGGCGCGTCCCGGCGTTCCCGCAGCAGCGATCGCGGGTGCCGTGACCGCAGATCAGCACCTCGGCCGGTGCCGGCTCGGCCTCGACGCCGTCCGGTGCATCGCCTGCCACGAGCCGTGCCAGCGCGTCGGGGACCTCACGGGCCGGTACCAGCCAGTCGGTGCCGGCGAGCTGGGCGCCGTGGCGCTCCCACCCGGTCACCAGGACGGCGCCGTCGGACCGGGCCGTCTCCGGCACGATGGCCTGCACACGCGTGCCGGGCACGTCGGGCAGGTCGCGCAGCCACGGCAGCTGGTCGATCTTGGCCGGCCACGGGTTGGGGACCTCGACGGCCAGGAGGCGGTCGAGCTGCACGGCCGAACCGATGGGGTCGATGCCCTGCGCCTGGGTCCACGGGGCGCAGCGGAGATCGACGTCGGAGATCTGCGGCTCGACCATGCCCGCAGTATGGAGGCGTGCCCGACGACGTCGCACGCGGAGACGGGCATCGGGTGGGGCGGACCGTGGGGTCAGACGCGGTGCGGTCGCCGGAAGCTGCGTACGAGCAGCAGCACCAGCACCGAGCCGACGATCGAACCGACGATGCCGCCGAACTGCACGGCGCCGTCCTCGATGTCGGCACCGAACAGCGCATATCCCAGGAACCCGCCGACGAGTGAACCGGCGATGCCCAGGGCCCAGGTGGCGAGGATGCCCATGGGATCGGGCCCCGGCACCAGGAGCCTGGCCAGGGCGCCGAACAGGAGCCCGAAGACGAACAGCACCAGCAGGAACCAGATCATGGACCCTTCATTCCCGTAGCTCGGCCGGCCCAGACGGGACGACGTCAGCGAGACCTCAGGCGAAGCGGAGGACGATCTCGACGACGTCGTCGCCGTAGGAGTCGAGCTTGGACGGGCCGACGCCCTTGATCGCACGTAGTGCCCGCAGGTCGGCGGGTCGGCGGCGGGCGATCTCGCTCAGCGTGGCGTCGTTGAAGATCGTGAACGCCGGACCACCCTGGCGCCGGGCGACCTCGGACCGCCACTGGCGGAGCTGCTCGAACAGCACGAGGTCCTCGCCCTCGAGCTCGGACGCCGGCGAGGACCGACCGCCTCCAGCGGTGCCGGCGAGCACGTTCTGGCGGCCTGCCCGGCCGCCGGCGGGCGCCGCCCCGGCCGTCGGCCTCCGGCCGGCGCCTTTCGGTCGCCGCGGTGCCGACCCGTCGAGCTCGCCGAGGAACGGGCTGGGCCGGTCGTCGTCGGCCAGGACGGTGACCTGCTCGATCCCGCGCGTGATGGCGACGTGGAAGACCCGTCGTTCCTCCTCGACGTCTTCGGCCAGCCGGTGGGGGAAGATCCCGGCGTCGGCGCCGAACACGACGACGTGGGGCCACTCGCGGCCCTTGACCCGGTGCACGGTGGACAGCGTGACGCCGGCGACGGCCCCGGCGGTGGGGTCGTCGCCCGCCCGTGGCCCGTCCAGCGCGCGGCGAAGCCAGGCCTCGAAGAGGTCGGGGTCGGGCTGGAGGTCAGCCACCTGCAAGAGGGCGTCGAGGTCGTCGAGGTGGGACGAGCCCTCGGCCCCCGGACGGCCGTCGAGCAGCTCCATGGCGCCGCCCAAGCCGACGTCGTCGCGGATGGCCTGGAGGACCTGGCGCGTCGTCCCCGAACCGGCCACTGCGTGGAGCTGGTCGATGTCGGCGGCGAGGTCGGCCAGCTTGGAGGCCACCCGCTCGTCGTCGATGCGCTCGGCCGCCTTGGCGACCTCGTGGGAGGAGCGGCACCGCTTCAGCCACTTGTCGATCCAGCTCGGGAACCCTCGGCTGGGGCGTCGGCGGATCTCCTGCAGGTCGGCGCCGGACACGTTGCCCGGGTCGGTGCCCACCCGCAGCCAGGCCAACGCCGCGCGCAGGCCCACCCGGTCGAGGACGTCGCGGCGCAGCACCGAGGCGATGGGGACGCCGGCGCCGTGCAGCGCCACGTGCGGCGCCAGCAGCAGCGAGTTGGTGCGGGTGAGCACGGCCACCTGCCCGGCGTCGCCCGCGGCCTCGATCGCCGCCTGCACCGCCTCGACCACGCGCCGGGCGCCCTCCTGGGGCGGGTGCTCGACGACGCGGAGCGTGTCGGGACCGTCGTCCGGGCGGGCGGCGGTGATGGTCTTGTCGACCCGCTCGTCGTTGTAGGCGAGCAGGTGGCGGGCGGCGTCGACCACCGCGGGCGGGCAGCGGTAGTTGACCTCGAGGGCGTGCTCGTGGGCGCCGGGGAACAGGTCGGCGAAGCGCAGCAGGAACTGAGGCGACGCGCCCCCGTGACCGTAGATGCATTGATCATCGTCCCCCACCCCGAACACGTCGAACGTCGGTGCGGCCAGCAGGCGGATGAGCAGCACGTGGGCCGGCGTCAGGTCCTGGAACTCGTCGACCAGCAGGTGACGGTGGCGGGACTGCTGGGCCCGGCGGAAGCGGCCGTCGGCCAGCAGCAGCTCGATGGCGTGGACGATCTGCTCGTCGAAGTCGAGCACGCCGTCGCGGCGCAGGCCCTCGCGATAGGGGCCGACGGCGGCGGCGAGCCCGTCGGCGCCGTCGAGCTCGGCCTCGACCTCGTCTGGATCGCGCAAGCCAAGGCGGATGATCGACAACCCCTCGAGGTAGGGCGCCATGGGGTCGGTGTTGAGGCGGCGTTGCAGCTTGGGCAGGTGCGGCTCGAGCCGGCGGCGTACCTCGCGCTCGTCGATGAGCTGGGGTCGTCGGCCGACGTGCCGTCCGATGAGCTCGTAGCCCAGCGCGTTGAGGGTCTGGATCCGGGCGCCGAGCCCCTGGGTCCGGGTCGCCATCTCCTCCTGGGCCTTGCGGTTGTAGGCCACGGCCAGCACGCCGTCGACCTCGTGGCCGCGGTCGGCCAGCAGGTGGCGCAGTCGCTCGGTCAGGACCCGCGTCTTGCCCGACCCGGCCGGCGCGATGATGCGGGCCGGCCCGCCCCGGTGGGAGACCGCGGCCAGCTGGTCGGCAGCCAGCTCGGCCGCCGGCGGGACCCACGTCGGCATGGGCGTGAGGTGTCCGGCCTCGATGCTGTCGGAGCGGATGAGCACCGCCGGACCGATCAGGCCGGGGTCGACGTCGTCGGGTGGCCCACCGTCGACCCACGCCGGTTGCCCGTCGGGGAGCAGCAGGTCGCCGGCGACCGGCATGTCATCGGGCAGCTCGTCGGCGGCCTGGCCGCCGATCCGCGCCGCCTTGCGCCCCCACCACCAGATGGGCGTGCCCGTGCGGGCGTCGTAGTTGTTGTTCCACACAAGGAAGTGCAGGCGGTCGTGCCACAGCTCGAACGACGGCGACAGCTCCCAGGGCAGGTCGTGGTGCTCGACCGGTCGTCGGAACGTGACCGGGTCGACGCGCAGGTCGACCACCACCGGCCGGCGTTCGGCCCAGGCGGCGTGGAGCTGCTCGACGACGGTGCCGGGGGAACGGACCACCTCGTCGTCGATGACCACCACGGGTGCATCGGCCCATGGGGCCAGCACCGGGCCGCCGTCGGAGACGACGAGCCCGCGACCGAGGGCGGGTGGTCCGGGAGCGGTCACGGAGCCGACACTACGGCCGGCCACCGACAGCTACTCAGAAGCGGGCGATGCGTGGCGTCGGCCGGCCGGGACCGAAGCGCCGCACCCGGTGCCCCGACAGCGTGACCAGGCGCTCGACGCGTCCTCGCTGGCCTGTCCAGCGCTCGACGAGCGTCAGCATCTCCTCGTCGCTGCCGCGCGGACGTCCGGTGAAGAACGAGCACACGCGGTGGGGGATCCAGTAGTCGCCGACGACGATGGCGTCGGGATCGCCGAGCGCGGTGCGGGCCACACCGTTCACCGTCCAGGGACCGAGCCCGGGGATGGCGCGCATCCGGCCGTAGGCCTCCGGAAGGGGGAGGTCGACGACCTCGGCCAGGCGGTTGGCGTGGCGGGCGATCGCCACCAGCGTCCGGGCCCGGCCGCGCTCCACGCCCCGTTCGTGGAACCACCACGTCGGCGCGTCGACCAGCCGTTCGGGATCGGGAGGCAGGAGCAGATCGACGGGACCGGGGGCGGGACCACCGAGCTCGCGGCACAACCGCACCCACGCCCGGGCCGCTTCGGTGGCCAGGACGCGCTGCCCCAGCACCCGCCCGAGCAGCCCGTCGACCACCAGGCCGGTGGCACCGTGGCGCACGCCGGGGTGCCGGCGGTTGGTCTCGTCGAGTCGTGGATGGTCGAAGCGGAGGCGGCGGGGGTCGTCGTGTGGGGCGGCGAGCGCAAGCGCCCGACCAGCCATCCAGTGCGCACCGGCTCCCCAGGCGTCGACCACCAGGCGAGCGCCGTCGACGCGCACCCGCGCCGAGACCGGCCCGTCGGGGGTGCGGCCGGCGACGCTGACCGTGCCGGCCCGGTGGCGCCAGGTCGGTTCGGTGACCGTGCCCAACGAGGGGATCGACCCGGCCACGTCGTAGGGGCCGTCGAGGTCGACGGTGGCGTGGGCGTCAGGCGTCATCTGCTGATCCGAGGGGTCGGGTGGGGCGGCCGACGGTAGCGGGACCGGGCGGCGAGCGGCGTGCGGGTGAGACACTCTGCCCATGTCCGACAACGACACCGTCTCCGCATCCGCCCACGTCGACGCGCCGCCCGAGGAGGTCTTCGCCTTCATCGCGCGTCCGGCGAACCATCCCGAGATCAGCGGCGACGGCTCGGTGCAGGGTGACCGCCACGGCGCCGAGGTGCTCACCGGCGAAGGCGACCAGTTCGGGATGAACATGAAGATGTTCGGCCTGCCCTACCGCATCACCAACACCGTGGTGGAGTTCGAGCCGGGCCGGAAGCTGGCGTGGTGCCACCCGGGCAAGCACCGCTGGCGCTGGGAGGTCGAAGCGGCCGAGGGCGGCGGCAGCACCGTGACCGAGACGTTCGACCTGTCGACGTCACCGCTCAAGCCGGTCATGCGCCTCTTCGGCTTCCCGGCCCGGCACCAGGACAACGTCGACAAGAGCGTGGCCAACGTCGCCGCCCACTTCGCCTCCTGACCCCACCCGCGAATTGCGTCAGTTGGTCAGACCCCTGCTGACCAACTGACGACATTCCCGGCGTGGGCATCCCCGCCGGCGGCCGGTCCCGTCGGTACCGTTCTGGGCGGTATGTCCAGCGCCGACAGCTCGTGGCGCGCCCCCGGCGCCGGTGGGCGACCGGCCGTGGTCGTCGCGGTTGCGGCCGCGCTCGTCGCGCTCGGTCTCGGTGGGCATGGTCTGCTCGTCCCGGCCGGGCCGTCGGTCACGCTCGTCCGGGTCGCCGCTGCGCTGGTCGCCCTGACCGGGGTCGGCGTGCTGCTACGGATCGACGGACCCACCATGGCGGCTCGCACGCTGACGCTGGTCACCGTCGCCGGAGCGCTCACGGCCCTGGCCACGCTGCCGATGTCGCCGGTGACACTGTCCGACGCATCGCCGAGACCCGGCGCCGACCGACCAGCCGGCCGGGCGGACGACGGGACCGACACGGTCGTGCTCGAACGGGTCGGGCCCGAGTCGGCTCCAGCAGCCGACGCCGGAACGTTGGTGCTCCCCGACGGTGCCGCCGTGGCCCTCGACGGCGACCAGATCATCCTGCAGCTGCCCGGAGGCGGTGCGTCGGTCCTCGGGCGGGCGACCAACCCGGGGGGCGCGCCCCCGCCGGCCGCTCCCGGCACGGGCCAGCACCCGGCGCTCGTGGTGGTCGACGGCGTGGTCGGTCGCAGCGACGGTGGTCCGCTCGGCGGCGACACGGCGCTCGGTGGCGTGACGCTCGAGGGCCCAGGCGGCCGTCGGGTGGTCGTCGGCGACGGCGTGCTGCTCGAGGTGCCCGACCCGATCCCCACCGAGCCGCCCGACCCGCTGTCCGACGGTGCCGACGCCGTGCTGGCCGCGCTCCTGGCCGCCTTCGCCCTGCTGGCCTTCGCGCCACCGGTGGTCCGCCTCGCCGATCGCGTCCGCACGCCGGCGGTCACGCCCGAGCCGCCGCCGGCACCGGCCCCGCCGGGCGACGCCGGGCGGGTCGAGGAGGGGCTCGCCGACGTGCTCCGCTCGATGCTGGCCGACCCCGATCCCCGGACGGCGATCATCGGCGCCTACGCCCGTCTGCTCGCCGCCCTGGCCCAGGTCGGGTTCGCCCGGCGCGACGAGGAGACACCTCACGAGCACCTGTGGCGTGTGCTCGGGCCGTTGGGCGTGCGGCCAGCCCCGGTCCACCGCCTGGCCGAGCTGTTCGTGCAGGCCCGCTTCACCCCCCGACCGCTGACCGACCGCCACCGAGAGGCGGCCATCGGTGCGCTGGCCGACGCCGTCGCCGACCTGCGGCTGTCGGCCGCCGACGTCGAAACCGTCGCCGGACGGCTGGAGACGGCATCGATGACCCGCCCGTTCCGGCATCGGGCGGCGCAGAGCCGGGTGCCGGCGCTGGTGGCCGCCGCGGCCGCCTGCGGGTGGCGTCGCCGCCGTGCTCGTGCCTCAGCACGCGGCTTCCCTCGCCGCGCTCGCCGCCGCCACGGTCGTGGTGGTCCTCGCCGTGGTGGCGCTGGTGGTGGTGGCACCGCTGGCCGAGCGCGACATCCCGATCACCGAGCTCGACGTCGTCGACGCCGGCGGTGCCGTGCCCCTCGACCCACCAGGATTGCGCGACGCCCGCCGCGACGTGGCCGCCCTCACCCGCGGGCCGGTCCCCGGCGTGGTCTGGGAGCGGTTGGTGGTCGCCGCGGTGCTGCGCCTGCAGCGACGGGGGATCGACATCGACTCGCCGCACACCCGCCACCAGGGACAGGCGCTGCTCCGGCCCGAGACCTGGCAGCTGCTCACCACGACGCCGCCCCGCGGGGGCCGTTCGCAGCCGGCGGCCGTGGCCCCTGTCGTCCACCGCACGCTCGACGAGCTCGACCAGCTCGCCACCATCCCCGGGAGCCACCCATGACCACCGTCGCCGACGGACCCACCCACCCCCACCGTCGCCGCCCCCGATCTGGCCATCGCGGTCGTCGACGAGGTCGAGCGTGCCGTGGTGGGCAAGCGCGACGTCGTCGACCTCGTGCTCGCAGCCGTGCTCGCCGGCGGCCACGTGCTGCTCGAGGACGTGCCGGGTGTGGCCAAGACGCTGCTCGCCCGGTCGCTGGCCACGGCGTGCGGGCTGGGCTTCTCCCGGGTCCAGTTCACCCCCGACCTGCTTCCGTCCGACATCACCGGGTCGCTGGTCCTCGACGTGGCCACCCGCACCCCCGTGTTCCGGCCCGGCCCCGTGTTCACCGACCTGCTCCTGGCCGACGAGGTCAACCGGGCGCCGGCCAAGACCCAGGCGGCCCTCCTCGAAGCCATGCAGGAGCGCCAGGTCACCGTCGACGGCGAAGCCCGCACCCTCGGCCGACCGTTCGCCGTCGTGGCCACCCAGAACCCGATCGAGGCCGAGGGCACCTACCCGCTGCCCGAGGCCCAGCTCGACCGCTTCCTGGTACGGGTGGCGCTCGGGTACCCGTCGGCCGACGACGAGCTCACCATCCTCCACGAGCGGCTCGACCGGCGGACGATCGACGTCACCCTCGACCCGGTGGTGTCGCGACAGACGTTCGTGTCGATGCAGGCCGCCGTCGAGGACGTGCACGTCGACCCGCCTCTGGTCGAGTACGCCCTGGCGTTGGTGCGAGCCACCCGCGACGAACCCGACATCGCGGTGGGCGCCAGCCCGCGCGGTTCGCTGGCGTTGGTGACGCTGGCCCGCGCCTGGGCCCTGGTTCGCGGACGCGACTACGTCGGCCCCGACGACCTGCGCACGCTGGCCGTGCCCGTGCTGGGCCACCGCATCACGCTCGACGACGACGCCTGGGTCCGGGGGACGCTGCCCGACGACCTCGTGCGGCGGGTCATCGACCGCGTGCCGGCGCCCAGCTGGTCGTGACCGATCGGCGCGGCGCACCGGACGACGACGCCCGAGCGGCCGTCGCCTCGTCGGTGGTCACCGCCGACCGGCGCCTGGGCCCCTACACGCTGCTGGCCTCGGTCGGCACGGTGGTGGCGCTGGTCACCGGCTCGGCGGCGTTCGTGGCCTTGGCCGTGCCGGCGGTCGTGCTCCTGGCCTGGTCGACCGCGGCCGGTCGGGTGCCCGGCGTGTGGGCCACGGTCATCGATCCACCGGTGCGGCTGCCCGAGGGTGACACCTGGGAGCTGGTCGTCGACCTCGCCTGGTCGGGTGCCGCCGAACTCGACGTGATCCACTCGGGGCTGCGCGGCCATCGGCCGACGGGCCCGGCCGGCGTGACCGTGACCGCCGTCGGCGGCCACCAGCTCCGCATCCCGGTGGTGGCCGAGCAGTGGGGTCGCCACGAGCTCGGCCGGCTGGCCATCCGGGCCCGCCGGCCCGGCGGGCTGGTGGTCCACGACCTGGTCGTCGACCTGCCCGGATCGGTGCGGGTGCTGCCCGGGTCCAGCCGGCTCGACGCGCTCGTCCATCCCTCCCGGCCGCGCGCGGCCGCCGGCGCCCACCGCGCCCCCACCCGCGGTCCGGGCACCGACTTCGCCGACCTGCGTCCCTACGCCCCGGGTGACCGGTTGCGCGACCTGTCGTGGGCGGCGTCGGCACGCAGCGAGGAACCGTGGATCGTCGTCCACCACCCGGAACGCTCGGGCACCGTCGTGCTCCTGCTCGACGCCTTCCTCGACGCCGGCGCACCGCAGGGTGCGCTCGACCGGGCGGCGCGGGTCGTGTGGTCGGTCGCTCGCCACCACCTGGCCTGCGGCGACCGCGTCGGTCTGCTCACCGCCGGCCCCACCCCCGACTGGCTGCCCCCGGTCGCCGGCCGGCGATCTCGCTGGCAGGTGCTCGACGCGCTCCTGCGGGCGGGCGCCCCGTCGTCACGGCCGTCGGGCCACGGGCCGGTCCACCCGGTGCCGGCCGACGCCTTCGTCGTCGGCGTGAGCCCGCTGCAGTCCGACGCGTTCGTCGCCGCGGTGGCCCACCACCGTCGTCTCGGACGACCCACCGCCGTGGTGGGCGTGGAGACCGCCGACCTGTTGCCGCCCACGACCGACGAGGTCGAGCGGGCGGCACGCCGCCTGTGGCGGCTCGACGCCGACGTGCGCCGCGCCGAGCTGTCTCGGGCGGGGGTTCGCACGGTCGTGGTCGGCGACGACGTCACGCCGGCGATCCGGGCGCTGTCGTCCCTGCCCCACCGCGCCCTCGGGAGTCGGGCATGAGCCCGACCGCCGCACGGGCCGCCGGCGCCGCTGTCGGCAGCGCCGCCTTCGTCGCCGGCGGCGGGGCGGCCGGCAGATGGTGGTGGCTCGTGGCCGCAGGTGGAGTCGCGTCCACGGTCGCGGGTCTGTCCGGCCGCCGGGCCGGGCTGGTGCAGGCCGTCGCCACCGTGGCGCTGGCCGCCGGCGTGGTCGCCGCCGGTCACGATGCCATGGTGCTGGCGCTGGCCGCCGGCGTCGTCGGATCGCTGGAGCTGGCCGCGGCCGCCGATCGCGTCAACCGGGTGCGCACGCGGGTGGCGTGGCCGTCGCCCGGGCGGCTCGCCGCCGCGCTGGCGCCGGCACCGCTCGTGCTCTGGGTCGCGAACCTGTCGGTCGGCCCGTCGGTGCCGCTGACGTTGCTGGCTGCGGTCGCGGCGGGAGTACTGGTCCTCGGCGCGATCGGAACTCTCGTTCGTACGTCACGACAGGTGTGACCTACTGACGACAGTTCCCAGTGGGTTCCCCGGTGGACCTCGCTAGGCCTCGGACAGCACGGCCTCGACCGACAGCTCGGGGCCTTCGACCGTCTGCAGCTCGGCCACACTGCCGGCATCGACGACGTCGGCCCGGACGCGCTCGAGGGCGGCCAGCCGCTCGGCCGTGTCGGTGACGGTGGCGCTGGTGATGGCGGTGCGCATGGAGACCTTGGCGTCGGACTTCACCTTGCGCAGCGCGGAGAGGACCTCGGAGGCGACGGTCAGCGACCGGGCCGCCTGCTCGTCGGGGCCGCCGGCGGCATCGCGCAGCGCGTCGCTCGACGGCCAAGGCGAGCGGTGGATCGAGCCCTCCTGCCACCACGACCAGACCTCCTCGGTGGTGTAGACGAGGAAGGGGGCGAACAGCTTCAGCAGCGTCTCCAAGGCCAGGCGCAGGGCGACGCGGGCCGAGTCGGCGGCGCGGCCCTCGGCGCCATCGCCGGAGTCATAGGCCCGACCCTTGACCAGCTCGAGGTAGTCGTCGGTGAAGTTCCAGAAGAACGTCTCGGTGCGCTCCAGCGCCCGTGCGTAGTCGTACTCGTCGAAGACGCGCGTGGCCTCGTCGACCAGGTCGGCGAGCGACAGCAGCATCGCCTGGTCGAGTGGCTCGGTGACGGTGGCGCCGTCGGACGGGGCGGGGAGGCTGCCCAGCGCGAACTTCGACGCGTTCAGCAGCTTGATGGCCAGGCGCCGGCCGATCTTCATCTGGCCCTGGTCGTTGGCGACGTCGCGTCCCGGGCCGCCGCCGCAGGCCCAGTAGCGCACGGCGTCGGCGCCGAAGCGCTCGAGCAGGGCGAACGGGCCTTCCTCGGCGTTGTCCTTGGACTTGGACAGCTTCTTGCGATCGGGGTCGACGACGAACCCGGAGATGGCGGCGTGGCGGAACGGCAGCTCGCCGAAGAGCTCGTGCGCCTTGACGACGGTGGAGAACAGCCAGGTGCGGATGATGTCGTGGGCCTGGGGCCGCAGGTCCATGGGATAGACCCGCTCGAACAGGTCGGGGTCCTCCTCCCACTTGGACGCGATCAGCGGCGACATCGACGACGTGTTCCACGTGTCCATGACGTCGGGGTCGGCGGCGAAGCCCCCCGGCTGGTTGCGCTGCGACTCCTCGTATCCCGGTGGGCACATCGTGGTGGGGTCGACCGGGAGCATGTCCTCGCCGGCGACGATGGGGGACAGCTCGTCGACGTCGCCGTGCTCGTCGATGGGGTACCAGGCCGGGAAGGGGACGCCGAAGAACCGCTGGCGGGTGATGTTCCAGTCGCCCTGGAGGCCGTTGGCCCAGTCCTCGAACCGCACCCGCATGTACTCGGGGTGGAACTCGAGGCCCTTGGCCCGGTCGATGATCTCGTCGGCCGGGGGATAGTGGATGAACCACTGGTTGGAGCTGACGATCTCCAGCGGCTTCTTGCCGTTCTCCCAGAACTTCACCGGGTGGGTGATGGGACGGGGCTCGCCCTCCATCTTCCCCTTGGCCATCAGCAGCTCGACGATGTTCTTCTGGGCGGTGAAGACGGTCTTGCCGCCCAGCTCGGCGTAGTTGGCGTTGGCCTCGTCGGGGTCGGTCGAGCGCCACCGGCTGTCGGGGTCGGAGGTCCAGGTGAGGTCGCGCTCGAGCCGGCCGTCGTGGCGGATGACCGGACGGATCTCGAGGCCCAGCTCGCGCCACCAGATGACGTCGGTGGTGTCGCCGAACGTGCAGATCATGGCGATGCCGGTGCCCTTGTCGGGCTGGGCCAGCTCGTGGGCCACGATCGGGACCTCGACACCGAACAGCGGCGTGACGGCCGTCTTGCCGAACAGCGGCTGGTAGCGCTCGTCGTCGGGGTGGGCGACCAGGGCGACGCACGCGGGCAGCAGCTCGGGCCGCGTCGTGTCGATCAGCAGGTCGTCGCCGTCCGGACCCGTGAACACCAGCTTGTGGTAGGCGCCCGCGATCTCGCGGTCCTCCAGCTCGGCCTGGGCGACCGCGGTCTTCATGTCGACGTCCCACAGCGTGGGTGCGCCCGACCGGTAGACGACGCCCTTGTCCAGCAGGCGCAGGAAGCCCTTCTGCGAGATGCGGGTCGCGACCGGACCGATGGTGGTGTAGCTCTGCGTCCAGTCCACGGACAGGCCGACGGTGGCCCACAGCTCGTGGTACTCGTCCTCCATCTGCTTGACGACCTTCTCGCACAGCTCGACGAAGTTGGGCCGCGAGATGTGGATCGGGTCCTTCGGCTTCTTCTCGGGCGGCTCGAAGTCGGGGTCGTAGGGCAGCGACGGATCGCACAGGGTCCCGGTGAGCAGCTGGACCCGGCGCTCGACGTTGAGCCCGTTGTCGTCCCAACCCATCGGGTAGAAGACCTCGTGCCCGCGCATGCGCTGGTAGCGGGCGACGGTGTCGGTGTGGGTGTAGGACATGACGTGCCCGATGTGCAGCGAACCCGACACCGTGGGCGGAGGTGTGTCGATCGAGTACACGTCCTCGCGCGACTTCGTCCGGTCGAAGCGGTAGGTGCCCTGGTCGTCCCAGGTGGCGCGCCACTTCGACTCCAACCCGTCGATCGTCGGCTTGTCGGGGATGCTGCTCACCAACCAAAAGGTACCGGGGTGCCCGCAGGACGCTGAATCGCGTTGCGCCGGCCCGCCGGCAACCCCCTTCGGTGCTGCTCCGGCGGCTCGGTACGCTCGCCGCCGTGCTGCACCTGTTCGACACCGCCCGGGGCCACGTCGTCCCGTTCGAGCCATCCCAGCCCGGGAAGGCCTCGGTGTACGCGTGCGGTCCCACGGTGTACGGCCCGCCGCACCTCGGGCACGGCCGCAACCAGGTGACCTACGACGTGCTCCGGCGGTACCTCGACTGGTCGGGCTACGACGTCACGTTCGTGTCGAACATCACCGACATCGACGACAAGATCATCGAGCGCGCCAACCGCGAGGACCGCCCGTGGCAGGACATCACCAGCCGGTGCGAGGCGGTGTGGTTCCAGGCGATGGACCGCCTCGACATCCTGCGGCCCGACCAGAGCCCGCACGCCACCGCCTACGTCGACGAGATGGTGGCGCTCATCGGCCGCCTGGTCGACGCCGACGTCGCCTACACCACCTCCGACGGCGTGTACCTCGACGTGTCCAAGGTGCCGGGCTACGGCCTGCTCGCCCACGGTGAGCTCGACGACCTGCGGTCCGGCGCCCGGGTCGAGGCCAACGCCGAGAAGCGCTCACCGCTCGACTTCGCGCTCTGGAAGCTGGCCAAGCCGGGCGAGCCCAGCTGGCCTGCTCCCTTCGGTGACGGCCGGCCGGGCTGGCACACCGAGTGCGTGGTCATGAGCCTCGACCTGCTGGGCGAGGGGTTCGACATCCACGCCGGCGGCGCCGACCTGCAGTTCCCGCACCACGAGAACGAGCGTGCCCAGGCTGTGGCCGAGCACAAGGAGTTCGCCCATCTGTGGTTCCACCACGGGATGGTCGAGATCGCCGGCGAGAAGATGTCGAAGTCGCTCGGCAACGTCCACAACCTGCTCGACCTGCTCGACGCCTACGACCCCCGCGCCTTCCGCCTGCTGATCCTGCGCGCCCACTACCGGTCGCCCATCGACATCGCTGACGACTCGATGCGCGACGTCGAGGCCGCCATCGGACGGCTCGACAACTTCGCCCGCAACTTCGCCGGCAAGGTGGCCGACGTCGAACCCGACGCCGCCTCCGTCGACCGGTTCCGTCAGGCCATGGACGACGACCTCAACACGCCGGTCGCCGTGGCGACCATGTTCGACGCCGTCAAGCGGGCCAACACCGACGGCGACCTCGGTGCGGCGGCCGCCGCGCTGGAGATCGCCGGCGTGCTCGGTCTGCAGCTCGGCGGCGAGGCGGGCGAGGTGCCTCACGACGTGCACCAGCGGGCCACGGCGCGCGACGAGGCCCGGGCTGCCAAGGACTGGGCCACCGCCGATCGCATCCGCGACGAGCTGGTGGCCGCCGGCTGGGTGGTCGAGGACACGGCCGAGGGGACCGTGGTCCGTCGGGGCTGAGGTGCATGCGGGCCGCCGTCGTGGCGGCGGCCCGAGCGGTCAGAGCCCCAGGCTGTCGGCGGCGCTGTTGACGGCGTCGGTGACCGGCGCCAGCGGCTCCAGCGAACCGCCGGTGGAGACGGTGTCGTCGCTCGGCTGGGGCTCGGAGCCGACCGAGACCGGTCCGGCGGTGAGGCCCGGGTCGCTGTCGACGTCGACGGCGATCGGTTGGTCGGCGATCTGGAGCGAGACGTCGGCGTCGGGCACCGGATCGGAGGGCACCGGTACGGGCAGCTGATCGGTGACCTGCTGGAGCGGATCGGTGACCACGTCGACCGGGGTGTCGGGCACAGCGGGCGTCGACGAATCGGTGGGGCTCGTGGCCGCGACCGGGGCGGGCGACGACGGCGTCGGCGACGACGGTGCCGGGGCGGGTGCCGGCGTGGGAGCGGTCGCCGTGGCCGCCTGCACGGCGCCCGAGCTGATGCCGGCGCCGATGTTGCGGTGGGATGCGACCGGCAGCGCCATGCCGCCGGAGAGATCGAACGGATGCGGCGCGGGTACGTCGTCGACCAGAGGGGCCAGGGGGGCGGAAGCGACGGGGTCGTCGCCACCGTGGTCGGAGACGGCGAACAGGGCGGCGCCGAGCACGCCGACGGCGGCGGCGAAGGCGCTCACGCCGGCCAGGACCTTCTCGGCCCGCTCGGACATGCCCGAGCGGGAGCCGGTGGCCAGCGCAGCGGTCCACGCGGCCCGTGCCCGGTCCCGGGCTTCGTCGGGGACGGCCATGGCCAGCGCCGGGAGGGCGGCGTCGAGTGTGGCCAGCCGGGCGTAGAGCGCCGTGCACGACTCGCACGAGCCCAGGTGGCGCTCGAGCTTCTCGGCGTCGCCGGCCGGCAACGCGCCGGCGACGTGGCGACCCAGGCGGGCGACGGCGCGACGACAGGTGCGGGTCGGCTGACCGACGGCGGGGGTGCGCAGGTAGCGCTCGACCAGGCCGTTGCGGGCCCGGCTGAGGAGCGGGGCGACTGCGTCGGCGTCCAGACCGGTGACTGCGGCGACGGTGGCGTCGTCGGCTTCGAGCACGGCTCGCGTCCACAGAGCGCCTCGCCAGCGCGCGGGCAGGTCGGCGAACGCCGCGACCAGGTGGGGGTCGGCGCCGTCGATGACGGGCAGGTCGACGTCTTCCGCATGGGCGGGCACCCGGTCGGTGGCGGCGCCATGGGTGTGGGTCAGCAGCGCCTCGCGGAACGATCGCTCGCCGGTGAGGTCGAGGCGGCCGGCGCGCAGCGCGGTGAAGGTCTGTCCGAAGGCATCTGCCGATGCCGCGGTCGCCGCGTCGGCGTCGAGGCAGATGGCGTGGGCCAGGTTCCACGCCTCGCCGGCGTGGCGGCGGCTCAGTTCCCCGAAGGCGAACTCGTCGCCGTCGGCGGCGCTGGTGGCCAGCGTGCGCTCGTCGACTCGGTCGTGCTGTTCGTCGGTGTGCGTCATGGGACCCGTCACTTCCCCCGGTTGCTGCGTGTCGTCGATTGGCTGATCCTTCGCTGCCGGGGCGCCGGGGTCCTGCCGAATTTCACGGATCGTCATCGAACCGCCACAGCGGGGGACATTTCGGAAGAAACGGAAGTCACTCGCCGGGTGCCGCCACCGACCCCCGCTGGCCACGGCTGTTACTCATCGGTAACTTGGAACGGAGCGCCGGCGCGCCCGCCGGCCCAGCCGTCTGTCCCCCCGGAGGTTCCCGCGATGGCCGAGTTCTCGCTCGAGTTGAACGAAGACCAGATCCAGATCAGGGACTGGGTGCACCAGTTCGCCAAGGACGTCGTCCGCCCGGCCGGCCAGGAGTGGGACGACCGCGAGGAGTTCCCGTGGCCGATCGTGCAGGAGGCGGCCAAGATCGGGCTCTACAGCTTCGACTTCTTCGCCAACATGTCGATGGCCGACCCCACCGGTCTCACCATGCCGATCACGCTCGAGGAGCTGTTCTGGGGCGACGCCGGCATCGCGCTGTCGATCTTCGGCTCCGGCCTGGCCGCCGCCGGCATCTCGGGCAACGGCACGCCCGAGCAGGTGATGGAGTGGGTGCCCCAGTGCTTCGGTGACGAGAACGACGTCAAGATCGCCGCCTACTGCGTGTCCGAGCCCGACGCCGGCTCCGACGTGTCCTCGCTGCGCACCCGGGCCGAGTACGACGAGGCCAACGACGAGTGGGTCCTCAACGGCACCAAGGCCTGGGCCACCAACGGTGGCATCGCCAACCTCCACGTGGTCACCGCCACGGTCGACCCGTCGCTGGGCTCCCGCGGCCAAGCGAGCTTCATCGTGCCCGAGGGCACGGAGGGCATCGAGCAGGGCCAGAAGTACAAGAAGCACGGCATCAAGGCGAGCCACACCGCCGAGGTCGTGCTCACCGACTGTCGCATCCCCGGCCGCATGCTCCTCGGCGGCAAGGAGAAGCTCGACGCCAAGCTGGCCAAGGCTCGCGAGGGTGCCAAGACCGGCGAGAAGCAGCCGGCCATGGCCACCTTCGAGGCCACTCGTCCTGCCGTCGCGTCGATGGCGGTCGGCATCGCCCGGGCCGCCTACGAGATCGCCCTCGAGTACGCCCACGAGCGCACGGCGTTCGGCCAGCCGATCTTCGCCAACCAGGCCATCGCCTTCATGCTCGCCGACATGAAGACCGAGATCGACGCCTCCCGCCTGCTGGTGTGGCGGGCCGCGTGGCTGGCCCGCAACGGCGGTGGCTACAAGTACGCCGAGGGCTCGATGTCCAAGCTCAAGGCCGGCCGCACCGCCACCTGGGTCACCGAGCGGGCCATCCAGATCCTGGGCGGCTACGGCTACACCCGCGAGTACGACGTCGAGCGCATGCACCGCGACGCCAAGATCATGGACATCTTCGAGGGCACCGAGCAGATCCAGCAGGGCATCATCGCCCGGGCCATCTCCGAGGGCCGTCTCGACCCGCTCCGCCCCGACCGGGACTGACGTCCACACCGCTCCTGACCTGCGGTAACGCGGTCGGAAGAACCCGAGGGTCGGCCTTCCCCCTGGCCGGCCCTCGGCGCGT